>NZ_PHIE01000020.1:0-262 GCF_002796895.1 Bacillus sp. SN1
TGGGACCATGGGGTCGCAGGTTCGAATCCTGTCTTCCCGACCATTTTAATGGGGCCTTAGCTCAGCTGGGAGAGCGCCTGCTTTGCACGCAGGAGGTCAGCGGTTCGATCCCGCTAGGCTCCACCAAAAGTTTTTAAAAAAGTTGTTGACTTTGAAGAAGCAGCATTGTATACTAATAAAGTTGCTTTAACAAAGCGAACAAACGAAATGATCTTTGAAAACTAAACAAGACAAAACGTACCTGTTAATTCATTTTTAATAA
>NZ_PHIE01000021.1:0-255 GCF_002796895.1 Bacillus sp. SN1
ATGCAAGTCGAGCGGACAGATGGGAGCTTGCTCCCTGATGTTAGCGGCGGACGGGTGAGTAACACGTGGGTAACCTGCCTGTAAGACTGGGATAACTCCGGGAAACCGGGGCTAATACCGGATGCTTATTTGAACCGCATGGTTCAAATATAAAAGGTGGCTTCGGCTACCACTTACAGATGGACCCGCGGCGCATTAGCTAGTTGGTGAGGTAACGGCTCACCAAGGCAACGATGCGTAGCCGACCTGAGAGGG
>NZ_PHIE01000022.1:0-255 GCF_002796895.1 Bacillus sp. SN1
TACCTTTTAGGAGGCGACCGCCCCAGTCAAACTGCCCACCTGACACTGTCTCCCCGCCCGATAAGGGCGGCGGGTTAGAAGGTCAATACAGCCAGGGTAGTATCCCACCGATGCCTCCACCGAAGCTAGCGCTCCGGTTTCCAAGGCTCCTACCTATCCTGTACAAGCTGTACCAACATTCAATATCAGGCTGCAGTAAAGCTCCACGGGGTCTTTCCGTCCTGTCGCGGGTAACCTGCATCTTCACAGGTACTA
>NZ_PHIE01000023.1:0-255 GCF_002796895.1 Bacillus sp. SN1
TACCTTTTAGGAGGCGACCGCCCCAGTCAAACTGCCCACCTGACACTGTCTCCCCGCCCGATAAGGGCGGCGGGTTAGAAGGTCAATACAGCCAGGGTAGTATCCCACCGATGCCTCCACCGAAGCTGGCGCTCCGGTTTCCAAGGCTCCTACCTATCCTGTACAAGCTGTACCAACATTCAATATCAGGCTGCAGTAAAGCTCCACGGGGTCTTTCCGTCCTGTCGCGGGTAACCTGCATCTTCACAGGTACTA
>NZ_PHIE01000024.1:0-234 GCF_002796895.1 Bacillus sp. SN1
CCCTCTCAGGTCGGCTACGCATCGTTGCCTTGGTGAGCCGTTACCTCACCAACTAGCTAATGCGCCGCGGGTCCATCTGTAAGTGGTAGCCGAAGCCACCTTTTATATTTGAACCATGCGGTTCAAACAAGCATCCGGTATTAGCCCCGGTTTCCCGGAGTTATCCCAGTCTTACAGGCAGGTTACCCACGTGTTACTCACCCGTCCGCCGCTAACATCAGGGAGCAAGCTCCC
>NZ_PHIE01000010.1:0-29101 GCF_002796895.1 Bacillus sp. SN1
CTTTCATCTCATAATACTGGTTAATAAAGTGCCCTGTTAATTCAAGTCTAAGCCCTTTTATTTTTGTCGAAGTAACAGTACATGAACTTTGTAGTACTCTTTCTTTTTTTATATTTTCAAGAGCTTCTGTATTTGCTTCTATTAAGTGAAACATAAATTCTTTATAGTACATCGGCATATCTTGTTCTTTTATAAATTGCGGATCAATAAATTTTAAAATTTTAATAAAATCATCAACAAAAACTTTTTGTTCTTGTTGATCTAAAACAGACTTATAAATATCTCTATAGTTTGGATATAAAAACAGTTTCATATGATATACAATTAAAAATTGCAAATAAGGCAGAACTATGTCATATTTTTTTATTGAATCGATTAACAAAGTCATGTAACACTCATTTAACAAATATGTGTACCTTTTTTTGTTAAACCATGAACGATCAACTAATGAGTTTTGTTCTTTTCGTTTTCTATAAAAATACTTTCCTTCTGCAACTGCTCCGTATCTTTTTTCTTTCAGCAATAACTGGTTAAAAAAGATAGCGTCTTCCCAAAACTTTATAGATTCATCAAACAAGGCGGTACTATTTAGTATATGTCTTCTGTAAAAAGTGCCGCCAATATAAAAATGAATAGCCTTATAATCGTTGAGAATATTTATAACTCTTGTTCCTTTTTCAAATCTATTATTTAATTTATGTTCGCCTTCTTTTTCACCTGTGTAATAAACAGGTAATACCGCAATATTTACATCTTCGGAATCACAAAAAAAATTATAAACACTTTGCAGCGCATTTTGAGAGAATGCATCGTCAGAATCAAGAAAACCAATGATCTTAGATTTTTCACTTACATTTGATAACCCACAATTTCTTGCAGCAGAAGGTCCGGAATTTTCAATTCTCAAGATTTTAATATTATTAGGATATAGATTTTTAAAGAATTCACAAATTTGAGGACTGCTGTCAACGCTGCCATCATCTATTAATATCAGTTCTATATTTTCCTTAAATCCAATCGACTGGTTAATGACACTCTCTATTGAGGCCCTTAAATAATTCTCAGAATTATATATTGGCATTATGATAGAAAACATGTTAGTACCTCTTTATTTAGAAGTTAAAGGATCGTTTCAATTACTCTTTTAGAAGCCTTGCCATCTTCTAAATTACAAAAAATTTATTATAAAAATCCTCATTGTTATGATCTATATAAGGATTATGTAACAACTCTTTTACTGTTTTTATAAGTTCTTCACTTGTTTGAACCAAGTTGCCTGGCGCTGTTGAAAATTAAAGTAAAAATCTCTGATGAAGTCTCGATAAGCCGGAAGATCATATACAAAAAATACATTGAGTTTTTTTAGATTCATATAATCAAAAAAGACAGAAGAATGATCCGTAATCAATAAATCACTAATTAAATATAAATCTCGAATATCTTTATATAAAGAGAGATCTTTAACAAAATCTTTATATTTTCCCAAATTAAATTTTTCTAAAATTAGATAATGCATTCTTAGAAGAATAACCACAGAGTCCCCAAGCCCTCTTCATTTCCTCTAAAGCAAATTGGAGTTTAAATTTATACTGGCCAACTTTCTTAATTCATTATCCCTCCAAGTTGGTGCATATAAAATAATTTTTTTATCTTCCCCAATTCCTAACTCTTGTTTTATCTTTTTGATTAATGATTCTTTATTTGTAGAATAAAGAATGTCATATCACGGATAACCGTTTCTAAAATTTTTTTTGAAATGTAATACACTTTTAAAAATCTCAGTGGAGTATGCATTTGGGGAAATTAAATAATCCCATTTGCTGGCTTCCTGCAGAAAATTCTGTTTATACTTTTCAGTTGTGGTTCCGTCGTAATTTGCTCGGGAATTGCAGCTAAACTGTTTTCCAGCTGGGCTTTGAAATAAAATTAATTTATTGTTTCTCGGTCTAGAAGAGCAAAAATCTTAAACAGAACTGAATAAGCCCTAACTAATAAACTCCTGCATTTGGTTATAATAAAAGATTTCATCATGAACTCCTTAAAGAGTGAAGATTTATATTTACGCGAACAAGAAAAAAAGAAGCAACTGAATTTATTTCAAGCCTCTTTTAGTTAGTGCGTCTATAAACTAGCCCTGTCTTTTTTGATTTGGGTAGTTTAGATGCCTTCTGTTCTCGGAAGTTAAATGACCTCACAATATTCCTTTAAGAAATCAAATTTTCCCTTTCCAGTCATCGCCGATGACAAATGTATCTATATCGTACTTTTAAATATCTAAAATTTTTTGTTCTCAGTTATTTTCAGGAATCACTTCATTATCAAAATCGATTGTTTCTAAAATGAATTTTCGATGCTCATAAGAATGATGCGACTTTTTTTGTTTTTGAAGATTAAATTCATCAGTAGACAATCCTAAGATTAAGTAATCACCCAGATTTTTTCCTCTTTCCAGCAGCTTCATATGTCCGTAGTGAAATAAATCAAATGTGCCGTACGTTATCACTTTCTTTCTTCATTAGATAACATCACCTTCAAACCGTTTTCAACTGAGAGCACCAGAAAAAACAAAAAACCTTAATAGATTATTTATCATTTCGACACATTTTTTACATACTATTAATAATGAACAATAATAGCATAAGTTCCTATAAAAGTTAAGGCTCTTTAAAAATGTCAATCACAAGCATTTTTTGGTATCACTGTTGTATTGGTGTATATTTTTTACAGGTCTAATATCTTATCTAAACCTATTATAACAAGTTTTCTATTTCGGAAAAATCGATTCTTTTGTCGCGTTTTTAGGTGAAATGATTTTCTTTCTGCTTCGTCATTTATTTTGTACGCCCTCCTCATATTAATTCATCGTCAAAACGTGAAGGAATTGTAATGTGAATGTTAAAAGTTCCTAAAGATTTTTATGGTAAGATAATGTAAAATATTTTGGCTAAAAGACTGACTATACGAATGAGACGTGTTTTTTTAGACATATAGATGAAAAGGAGGATTGATACAATACAAACGAAACCCATTAATCAATTAGATAAAGGAAAAACTGAACTTCTTGAAAAAGTGAAAAAAGCTTCTAACCTGGCTGACATTCACTATATCCGCCAAAAAGAGCCTAAAGGACTCGGACACGCTGTCTGGTGCGCACGCAACTTTATTGGTGACGAGCCGTTTGCGGTTCTGCTTGGAGACGATATTATACAGGCAGAAACACCAGGGTTGCGCCAATTAATGGATGAATACGAAAGAACACTTTCTTCTATTATCGGTGTTCAGTGCCTGAAGATGAAACACACCGCTACGGCATTATCGACCCGCTGACAAGTGAGGGCCGCCGTTACCAGGTGAAAAATTTCGTTGAGAAGCCGCCTAAAGGCACTGCACCTTCTAACCTTGCCATCTTAGGCCGTTACGTATTCACACCTGAGATCTTCATGTACTTAGAGGAGCAGCAGGTTGGCGCCGGCGGTGAAATTCAGCTGACAGACGCCATCCAAAAACTGAATGAAATTCAAAGAGTGTTTGCTTACGATTTTGAAGGCAAGCGTTATGATGTTGGTGAAAAGCTCGGCTTTATCACAACAACTCTTGAGTTTGCGATGCAGGATAAAGAGCTTCGCGAGCAGCTCGTTCCATTTATGGAAGGTTTACTAAACAAAGAAGAAATCTAAACAAAAAGGCTATTGGACATTCATCCAATAGCCTTTTCTTATTTCGACATCAAGGTCAGCGTATGCTCTTCATTATCAACTGCAAAAATCAGATCAGCTGTATTTACAAGAAAACGATTCTTGCTGCTGTCATACAATACATCGCTGTCACTTAAAGATAGTGACGCCGGAGTAACGGGAGAAATGTTATGAAAGATAAGCTCTGATGCTTTATCATTCTCCAGCACATAGCTGATTTTTTCATAATCAAAATCCAACGTTTTTCTGCCGTCAGCTGTATCTCCTTCAGTATATCCATTCAATTTCAATTGAATGCTGCCGCTGCTGTCTCCCAGGAATTTCAGGAAGTATTCATAGGAAGACGCTGCTGTTTGCGGAACATAAGTCGTAAAGGCCGCAGCCTGCAATTCAGCATGTTTCACGTTTGTTGCAACAGCGCTCTGTTTCACAAAATAAGACTTCTCATCAAACTTTATTTTCACTGCTTTTTTGCCTTTTGCAGCTACCGTCACCTCGGTACCGAATGGCAGTGTAACGCCAGCCTCCTGCTTCAAATCTTGATCCTTATAAACAGACGCTTTTTCAGCTGCGATAACCCCTTGCTTATTGACTGCAGTTAAGTGTTCCTCTGCTTTGCCCTTTGCATCGCCATCGTGCTTCTTCACTTCATTTTGCGGAATCGCGCCAAACGAAGCAATTGTACGAAGCGGGGCATTAAAGAACATCGTTCCCGCAGCAAAGACCGTCAGGATAGACAAAATAGCAATTTGAACAGCAGTAGCCAGTGATTTCGGCTGTTTCTTCTTTTTGCGGAAACGGGCAAACGCTTCAGGATCTTCTTTCTTCCGCTCTTCCGTTTGCTCTTTTTTATATGTTTCTTTTTCTTTTTTCGACAGCTTATTAAACCAGTCAATAAACGCTTTGTACTCTTTGACAACAGTTTTTGTCTCATCAAACATACGAAGCTCGCCGTAGTGCATCCAAGCGACGCGGTCACACATCTTTTCAATCTGGCCGATGGAGTGGCTGACAAAGAATATGGTTTTTCCTTGCTTTTTAAACTCATTTATTCTGTCTACACACTTCTGATAAAACGTTTGGTCCCCTACGGAGAGCGCTTCGTCAATAATTAAAATGTCAGGGTCAATATGAACGGAAATCGCGAAACCGAGTCGCGATTTCATACCGCTGGAATAGTTTTTAACCGGCTGATTAATAAAATCGCCAATCTCTGCAAATTCAACGATACTGTCATACATGTCATCAATTTCTTTATTGGTTAACCCCATCATCAAACACTTGAGCCGGACATTGTCCCGGCCCGTCAGTTGATTATTTAAACCGGCAGCAATCGCAATCAGCGACGGCTGGCCGTTCATTTCAATTTCACCGCTGGTCGGCGGAATAATTTTAGCCAGCAGGTTAGACATGGTCGATTTCCCTGACCCATTTATCCCTACAAAGCCGATTGTCTCTCCCTCATACACGTCAAAGGAGACATTCCGCACAGCAAAAAAACCATTATCCTTAGCCGGAAAAAACAATCCTTTAATCTTGTCCGATTGTTTTTTATACAAATGATACTGCTTTGAAACATTTCGAAACGAAACTTTTAGTTTCATCGTACAATCTCCTTACGTATTAAAGAAAGTCAACAAACTTATCTCTGAATTTCATATGCAGGATAGAACCTACTAACAATAAAAGGAATGTCATCAGCCAGAAATACAGTGTGTACTTCATATCTTGGAAAAACCATTGGCCGTCTAAGAAGCTGTTGCGGAACCCATCAATAATGTAGAATAGTGGATTCAGCTTCAGAATAGGCACTAATTCGGGATGGCTATGACCGAGTTTTGCATTAACATCCCAAAAAATTGGCAACAAGAAAAACAAAAGTCTTGTTACGGCCTGCAGCAAAAATTGATAATCCCTAATCAGTACACTGATCGTTGAATTAAACAAACTAAACGAAAACATAAAAGCAATCATACAGATGAAGTAATAAATATATTGTAACCAATGCACACTCGGGAAAACACCATTAACTAGTAGTACAATGATATAAATCACCATCATGATGACATAACTAAATAAGTTAGATGCAATGGCCACCGATGGTAGTGAACTAATCGGAAAGTTCATTTTAGCCACCATATTAATGCGCTTAAATACACTGTTTGAGCCATCAAGTATAGTTGGACTGATGAAAAACCATGGGATTAATCCTGCCAGCATCCAAATAATAAAAGGTACTTCGCCCGCTCCGGTTGTCACAGGACCGCCCTTTCTAATCCCCATACCAAATACGAACCAGTAGGCCAGCATTTGGATAAGCGGATTTAAGAACTGCCATAAGACACCTAAATAATTCATTTGATATTTAGACTTGGTTTCATAAGCCGCCAATCTTAAAATTAAAGGAAATGACGTTATTTGCTCTCTGAGTATTCGCAACAAATCATTCATTTTTTATCTTCCTTAGACTTAATTGTTTTTGGGAATCTTTCTGTTTAAAAATTTGAAAGCACCGCTGATTATTGTAACAGATCCTGCATTTTTTTTCACTTCTCAACAAGTATCTAAAAAGCTGCCGAAATATCGACAGCTACACATTTTATATAATAACCTAAATTATTCAGCTTTAAATACAGTATGAACAACCTTTTCCGATGAACGTCCTGACTCTAAATAGCAAAACTTATCATAAAAAGGACCAAAAGAAACCGGAAGCTTATAACCAGGCGATGAGATCTGTTTGATAGCCTCAATCGTTTCTTCAGTAGTTTTCACTAATGGACCAGGAGCTTCTTTTTCAAAATCAAAGTAGAAACCACGTAACTTATCTCGGTAGGTTTCGATGTCAGGGACAAAGAAAAGCATTGGTCGTTTTAAATTTGCAAAATCAAAGAATACCGAAGAATAATCAGTAATAAGCAAATCAGAGACCATATACAATTCTCGTATATCCTCATAAGCAGAAAAATCAAATGCAAACCCTTCAAAAGGCCCCAAATCAAAATTCTCAGCTACCAGATAATGCATTCTTAAAATCACAATATATTCATTTCCAAGCTCTTGTCTAAGTTGATGCAAATCTAAATCGAGATCGAACTTATAACGCCCTTTTGCATAAAACTGATCATCTCTCCATGTAGGAGCATATAAAATGACCTTTTTATCACTAGGAATATTTAATCTGCTCTTAATTGAAGATATTGTTTCTTCATTATTATCATTGTGAAGGAAATCATTTCTAGGATATCCGGACTCAATCATTGTTTTGTTAAACTGAAACGCCCGTGCAAAGATCTCAGTTGAATATCCATTTGGTGAAATCAAGTAATCCCAGTTAGAAGCTTCTTTGATAAAATTCCTTTTATATTTTTTGGTGTTTGTGCCAGGCATATGGACTTCTTCCATATCCATTGCAAGTCGTTTTAAAGGCGTGCCATGCCATGTTTGTAAATATGTTGTGTGCTTTGGTTTTGGAATCCATAATGGAAGCCTGCTGTTAACAACCCAGTACTCGGCTCTTGCCATAGCAAAAAGCCATTTTATTGAGAGACGACTAATATAAGGAATCCCCTTTTCATCAAATGGCGCTGAATATTGTTTGTTTACACTCCAGTACATTTTATAATCAGGGTGGTTTTCCCGCATATATTCATAAATCGCTCTTGGATTACAACTGTATTGTTTCCCGTTAAAACTTTCAAAAATGATTGTTTTCCTTTTAACAGGCATCCTGCTAGCCATCATGAATAATGATTTGTATGTTTTTGTGATAAACTTATTTCTCATTTTTTTGATCTTTTTTATTTTTGATACAAACTGCTTCTTTTTTCCTTTAACAAAGTATTTAATCCTTGTATTAAGGCTATAGTCGTTTACTCTGATACCTAGAGTCTGTTTTTTCTTTTTCTTAAAGACCTCATAACGAACCGGTGCGTTGTTAGATTTTATAACACTTACTAATCCTTTTAATTTGTTTTTTCGATCTCCTAAAACAAGAGCAGTGCTGTTGAACTGAAACTCCGTTCCGTCCTTGTCAGTGCATACATACTCCATAAAAAGACGATAAGCATAACGTTTTTCATTTGAATAAGGAATTTCTTTCAAAGGCACTTTCACTTCAAAACCATATAATTCCGGAACAAAACCGTCTACTCTCATGTTTTCAAGCCCTTGTGTTTTTCCTTCAAGCTGGATTGGAAACTTTTCCTCAATAGGTGTTTCTCCGCCCTTTTTTAAGATAAGGTTCAAGTCTTTTATACGATACTGATTTTCGGAACTCAGGTAACCAGCATAACCGGTTATGCTTATTTCTTCAGAGTTAATCTCAATTTGATCAAACCTGATGATTTTGGCCTCTCTTTTCACCTTAATAGAAAAGTTGCCTTTATCAGTTGTGTATGGCAAAATTAAAAGTTCTGTAGTTTGATCAACATGAAAGGCGCGCTCAATTGTATCTACTTCGGCAGAAAGACGTTTCAATAATGGTAATTGTTCCTGCTCCGCATCTTCATATTTTTTTCGGAATTCAACATAAAAGTCATATGTTTGTCCCATTTCAATAGGCATAGGAAAACCATGAATATTCACATCAGCTTTATACTCTAATGAGCCAGTGTTTTGAAGCGAAAATTCAGATTCTGTTCCTGAACGTCTCTCTTTTAGCTTTAAAAATAACTGATGATCCCCTAAAAATTGTTGTTCTGAATCAATTGAGATCAACAATTCAAGATTTCCTAAATTGTTTTTCAAGCTTTTCAAAATACATTTAATCACAGTGTTTTCAATCATTACTTTTTTCTGCTCCTCTGTATAAAAGCTCTATCCTCTTTGCTTCCTTTTATTAGTGTCAACGACTAAGGACATTACCCAGCAAAATATCAACTCTCTTTTATTTCCGTGACCCTCCAAGAGAAATTCCCTTTAACTGTTGTGTAGGGCTCTACTCTAAAACCATTATCAGTAACTATATTGTTTCCTGACAACTTTGTTTCTTCACTCGAAAGTCTGCGCATTGTTTTAATGTGACTATTTGCATTGAAAAGAATATAAAAATCAATGACTTGAGTTTTATTAGCTGCTATCTTTTCAATATTCACATCTTTTTTTAGATCAATTATAAAGTGCTGATCACTTTGTAAGTCTGTTGAAATAATTTCAGCCTTATTCTTTCTGTCCAAGCCCACTAAGCTGATTTTAATAAGATCATGATCAAAATTTTCAATATCAATTTCTATTTTGCTTTTATTAGAATCCTCGGTATAAGAACTAATAGATAGTTCTTTTTTTCCAATCTGTTTAGAGAGCTTCTCTCTTTCTGCACGCACCTCAATCATCTGATTTAAAGCAAAAGCCCAATTTTCGATATAGTTGGGTCTTGAATATTTTTCAGCCATTTTAAAGGCTTGTTCTGAAAATTTCTGATGAGTACTTTCATCTTTCATTAAAGAGATAATGGCTTGACCCAACTTTTCTATATTATACTGTTCAATGACATACCCGTTTACTCCGTCAGTAACTAAACTCCTTGCTCCATAATCATAATCATACGTTACGACAGGGCACCCATTGCTCAGCGCCTCCATATTTGAAAGACCGAATCCTTCAAAGTGAGAGGTTGAAATGGTTAGCCAAGCTTTTTGAAACTCTGAGTCAGGGTTATCTGTATAACCTTTCAAAAAGACATTATTCTTCAGTTTGGTATCTTCAATCTCTTTTTTTATTTTTTCAAAATCTTCACCTGATCCGAATATATCAAGTTTTGCTTCAGGAATTTCTTTCACGACTAAGCTAAAAGCTTTTACTGCATGTATTAGATTCTTCATAGATGCAAGTCTTGAAATTATTACAGCTTTGTATTTTTCACTTGGCACATTCAATACATCGGGATTAAGCGGCTTATCAATTGTATGCGGAGTAAAGAAAAACGTCTCTTGTTCCCCTGAAATTAATTTAAAATCTTCTAACTGTTCCTCAGTTATAAAAAAGACAGCATCCAAATTATACATCTGACTAAAAACTTCTTTATAGCGGCCCTTAATCTGATATTTGTTGTTACCGTAATGTTTGTTATGAATGATTGCTCCATAATACGAAGAAGGGGATTTTTTCACTTTGAAAACATGTTTGTCTTGCGGCCTGCTGTCTACTAAAAACAACTTAGGTTTATCATTTTCGTTTTGCAGATGTTCTATCCAATATTGACGCAGTTCCGATTCATCTTTTACTTTTATCTCACCCTCAAGGGAGTACCAAATAATATGAGATAATTGAACATCTTTTGCTTCATTGTTCCATACATAGAGTTTGTCTAAATATACTTGATTTTTTTCATTAATATATTCCTGCAGATACATTTTGTTTAGTTGCACATCAAAATGAGTAATAAGAACTAAATTACCGTTCTTCGTATATTCCTCTCTCTTTATGAGCTGGTTTTTATCGTTCCAATAATCGACATAACGGATCGTCTTCTCATCTCCATAGTAAACTACAGAAATTTCATTGTTCTTATTACCAAACAATCTTGATACAGTTTTTGCAAACTTCCCCATGTCAGCTTGCTTTTTTATCTGGTCAAGACCTATCCTTTCGTCGTATAATCTTTTCCCATTTGTTTTTTCACTTAAAAAATCATCGAATAGATTAATAACACTCGTGAATTTTTTATCAATCTTAGCGTTGTTGTACAATTCGTCAATCTTAGAAGACAACTCTAGATCAAAACGAAACGTTAAGAAAAATGTATTTTGGTTACACTCTTCTCCAAATAATTTAGAACGCAATAATAATGATTTCGTCAGACCGCCATAATTACTTGGCAGACCACCAGAGATAAAATAATAATTCATGTCAGGAATTTGTTTTATATTAGATTCACTCACCGCATGTAAAGACAATTTCTTACTCCCTTTCGGCATCTAGAATATATGATCATTGAGTTTTATATCTACCCGTAAACATTAGCCACAAAAACCAATGTAAGCATCAAAAAGTACTTCTTATTTCAATAAGAAGTACTTTTATTAGATATTAAGCCAATGATATCAGGATCCTAAATTATAAACCAGCGATTTCCTCTTTGATCTTTGTTGTAGAGATGCCTTCAGTTCTCGGAAGGTAAACAACCTCACACTGATCTTTGAGAAAGTCGAATTTACCTTCCCAGTCATCCCCCATAACAAAAACATCAATATTATGATCAATAATATCTTGCTTTTTTTGCTCCCAATTTTTTTCAGGAATTACTTCATCCACATATCGAATCGTTTCTAAAATTAACTTACGGTGCTCATAGCTGTGATAAGCCTTTTTTTGCTTTTGTAAGTTGAATTCATCTGTTGAAATAGCAACAACTAAATAATCACCAAGCTGCTTTGCACGCTCAAGCAATTTAATGTGACCCCAATGCAATAAATCAAAAGTTCCATATGTGATGACTTTCTTCATTTAAAGTAACGCTCCTTCCTAATGTTAAACACTATTAAAAACACTACTGTCGTTAGCGATTGAATTCTAAGAGCCCTGCAATTCTTACAATTGTATTCCTTATATCGACATATTTCTCGTATGTCTTCACTGATCATTAATTATAGCATACCGCCTAAAAAAGGTTAAGTACTCACGCGGAGAAAAACATTCCAAAATATGTAACTCCAATAAAACTCCCTTAACATCAAGGATTGTTATTCATTCGTTCATTCAATTGTAAAATTGGAAACATATTTAAATTTAATGTAAAGATAATGTTAAGCCTTTGTTGAAGATTTATGTTAAAATATAAGTTAGACCGATTTTGTTTTTTAAACACTCTTTTTAACTATATAAATAGATTCTTATAAGGAAGGAGGAGCCAGACATGCAAACAGAGACTATTCATCATATTCCTTATGTTAACAGCAACTTAACATCGTTCATCAATTACCTAGAAAAACATTATATTGATCAGAAGATCGGTGCTGTCATTTCCACTGTCAATCCTGAAATTGCATTTGCAGCCATTAGAGATCAGAACTACTTTGATGTACTATCTTCTTCAAACTTCATTTTGCCTGATGGCATCGGTGTAGTCATGATGTCACGTTTGACTAACAACAGGCTTCAGTCCCGAATAGCAGGGTATGATGTTTTTAAAGAACTTCTAGGTATAGCTGACAAAAAGAAAAAACGTATATTTCTGTACGGTGCGAAGAAAGATGTTATAAAAGATGTTGTATCCAAAATTTCTTCTGAATACCCCAACATTCAAATTGCAGGTTATTCAGACGGTTATGTCCAAGATCGCGCTACAGTCGCAAAACGAATTGCAAAAGCAAACCCAGATATGGTATTCGTAGCATTAGGGTATCCTCATCAAGAGAAATTCATTCATAACTACAGACACTTGTTCCCTAAAGCTGTATCTATAGGTCTGGGAGGAAGCTTTGATGTATTTAGCGGCAATGTCAAAAGGGCCCCTTCCTGGATGATACGTTTAAATTTAGAATGGTTTTATCGTTTAATCTCGAATCCATGGCGATGGAAAAGAATGCTTAGCATACCAAAATATGCTTTAGCAGTTTTAAAAGAAGAAAAAAACAAAAAAACTTTTTATCCAAAGCCTGAAAAAGATCACACAAAACAGATATAAAACGAAAATTTTTATATAAGTGGATTGATAAAAATGAAAATAAGATCATTACTGGCGAATTGCTATTTGTATTTTTTATCGGCAATCGCCTTTTTTCTGCAATGGGTGAAACCTGAAAATAATGTGACCCTCCTTATCTCATTTGAAGCAAATGCAAAAGCGATTTTGGAGGAATATGAACAAGGTCAATACCCATATAACCTTAACATTCTGTATACTCAGCAGGCATCTTCTATTGCTCAGAGGTTCACCAATGTAGATGCGTATTTATTAAAAGAAAAGAATCCAATTCATCTCATTAAAGCTGTATACCTAATGTTTAACAGCAAAGTCGTCATAACAGATAATTACTTTCTATTAACAAGTGTGTTAAACGATCGAAAGAAAACCAAATGTATTCAAGTATGGCACGCAAATGGATCACTTAAAAAATTCGGTTTGGAAGATATCACAAACAAACAACGTGCAAAAACTGATATTAAAAGGTTCAAAAAAGTATACAGCTCGTTTGATTATTTAACTGTTGGCTCAGATGAAATGGCCAATATCTTCAAGAAATCATTCGGAATAAAGGATCATCAACTGTTAAAAATAGGCGTACCTTTAACAGACCCTTATTACCAGGAAAGTAAAAAGATAAAAACAGATAATCTAAAATTAAAAAGCAAAAAAATAATCCTTTATGCACCGACGTTTAGGGATTATGATATGCACTCAATTCAATTGCCATTTACGGAAAAACAATTAATTCATCAATTAAAAGAAGAATATGTTTTATTTGTTAAACTGCATCCCGCAATACAAAACAATATAGCTATCAAATATTCTAGTGATTATATCAAAGATGTTTCTAATTATGCCCTATATGATTTACTTATAGCTGCAGACATTTTAGTCACTGACTATTCTTCTGTTCCCTTTGAATTTTCGATTTTAAATAAACCCATTCTTTTCTATACTTATGATTTACAACTTTATCAAGAGAAGCGGGGATTGGTTGATAATTATCTTTCTATAATACCTGGAAGAGCTTGTTATGATAGTAAATCATTAATAAATGAAATACAAACCCCATTTAATAATTCCAAAATAAAAGATTTTTCCGATAAGTGGAATAAGTATTCCGAAGGAAATTCAAGCAAAAATTTATTGCATTTTGTAGAAAATTTAATAAAGTAATTGTTAACACTTGCCCGAATCGGAACAAGTGTTCTTTTTTTCCTTGACTACCGAACGTATGTTTGGTTTAATGGAATTAGTTGCTTATGGCAGCAAATAATAATAGAGGTGGTAAATTTATGAGAAAAAAAGAACTGTTTGATTTCACCAACATCACTCCAAAATTATTTACTGAACTTCGTGTAGCGGATAAAACCGTACTTCAATCATTCAATTTCGATGAGAAAAACCATCAAATTTATACAACTCAAGTGGCAACTGGAATGGGAAAAGACAACACCCAGAGCTATCGTATAACTCGTCTATCTTTTGAAGGGTTACAATTAGACAGCATGCTGCTCAAACATGGAGGTCACGGAACAAATATAGGCATTGAAAACCGTAATGGTACCATTTATATTTGGTCACTATACGATAGACCAAATGAAACAGAGAAAAGTGATTTAGTTTGTTTCCCATATAAAGCAGGGGCGACTTTAGATGAAAATTCTAAAGAACTTCAGCGATTCTCGAATCTCCCTTTAAATCATAGGGTTACACCTGCTCTTGATATGAAGAATAGACAGTTGGCACTTAGACAGTACGATACAAAGAGTAATAAACAGTGGGTGACAATCTTTGACCTGGACGATGCAATAGCAAATAAAAACAATCCTCTTTATACTATTAATATTCCTAACGAACTGCATTATTTACAAGGTTTCTTTTTAGATGACGGTTATGTATATTGGTATACAGGAGATACAAACAGCAAAAGCTATCCTAATCTCATTACTGTATTCGACTCGACTAATAAAATAGTGTTGCAAAAAGAAATTACTGTTGGCAAAGACTTGTCCACTAGATATGAGAATAACTTCCGTGAGCCAGAAGGGATTTGTATGTACACTAATCCTGAAACAGGGGCAAAATCATTAATGGTGGGAATTACAAGTGGAAAAGAAGGAAATCGTATAAGTAGAATTTATGCATACCATTCCTATGAAAACTTTATGAATCATGTACCAATGCTTCGTTCCCCTTTATTAAAAACGGTGGGGCACCAAGATACACCTCCGGAAAGATTTCAACCATTTATTCAAACCTTCATTTTAGAGTATAATGCTCAAAACAAAAAATGGATGGTCCCGACTTCAGGTTATTTACCATCTTATACATCAAATTTAGTTCGAAATATTACTATCAACGCAGAGGGAAACTTACAAGTTACTTTAAATGAACGCTATATTAGTTTACTGCATCAATCGATAGAAGGAGATTTCCGCTTAAAACAAAAGGATATCCGTATGGGATCCTGGTATTTTGCGGGCGGAGAAAAATCAAATGTACTTGAAATAGGTTTTATGAAAGGGAGTACAAAAGTCAGACCTGATGATGCTGTCATCTCAAATGCTTCAAGAATGAGTATTTTTATGATTGTTGCAGACAAAATTGAGATCTGATATACAAAAAGGCTAGAGCTATTAAATAGCTCTAGCCTTTCCCCTTTATTAATTAACAACACATAAAATATTATATGAATATATCAACTTTCTAAGTTTTTATTGATATTCCGGAACATCAAAGTAAAGCGTATAACCGTCCAGCAATGAATACAGGCTGTACATGCGGTTTACTTGTTTGTACGCCCAGCCGATGTCTGTTGCATATTGGTGTGTTGCTGTGGCTGACCATCTCATTTTGTACAGTGTGTCCTGATTGTAGGCTGTGTTGTGTATATACGATGAGCCTATGAATTTGGCTCCGCCGATGATGGCCGCATCTGGTGTGAACCAGCCTTGCTCGTACGCATATTTGGCGCCATAGTAATTCGGGTTGCTGTCGTATGCGCCAATTCCGTACATGTTATATACGGTTTTTCCGTTATAGGTTAAGCCATTGGCTAAATCGGATGTTCCGTTGCCTGTTTCAAGGAGAGCGTGTGAAATTAAATACAGCTCGTTGATGCCGTATTTATTGGCGGCATCTATGAACGCCTTTGCTTTCCCTGTCAGGATACCTTTGCTGGCAAGCACTTTTTGATTGACTTCAGTGACACTGAGGCCGGCTGTCTGTGACAGTTTGAGAAATTGGAAGTAGTATTTGCTGTCTCTGGAAAAGTTATTCGGATCCACGTATTGAACCACTTCATCACTGCTTGCGTTTCGCCAGCCCAAATTGATTTTGGCCCAGCCGTTTGTCTGGCCGATGATTTTCACCTTATCGCCCTTTTTAAATTGGCCAATCACGTTCGTCGGGCTGACTGCCGGTGTAGACCGGATATTTAATACATCAGCCGTAACGGTTGAAGTTGCTGTATTAATATAAGTGAGCGATACGTAAGCCGCCCCGTCTGTTTGCGGGCTTACTGTCATTTGTTTTTGGACCATATCACGAAGTGAGAGATTGTAATTTGTTTTCATGATTTGCGGGCCGTTTTTGATTTTCACGATAGATGATGCCCACCCGTATAATTGTTTTAGCTTCGATGATGCCGTAGCAGCTGCGTCATTGCCTGTGAACTGTTCGTTTAGGCTGACTTTATAAAGCGTATTGGTTTTGGTTGTGTAGCTCGGGCTTACACTTTGCGCTTTTAGATAGGTTAACCCGTTGTTCAATGCTGTTTTGCTGCTGAGCTGAGCTGTCACGATTTTGTATTGTGTATATGCCGTTTCGCCTGTTTTTGCTGTTGTGCCGGCGGCATTGTTTTGTTTGAAAAATGCTAAAACGCGGTCAATATCTTTTTGGCTGATGATGGCTTCAGTCATGATTTTATAGCTGCTCGCTGCTGTCTGACCGGTTTTCTGGCTTGCTGCTGATATGTGATTCGATTTGAAAAACGTAAGTGCCTGATTGACTTTCGTTGTATCAAGCAGAGATTCAGTTGTTATTTTAAACGTGTTAGCTAATTGTTTTTTGACTGATTTTGCAGATGCACTGAGCTGATTTTTCTTTAATACGTTCAAGCCCTTTGTAACTTTTGCTTGATCTGATGTTTCTTCTGAGATGAGCTGATATTGATTTTCTGCTGTTGTTCCAGCTGCTGTTTTCGTTGCCTTTACTTTTTTCTGAGCAAAGAAGGCTGCGGCTTTGTTTGCTTGCTGCTCTCCTAAAATCTTTGCCGTCGTAATTTGATAGGCTGCAGACGTTGTCGTTTTTTTGACGCTGGATGACGTGTAATGCCACTTTTTCTTTTTAAAGAAAGTGTCTACTTTTTGCAGCTGCTGTTTTGTTAAACCCTTCATATTCACGGTATATGATGTGCTTTTGCCAACCTTTTGATAACTGCCGGATACACCGGTGTTTTTCTTGATTTGGCTGATGGCGTCCTTCACTGTATTCAGCCCTTTGAAATAAGCTGATTGGACATTGTATGACTCAGCAGTTGCTTTTTGATTGATTGACTTGTAGCTTCCTGTAATACCAGTGCTCTGTTTCAGCTGATTTAATAGGTTTTTGGCATTCGCTTCACCTAAAATGGCGGCTGTTGTAAAAGTATAATAGGCTTGTCCTTTCACCGTTGCTTTTAATGATGCCTTCAGCCCTGATTCCTTTTGGAATGCGCTTTTGATCTGCTCAGCTTTGCTGTCTCCCACGATTGTGCCTGACTGAATGGCTGTGACAGAAACCGTGTGTGTGATTGGCTGATATGAGCTTTTAATCCCTGTTTGCTTAGCCAGGCTCTGTATAAGCGCCTTGACTTTTGTCTCATCAGCGATTTCTGATGTCGTGACGTTCACATAAGACTGAGCTGTTCCTGAAGCTTTTACAGCGCCAGCCACTCCCGTCTCCTGTTTAAGCTTGGTCAGCAAAGTGTTTGCCTGTTTTTCTCCGGAAATGGCACCTGAGGTGATGGTGACATACGGCTGTTTGCTACCGACAGGACTTGACGTGCCTGTAATCGCTGTCTGTTTGTTGAGCCCACTCAGTATTGCTTTCGCTTCTGCTTCGCTTTGTATGCCTGCAGCGGAAATTTGGTAGGTCGTTGTTGTGCTCGAAGCCTGATAGGAAGCATCCCAGCCGGTGTCTTTTTTCAGTTTGGCAACAGCCTGCGAGGCTTGGCTTTCTGTACTGAACGTTTTAGCCGGCTCTACCTTATATATCGAGTAGTCCGTATACGCTGCAGCCTGTGCAGAACCGGATATGGCAAAAAAGGCAAGGGACGCGGCGGACAGAAGCATAGGTGCGATTAATCTCTTTTTCATTCCTTCTCCTCTTTCTTATTCAATGAGTATATAAAACTAGTTTATTTATCGGCACGCTTATGCTTCATTTATAGGTGAATCACTTCCATTTTTTAATAAAAAAAACTTAATCTCGAAGTGAGATTAAGTTTAAATATGAGACACGATAAGTGTACAAGTTCCTTTAATCGTAAAATCGGGCATTTGAGCGGGCAAAATAAAGTGATCGCCTTTATTGAGCGGACATGTTTCGTCTTCATAGATCAGCAAACCGCTTCCTTCTATCACGCTGCAAAGCAGGAAGGATTCATCCTGAGATAGCTCGGCCTCACCATTTATGTCCCATTTATATACCGAAAAATATTCCCCTTGGACAAACGTTTTAATGGTTATTCCTTTTCTGGATTCGGTCGATTCATCTATATACCCGTCCACATGGGGAACCGTTGCCGCATTGACCGCTTTGGCAAAATGAAGCTCTCTCGGCCTTCCGTTGTTATCAAGCCGGTCATAGTCGTACACCCGGTATGTGGCATCTGAATTTTGCTGTGTTTCTAAAACAAGTGCCCCTTTACACAAGGCGTGCAGCGTACCGCTCGGCACATAATAGAAATCACCCGGTTTAATTTTGATTCTTCGCAGCAGGCCTTCCCAGTCACCGCTATTGATCATTGTGACAAGTTCGGTTTTTGAGCGGGCCGTATGTCCGTAAATGATTTCCGCGTTTTCCTTACAGTCGATAATGTACCAGCATTCCGTCTTGCCGAGTTCTCCCTCTTCATTTTCTCCAGCATAATAATCATCAGGGTGAACTTTAATCGACATGTCTTCCTTCACGTCCAGCAGCTTTGTCAGAAGTGGAAATCGCTCCCCCTCCACGCCGCCGAATACTTCCCGATGCTCATCCCAAAGCTCAGTCAGTGTCTTCCCTTTATACGGGCCATTCGCTACGGTGCTCGGTCCTTTTGGATGAGCGGAAATGGCCCAGCATTCCCCCGTTCTTTCTGAAGGAATGCCGTATCCAAATCTATCTCGTAAAGCGGTGCCGCCCCAGATTTTTTCTTTAAACACAGGCGTTAGAAAAATCGGTGATTGCGTCATGATCCGTACCCCTCCCCTGTAAATAGCTGATCATTATTTTCCCGGTGCGCCCCCCTTACAAACGCCCGTATAAGCTGTCTTTTTCCTATGACAACATATGTACAAAGCATTATGTATCAATGACCCCTTTTGAGAAAACGCTTCCTTTTTATTATATCACTTTCAAAAGAAGGTTTGTTTCAACCTTTTCCTCATAAAGAATAATTCTCCTTTTTTGATACAAATTAAGAAAAACCGTCAATATGTTTTATAAAGGGGAGAGAAACTATGCAAATCGACTCTGATCTCCAGCGCAATGTAGAAACATTGAAAAAAAAATTAGGGCAAAACGACGATATCATGTTTTATACGTTTTCTTTCGGAGACAGCAGACAGAAGGCGTGCCTACTGTATATTGACGGTTTGACAGAAAATAAACTTCTGGCGCAATACGTCATCTCTCCATTACAAAAAGAATCATTAGCCCAAAAGGAAGGCATGATTGAAGATTTATCAGCTTTCTTTTTCGGCTATCATCACAGTGTGATCTCTACAATAAAAGAAATCCAGCAGCTCATTTTTTCCGGACATACCATTTTGCTGGCTGATGGTTACAGCGCGGGCCTGGCATTTGATACGAAAACATTAATGACGCGCAACCTTGAAGAACCTTCCTCTGAAATCGTGGAACGCGGTCCGAAGATTGGCTTTATTGAAAAACTGCGGACAAACACAGCGCTTTTACGAGAACGGACGAGTGACCCTAATCTCGTCATAAAAGAAATGACGATAGGCAAAAGGACAAAAAAAAAGATAGCTGTCGCATATATTCAGGATATTGCCCCTGATTATGTCGTAAAAGAAGTGTTTAAACGGCTGAAGTCCATCACGACAGATGATTTGCCGGAATCAGGCACACTTGAACAGCTCATTGAGGATGAACCTTTTTCGATCTTTCCGACGATCTTAAGCACCGAACGTCCAGATCGTGTAGAAAGCTCTTTGTTAGAAGGCAGGGTTTCCATTTTGGTGGACGGCACCCCGTTTGCTCTCATTGTACCGGCAACGGTTGATGAATTTATTCATTCACCGGATGATTACAGCCAACGCTGGATTACAATGTCACTTATTCGTTTGCTTCGTTATTCGAGCATCCTGATTACCATTTATTTGCCCGGCTTATATATTTCTCTCGTTTCCTTCCACACGGGGCTTTTGCCGACGAGAATGGCCATTTCGATTGCAGGCAGCAGACTGAATGTGCCTTTTCCGCCTTTTGTCGAAGCCTTTATTATGATATTTACGATAGAACTGATCAGGGAAGCCGGTTTAAGGCTGCCAAAGCCGATCGGACAAACGATTGGACTTATTGGAGGCGTTGTCATTGGACAGGCAGCCGTACAGGCGCAAATCGTCAGCGCGCTGATGGTCATTGTGGTATCCATTACCGCATTGGCATCCTTTACCGTTCCTTCATACGCCTATAACTTTCCGCTGCGGATTATTCGCATTGCGGGTATGATAAGTGCTGCAATGCTTGGCATGTATGGCGTCATCATGGTCTTTTTGTTTGTGATCGGCCACTTGATGCGACTGAAAAGCTTTGGCCAGGATTACATTATTCCGATAATGGCACAGCCCGGACAAGATTTAAAGGACACTGTGATTCGCATCCCTACCCTATTTTTAAAAAGAAGGCCTACCCGTAAAGACACAAAAGATAAAATCAGACAAAGGTGATAGCTATGATGCAATCAGAGGACAAGCTTACATTTATGCAGACGCTTATTATGGTAAGCAGTACAATGATCGGTGCCGGTGTCTTAACCCTTCCCCGTTCAGCCGCTGAAACCGACAGTCCGAGCGGATGGATCATGATCCTGCTGCAGGGTGTTATTTTTATTATTTTTGCTCTGCTTTTTTTGCCTTTTCTTCAACGGAACAGAAGGAAAACGATTTTTGAGCTCAACAGTATTGCAGCTGGAAAATTTATCGGTTTCTTTTTAAATTTATTTATTTCCCTTTATTTTATCGGTGTCGTATGCTTTCAAACGCGGGTTTTGGGTGAGGTTGTCGGATTCTTTCTTTTAAAAAACACGCCGATGGCGGTTGTCGTGATTATTTTTCTAGCGGTTGCCATCTATCATGTGGCCGGGGGCGTTTACCCCATTGCGAAGGTATATGCGTATATCTTTCCTGTCACTATTATTATTTTCCTTATGCTTCTGATGTTCAGCTTTCGTTTATTTCAATTAGATTTTATCCGGCCCGTATTTGAAAACGGTTATCAAAGTTTTTTTCATTTATTTCCTAAAACCCTTTTATATTTTTCAGGATTTGAAATTATTTTTTATCTCGTTCCCTTTATGAAAGATCCAAAGCAGGTAAAAAAAGCTGTCGCTTTGGGCATTGCAACCTCGACTGTTTTCTATAGCATTACTTTGTTTATCGTCATTGGCTGTATGAGTGTGGCTGAGACAAAAACAGTGACGTGGCCGACCATTTCACTCATTCACGCATTAGAAATCCCAGGGATTTTTATTGAACGATTTGACCTGTTTTTACAGCTAACCTGGACAGCCCAGCAATTTGCATGTATGCTCGGCTCCTTTAAGGGGGCGCATATTGGATTAACAGATATCTTTCACCTGAAAAATAAAAACAATCCGTGGCTGCTTGCTGCACTGCTGGCTGTTACATTTTTCCTATCAATGTTTCCTGAAGATCTTAATGCCGTGTTTTATTACGGTACACTTCTCGGATATGTGTTTCTAGGTGTCCTTGCAATACCATTTCTTATCTGGTTTTTAAGCTGGGTACAGAAAAAACTGGGGAGGGATCAGCTGCAATGAAGACAATGATGAAGCTTGCAGCAATGGTTCTGATGCTGCAGATGCTCAGCGGATGCTGGGATGTCAAAAATATTGAAAAACTGTCTTTCGCCAGAGGGCTTGCTATCGATGAAACTGATGACCATCAGTATAAATTAACGTATCAAAACCTTCTTCCCCAAAGTGAAGACAGCCAAGCATCCGGAAAACCCGAATTTGTCAATGTGACATCCCACGGGAAAACCATTCTAGAAGCAGTCAGTGATGTATCCATTAAAGACCCTCCTATCTATAGCGACCATTTAAAAGTCATTCTTCTGGGAGAAACACTCATGAGGAATCAAAACGTAGATCAGGTTTTCAACCATTTTATCCGGGATGATGAACTGCGGCGCAGCAGCTTTTTGATGGCAGCCAGAGGGAAAGCCGGAGATATTTTTATGAAAGGAAGTCCGAAGCAGCAGCTGCCGATGCCTTCCGAAAAGCTGATTGATCTAACCAATAACAGCGGGTATAACGGGAAGATTATGCTGCCGCTGCGCATCGGCAGGGCTTCTATCTATTGCCAAAATGGCTACAGTTTTCTCATTCAAGCCGTGAAAAACCAAAAGGGAAAAGCAAAATATGATGGGGCAGGCATTATCAAAAGCGGCAGTAATAAACTCGTTGGCTTTCTTTCAGCTGATGAAACCCAGACACTGACATGGGTCATGGGGACGATCCAAGGCGGCGTCATGCCGACGACAGATAAAGGACATCCGATTACGTTTGAGATTAAAAGGTCGAAATCTAAAATCAAGCCGGCCATTGAAAACGGAAAGCCTGTCTTTCAGATTTCTGTCAAAACAAAGGGTATCCTGACAGAAGACCAAAATCCGAATGAAAACTCCTTTAGTAAAAGCTATTTGCACAGGCTTGAGAACATTTTTGAGAAAAAGCTTGAAGGCGATGTAAAGAAGATTATGGATAAACTGCAGCATGAGTATAAAACCGATCCGGTCTTTTTATCCGACTACATCCGAATTCAATACCCAGAATACTGGAATAAAGTAAAAGGACATTGGGATGAAATATTTTCTGAGGCTGATTTTAAATACGATATTTCTTTCAAAATCATTAACTTCGGCACAGTCGGAAAGTAAGCAATCAAAAGGGTGCGCATGATCGCGCACCCTTTTTTATGTTCCGACAGTCTGCTGTTTTCCAGCCGATCCTCCCTGTCCGTTTTTGTCCCTTAAATCCTGCTCAATTTCTTCAAGGCTTTTTCCCTTCGTCTCTGTCACTTTAAACCGGACAAATAAGAACGCCATGATACCGATCGCGGCATAAATCAGGAATAAATAACTGATGCCGATCGCTTCCATTAATATTGGATAGGTTAATGAAACAATCAGTGTCCCAACGTGCAGCATCAAGGTGGATACCCCGGTTCCGATTCCTCTGACATGGAGCGGGAATAATTCAGGAAGCATCACCCAGACAACCGGGCCCCAGCTAACCGCAAAAACAACGATAAACACGCCTAAACAAATGACTGTCGTCCATGAGGCAGCCGGGGTGTTATCGAAAAAGAGATTCACCAGTGCGAGAACGATCAAGCTGATCACCATCCCGGCATTCCCGAATAACAATAGCGGCTTTCTCCCGATCTTGTCTATGATTTTTATCGCTACTAATGTCATGAGAACATTGACTGTGCCGATTCCGACCGTTCCTAAAATCGAAGCGGAGTTTCCGAATCCGACGTTTGTAAAGGTCTTTGGCGCATAATAGATGATCGTATTCGTTCCGATAAATTGCTGCAGAAACGCCAGTCCCAAGCCGGCAATCAGCGCGGGACGCACCCAAGGATCGAACAGCTCCTTCAGGCCGCCTTCATCCTGCTTTTCCGCTTCTTGAATATCATGTATTTCCTGATCAATATCTTTTGTGCCACGCAATTTTTCAAGAATCTTCTTCGCTTTGCCCTCTTCGCCGTTCGTGAACAGCCAGCGCGGGCTCTCCGGCATAAACAAAATGCCAATGAGCAAGAGCAGCGACGGCACAGCAGCCAATCCAAGCATCCAGCGCCACGCTTCGGCATCAGCAAATATGTAATTGACAATGTAAGAAAGAAGGATGCCGACCGTGATCATCAGCTGATTCAGGGATGACAGCGCCCCGCGTTTTTGTTTTGGCGCCAGTTCAGATAAATAGAGCGGTACGATGGTCGTCGATGTTCCGACTGCAAGTCCCAAAATGATGCGAAACAGCACCATGACTCCCGTATTCGGGGCGAGCGCCACACCCAGACCTCCTATACAAAACAGCAGCGCGGCCGCCATAATCGCTTTTTTTCTGCCGAAACGGTCAGTCAGCTTGCCAGCCGCTCCTGAGCCTAATATCGCCCCAACCAATAAGGAGCTGACAACAAGTCCTTCCGTAAAGGCGTTCAAGCCTAAATCCTTTTTCATAAATAAAATAGCTCCGGAAATCACTCCGGTATCATAGCCGTATAACGCGCCTCCAAGAGCGCCGAAAAAATAAAGCCATATATTAGACTGCTTTTTCATAAAAATGACTCCCTTTCTCCATCAGCTGCAATCATTCTGTGTCTGTGGCGTTTTTTAGAAATCTTTTAGCCTCTTTTTCCGGCCATTAAACCTTTTCATTCTTGCAGATCATAAGTTTCCAATCATTTACTTGCATTTTTTTCAATAGGGCTGAAACATTTTGCCTCTTGCGGCGTCCAATATAAGGTGATTCAGCACATTATAAATTTCAATTTTCAAGAACAAGAACTTATAAATATAGGAATTTTTATCGAAAAATGTCTTTCGATGAGTTGCCCTATGGCAAAATGAATGGTACGCTTCAAATATTAAAGGAACGAGAGGTATTGATATGGAGGAACGATCACAGCGCAGAAAGAAAAAGAGACGACTTAGAAAATGGGTGAAAATCGTTGCCGGTTTGATGGCTTTTCTTGTCATTGCGGCAGGCTCTGTCGGCGCCTATGCCTATGTAAAGCTGAATAATGCTTCTAAAGAAGCTCACGTCAGCCTTGCACGCGGAGAACAATCAGTAAAACGGATTAAAGAATTTGATCCCGGAAAAGATTCTTTCTCTGTATTGCTCTTAGGAATTGATGCCAGAGAGGAAAACGGCGAGAGTGTCGATCAGGCAAGAAGTGACGCGAATGTGCTGGTTACATTTAACCGGAAAGAAAAAACAGCCAAAATGCTGAGCATTCCGCGTGACGCCTATGTCAACATCCCAGGCCACGGCTACGATAAATTTACACACGCTCATGCCTACGGCGGCGTTGACCTCACTGTGAAAACAGTTGAGGAAATGCTGGATATTCCAGTCGATTATGTCGTAGAAAGCAATTTCACAGCTTTTGAAGACGTCGTAAATGAACTGAACGGCGTCAAAGTAACGGTAAAAAGCGATAAAGTCATTCAGCAAATCAAAAAAGATACAAAAGGAAAAGTGGTTCTTCAAAAAGGAACACATACGCTTGACGGAGAAGAAGCGCTTGCTTACGTGAGAACACGTAAAGCGGACAGTGACCTTTTACGCGGACAAAGACAAATGGAAGTGCTGAGCGCCATTATTGATAAATCAAAATCACTTAGCTCAATTCCGGCTTATGATGATATTGTGGATACGATGGGACAAAATCTGAAAATGAACTTATCTCTTAAAGATGCCATCGGCCTGTTCCCGTTCATCACTTCATTGAAATCAGTTGAGTCTATTCAACTGACGGGTTATGACTATGAACCTGCCGGTGTTTACTATTTCAAGTTAAACGATACAAAACTGCAGGAAATCAAAGAAGAGCTGCAAAACGATTTAGGTGTATAATGAACGGGATGGCAATTACGCCATCCCGTTTTTACATATTTCCTTGTTGAAAATTATCAAAGTAACGTTTAGCCTTGATTTATATGGTTTATGTTTCTAAGGAAAGCTGAACATACTACACGAAGCAGCTTCATTTTTAAGGAGGTTCCCCCTACATATGAAATTAATTGCGATTGATTTAGACGGTACATTACTGAATAAAGAAAGCGTCATTTCTGCTGAAAACAGAACGGCTATCAAACGGGCCGTTGATGCCGGCATCCTCGTCACCATTTGCACGGGAAGAGCAACATTTGATGTAAAAGCGCTGCTGGATGACTTGGACATCCCGATCATTGCGGCAAATGGCGGAACGATCCACGACACGGGTTACCGTTTGATCAGCCGGACATTAATGGATCAGGAGGCCGGTAAAGCGATCGCTGATTACTTACTCTCAAAAAATATTTACTTTGAGGTATATACAGATGACCATCTGCTTTCTCCTTTTGACGGCGAAGCTAAGCTGCATGCGGAGCTTGATATTCTAAAGAGCGCGAATCCAAACGAAAAGACGGATGAATTGTGGCAAGGAGCCATGACTCAGTTCAAGCAGTTCGGCATTAAACCGATCCCTCATATCGAATCGGTTTTTGACGGCAGCGAAAACATTTATAAGCTGCTTTGCTTCTCCTTTGACATGGACAAGCTGAAACAAGCGAAGGAAGAGCTGAAGCATCATAAAAAACTGGCACAAACCTCTTCCGGAAAACATATTATCGAAATCCTGCCGGCCTCTTCAGGTAAAGGACGCGCACTGACAGAGCTGGCTGAAATATACGGAATTGAAACACAGGATATTTATGCGATCGGCGACAGTCCGAACGATTTGTCCATGTTTGAAGTCGCAGGACACCGTATCGCCATGGAAAATGCAATCGATGAATTAAAAGAAAAAAGCACCTTTGTCACAAAGAGCAATGACGAAAATGGTGTGGCTTACTTTATTGACCAGCTTCTTTCCGGCCAATATGCATAAAGAAAAGACTCCAGAGATTCTGGAGTCCTCAAATTGTTGACAAAATCCTAAAACGGTTTTAGTTTTAGGATTTTGTCATTTTTTCAGCGTGATTGAAAACCCTTGAAGTCTAGGAAAGGTGAGCATTGGAGCGGAGCGAATGTTCTAATTCGTGAGCACCGACGCGCAGACTTGACAACGAATGCGAGGGTTTGTCGACACGCTGAAGACTCCAGAGATTCTGGAGTCTTTGTCTTTTATTGCACCCGTACACTTCCCGCATATTTATCTTTCCAATACGTGCTTGTGTTCATATTAGTGATGGTCACACCGTTTGATAATGTGACATGAACAGCTTGTCCGTTTCCAATATAGATGGCGGGATTTAAGCTTGTTGATTGGAAGAACACAATGTCTCCCGGCTTCAGGTCCGCCTTCTCAATCTTAGTTCCGGCTTTGTACTGGCTTGTTGCGTATCGAGGCAGGGAAATACCCGCTGCTTTCTGGTACACATACTGGACAAAACCAGCTGTATCAAACCCAGTCTCTGGAGACGCTCCGCCTTTTTTGTAAGGAACTTCTCCGATATAAAGCGTAGCTTCGGAAACGATCGGATTTTCTTTTGGAATTGTCAGGTTGTCAAATCGGCGAATGCCTGTCATCTTCGATTTCCAGTAATCCTCCGACAAGTAGGAAATGGTTACTTTTTCTGAACGGCTTGCCTGAATAAATCTTCCTCCGCCAGCATAAATGCCTGCATGTGAAATTCCCGTTTTGTACGTATTGCTGAAATAGACAACATCACCAGGCTTTATGTTCTGAGGCGCCACCTTCTCACCCACTGCCCACTGCTGTTCGGCTGATCGCGGCAGATATATGGCGAGTGCCTGTTGAAACACATATTGCACGAGCCCTGAGCAATCAAAGCCTTCTGACGGTGTGCTTCCGCCAAACACATATGGAATGCCGATATATTTTTCGGCCTCCTGAACGACAGGAACATCAGCCGTGGCCGGATCGGCCGCGATTCGTCTCGCCCCGATATAAGATCCGCTCCAATAGCTGCTTTTTGTGTAATTGGTGATGATAACCCCTTTTGATAACGTACTGTGAATCATTTGGCCGTCTCCGATGTAAAGAGCGACGTGTGTCGGAGCAGTCCCGCTGCTTCCCTCTTTTTTGAAAAACAATATATCGCCCGGCTTCAGGTCCCCCTGCTTGACGGCCGTTCCGACTTTATATTGGTCGTTCACAGATCTCGGCAGATGAATACCAGCCTTACTGAAAACATATTGAATCAATCCCGAAGGATCGAATCCCTCTTTCGGCGTTTCGCCGCCGTATTTATACTGATACCCAAGCAGTTTGTTTGCTTCGCTGACGATCAATTCAGCTGATGTATCAGCCTCCGCAATCTCCGCTTTTGTCATAATTGGAACCAAAAAACAAATGATAACCGCCACAAGCAAAAACTTCTTCCAGTTTGCCAGTGTGTTCACTTTTATTATCTCCTCCTCTTTTTGCAGTTTTAACATCGGTATTTTTTTGAATATGTTAAGAAACTTTTTGATATTTTTACAGAATGAATATGCTGGGCAAATAAAAAGAGAATGTCTCATCAGACACTCTCTTTTTTGAATTATTTACTTGCGCTTACCGGTTCTTCCTGCTGCTGGATTTTATGCATTTCCGTATCAATCTTCTGCTTTTCCTGGTCTGTCAGCTGATCGTTGAATTTAAAAGCTGACATAAACATGAACACGATGGCTACGGCAACAAACGGCCAGATGGCTTTGACAAATTTCATCTTTATCACTCCGATTATTTAGATTTTAGTTTGTCGCTATGATCAACATCAAACATCAATTTTCCGTCTTCTACTTTCCATGCGAAATTAGAATCTTTCGTCAGTTCGCGAATAATGGTTTTCTGTTTAAGGCTGTCTTTTTTCACTGGTGCAGGTGTTGCTTCATGGATATCAATCGGTGTCACTTCAAAGTGGCCTGTTCCATTTTTCTTCAGGTGATACTGAACCAGTGCACTGTCTCTCGTTCTCGTCCAGCCTTGGTCAAAGACAAAGTTGCCGAGGCTGTAGAAAATGACGGTTCCGTTATACACTTCAATCGGTTCTAAGACGTGCGGGTGATGGCCGACGATGATATCAGCTCCCGCATCAGACATGGCTCTTGCAAGCTGGCGCTGGCGGTCGTTTGGATCGTTGTCATACTCTTGTCCCCAGTGTGACTGCACAACGACGATGTCCGCATGTTTTTTCGCTTCTGAAATCATAGGAATAAAGATTTCAGGATCTGCGGGCAGCACGCCCGGCGTATTCTTTTTAGCAGCGAAGCCTTTTCCGGACACATCTGTAAAGCCGAGCGTGGCAATCGTTACCCCATTGACTTCCTGGTACGAAATATTCTTTTTCGCATCGCTTAAGCTGTATCCTGCTCCAACGATATCAAGATCTTGTTTTGCAAATTCTCCAAGTGTATCTTTCATCCCCTGAGCGCCGTAATCCATTGCGTGGTTGTTTGCGCTGTTGAGAACCTGAAGTTCATATCTTTTAAGACTTGCACTGATTCCTTATTCGTCTGCAGATGAATTTCTTTATCTGCTTGTTTATAATTCTTTTTATAGGTTACCGGGTTTTCGAAGTTTCCTGCTACATAATCCGA
>NZ_PHIE01000011.1:0-15592 GCF_002796895.1 Bacillus sp. SN1
CCGTTCCCATACCGAACACGGAAGTTAAGCTCTTCAGCGCCGATGGTAGTCGGGGGGTTCCCCCTGTGAGAGTAGGACGCCGCCAAGCAAGGTAAAACCCAGCTCATTGAGCTGGGTTTTTTTGTTTGTCAAAATTGAAGAAGAAATTGTAAAGCGTATGTCGGAAATTTCTTTTCTGTCACTAATAAAAACTGCTGTATTAGCACGTAATCATCGCTTATATGCTGCGTTAACAACTCATACCACCATTCCGTTTCATACCTCGCAATCATCCCTATGTTGTACAAAATTAGATAATGAACTGCCATTTCAGGAAGTCTAAGAAATTGCTCTCTTTGAGAAGGGATATAATATTGGTTCTTACCCATGTCATACAACAAACTGATTGATGTCCATGGCTTCATGTCTTGCGATGAAATTTCAAACAGCAGCTCGTGTTCATTTTTCTTTTCAAAAGACCATTGAAAATGGTGGGACATATATTCGGCAAATCTTGAATCAGACATTTTATAATTGATGACAACATCCTCTGGTACAGAAATCCTGTCCTTCTCCTTCTCGACTTTTGTCATAAAACGTTCTTTCTGCTGAAAATAGAAAGTATCACTTAGTTCTGGAATCGCCATTAATAATTTTTTCATGGTGTACCGTTCATCTACTATATCCGATTGTCCGAATAAGTGTTTCATGAAATGTATGCATAGGCCGTTCCGTTGTATTTTCACTTCATCATCGCTAAAACAATAATTCTGTTTCTTTCGCTTTCTTGTTGTTACGCCATGTGCCAGTACTGATGTATGGCTTGGATAATGAGGATCCCGTGTAATTAGACATGCTTTGATAAGCTGTGCCATTCCGTAAAATAAAAGAATCGGTTTGATTTCTAAAGGAGAATATGAGGCTTGTTTATAAAACGATTCGGCATGCTTTAAGAAATAAATAAACCGCTCACTGTTTTTAAAAGAGTTCTTTTTCGCATCGTCAATACCGTTTAAGATATACACTTTCTCTAGAAATTTCTGGGTTGATTCAACGGAATAAAATAGCGCTAAGTCTTTCCACTCATGATATGTCATATGTATTTCTTAATCCTTTCCGTTATCTAAATATTTCAACTCTTTCTCGCTTCCTTGACATGCTCTTGGCTAGTTGATAATCTACATATAATATTTTGCCGAAAAGAGGGGGATTTACTAATGTGGGAAAGTAAATTTTCAAAAGAAGGCTTAACGTTTGACGATGTGCTGCTTGTACCAGCTAAGTCAGAGGTACTTCCGCGTGATGTGGATTTATCTGTAGAACTTACAAAAACGTTAAAGCTGAATATTCCTGTCATCAGCGCAGGTATGGACACTGTAACAGAATCAGCAATGGCAATTGCAATGGCTAGACAGGGCGGCTTGGGCATCATTCATAAAAATATGTCCATTGAACAGCAGGCTGAACAAGTTGATAAAGTAAAGCGTTCTGAGCGCGGCGTTATCACAAATCCCTTCTTTTTAACTCCTGATCACCAAGTATTTGATGCGGAGCACTTGATGGGTAAATACAGAATTTCCGGTGTTCCGATTGTAGATAACGAAGAAGACCAAAAGCTTGTAGGAATTATTACAAACCGTGATCTTCGTTTTATTTCTGACTACTCAATGAAAATCAGCGATGTCATGACGAAAGAAGAGCTTGTTACTGCACCTGTAGGAACGACTCTGGATGAAGCTGAAAAGATTTTGCAGAAACATAAAATTGAAAAGCTTCCTCTCGTTGATGACCAGAATAAATTAAAAGGTCTTATCACAATTAAAGACATTGAAAAAGTCATTGAGTTCCCGAACTCATCTAAAGACATCCACGGTCGCCTGATCGTTGGTGCGGCAGTTGGCGTAACTGGCGATACAATGACTCGCGTCAAAAAGCTTGTTGAAGCCAATGTTGATGTTATTGTTATCGATACAGCTCACGGACATTCTCAAGGCGTATTAAACACAGTAACAAAGATCCGTGAAACATATCCTGAATTAAACATTATTGCTGGAAACGTGGCAACAGCTGAAGCGACAAGAGCGCTTATCGAAGCTGGGGCAGACGTTGTCAAAGTTGGAATCGGACCTGGTTCAATTTGTACAACACGTGTGGTAGCAGGTGTCGGTGTTCCGCAAATCACAGCAATTTATGATTGTGCGACTGAAGCGAGGAAACACGGCAAAACAATCATCGCAGACGGCGGAATTAAATTCTCTGGCGATATCACTAAAGCATTGGCAGCCGGCGGACATGCTGTTATGCTTGGAAGCTTGCTTGCAGGTACGTCAGAAAGCCCTGGTGAAACTGAAATCTACCAAGGCAGAAGATTTAAAGTATACCGCGGCATGGGATCGGTTGCTGCAATGGAAAAAGGAAGTAAAGATCGTTACTTCCAAGAAGAAAATAAAAAATTCGTTCCTGAAGGAATTGAAGGACGCACACCTTACAAAGGACCAGTTGAAGAAACAGTTTATCAGCTAGTCGGCGGACTTCGTTCTGGTATGGGATATTGCGGATCCAAAGATCTCCGAGCTTTAAGAGAAGAAGCTCAGTTCATCCGCATGACTGGCGCAGGGCTTCGTGAAAGCCATCCGCATGACGTACAGATTACAAAAGAATCTCCGAACTATACAATTTCATAATAAATTGTTACAAATTAAAAACATTTGACAGGGTCTCTGACTCTGTCTATTTTTTTTATACTGATTATGATAAAATTTATACTGTTGTGCATTGAAAATGTCCTTAACGGCTTAATTATAGATGAAGAAAATGAAATACGGAGGTCGTACGATTGAACATCAAGAAATGTAAACAGTTATTGATGTCATTGGTTGTGTTAACACTAGCTGTCACTTGTCTGGCTCCAATGTCAAAAGCAAAAGCAGCCAGTGATCCAATTGATGTCAATGCATCAGCTGCTATTATGATCGAAGCTTCTTCAGGTAAAATTTTGTATAGTAAAAATGCAGATCAGAGACTGCCAATTGCCAGCATGACAAAAATGATGACAGAGTATCTGTTATTAGAAGCAATTGATGAAGGTAAAGTGAAATGGGACCAAACCTATACGCCTGATGACTATGTGTATGAGATTTCCCAAGATAACAGCTTATCAAACGTTCCTCTTCGGAAAGACGGGAAATACACAGTAAAAGAACTATATCAAGCTACAGCAATTTATTCTGCAAATGCCGCGGCTATCGCGATTGCGGAAGTCGTTGCGGGCAGTGAAACTAAGTTTGTTGAAAAAATGAATGCAAAAGCGAAAGAACTAGGTTTAACAGATTACAAATTTGTTAACGCAACAGGTCTTGAGAACAAAGATCTTCACGGGCAGCAGCCTGAGGGGACAAGCGCAGATGAAGAAAGTGAAGTTTCTGCTAAGGACATGGCGATTCTTGCGGATCACTTGATTACTGACTACCCTGAGATTCTGGAGACTTCCAGTATCGCAAAAACGAAGTTCAGAAAAGGCACTGATGATGAAATGGATATGCCGAACTGGAACTTCATGTTGAAAGGGCTCGTCAGTGAGTATAAAAAAGCGACTGTAGACGGACTGAAAACAGGTTCTACTGACTCTGCGGGTTCATGCTTTACAGGAACAGCTGAACTCAACGGAATGCGTGTTATTACTGTTGTATTAAACGCAAAAGGCAACCTACATACAGGCCGTTTCGATGAAACGAAAAAAATGTTCGATTATGCTTTCGACAATTTCTCCATGAAAGAAATTTATGCTGAAGGCGATCAAGTAAAAGGCCATAAAACGATTTCAGTTGATAAGGGTAAAGAGAAAGAAGTAGGCATTGTAACAAACAAGGCGTTCTCTCTTCCTGTCAAAAATGGCGAAGAAAAGAATTACAAAGCGAAAGTTACACTAAATAAAGACACCTTAACTGCTCCTGTAAAAAAAGGAACGAAGGTTGGGAAACTGACTGCAGAATATACAGGTGATGAAAAGGATTACGGATTCCTTAACAGCAATCTAGCTGGCGTAGACCTTGTTACAAAAGAAAATGTAGAAAAAGCAAACTGGTTTGTTCTGACAATGCGCAGTATCGGCGGATTTTTCGCCGGCATTTGGGGAAGTATTGTTGATACGGTAACCGGCTGGTTTTAATCAATTGAAAGAGCTCTGATGTATGTTAGGGCTCTTTCGCTTAATATACTGAAAAAACCCAATTTTTAATAAAAAATGATTTTCAAAGCGCTAAAAACCGAATAAAATGATATATATCCATATGAATTATTGGATTTCTAGGATACAATAAGGATTAGAAATCATACACTATACCTTGATTAGGGGGACCAAGAAATGGCTCAAACAGGTACTGAACGCGTAAAACGCGGAATGGCAGAAATGCAAAAAGGCGGCGTCATCATGGACGTCATCAATGCGGAACAAGCGAAAATTGCTGAAGAGGCTGGAGCTGTCGCTGTAATGGCGCTAGAACGTGTACCAGCTGATATTCGCGCGGCTGGAGGAGTTGCCCGTATGGCTGACCCTACAATCGTGGAAGAAGTAATGAATGCAGTATCTATTCCGGTAATGGCAAAAGCGCGTATCGGACATATTGTTGAAGCGCGTGTGCTTGAAGCTATGGGTGTTGACTATATTGATGAAAGTGAAGTTCTGACTCCGGCTGACGAAGAATTTCATTTAAATAAAAATGAATACACAGTTCCTTTCGTCTGCGGCTGCCGTGATCTTGGTGAAGCAACACGCCGTATTGCTGAAGGTGCTTCTATGCTTCGTACGAAAGGCGAGCCTGGAACAGGCAACATTGTTGAAGCTGTTCGCCATATGCGCAAAGTAAACGCACAAGTGCGCAAAGTAGTTGCGATGAGTGATGATGAATTAATGACAGAAGCGAAAAACTTAGGTGCTCCTTACGAGCTTCTTGTGCAAATTAAAAGAGACGGTAAGCTCCCTGTCGTTAACTTTGCTGCTGGCGGCGTAGCCACTCCTGCTGATGCTGCGCTCATGATGCAGCTTGGTGCTGACGGAGTATTTGTTGGTTCTGGTATTTTCAAATCAGACAACCCTGCTAAGTTTGCGAAAGCAATTGTGGAAGCAACAACTCACTACACTGATTACAAATTGATCGCTGAGCTTTCAAAAGAGCTTGGTACTGCAATGAAAGGGATTGAAATCTCAAACTTACTTCCAGAACAGCGTATGCAAGAACGCGGCTGGTAAGAATATAGGAGCGCTGCTGACATGTTAACAATAGGAGTATTAGGACTTCAAGGAGCAGTTAGAGAGCATATCCATGCAATTGAAGCATGCGGCGCGGCTGGTCTTGTCGTTAAACGTCCGGAGCAGCTGAACGAAATCGATGGGTTAATTTTGCCGGGCGGTGAGAGTACGACGATGCGCCGTTTGATTGATACGTATCAATTCATGGAGCCGCTTCGTGAATTTGCTGCTCAGGGAAAACCGGTGTTTGGGACATGCGCCGGATTAATTATATTAGCAAAAGAAATTGCTGGCTCAGATAATCCTCATTTAGGTCTGCTGAATGTGGTTGTTGAACGCAATTCGTTTGGCCGGCAGGTTGACAGCTTTGAAGCTGATTTAACAATCAAAGGCCTGGACGAGCCTTTTACAGGGGTATTCATCCGTGCGCCGCATATTTTAGAAGCTGGTGAAGATGTTGAAGTTCTTTCGGAGCATAATGGTCGTATTGTAGCTGCTAAACAGGATCAATTCCTGGGCTGCTCGTTCCATCCGGAGCTGACAGAAGATCACCGAGTGACACAGCTGTTTGTTCAAATGGTTGAGGAATACAAGCAGAAAGCACTTGTATAAAACAGTTGAAAGCTGTGGAAACTTATAGTACATTATAAGCACAAATAAAGATCGAAAAGCGTTGATAGGAACTAGTAGGAAGCCTCTCTTTCTAAGAGAGCCGATGGTTGGTGCGAATCGGTGAAAGATGCTGTCTGAATCCATCCTTGAGCGAAATGCTGAAATAAGTAGGCATTTACGGGATAACCGTTATGTGTGAAAGTGGAAAGCGAGTCTTTGACTTGTTTTCAATCAGGGTGGCAACGCGAGAGCTCTCGTCCCTTTATGGGGATGAGGGCTCTTTTTATTTTCGACAAATTCAATAAAAGGAGTGTTTCGCATGCTTGATACGAAAATGCTGAGAGCAAATTTTCAAGAAATTAAGGCAAAGCTTGTACACAAAGGCGAAGACTTAACTGATTTTGATAAGTTTGAGGCGCTGGACGACAGACGAAGAGAGCTTATCGGTAAAGTTGAAGAGTTAAAAGGAAAACGAAATGAAGTATCTCAGCAGGTTGCTGTGCTGAAGCGTGAGAAAAAAGACGCGGATCATATTATTAAAGAAATGCGTGAAGTCGGCGAGGAAATTAAAAAACTTGATGAAGAATTAAGAACAGTGGAAGCTGAGCTTGATACCATTCTTCTTTCAATTCCAAACATTCCGCATGAGTCTGTCCCTGTCGGTGAAACAGAAGACGACAACATAGAAGTGCGTAAATGGGGTGAAAAGCCTTCATTTGCTTACGAGCCGAAACCGCACTGGGATATTGCAGATGAGCTGGGTATTCTTGATTTTGAACGTGCTGCAAAGGTAACAGGAAGCCGTTTCGTGTTCTATAAAGGTTTAGGTGCTCGTCTGGAGCGTGCGCTTTATAACTTTATGCTTGATCTGCATGTAGATGAGTATAACTATACTGAAGTGATCCCGCCTTATATGGTAAACCGCGCAAGCATGACGGGAACGGGTCAGCTTCCTAAATTCGAAGAAGATGCGTTTAAAATCAGAGAAGAAGATTACTTCTTAATTCCGACTGCGGAAGTACCGATTACAAACATGCATCGCGATGAAATCCTTTCAGGTGACAGCCTGCCGATTAACTATGCGGCATTCAGTGCCTGCTTCCGTTCTGAAGCTGGTTCAGCAGGGCGCGATACACGCGGATTAATCCGTCAGCACCAATTTAATAAAGTTGAGCTTGTGAAGTTTGTAAAGCCTGAAGATTCTTATGAAGAATTAGAGAAGCTTACAAACCAAGCAGAACGAGTTCTTCAGCTGCTTGAGCTTCCATACCGTGTCATGAGCATGTGTACGGGTGATCTAGGCTTTACGGCTGCAAAAAAATACGATATCGAAGTTTGGATTCCAAGCCAAGACACATATCGTGAAATATCTTCTTGCAGCAACTTCGAAGCGTTCCAGGCAAGACGTGCGAACATTCGTTTCAGACGTGAAGCGAAAGGTAAGCCTGAGCATGTACACACACTGAATGGTTCAGGTCTGGCGGTTGGAAGAACAGTTGCCGCTATCTTAGAAAATTATCAGCAGGAAGACGGAAGCGTTGTTGTTCCAAAAGTACTTCGCCCTTATATGGGAAATAGAGAAGTAATAAAACCATAAAATTGTGAAAAGGTGTGCCTGACCAGGTGCGCCTTTTTGCCTGTGTAGACAGGACATTTTTATAGAAACAAAAAAAGTTTTTAAAAATGCTTGACCATATAAGAACATTCATGATATAGTAAGTCTTGTCGATACGGAGGAATACCCAAGTCCGGCTGAAGGGATCGGTCTTGAAAACCGACAGGGGTGTCAAAGCCCGCGGGGGTTCGAATCCCTCTTCCTCCGCCATATTGATTTTAATCTAATGAAACACAAGCATATATTGGAGATTGTTTTGTCCGTTGCGTTCGGTGCAGCGGATTTTTTATTATAATGAATAAGTGAATCTCAGTAGAGATTCACTTTTTTTGATTTTTATGAATAACTGAAGCGATTTGATCTATTATGTTTTCGATCGAGCTTTCGTCGTTCAGCAGATCGTAATCCTCAATGCGAAGCTTTAGAACTGGGCAGGCGTTAAAACCGCTTATCCAGTTTTCATAGCGTGTATGCATTTCTTCCCAGTAAGAGCGGCTTGTCTGAAGCTCCATTTCACGGCCACGTTCTTCAATTCGGTTTAAAATGTTCTCCAGATCTCCTTCTAAATAAATCAATACATCTGGGTGTGGGAAATACGGTGTCATCACCATTGCTTCGAAAAGGCTTGTGTAAGTTTTATAATCAGTCTTTGACATTGTCCCTTTGTCAGCATGCATTTTCGCGAAAATACCTGTGTCTTCATAAATAGAACGATCCTGTACAAATCCTCCGCCGGCTTCAAAAATCGTTTTCTGTTCTTTGAATCGCTCAGCTAAGAAATAGATTTGCAGGTGAAAGCTCCAACGCTCAAAATCATGATAGAACTTTTCTAAGTATGGATTATGATCGACTTCCTCAAGAGAGGTTTTAAATCCAAGCCGTTTAGCCAAAGCTTTTGTTAAAGTCGATTTTCCGACACCTACTGTTCCTGCTACTGTGATAATTGAATTTTTAGGGATATGATGTTCCTTCATACGATAAGCTCCTTTACATGGGCGGCAATGCGTTCAAAGTCGCTCTTATTCAAAACGAAATCTTTAGAATCGCCATCTATGGTTAACACTGTAAGTTCAGGATCTGATTCCTGCAGCTGTTTGATGGCGACTTCATAATCTGCGATCAGCTGCTCCAAATAGCTTGTTTCAATTTTTTTCTCAAAGGGGCGTCCGCGTTTTTCAATGCGGTGTAACAATGTGGGCAGACTAGCCTTTATGTAAATGATGACATTCGGCTTTGGCAGATCATCCGTTAGCAGGTGATAAATTTTTTTATATTTTTCCAGCTGATGCTGAGACAGGGTACGTTCCGCAAAAATCACATTTTTATAAATGTGATAATCAGCTATCACAGGCTGTCCCTTTTTTAAAAAGTGATCACTGGTGTCTTCAAGCTGTTTGTATCTGTGACAAAGAAAAAACATTTCAAGCTGGAAGCTCCATTCCTCTATATTGTCATAAAACTTATCAAGGTACGGGTTATCCTCAACAATCTCACTAATCATAGGGAATCCAAACTCTTGTGAGAGCATCGTCGCGAGGGTAGTTTTTCCTGCCCCGATAGGACCTTCTATTGCAATAAAAGGGGCTGTATTCATCGGAATCCTCCTTATTTCTGAAAAACGTTCGTCAGTTACCGACCTTCATATTGTATCACAACCCTTGGGCGCCCCCATGAAAAAAAGACGTTTCCAAATTATCGAAACGTCTTTTTGACAATATTAAATTGATCAGACAGCAACAGCCAGTTTTGCGGGAAGGAAAGACCCAGCTTCCAATAGCTGATGCCTCTTAAATTCAGCTCTTTAATCAAATTGAATTTTGCTTGGATCGAGCGGGCATCCTCGAACCATACCTCGTGTCTTCTGTTTTCTGCATCAGTATAGCGGAAGAAAGGGGCTTGAGCGGTTTGGTCATACTGAATTTCTGCATTGTTTTGATCGGCAATGACAATGGCTTGCTGAGGGCTTATTGCTCTTGCCGGAGTTCCGCCAGCTGTATATGGCAGCGTCCAGTCATACCCATATAAATTCTGACCCATGACAATTTTATTCGCAGGCATTTCAGTCAAAGCATATTCGATGACATCCCGGACAGGCCCGATTGGAGAAACGGCTTGAGCCGGCCCGCCGCTATAGCCCCATTCATATGTCATGAGAACAACAAAGTCGACAATTTGGCCATGGGCTCTGTAATCATGGGCTTCGTACCATCTGCCCTGCTGTGTTGCGCTTGTTTTAGGGGCGAGCGCTGTAGAAATTTCTAAGCCTTCTCGATGGAAAAGATCCCTTGCTTCGCGGAGAAATTGGTTATAGGCTTCTCTATCCTCAGGCCGCAAATATTCAAAGTCAAAATGAATATCATAGAAACCATATCTTTTTGCATTCTCGACTATTTCATTTAAAAGTCTTCGTTTCACAGTATCGTCGTTCAAAAGGATCCGGCCGAGTTCATCGCTGAATGCCTGGTTTTCTAGGTTCGTTATAATCATCATCAATGTCGTGTTTTGATTCTCTGCAATGCTTCTTAAATTCGTTAAAGGCGGTGCGACTAAGGTTCCGTCACGCTGTGCCTGGAAACTGAATGCGCCAAGGTACGTTAAGTAGGGCGACGCTTCTCTGGCCGCCTGCTGGAGATTTTCGCTGACTTGATTTCCGCGGGGTTCCAAATAAGCATTTGATTCGATGTCTCGTTTAGGAACGGGAGGGATGTATAAGCGGAAACCAATCTGCAATACGGTATTTAACTGGATTCGGTTAACCCTGGCAAGCTCGGCTGCCGTTGTATTGAACCGCCGTGCGATGGATGTCAGGGTATCACCTTGTTGAACATCATAGAACTGGCCGGCTATTGGAATGACAATGGTTTGTCCGACAACAAGGCTGTCGGGATTCGGTATTTCATTCGTTTCCGTGATCTCACTTACAGTTGTTCTGTATTGTGAAGCGATAGCAGAAAGAGTGTCGCCTTGTTTCACCACATAAATTTGAATGAAAAACGCCTCCTTTCATATCGCTATCCAATGTATGAAAGAAAAACGCTGATCATGTTTATTTTTCTGTAATTTGTTCCTCCGTCGTAATTTCTGCGAAAAGAACATTCTCCATCATGGTTAAGGCAAATTCGTTGTCTTCGTCACGATTTGAGGCGATACAGTCCTTAGGAATCGTGATGCTGTATTCCCTCATGTAAGCGTCATTAGCCGTAAACAGCACGCATATGTTACCGGCTATACCTGTTAAGACAATATGCTTCACCTGCAATTCGGTAAGGAGAGTGTGAAGTGCTGTTTCGTAAAAGGCGGAATGCTTCGGTTTAATTAAAAAATAATCAGCATCTTCCGGCGCTATTTGTCTGATGATATCCTTGCTTTTTTCATTCGTGCATTCTTGCTGAATATTTTTAATATCAGCTTGCCAAAGTCCGTAATGATCATTAATGTAAATAATTGGCCAGTCATTTTGTCTCGCATGCTCCTTTAATGATAAAATGTGAGGAACGATTTTTTCTGTTTTTTTAGCGAGACTTTCTCCCATATCGAATTCAAAATTATTGATCATGTCTACAATGAGAAGAGCTGTGTCTGCTTTGGACAATCGACAGTCTCCTTTCCGTTTCAGTTATAGTTAATATGTAGCCTTTTTAGGCAATGAAAAAACTTTGAAAAGAGAGCTTATCCTTATGACACAAGATGAACTTTATATGAAAGAAGCAATTAAAGAAGCGAAAAAAGCTGAAGAGAAAGGTGAAGTGCCAATCGGCGCCGTGCTTGTCGTCAATGATGAAATCGTAGCGCGTGCACATAATTTAAGAGAGACGGAGCAGCGGTCAATCGCTCATGCGGAAATGCTTGTGATTGATGAAGCGTGTAAGGCGCTGGGAACGTGGCGGCTGGAGGGGGCAACTCTTTATGTGACGCTTGAGCCTTGTCCGATGTGTGCCGGTGCCGTCGTGCTTTCTCGAGTGGAAAAAGTGGTATTTGGTGCATTTGACCCTAAAGGCGGGTGTTCAGGCACGCTTATGAACCTTTTGCAGGAAGAGCGCTTTAACCACCAGGCTGAAGTGGTGAGCGGGGTGCTTGAGGAGGAATGCGGAGGAATGCTCAGTTCGTTTTTTAGAGAACTGCGAAAAAAGAAGAAAGCCTTCAGGAAAAACTTGTCTGAGTAGTCCGGTTGCAATTTTTAGGGGGAAACGATATACTTATGTATGCATCGCAATAGATGCGATATAAAATTTGATATTTATTTTGCCGTGCTAAGCGGGGAGGTAGCGGTGCCCTGTACCTGCAATCCGCTCTAGCAGGGCCGAATCCCTTCTCGAGGTTCGTTTACTTTAAGGTCTGCCTTAAGTAAGTGGTGTTGACGTTTGGGTCCTGCGCAATGGGAATTCATGAACCATGTCAGGTCCGGAAGGAAGCAGCATTAAGTGAAACCTCTCATGTGCCGCAGGGTTGCCTGGGCCGAGCTAACTGCTTAAGTAACGCTTAGGGTAGCGAATCGACAGAAGGTGCACGGTAAATCAATCATCAAATTTTCAGACTCACCTATCATTAGGTGAGTTTTTTGTTATGTAAAAAGAGCTTTTGGAATCGAAACAAGGTTCATGTATAATGGGAATGATGAATAACGGAGGAGGGCAAACCCGTGAGTTACCAAGCTTTATATCGAGTATTCAGGCCTCAGCGCTTTGAAGATGTGGTTGGACAAGAACACATTACAAAAACGCTGCAAAATGCCCTTTTGCAAAAAAAGTTTTCTCACGCCTATCTGTTTTCCGGGCCAAGAGGAACGGGAAAAACCAGTGCAGCCAAAATATTTGCCAAGGCTGTCAACTGTGAACATGCTCCTGTTGATGAGCCATGCAACGAATGTGCGGCCTGTAAAGGGATAACAAACGGGTCAATATCCGATGTCATAGAAATTGACGCCGCTTCAAACAACGGTGTTGATGAGATTCGTGACATTCGCGATAAAGTGAAGTTTGCCCCGTCGGCCGTCACATATAAGGTATATATCATAGATGAGGTACATATGCTTTCTATCGGCGCCTTTAATGCATTGCTAAAAACATTAGAAGAGCCGCCCGAGCATTGTATTTTCATTTTAGCAACAACCGAACCGCACAAAATTCCTTTAACCATTATCTCCAGATGTCAGCGTTTTGATTTTAAACGAATTACATCCCAAGCGATTGTCGGATGTATGAATAAAATCGTTGATGCCGAACAGCTGCAAGTGGAAGAGGGATCACTTGATATCATTGCGAGTGCTGCAGATGGCGGTATGAGGGATGCTTTGAGTCTTCTTGATCAGGCTGTATCATTCAGCGGTGATGTCCTGAAAGTCGAGGATGCGCTTTTGATTACGGGAGCTGTTTCTCAATTATATATAGGTAAGCTTGCACAATCCCTGCATGATAAAAACGTTTCTGACGCACTGGAAACATTAAATGAACTGCTTCAGCAAGGGAAAGATCCGGCTAAGCTGATAGAGGATATGATTTTCTATTTCAGGGACATGCTGCTGTACAAAACAGCCCCTGGCTTAGAAGGGGTGCTTGAAAAAGTAAAAGTTGATGAAACGTTCCGGGGACTAAGCGAACAAATTCCGGCACAGGCCATATATGAAATGATTGATATTCTGAACAAGAGCCACCAAGAAATGAAATGGACAAATCATCCCCGTATCTTTTTTGAAGTGGCAGTGGTGAAGATTTGCCAAACGTCTCATCAATCAACTGCTGACCTGCCTGAAGTCGATATACTGATGAAAAAAATTCAGCAGCTCGAGCAGGAAGTGGATCGGCTTAAAACAACGGGTATTAAAGCAGCGGCGGAAAGCCTGAAAAAAGAAACGCCGCGTGTGCCAAAGGGCGGGAAATCCAATTACAAAGCACCAGTAGGCAGAATTCATGAAATTCTAAAGGAAGCTACGAGACCGGATCTTGACCTGCTCAGAAACAGCTGGGGCAAGCTTCTTGCTCATCTCAAACAGCAAAACAAAGTGTCACATGCCGCTTTGCTGAATGACAGTGAACCTGTGGCAGCCGCCTCAGCGGCATTTGTTCTGAAATTCAAATATGAAATTCATTGTAAAATGGTCGCCGAGGATAATAACGGAGTCCGGACCAATCTTGAGCAGATTTTAGAATCGATGCTCGGAAAAAGAATGGATTTGATTGGCGTTCCAGAAGAACAATGGGGTAAAATAAGAGAAGAATTTTTAGTAGATCATCAGCAGGAAAATGAAGGATCAAATGAACCGGCTGAAGAAGACCCGCTGATTGCCGAGGCGAAAAAGCTTGTCGGAGCGGATTTAATTGAAATAAAAGACTAACAAAATGAAAGAGAGTGAATGCTATGCGTGGCGGAATGGGAAATATGCAAAAAATGATGAAACAAATGCAAAAAATGCAAAAGGACATGGCGAAGGCTCAAGAAGAGCTTGCAGAAAAGGTTGTTGAAGGAACTGCAGGCGGCGGTATGGTAACAGTAAAAGCAAACGGCCAAAAAGAAATCCTGGATGTCATCATTAAAGAGGAAGTCGTTGATCCGGAAGATATCGACATGCTTCAAGATTTAGTGCTTGCTGCAACGAATGAAGCTTTGAAAAAAGTTGACGAGATCACAAACGAAACAATGGGTCAATTTACAAAGGGAATGAACATGCCAGGTTTATTCTAGGGGGATAAAAGAACATGCAATATCCTGAACCAATATCAAAGCTGATTGACAGCTTTATGAAATTGCCAGGGATCGGACCGAAAACAGCGGTTCGTCTGGCTTTTTTTGTTCTAGGTATGAAAGAAGATGTGGTATTAGATTTTGCGAAAGCATTAGTAAATGCGAAACGCAACCTGACATATTGTTCGGTTTGCGGGCATATTACAGATCAGGACCCTTGCTATATATGTGAAGATACGCGCAGGGATAAGTCTATTATCTGTGTTGTGCAAGACCCTAAGGATGTTATCGCTATGGAGAAAATGAAGGAATACAATGGACAGTATCACGTTCTCCACGGCGCCATTTCTCCAATGGACGGCATCGGACCGGAGGATATTAAAATACCAGAATTGTTAAAACGATTACAGGATGATCAAGTGACAGAAGTGATTCTCGCGACAAACCCTAATATAGAAGGGGAAGCAACGGCGATGTATATATCAAGGCTCCTGAAGCCGTCTGGTATTAAGCTCTCCCGTATTGCCCACGGACTGCCCGTCGGCGGCGATTTGGAATATGCGGATGAGGTCACTCTTTCTAAAGCACTTGAAGGAAGACGTGAATTGTAAGGAGGAAAAAGCGATCCATGGGTTTTCTTCGCAAGAAAACATTGAGAAGAGAGTTTGATGAAAAACTAACCGAGCAGCTTTTTAAGCAAAAGGAAGAGTGGAACAGGCAGAAAAAGCTGGTTGAAAAAAGCTTAGAACCGTCTGCTGAAGTGTTATACGAACTAAAAGTAGCTGAAGCAAAGTATTTTTTTTACTTGAGGGAAGCAAAGCAGCGAAATTTAAAAATCAGCAGGTGGAAGTAAGTGGTCTAAACTCCTGGATCTTCTCATAAGCTTGTACTAGAACAAGCAAAGGAGATGAGAAGATTCATGGAGCCTATTTTTATTATAGGGATTATTTTAGGACTGGTTATTCTTCTTTTTTTATCAGGTTCAGCAGCAAAGCCTTTAAAGTGGATTGGCATTACAGCTGTTAAATTTGTTGCGGGTGCTTTGCTGCTGGTTTGTGTAAATATGTTTGGCGGCAGTCTTGGCATTCATGTGCCAATTAATATTGTCACTACAGCTATCAGCGGAATTTTAGGAATACCGGGAATAGCTGCGTTAGTTGTCATTAAGCAATTTATCATTTAATTGATATTATATATTGACTTTGATAGCCGAAGGTGTTATTCTAATATACGTCGCTGATGACGAATTACTTTTTTGAAAAGAAATCATTAAAAAGTTGTTGACGATAGCGATAGAAAATGTTATGATTATAAAGTCGCTTAAAGAGCGACAACAAAGTTCTTTGAAAACTAAACAAGACAAAACGTACCTGTTAATTCATTTTTTAAATAAATCGCACAGCAATGTGCGTAGTCAGTCAAACTACTTTATCGGAGAGTTTGATCCTGGCTCAGGACGA
>NZ_PHIE01000012.1:0-2257 GCF_002796895.1 Bacillus sp. SN1
GCGCTCCGGTTTCCAAGGCTCCTACCTATCCTGTACAAGCTGTACCAACATTCAATATCAGGCTGCAGTAAAGCTCCACGGGGTCTTTCCGTCCTGTCGCGGGTAACCTGCATCTTCACAGGTACTATAATTTCACCGAGTCTCTCGTTGAGACAGTGCCCAGATCGTTGCGCCTTTCGTGCGGGTCGGAACTTACCCGACAAGGAATTTCGCTACCTTAGGACCGTTATAGTTACGGCCGCCGTTTACTGGGGCTTCAATTCGCACCTTCGCTTACGCTAAGCGCTCCTCTTAACCTTCCAGCACCGGGCAGGCGTCAGCCCCTATACTTCGCCTTACGGCTTCGCAGAGACCTGTGTTTTTGCTAAACAGTCGCCTGGGCCTATTCACTGCGGCTCTCTCGGGCTTGCACCCTAACAGAGCACCCCTTCTCCCGAAGTTACGGGGTCATTTTGCCGAGTTCCTTAACGAGAGTTCTCTCGATCACCTTAGGATTCTCTCCTCGCCTACCTGTGTCGGTTTGCGGTACGGGCACCTCTCACCTCGCTAGAGGCTTTTCTTGGCAGTGTGGAATCAGGAACTTCGCTACTATATTTCGCTCGCCATCACAGCTCAGCCTTATGGGAAACGGATTTGCCTATTTCCCAGCCTAACTGCTTGGACGCGGATATCCAATACCGCGCTTACCCTATCCTCCTGCGTCCCCCCATTGCTCAAATGGTGAGGAGGTGGTACAGGAATATCAACCTGTTGTCCATCGCCTACGCCTTTCGGCCTCGGCTTAGGTCCCGACTAACCCTGAGCGGACGAGCCTTCCTCAGGAAACCTTAGGCATTCGGTGGAGGGGATTCTCACCCCTCTTTCGCTACTCATACCGGCATTCTCACTTCTAAGCGCTCCACCAGTCCTTCCGGTCTGGCTTCACAGCCCTTAGAACGCTCTCCTACCACTGTTCGAAGAACAGTCCGCAGCTTCGGTGATACGTTTAGCCCCGGTACATTTTCGGCGCAGAGTCACTCGACCAGTGAGCTATTACGCACTCTTTAAATGGTGGCTGCTTCTAAGCCAACATCCTGGTTGTCTAAGCAACTCCACATCCTTTTCCACTTAACGTATACTTTGGGACCTTAGCTGGCGGTCTGGGCTGTTTCCCTTTCGACTACGGATCTTATCACTCGCAGTCTGACTCCCAAGGATAAGTCATTGGCATTCGGAGTTTGACTGAATTCGGTAACCCGGTAGGGGCCCCTAGTCCAATCAGTGCTCTACCTCCAAGACTCTTACCTTGAGGCTAGCCCTAAAGCTATTTCGGAGAGAACCAGCTATCTCCAGGTTCGATTGGCATTTCACCCCTACCCACACCTCATCCCCGCACTTTTCAACGTGCGTGGGTTCGGGCCTCCATTCAGTGTTACCTGAACTTCACCCTGGACATGGGTAGATCACCTGGTTTCGGGTCTACGACCACGTACTCATGCGCCCTATTCAGACTCGCTTTCGCTGCGGCTCCGCATCTTCTGCTTAACCTTGCACGGGATCGTAACTCGCCGGTTCATTCTACAAAAGGCACGCCATCACCCGTTAACGGGCTCTGACTACTTGTAGGCACACGGTTTCAGGATCTCTTTCACTCCCCTTCCGGGGTGCTTTTCACCTTTCCCTCACGGTACTGGTTCACTATCGGTCACTAGGGAGTATTTAGCCTTGGGAGATGGTCCTCCCGGATTCCGACGGAATTTCACGTGTTCCGCCGTACTCAGGATCCACTCAGGAGAGAACGAAGTTTTGACTACAGGGCTGTTACCTCCTATGGCGGGCCTTTCCAGACCTCTTCATCTACCTCGTTCTTTTGTAACTCCGTACAGAGTGTCCTACAACCCCAAGAGGCAAGCCTCTTGGTTTGGGCTAATCCCGTTTCGCTCGCCGCTACTCAGGGAATCGCATTTGCTTTCTCTTCCTCCGGGTACTTAGATGTTTCAGTTCCCCGGGTCTGCCTTCTCATATCCTATGAATTCAGATATGGATACCACTCCATTACGAGTGGTGGGTTTCCCCATTCGGAAATCTCCGGATCAAAGCTTGCTTACAGCTCCCCGAAGCATATCGGTGTTCGTCCCGTCCTTCATCGGCTCCTAGTGCCAAGGCATCCACCGTGCGCCCTTTCTAACTTAACCGTTAAAAAGAATCACTATGTGATATCTTGTCTTACTAATTGAATGTGATGTCTACTGTTATCTAGTTTTCAAAGAACACGTTT
>NZ_PHIE01000014.1:0-720 GCF_002796895.1 Bacillus sp. SN1
GCGTGCAAAGCAGGCGCTCTCCCAGCTGAGCTAAGGCCCCATTAAAATGGTCGGGAAGACAGGATTCGAACCTGCGACCCCATGGTCCCAAACCATGTGCTCTACCAAGCTGAGCTACTTCCCGATTCCCTATCTATTCTATTAAAAATAATGGCGCGCCCGAGAGGAGTCGAACCCCTAACCTTTTGATCCGTAGTCAAACGCTCTATCCAATTGAGCTACGGGCGCAATCAATTTTAGAATATCCCGTTGGGATAAAAATGGAGCGGAAGACGGGATTCGAACCCGCGACCCCCACCTTGGCAAGGTGGTGTTCTACCACTGAACTACTTCCGCATATCGCAATAAAAAAAGCTTTCTCCTTTTTGAGAAACCTTGGTAAGATAAATACATTTAATAAAGCTTCCAAGCGGGCTCGAACCGCTGACCTCTTCCTTACCATGGAAGTGCTCTACCTGCTGAGCTATGGAAGCAATGGCTCCGCAGGTAGGATTCGAACCTACGACCGATCGGTTAACAGCCGATAGCTCTACCACTGAGCTACTGCGGAATAATATAAGCTTCATAAACAAACATGGTAGAAATAATAAAACTGCTTGGCGGCGTCCTACTCTCACAGGGGGAACCCCCCGACTACCATCGGCGCTGAAGAGCTTAACTTCCGTGTTCGGTATGGGAACGGGTGTGACCTCTTCGCTATCGCCACCAAACAAATTGAGA
>NZ_PHIE01000001.1:0-1692228 GCF_002796895.1 Bacillus sp. SN1
AATACATTCATTATTATAACAATATTCGTATTCAAACGAAACTAAACAACCAATCACCGATAAACTATCGGCAATTGGCTGTTTAAAAGGTGTTTTGATCCCTGTCTCAAAAACGGGGGTCAGTCCCTTAAACCTCGGTTTTTTTTATTTGTTTTCATATTCTTTGAAAATGACCTCATTTGGACAAACAGCTGTTACATAGCATTACCCAAGGGGTGATGCATTTAATGAAGGTGATAATCATCGAGGGATCGCAAGCTGACAAATGCATTAACGATTGCTATCATTATTTAATAAAACTTTATAGAAAGGAGATCCAGGGTGATAGCAATATATGTAAGGGTATCGACCGAGGAACAAGCGATCAAGGGATCGAGCATCGACAGCCAGATCGAGGCCTGCATAAAGAAAGCAGGGACTAAGGATGTGCTGAAGTATGCCGATGAAGGATTTTCTGGAGAGCTTTTAGAACGTCCGGCTTTGAATCGCCTGAGGGAGGATGCAAGCAAAGGACTTATAAGTCAAGTTATTTGTTATGATCCTGACCGTCTTTCTCGGAAATTAATGAATCAGCTTATCATTGATGATGAACTGCGAAAGCGAAACATACCCTTGATTTTTGTAAATGGCGAGTATGCCAATTCTCCAGAGGGTCAATTGTTTTTCGCAATGCGCGGGGCAATTTCAGAATTTGAAAAAGCCAAAATCAAAGAACGGACTTCAAGCGGCCGACTTCAAAAAATGAAAAAAGGCATGATTATTAAAGATTCCAAACTATATGGCTATAAATTTGTTAAAGAGAGAAGAACTCTTGAGATATTTGAAGAGGAAGCCAAAATTATTCGAATGATTTTTAACTATTTCACCGATCATAAAAGCCCTTTTTTCGGCAGAGTAAATGGTATTGCTCTACATTTAACTCAGATGGGGGTTAAAACAAAAAAAGGCGCCAAAGTATGGCACAGGCAGGTTGTTCGACAGATATTAATGAACTCTTCTTATAAGGGTGAACATAAGCAGTATAAATATGACACTGAGGGTTCTTATGTTTCAAAACAGGCAGGAAACAAATCTATAATTAAAATTAGACCTGAAGAAGAGCAAATAACAGTGGCAATTCCAGCAATTGTTCCAGCTGAACAATGGGATTATGCTCAAGAACTCTTAGGTCAAAGTAAAAGAAAACACTTGAGTATTAGCCCTCACAATTACTTGTTATCGGGTTTGGTTAGATGCGGGAAATGCGGAAATACCATGACAGGTAAGAAAAGAAAATCACATGGTAAAGACTATTATGTGTATACTTGCCGGAAAAATTATTCTGGAGCGAAGGACCGCGGCTGCGGAAAAGAAATGTCTGAGAATAAATTGAACCGGCATGTATGGGGTGAAATTTTTAAATTTATCACAAATCCTCAAAAGTATGCTTCTTTTAAAGAGATTGAACAATCAAATCACTTGTCTGATGAATTAGAACTTATTCAAAAAGAGATAGAGAAAACAAAAAAAGGCCGCAAGCGTCTTTTAACGCTAATCAGCCTAAGTGATGACGATGATTTAGATATTGATGAAATCAAAGTACAGATTATTGAGCTGCAAAAAAAACAAAACCAGCTTACTGAAAAGTGTAACGAAATTCAATCAAAAATGAAAGTATTAGATGATACAAGCTCAAGCGAAAATGCTCTAAAGAGAGCCATCGACTATTTTCAATCAATCGGTGCAGATAACTTAACTCTTGAAGATAAAAAAACAATTGTTAACTTTATCGTGAAAGAAGTTACCGTTGTGGATTCTGACACCGTATATATTGAAACGTATTAAAGAGGGGTGTAAGCACCCCCCTTTTGTAATTACAATCTCATTTTCAATACACCGCGCAGCATACGTCGCCAGCTTTGTCCCTTTTCCGGCGGAATAGCTTTCAATTCCTTTGATCAGCCCGATTGTTCCGATGGAGATTAAGTCCTCTGCATCCTCACCTGTATTTTCGAACTTTTTCACAATATGGGCGACCAAGCGAAGATTATGCTCAATCAGCATGTTTCTGGCATGTTCATCTCCTTTAGCCATGAGCTCTAAGTATTTTTTTTCCTCGCTGCTTGAGAGCGGTTGTGGAAAGGCATTGTTTTTCACGTAAGATACTAAAAAGACAAGCTCTTTAACAACAAAGCCGAACGCTGCGAAAACACCTGTCACCATCGTCACCTCCACAAAAGTATGTAGGCAAAAGCCTATATGTAAATGTATGTGAGCAGGAGGCTGTCTGTGTCTGTACCGGGAAATTTCTCGCAGGGGAGCTTGGCTTTCGTGAGAAGCAGGCCAACTTCAAATTTTGAAAATAATCTTTATCATGCGCCCATACATTGAAATGAACGATGTATGGGGGGATGGGAATGAAAAAATGGATGGCAGGCCTGCTGCTTGCTGCAGCAGTTTTTCTTTGTTTAGTGGTTCCGCAGCCGATCAAGAGCGCTTCTTTGTATGACAAAGTGTTGTATTTTCCGCTGTCTCGTTATCCGGAAACAGGGGATCATATTAGAGATGCGATTGCAGAGGGACTTTCTGATATTTGTACCATCGACAGGGATGGAGCGGACAAAAGGCGAGAGGAATCATTAAAAGGAATTCCGACGAAGCCGGGATATGACCGGGATGAGTGGCCAATGGCGGTTTGCGAGGAAGGCGGCGCAGGAGCTGACGTCCGATATGTGACGCCTTCTGATAATCGCGGGGCCGGCTCGTGGGTAGGAAATCAAATGAGCGGTTATCCTGACGGCACCAGAGTGCTGTTTATTGTGCAGTAATCAAGAAGAGGCTCTTTCTTGAGCCTCTATTGTTACGATCCTTCGCGATGCTGAATGTTCGGAGGATAGGTTTCTGCTTTTCGCCAACACTGGCGTGTGCCTTCGTCTCGAACAACGATGCCCAACTGTGCAAGCTCGAGACGGAATTCTTCCACATCGTCTGTTTCCTCGTCTTTCAGTGCTTTGTGACGAGCTTTCAATAATGCATGGGCACCTGGCGAGAGTTCTGGTGCATCAGGTATCCACCGGCGAAATTGATCTTTAAACGGATCACCATCTGCTGCCCAATCGTAATTGTGTTTTCTAAAGGCCTTCTCGACCTTTTCAGGTTTTTCATCAATTTCTTCTCGTGCCAATTCATATCCGGCTGTTCCTAGGAGGACAAGCCGTTTGTGATCGATAAACACAAGAGCGATGTCGTCGGAACGAATCGTTTGCACTTTCTTTCCTTTGATTAATTCCACTGTGTCATCTGTAATTTTTACAGACAGCAGCATTGCAATAACAGAATGAGCGAACCAAATCCCTCCGGACATCCCGAGCAGTGCAGTGATAAATACAGCTGCTGGTGAGCCCTGAAAAGAGGTGATGAGTCGGAGCGGCCCTTCAAAAGGAATCCACGGGAGGGATAAAGCCCACTTTGCAATCTGCGGAATAAAATACCCGATTGTAAGGCCGATTATTCCAAGGGCAGCATATAAAAAGTATGCAGCGGTTTTTGTAACCCCAATGAGAGTGTGAGTTTGATCCTTCAACATGTCACCTTCTTTTACTGAAAAACTCTAATTCTCTTCCCATATTTTAACTTAATTGATTGGAAAATCAAGGATAAATTAATGGTTTTATAAAAGGAGGGCTCAGAAACGGAGATGAGAGGCGCAGACGGTATCGGGAAATCAAAAACAAAGGCTACACAAGAAACACACCTGATTTTGCAGTGAAATCCTGTAAGCCTCATTTGGTTTTTACGTATCACAATACAGTTCACAGGGAACATAAAGAATAAAGGCTTTTTAAACAACCGGGAGGAACAGACATGAAAATCGGATTAATCGGCTTAGGGAAAATGGGCATAAACATAGGAAAGCAATTCATTGACCGCAATCATCAAGCGGTCGGGTATGATGTAAATCAAGCGGCTGTCGATGAACTGAAAGCATATGGAGCCGAGGGGACAACGATTCTAAAAGAGTTGATTTCTTCATTAGACACGCCGCGTATACTATGGGTTATGGTACCGCATGGCGTTGTCGATGCTGTTTTGCGTGATGTGGCACCTTTATTAAGCAAAGGCGATATTATCATTGAAGCCGGAAACTCTCATTATAAAGAATCGATTCGTCGCTACAATCAAATGAAAGAAGCGGGTATCCATTATCTCGATGCGGGAACGTCGGGCGGGATGGAAGGCGCGCGCCATGGAGCTTGTTTTATGGTGGGAGGCGATCCTGAAGCATGGGAGATTGCGGAGCCGCTATTTCGGGATACTGCCGTTGAAAACGGATATCTTTACGCTGGTGAAGCGGGGAGCGGACATTTCTTGAAAATGATTCATAATGGCATTGAGTACGGAATGATGGCGGCAATCGGTGAAGGATTCGAAGTGCTTGAAAACAGCCAATTTGATTTTGACTACGAAAAGGTTGCCAGAGTGTGGAATCATGGCTCTGTCATTCGATCTTGGCTTATGGGGCTGACTGAGCGTGCTTTCTCTAAAGATGCGAAGCTGGATCAGATCAAAGGCATTATGCATTCCTCAGGTGAAGGAAAATGGACAGTGGAAACAGCGCTTGATCTGCAGACCGCAACTCCGATAATCGCCATGTCGTTACTGATGAGATACCGTTCTTTAACAGACGATACGTTTACAGGAAAGGTTGTCGCTGCGCTTCGAAATGAATTTGGAGGCCATGCGACAGAAAAAAAGTAAGGGGGCGAACAGGCCACCTTATTTTTTTTGCACGTTCAGCAGATGAGGGAACTTTTTATAAATGATCAGCATAATGATCAGAATGTAGGCTCCGTAAATGCTGAAAGACAGTAATTTATTGCTGGTGAAATTGGCACCTGCAATGGTGACAACGACAATATTCGGGATTTTCCCTATGAAAGACGCGAAGAAAAAAACATGCCAGCGAACCTGACTCAGCCCGCATATCACATTCATTACAAGAGAAGGAATGACCGGGATGAGCCTTCCTAATAAAACAGCGGTAAAAGCATTTTTGTGAAAGGAAGCCTCGTAGCTTTTGATGGCAGGATAGGCCTGAACTTTTTTTCGGGCCCAATCTCTAAGGCTGTACCTGGCGATAAAAAACAGCATCATCGTACCAAGCATTGAGCCGGTCAGTGTAATCCAGATCCCATTTGCCATTCCGAACACAGCGCCATTTAAAGCGGCAACCAAAGCAAACGGCACAATTGGGAAAAAAACATCGGCAGCAATCAGCAGCATACTGAATAAAACAGATAACATCCCTCCTGCTTTGATCGCATCAAGCCAAGCTTCTTTCTGAAAAAAACCGACCGCAATGATAGTAATAATTATGATGATACCTAGTATCTTTTTTAACATTTCTATGGTCACTCCCAACTATGGTGATGTCAGGAGCCAAAATCTCCGTCATCTAGAGTTAGTATAACTGGTGTCATTTCAGCGGTTCAACTGAAAACCATGTTTAGGCTGGGAACACAATTCTTTTTTATCTTGTAAAATAGGCTGTCCATCTTTCTGTTTTCTGCATTTTTTAATAGTAGGGAGGGATGGAAATGGTAACGATAAAAAAGGATTTTATACCGGCATCGAACGATAATCGTCCTGGCTATGCGATGACTCCTGCTTACATTACGGTGCATAATACAGCAAATACCGAAAAAGGCGCGAATGCGAAAATGCATGCCAATTATGTGAAAAATCCAAGCACATCTGTCAGCTGGCATTTTACAGTTGATGATTCAGTCATCTATCAGCATCTTCCGATAGATGAAAACGGCTGGCATGCGGGCGACGGCACAAATGGGACAGGGAACCGCAAATCAATCGGGATTGAAATTTGCGAAAATGCTGACGGCGATTTTGAGAAAGCAACAGCAAATGCCCAGTGGCTGATCCGGAAACTAATGAAGGAAAACAATATTCCGCTGAAACATGTTGTTCCCCACAAAAAATGGTCCGGAAAAGAATGTCCGCGCAAACTCTTGGATCGCTGGAATTCTTTTATAAACGGAATTTCTTCTTCCGATACACCTCCAAAAGAGTCGTCTCCAACATATCCGCTGCCGTCAGGGATTATCAAACTCACTTCGCCTTATCGAAAGGGCACGAAAGTTTTGCAGCTGCAAAAGGCTTTAGCCGCGCTTCATTTTTATCCTGATAAAGGTGCCAAAAATAATGGGATAGACGGAGTTTACGGACCGAAAACAGCAAATGCCGTCAAGCGTTTTCAGCTCATGAACGGATTAACTGCTGACGGCATCTATGGACCAAAAACAAAGGCCAAGCTCAAATCGAAGTTAAAGTGAATGCAGGGGTAAGGATAACCTGTTTCCAGTGCGGATACAGGTTATTTTCTTTCCTATTGCTTGCGGGTTTTTTCGATTGAGAAGAAGGGAATTTTAAAAGAATCACCTGATATGCAGGAATGAAAGCAGAATGATTTTCACTAAGGGGGACACGTTAACAATAGGAAAAAAACAGTGATAACGAAAAAACTCTTCGTTGAACGAAGGGGAACAGAGGTATAACATTAAGATGAGGCTTTTGGGGGTGTAAAGATGAAGCATTTTTTCATCCTTTTCCTTCTGCTGTTCGTTACAGCAGGATGCGATGGAAAGGGATACGAAGACGTTGTAGCATTTGGAGACAGCAACACGCGAGGCTCAAATTGGGATTATCGCGATTATCCAAAAGCACAGCAGTGGGTCAATATATTAAAAACGGCTGAACGCGGAAAGCTTGATATACTCAATGCGGGAATTGGCGGACAGACGACAGAGGATGCCCGTTTGCGGTTTCAGACAGATGTGCTGGATCAAAAACCGAAGTATTTGTTTATTATGTTCGGCACGAATGACGCAGCGATACTGACTGAGGGGAAACCGAGAGTGTCGAAGCAGCGTTTTAGAGAAAATCTGGTTTATTTTATTAAAGAAAGCAGAAAACACGGTATCAAGCCAATCTTGATGACGTGTATCCCAATTATTGAAGGAAACGGGAAGCACCACCTGTTTTACTATTCCAGATATAAAGCAGCTGCTTTTGAACCGAAAGGCGGGGCGAGGAAATGGCACAACTCATACAATGATATTACAAGAGATGTGTCGAAGCGCCTGGACGTCCCTCTTGTAGACAACTGGCAGCATTTTGTAGAAGCAGACGGCGGAAAAGCAACTGATGAAGCGCTTATCCAATCCGGTCTGATAGATCCTTCAGGTAATCATATGACACCTAAAGGGGCAAGGATTATATATGAAGGAATACAAGATGGGCAGGTTCTGAAGCGCTGAGCCGGACAACGGCCTAAGCCGTTTTATTTCACCTACATAGGCTGTTAGAAAACCTTATTAAAGGAGGCGCTTCACTTGTGCAGCGGTTATTCCTATTCGTATCCTTTCGGCAGCTGGCCATACGCCAGTCGGGCATATGGATACGCTTTTATCGTTGTTTTAGTTGTTGTTCTCCTGGTTGTGGGCGGCATATATTGGTTAGCATAGTAACCGTCCCTTTAAAACACCTCTTTTTAGGGGTGTTTTTTGCTGAAAACAGTAGTAAAGCGCGTAACCGAAGTGATATAATATCAGTCATCTGAGTAAAAAAAGGAAATACGCCCGGAAAAAATAGACAAATTCCTATTAAGAAGATACGGAAATAATATGTCCGAGCGATCTTCTTTTTATTTCGTTTTCAATTAACTCGATAAAGTCACGGTTTAAATTCATTTCGGTGGCTTTGAAATAAGACTCTATTAGTAATTCATCAGACAGTTTTCTCATGCTAGGAACCCAATTAATGGGAGAGACACCTCCTTAAAAGTTGGAATCATTCATGATTTTAACGCATACATTGATAAGTTGCGTTCATCTGAGGCTGAAGTTATCTTTAATCTACCATGAATTTCATATAAGAACAATCGTTCTGTTATCCACACCAGAAAGTGGATAACTTGTGAGTATCGTGTTTATAATTTGTCTAAAGAGTGATGTAATAAGAGTGGATAGTGTGTGTAATTTTATCCACACCTGGTGAAGAAACCCAATTTTTGTCGAAATTTTTTTGCTCAGTTTTTCTTTAGGCGCAAGTTCGATTTTTTTCGACAATCATTTTTAAGAGAAAGAAAAGGGAAGGGTGCGGGTTTTGTTAAAAAAGTTTTTTTTACCTGACGAGTTTGTAAAAAATATTTTTCATATTACACCTGAGAAATTAAAGGAACGAAATGTAAAAGGAATTATTACTGACCTGGATAATACGCTTGTTGAGTGGGACAGACCGAATGCGACGCCGCGTTTGATCGAGTGGTTCGAAGAAATGAAGGAGCACGGCATTAAAGTGACGATTGTCTCTAATAATAATGAAAGAAGAGTAAAACTTTTCTCAGAACCGCTTGGAATCCCATTCATCTATAAAGCAAGAAAACCGATGGGCAAAGCCTTTAACAGAGCGGTGCGCAATATGGAGCTGAAAAAAGAGGACTGCGTTGTCATCGGAGACCAGCTGCTGACCGATGTACTCGGGGGAAACCGAAACGGCTACCATACGATTTTGGTCGTGCCTGTCGCTTCCTCTGACGGATTCATTACGCGCTTTAACCGCCAGGTCGAACGCAGAATACTGAGTGCCCTCAAACGAAAAGGGCACATTCAGTGGGAGGAGTAAGAAATGGAAAAGGTTGTTTGTATCGGCTGCGGAGTTGCAATCCAAACCGAGGACAAAACAGGTCTGGGATACGCGCCGCCTGCATCGCTTACGAAAGAAAATGTGATTTGCCAGCGCTGTTTCAGACTGAAAAACTATAATGAAATACAAGACGTCTCCTTAACGGATGATGATTTTTTAAACATTCTTCATGGAATTGGGGAAACAGATTCTCTCGTTGTTAAAATTGTTGATATTTTTGATTTTAACGGCAGCTGGATTAATGGGCTGCAGCGTTTGGTGGGAGGAAACCCTATCTTATTGGTTGGCAATAAAGCCGATATTTTGCCTAAGTCACTGAAAAGAGAACGTCTGATCCAGTGGATGAAGCGTGAAGCGAAAGAGCTTGGCTTAAAACCGGTTGACGTATTCTTAGTCAGTGCTGGACGCGGCCAGGGGATCAAAGAAGTCATTGATGCGATTGAGCATTACCGCAACGGCAAAGACGTCTATGTTGTCGGGTGTACCAATGTAGGGAAGTCAACCTTTATTAACCGGATTATTAAAGAAGTGTCAGGTGAAGAAGATATTATTACGACATCCCAATTTCCGGGTACAACCCTTGATGCAATTGAGATCCCGCTGGACGACGGCTCAGCGCTTTATGATACGCCGGGAATTATCAACCACCATCAAATGGCGCATTATGTTAATAAAAAGGATTTAAAAATATTATCTCCTAAAAAGGAGCTGAAGCCTCGCACATTCCAGCTTAATGATCAGCAAACACTGTATTTTGGCGGACTTGCAAGGTTTGATTATGTGTCCGGGGAAAGATCTCCTTTTATTTGCTATATGCCAAATGAGCTGATGATTCATAGAACAAAGCTGGAAAATGCAGACGCGCTTTATGAAAAGCATGCAGGGGAATTGCTCACACCTCCGGGAAAAGACGAAATGGATGAGTTTCCGGAATTAGTGGCCCATACGTTTACGATCAAAGACAAAAAGACAGATATCGTTTTCTCTGGGTTAGGCTGGGTAACAGTGCATGATGCCGATAAAAAAGTAACTGCTTACGCGCCAAAAGGCGTTCACGTATTTGTTCGGCGCTCATTAATTTAATGAAAAGGGGAGAGGAGTATGAAAAAGCTGTACGGGGTTATCGGAAATCCGATTGGCCATTCCATGTCACCTGATATTCATAACGCATCATTGAAAGATCTCGCTTTAGACGGACATTACCATGCCTTCAAAGTAGAAGAAGATGATCTGGAAGATGCGGTAAAAGGAATAAGAGCACTTGGTATACAAGGAATCAATGTGACTGTTCCGCATAAGGTTTCCATTATGGATTATCTGGATCATATTGATGAAAGTGCAAAAGTGATCGGTGCCGTAAACACGGTCAGAAGAGAGGGAGACAAGCTTGTCGGATACAATACCGACGGGGAAGGCTTTGTAAAGTCATTAATGAAGGTATTGGACAAGCCCATCTCTGAACTGTCATTCTTAATGATCGGTGCGGGCGGAGCGGCAAGAGCCATCTTTACAACAATCGCCCGTGATATCCCAAAAAAGTTTGACATTTGCAATCGGACGTTAGAAAAAGCAAAGCAGCTTACAGAATCCACTCCCTCGTTCCATAATAAAGAAGTGTTAAGCATAAAAGAAGCAGAAGAGCGGCTTGAACAGTATGATGTTATTATCCATACAACGTCTGTGGGCATGTACCCAAACGTGGACGATGTGCCGCTTTCATTACAGCGTGCTGCAAGCAGTGCCGTTGTTTGTGATATCGTGTATAATCCAATTCAGACGGCCCTTTTAAAACAAGCAAACCAAAAAGGCCTGAAAACACTCGATGGAGTGGGCATGTTTGTTGAACAGGCGGCATTGTCTTTTCAATTGTGGACTGGGCGAGAGCCTGATATTGAAAAAATGAGATCAATTGTAATAGGAAAATTAGGAGGAAAAGAATGTTAACAGGTAAACAAAAACGTTTTTTGCGTTCAAAAGCGCATCATTTAACGCCGATTTTTCAAGTAGGTAAAGGCGGAGTAAACGACAACATGATTAAACAAATTGCCGAGGCGCTTGAAGCGAGAGAGTTGATTAAAGTCAGTGTTCTTCAGAATTGTGAAGAGGATAAAAACGATGTTGCGGAAGCTCTCGTAAAAGGAAGCCGATCTCAATTGGTGCAGACAATCGGCAATACAATTGTGTTATATAAGGAATCAAAGGAAAATAAACAAATCGAGCTTCCTTAAAGGTGGTTGAAATGAAGAAAATCGGAATTTTTGGAGGCACGTTTGATCCTCCGCATAACGGTCACCTCTTAATGGCGAATGAGGTGCTGTATCAGGCGGGGCTTGATGAAATTTGGTTTATGCCTAATCAAATTCCGCCCCATAAACAGGATGAAGACTATACGGACAGCTTTCACCGAGTGGAGATGCTGAAGCTTGCGATTCAGTCTAATCCGTCCTTTAAGCTGGAGCTGGCTGAAATGGAAAGAGAAGGGCCTTCATATACCTTTGATACCGTTTCTTTACTGAAGCAGCGTTATCCGAATGATCAGCTGTTCTTTATTATCGGTGCTGATATGATTGAATATTTGCCGAAATGGTATAAGCTGGACGAGCTGCTGAACCTCATTCAATTTATTGGAGTAAAGCGCCCCGGTTTTCATGTTGAAACCCCTTATCCGCTTCTCTTTGCAGACGTTCCGGAATTTGAGGTATCATCAACTATGATAAGGGAACGGTTTAAAAGCAAGAAGCCCACTGACTACTTAATCCCTGATAAAGTGAAGAAGTATGTAGAGGAGAATGGTTTGTATGAATCGTGAGGAGGCACTTGCCTGCGTTAAGCAGCAATTGACCGAACACCGATATATCCACACAATTGGCGTGATGAACACGGCGATCGAACTTGCGGAGCGTTTTGGAGCCGACTCTAAAAAAGCGGAAACAGCGGCTATCTTTCATGATTACGCTAAATTCCGCCCGAAAGAAGAAATGAAACAAATTATTGCACGGGAAAAAATGCCTTCGCAATTATTGGACCATAATCCGGAGCTGTGGCACGCTCCGGTCGGCGCTTATTTGGTCCAAAGAGAAGCGGGGATACAAGATGAAGACATTCTTGACGCCATCAGGTATCATACCTCTGGACGGCCTGGCATGACACTTTTAGAAAAAGTCATTTACGTTGCCGATTACATTGAGCCCAACCGGGCATTTCCCGGTGTCGATGAGGTGCGTAAGCTTGCTGAGACAGATTTGAATCAAGCGCTGATTCAATCCATCAAAAATACAATGGTTTTTCTTATGAAAAAAAATCAACCGGTTTTTCCAGACACATTTTTAACGTATAACTGGCTTGTGTCTGGCAACTGAACAGGAGGAATTTGTGAATGAACCAAAAGTCCATTTTAAAGATCGCAGCTGCGGCTTGCGATGATAAACGGGCAGAGGATATTTTAGCATTGGATATGGAAGGCATATCTCTGGTTGCTGATTATTTTCTGATCTGCCACGGAAATTCAGATAAACAGGTGCAGGCGATTGCCCGTGAAATCAAGGATCAGGCTGAAGAAAACGGCATTCAAGTCAAAAAGATGGAAGGCTTCGATGAAGCAAGATGGGTGCTCGTTGACCTTGGCGATGTGATTGTCCATGTCTTCCACAAGGATGAAAGAAGCTACTACAACCTAGAAAAGCTGTGGGGAGACGCTCCGCTCGCGGATCTTGAGCTTGGAATGAACCAATGATTTACCAAGGCTTTGCAAGCGTGTATGACGAGTTAATGTCTCACGCACCTTACGATCAATGGACAAAGTGGATTGAAGCATCTCTCCCGGAAAAAGGCCGTATCCTTGATCTGGCATGCGGTACGGGAGAAATCTCAATCCGGCTTGCCGCAAAAGGCTTCGAGGTCACGGGCATTGATCTCAGTGAGGAAATGCTTTCTTACGCCCAGCAAAAGGTCTCTAGTAACCAGCCGATTCTTTTTCTTCAGCAGGATATGAGAGAGATTGCTGGCTTTGACGGCCAGTTTGACGCTGTTGCGATATGCTGTGACTCATTAAATTATTTAAAAACGAAAAATGATGTGATCGAAACCTTTAAAAGTGTATTTCGGGTGTTGAAGCCTGAAGGCATTTTGCTGTTTGATGTTCATTCATCTTATAAAATTGCCGAAGTCTTTCCGGATAGCACATTTGCTGACCAGGACGAAGATATCAGCTATATTTGGCAGAGCTTTGCCGGAAGTGAAGAGCTTTCTGTCATTCATGACATGTCGTTTTTTGTGTGGAACGGAGAAGCGTATGACCGTTTTGATGAGACGCACGAGCAAAGAACGTTCCCAGTGGATGAATACGAAGAAATGCTGAAGAGCTGCGGCTTTCAGCTTCACCATGTGACAGCTGACTTTACGGATTCAGAGCCATCAGGACAATCAGAACGCCTATTTTTCAAGGCGCAGAAGTCAAAAACCATCGTTTCCTAAAACGATGGTTTTTTAAAATGCTTTTTTAAGCTTTTGCATTACAGACAGAAGCATGACATACTCGTTTACACATGAAACTGCTTCTTCACGGCGGAAATATCCTCCTCGTATTTCAAATGAGTATTTTGAAATACCCGGTGAAACATATCCTGCACACCGCTTTCCAGCGCTTTAATGCCTTCTCCTGTCACACCGCCTTTAACGCAAACCTTTTCCTGTAACGCAGGCAGGGTATACAATTCGGTTTCTAACAGTTTTCCCATTCCGACAAGCATTTCCTTACACATCAGAATAGCGTCCTGTTTAGACACTGACGTTTCCGAAACGGCTGCATCTATAAACCGCTGAATCAGATAGCTCATAAAAGCGGGACCGCAGCTTACAATATCTGATGCCACCCTCGTGATGTCACTTTCAATTTGCAGCGGTTGAGAGATGTGCTCCATCAGCTCATTGATTTCCGTTTTTGCAGATTCTCCGCAGCTTGTGCCGAAAGTAACGAGAGAAACGCCTGCCAGCGCCCTGTTCGTAATACTTGGGATCACTCGCGCCACTTGACACGGCACATACTGTTCGAGCTGTTCAGTTTGAACTGGGCTTGTAATTGAAATGAGAATATGGTCCTTTCTTAAATAAGGCACCGCTCTTGCCAGTAAAGGATATATATCAAGCGGCTTAACACAAATAAAAATCATCTCGTTTTCAGAAACAAGCTTTTCCAGACTTTCTGTTACGTTTATGCTGTTGTATCGGTTTTTTATGTGCAACGCTTTTTCAATTGTTCGGTTTGTGATTGTTATGTTTGAGGGATCGGCTGCTTTTGATTCAATAAATGATTCTATAAGGATCGTACCCATATTTCCTGTGCCGATAAAGCCTATCTTCAATGATTTCCCCTCCTTTGAGCTATTATCCTCTAAACCATATGTGTTATCGAACTAAAATATGACGAAAGCGGGGAACATGCGCGATGAATTGGTTGAATCAGCATAAAAAAACAATTATTTTAGCGGCTTCTGCGGCTGTTTTCATAGCGTTATTTTTCATCTTTTCCAGCGGAAAAAACAAAGAGCCGGTGAAGCAGGCTGTATCAACTGAGACAGAAAATGCGGAGGTAAAGCAGGAAACAGTAAAAGACGAGTCAAACGAAACAATTGTGATTGACATTAAAGGTGCTGTTCAGCATCCTGGCGTTTATGAAATGCGAACAGGAGACAGAGTATCTCAGGCAATTGAGAAAGCGGGCGGGAGCAGTGAACAAGCAGACGAAATGCAAGTGAACTTGGCGGAGCTGCTTCAGGACGGGACAGTGGTGTACATCCCGAAAAAGGGAGAGGAGACGGCGGTGCAGCAAGGAGCCGGAGGCGCTGTTCAAAGCGATGGAGGGAAGGGAGCGCTCGTAAATATCAATACAGCCACCTTAGAGGAATTACAAGGCATCTCAGGGGTGGGACCGTCAAAAGCTGAAGCTATTATTGCATACCGGGAGGAAAACGGGCGTTTCCAGACAATTGAAGATATCACTAAGGTTTCAGGAATAGGTGAAAAGTCATTTGAGAAAATAAAGTCTTCCATTACAGTAAAGTGATTTGACGGTCATGCATAATGATAGGTAAACTAAAGGTCAGGCAACACAACATTTGGAGGGAACAACGTGGAACGAATTTCGTGGAATCAATACTTTATGGCTCAAAGCCATTTACTGGCGCTGCGCAGCACCTGCCCGAGACTGTCTGTCGGCGCTACTATAGTCAGAGACAAACGCATGATTGCAGGAGGCTATAACGGGTCAATCGCGGGCGGCGTGCATTGTGCAGACGAAGGATGCCTGATGATAGATGACCATTGCGCAAGAACGATTCACGCTGAAATGAATGCAATTCTCCAATGCTCTAAGTTCGGGGTGCCGACTGATGGAGCGGAGATTTATGTGACGCATTATCCGTGCATTCAATGCTGTAAATCTATCATTCAAGCTGGTATCAAAACGGTTTATTATGCTGAGGACTACAAAACAAATCCGTATGCACAGGAATTATTTGAACAGGCGGGTGTAACTGTTGAACAGGTTGAACTCGATGAAATGATCGTTGATCTGAAAAATAGGGAAAAGCTTTCATTTGTAGCTGGTCTTTTAGAGAAACTAGCGGATGCTGGTCTTGCAGAGGAAGATTTGAAGAAAATACATGAACAGGCGAATACACTTTTTACGAGCTACGTGTGATTGATGCGTAATTCGCGTTTGTTATTGCCTTTGGCGGCAGCTTCGGCAACGGCTGGAATTACTGCCGCCGCTTATTTCTCCGCTGTTTTTCTTTTCTTCCTCTTTCTCCTCATCATTTTCATCAAAACGAGACACGCTTTTCTTATTTTTGTTTGTTTCTTCTCTTTTATATTGTTTTTTGCACTGTATACGGTCACAGATTCCCGGAATGTTTCTTCATATCAGCAGGGCACTTATAAATCCAAGGCAGTGATTGACAGTATTCCTAAAATTGACGGAGACCGTATGTCTATGGTGATTAAGACACCTGATAGCGAAAAATGGGCCGCTTCATATCGCATTCAGTCTGCTGATGAAAAAGATCAGCTGTCATACATAGAACCAGGAATGTCATGTGAGTTGACGGGTGCACTGGAAGAGCCCAAACACGCAACTGTGCCGGGCACATTTGATTATAACGAGTATCTTTACCGGCAGCATATTCACTGGAACTATTCTGTCACATCTATCCAAAATTGCAGTGAACCTGCAAATTTCAAGGATAAACTGCTCAGTTTGAGAAAATATATTGTATCATTCACAAACGGCCTGCTGCCTCCTGATTCGACAGGAATCGTACAAGCACTTACAGTCGGTGACAGATTTTATGTGGGAGACGAAGTGCTTAATGCGTATCAAAAGCTTGGTGTTGTCCATCTCTTGGCGATTTCAGGACTCCATGTCGGCATTTTGACAGCCGGGTTGTTTTATATCATGATTCGTCTAGGCATAACAAGAGAAAAGGCGTCACTCCTGTTGCTGTTATTTCTGCCGCTCTATGTAATTTTGACAGGGGCTGCTCCTTCAGTGCTTCGCGCCGCTCTGATGTCGGGTATTTACTTAGCTGGGAGTCTCGTTAAATGGCGGGTACATTCTGCCGGTGCAATCTGCCTTTCATACATCGTACTCTTGCTCTTCAATCCTTACCATCTCTTTGAAGTTGGTTTTCAGCTGTCATTCGCCGTCAGTTTTACTTTAATTCTATCCTCTTCTATTTTTCAACAACTCAAAACCTCACTGGGCCAGCTGACAATGGTATCTATAATCGCTCAGCTGGGCTCACTTCCTATTCTCTTGTATCATTTCCAGCAGTTTTCGATAATCAGCATACCGATGAACATGTTGATGGTTCCTTTTTATACATTCTGTGTTTTGCCGGGGGCTGTAGCAGGTGTTTTTCTATTAAGCTTCTCCGCTTCGGCTGGTCGATTTTTCTTCTGCTGGTTTGATTTCTTGATGAGCTGGACCAACAGGCTGATCACAAGAATTGCAGATATTGATGTATTCACGATCATCATTGCACGCCCCGCACCTGCTCTGCTCTTTTTATTCACGGTTACGATCATCCTATTGCTTATGATGATTGAAAAACGTTCCTTTTCGCAGCTGGCGATTACTGGGGGTCTTTGCTGCGCGGTGCTCTGTCTTCTTCTCATTTATCCGCGTCTTAGCTCCGAGGGAGAAGTCGATATGATTGATATTGGGCAGGGTGACAGCATGTATGTCGGTGCTCCGCATCAGCAGGGACGTGTCTTAATTGATACAGGCGGCACTTTGTCTTACTCGTCAGAGCCTTGGCGTGAAAAACAGCACCCGTTTTCACTCGGGGAAAAGGTGCTGATTCCGTTTTTAACCGCCAAGGGAATCAAACAGGTTGATGCTTTAATTCTGACGCACGCTGACCAAGATCATATCGGAGAGGCGGAGACTCTTCTGAAGCACCACAAAGTGAAGCGCCTTGTGATTCCGAAAGGGTTCGTTTCTGAACCTAAAGACGAGAAAGTGCTGCGGGCAGCCAGAGAAGAGGGCGTGACAATAGAGGAGGTGAAGCGAGGCGATGTATTGCAAATAAAGGATTTGCAGTTTCAAGTACTGTCACCGGAAACACCTGATCCGGCAAGAAAAAATAATTCTTCTCTCGTTCTGTGGATGAAAACAGGCGGTATGAGCTGGATCTTGACGGGTGATCTGGAGAAAGAAGGAGAACAGGAGGTGATGAACGTGTTTCCGAATATAAAAGCAGACGTGTTAAAGGTAGGGCACCATGGAAGCAAAGGCTCTACCGGTGAAGAATTCATCAAACAGCTTCAGCCGAAAACGGCCATTATCTCAGCGGGAGAAAACAATCGGTACCATCATCCCCATCAAGAGGTTCTGCAAATATTACAGAGACATTCCATCCGTGTGCTGCGTACCGATCAAAGCGGAACGATCCAATATCGATATAAAAACAGAGTTGGAACCTTTTCTGTCTATCCTCCATATGATACATCAGATATAACAGAGACGAACTAAAAAAAGACTGCCGAGAAATCAGCAGCCCGGGCAGTCGCTGTTATGAACCAACCAGGTGAATAACCGTTGCCATAACAAACAAGAAGGCGAAAAATCCGAAGGACACAACAAAACCAACAGCTGAATCTACAGCATCATTTCGTTTGCTTTGAACGTTTTTTTCAAAATCATTCAACTTTATCCCTCCTGACTGCTTTAAGTATAATGGAATCGTTTTGAAAAATCTAGAAGCGAAGGTAACGTTTTCTGTTCTGGTGATTATCGCCTTTTTACAAGCTGTCCCGGGGGCTTGCGAACAGGCGTTTAATATAAATGGGGAAGCAGCAGTCAGGCTTCCTCTTTACTATTTTGCAAACTCAATTTAGGATAGAAGGGGATGACGAAAGAGAGGAAGTCGTACAACAATGGTATTTGATGTGTGGAAAAGCCTGAAAAAAGGAGATGTCCATCCGGTTTATTGTTTATACGGAAAAGAGACGTATCTGCTGCAAGAAACCGTCAGCAGGATCAGACAGACGGTCGTTGATCAGGAGACAAAGGATTTCAATCTATCCGTTTTTGATCTGGAAGAGGACCCGCTGGATCAAGCGATTGCAGATGCTGAAACGTTTCCGTTTATGGGGGAGCGGCGTCTTGTCATTGTGAAAAATCCATATTTTTTAACAGGTGAGAAGAAAAAAGAAAAAATTGAGCATAACGTCAGTGCGCTTGAAACATATATACAATCGCCTGCGCCTTACACGGTCTTTGTCCTGCTTGCCCCGTATGAAAAGCTGGATGAGCGGAAAAAACTGACGAAAGCGCTAAAGAAGCACGCGTTTATGATGGAGGCGAAGGAATTAAACGCAAAGGAGACCACAGACTTTACTGTTAACCTTGCAAAAACCGAGCAGAAAACAATCGGCACTGAAGCGGCGGAACATTTGGTTCTGCTTGTGAATGGACATCTGTCATCGATTTTTCAGGAGATTCAAAAGCTCTGCACGTTTATTGGAGATCGTGAAGAAATTACGCTTGATGATGTGAAAATGCTTGTTGCGAGAAGCCTGGAGCAAAATATTTTTGAGCTGATCAATAAAATCGTCAACCGCAAACGAACGGAGAGCCTGCAAATTTTTTATGATTTGCTCAAACAAAACGAAGAACCGATCAAAATCATGGCGCTTATTTCGAACCAGTTCCGGCTGATTCTGCAGACAAAATACTTCGCGGAGCAAGGATACGGACAAAAACAAATCGCTTCTAATTTAAAAGTTCACCCATTTCGGGTAAAGCTGGCGATGGATCAAGCAAGGCTTTTTTCAGAGGTGGAGCTCCGGTCAATTATTGAACAGCTTGCCGTTATGGATTATGAGATGAAAACAGGGAAAAAGGACAAGCAGCTCCTGCTCGAACTGTTCCTTTTACAGCTGTTAAAAAGAAATGAAAAAAACGATCCCCATCATTGAGGATCGTTTTTATATTATGCAGAAAGTCCGTTCACTTTTTTCGCTAGTCTTGATTTGTATCGAGCTGCGGTATTTTTGTGTACAAGACCTGTTTTCACTGCTTTATCAATACGTTTAGCTGCTTCAGTAAGAGCAGTTTTCGCTTTGTCAGCTTCGTTGTTGGCAACAGAAGCTTCAACTTGTTTGATTGCAGTACGCATAGCAGATTTGATTGTCGCGTTATGAACGCGGCGTTCGTTGTTTGTTTTTGTACGTTTAATCGCTGATTTAATGTTTGGCATGTGTTTCACCTCCTAAGATACAACCTGTAGCACAGTGTCTTAAGGTTAAATCTTCTTCACAATAGAACAAATTGTATTCTATCAAACACATCTTTAGATTGCAATATAAATGTAAAGTATTTTTCATTGAAGGATCTCTTTTTAGCATGATTCATACACCAAATGGCAACAATATAGGTACTGAATGTGAAGGAGGCCCCTGATGAAAAAGAGTGAACTGGATGTTAATCAGTATTTGATACGTACCGATTTAGCAGTGGAAACGAAGGAAGCAATGGCCAATCAGCAGGCTGTGCCGACAAAAGAAATTAAAGGTTTTATCGAAAAAGAACGAGATCGCGGCGGCATTAAAATCCGCACTGTTGATATTACAAAGGAAGGCGCGGAACTATCGGGAAAAAAAGAAGGGCGCTATTTAACGCTTGAGGCGCAAGGAATCAGAGAGAATGATTCGGAAATGCAGGAAAAAGTCTCTGCTGTCTTTGCGGAGGAATTCTCGGCTTTTCTTGATAGCCTTAATATCTCAAAAGATGCGAGCTGTTTGATCGTCGGGCTCGGCAACTGGAACGTGACACCTGACGCGCTGGGACCGATGGCTGTAGAAAATCTATTGGTAACAAGGCACTTGTTCAAGCTTCAGCCGGAAAACGTGCAGGAAGGGTACAGGCCCGTCAGTGCGTTTGCACCTGGTGTGATGGGGATTACGGGAATCGAAACAAGCGACATTATTAAAGGCGTGATAGAGCAATCGAAGCCTGATTTTGTCATTGCCATTGATGCACTGGCGGCGCGGGCCGTGGAAAGGGTCAACACAACCATTCAAATATCGGATACAGGCATTCACCCGGGATCAGGTGTGGGAAATAAACGAAAAGATTTAAGCAAAGACACGCTTGGCGTACCGGTGATCGCCATCGGAGTTCCGACGGTCGTTGACGCGGTGACGATTGCCAGCGACACGGTGGACTACATATTAAAACATTTTGGCAGAGAAATGAAGGATGACAGGCCGTCAAGATCACTTGTTCCGGCTGGCATGACGTTTGGGAAAAAGAAAGTGCTCACTGAAGAAGATCTTCCTGATCAAAAGCAGCGTCAATCGTTCCTCGGCATCGTCGGAACCCTTCAAGAAGATGAAAAACGGCAGCTCATTCACGAGGTGCTGTCGCCTTTAGGCCACAATTTAATGGTCACGCCGAAGGAAGTTGATTCTTTTATCGACGATATGGCTAATGTGCTGGCGAACGGATTAAACACAGCGCTTCATGAAAAGGTGTCACAAGAAAACAAAGGCTCCTACAATCACTAAACGGTTCTACTTCCTCTAGCTTGTTCATAGAGTAATTACTAGACAAGCGCTGGAGGGATTCAATGAGAAATAAACGCAGAAACAGACAAATTGTTGTTGCGGTAAATGGCGGGAAAGCGGTAAAAGCCATCTTTCTATTTATCGCAAGCCTTATCGTGATTTTTGTTCTATCCGGTGTGCTGACGTCTCTCCGGCCGGAACTCAGGCCGTCGTCTGACTCTTTTTACGGGATTGCTGAAGAATTGCCGGGAGACATGTTTGCACACTTGCTGCGGATGGAAAACCATTATTTCGCTTCTGACCTTTCTCAAACCGACAGCTCATTCCATCTTTCACGTCTTTCTTTGAAGCTGGCGACTAGCATTAACCTCGAAGATCCGCGGAGTTTTCTCGGCCGGGAGCTGCCGGGGTTTGCACAATTTGATACTGAGATCCTGTTAGCTGGACAAGGCACGGATTATACGAATATGCCGGCGGAATCGCCGCCGCCGTCAAAGGTGATGGAGGAAGAAAGAGAAGCGAATTTGGCAGAGATTGAAAAACAGCAAACACAATCAGATCATGCGCAAAAAGATCCGCCGAAACAAACAACCGGTGATAAAAAGGTCGTCTTTATCTATCACACACACAATACGGAATCATATCTCCCTCTATTAAAAGGCGAGACCGATCCTGATATGGCGCGCCATTCTAAAGCCAACGTCACGCTCGTAGGAGATATGTTCGGAAAAGCGCTTGAATCCCAAGGCATCGGAGCCACAGTGAATAAAACCGATATACAGGCAAAACTGAACAAAAAAGGCTTAAACTATGCCAGATCCTATGATGAATCAAGGCCGGTTGTCAAAGATGCGCTCACCTCAAACAAAAATCTGCAATATATCATTGACATCCACAGAGACTCACGGCGCAAAAAAGATACGACAGCAACGATTAATGGGAAAAGCTATGCTCGGGTAGCCTTTGTCGTCGGCAAAAAAAGCAAGAATTTCGAAGAAAACTATAAAATTGCAAGCGAGCTTCATAAGCTGATGGAGAAAAAATACCCCGGACTCAGCACAGGTGTCTTTTCAAAAGGCTCGCCAGGCGATAACGGTGTTTACAATCAGGACTTAACCGACAGAGCGCTTTTGCTCGAATTTGGCGGAGTAGATAATAATCTCGAGGAGCTGCAGCGTGCAGCTGACGCAGCCGCAGACGTATTCAGCGAAATATACTGGGATGCTGAAAAGGTCAACGCAGAGAGCGGCGAGACGAAAAAACAATAAGAAATAGGTGGTTGATTTGATTGCATACTTTGGCAAATGCTTCCTGCTTGTCACGATCATGTTTTTAGGCGTACTCTTCGGCATGCAGCAGGCGAATAACGGGATGCTGAGTATGAAAGGCTATCATGACCCTTCACTTAAGGGAGCGTTTACGCTCACCGACGGAAAAAATAATGAAAAAGAAGCCTCGATTTTAGGAGAAACAGTTACGGCGAAAGATTTAGAAGAAAAACAAAAAGAGCTGGAACAGGTCGAAACGTTCAATATGTTCTCTAAAGCCGGAAAAGCGCTTTCGGACACCGTAACCAACACTGCCCAGTCGATGTATGAATGGATACGGGATCTGAATCAATAGTGCGTGAAAGAGAAAAGCAGCCCAGGTTTAACAGGGAACTTTTCTCTTTCTTGTTTTACATTGAATCTTTACAATCCTATTGATATAATCTAAGCTAGTGTATTTTGCGTTTAATAGTAGGAGTGATAGATTGTGACAGATAAAGAAAAGCGTTTAGAGAGGCAGTCGAGAATACGGAATTTCTCTATCATTGCCCATATTGACCACGGAAAATCGACCTTAGCGGATCGTATTTTAGAAAAAACGTCGGCAATCACTCAACGAGAAATGAAAGAACAATTGCTCGATTCTATGGATCTTGAACGTGAACGGGGCATAACGATTAAGTTAAACTCTGTTCAGCTTAAATACAAAGCAAAAGACGGAGAGGAATATATTTTCCATCTGATTGATACGCCGGGACACGTCGACTTCACGTACGAAGTATCCCGAAGCCTTGCTGCCTGCGAAGGAGCGATTCTTGTCGTGGATGCAGCACAGGGAATTGAAGCGCAGACGCTCGCCAATGTCTACTTAGCGCTTGATAACGATCTTGAAATACTTCCAGTCATCAATAAAATCGATCTACCGAGCGCCGAGCCGGAACGTGTGCGCCAAGAGGTAGAGGATGTTATCGGCCTTGACGCATCAGAAGCCGTGCTTGCGTCAGCAAAAGCCGGTATCGGGATTGAGGAGATTTTAGAACAGATCGTAGAAAAGGTGCCCGCTCCGACCGGAGATCCAGAGGCGCCGCTCAAAGCACTGATCTTCGACTCGCTTTATGATGCCTACCGCGGTGTCGTGGCGTATATCAGAGTCGTTGAAGGAACGGTAAAACCGGGACAAAAAATCAAAATGATGGCAACCGGCAAAGAATTCGAAGTAACAGAAGTCGGCGTATTCACGCCGAAAGCGACTCCGACAAATGAACTGACGGTCGGTGATGTAGGCTTCTTGACTGCCTCAATTAAAAATGTCGGTGACACGCGAGTCGGTGATACAATAACGAGTGCTGCCAATCCTGCAGATGAAGCGCTGCCGGGATACCGAAAGCTCAACCCGATGGTGTACTGCGGATTGTACCCAATTGATACAGCAAAATATAATGATTTAAGGGAAGCCCTTGAAAAACTTGAGCTGAATGATTCCGCGCTTCAATATGAAGCGGAAACTTCACAAGCGCTTGGATTCGGGTTCCGCTGCGGATTTTTAGGTATGCTCCACATGGAGATCATTCAGGAGCGCATTGAGCGTGAGTTTAACATCGACCTGATTACGACAGCGCCAAGCGTTATCTATGACGTGTATATGACAGACGGCGAAAAGGTCGTTGTCGACAACCCGTCCAACATGCCGGACCCTCAAAAGATCGAACGGATTGAGGAGCCGTACGTAAAAGCGACAATGATGGTGCCGAATGACTACGTCGGCGCTGTAATGGAGCTTTGCCAAGGCAAGCGCGGCAATTTCATTGATATGCAATATTTGGACGCAAACCGTGTCAGCATCATTTATGACATGCCGTTAGCGGAAATCGTATACGAGTTTTTTGACCAGCTGAAATCAAGCACAAAAGGCTATGCGTCCTTTGATTATGAACTGATCGGCTACAAACCGTCTAAGCTTGTGAAAATGGACATTATGCTGAACGGTGAAAAAATCGATGCTCTTTCCTTTATCGTGCATCGTGATTACGCATATGAACGCGGAAAAGTGATCGTTGAAAAACTGAAAGAGCTCATTCCGCGCCAGCAGTTCGAGGTTCCGGTCCAAGCCGCAATCGGCCAGAAAATCGTGGCCCGCTCTACCATAAAAGCAATGCGTAAAAACGTATTGGCTAAATGTTACGGAGGGGACATCTCGCGTAAACGGAAACTTCTTGAAAAACAAAAAGAAGGAAAACGCCGAATGAAGCAGGTCGGCTCAGTTGAAGTGCCGCAAGAAGCATTCATGGCAGTTCTGAAAATGGACGACAGTCCGAAAAAACAATAGAAGCCGCCGCAGTCCTGTACTGCGGCTTCTTTCTGTAAAGAAGGTGAATTCGTTGAAATCAGCTTATATCCATATCCCATTTTGTGAGCACATTTGCCACTACTGCGATTTCAATAAATATTTTATTCAAAGCCAGCCTGTCGATGAGTATTTAAACGCGCTCGAACAGGAAATGATAAATACAATAGCAAAAACAGGGCAGCCTGACCTCAAAACGATCTTTATCGGAGGAGGCACGCCGACCTCCCTGTCTGAGGAACAGCTCAAAAAGCTGATGGACACGATCATCCGAGTGCTGAAGCCCTCAAGCGCCTTGTCGGAATTTGCGGTTGAAGCAAATCCGGACGACTTGTCCGCAGGGAAATTAAAAATTTTAAAAGAAGCAGGCGTAAATCGCCTCAGCTTCGGTGTCCAAACATTCGAAGACGATCTGTTAGAAAAAATCGGCCGAGTGCACAAACAAAAAGATGTATTTGCCTCTTTTGAAAGGGCGCGGGAAATCGGATTTGACAATATCAGTCTTGATTTAATGTTCGGACTTCCGGGACAAACCCTCAAGCATCTGGATCATTCTTTAAATACTGCTTTATCGCTGGACGCCGAGCATTATTCCGTGTACTCACTCATTGTAGAACCGAAAACGGTATTTTATAATCTGATGCAAAAAGGTCGTCTGCATCTGCCGCCACAGGAGCAGGAAGCTGAAATGTATGAAATGGTGATGAGCCGGATGGAAGCTCACGGCATTCATCAATATGAAATCAGCAACTTTGCCAAGGCAGGCATGGAATCTAAGCACAATCTGACGTATTGGAGCAACGAGGAATATTTCGGTTTCGGAGCAGGAGCCCACGGATATATCAGCGGTACACGGACAGTAAACGTCGGACCTGTCAAACATTATATCGACCTGATAGCAGAAAAAGGCTTTCCGTACAGAGATACACATGAAGTGACAACAGAAGAACAAATTGAAGAAGAAATGTTTTTAGGCATGAGAAAAATAGCCGGTGTCAGTAAAAAACGATTTGCAGAAAAATACGGTCGCTCCCTGGATGAACTTTTCCCAAGTGTATTAAAAGACCTCGCTGAAAAAGGACTGATTCACAATTCGGAGTCTGCCGTTTGTTTAACTCATCAGGGAAAATTATTAGGTAATGAAGTTTTTGGCGCTTTTTTGGGTGAGTTATAATTGACATTTTTCTTGTGGTTTGATACTTTTGTTATAGAATTAGCACTCGCTTATAGAGAGTGCTAACAGAGGTGATGATGATGTTAACAAATCGTCAGCTGCTGATCCTTCAGGTCATAATCAACGATTTTATTAAATCGGCGCAGCCGGTAGGGTCAAGAACTCTTTCGAAAAAAGATGAAATCACATTTAGCTCTGCAACAATAAGAAACGAGATGGCTGACTTGGAAGAATTGGGCTTCATTGAAAAAACCCATTCATCCTCAGGACGTGTTCCGTCAGAAAAAGGGTACCGGTACTATGTTGACCATTTGCTGTCACCCGTCAAACTGACAAAAAGCGATCTGGACCAAATCCACTCGATCTTCAAAGAGAAAATTTTCGAGCTGGAGAAGACAGTTCAAAAATCAGCGCAAATTTTGTCCGATCTGACGAATTATACATCCATCGTACTCGGGCCGAAGCTGAGTGAGAATTACCTTAAACAGATTCAAATCATACCGATTCAGCCCGATATGGCAGTAGCGATTCTCGTTACCAATACGGGACATGTGGAAAACAAAACGATTAATTTTCCAGCCAAAATGGATCTGTCTGATATTGAAAAACTGGTAAATATACTCAACGACCGTTTAAGCGGCGTTCCAATGGATGAACTGAATGAGCGCATATTTAAGGAAGTCGTCATGTACCTAAGACAGCACATTACGAACTATGACAATATTCTTGACGCGCTTCGTTCTACCTTTCATTCCACAAGCCACGTCGAAAAATTGTTTTTCGGCGGAAAAATCAACATGCTGAACCAGCCGGAGTTCCATGATATTACCAGAGTTCGGTCGCTGCTCTCGTTAATCGAAAAAGAACAGGATGTTTTAAAGCTTGTTCAATCCCCACACACGGGAATTTCGATTAAAATCGGGAAAGAAAACGACTATGAAGAGATGGAAAACTGCAGTCTGATCACGGCTTCTTATACTGTTGATCAGAAGCAGATCGGCTCAATTGCGATCATCGGCCCGACCCGCATGAATTATTCCAGGGTTGTCAGCCTGCTTCAGCATGTGACTTCAGACTTGTCAAAAGCATTAACAAGTTTGTATGATGAATAAGGGAATTTTGGCAAATTTTATCGAAGGGCGGAACCAGCCCTTCGCCTTACACTTTGAGGGAGGTGAACACAATGTCAGAAGAAAAACAAACCGTTGAACAAAACGAAACAGAAGAGCAAGAAGTGATTGAAGAACAAGCTGCCGCTGAAGAACAGCAGGAAGAAACAAACGAAAGCGAACTTCTTCAAAACCAAATTAACGAATTGCAAGGTATGCTTGAGGAAAAAGAAAACAAACTTTTGCGTGTTCAAGCAGACTTTGAAAACTATAAACGACGCAGCCGCTTAGAGATGGAAGCGTCCCAAAAATACCGTTCTCAAAACATCGTGGCTGATTTGCTGCCGGCTCTTGACAGCTTTGAAAGAGCACTTCAGGTTGAAGCCGACAATGAACAGACGAAAAGTTTGCTCCAAGGAATGGAAATGGTCCACCGTCAGCTCGTAGAAGCCTTGAAAAAAGAAGGCGTGGAAGCCATTGAAGCTGTAGGGCAGGAATTTGATCCTAATCTGCACCAAGCTGTTATGCAGGCTGAAGATGAAAACTACGGCTCCAACATTGTTGTTGAGGAAATGCAAAAAGGCTATAAGCTGAAGGATCGCGTCATTCGCCCTTCCATGGTCAAAGTGAATCAATAATTACATAGCAGGAGGTTATTCAAGTGAGTAAAGTTATCGGAATCGACTTAGGTACAACAAACTCATGTGTGGCAGTGCTTGAAGGCGGAGAGCCTAAAGTTATTGCTAACGCTGAAGGAAACCGCACAACGCCATCAGTTGTTGCGTTCAAAAACGGCGAACGCCAAGTAGGGGAAGTGGCTAAACGCCAATCTATCACAAACCCTAACACAATCATGTCTGTTAAACGCCATATGGGTACAGATTATAAAGTTGACATTGAAGGAAAAGATTACACTCCTCAAGAAGTGTCTGCTATCATCCTTCAACATCTTAAATCATACGCTGAGAGCTACCTTGGCGAAACAGTATCAAAAGCAGTTATCACAGTTCCTGCATACTTTAACGATGCTGAGCGTCAAGCAACAAAAGACGCTGGTAAAATTGCAGGTCTTGAAGTAGAACGTATCATCAACGAGCCGACTGCAGCAGCGCTTGCATACGGACTTGATAAAACAGATGAAGATCAAACGATCCTAGTATATGACCTAGGCGGCGGTACATTCGACGTTTCAATCCTTGAGCTTGGCGACGGTGTATTTGAAGTTCGTTCAACTGCCGGCGACAACCGTCTTGGCGGGGACGATTTTGACCAAGTCATCATCGATCATCTTGTGTCTGAATTCAAAAAAGAAAACGGCATTGATCTTTCAAAAGACAAAATGGCGCTTCAGCGTTTGAAAGACGCAGCTGAAAAAGCGAAAAAAGATCTTTCCGGCGTATCTTCTACGCAAATTTCTTTACCATTTATCACAGCTGGAGAAGCAGGACCGCTTCACCTTGAACTTACATTAACCCGCGCTAAATTCGAAGAGCTTTCTTCTCATTTAGTAGAGCGCACAATGGGTCCTGTCCGTCAAGCGCTTCAAGATGCAGGACTTTCTGCAAGCGAAATCGACAAAGTCATCCTTGTCGGCGGATCAACTCGTATCCCTGCTGTACAAGAAGCAATCAAAAAAGAAACTGGAAAAGAAGCGCATAAAGGCGTAAACCCAGATGAAGTTGTAGCGCTCGGTGCTGCGATTCAGGGCGGCGTTATCACTGGTGACGTAAAAGACGTAGTTCTTCTTGACGTTACACCGCTTTCTCTCGGTATCGAAACAATGGGCGGCGTGTTCACAAAACTGATCGACCGCAACACGACGATCCCGACAAGCAAATCTCAAGTGTTCTCAACTGCTGCTGATAACCAAACAGCTGTTGATATCCATGTTCTTCAAGGTGAGCGCCCAATGTCTGCCGACAACAAAACACTCGGCCGCTTCCAGCTTACTGATATCCCGCCAGCACCGCGCGGCGTGCCTCAAATCGAAGTTTCTTTCGATATTGACAAAAACGGTATCGTAAACGTAAGAGCAAAAGACTTAGGCACAGGAAAAGAACAAAACATTACTATCAAATCTTCTTCAGGTCTTTCTGATGATGAGATCGAACGCATGGTAAAAGAAGCGGAAGAAAATGCTGATGCTGATGCGAAGAAAAAAGAAGAAATTGAAGTCCGCAACGAAGCAGATCAGCTTGTTTTCCAAACTGAGAAAACATTAAAAGATCTAGAAGGCAAAGTGGACGAAGAACAAGTGAAAAAAGCCAACGATGCCAAAGACGCTTTAAAAGCAGCGATTGAGAAAAACGAATTTGAAGAAATCAAAGCGAAAAAAGATGAGCTTCAAACAATCGTTCAAGAGCTTTCTATGAAGCTTTATGAAGAAGCTGCTAAAGCACAGCAAGCTCAAGGCGGAGCAAACGCTGAAGGCAAAGCGGATGACAACGTTGTCGACGCTGAATACGAAGAAGTAAACGACGACCAAAACAAAAAATAAGTTCCTTTCCGAGTCAGTCCCGCTTCTGGGGCTGACCGAAAAGAACACATTTCATAATCTGATTCAATGATTAGAAAGTCAAAGTCAGGCATCTCTTGGCTTTGACTTTTTTTCTTGCCCGGGATAAAAGGAATTGAAAAATCATAATTCAAAATGATACAATCTAATTTATGTGAGAAATTCGGGAGAGTGAAGCGAGATGAGTAAGCGTGATCACTATGAAGTGCTGGGAGTAAGTAAGAGCGCTTCAAAGGATGAAATTAAAAAAGCTTATCGGAAGCTGTCAAAAAAATATCATCCTGATATTAACAAAGAAGCTGGATCGGATGAAAAATTTAAAGAGGTAAAAGAAGCGTACGAAACCCTGTCAGATGACCAAAAACGTGCGCATTACGACCAATTTGGGCATACTGACCCTAATCAGGGCTTCGGCGGCGGAGGTTTTGGCGGCGGCGATTTCGGCGGTTTTGGTTTCGATGATATTTTCTCAAGTATTTTCGGCGGAGGCACAAGACGAAGAGATCCTAACGCACCGCGCCAAGGTGCCGATTTACAGTATACGATGACCTTATCGTTTGAGGATGCCGCTTTCGGTAAAGAAACGACCATCGAAATTCCGCGTGAGGAAACGTGCGACACATGTAAAGGTTCAGGTGCGAAACCTGGAACAACCCCTGAAACGTGCTCCCACTGCGGAGGCTCCGGCCAGTTAAACGTGGAGCAAAATACGCCGTTTGGAAAAGTTGTTAACAGACGTGTCTGCCACCACTGTGAAGGTACGGGCAAAATTATTAAAGACAAATGTGCGGATTGCGGCGGCAAAGGAAAAATCAAAAAACGCAAAAAAATTAACGTGACAATTCCAGCCGGTGTAGATGACGGGCAGCAGCTTCGTCTCGCGGGACAGGGTGAACCAGGAGTAAACGGCGGCCCTGCCGGGGATTTATTTGTCGTGTTCCACGTGCGCGCCCACGAGTTCTTCGAGCGTGACGGCGATGATATTTACTGTGAAATGCCGTTAACGTTTGCTCAGGCTGCTCTCGGTGATGAAGTGGAAGTTCCGACGCTGCATGGAAAAGTGAAATTGAAAATTCCAGCCGGTACACAAACAGGAACTAAATTCAGATTAAGAGGCAAAGGCGTTCAAAATGTCAGAGGCTATGGACAGGGTGACCAGCATATCGTCGTCCGCGTCGTTACGCCGACAAACCTGACAGATAAACAAAAAGACATTATCCGCGAATTTGCCGAGGTCAGCGGAAACCTGCCTGACGAACAGGAAATGAGTTTCTTTGACAAGGTAAAACGCGCGTTTAAAGGCGATTAATTATTGGATGAGGAGTTGGTAGTTTTGAAATGGTCCGAATTAAGCATTCACACAACACATGAAGCGGTCGAACCTATCTCAAATATATTGCATGAAGCTGGTGCAAGTGGGGTTGTGATAGAGGACCCGCTTGATTTAATTAAAGAACGTGAGAATGTGTACGGGGAAATCTACCAGCTCGACCCCAATGATTATCCAGACGAGGGTGTCATTGTTAAAGCATACCTGCCGGTTAACAGTTTTCTAGGCGAAACGGTGGATGGCATTAAAGAAACGATTAATAATCTGCTTCTTTACAATATTGATTTGGGCAGAAATCACATCACGATTTCTGAAGTGAATGAAGAAGAGTGGGCCACTGCCTGGAAAAAGTATTATCATCCTGTGAAAATTTCTGAAAAGTTTACAATTGTGCCGACGTGGGAGGAATATACGCCGGTCCATACAGATGAACTGATTATTGAGATGGACCCGGGAATGGCATTCGGTACAGGAACACACCCAACAACCGTACTGTGCATTCAGGCGCTTGAACGCTTTGTGCAAAAGGGCGATAAGGTGATTGATGTCGGTACAGGTTCCGGAATTTTAAGTATTGCGGCTGCAATGCTTGAGGCGGAATCGGTTCATGCCTACGATCTTGATCCCGTAGCTGTAGAAAGTGCACGCCTCAATCTCAAGCTGAATAAAGTGAGCGATACTGCTCAAGTGAAGCAAAATAATTTGTTAGACGGGATTGAAGGGGAACATGATGTGATTGTTGCCAACATTTTGGCTGAGGTCATTCTTCGCTTTACTTCACAAGCGTACAGCCTGTTAAAAGAAGGCGGCCATTTTATTACGTCAGGAATCATCGGCCATAAAAAACAAGAAGTAAAAGAAGCACTGGAACAAGCTGGCTTTACCATTGTAGAAATCCTTTCAATGGAAGATTGGGTCAGCATTATTGCGAAAAAATAACAGTTAGTAGGTGTCACAGCGTATGCAACGATATTTTATCGAGCTCACGAAGCAGCAAATGGAGGAAGCGCCGGCTTTTTCGATCACCGGCGAAGATGTTCATCATATTGTGAACGTGATGAGAATGAATGAGGGAGATCAGATTATCTGCTGCTCTCAGGACGGCTTCGAGGCAAAATGTGAGCTTCAATCTGTTTCCAAAGATAATGTGTCCTGTCTTGTGGTAGAATGGACGAATGAAAACAGAGAGCTTCCGATAAAGGTTTATATTGCGAGCGGCCTCCCGAAAGGAGATAAGCTTGAATGGATTATCCAAAAGGGGACTGAGCTCGGAGCTCATGCCTTTATTCCTTTCCAAGCCGCTCGTTCAGTTGTTAAGCTGGATGATAAAAAGGCAAAGAAAAAGCGGGAAAGATGGACGAAAATCGCGAAGGAAGCGGCTGAACAATCGTACCGTAACGAAGTGCCGCAAGTGATGGATGTCCATTCTTTTCAGCAGCTTCTTCAAAGGATGCAGGATTTCGATAAATGTGTCGTTGCATACGAGGAGTCATCGAAGCAAGGGGAAATAAGTGCATTCAGCGCGGTTGTAAGCAGCCTTCCGAAAGGATCATCCCTTTTGATCGTTTTTGGTCCCGAAGGCGGTTTAACAGAAGCGGAGGTTAAACGGCTCACAGAGAAAGACGGTGTTTCGTGCGGCCTTGGACCGAGAATTTTAAGGACAGAAACCGCTCCGCTATACGCGTTGAGTGCGATTTCTTATCAAACAGAGTTATTAAGAGGTGATCAATAATGGCAACTGTTGCTTTCCATACGCTTGGCTGTAAAGTCAACCATTATGAAACAGAAGCAATCTGGCAGCTTTTCAAAGAAGCGGGCTATGAAAGAAGAGACTTTGAACAAACAGCTGATGTATATGTCATCAATACATGTACGGTAACAAATACGGGAGATAAAAAAAGCCGCCAAGTGATCAGACGCGCCATTCGTCAAAATCCTGACGGTGTCATCTGTGTCACAGGCTGCTATGCGCAAACCTCGCCTGCTGAGATTATGGCGATCCCTGGTGTCGATATTGTAGTCGGAACACAGGACCGGGAAAAAATGCTCGGCTACATCGACCAATACCGAGAAGAACGCCAGCCGATTAACGGTGTCAGCAATATCATGAAAGCAAGAGTATATGAAGAGCTTGATGTACCTGCTTTCACGGACCGGACAAGAGCGTCATTGAAAATACAGGAAGGCTGCAATAATTTCTGCACATTCTGTATCATTCCGTGGGCCCGCGGCCTGCTTCGTTCCCGGGATCCTGAAGAAGTCATTAAACAGGCGCAGCAGCTTGTCGATGCCGGATATAAAGAAATTGTTCTAACCGGTATTCATACAGGCGGCTACGGCGAAGATATGAAAGATTACAACTTCGCTAAACTCTTGAGAGAATTAGACACTCGTGTTGAAGGCGTTAAAAGGATCAGAATTTCTTCGATCGAGGCTAGCCAGATCACAGACGAAGTGATCGAGGTCTTAGACCGCTCAGATAAGATTGTGAATCATTTGCATATTCCTATCCAATCCGGATCAAACACAGTGCTTAAACGGATGAGACGTAAATATACGATGGAGTTTTTTGCAGACCGTTTAAACAAATTGAAAAAAGCATTGCCAGGCTTAGCTGTAACTTCTGACGTTATTGTAGGGTTCCCTGGCGAAACAGAAGAAGAATTTATGGAAACCTATAACTTTATTAAAGAACATAAATTCTCTGAACTGCATGTTTTCCCTTACAGTAAGCGCACAGGAACGCCAGCTGCGCGAATGGAAGACCAAGTGGATGAAAACGTGAAAAATGAACGTGTACACCGCCTGATTGCTCTTTCTGATCAACTTGCGAAGGAATACGCTTCTCAGTATGAAAATGAAGTGCTTGAGATTATCCCTGAGGAAGCGTATAAGGAAACAGAAGAAGAGAACATGTTTGTCGGTTACACAGACAACTATATGAAGGTTGTTTTCAAAGGAACGGAAGATATGATCGGCAAAATCGTGAAGGTCAAAATCCAAAAAGTAGGTTATCCATACAACGAAGGGCAATTTGTCCGTGTTGTTGAGGACGAAATAACTGAACATATGCGTTTGTCTTCTTAATTTAAAAACTGGTGCATTTACATGCACTGGTTTTTTATTTAGCTGGAATAAGGAAGTGAATCAAGCGGTAAAACAAGTTTGTAAGCGGAAGAAATAAAAGAGCTGTTACCACATTAAATAAAAGGCTGAAATGCGCGATCCTTTGTGCGGGATCAGGTGATAACTGTTCTACAAAGCCGGTCGCTGCTGTCAGAAAAGGAAATACAATAGCCACGCCCAGCACGTTAAACACCACATGGGCATACGCTGTCTGTTTCGCCGCATATCCGCCGGATACAGCAGCCATGACAGCTGTAATGCATGTCCCGATATTTGATCCGAGCACGACGCTCATCGCCTGTGTCAGTCCGATAATGCCTTCATTCATAAAGCTCATCAAAATGCCGATGCAGACGGAGCTTGAGTGAATGATGGCAGTTAACACCATACCGATGAGCAATGCGGACCAGTTTGAATCGTTAACGTGGTATAGAACGTCGGCTCCCGTTTTCAGCTTTGTAAGCGGTCCTGCCAGGTGGCTAAACCCGCTGATGCAAAAAAAGATGATGCCCAGTCCGAGGAAGCTTGTTCCCAGCTGTCTTAAGGGATACCTGCCAGTCAGAAAAAACAATAAACCGCCTATCAAAAGAATCCAAATCAACACATCCATTTTGATGGCAATAAATTCAGTTGTAAAAGTCGACCCGACATTTGTTCCCAGAATCATCGGTATCGTTCTCTTAAAAGAAAGAACGCCTGCACTTACAAAGCCAATGACAATAACCATAAAGGCTGAACTGCTCTGAAGAATCCCCGTAAATACAATACTGATAAGAAACGCTTTTAACGGATGGTTCGTAAATAAAAGCAAACGTTCTTCAATTTTTGAGTACGCCATTGAAATTAAGCCTTTTCGAAGCATGTTCATGCCTGCGAGAAAGAATAATATAAGAGCAGTAAAACTGATCAGAATCAACATCTTATTCACCAACCCCTTTCCATCATTATATAGACAGGCAGTCGCGCTCATGACGGAAAAGTGAACTCACTTAGTTGACCTGACTGATGGCTTATATTATAATGTCAAAGTACATGTTTATATGTGTAACTTAAAGGTAGTCGATTGGTGTATTCGGAGGGAGGGAAAGAGAATGTCAAAAACGGTCGTTAGAAAAAACGAATCGCTTGAAGATGCTCTTCGTCGCTTCAAACGCAGTGTATCAAAGACAGGTACTTTGCAAGAAGCAAGAAAGCGTGAATTTTATGAAAAACCTAGCGTAAAGCGCAAGAAAAAGTCTGAAGCTGCTAGAAAACGCAAATTCTAAAAGAGGGTGGATTTATGAGTCTTCTTGAGCGTCTTAACCAGGATATGAAGCTATATATGAAAAACCGTGAGAAAGACAAACTGACTGTCGTTCGAATGGTTAAGGCTTCACTTCAAAATGAAGCAATTAAGCTTAAGAAAGACAGTTTGACCGAGGATGAGGAACTCACTGTCCTTTCTCGTGAACTTAAGCAACGTAAAGACTCCCTCCAGGAATTTTCAAACGCTAATCGTTTAGATTTAGTAGATAAAGTTCAAAAAGAGCTGGACATTTTAGAAGTTTATTTACCTGAGCAGCTGTCAGAAGAAGAGCTGCGTACAATCGTAAATGAAACCATCGCGGAGGTCGGTGCGAGCTCAAAAGCGGACATGGGCAAAGTGATGGGGGCAATTATGCCTAAAGTAAAAGGTAAAGCTGACGGAAGTTTAATTAATAAACTTGTGAGCAGTCAACTGTCTTAAATGGCAAAGAAAAGGACATCTTTCTAAGAGAGATGTCTTTTTTTATACATAAAAAAATGAAACCTTTGATACATTTGTTACGTATGAAGAGAAGGCACTTATTATAAAAGGAAGGAGGGATACACCGCCCTTGCTTCACATCAAAGGATTCCGTGTTGCTCTATTGAGCATATTTTTACTTTCTTTATTAGGCGTACAGCTGAACGCAAAAGCAGAAAAACAAACGGTTTATGTGATACCGATTGAAAAAAATGTCGAACAGGGTCTCGCCTCGTTTTTGTCCCGTTCATTACAGGATGCAAAAGAAGCCCATGCAGATCATATTATTCTTGATATCAATACGCCGGGAGGATTGGTCAAATCAGCTATTGATATAGCGGATTTGATAACCGAAAGCGAGATCCCTGTAACTGCATATGTAAACAAACGCGCGTTGTCAGCTGGTGCATATATTGCCCTGCAAGCCGATAACATTTATATGGCGCCCGGCGGAAAAATGGGAGCGGCCGCGATTATTGATGGTAAAGGCAATGCCGCTGACCAAAAAGCTGAATCGCTTTGGCTTGCAGAGATGGAAGATGCCGCAGTGAAAAATAATCGCGATCCAAAATATGCGCTCGCAATGGCTGACCCGGATATAGATGCCAAGGAAGTCGGCGCGCCGAAGGGTGATCTGCTGACACTTAATGCTGATAAGGCGATTGATGTTGGTTATTCAGAAGGCAATGCTGACAATTTATCCGTGCTCGTAAAGAAGCTTGGGTTTGAAAAAGCACACATCAGCTATGCAAAGGAAAGCTTAGCGGAAAAGACAGCAAGATGGCTGACGAACCCGGTCATTGTTCCTATTCTGCTGACAATCGCTTTTTTAGGTCTGACGGTGGAGCTTTTTTCTCCGGGTGTCGGCATCCCTGGAACGATTGGATTCATTGCTTTGCTGCTGTTCTTTTACGGACATCTCGCAGCCGGCCTTGCAGGATACGAAACGGTTCTCCTCTTTATAGCAGGGGTGATCCTCATCTTGCTTGAGATTTTCCTTCCTGGGGGAATCATTGGATTACTGGGCTTAGGAGCGATTATTGCGAGCCTGTTTTTAGCTGCGGGAAGCTTTACTGTCATGGCGGTTTCTCTCTTGATCGCCTCAGCTGTTTCTATTACAGCTTTCATTTTACTGACAAGGGTGTTGGGAAAGCGTATGAAATTCTTTAAGAAATTGATATTAAATGATTCTACAAATACGGAGAGCGGCTACGTATCAAATCAAACGCGCACGGACTTAATAGGCAAAGTGGGTGTAACCTTTACACCGCTGCGTCCCGCCGGTACCGTCATTATTGATGATGAACGTCTTGACGTCGTTTCAGAGGGATCGTTTACAGAAAAAGATAAGAAAGTAAAAGTGATTAAAGTAGAAGGCTCACGCATTGTCGTGCGAGAAATTTAAACAGAAACGAGGAGAATAAATATGGATCCATCAACACTCATGATTCTGGCTATTATCGTAGTAGGGATCATTGTTTTAGCTGTATTTTTTACATTTGTGCCTGTTATGCTCTGGATTTCAGCATTAGCAGCCGGAGTGAGAATTAGCATATTCACTTTAATCGGAATGAGGCTTCGCCGCGTTATACCAAACCGAGTTGTGAACCCATTGATTAAAGCACATAAGGCTGGGCTTAATGTTACTACTAATCAGCTTGAAAGCCATTATCTTGCCGGAGGGAACGTTGACAGAGTTGTCAACGCGCTGATCGCTGCTCAGCGAGCAAACATTGAACTCACATTCGAACGCTGTGCTGCTATTGATCTTGCCGGCCGTGACGTATTGGAAGCCGTTCAAATGAGCGTCAATCCTAAGGTAATTGAAACGCCGTTCATTGCCGGTGTTGCTATGGACGGGATTGAAGTAAAAGCGAAAGCGCGAATTACAGTAAGAGCGAATATCGACCGTCTCGTTGGGGGAGCAGGGGAAGAAACCATTGTGGCCCGTGTTGGCGAAGGGATCGTCTCTACAATCGGTTCATCCGAAAATCACAAAAAAGTGCTTGAAAACCCTGACATGATTTCTCAGACGGTACTTGGAAAAGGATTGGACTCAGGAACTGCGTTTGAAATTCTCTCGATTGATATTGCTGATGTTGACATTGGCAAAAACATCGGAGCGATTTTACAAACCGATCAGGCCGAGGCTGATAAAAACATTGCGCAGGCAAAAGCGGAAGAACGCCGTGCGATGGCTGTCGCTCAGGAACAGGAAATGCGCGCCCGCGTAGAAGAAATGCGCGCGAAAGTGGTAGAAGCCGAAGCGGAAGTGCCGCTTGCGATGGCAGAAGCTTTACGTGAAGGGAATATTGGCGTCATGGACTACATGAATATCAAAAACATCGATGCTGACACAGAAATGCGTGATTCATTCGGCAAACTGACGAAAGATTCGTCTGATGAAGACCGCAAATCATAATCTCTCTAAGAAGGGAGAACTCTGATGGAAGATATACTGACCAATCCGCTTATTATTGCAGCGATTATCGGAATCATTTCTGCGATTTTCGGCAAAAAGAACAAAGAAGAAAAGAAAAGCAGCCAAAACAGAAAAAAGCCTCAGCAGATGCAAACTGCTTCTCCTCAAAAGAAGCAGGCAGAAGAAATATCTGCCCCTATTCCTAACCGCATGGAACAGGTAAGACGGGAAGCGGAAGAAAGACGCAGGGAAACAGAAAGAAACCTGAAAGGGCTAGAACGTGATCTTACTGCAGGTAAACAAAAAGCAGTATACACAAAACAAAAAATGCTTCAGGTTAATAAAGACACTGTGGTACAGGGGATCGTCTTAGGAGAGGTATTTGGGCCTCCAAGGGCGAAAAAACCTCACCATACGATGCGCTCGGCACGTAAAAATTAAAGTGTTAGAACCTCCTTTCAAATCATACATATGAGATGAAAGGGGGTTCTTTTTGTATGGGGCAAAGAAAGAATCGTATGAAAGCTTGGCTGACAAGAGCATTGGAAATTCCCCCGGACGTTATGATGGATCTGCCGCGGATTACAATGGTTGGCAGACTTCATATCTACATAGAAAACCACAGAGGCCTTTTGCTTTTCAGTGAGAATGAAGTGAGGCTGATGCTGAAGCAGGGCCAGTGCATCATATCAGGAAAAAACTTTGTCATCAAGGCGATTCTTCCGGAAGAAATTCTTTTGGAGGGTACGATTGATGTCGTTCGATATGTTGAGTCATAAAGCCGAGGGGGAAATGTTGTGAAAAATAAATGGCTGTCTTTTTTTTCGGGTAAGGTCCAGCTTGAATTGACGGGAAGAGGGATTGAACGGCTTCTTAATGAATGCACAAGACAGGGGATTCCGGTCTTTCATGTCAAAAAAAAGAAAGAAGCCGTATCGTTTTATATACAGCTTCAGGATGTACATGCCTTTCGGCGGGTGAGAAGAAAATTTAAATGTAAAGCCCGATTTATTAATAGGAAGGGATTCCCTTTCCTGTTGCTGAAATCAAAGCTGAATATAGGGTTTACGATCGGTTTTGCAATGTTTTTCATCCTTTTGTTTTTGCTTTCCAATATGGTGTGGAAAATTGATGTGACAGGCGCTAAGCCTGAAACGGAACATCAAATGATGCAGCATCTTAATGAAATCGGCGTCAAAAAGGGACGTCTGCAGTTTCTAATGATGTCGCCCGAAAAAATACAAAAATCGTTAACCAATGGAATAGACAATATCACCTGGGTCGGTGTTGATCTAAAGGGGACGACCATTCATATGAAAGTCGTGGAGAAAAATGAGCCCGAAAAAGAAAAGTATGTAAGCCCGCGCGATATTGTCGCCAAAAAGAAAGCAACCATTACAAGAATGTTTGTGCAAAAAGGACAGCCGATGGCCGCAATCCACGATCATGTGGAAAAGGGACAGCTGCTTGTTTCGGGACTCATCGGCAGCGAAGAGCAACAGCAGGAAGTCGCCTCAAAAGCAGAAATTTACGGAGAAACCTGGTACAAATCTGAAGTGACAGTCCCGCTTGAAACATTATTTAACGTCTATACGGGCAAAGTAAGGACAAAGCACAAGCTTTCTTTTGGCTCTTTGGCCATCCCGATCTGGGGTATGACGTTTAAAAAAGAGGAATTGAAGCACCCAAAAACAGAACAAGAAAAGCATTCGCTGAATTTTCTCGGATTTAAGCTCCCTATATCCTATATCAAAGAGCAAACGAGAGAAAGTGAAGAAGCTTTGCGAAAATATACGAAAGAAGAAGCAGTTCAGGAAGGCATTAAAATGGGTAAACTGGATGTAGAGGATAAAATAGGGGAAAACGGCGAGGTGAAAAGTGAAAAAGTTTTGCACCAGACTGTTGAGAATGGTAAAGTAAAGTTGATTATTCTCTACCAAGTTATAGAAGATATCGTTCAAACCACACCTATTGTCAGGGAGACTGAAGAATGACAGAACATTTACTTGCGATGAATCAAAAACTGAAAAGCCCGGACGAGGCGCTTTCACTGTTCGGGAACCAAGATTCTTTTTTGAAATTGATGGAGAAAGATCTGAATGTAAATATCATTACGCGCGGCGAAACGATTTATGTTTCAGGCGATGAAGAATCGTTTCAGATTGCAGACAGGCTGCTGGGATCGCTCCTCGCTTTAATTCGCAAGGGGATAGAGATCTCTGAACGTGATGTGATTTACGCCGTCAAAATGGCAAAGAAGAATGAACTTGAATACTTTGAAAGCATGTATGAAGAAGAAATTACAAAAACCGCAAAAGGCAAACCAATCCGTGTAAAAACGATGGGACAGCGGGAGTACGTGGCCGCTATGAAGCGGAATGACCTTGTATTCGGCATCGGCCCGGCGGGAACCGGGAAAACGTACCTGGCTGTCGTAAAAGCAGTCCATGCTTTAAAAAACGGACATATCAAAAAAATCATTTTAACAAGACCTGCCGTAGAAGCCGGTGAAAGCCTCGGTTTTCTCCCAGGTGACCTCAAAGAAAAAGTAGATCCTTATTTGCGCCCGCTGTATGACGCTCTTCATGATGTGCTTGGGGCAGATCATACAGAACGTCTGATGGAAAGAGGCATTATTGAAATTGCTCCGCTTGCATATATGAGGGGACGGACGCTTGATGATGCTTATGTTATACTTGATGAAGCACAGAATACCACGCCTGCTCAAATGAAAATGTTTTTGACGAGACTGGGCTTTGGCTCTAAAATGATCATTACAGGTGACGTTAGCCAAATTGATCTGCCGAAAGGCGTCAAATCGGGACTTGCAGTAGCGAAGGAGATGCTGAGAGGAATAGACGGCATTTCTATGATTGAGCTAGACCAGACAGACGTGGTCAGACATCCGCTTGTTGCGAAAATTATTGAAGCATACGATAAGCAAAATTAATGCTGAATGACCCGATCGCGCGTTATCGGGTCATTTTTATGATTGCTTATGGGCTTGATGTTTCAAGAGGAGGTTCTTGTGTTGAAAAAGAAGGGGAAGACCAAAAGCAGACCAAACAAATGGAGCAGCTTTAAAAATGCCCGCTCCATGCATGTCCTGCTGTATCTTCTGCTGGCTGCCATTATGTTTGCTTTGCTCTTTGTACATGTTAAGCCGGAAACACTTGATTTAGACCTGTTTTCAGTCAGCGACAAGACCATTTATGCTCCGGCAACCGTGGAAGATCAAAAAGCCACAGAGGAAAAAAAGCAAGCCGCTGAGGACGCGGTTGAAGATCAATATACTTTGAAAAAAGAATATACAGACAATCGGATTGACCTTGTGTCATCTATATTCGACAGTATCAGCGAAGTGAAAAAATCAGCGGAAGAAGACAGCAAATCACCGTCGGAAAAATCAATGGTTAAGTCTGTGAAGAACAAACTGACGTCAGATGTGAATGATTCTATTTCAGAGGATTCCATCAAGACATTGCTGAAAGCAGACAGTGAAGACTTTTCTTTCGTCAGAGATACGGTCATTACGGCAGTGAATACGGTCATGAGTAGTGAAATCCCGTCGGATAAACTATCTGATGCAAAGGATAAAGTAGAAAAAGAGCTAAAGAGCAATTCTATTCCGTCTAAATACTTAGGAGCTGCGACAGAAATCGGGCGTTTTGCTATTATTCCGAATTACGTCTTCGATCCGAAAGCGACAGAGGCAAAGCGTCAGGAAGCGTCAGACAATGTCCAGCAAGTTCAGATCAAACAGGGCCAGGTGCTCGTGGAAGAAAATGACCTCATTGATCGGGAAGTGTACAGAAAACTCGAGCTGACCGGGTTGTTAAATAACTCAAATCTCTTTAAGCCGATCAGCGGCCTATTGATTATGATCGGACTTTTCATTGCAACACTTGTATATTATTTTGAAAAACAGAAACAAAACCTGAAGGTTAAAAACCAATCCATCCTGCTTTTCTCCATTATCACAACGCTTTTGCTTGTGATCATGGAGGTCGTCAGTTTATTTCAGAAGATGGAATATAATAATATCGGTTATCTTGTTCCTATTGCGGCCGGCGCGATCTTAATCAAACTGCTGATGAATGAACGCATCGCCATTTTGGGAAGTATCATTCTTGCGATTTGTGGAAGTATGATGTTTAATCAGGGTGTGACAGGAACATTCAATTATGTTATCGGAATTTATTATTTGATCAGCGGGATTTCAGGTGTTTTATTTTTAGGAAAACACAATGCCAGATCAAAGATTTTGCAGACCGGGCTTTTCGTGGCGTTTATCAATATGGTTGTCGTTCTTTCCTTATTATTGATCCAAAACACTGCGCTGTCGGGTCTTGAAATCGGTACGTTAATGCTGATGGGGGTTGTATCGGGATTTGCTTCGTCTGTATTGATCATCGGGCTGATGCCGTTTTTTGAGACAGGCTTTGGCATTTTATCCACTATGAGGCTGATCGAGCTGTCTAATCCTAACCATCCGCTGCTGCGTAAAATATTAACAGAAACACCAGGTACATATCATCACAGTGTAATGGTCGCCAATTTGTCAGAGGCAGCCTGTGAGGCGGTTGGGGCTAATGGCTTACTTGCAAGAGTCGGCGCGTATTACCACGATCTCGGAAAAACAAAGCGGCCGCAATATTTTATTGAGAACCAAATGAATATTGATAATCCGCATGACAAGCTGTCTCCTCAGCTAAGTAAAAATATCATCATTTCGCATACCACTGACGGTGCGAACATGCTGAGAAGCTATAAATTTCCGAAAGAGCTTGTCGACATTGCTGAGCAGCATCATGGAACCTCGCTTTTAAAGTTCTTTTATTATAAAGCGAAGGAAAAAGGCGATCAGATTACAGAAGAAGAGTTCCGTTATCCGGGACCAAAGCCGCAGTCAAAGGAAGCCGCGATTATATCAGTGGCTGACAGTGTTGAAGCGGCTGTCAGATCCATGCATAACCCAAACCCTGAACGAATTGAAAAGCTTGTCCGGGGTATTATATCCGATAAGCTGCAGGACGGACAGTTCAGCGAATGCGATTTGACATTTAAAGAGCTTGATACAATCGCAAAAACGCTCTGTGCAACATTAAAAGGAATTTTCCACTCCCGGATCGAATATCCGGAGGCTACTAAGAAGGTGAAATAGATGAGTTTACTGATTGATATCGTTGATGAAACGGGGAGTGTCTCAGAAGAGATGCTCAAAGAAGTAGAAAATCTGCTTCAATTTGCCGCTGAGCGTGAAGGTGTTCAGGATCAGGCTGAAGTTTCTGTCACGATTGTTACCAATGAAGACATACAGCAGATTAATAAAGACTATCGCGGAAAGGATGCGCCGACAGATGTCATCTCATTTGCTCTTGAAGAAGAGGGAGAAGGCGAGGTTGAAATCGTAGGCGCGGAAATGCCGCCGGTTTTAGGTGATATTATCATCAGTGCAGATCGCACAAGGGAGCAGGCCGAAGAGTATAATCATTCTTTTAAGAGAGAGCTCGGGTTTCTTGCCGTGCACGGATTTCTGCATCTTTTAGGATATGACCATATGACGAAAGAGGAAGAAGAGGAGATGTTTACTAAGCAAAAGGATTTGCTGGACGCCTATGGACTCAAGAGATCATAGAAATGAGCTGAAGCGATTCTTCAAAAGCTTCGTGCATGCAGGCCGGGGCATATGGGAAACAGCGCGGACGGAGCGAAATTTCCAATTTCATACCGCAGCCGCCTGCGCTGTTCTCATTTGCGGCTTCCTTGTGGAGCTCAGCCCGATTGAGTGGGCAATTATTTTCCTTTTGATCGGCGGAATGTTTTCGCTTGAGCTTTTAAATACAGCCATTGAACATACGGTTGATTTAATAACAGACAAACATCACCCTCTTGCTAAAGCGGCTAAGGACGCTGCCGCCGGGGCTGTTTGCGTTTTTGCTGTCATTTCGTGTATCATTGGTTTACTTATTTTTTTGCCAAAGCTGTAATGGCTTAAAATTCTTACATTTATTTTACATTTTTAGAAATGGGCGTGAAAAAAAGCGCGCGATTATGTAAAATATAAAGTGATAGCGGTACCAATATAGGTAAGAGAGGAACATGTACACATGAACAAACAAGAATTAATAACAGAAGCTTTAAAAGCGCGTGATATGGCATATGCGCCGTATTCCAAGTTTCAAGTAGGAGCCGCTCTTCTTACCAAGGATGGAAAAGTGTACAAAGGCTGCAACATCGAGAACGCGGCATACAGCATGTGCAATTGCGCTGAGCGTACCGCTTTATTTAAAGCTGTTTCTGAAGGGGATACAGAGTTTCAGATGCTGGCAGTTGCGGCTGACACCCCTGGACCGGTATCTCCGTGCGGAGCCTGCCGCCAGGTGATTTCTGAGCTTTGCACAAAGGACGTTATTGTCGTACTGACTAATTTACAAGGACAAATAAAAGAAATGACTGTGGAAGAATTATTGCCAGGCGCATTTTCATCGGAGGATTTACATGACGAACGAAAGTTTTAAATCAGGATTTGTATCCATTATTGGAAGACCAAACGTAGGAAAGTCTACATTTTTGAACAGAGTCATTGGACAAAAAATCGCGATCATGAGCGATAAGCCCCAAACGACGAGAAACAAGGTGCAAGGAGTTCTGACGACAGGCACATCACAAACGATTTTTATTGACACACCAGGGATTCATAAGCCTAAGCATAAACTTGGGGACTTTATGATGAAAGTGGCGCAAAATACATTAAAAGAAGTCGATCTGATCTTGTTTATGATCAATGCAGAGGAAGGCTACGGGAAGGGCGACGAATTCATCATTGAGAAATTGCAGAAGATGTCTACGCCTGTATTTTTAATCGTAAACAAAATTGACAAAATTCATCCTGATCAATTGCTTCTGTTAATTGACGAATACCGCGGACGTTATCCTTTTAAGGAAATTGTTCCGATTTCTGCTTTAGAAGGAAACAATATCGAAACATTGCTCGCCCAGATTGAAGCATATTTGCCGGAAGGGCCGCAATTCTATCCAAGTGACCAGGTAACTGACCACCCGGAGCGCTTTATCATTTCTGAATTAATCAGAGAAAAGGTGCTGCATCTGACGAGAGAAGAAATCCCGCACAGCATTGCGGTGGCCATCGAATCCATAAAAGGACAGGACAACGGTTCTGTGCATGTAGCGGCAACGATTGTGGTCGAACGTGATTCTCAAAAAGGCATTGTGATCGGGAAAAAAGGAAGTCTGCTGAAAGAGGTCGGAAAAAGAGCGAGAGCGGATATTGAAGCACTGTTAGGCTCCCGTGTCTACCTTGAATTGTGGGTCAAAGTGCAGAAAGACTGGCGCAATAAAATGTCCCAGCTTCGCGATTTTGGCTTCAAAGAGGACGAATATTAATCTCTTGCTGTGTCATTATCTCACAGGAACAGGGAAGCATTAGCAAATTTTGTTTAACATGAAATGGAGGACATCTGGTCAAGATAAAGGTAAGAATTTGGAGTTTAGGTAAGCTAGTTTAACTACAGAAAGGTGGGTTTCTTGTGTTGAATTTTACCTGGAACGTATTTTCTCAAACAGGAAATGTTGATACGTATCTTCTTTTTAAAGAGCTGGAAAAAGAGAACATGGAAAGACCCGAAGAACTAGAAGATGAGCTAGCCCGATTTGATTATCCAATTTTATAAACCTCTTGGCCGCTCCTGCTTTAGGAAGGTGCGGAAATGCTGACAAAATGTGAAGGAATCGTTCTTCGCACAAACGATTACGGAGAGACGAATAAAATCGTTACTTTACTGACAAGAGAACACGGAAAAATAGGTGTTATGGCAAGAGGCGCCAAAAAACCGAACAGCCGTTTATCAGCAGTCAGCCAGCCCTTTTTGTATGGTTCATTCTTAATGCAAAAAACAACGGGCCTCGGAACGCTTCAGCAGGGTGAAATGATCCTCAGCATGAGAGGCATCAGGGAAGATTTGTTTTTAACAGCATATGCTGCGTATATTGCTGAGCTAGTCGACAGAGGCACAGAAGAAAAAAAGCCAAACCCTTTCTTGTTTGAATTCATTTTAGAATCGTTTAAACAGCTGAATGAAGGAACAGATCCGGATGTCATCACCTTCATTGTTCAAATGAAGATGCTCGGTGTCATGGGGCTGTATCCCGAGCTGAATCACTGTGTGCATTGTAAAAGCCAGGACGGGACATTTCATTTCTCTGTCCGTGATAACGGGTTTATTTGCCATCGCTGTTTTGAAAAAGATCCTTACAGGATTCCGATTAAACCGCAAACGGCAAGGCTGTTGAGGCTGTTTTATTACTTCGATCTGTCGAGGCTGGGCAATGTGTCCTTAAAACAGGAAACAAAAGTTGAATTGAAGCAAGTGATTGATTTATATTATGAGGAATATTCAGGGTTATATTTAAAATCAAAGCGCTTTTTAGATCAAATGGAAAGCATGAAACATCTTATGGGTGAAAACAAAAGTTGACATCTGGTCCATCTTTTTATATGATCATTTATTATAAAATATGTTGCAGTGAGAGAAAGAAGTACTTGCGTTTACCTCATGAAAGCGACCTTAGGGCGGTGTAAGCTAAGGATGAGCGCGCAACGAAAGGCATTCTTGAGCAATTTTAAAAAAAGAGGCTGGGATTTTGATCTCAGCAACTAGGGTGGAACCGCGGGAGAACTCTCGTCCCTATGTTTGCGGCTGGCAAGCATAGAGACGGGAGTTTTTTGGTTGCTGCCGCAGTCATCTTATGAAGGAAAAGTGGAGGTGCTTGAAATGAACATTCAAGACATGATTCTAACCTTGCAAAAGCATTGGTCCAGTCAGGGCTGTGTGCTTATGCAGGCTTACGATGTAGAAAAAGGGGCCGGCACGATGAGCCCGTATACATTTTTGCGCAGTATTGGGCCTGAGCCGTGGAAAGTGGCTTATGTAGAGCCTTCCAGACGCCCTGCTGACGGACGATACGGGGAGAACCCGAACAGACTGTATCAGCATCATCAATTTCAGGTCATTATTAAACCGTCTCCTGATAACATTCAAGAGCTGTATTTAGATTCATTGCGCGCTCTTGGAATTGATCCGCTTGAGCATGATATCCGCTTTGTTGAAGACAACTGGGAGAATCCGTCTTTAGGCTGCGCGGGTCTAGGCTGGGAAGTATGGCTTGACGGAATGGAAATTACACAATTTACGTATTTCCAGCAGGTCGGAGGACTTGAATGTAAACCGGTTTCTGTAGAAATTACGTACGGAATTGAGCGTCTTGCGTCTTATATCCAGGATAAAGAAAATGTTTTCGACTTGGAATGGACGTCCGGCTTTACAGTGAAAGATTTATTCATGATGGCGGAGTACGAGCATTCCGTTTATACGTTTGAAACGTCAGATGTCGATATGCTGTTCCAATTGTTCAGCACGTATGAAAAAGAAGCGATTAAGCAAATGGACAACGGACTTGTTCACCCTGCATATGACTATGTGCTGAAATGCTCGCACACCTTCAACCTGCTTGATGCCAAAGGTGCGATCTCTGTTACCGAACGGACAGGCTATATCGCAAGAGTGCGGAATTTAGCGAGAAAAGTAGCAAAAACCTATTATGAGGAACGAGAAAAACTAGGGTTCCCAATGCTTAAAGGGGAGGGTTCTTCTCATGAGTAAACAGGATTTACTTTTAGAGATCGGATTAGAGGAAATGCCGGCGCGCTTTTTGAATGAAAGCATGGTTCAGCTTGGTGAGAAGCTGACAGGCTGGCTTACAGAAAAAAATATTAATCACGGTGAAGTAAAGCTCTTCAATACACCGAGACGTCTCGCTGTCTTTGTAAAAGATGTAGCAGAAAAGCAGGCTGATATAAAAGAAGAAGCGAAAGGGCCTGCGAAAAAAATTGCTCTTGATGCAGACGGCAACTGGACAAAAGCGGCGATCGGCTTTTCAAAAGGCCAAGGCGCAAATGTGGAAGACCTGTACATTAAAGAAGTGAAAGGCACAGAGTATGTATTCGTGCAAAAGTTCCAAGCCGGCCAAGAAACGAAATCGCTTCTTCCGGAACTGAGCGGCTTAGTTACGAGCTTGCATTTCCCGAAGAACATGCGCTGGGGAAATGAAGATTTGCGTTATATCCGGCCAATCAAATGGATTGTCGCTTTATTTGGACAGGATGTCATTCCATTTTCGATCACAAACGTTGAGTCTGGACGGACAACACAGGGACACCGTTTCCTTGGACATGAAGTGTCAATTGAATCACCTTCGGCTTATGAAGAGCAGCTGAAAGAACAGCACGTTATTGCTGATCCTAACGTCCGGAAACAAATGATTCAATCTCAGCTGGAAGCGATGGCTGCAGAAAACAATTGGAGCATTCCAGTTGACGAAGACCTTCTTGATGAAGTGAATCATTTAGTAGAATATCCGACAGCTCTTTACGGTTCATTTGAATCTGAGTTTCTGTCAATTCCTGAGGAAGTGCTTGTCACGACAATGAAAGAGCATCAGCGCTACTTCCCTGTCAAAGACAAGAACGGTGATTTGCTGCCTCACTTTATCACAGTCCGAAACGGCAACAGCCACGCGATCGAAAATGTGGCCCGAGGCAATGAAAAAGTGCTGCGCGCGCGTTTATCTGATGCTTCATTCTTCTACAAGGAAGATCAGAAACTAAACATTGATGCAAACGTGAAGAAGCTTGAAAACATTGTTTTCCATGAAGAGCTTGGTTCTCTTGCTGATAAGGTTAGAAGAGTCACTTCAATCGCAGAGAAGCTTGCCGTTCGTCTTCAAGCAGATGAAGATACATTAAAACATGTGAAGCGAGCTGCTGAAATTTCTAAATTCGACCTTGTCACTCATATGATATACGAATTCCCTGAGCTTCAAGGAATTATGGGTGAAAAGTATGCGAGAATGCTTGGTGAAGATGAAGCAGTGGCTACGGCAGTCAACGAACACTATATGCCTAGATCAGCAGGCGGAGAAACGCCTTCTACTTTCATCGGAGCAGTTGTAGCAATGGCGGATAAGCTTGACACAATCACTTCATTCTTCTCTATTGGTGTTATTCCGACCGGTTCTCAGGATCCTTACGGGCTGCGCCGCCAAGCGAGCGGTATTGTTGCAATTCTTCTTGACCGCAACTGGGGAATTTCGTTTGAAGAGCTGCTTACTTTCGTACAAACCGATAAAGAAAATGAATTGCTGGATTTCTTCACTCAGCGCCTGAAATATGTCTTGAATGCTGAACAGATCAGACACGATGTTATCGATGCCGTGCTGGAAAGCTCTGAGCTTGAGCCATACTCAGCGCTGCATAAAGCACAAGTACTGGAACAAAAACTTGGTGCGCCGGGCTTTAAGGAAACAGCGGAAGCTTTAGGCCGAGTGATTTCTATCAGCAAAAAAGGAGTCCGCGGAGACATTCAGCCTGATCTATTTGAAAATGAATACGAAGCAAAACTGTTTGATGCCTACCAAACAGCGAAGCAAAATCTGCAGGAAAGCTTCAGCAAAAAAGATTACGAGGCGGCCCTTGCTTCACTTTCAGCCTTAAAAGAACCGATCGATGCATACTTCGATCATACAATGGTTATAGCGGATAACGAGACATTAAAGGCAAACCGATTAGCGCAAATGGTAAATTTGGCGGATGAGATCAAGTCCTTTGCGAATATGAATGCCCTTATTGTAAAATAAAGAGAGAAAAGGCGGTTGCTGTGTGATCGGTAATCGTCTTTTCCCCATTTATAAGTTTTTTTTGTTTGATTACAAGATATTTACGATATAATATGGATTATTATTTCTTTACATAGATATGAAGTGAAAAGGTGGTGAGTACGATCGAACTAAATAAACGGCAAGAACATATTTTGCAGATTGTAAAAGAAAACGGGCCGATTACAGGGGAGCATATTGCAGAAAAGCTGAACCTAACCAGGGCAACATTGCGTCCGGATTTAGCCATACTCACCATGTCAGGATTCCTCGAGGCGCGCCCGAGAGTCGGTTATTTCTACACTGGAAAAACCGGCACACAGCTTTTGGCAGATAAACTCAAAAAGCTTCAGGTGAAAGACTTTCAATCTATCCCCGTTGTGATTCACGAAAACGTTTCTGTGTACGATGCGATTTGCACCATGTTTTTAGAAGATGTAGGTACTCTGTTTGTGGTGGACCGCGATGCTGTTTTAGTCGGGGTGCTTTCACGAAAAGACTTGCTGAGAGCGAGCATTGGCCAGCAGGAGCTTACATCAGTCCCTGTTCACATCATTATGACAAGGATGCCGAACATTACGGTGTGCAGGCGCGAGGATTATGTGATGGACATTGCAAAGCACTTAATAGAAAAACAAATTGATGCACTGCCTGTCATCAAAGATACCGATAAAGGCTTTGAAGTGATCGGCAGAGTGACAAAAACGAATATGACAAAAATACTTGTCAGTTTATCTGAAAATGAAATCCTATAAGATCGCAAACTAACGGGGGGATAATATGAATAACCGCATCATCTATGTCGTATCGGATTCAGTCGGTGAAACGGCTGAATTGGTAGTAAAAGCAGCGCTCAGCCAATTTAACGGTTCAGCGGACGATACACATGTAAGAAGAATTCCTTATGTTGAAGATATAGGCACTATCAATGAAGTGATTTCACTTGCAAAGGCAGACGGCGGCATTATCTGTTTTACACTTGTGGTGCCGGAAATCAGAGAATATTTGATTGCCGAAGCGGAAAAAGCAAATGTTTTATATTATGATATTATCGGCCCGTTAATTGATAAAATGGAAACAGCCTACGGTTTAACAGCGAAATACGAACCGGGGCGGGTGCGCCAGCTTGATGAAGACTATTTCAAAAAAGTGGAGGCCATCGAGTTTGCAGTTAAATACGATGATGGACGTGATCCAAGAGGGATTTTAAAAGCTGATATCGTTTTGATCGGCGTATCAAGAACGTCTAAAACACCGCTGTCTCAATATCTCGCCCACAAGCGCCTGAAGGTTGCCAATGTTCCGATTGTTCCCGAGGTTGACCCGCCGGAAGAACTTTTTAACGTTGATCCGAAAAAATGCATCGGCTTAAAGATTAGCCCGGATAAACTGAATCATATCAGAAAAGAACGGTTAAAATCACTCGGGCTTAATGACAAAGCGATCTATGCAAATATCAACAGAATCAAAGAGGAACTGGAATATTTCGAAAAGATTGTGGATCGGATCGGGTGCCAGGTTGTTGATGTTTCAAATAAAGCGGTTGAAGAAACAGCGAATATCATCCATCATCTCAAAACAAAAAACATGTAACTCAGGACGCTCTATCCTGGGTTTTTGCCTATGCCAAAAGGGAATAATGAAAAACAATAGCATCTTTGTGAAGTTTGTATTATAATAAAAAATTGTGATAAAATGATTAATTTTAGGTTTAAGGTTCGTGTGATACGAATAAACTATTATGGGTAAGATGTCAAGAATTTCTCCCGAAAATTTTTCGACAAATTTATGTACATCCGCAATGATAAAGGATGTGCGATTTTGCTTGCTTTTATGCAGGAGTTTAATGGAGGGATGGAGAATTACTCTTCTTAATGAACAAGAAAAGACGATTTTTGTCGATGCTGATGCCTGTCCGGTAAAAGATGAAATTTTACAAACAGCATCCGATTATGAAGTCCAAGTTCTTTTTGTCGCTTCATTTGAACATTATCAGCTTTCCAGAAGCAAGGAAGAAAAATGGAAGTATGTTGATCCTCATAAAGAAGCTGCTGATTTATATATCGCAAATCACGTAAAACCGGGAGATATCGTTGTGACGCAGGACATCGGATTAGCATCCCTGCTGTTGAACAGAAATGTCTCCGTCATGTCGGAAAGAGGGCGTCTTTACAAAGAAGACACGATTGATTTTGCTCTTGAGAGCCGTCATTTTTCCGGCAAACAGAGGAGAAAAGGCATATACGCCAAAGGGCCTAAAAAATTGAATAATGAAGATCGAGAACGATTTATTACCCTGCTGCAAAAAATCCTGTCGAACGATGAAGGGATTTTGCACTAAAGCATCGAATAATGTACGACGGAGTGTTATAAGATGGGAAATCGGATACCAGATGAAATTGTGGATCAGGTACAAAAGTCGGCAGATATCGTTGAAGTCATAGGTGATTATGTTCAATTAAAGAAGCAAGGCCGAAACTACTTTGGACTCTGTCCTTTTCATGGAGAAAGCACACCTTCGTTTTCCGTATCGCCCGACAAACAGATTTTTCATTGCTTTGGCTGCGGAGCGGGCGGCAATGTTTTCTCTTTTTTAAGGCAGATGGAAGGCTATTCATTTGCTGAGTCTGTTTCTCACCTTGCTGACAAATACCAAATTGATTTTCCAGATGATATAACAGTCCATTCCGGAGCTCGGCCAGAATCTTCTGGAGATCAAAAAATGGCTGAGGCTCATGAGCTCCTGAAGAAATTTTACCATCATTTGTTAATAAATACAAAAGAAGGCCAAGAGGCATTGGATTATCTGCTTTCCAGGGGTTTTACAAAAGAGCTGATTGATGAATTTCAGATCGGCTACGCTCTTGATTCTTGGGACTTCATCACGAAATTTCTCGTGAAGAGGGGCTTTAGTGAGGCGCAAATGGAAAAAGCGGGACTCCTGATCAGACGCGAAGACGGAAGCGGATATTTTGACCGTTTCAGAAACCGCGTCATGTTTCCGATCCATGATCATCACGGGGCTGTTGTTGCATTCTCAGGCAGGGCTCTTGGCAGCCAGCAGCCTAAGTATATGAATAGTCCTGAAACACCGCTCTTTCATAAAAGTAAACTGCTTTACAATTTTTACAAGGCCCGCCTTCATATCAGAAAGCAGGAAAGAGCAGTCTTATTTGAAGGGTTTGCCGATGTTATATCGGCCGTAAGCTCGGGTGTAAAAGAGAGCATAGCCACGATGGGAACGTCTCTGACAGATGATCATGTCAAGATACTGAGAAGAAATGTCGAAGAAATCATTCTTTGCTATGACTCTGATAAAGCCGGTTATGAAGCCACCTTAAAAGCTTCTGAGCTTCTGCAAAATAAAGGCTGCAAAGTCAGAGTTGCAATGATTCCTGACGGATTGGACCCCGACGATTACATCAAAAAGTTCGGCGGGGAAAAATTTAAAAACGACATTATCGACGCTAGTGTCACCGTGATGGCGTTCAAAATGCAATATTTCCGAAAAGGAAAGAACCTGTCCGATGAAGGCGATCGCTTAGCTTACATTAAAGACGTACTGAAAGAAATCAGCACGCTTTCAGGGTCTCTTGAGCAGGAAGTCTATGTAAAACAGCTTGCTTCAGAGTTTTCGCTTTCACAGGAGTCTTTAACTGAGCAGCTGACTGTTTTCAGCAAGCAAAACAAACCTGCTGACAATGGTAGCGGTGAAACGAAAACACGGCGAGCGCATCTGACGACAAAAGCAAGGCAAAAACGTCTGCGTCCGGCGTATGAAAATGCGGAAAGGCTGTTACTCGCCCACATGCTTCGAGATCGAAGCGTCATCAAAAAAGTGATTGACCGGGTAGGCTTTCAATTTAATATTGATGAGCACCGCGCATTAGCCGCCTATCTTTACGCTTTTTATGAGGAGGGAGCCGAGCTGACGCCTCAGCATCTGATGGCCAGAGTGACGGATGATCATATAAGCCAGCTCTTGTCTGATATTTTAATGCTCCAGGTCAATCAAGAGCTCAGCGAAGCCGAGTTATCAGATTATGTAAAAAAAGTGTTGAATCACAGAAATTGGTCAATGATAAAAGAAAAAGAGGCGGAAAGAGCCGAAGCCGAAAGGCAAAAAGATTTTTTAAGAGCTGCTTCTCTGGCTCAAGAAATCGTTACATTGAACCGATCTTTAAAATAACTAGATAAACTGGTGAGAAGCATTTATTGGCAATGATTCCTTGCGGAGGAGCAAATAGATCGCTTGACCTCATCATGAATTGTCATTTCATTATTCGCACATTGTTAAAGGCAGTTCACATAGAAAACGCCTGAATGGACCGAATAAGAATCATACCGCTTATAGAATTCGTTGCAAGCTTTGGAAGGAGGGATCCATAATGGCTGATAAACAAACCCACGAGACAGAATTAACATTCGACCAAGTAAAAGAGCAATTAACAGAGTCTGGTAAAAAACGTGGCGTTTTGACATATGAAGAAATTGCCGAGCGTATGTCCAGCTTTGAAATTGAATCAGACCAAATGGATGAGTATTATGAATTTTTAGGTGAACAAGGTGTTGAATTAATTAGTGAGAATGAAGAAACAGAAGATCCTAATATTCAGCAGCTTGCCAAAGCCGAAGAAGAATTTGACCTTAATGACCTAAGTGTACCGCCTGGTGTCAAAATCAATGACCCAGTTCGTATGTATCTAAAGGAAATCGGCCGGGTTAACCTTCTTTCTGCAAAAGAAGAAATCGCCTACGCTCAGAAGATTGAAGAAGGTGACGAAGAATCTAAACGCAGATTGGCTGAAGCGAACCTGCGGCTTGTTGTCAGTATCGCAAAACGGTATGTCGGACGCGGAATGCTGTTCCTTGACCTGATTCAGGAAGGCAACATGGGTCTGATGAAAGCCGTTGAAAAATTTGATTACCGCAAAGGTTATAAATTCAGTACGTATGCTACGTGGTGGATCAGACAGGCGATTACTCGCGCCATTGCCGATCAGGCGAGAACGATCCGGATTCCCGTTCATATGGTTGAAACCATTAATAAATTAATCCGTGTGCAGCGTCAATTACTGCAAGATTTAGGCAGAGAACCAACACCTGAAGAAATTGCGGAAGATATGGATTTAACACCTGAAAAAGTACGCGAAATCTTAAAGATTGCACAAGAGCCGGTATCGCTGGAAACACCGATTGGTGAAGAGGATGACTCGCATCTTGGTGATTTCATTGAAGACCAAGAAGCAACTTCACCTTCAGACCACGCCGCATATGAGCTATTGAAAGAGCAGCTGGAAGATGTGCTTGATACGTTAACTGATCGTGAAGAAAATGTATTGCGTCTTCGATTCGGTCTTGATGACGGCCGTACAAGAACATTAGAAGAGGTCGGCAAGGTATTTGGAGTAACGAGAGAGCGTATTCGACAAATCGAAGCTAAAGCGTTGCGGAAACTAAGACATCCTAGCAGAAGTAAACGTTTGAAAGATTTCCTCGAATAAGATGGAACGGGTCTTGCAGATCCGTTCTTCTTTTTTTCAAAAAGATATATGGATAATATGTCTTTATTTTACTGAAAAATGATGTCATTTGCAAATGAACATTGTGGCGAAAAATTTCAAAACTGAATCCATATTTTCTATTGTAAGCGTATACAATACATTATACAATAGAATAAAAAGGATATCAGAGAAATAAGCATGTTTCTATTCAATTTTGTATAAAGTGTGAATAAAAAACTTTTGTATATCAATCCATTTACTTTTTGTAAAAATAAGTTAGAATTAGAAGTGTTTACATAGGGGGAAGGATCAAAAAGGGGGAAGGGAAATGAAATGGAATCCGCTTATTCCATTTTTACTGATCGCTGTTTTAGGTATTGGTCTGACTTTCTTTTTATCAGTAAAGGGGCTTGATGACTCTCGGGAGATTGCAAGCGGCGGAGAAAGCAAATCTGCTGAAAAAGATGATGCAAACGCTTCACCGGAGGATATATACAAGGCAAACTGTATCGCGTGCCACGGTGAAAATTATGAAGGTGTTTCGGGTCCTAGCTTAAAAGGTGTAGGGGATAAGAAAGATGTCGCTGAAATTAAAACAAAGATCGAAAAAGGCGGTAATGGAATGCCTTCCGGTCTTGTTCCGGCCGATAAGCTGGATGATATGGCAGAATGGGTATCAAAAATTAAATAAAAGATCTATCTTTCTCCTTATACGTTCTCAGGCCGCCGAGATGTTCTCGACAGCCTTTTATTTTTGTCTGCCGCTTAGTAGAGCCGCATCAAAAGAAATAATCTTAAAATCATTCGCTCAGCTTGGATTCCTAGCTGATTTTTTATATGATAGAAAAGGAAAAAATGATTGAGAAAAGTTGTGATGACAAGTGAACGAATTAAAATTATCTAAACGATTGCAAACAGTAGCTGAGTACATACCGAATGGAGCGGTGATGGCCGATATCGGGTCTGACCACGCTTACCTTCCTTGTTATGCCGTGCTGAATCATAAAGCAAGCAAAGCAATTGCCGGAGAAATAACAGACGGCCCATTTTTGTCTGCCAAGCGGCAGGTTGAAAAATCAGGCTTAAGCTCGCACATTTCTGTAAGGCAGGGAGACGGCCTGGAAGTCATTAAAAAAGGTGAAGCCGGTGCCATTACGATTGCCGGGATGGGCGGATCTTTGATCGCTCACATTTTAGAAGCGGGTAAAGACAAATTAACGGGAAAGGAACGGCTTATTTTACAGCCGAATATTCATGCTGTTCATATCAGAGAGTGGCTTTATAAAGAAGGATATGCGTTGATAGACGAGGTGATCCTTGAAGAGGACGGAAAGTGCTATGAGGTGCTTGTCGCCGAAGCGGGAGACAGAGATGCGGCTTATGCCGGTATTTCTTTATCAGCCGGAATGCTCGTCGGCCCTTTCTTGGCAAAAGAAAAGAATGCTGTCTTTTTGAAAAAATGGACACAAGAGCTTGAGCACACACAAAGCATTTATGAACAGATCAGCCGAGCTGCAACTACAGAGCAAAATAAACAAAAATTAAAGGAGCTCGCCGATCGAATGGAGCTGCTAAAGGAGGTTATCGATCATGGCTAAAACAGTAAATGGGCAGCAGATCATTCAGCTGTTTGAACAATTTTCCCCGAAAGCCTATGCGGTCGAAGGCGATAAAATCGGACTGCAAATCGGCACCTTAAACAAACCGATTAAAAATGTGATGGTTACACTTGATGTGTTGGAGAGCGTTATCGATGAAGCGATTGAAAAAGAGGTTGATTTGATCATTGCACACCATCCGCCTATTTTCAGGCCGCTAAAGCATATTTCAACAGATCAGCCTGCCGGAAGGTTAATTGAAAAGTGTTTGAAGCATGATATCGCAGTTTATGCAGCTCATACAAATTTAGACGTTGCGGACGGCGGCGTGAATGATTTGCTTGCTGAAGCATTAGAGCTAAGTGAGACGGAAGTGCTGGCGCCTACTTATACTGATCCTCTGAAAAAGCTGGCCGTATATGTGCCGAAGGAATATGAAGAGCAGGTCAGAGCGGCGCTCGGAAATGCAGGAGCCGGCCATATCGGCGAATACAGCCATTGCGCGTTTTCTTCTGAAGGAATCGGCAGCTTTAAGCCATTAGACGGCGCCAAGCCTTTTATTGGTGAAGTGGGAGAGCTTGAGCTTGTTCATGAAGTAAGGCTTGAGACTGTGTTTTCTAAAAGCATCGAAAAAGCTGTTATAAGAGCAATGATAAAAAGCCATCCATATGAAGAAGTCGCTTATGACATTTATCCTGTTGAGCAGTCTCCTGCCGAAAAAGGGCTCGGCCGTGTCGGAACACTTAAAAATGAGATGACGCTCAAGGAATTCGCTTTATTTGTGAAAGACAAGCTTGAAGTAAATGGCGTTAGAATGGTGGGTGAGGCTGACAGCATAGTGAAGAAGGTAGCTGTTCTTGGCGGAGATGGAAACAAGTATATTCATCATGCGAAACGGAAGGGCGCCGATGTTTACGTCACAGGAGATTTATACTTCCATGTGGCCCACGATGCGATGATGCTTGGCCTGAATGTTGTTGATCCGGGCCATTATGCGGAAAAAATCATGAAAAAAGGCGTCACGAGAAAACTGACGGCAATGTGCAAAGATAAAAAGCTGGACGTAAATATCTTTATTTCTGAGACAGATACAAATCCATTTACATTTCTATAAAAAAACTGAGGCTTTAACAGCCTCAGTTTTTTGCTTTTACTTTCGGGAGTATTTTTTTGAGCGGTACATTGTGTTCAATTGTCCAAGTTGATGGATCTTCATGATCATACTGCTCCAAAAAGCGAATGACTTCTTTTGTGATCGGCGTTGGTGTTGAAGCCCCCGCAGTAACGGCAACAGTATTCACGCCTTTAAGCCATTCGAGCTTTAATTCGCTTAGGTCGCCGATTCGGTATGCTTTTGTGCCGGCTATTTCCTCTGACACTTGAGCAAGCCTATTTGAATTGTTGCTTTTAGGGTCACCGACAACGATCGTTAAGTCCGCTTTTTTCGCCTGTTCTGATACAGCTTCCTGCCGTACCTGAGTAGCCAGGCAAATCTCTTGGTGGTATTCGACATGCGGATATTTCTCTTTTACAAGCTCCATGATGTCGTAAACATCCCATTGAGACATCGTTGTTTGATTGGTTACAATTAATTTCTCTGCTTGGATATCAAGGTTTTTCACATCTTCTTCCGTTTCAACTAAGTGAACGATCTCAGGCGCTACGCCAACGGCTCCTTCTGGCTCCGGATGACCTTTTTTGCCGATATAGATCACGTGATATCCTTTTTCTTTCATCTCTAGAATTAAATCGTGAGTTTTCGTCACGTCCGGACATGTGGCATCAATTGCGACTAATCCTTTTTCTTCAGCGATTTTTCTGACTTCGGGAGAAACGCCGTGCGCAGTGAAAATGACAGTTCCCTTGTCAACCTGCTTCAGGATGTCCAGACGATTAGCGCCGTCCAAAGTAAAGATTCCTTCCTCTTCAAACGCATCAGTAACGTGTTTATTATGAACAATCATCCCGAGTATATAGATGGGTCTTGGTAAGCTTTTATCAAGTGACGCGTTCTTGGCAATGACCATAGCATCAACCACGCCATAGCAATAGCCGCGCGGTGAAATTTTAATTACGTCCATTTCGGTAGTCCTCCAATACTGAAGTGAGTAAAGGCAATATAAAAAGCCGTAATCAAACGGCTCTATTCTTGCATTCTTCTGATCTCATTATAGCCAATCTCACTTCAGATATCAAAGAATGTTAAATATATAATCTCGGCTTTGATCTGCCTGATGTTCTTTTCGAAGCAGGAGAGACAGCTTCTTTTTTCTTCGGGGCAGATGTTTTTGATTCTTGTTCTTTACTGTCAGATGTTTTTGATTTCTTCGGTGGAGAAGAACTTTTTGGTTTTGATTTTTTGTTCCCATCTGATGTTTTTGCTTCAGCTTCGTTCTCGGTTTCCGAGGTTTCTTCTGACTCTGTTTGCTTATCATTTTCCTCATTGCTCTCTGTATCATCACTTTTACTTAACTGGCTGTACAGCTTTATCATTGCTGGCAGATTGCGGACTAATGGGCCGTACTGCTGGATCATGGGGGTGACTTGCTGCGCCATGCCAAGCACTTTTTGCACATTCCCAAGCATGCTGGATAAAGATGCAGGATTGGCGATATTTTGAATGCCTTGCAGACCTGCTCCTCCGCTCGCTGCTGTGCCTGCTCCTGGAACTCCGGCGCCGCCAGCGCCTCCTCCTCCGGGTAAGAACTTTGACAGCATTCCTTTTAAGCCTCCGCCCGCACCATTTCTCGCTCCGGCATTTGCCTGAGGAAGAAATTGTCCGGATTGCTGAAAACCTTGCTGCTGCGGTCCAAATGAAGGTCTTTGCAAATTAGGCGGTCTTCTGCCCATCATTCGCTGATTTGGCATGGGGCGGGGCGGTCCGGGCTGCGGATAATTTCTCATCGGCTGCTGTGGTGAAAACATACTTGTACCTCCTTTCAGCTCTCTCTGCTATTAGAATATGCATGGGCTGCGGTATTTGCTTTACATAACTGAATAAAACAAACGCCTTCCAAACGTGGTGTTTTTAAGCAAAATCGGGTATAATGTGATGATGGACACATAATGTGCCGCTTTAAGGAGCTGGGAAAAATGAAAGAAACTAAATTTGAACTTTATGAATTGAAACCGTTTATTATAGATGCAGTGCACCGCCTTGGTTTTTATGAACCGACTGATATTCAGAAAAGGCTGATTCCTGCAGTGTTAAAAAAAGAAAGCGTCATCGGCCAGTCTCAGACGGGAACCGGAAAGACTCACGCTTATTTACTGCCTTTATTAAACAAAATCGATCCTGCTAAGGATGTCGTTCAGGTTGTCATCACGGCTCCGACAAGAGAGCTTGCCAACCAGATTCATCAGGAAGCACTTAAAATCACACAAGGTGAAGAAGGCAGTCAGATTCGCTCGAAATGTTTTATCGGAGGCACAGATAAACAAAAATCGATTGATAAATTGAAAACACAGCCGCATCTTGTCGTCGGTACGCCAGGACGTATTGCCGATTTAATCAAAGAACAGGCGCTAAGTGTTTATAAAGCGGAATCTCTCGTCATTGATGAAGCGGATTTAATGCTGGATATGGGATTCCTTGCAGATGTAGATTACATCGGTTCACGCATGCCTGAGGATCTGCAAATGCTTGTGTTCTCAGCGACCATTCCGGAAAAGCTGAAACCATTTTTGAAAAAATATATGGAAAATCCGAAATACGCCCACGTAGAGCCAAAACAGGTGACTGCTGCGAAGATCGAGCATATCCTCATTCCTTCGAAACATCGTGACAAGGACAAGCTCCTTTTTGACATCATGTCTCATCTGAATCCATACCTGGGCATTGTGTTTGCCAATACGAAAAACACGGCTGACCATATCGCTCAATATCTGACTGGAAAAGGCATGAAAATCGGGCTGCTGCACGGCGGGTTAACGCCTCGTGAGCGGAAAAAAGTCATGAAGCAGATCAATGATTTGGAATTCACTTATGTCATTGCGACTGACCTTGCCGCAAGAGGCATTGATATTAAAGGTGTCAGCCATGTTATCAACTATGAGCTGCCGGATGATCTCGATTTTTATGTTCACCGTGTGGGCAGAACGGCTCGCGCCGGCTCATCAGGACAAGCGATGACCATTTATGAGCTTTCTGATGAGGATTCATTAGTCAGACTTGAGAAAATGGGCATTGAATTTGATTACTTGGAGCTTGAAAAGGGCGAGTGGAAAAAAGGCGATGACCGCCAGCGCCGCAAAAAGCGTAAAAAAACGTCGAACGAAGCGGATGAAATTGCGCATCGTCTCGTGAAAAAGCCGAAGAAGGTTAAGCCTGGATATAAAAAGAAAATGAGCTACGAGATGGAGAAAATCAAGAAAAAACAGAGAAGAAACCAATCTAAAAAAAGAAAGTAGGGGAACCTGTTGTTGAGAATAGGCTCACACGTCTCTATGAGCGGAAAACATATGCTTCTGGCAGCAAGCCAGGAGGCAGTTTCTTATGGGGCGAATACGTTTATGATCTATACAGGCGCACCGCAAAATACGCGCCGAAAGAAAATTGAAGACTTGAATATAGAAGCTGGCCGGGCACACATGCAAGAAAACGGTATTGACGAGATTATCGTACACGCGCCTTATATTATTAATATTGGCAACACGACAAATCCGTCCACTTTTGAGCTTGGTGTCGATTTTCTTCGTTCTGAAATTGAACGGACAGCTGCCATCGGAGCGAAGCAAATTGTCCTTCACCCAGGCGCTCACGTAGGAGCGGGAGCTGAAGCAGGCATCAAGAAAATTATTGAAGGCTTAAATGAAGTGATTGATCCAAATCAAAATGTCCAGATTGCATTAGAAACAATGGCAGGAAAAGGATCTGAATGCGGCAGAAGCTTTGAGGAGCTTGCGCAGATTATCGATGGTGTTACACACAATGAGCATCTGTCAGTATGCTTTGACACGTGTCATACACATGATGCCGGATATAACATTGTCGAAGACTTTGATGGAGTGTTGACTGAGTTTGATAAAATCGTCGGTATTGACCGTATTAAAGTGCTTCATATTAATGACAGCAAAAATGTCAAAGGCGCAAGAAAAGACCGCCATGAAAACATCGGCTTTGGTGAAATCGGATTTGACGCACTGCAGTATGTTGTTCACCATGAGCAGTTAAAAGACATTCCGAAAATCCTTGAAACGCCGTATGTCGGTGAAGATAAAAAGAATAAAAAACCGCCATACCGTTTTGAGATTGAAATGCTGAAAGAAAAACAATTTGATGACACATTGCTTGAAAAGATTTTACAGCAATAAAAAAAGGGGGACTTATCCCCCTTTTTTTCAGCTTGTAAATTGTTTGAATAGTTCATTAACGGTTTGGGCTGTGTCTTTCGATGTAATTGCCTCTACTTGTTTCAGCAGCCGCATTCGTTCACTCTCATTAAAGATGTTCACATTTTTCCCGTACAGCAGGTTTGCTACTTCAACGGCCTGCGGTCTTGTTAGGCTGATTCCGTATTGTTTTGAGTACTTCAGCAAATCGTCAGCAGTAGCCTGATTAAGCCGCTGCAAAATAATTCTTTGAAATAAAATCATCGACCATTCCACCTCCAGACTTAATGTATGGGCAAATCAGTAAAATGTGTCAGTGTTTAATGGTAAAATAGATTTATAATGTATTTAAAATAGTTATTGCAGGAAAGGAGATTTTATGACCCCAACAAAACAACATAAGAGAGAAACATTTTCCCATTTTATTTTCAGGGTCTTCATGATTCTGGCAGGAGCTGCATCTGCGGCTGTAAGTATTGAATTATTTTTAATCCCCAACGATTTTATTGATGGTGGGATTATCGGTGTATCACTTATTTTAGACCACCTCTTTATGTCAAACCCCTTTTTGAATTTCGCTTTATTCGTTGTCATTTTAAATATTCCTTTTATGATCTTCGGATATAAATATATCGGTAAGACCTTCCTTGTCTCTACGATGATTGGAATTGTCGGGCTTGCCGTTATTGAATCCTCGCTTCACCATGTAGAAGCCATTACAACTCAGCCTATTTTGGCCACTGTGTTCGGAGGTCTTTTGCTCGGCTTTGGCGTCGGGCTCGTTATTCGAAACGGAGGTTCAATGGATGGTACAGAAATTCTCGGTATTTTGCTGACGAAAAAGCTGCCATTTTCAGTTGGTGAGTTCGTCATGCTCATCAATGTATTCATTTTCATTTGGGCTGGTTTTGTGTTCGGTCCTGAGCAAGCGATGTACTCTTTCATGACTTATTATATTGCGATGAAAACCATTGATGCCGTAATCCAGGGGCTTGATGAAACAAAAGCTGTCATTATTGTGTCTGATCAGTATGATGAGATTTCCGACGCGATTTTGCACCGTCTCGGTCGCGGAACAACCAAGCTGAAGGGGAAAGGCGGATATACGGACGAAGAAAAGGACGTGATTTACGCGGTTGTCACAAGGCTGGAAGTGACTAAGCTAAAATCGATCGTGTTTGAAGTCGATCAAAATGCATTCATTACGATTATGAATACGCATGAAACGAGAGGCGGAAAATTCAAAAACGCAATCCACTAGGCTTTCATTTACTTTTATTCATTTTATGGGTATAATTTTATCTGCAGTAAAGAAAATGGCTTGCTGGTCAGACAGCTGCCATTTTCTTTTTCATACATGTGATACGTTCTTAAGCAAAGCGAAAAGGGGGACCCTTCATGAACGTACAAGAAGCGCTGAACCTACTGAAAGAAAACGGATATAAATATACAAATAAACGTGAGGATATGCTGCAGCTTTTTGCTGATTCAGACAGGTATCTTACCGCTAAAAACGTACTGTCTGCATTAAATGATGATTATCCCGGCTTAAGCTTTGATACAATCTACAGAAACCTTTCTTTATATGAAGAACTTGGTATTTTGGAAACAACTGAGCTATCCGGTGAAAAACTCTTCCGATTTAAGTGTTCATTTACCCATCATCACCATCACTTTATTTGTCTTGCCTGCGGCAAAACAAAAGAAATTGAATCATGCCCGATGGACAAGCTTTGTGATGATTTGGATGGCTATCAGATCAGCGGACATAAATTTGAGATTTACGGCACATGCCCTGATTGTACAGCGGAAAACCAAGAAAACACTACTGCGTAATTGCTTATATGAGAAAAAGGAGCCCCGGTTTGGGCTCCTTTTTCAGTTATTGACACGTATGATATGATGTTTATTTTTGTTAATCCACTGAACGGCTTCAAGCCAGTTGCTGACTCTGATGATGTTTGAATCAATCGGAAGCTGATTATAAGGGGAATTGAATAAAATCACCGGTATATCGGCTTCTTTCGCAATCATCATTGCGTTTCCGTGATGATCCTCAAAAAACAAGTCAATGTTATATTTTTTGACTGCCTCAACTTTATGATGACCGCCAACAAGTTCGATGTGGTCGTAATGAATATTTTGTCTGTCAAACCATTCATAGGTAATATCAGTTAAATGAGTCCGTCTCGCTGTAATATAAATAAGCTTGTGCTCCTCTTTGAGGAGGTCAAGTGACTGTTTTGCATGCTGCGCAAGCAATGCTTCCTTATATATGATGGCTTCATTTTGATTCATCCAATCCCAAAATTCTTCCTGCGTAATGTTTAACAGCTTTGTCAAATCATAATCCGTCATATCGTTTAATGAAATGGAAAGATTAAACGAGCGGTTCAAATAAGGGACGAATGTATCCTGAGCCGTGATTGTGCCGTCAATATCTATTCCTAAGCGTAACATGCCCACACTCCTTCAGTTTCATCCCTTCAAGTGTAACATAAACAATTGACATTAACAGAAAAGTTTAGCAAACATGAATCAGGCAAAATAGATCAAACTATAAAAGCTCCTTTAATAAAAACAGAAGGGGGAATTGAAGGTGGCAAACGATTACGAAAAACGTGATAACAACAGCTACTATGTAGATCATGGTTCTGAAGGATCAAATATTACCCGCGACAACGATGGTTTTTTTGAGGAAACGGCTGCTGAAATCGCAGAGCCTTACCGTGCTACTGACCGCAGCAATGACCGAGACAATGACCGCAGCGACGGCAATGTCAATGAAGGGCGGGGAATAGGCTATATTGCATTAGCCTTGTCCATTATTTCATTGTTTGTACTGCCTGTTTTATTGGGAGCTGCCGGTATTATTGTCGGCTATATCGCAAGAAGAAGAGGTGCCCAAGGCCTAGGAGCTTGGGCGATGGGTATCGGTGTCGTCTCATTAGTGCTTGGAATATTTATTATTCCATTTTTCTAACACAAAAAAGCTTGACGGGTTCCCGTCAAGCTTTTTGTGTTTCTTCTTTTAGTTTTGCTTTTTCAGCTTCAAGCTTTGCGTAGTGTTCCTCAGCAAGAATGTCGATTTCTTTCTTGAGTTCCTCTACCATTGTTTCCTCTGGAACCTTACGGACAATTTTCCCTTTCCGGAACAACAGTCCTTCACCACGTGCTCCGGCGATTCCGATATCAGCTTCTCTCGCTTCACCAGGTCCGTTTACTGCACAGCCGAGAACAGCGACTTTAATCGGCGCTTTCACCTTAGAAATGTATTCTTCCACTTCATTGGCGATGCTGATCAAATCAATCTCAATACGGCCGCAAGTCGGACATGAGATGAGTGTGGCAGCATTGGAGGCTAAGCCGAAAGATTTCAGAAGCTCCCTTGCTACTTTTACTTCTTCCACAGGATCTGCACTTAATGAAATACGCATGGTGTTCCCGATGCCCTTGCTTAAAATCGCGCCGAGTCCTGCTGCGCTCTTTACTGTGCCGGCAAACAGTGTTCCTGACTCAGTGATCCCAAGATGCAGAGGGTAGTCAAATGCTTTCGCTGCTTTTTCATAAGCCTCGATCGCAAGGTTGACGTCAGATGCCTTCATGCTGACAATAATATCGTGAAAATCAAGATCTTCAAGAATTTTAATGTGATGAAGTGCGCTCTCTACCATTCCGTCGGCTGTCGGATAACCGTATTTTTCTAAAATCCGTTTTTCAAGGGAACCAGCGTTTACTCCGATTCTGATCGGAATCCCTTTTTCTTTCGCTGCTTTAACGACCGCTTCGACTTTTTCACGGCGGCCGATGTTGCCTGGGTTAATTCGGATTTTATCTGCGCCGCCTTCAATGGCTTTTAACGCAAGTTTATAATCGAAATGTATGTCAACAACGAGCGGAATGGAAATGCGTTTTTTAATATCCGCAATGGCATTTGCCGCCCGTTCATCAGGACATGCTACCCGGACGATTTGGCATCCGGCTTCAGCCAGACGGTTAATTTCCGCAACCGTTGCTTCTACATCATGTGTTTTTGTTGTTGTCATGCTTTGGATGACAACTTCATTGTTGCCGCCTATTGTTAAAGGTCCCACTTTGACGGGACGCGTTTTTGTACGATGTGTGATTTCACTCACTTGCAATCGCTCCTTAATTGTAGTTGCCGCTTCTAGATATAACAATTCTAGTATGGTTTATGTGAATTTATTTTACAAATTACATTGTAACAGTGTCTTCGCCGAACTGACAAGAAATTAACGTTAATTAAGGGTAGACCGGGAATTTGTACGTTGTTCCCGATTGAATGGCGTTGGCTTTCACATTCGGATTCAGTGCTTCAAAATCCTTTACAATGTCGTCAGGAGAACCTGCTGGTCCAACAATTGACATAACGGTGTCACCCGGCTTTACCTTCACCGTTTTATACGCAGGTTCCTGTACAGCCGTTTTTGCTGATGCTTCATAGACAGGGAGGTCCTGGATGGGGATCGTTCCAATTTTAAGATCATAAAAAAGAATAAAAAGAATAAAAACAATGCTGCATACAAAAGTGAGACGCTTCATCGCTTTTCCTCCCGCATACGAAATTTTATACTATAGTATGCTTGTCCATTTCGATTCATGACAAAAGAAAAGAGACTGCGAAGGCAGTCTCAGATTATGCAGCAGCTTTTTTGGACGGGATCTCTTTCAAAACAAGAAACAGGATGACAAAGTTGACGAACCAGTTCAGTAAAAATTCACTTGGAACTGTTGCTTCTAATGCCCGCATGATCGTAAAGAACACAGTCGAAAGGGTGATCGAATAGGCAGAAAGCTTCCAAAGCTGATGGTAGGACAGATGCTTTTTCTGTGCATTCTTAATGATTACCCCGATAAGCGCTAAGAATGATACTTCAATAAATTTTCCTGCGGCTGTTACGAGAAAAATGAGAAATGAAAGAACAGTTGTGATCATCGTTTTATTTTGGTTTAAACCCGCAATCACATCTTTTTTTGTTAAATCTGACGGCATCATTGAGTAAGGCATTTCTTGGGCTTGTCCGTCAATGGCCAAAACAAATTTGTCCTGAAGGATGCCGATCGCGTTTTGCTTTGCTTCGATTTGTTTAGTGCCGTAGGCGTCTGTCGGATCAAACACGATAACGAAGCCATTTGCCTGTGATTCCGTGGCTTTTTTTTCATCGGTTTGAAGTTTGCCGTTTGAAATTTTGAAATCAGGGAAATCTTTGTGTAAAACAGTTTTAAAGCCGTTCATTGATTTGACGGTCCCTGAGCTTACATAATAAGCGGTAGGAATTGCAAAAAGGACAGAGAGCAAAAATACATAAAGAATCGCTTTTCCGATTCCTTGAAATCTTGTTTTTGCAATATCACGGGGAGAGTATGTACTTTTGATGAAAAGCTGAAATACATTCACTATCTTCACTTCCTAGCTATACTAATATATGTTGCTTATTGTATCGTTGCCTGCGTGTGAATACAAGGAAGACATGAAGAAGATAGATGTAAAAAGGGAGGATGGATTTTATGGATATGTTGTATTGGCTGGTGATTGCGGCGGTATTTATCATCGCTTTTATAGGGCTGGTGTATCCCGTTATTCCGAGCGTAGTATTTATCGTTGCCGGCTTTGTGTTGTACGGATTTTTGTTTTCGTTCAGTCCGTATTCATATATGTTCTGGCTCGTTGAAGCTGTTTTTGCCGCAGTATTATTCGCCGCGGATTACGTGTCTAATCTGCTTGGAGTAAAAAGGTTTGGCGGAAGCAAAGCCGCCATATGGGGAAGCACGATCGGTTTATTAATCGGGCCTTTCGTCATTCCGGTTGCGGGGATCATATTAGGGCCGTTTATCGGGGCTGTTTGTGCAGAACTTATCGTTCATCAAAAGGACTTAAAGTCAGCGTTTAAAATTGGTCTCGGCTCACTCATCGGCTTTTTAACAGGGGTGATTGCAAAGGGCATCATACAGCTTTTGATGATCGGATATTTTTTATGGACGGTCCTATAAGAATTGCGGGCGGCAGGTTTAATGGGGCGGATTATCGGTTAAAGTGAAATATGTCCGCTGAAATGAGCCAAAATGTGAGCATTTTCATTGATTACACAGCGTTCTTTTGTTACATTGAATGAAGAAAGGCTCGCTGTGAAGCGGCATTTCAGTACATATATATTAAGGAGGAATTTATCATGGCTTACGAACTTCCAGAATTACCTTATGCGTACGATGCTTTAGAACCGCATATTGATAAGGAAACTATGACTATTCACCATACGAAACACCACAACACATACGTTACAAATTTAAACAAAGCGGTTGAAGGAAACACGGCTCTTGCAAACAAATCAGTTGAAGAGCTTGTTGCAGATCTTAATTCTGTTCCTGAAAACATCCGCACTGCAGTCCGCAACAATGGCGGCGGACACGCGAACCACAAATTGTTCTGGACACTTTTATCTCCAAACGGCGGAGGCGAGCCGACTGGCGCGCTTGCTGAAGAGATCAACAGTGTATTTGGAAGCTTTGACAAATTCAAAGAGCAATTCGCAGCTGCAGCAGCTGGACGCTTCGGTTCTGGCTGGGCATGGCTTGTTGTGAACAACGGTAAACTTGAAATCACAAGCACACCAAACCAAGATTCTCCGCTTTCTGAAGGCAAAACGCCTATCTTAGGACTTGACGTTTGGGAGCATGCTTACTACCTTAACTACCAAAACCGCCGTCCTGATTACATTTCAGCTTTCTGGAAAGTTGTGAACTGGGACGAAGTGGCTCGTCTATACAGCGAAGCAAAATAATGACACAAGCAAGGTCCTCAATAGGGGGGCCTTGTTTTTTTCTGTCTTCTTTTTACATATCTCGGTTTGAGTGAGACAGACTAAGGGATAGTAAAGGGGAGTCAGTAATGAGCAAACTAAAAAAAGTAATTGGCGATGTAGACGTAAACAAAGGGTTACTCTTTCTGCTGACCATTGGTGGGCTTTATTCGCTGGGAATTGCATTGTCCAATACATTTGTTAATGTGTACCTTTGGAAGCAGTCAGGGAAATTTATTGATTTAGCGGTATATAATTTATCCATTGTGACAATGCAGCCGTTAACCTTTTATTTGGCTGGACGGTTAGCCAAAAAAATAGACAGGGTGTTCATTTTAAGGTTCGGCGTCATTTTTTTAGCTGCTTTTTATTTAAGTGTACTTTTAGCAGGAGAAACGGCGGCCAGCCGACTCGTGCTGATCGGCGCGGTGCTCGGAGTGGGCTATGGCTTTTATTGGCTAGCGTTTAACGTGCTGACCTTTGAAATAACAGAGCCGGAGACGCGAGACTTTTTCAACGGATTTATGGGCATTCTGTCTTCCTCTGCAGGGATGATCGGTCCGATTGTAGCGGGATTTGTTATCTCAAGGCTTGAAAATAATACGGGTTACACAGTAATTTTCAGTCTCTCCCTCAGTTTATTTGCCTTGGCTGTCGTGATGAGCTTTTTTTTAAAACGGAGAGAATCAAAGGGCCGTTTTATGCTGAGCAAGGTATTTGGAGAGCGCCATAGCAATATGAATTGGCGGAGAATTACGAATGCGCATTTTTTTCAAGGCTTGAGAGAAGGGATTTTTGTCTTCTTAATCAGTGTATTTGTATTTATTGAGACAAACAGCGAACTGGCCCTCGGCACATTCGGCCTTGTCAACTCAGCTGTTTCCTTCTTTGCCTACTACTTTGCATCCAGGCTGATTAAGAAAAAGGCCAGAAAAAAATCAATCTTGTTGGGCGGCCTTATTCTGTATGGCGCGCTGTTTTTGATTCTGTTTCATATGAGCTTTACGACATTATTGACGTACGGCGTTTTTATTGCTATCGGCTATCCTCTTTTGCTCGTGCCATATGTATCACTTACATATGATGTGATAGGCCGGGCGCGGCATGCCAGAAAAGCAAGAATTGAATATATCGTGCTGAGGGAATTGTTTTTAAACGCCGGCAGGATTGTCTCCATTTTATGCTTTCTCTTGATTGTGGCCCTTCTGAAAGAGGATGTGGGAATTCCTTTGTCACTCGCTATATTGGGCATAGGACATCCGCTGATTTATTACTTTGTCAAGGATATCCGTTTTAAGGAGAAAGAAGAGGAAAATGAAACCATGGAAGAAGACGGCCAAAAACGGGTAACTGAACCGAATCTTTTAAAAGGCGAAAGATAATTTTTTGTCAAAAAGGGGTTATCTGTAGAAAAAAGTCGAAAAAACCTTTAGAATGAAAACTGGCACTCTTACTTGAGTGTCTTTTCTTTCTGTAAATAGAAAAAGGTGATGTTATGAGGAGAAATAAACCAAAAAAGCAAAATCATAAAGAGAAAAAGAAGTCGCTTCCGATCCGGCTGAATATTTTATTCTTGGCTGCCTTTGTCATATTCACCTGGATCATTGTGGAATTAGGCATCAAGCAGATCGTACAAGGCGATGATTACAAAAACCAAGCCAATCAGCAGGAACAAAGTGAAGTCAGCTCGGCGGTGCCGCGCGGAAAAATCTATGATCGAAACTTTAATGCCATCGTGACAAATAAGGCTTTAAATGCAATCACATACACCAGATCTAAATCGACCACGCAAGACCAGCGTTTAAAGATCGCAAAAAAGCTGTCTGATATGATTAAAGTTGATACAAAAAAAGTAACAGAACGGGATAAAAAGGATTATTGGATTTTAACTAGGCCGAAAGAAGCCAAAAAGTTGATTACCGCTAAAGAAAGAAAGCAGGTTGAAGACAAAACATTATCCGATGACGATTTATATCAGCTCCAGCTAAAACGAATTACTGATAAGCAGCTGAATGAACTGACGGATAAAGACATGCAGATCCTTGCCATCAAAAGACAGATGGATTCAGGATATGCATTGACCCCTCAATATATCAAAAATGAAGATGTATCTGCGAAGGAAATGGCAGTCGTAAGTGAACATTTAGACGAACTGCCGGGTGTTGATGTCACGTCCGATTGGGAACGTGAATATCCGTATAAAAACCTTCTTCGCTCAGTGCTCGGAAGTGTTTCCAGCTCTGATGAAGGATTGCCGTCCAACTTGCTCGAGCATTATCTGTCGCTTGGCTACAGCCGAAATGACAGGGTCGGAAAAAGTTATCTGGAATACCAATATGAAAGCCTTCTGCAGGGGCAAAAAGCAAAGGTGGAAAATATCACAGATTCCAACGGCAATGTCACGGGAACGAAAACCGTTTCTGAAGGGAAAGCCGGTAAAGATCTCGTGCTTACGATTGATATTGATTTGCAAAAATCAGTGGAAAAAATTATTGAGAAGAATCTCAAATCTGCTAAAGCAAGACCAAGCACTGAATTGTTAGACCGGGCATTTGTTGTCATGATGGACCCAAGAAACGGTGAAGTACTGACAATGGCAGGGAAGCAGATTAAACAAGAAAATGGAAAATATAAAGTTGATGATTACGCGTTAGGAAATATGACGTCATCTTATGCCATGGGATCGGCTGTCAAAGGTGCAACCGTTCTGACAGGCTTGCAAACCGGCGCCATCAACCTGAATACAGTTTTTCAGGATGAACCATTGTATATTGGTAGCCAGGATAAAAACGGTAAAAAATCGTGGACAACTTTAGGACCTGTTAATATTCAAAGAGCCTTAGAGCAGTCTTCCAACGTATTTATGTTTAAAACTGCGATCGCAATCGGAAAAGGTGAATATAAACCGCATCAAGCTTTACCGATTGATACAACGGCCTTTGATACATTCCGGAATTACTTCAGCCAATTTGGATTGGGTGTAAAAACGGGAATTGATCTTCCGAATGAAATGACAGGCTATAAAGGAACAAGCAGATTGACGGGATTCTTGCTTGACTATGCGATCGGCCAGTACGATACGTATACACCGCTGGAACTGGCACAATATGTATCAACGATTGCAAACGGAGGCTACCGCTTGAAGCCTCAGCTTGTGAAAGAAGTCAGGGATTCTGATCCTGAAAAAGGAATCGGTGCTGTCGTGCAATCCGTTCAGCCGGAAGTGCTGAATAAAGTCGACATGAAAAGTGAGTATATCAAAGAAGTTCAAGCCGGATTTAGACGAGTGGCGACGAAGGGGACAGCTGCCAGCCAACTTGCTTCAGCGTCTTATCAACCAGCGGCTAAAACAGGGACAGCGCAATCATTCTATGACGGGCCAGATAAATCAAAAACAGGAACTGCGGCTTATAATACGACACTTGTCGCTTATGCGCCGGCAGATAATCCTGAGATCGCTATCTCTGTTGTAGTTCCTTGGGCTTATGTTGATTACAGCGCTAAATATACTATTACAAACGAAATCGGCAGAGAGGTATTGGATAAATATTTTGAGCTGAAATCGAAGCAGGACAAAGAAGATACTCAGCAAAAGAATAAAGACAAAATCGAAGAAAATGCAGAAAACGCAACGTCTTCTGATAACTAAAAAGAAAAGCCCACATCATGTGGGCGTTTTTTTTATACAAAAAAATGCACTGATTTACAAAACCTTAACATTCGATTCAAACCCTTTTTACATAGAACCTTTACTCTATACGTGTAGGACAAATTACACATTATACGCAGGGGGAATTCAGGAAATGAAAAAAAACAAATTGGTGCTTATGCTTCTGATGGCTGCTTTTATGATCATTGCAGCTGCATGCGGAAATGCAGGAGAAAGTGAAAAATCGAATAGCGATTCTGCAAAAGGAGAAGGAAAGGCATCAGGTTCTTTAACCATTTCTGGTTCATCGGCTATGCAGCCATTAGTACTTGCAGCCGCAGAAAAATTTATGGAAGAAAACCCTGATGCTGATATACAGGTGCAAGCTGGCGGTTCTGGAACAGGGCTTTCTCAAGTCTCTGAAGGAGCTGTTCAGATCGGGAATTCAGACGTTTTTGCTGAAGAAAAAGAAGGTATCGATGCAAAAGCGCTTGTCGATCATCAAGTCGCAGTCGTTGGTATGGCAGCAGCTGTAAACCCTGATGCTGGTGTGAAGGATATTTCTAAAGATGAATTGGAAAAAATCTTCACTGGTAAAATCAAAAACTGGAAAGAGCTTGGCGGCAAAGACCATAAGATTACACTTGTAAACCGTCCTGATTCTTCTGGCACACGTGCTACATTTGTGAAATATGCGCTTGACGGAGAAGAACCTGCAGAAGGCATTACTGAAGATTCCTCCAACACTGTGAAAAAAATCATTGCTGATACTCCGGGAGCGATTGGATATCTTGCATTCTCATATTTAACAGATGACAAAGTAACTGCTCTATCTATTGATGGTGTAAAACCTGAAGCAAAAAATGTGACAACTGGCGAGTATCCGATCTGGGCTTATCAACATTCTTATACAAAAGGTGAAGCGACAGATTTAGCTAAAGAATTTCTAGATTATCTAAAGAGTGAAGACATTCAAAAAAGCATTGTTACTGACCAAGGCTACATTCCGGTTACTGATATGAAAGTGACACGCGATGCCAACGGGAAGCAAAGCTGATCTTAATAAAAAGAGGAGTGCGGGGACAACCGTTTCTCCTCTTAACACATTCATAGGAGTGTAAAACAATGATAAACAATAGAGAAAATATGTCTGTGAGCGAGCGTTTAATCAGCTCAAGGCAAAATCGGCAATTGGATGAAGTTCGGGGAAGAATGATTGTGACAGCTTGTGCGCTTATTATGATTGCGGCATCTGTTGCGATCACCATTTTCCTCGGCGTTAAGGGGCTGCAATCTTTTCTTGTAAATGGTGTAAGCCCAATTGAATTCTTAACGAGTCTAAATTGGAACCCTACAGATGCTGATCCGAAATATGGTGTGCTGCCATTTATTTTTGGATCATTTGCAGTAACGATTCTTTCTGCCCTCATTGCTGCGCCGCTTGGCATTGCAGGTGCGATTTTTATGACAGAAATTGCGCCGAATTGGGGAAAGAAAGTGCTGCAGCCGGTGATTGAGCTTTTAGTCGGCATTCCATCTGTTGTTTATGGATTCATAGGTCTTACAGTATTGGTGCCGTTTATCGCCCATTTCAAATCGAGCGGGACAGGGCACAGTTTATTGGCGGGAACGATTGTCCTTTCCGTCATGATTCTGCCGACCATCACATCGATCTCTGCAGATGCAATGGCTTCTCTTCCGAAGAGTTTAAGAGAAGGTTCTTACGCGCTTGGTGCGACAAGATGGCAGACGATCAGAAAAGTACTTGTGCCTGCAGCTTTTCCAACATTAATGACAGCTGTTGTACTTGGTATGGCACGGGCGTTTGGTGAAGCTTTGGCTGTTCAGATGGTCATTGGAAATACAAGAGTATTGCCGGAAAGCCTGTTTGACACTGCTGGAACACTGACAACGATCATCACACTGAATATGGGCCACACCACATACGGCAGCGTTGAAAATAATACGCTTTGGTCAATGGGGCTAGTGCTTCTGGTGATGTCATTCTTGTTCATCCTGCTTATTCGCTACTTGTCATCTAGGAGGAAAGTGTAATGAACCGCAAAATAACAGATAAACTGGCGACTGGAATGTTTGGTTTGTGTGCAGCCATTATCGCTGCAATTCTAGTAGGCTTGTTTTCCTATATTATTATCAACGGTGTTTCTCAGCTCAGCTTCGACTTTATTTCAACAAAATCGAGTGCCATTGCAGCTGGAGGAGGAATACGTGACCAGCTGTTTAATTCCTTTTATATCTTGTTTATTACCATGCTGATTACAATCCCGCTCGGTGTGGGTGGCGGAGTGTTCATGGCTGAGTACGCGCCTAATAACAAAGTGACTGATTTCATCAGAACATGTATAGAGGTGCTTTCGTCTCTTCCGTCTATTGTCATTGGGATGTTTGGATTACTGATGTTTGTCAACTTAACAGGCTGGGGATATACGATCATAGGCGGTGCGCTTGCGTTAACTGTTTTTAACCTTCCTGTCATGGTGCGTGTGACAGAAGACGCGATCCGTACAGTCCCTAAAGATCTGAAGGAAGCATCTCTCGCTTTAGGTGTTTCACGCTGGCATACCGTAAAAACAGTTTTAATTCCAAGTGCGATCCCTTCTATCATCACAGGAGCAATTTTGGCGTCAGGAAGGGTGTTCGGGGAAGCGGCGGCACTATTATTTACAGCCGGTCTGACAACGCCACGTCTTAATTTTACAGAGTGGAACCCGTTTTCTGAAACATCGCCGCTTAATATTTTCAGGCCCGCTGAAACACTGGCGGTGCACATTTGGAACGTAAATACGCAAGGAATGATTCCGGATGCTGAAGCGATTGCCAACGGAGGTTCTGCGGTGCTGGTGATTTCTGTTCTTGTGTTTAATCTTGCAGCGAGATGGCTTGGCACGATGATCTACAAAAAGCTTACGGCAAATTAGAACGGAAAGAGGCGAAAAACATGTCTGAACAAATGGTAAAAGAAAAGCCTGAGCGTGCTGTTTTCGTTCCGAAGCAGCACCACGTGCTTGAAGTGAAAGATCTGTCTATATTTTACGGAAATAAACAAGCGGTTCATCACGTGAATATGGATATTGAAAAGAACGCGGTGACCGCTTTGATTGGGCCGTCAGGATGCGGAAAATCTACTTTTTTGAGAAACATTAACCGAATGAATGATTTAATTCCTTCTGCAAGAGCTGAAGGTGAAATCCTTTATGAAGGACTAAATATACTGGGCAGCAATATTAACGTTGTCAGCTTAAGAAGAGAAATCGGAATGGTTTTCCAAAAACCGAATCCATTTCCGAAATCGATCTATGCCAATATCACACATGCATTGAAATATGCCGGAGAGCGGAATAAAGCCGTTTTAGATGAGATTGTGGAAGAAAGCTTAACAAAAGCAGCGCTCTGGGATGAGGTGAAGGACCGTTTGCATTCATCTGCACTCTCATTATCAGGCGGCCAGCAGCAGCGTTTATGCATCGCGAGAACGCTTGCGATGAAGCCGGCTGTTCTTCTGCTGGATGAACCAGCTTCAGCGCTTGATCCGATTTCAAATGCAAAAATAGAAGAATTAATTACAGAATTGAAAAGCGAATACTCGATTATTATTGTCACGCACAATATGCAGCAGGCTCTGCGGGTTTCTGACCGGACGGCGTTCTTTTTAAACGGCGAGCTTGTAGAATACGGACAGACTGAACAGATTTTTACAAGTCCGAAGCAGCAAAAAACAGAGGATTATATTAACGGGAAATTCGGATAGGAGGGCGGCAATGAGTATTGCTACCGAAGCTGTAATGAAACAGGAAGTTTATCAAGTCAATGGAATGAACTTATGGTATGGCCAGCATCATGCCTTAAAAAATATCAATTTGAGCATTCATGAAAACGAGGTCACGGCAATCATCGGGCCATCAGGATGCGGGAAATCAACCTTCATCAAAACATTGAATTTAATGATTCAAATGACGCCAAATGTAAAGCTTGCAGGTGAGCTGAACTATAACGGCAGCAACATTTTAAAGGATAAAGTGGATATCGTGGATTTACGAAAAAATATCGGCATGGTATTCCAAAAAGGGAACCCGTTTCCGCAATCCATTTTTGATAATGTCGCTTACGGACCGAGAGTCCACGGCACCAAAAATAAAAAGAAGCTTCAAGACATTGTGGAAAAGTCATTAAAAGATGTGGCGTTATGGGATGAAGTGAAGGATCGTTTGCATTCATCCGCCCTTTCGTTATCAGGCGGCCAGCAGCAGCGTCTTTGTATCGCCAGAGCGCTAGCGACAAATCCTGATATTTTGCTGATGGATGAACCGACATCTGCACTGGATCCAATCTCAACGAGAAAAATTGAAGAACTCATTCTTGAGCTGAAAAATAAATATACCATTGTAATCGTCACGCATAACATGCAGCAGGCAGCAAGGGTTTCTGATCAAACCGCCTTTTTCTACATGGGCGAGCTTGTTGAATGCGACAATACCAATAAAATGTTCTCAAACCCGCAGGATCAAAGAACTCTCGATTACATTACAGGAAAGTTTGGGTAAATAAAAACAGGCTGACAGTCAGCCTGTTTTTTATCGTGTTAACGTTTTTACGATCTTTTTGAAGCTCATGTCTGATTTTACTTTAAACTCGCCGGCGCGGATTTCTTTGTGATAGCCGGCATCAATGACATAGTCGTTAAAGTCTTGAGCCGAGGAGATGATGCCTTCTTTTTCAAGAATATCTGATACATCTGCAGTGCTCATGCCATCTTTAATGGTGAGCTTGTACGTTTTTACTTTGTCTGTTTTCGTGCCTGAGCTGTTGTCATTGCTCAAGGATTTCTCTTTTGAGTCTAGAAGTTTTTGATATTCATCACGGTTAACAGAAACCATTTTTTTAGAATCAAGGTAATTGTTCACGTCTTGTTCGGTTACTGTTTTACTTTCTTTTACAGCAGCGGCCTGATCTTCGTCTGTCAGATAAAAAACAGCTGCGAGAACGGCCGTTGCTAAAATAATGCCGCCAGCAAATGCCTGAATGCCCCGTTTTGTCATACGAGCACCTTCTCGTTATCTTTGATAATCGTATTTACGTCTTCTACTGATACATGCTCAGCTTTAGCAATCGCTTCAGCGGACATGCCGTTATTATATTTAGAAAGTATTTGTTTGGCGATCTTTTGATTGATGTCGCTATGCTTTGATTTGCGGATGACAAGGTTTGTTTCCAGCAATTCTTCTTCAAGCACTGTCATTTTCTTTTTGAGCTTGTAAATTTCCTGCATCGCAGAAAGCTGCAGTGTTTCGAGCTCCTGTTCTACATCTTTCATCGGATCTCTTTGAGAATATGAGAATGCAATTAGCGCTATACTGACGATAAACAACGCAATAATAGCAATTTCCACGTTTCATCACCTTCTATTCTTTTTTTATCCTTCTTTTTTATACCATAAAACCAATGGATTCTAAAGGAATTCGCGAAAAAAACGAGATTTTGTCGAGAAATCTTTCTTTGCTTCCTCTCTATGTAATGGTTTAATAGGGACACCGAGTGAACGATAGGAAAGGAGAATGGTAGGAGTCTATGGATAAACACCCATTTCTCTATAATATACGACATAGGCTTTCTTTTTTTAGGGACACATTCGACATGATTATTCAAAACGCTCACACCTTGACCGTACGCTGGGAGATCTCAGAAGAAACAATGCGGCTGGCTGAAGCGGTGCTTTTCGAAAAAACGCAGGATATGATAAAAGAATTGCGCATTGTCATTAAAAGAAAAGGCATCGAAGCTGTCAGGATGAAACGCACAACATATGATAAAGGGGAATGGACGATTGGACAGGCGGCTGGTGATGCTGTCTATCGGGCTGAGTACAGAATCGTTAATTCTATGAATGTGACGCTCAAGCTCGCCGGTACAGAGGACATCTATCTTGCGGAAAATGGGGTTAGCGATATAAACAGCTTTCAGGTTGAGGGCGGGCACACCAGATGGGAGAAGCAATTTTCTGCTTACACCTGTTATGGGAGAGGGGAAAAAGAACGATGAACGTTCTCATGCTGACTCTCGAACATCCTCATGAGCCGAAAAGCGGGCTCGGGGTCCATTTAAACCGTCTCATTTCCTATTTAAAACTGCATATCAACATAACGGTTTGCACTCCAAGCAGGAAGCTGTTTTCATATGCGCAGTTTGAAGATTTCATAGCTGATGCCAACTTTGCAATGGTTCAGCATATGTTATCCTGCAATGAACGCTTTGATCTGATTCATGTCCATGACGACATGACAGCCCCTGCTGCTTATTATTTGAAACAACAGCTTGGTCTTCCGCTTGCTGCGACAATCCATGGTCTTGAAAGCGAAAGGAAGAAGGCGTGCCAAGAAGCACCGCATCCATACCGACTGCAGACCGAACGGCTCCTTATAGAATCCGCTGATGAACTGATTGTATTAAGCACTTTTATGAAACGGTCTCTTGATAAGACAGCAGGTAAAAAAATATCCGTTATCCCGAGCCCTGCATCTATGGAAGAAGAAAAGGGGAAAATACCGAGGGGAATGAATAGAAGGTTCCTATTTTCGTTTGGAAGGTTTGTTCCGGAAAAAGGGTTTTCTCAGCTGTTAAAGGTATTTGCTATCTTGAGGCAGCGTCAGCCTGACCTGCATTTGGTGCTGGCTGGGGAAGGGCCGTCTTTGTCCTCCTACGAGAAATTGGCTGAGGCATTGAACTTGAAGGAATGTATCATGTTCCTGCCGTTTTTGCACAGAAGAGACATCAGAGCGTTTCTGTCTCACTGTGAAATGGCTGTATTCCCTAGTTTTTATGAGCCGTTTGGGCTTGCCGCGCAAGAAAGCATGGAACAAGGTGTGCTGACTGCTGTCTCTCCATCGGGCGGTTTTTGTGACTATGCGGTTCATGACAAAACGGCAATCACCGTTGATTTTACGCGTGCAGAGGAAGCAGCTGTTCTGCTGGACAGGTTATTAAAAGACCGGGAAAAAGCATGCCGGATAAAAGATGCCGGCAGACAACAAGTGATCAAACTTCACCATCCCCGGCTCATTACGGAATCATATTTGAAGCTTTATAAGCGTATCATCAATAATTCAGTAATTCATTGAAAAACAGCCTAGCTTTCCGTCCATTATAGTGGTATTATATATAAGTCTGAATAAGTAAATGATTTTAGTTTGGAGGGAAAATAATGCGCGTTAATATTACTTTGGCTTGCACTGAATGTGGTGAGCGTAACTATATTTCTAAAAAGAACAAACGCAACAATCCAGACCGCGTTGAATTTAAAAAATATTGCCCACGTGATAAAAAATCTACGTTACACCGTGAAACAAAATAACAGCCTAGCTGTTTGAGGTGTAAGAAAAAAGCCAGAGCTTTGAAAAAGGTTCTGGCTTTTTTTCTATTCCGAGGGGGATGAGAGATGAAATCACAATTAAGAAAAAAGACGATGGAGGCACTATCTGCTGTATCAAGTGAAGATCTTCTTCAAAAAACAGCACGTATGTACAAGCATTTGTTTTCACTGCCGGAGTGGCAAAATGCCAGCTCCATTGCCGTCACCATCTCCAGAGGGCTGGAAATACCGACGCGCCCCGTCATTGAGCAGGCTTGGGAAGAAGGGAAACAAGTTTGTATTCCAAAATGTGACCCGGACACGAAGAAAATGCAATTTCGCACCTATCAGACGGATGATCAGCTCGAAACCGTTTACGCCGGACTTCTTGAACCGGTGATTGAAAAAACAAAAGAAGTGAAACGATCGCAAATTGACTTGATGATCGTTCCGGGTGTTTGTTTTGATACTGATGGGTTTAGGATCGGCTTTGGCGGCGGCTATTATGACCGTTATTTAAGCGATTATAAAGGGAAGACAGTCTCTTTGCTTTTGGAGTGCCAGCTGTTCGCACACGTGCCCCGTCTGCCGCATGACATCCCAGTACATAAGCTGATAACAGAGGATCGGATCATGTCTTGTTTTTCATAACTCCTGCTCATTATTTAAGAATAAATAAGAAAGAATGACAAACCCTATTGGCAGGAGGGATAAGATGAAAAAACTTATGATTTATGCCATTTTTGCTGTTTCTGCCGTCATGTTTTATCAAAATCGCTACCGTCTTATGAATACCGTACTCAGCCAGCCGGGTATCAGGAGGTCTTTTATCCATTTCTTTTTAAGAATTCCGTTTATCCGTAATAAGTTTATACAGCAAGCTTTCTAAAATCCCGTGAAAAACGGGATTTTTTGCTTTCAGTAGGCGTTCGGAGCGCCAGCTGTTATAATGAAAAAAAACCATTGGAGCGGTAAACATGTATTTGTTGGAGTATACATATTGGAAAACTGCGGCGCACCTAGTGAATAGCGGGTATGGCGTCATACAAGCCGGTGAGTCAGGTGAGATATGGCTGGAAGCACCGGACAAGTCTTCTTATGATCTGGTTCGCCTTTATAAACATGATATTGATTTCCGGCAAGAAATGGCAAGAGATATCGAAGAGCAGGCTGAACGAGTAGAACAAGTCAGAAAGCAACTTGGCAGACGCAAGATGAAGCTGCTCAATGTATTTTTTTCAGCGGAAGCCCCTGTTGATGACTGGGAAGAGATCGCCGAAAAGCCTTTTGAGAAGGGACCGGTCTCAGTTGAGCCGGCGATCGTGAGGGGAACGATGCTTCGTGATGACCTTCAAGCTGTTTTCCCATCATTTCGTGCAGAAGAATGTACAGAAGCCCGCGATTCGTTTGAAGACGCGCAAATGGCGAGAGAACGCTTCCTTTCGCTTGTACTAAAACAAGAAGAACAGAGAAAAAATGAAGCGGCGGTTTTTCAAAACGGAAAACCAATTTTTACATATGTATTCATCGCGCTTCAGGTCTTAATGTTTTTCTTGCTTGAACTAAACGGGGGCAGCACAAATACGCAGACGCTGGTCGCTTTTGGGGCAAAGGAAAACAGTCTGATTGCAGCCGGAGAATGGTGGCGGCTCCTGACTCCGATCGTGCTTCACATTGGCATAGCGCATTTAGCTTTTAATACGCTTGCTTTATGGTCGGTTGGTACAGCAGTTGAGCGGATGTACGGCTCGGGCAGATTTCTGCTGATTTATCTGGCGGCTGGCATTACGGGTTCAATCGCGAGCTTTGTGTTCAGCCCGTATCCTTCAGCGGGCGCTTCAGGAGCCATATTTGGATGCTTAGGCGCATTGCTGTATGTAGCTTTGTCAAATCGGAAAATGTTTTTAAGAACCATTGGAACCAATATTATTGTCATTATTATCATTAATCTTGGCTTCGGTTTTGCGGTTTCGAATATTGATAACTCTGGACATATTGGCGGCTTGATTGGCGGCTTTTTCGCAGCTGCCGCACTTGGATTGCCCAAAACCGGAGCCTTTGGAAAAAGATTGTTGTCAGCGGTTTTGCTGATTGCTTTGGCAGCCGGGTTTTTATATTACGGATTGCATTCGCCTTCCCGCCAGGAGTCAGCGCTGATTCAGCAGGCAAACGAGCTGTATCAGGAAGGAAAGTATGAAGAAGTAACGGAATTGCTGAACGGAGAAGCGGAGCAAAAAGATGCCTCAGCCGATCTTTTGAAAATCCTGGCTGTCTCTGATATTCAAATCGGTGAATATGATCAGGCGATTTCCCTTTTGGAAAGAGCTGTGGAAAAAGAACCTAAAGACCATGCCTCATATTACTATTTAGCCTTGCTGTATGCGGAAAAAAATGAGCTTGGTCAAGCAGAAGAGGCTATCAAGTCGGCTGTAAAACTTAAGCCGAAGGAGCAGCGGTACAAAGAGCTTCAGCAGCAGATTGGAAATAATAAAGAATCATAGGAAGCGGAATATGCCTAAGGAGGGAGGCTGGCTTTTTTGTCAGCGTTTTCTTCTTGACTGGCCGCTTCCATATGAATACGCTTAAATAGTTAAGATTAAGAATGGTGAGGAAAATGAATACATTATATGATGTGCAGCAGCTGTTAAAAACGTTTGGCCACATTGTTTACTTTGGAGACAGAGAACTTGAAATTGAGTTTATGCTCGATGAATTAAAGGAATTATACATGAACCACATGATTGAGAAGGAGCAGTGGGCCAAAGCGGCAGCTGTCCTTCGAAAAGAATTGGAACAAACAAAAAAACGGAAGAGATATATGTAAAGGCTAGGGTGATAAAAATGGACGAGATATGGTTTGCGGGCATTGATCTGGGAGGAACGACGATTAAACTCGCTTTTATTAATCAATATGGTGAAATTCAGCATAAGTGGGAAGTCCCGACTGATAAAACCGGCGACACCATTACCGTTACAATTGCAAAAACAATTGACAGCAAGCTGGATGAGCTGCAAAAACCGAAGCATATCATCAAATACATCGGAATGGGCGCACCAGGCCCTGTAGATATGGCGGCAGGAGTCGTTTATGAAACGGTAAATCTGGGGTGGAAAAACTATGCTTTAAAGAACCATCTGGAGACAGAAACCGGCATCCCGGCTGTTATAGAAAACGACGCGAATATTGCTGCGCTCGGTGAAATGTGGAAGGGAGCGGGTGACGGCGCGAAAGACGTCATTCTCGTGACGCTTGGCACAGGAGTTGGCGGCGGCATTATTGTAAATGGTGAAATTGTACATGGCATAAATGGCGCCGGCGGGGAAATCGGCCATATTTGCAGCATTCCTGAAGGCGGGGCACCGTGCAACTGCGGCAAAACGGGCTGTATCGAAACGATTGCGTCGGCAACCGGAATTGTAAGAATTGCAAAAGAGAAAATAGCAAATGCTAGGCAGACGACACGTTTAAAAGCAACTGAACAATTGTCAGCACGGGATGTATTTGAAGCAGCGGGTGAAAATGACGAAATGGCCCTTGAAGTGGTGGATTATGTAGCCAAGCACCTTGGTTTGGTGCTCGGAAATTTGGCAAGCTCGCTTAACCCGTCAAAAATCGTTATTGGCGGCGGCGTATCGAAAGCCGGCGAACTGCTGAGATCAAAAGTCGAGAAAACATTCCGCAAATGCGCGTTTCCGCGGGCAGCCGAAGCTGCTGATATTTCAATTGCAGCACTTGGAAATGATGCCGGCGTTATCGGAGGCGCTTGGATCGCTAAAAACGAATGGCTGAAACACCAAAATTGTTAAAATTGTGTAAATGAAATTGATTTTTTGTTATGTTCAGGTTAAGATTTAATTTGATGTGTTAATGAGAATGTTGGGAATAGACTGATTTTTTGAGCGTGCTGCATAGGAGGTTGAAATGCGAAAAACGTTTTTTTCGAAGATTTCATTTATGCTGATTGCGATTTTATTGATGTGGCTGAAAACGTATGCTGTTTATAAAACCAGTTTTCATATTAAAATTGACAATCTAACGCAGGAATTTATTTTGTTTATCAACCCATTGAGCTTTTTGCTGCTCATCTTTGGCTTCAGCCTGTTTTTAAAAGGCAAAAACAGAAATCGCTACATTATCGCGATGAGCTGTCTTGTCACGTTTGTATTGCTGGCTAATATGGTTTTTTACCGTTTTTACAATGATTTCTTAACGATCCCTGTTCTTTTTCAAACGAGCAATATGGGTGATCTAGGCAGCAGCATAGGAACACTTCTTGAGCCGACAGACCTCCTATTGGCTGTAGATATTGCGGTATTACTATGGCTTCACATCCGGCAAAAAGCTTTCCAATCGGACATTCCTTCCACGAAAAATGAACGGGCGGCATATTTTCTGTTCGTTGCTTCTGTTTATTTCTTCAACCTGGGCTTGTCTGAGGCGGAAAGACCTCAGCTATTGACACGCTCATTTGACAGGGAAATGCTTGTTAAAAATATCAGCCTGTTTAATTTTCATATTTACGACGGTGTTCTTCAGTCAAAGCAGTCCGCACAAAGGGCATTGGCTGACAGCAACAGCCTGACGGAAATTGAAAACTACGTAACCGCTAATGCGAAAGATGCCAACAAAAGCTTATTCGGCGCTGCAAAAGGAAGGAACGTCATACTCGTATCCTTAGAATCAACGCAAAGCTTTGTGGTCAATGAAAAGGTGAATGGAGAAGAAATCACGCCTTTTCTGAATGACTTTATAAAAAAGAGCTACAACTTTAATAATGTTTACCACCAAACCGGCCAGGGGAAAACATCAGATTCTGAATTTATCGTGGACAATTCACTGTATCCGCTTGGACGAGGCGCCGTGTTTTTTACAAATGCGGGCAACCAATACATGGCGACACCCGAGATTTTGAAAAACAACGGTTACTATTCAGCTGTGCTTCATGCTAATAATAAAAGTTTTTGGAATCGGGATTTAATGTACGACTCTTTTGGATATGATTCGTTTTTTGATATTAACTCCTATGAAGTAACTGACAAAAATTCAGTCGGCTGGGGACTGAAGGATAAAGAATTTTTTGAGCAATCTTCAGAGCTGATGAAAAATCTGCCTCAGCCGTTTTATTCGAGGCTGATCACTCTTACGAACCACTTCCCGTTTGATCTTGATGAAGAGGATAAATTGATTGATGAATACGATTCAAGCAGCCAGACACTAAACAAATATTTCCCGACAGTGCGCTATCAGGATGAGGCGCTGAAACGGTTTATCGAAAAGCTGAAAGAAGACGGGTTATACGACAACTCTATTATCGTATTATACGGTGACCATTATGGTATATCGGAAAACCATAATGAAGCGATGGGGCAATTTTTAGGAAAAGAGATTACACCATTTGAAGAAGTTCAGCTCCAAAAAGTGCCGCTTGTCATTCATATTCCCGGTATTACCGATAAAAAACCTCAAACCTTTGAAACAGTAGGCGGGCAAATTGACATCAGGCCGACGCTGATGAACCTTTTAGGGATTGATACGAAAGATCAAATTCAATTCGGAAACGATCTACTTTCAGATGAAAAACTTGACTTTACGGTGCTCCGGGACGGGAGCTTTATCACTGATCAGGTCGTATATACTGACGGTGCTTGTTATGATAAAGAGACCGGACAGCCGTTAAAAGAGGCAAAACAATGTGAAGCATTTGCTGATAAAGCGAAACAGGAGCTATTACTTTCTGATGAAATCATATATGGAGATTTGTTACGATTTTATGATCAGAAAAGGCTGGACAATTCGTCAAAACGAAATGAAAAACAAATGCTTGATCAGGCATCGTAATCACAAAGCCTCCCGCATCAAAGTAGCGGGAGGCTTTCTTTTTTTAAACACGCTGTCATATAGTAACAAAAAAGGGGGATGATGATGGCGTTTATTACGGTGAAGCCTGAGATCAAGCACAATTTGGCCAGAGTGGCGAGAGAGCTGAAGATAGATGAGGAGCTGCTTAGAAGTGCAAATCGCTCCGCACAAAAACATCAATTGTTTTGTCCTGGTTATGTTATAGAAGAACATAACGATAAGGAGCTTCAAACCATTCAGGACATAAAGAGCTTTTTACAGCCTCGCCGGCTGGACCTTTCTGATAACTGGGTGGAGCAAGAAAAAGTCTATGATTTTTCAGCTGTAGAAAAGGAAGTAAAGAAGATCATTGATGTGTTTCCATTTGTCTCATGCCGGGAAATCGGCCGTTCTGTACTCGGCAGGCCGATCTGGGAGCTGAAGGCTGGTGGAGAGCATACCGCAAAAAAGGTCCATATGAACGCCTCATTTCATGCGAATGAGTGGATTACAACATCTGTCCTGCTAAAATGGTTTAAGGAATACTGTATGTCATTATGCTGCAACTCGCCTTTCTTCGGCTTTTCTCCCATGAAGCTGTTCAGCAGCACATCCTTGTCTCTCGTTCCTCTTGTCAATCCGGATGGCGTTGATCTTGTCTTGAACGGATCAGAAGGCATGGGAGCCTGGAAAGAAGAGCTTGAAAGGCTAAATGATCATCGTCCGAATTTTAATGAATGGAAGGCAAACATAAACGGGGTCGATTTAAATAAACAATTTCCGTCGTTATGGGAAATTGAAAAATACCGCAAACCGGCAGCACCCAGCTACCGTGATTTTCCGGGAATCTCTCCGCTTACGGAGCCGGAATCCATTGCGATGTACCGGCTGATAACGGTGAATCCGCCTGACAGACTGCTGGCCCTCCATACACAGGGGGAAGAAATTTATTGGGGCTATAAAGGCCTTGAGCCTGAAGAATCTGCTGCTGTCATAAAGGATTTTGAGAAGTTAAGCGGGAACATTTATAAAGGAGTAAGGGATATTGACAGCTATGCGGGATTTCGCGATTGGTTTATTCACCATTATTTTAAAGAAGGGTATACGGTGGAACTTGGAAAAGGTCAAAACCCTTTGCCGTTTAAGCAGTTTACACATATTTATAACGCGACAAACGGCATTTTATGGAGGGCGTTATTTTTTCATGAGTAACTGAAACTTTTTCTTTTTTATGCCGCAGAAAATATGCGACAATAAAGATGATCGGAGGGGAAGGCTGATGAGATCAGTTTGTTTCATTCTGCTGTCAGCATTGCTGTTTAGTTTATCGGCATGCGAACCATCTCATCAGCAGCAAAAACAGGCATCGGCGGCAAAAGATGAGGAAAAAGACATCATTCCGCTTTCTGCGGAAAAAGCAGAGGGAGCGGAAGGCTGGCTTACTAACAGCACAATTTTATATACAGCGTCCGATCCTACGAAAACGGAGCTTTTTGCATACCGCATCTTTACAGGCAAAGCAAAAAAGCTCTATCGGACGGATGGCCAAATCGTTGATGTTCAAATCAACCCGAGGAAGCAGATGGTTTTGCTGCAAGTCACGCACAGCCAAAAGACAGCAGTGGTTTTGCTTAATGCAAAAGGAGAGACGCTTTACCAAAAAGAATACGAAACGTATGAGCTCGAGGCTGCTTGGAATCAGTATGATCCTTATCAAATGATGGTTACGGTATTCTCTGAAAAATGGGACTTTCATACATATCAGGTGGATGCCAAAAAAGACGAATCTTCCTTAAGTCCGGTACAGGTTCCGTTTATTCATTGGACCTCCAAAAACACATTTAATTATGTAAAAGAGGGAAGAGATGATAAGTCAGGGCCATTATATACGTTCGATACAGTCTCTAAAACGGAGCAGAAGCTCGAGGATGACGTTCTCTTCTTTGATTCTTTCCATCAAATGAGTTTTACTGTCAAATCAGCTGCCGGAGAAAAAGGGACGTATCAGTTTAAAACGCCGCAAACAAAATCGCCTGTTACAGCGGAATGGCCGCTCCAAACGAAATATACAAGTTTGGCCCCGATGGAGTATGACTATGATGAAGCAAAAGGCCTGTTTTATACGTTTAAAGAAAGCGGCGATGCATATAAGCTCGCAGCTGTCAATGTGGCATCGGGAAAGGCAAAAGATCTTTTCACTTTGCCGGAAATTGAGCCGATTCAAATATCTCCGAACGGGAAATATGCATTATACGGCTTTCATTTTGAGCAGATCATTTTATTGAAATCACATGAAATGAAGCAACTCATCATTGATCAAAAGGAGATGAAATAACAATGGCTATTGCAGATGTAACCATTATCCCAATCGGTACGGAAACTCCTAGTGTGAGTGCTTACGTGGCCGATGTGCAAAAGATTTTAGAAGGATATCAAGCTGAAGGAAAAATCAAATATCAGCTGACACCGATGAATACGCTGATCGAGGGAGAACTCAGTGACCTTTTCACAGTCATTCAGGCAATTCACGAAGCACCGTTTCAAAAAGGGCTGCACAGAGTGGCAACGAACATCCGTATCGATGACAGGCGTGACAAAAAAACAACGCTTGAAAGCAAAATAGAAAGTGTCAATAAACATTTATAGCAATAAAAATAAACCTGTATCCGATCGGATACAGGTTTTAATGTGCGGTTGGATAGCCGCTGTTTATTACTGTCATCACTGTAAACCAGCCAAAGACAAATAAGGTGGCGCCGGCTAATAAAAAGCCAAGTATATTTTTATTTTTAACAGAACGCAAGACTCCCCATAAAGCGAAAAGAGCGACAAGGCCGAAAATCACGACAAGTAACATTACGCAGCCCCCTTTACATTGAAAAACCTGCAATTCTTTCCATTTTTATTCTACCTGTTTTTTATATGTTTGTCGATAGCGTTTTCATTGCGATTGTTTGAATCTTTTTTCAAAAACCTTCATAATAGGAGCATAGAAAAGAAAGAGGTGATACAAGTGAAATGGAGACGGATGCCAGTAGGGCCGATTCAAGCGAACGCATATTTTCTCATCAATGGTGATCAATGCCTGGTTTTTGATCCGGGCGGCGAAGGAAATAAAATCAATCAATACATAAAAGAAAAAGGGCTGACGCCTTTAGCCATTTTGCTTACACATGCCCATTTTGACCATATAGGGGCGCTAGATGAAGTGAGGGAAAAATGGGATATCCCTGTTTACCTGCATCAGAATGAAAAGAATTGGCTTACGGATGCCTCTTTAAACGGCTCCGGCATGCTGCGGGGGATAGAAGTCACAGCTAAGCCTGCAGATCATCTGATTGAAGGAGACGGTGAACTGAATATCGGGCCGTTTCATTTGGAAACATTATTTACGCCGGGACATTCGCCAGGCAGTGTTTCGTACTACGTGAAGGATGCAGACTTGGTGATCTCCGGAGATGTCCTGTTTCAAGGCGGCATAGGGCGTACGGATTTAATAGGCGGCGATCAAGAAACGCTGCTGACGTCCATCCATGAAAAACTGCTTACGCTGCCGGAGCACACGCTGGTGTTAAGCGGCCACGGTCCTGAAACAGACGTACGGACTGAGCAGGATCAAAATCCGTTTTTAAATGGGTTTTCATTGTAAAAAAAGAGACAAACCGATAAGGTTTGTCTCTTTTTGCATTTAATGGCCTCCGCCGCCGGGCACCATAATGAAAATCGAGTAATATGTAAAGCCGGCGAAGAAAATCGTTAAATAAGCGCCAAAAATATAAATATACGTGCGTTCAGTCAAATTCAAATACGATAGAAAAACAAATAAGATCGTCTGTCCAAAAAATAAAAGGGAAGCATCTTTCATATCACCCAAATAAAACATGACTGCAAAAATTCCCGTCCAAAATCCTAACACCCGGAACATGCGATTCATTTTTATCCCCTCCCGAGAGTCCCTCTGACTGTTATTATAATAGATCACACCTATAAATGTAAACATTTTCATTATTGTTATACAAATGGAATTTGTTCCTTTGATTGCGTTTTCTATTATATGAATGGTTTTTAAAAATAATCCAAAAAAAAGTTCTGTAAATGGTTTAAAGAAAAAATGATCCGGGTAGTTATTCTACAAAGAGATGGTTAACTGAGGAGGAAAAAAACGAATGGAACAATTAATTTTTTACTCATATCCAAGCTGCACGTCATGCCGAAAAACAAAACATTGGCTCAAAGCGCATCAAATTGAATTTAACGAACGGCACTTATTTAGAGAGACCCCGACAGTAGAAGAATTAAAGTACATTTTATCGTTAACGACAGAAGGAATTGATGAAATTTTAGCGACAAGAAGCCAGACCTTCAAAAATTTAAATTTAAACATCGAAGAGATGACGGTAAATGAAGTGCTTGAACTTTTAGTCGAGAAGCCGAAGCTTTTGCGGCGTCCGATTCTTGTGGACAACAAAAAGCTGGTGATTGGTTATAATCCGGGAGAACTGTTGAAGTTATCGAAGAAGAAAACGGTTCATCAATCTGCATGATGAAAAACCGAAGATCCGCTGATTATATGAATCAGCTTATCTTCGGTTTTTCACCTGTTCAGAAACTGGGCTAGCTGGATTCGAACCAACGATCACGGAGTCAAAGTCCATTGCCTTACCGCTTGGCTATAGCCCATTGAATGTAAACATAGTATGTGTAAAGGCAGACGCGTTATACATATGAAGCATATATTTTTTGAAAAAATAGGAGGTAGCTCATTAAGATGATAGCTCTTGATCAGCATGTAACAGAGCACAAAGAAGATATTATCAAACAATGGCTGGAAACTTGCTCGTCAAAGGGAAGCTGGCTGTATTCCGTTAAAGATCAGCAAAAATTAGAACAAAAGTTAAAAGACCAGCATGAATCATTAGTGACCATCGTGGCGAAATCCCTTAGTAAAGCAGAAGATGTAAAGGATGAGCTCAATCAATGGTCTCTTCAATGCGCCAGAGACCGTGCCGTTCATGAAGTGAGTGTAACAGAAAGTGTCGGCCAGTTTAACGCTTTTAGACACATCATTTTTGAATGGCTTCAGAAATTCAGCGAAGCCTCTTCTCAAGAAATCAGTATTCAGGACATTTATGAGTGGAGCCAGATTTTGAATCAAACCATTGATGAGATCATCGAAGTGTTTACTGAAGAATATCACCAGGTCACCATGATCCAATTAAACGCGCAAAAGGAAATGATTAATGAATTGAGTGCGCCGATTATGCCGATTTCTGACGGGATAGGGATTCTACCGCTTGTTGGTGAAATTGATACGTACAGAGCAAGGACAATTTTGGAGTCGGTGCTGCAACAGTGCTCAGCGTTAAAGCTCTCGTATTTATTTTTAGATATTTCGGGCGTTCCCATCGTCGATACAATGGTGGCCTATCAAATTTTTAAAGTGATTGACAGCACCAAGCTGCTCGGAATTGAGACGATTATTTCAGGAATCAGGCCGGAAATTGCCCAAACTGTGGTGAAACTGGGTCTGGATTTTTCGAATGTAAAAACTGAGCAAAGTCTTGCTAAAGCCCTGGCCAATAAAGGATTTAAGATAGAAGAGTCATGATATACCGTTTAATAATCAGCCATTATTCTGGGAAAAGCTGAACAGCCACCATCGGGCTATTCAGCTTTTTTAACTTCAATAAATAAAATATGATGGCTGTCGATGTCCTTTACCTTAAAAGAGTAACCATCATATTCAATGACACTTTCAGGCTCGGCGTCTATGTTTTGTGTCAGAAACCAGCCGCCCAAGGTGTCCACTTCTGCGTCTGATAAATCTGTTCCAAGTAGGTTGTTCACATCGCTGATTAATAATTTTGCATTTAATAAGTAGTGATTCTTTCCGAGCTCGCGGATATGAGGCACTTCATCGGCATCAAATTCATCACGGATTTCTCCTACAATTTCTTCGATAATATCCTCGACAGTAACCAAACCGGACGTCCCGCCATATTCATCAATGAGGATCGCCATATGAGTGCGTTCCTTTTGCATCTTCAGCAGTAATTTATAAATAGGAATTGTTTCAATAACGTGGATAACAGGCTGAATGAAAGGTTCAATTTGCTGCTTTTTGAGTGAGAAATCTTTCGTCAGCATTGAAAACAGCACTTCTTTCATATTGATTACGCCAATGACATTATCTTTATCTTCTCTGACAACTGGGTACCGTGTATATTTTGTTTGCTTCACTGTGTCCTGCAGATTTGGAATGGAGTCTTCATCAAGTGACAAACTGACCATTTCATTTCGCGGCACCATGATTTCCTTCGCCATTCGTTTATCAAAGGTAAAGATATTATTCATGTATTTTAATTCGCTTTTTCTGATTTCACCGCTTTTATAGCTTTCTGCCAAAAGAACCCGCAGCTCTTCCTCCGTATACGCCAGCTCATGCTCTGACGCCGGCTTCAGCCCAAACAACCCTGTAATCAATCGGGCAGAGTGGTTCAGCAGCCAAATGAATGGAAACATGATTTTATAAAACCAGATAAGCGGTTTGGCAAGCAACAAGGTAATGCTTTCTGCTTTTTGAATGGCGAAACTCTTTGGCGCCAGCTCCCCGATGACGACATTTAAATACGTCACCGTTAAAAAGGCGATGACAAGTGAAAGAAGATGGGTAAGCGATTCATTTAAGCCTGCTTTATGAAAAAGCGGCCGAAGCAGGGTTTGCACGGTCGGTTCCCCAAGCCAGCCCAGTCCTAAAGCTGCAACTGTAATGCCCAGCTGACAGGCTGATAAATATTCATCAAGGTGAGTGATGACATGCTTTGCCGCTTTAGCACCTTTCTTTCCCTTTGCGACAAGCTGATCAATTCTGGATCGCCGCACTTTTACGATTGAAAATTCTACGGCGACAAAAAATCCTGTTAGCAAAATGAGAATAGCGACTGCTAGTAAATTGATAAATTCCAAAACAACTGCCTTCTCCAAGGAAGGCATGCACCTCCCTTTTCCGATGTCTTTCTACATTCCATACCACCGGAAAATGCTCATCAAACATGAGTTGAAGCGGCCAACTGGTTTAGCGATGCCTTTCTTGGGCAATTAAAGAATAAAAGAACAAAAGTTTGGAGGAGCTTGACATGAAGGCACATACGGGAAAGGATTGGTTTTGGTACCAAATGGGGCCTCAGGAAAGAAATAAGGCAAGAGATCTGATCCATTTTTCTCACTGGCCTCAATGTGAAAAGTGGTTTGAAAATAATCATCATATTAATTTTTTGCGCGTAGACACGACTGAAACAGAAAATGAAGCGGTATTTGGCTCGATAGTATATGATCAAGGGCTGGGTGAGGAAAAAGACCATACCGTTTTTCACTTTTATATTACCAGGCAATATTTCTTTACAATTAACTTTGATTTTTCGATTTTGAAAGGGATTAAGGGAAAACAAGTTGTCCAACAAATGGAAAGGGCGGACAATGCTATAGAGGGATTTTTGATTCTTCTCGGCGAATTAATGAATGCGTATTTAATCGGTGTTGATGAATTTGAAGTAAAGCTGAGAAAGCTCAGATGGCAAATCAAAGACGACAATAGCAAAAGCATTTTAAACCGCGTCCATCTCCTGCGCCATGAGCTGATGATCTGGAAAAACTTAATCCTAAGCGCCAAAAAAATTGAAATGGCGTTGAATGAAACCTTTTTGCCGCAAAATGAAGGAAAAAAGGATTATCAGCGGACACACCTCAAAATTGACAGGGGGTTTACATACATCAGCGAATTTGAAGGGGAGCTTAACAATCTGCTGCATTCAGAGGAAGTCATTACTTCTCACAGGGGAAATGAAATTGTAAAAGCACTGACCATTTTTACGACGCTTTTTACGCCGATTACAGCACTGGGCGCCCTCTGGGGGATGAACTTTTCAGTGATGCCTGAGCTGAATTGGAAATACGGATATCTCTTTTCCCTCTTATTGATTATCACCTCTACGGTCCTGATCTACCTGTATCTGAAGAAAAAGGGCTGGACGGGAGATATGCTGCAGGAACGTAAGAAGAAAAAGAAAAGGCGAACACTGTAGGATGTTTCATTTTCTGTGCAGCGGATAAAGGATAAATAGAACACGGTAAAGGAGGAATGGAAATGAAAATAAGAGACATCATGACGAAGAATGTAGAATGCAGTGAACTAACCGCTTCAATGACTGAACTAGCGAAGAAGATGAGAGACTCCAATGTCGGTTCTATTCCAATCTGTGAAAATGGCACACTTCAGGGGATTGTTTCTGATCGAGATATTGTGACGAGATGCTTAGCTGAAAATCAGATGGATGCAAAAGCAAGTGATATCATGAGCGCTGACATCGTATCCGGCCATCCTGAAATGTCTGCTGAAGAAGCGGGTCAGCTTATGTCCGAGCACCAAATCCGCCGTTTACCGATTCTTGAAAACGAACGAATTGCCGGTATTGTTGCGTTAGGCGATCTTTCCGTTGAGAAAGATACAGATCAAAAAGCCGGAGAAGCATTAAGTGAAATTTCTAAATCAGCATAATGAAAGATGGAGTGAAGCAGGCATGATGATCATCATGCCTGTTTTTTATTGAGAAAATAGTGAAATCAAGCAGGTACATTCAGCTGAAACCATTTTTTCTGCCAGCAGGAATTGATTTTTTAGTATATAAAACCTTCAGGAATTGATTTTTTAGTATATAAAACCTTCAGGAAATCACTTTTTTCCCGTTTGATTACCGGTTCTTATTTTACTACAATACGCATTGAAAGGAGAGGGAATCAAATTGGATTCAATAGAAAAGATAAGCAGAACCTTGATTGAAGAGGCATATATAACAAAGGCTTCTGATATTCACATTGTGCCGAGGGAGCGTGATGCCATCATTCATTTTCGGGTTGATCATGCATTGTTGAAAAAAAGGAACATGAAAAAAGAAGAGTGTGTAAGACTGATTTCACATTTTAAATTTCTCTCAGCGATGGACATAGGGGAAAGACGAAAGCCGCAAAATGGTTCGCTTACGTTAAAGCTTGAAGAGGGACATGTTCATTTAAGAATGTCAACGCTCCCCACAATTAATGAAGAAAGCCTCGTGATCAGAGTGATGCCTCAATATAATATCCCTTCGATTGATAAACTGTCATTATTTCCGAAGACAGGAGCCACCTTGCTGTCATTTTTAAAGCATTCCCACGGCATGCTCATTTTTACCGGGCCGACTGGTTCAGGGAAGACTACTACACTATATTCTCTTGTTCAATATGCAAAAAAACACTTTAATCGAAATATTGTCACACTGGAGGACCCTGTTGAAACAAGGGACGAGGATGTTCTTCAGGTACAGGTGAATGAAAAAGCGGGTGTGACATATTCTACAGGGCTGAAGGCTATTTTGCGCCATGACCCGGATATGATTATTTTAGGTGAGATCAGAGACGCGGAAACAGCCAAAATTGCGGTGCGGGCAGCGATGACGGGGCATTTGGTGCTGACGAGCCTTCACACGAGAGATGCGAAGGGCGCGATTTACAGGCTGCTTGAATTCGGCATCAATATGAATGAAATCCAACAGACCGTCATTGCAATAGCGGCTCAGCGCTTGGTTGATTTGGCTTGCCCGTTTTGTGAAAACGGATGTTCATCGGTGTATTGCCGCCAGTCACGAAGCACCAGGAGAGCAAGCGTTTATGAGCTTCTTTACGGGAAAAATCTTCAGCAATGTATCCAGGAGGCAAAAGGAAATCATGCAAATTACCAGTATCAAACGCTTCGTCAAATTATCAGAAAAGGAATTGCGCTTGGCTACTTGACGACAAACAATTATGACCGGTGGGTTTATCATGAAACAGATTAGGAAAACTTGGCCGTTAAAGGATCAAGCCCAGTTATTGAAGCGGCTCGGAGAAATGACGGCGGGCGGGTATACGCTTCTGGATGGATTACGCCTGATGGAACTCCAGATGACTAAGAGGCAGGCGGCTGACTTGACTGACACGGTCATTCGTTTGAGGGAAGGGGCGCCGTTTTATCATGTATTAAAGAGTTTGTCATTTCATAAGGAAGCCGTAGGTATTTGTTATTTTGCTGAAACACATGGTGAACTGCCTGCTTCCATGATCCAGAGCGGAGAGCTGCTGGAACGAAAAATCGCACAGGCAGACCAGCTGAAAAGGGTGCTGCGATATCCGCTTTTCCTCATCTTCACAGTCGCTGTCATGTTTTATATGTTACAGGCCATCATCATTCCTCAGTTTTCCGGTATCTATCAATCGATGAATATGGAAACCTCACGTTCAACAGACATGCTTTTTGCTTTTTTTCAGCATATTGATCTTGTGATCATTCTAGTGGCTCTTTTTGTAGCAGGTATCGGCCTTTATTATTGGCTTGTGTTTAAGAAAAAATCACCTGCTAGGCAAATGCTTATTTGTGTCAGGATTCCTTTGGTTGGAAACCTTGTCAGGCTGTTTAACAGCTACTTTTTTTCTTTGCAGCTAAGCAGCCTTTTAAAATCAGGCCTCTCAATTTATGACAGCCTTAACGCATTTAAACACCAAACGTTTCTCCCTTTCTACCGCTGCGAGGCTGAACAAGTGATTGAACGGTTAAAAGCTGGTGAATCAATTGAAGCCGCTATTTGTGAAAGCCCTTTTTATGAAACTGATTTTTCAAAAGTCATATCTCACGGCCAGCTAAGCGGCCGCCTGGATCGGGAGCTTTTCACATACAGCCAGTTCATACTGCAGCGCATGGAACACAAGGCGCAAAAATGGACAGGCATCCTTCAGCCTATGATTTATGGATTTGTTGCAGCGATGATCTTAATCGTGTATTTATCTATGCTCTTGCCTATGTATCAGATGATGAATCAAATGTGAAAGGAAGAGGCTGATGAATGAGAAAGGTTTCACACTTGTTGAAATGTTAATTGTGCTCTTTATTATCTCAATCTTGCTTTTAATTACAATACCGAACGTCACGAAACATAATCAAACCATTCAGAAAAAGGGCTGTGAAGGCCTGCAAAACATGATTAAGGCACAAATGACTGCATTTGAGCTCGACCATGAAGGACAGACACCGAGCCTTGCCGATTTACAGTCAGAGGGCTATGTGAAAAAGGATGCAGTTTGCCCAAATGGGAAGCACATTATTATCAGTGGCGGAGAAGTTAAGGTTGAACATTAAATTAAACGAGGAGGAGGGATTTACCCTTTTAGAAAGCTTACTTGTGTTAAGTCTCGCCTCTATCCTCTTGATTGCCGTGTTTACCACACTTCCTCCTGCTTATGACAATACAGCTGTCCGTCAGGCGGCTTGGCAGCTGAAAAACGATATTATGCTTGCACAGCAGACTGCTATTTCCAGTCATCAAAGAACAAAAATTCTCTTTCAGAAAAAAGAATATCAATTAGTCATGGGTGATATTGTGATTGAACGTCCGTATACAACGGGACTTTCTATAGAACCGCTGACATTAAAAGACCGTTTGGAATTTAATGAGAAAGGGCACCCGAATACAGGCGGAAAAATACGAGTAAAAGGACATGCCGCCTATGACATCACAGTTTATTTAGGAAGCGGGAGAGTCAATGTGGAGAGAAAATAAAGGTTTTTCTACAATAGAAACAATGTCTGCGCTAAGCCTGTGGCTGTTTCTGATGCTGACAGTCGTTCCCTTGTGGGACAAGCTGATAGCTGATGAAAATATGGCGGAATCACGAGAAATCGGCTACCAGTTAATGAATGAAAGTATTAGCAAATATATGATGACTGGTGAAGGATCTGCGTCAAAAACGGTTACAAAGAACAATAATATCTATACGCTGAAGTGGGAGGAGGAGGGAGAATATCAAAACGTATGCATCTCAGCAGCAGCATATAAAGAAAAACCATTTTGCCTCAGCATTCTGCGGACAGACTGGCTATACGCTTCTTAACGTATTATTTTCGCTCTCCGTCTTTTTGCTCATATCAGGATCGTTAGCTATGATCTTCCATCTGTTTTTGTCACGACAGCAGGAGTATGACGGTTTCACACAGCAAGAATGGATGATTTCAATGGAGCAGATGATGAACGAGTGCAAGAAGTCTCAAACAGTCAAGACAGCCGAGCATGGGAAAGTATTGATCTGCAACAATCTTTCCGGGCAAGACATCCGTTTTGAAACCTATCATTCAATGATCAGAAAAAGGGTGGATGGCAAAGGGCATGTGCCGATTCTCGATCATATTACTGCCATGAAAGCTGATATTGAAAATGGGATTGTGTTGTTAAATATTAAGAGCAAGGATGAAAAAGTGTATCAAACTGCTTTTCCGGTTTATACGGCTTTAGGAGGAGGATGAATGTACCGTTCGAAAGGGTTTATTTATCCCGCTGTTCTATTTGTCTCCGCGCTTGTGCTGCTGATCGTAAACTTTACTGCTGCTCAATATATTTCACGCTGCATGTTTGAAAAGGAAACAAAAGCGTTTTACACAGGAGAAAATTTGCTTCAGAATGGCGCACTTCTTTCAATTCGGCATGTTCTTGAGCAGCGGAAAGGCCAAAAGGGTTCACAGCAGTTTACATATGGGCAGGTTTCTTATCACATTCACAATACATCGATAAAAGAGCAAAAACAAATCAGCTTAAAAGCCATTACGGAGTCGGGAGCAGAAAGAACTGCACAGCTAGTGTTCGATCAAAAACAGAAAAAACTGCTGCGCTGGACAGAATAAAGCAGAGAAAAGGGTATAAAAAAAGTCATGTGAGCCAACACTCATAATAATTGAATGATGAGGTGATCACGTGAAAACGAATGATTATGTCAAATATATGACTCAGCAATTTGTCAAATATATAGATACTCCGAAAGATGAGCGAAAAGAACGAAAAGAGGTCCGGAAAGAAACTAAAACACCCGCTTCACAGCATTGGTTCGGTATTTTACCCTATGGTTTCAGGCTATGGCTTAAACGGAAAAAATAATCACATATACAAAGAATAAGGTCCTTCAAATAAAGAGGACCTTATTGATATTCTTCTAATATGGCAATTTTATTGACCTTTTGGCTGTAGGGATCGAATGAAATCGTTACAAATACGCCGAATTCCTTTGATCCTTCCCTCAGGGTTAGGTGGTATTGCTTTACTGCTTCATCTTTTCTTTTTCGGTCCCATACTTTTTGTTTGAACAGTACCTGTGCGAGCGGGTACCTTTTTTTTGCTTCTTTTACAGCAAGCTCTTCCCATTTGGACATGTGGCGGGCGGTCACAAGCGGTGGTTCTTCTGCGTGAGCGGCAACAGTGCCGAAAAAGAGAAGAGAAAGACAAATCACACATTGTTTGATCATCATGCTGTCACCCTTTCTTTGTTTATTATTACCAAATCATGATTGGGTATGCATTTAATTTCTCACATAATAATCCCAAAAATTTCAAAAAAATTCAAAAAGATGAGCAATACTGAGTAAGACTTTGTAATATGATGAAAACATTCTTTTAAACGAACAAAACGGTCGATTTTGATGTTTTTCAATCCATTAAACGTTGATTATACTCTATTTGTGCAGTTCTTTAAAAAGAACGATTGTCATATCAAGTTACAGTGTTTTACAGGAGGTAAGATATGTTTCGATTGTTCCGCAATCAGCAAAAGGCGAAGACGAACCTGAAAGTTCTGCTTATTTTTCAGCTTTCAGTCATTTTCAGTCTGACTGCCGCGATATGCTTACAATTTTCCGATGATACAAGCGCTGCTTTTCATGATATTGAAACATTGGATGTTTCGCTTCAAACGTGTACAGATTTTCAGCATACAGATAAAAACTGCCATTATGATAAACGCTGGGATCAAAGTGATTTGCACTTATCAGATCAAACGGATACGAAAGGCACTGTATGCTCACCTGTCGCTTTATTTGCTGAGCTCGAAAATACAGGCGAGAAACTTAAAAAATCAAAGTGGAAGTGGGAGCTTCATAAGCTGAAAAATGCCCGCAAACCATTAAAGGATGGGAATGTGATCGAAAAAGGATTTGTTTCCAATCAAATCGGCGATTCACTTTATAAAATTGAGACGAAGAAAAAAATGAAACCCGGCATTTATGCATTTAAAGTATACAAACCTGCTGGCTATCCGGCAGAAGGCAGTACATTTGAGTGGTCGGAGCCTATGACGCTTGCAAAGTGCGATGAAAAACCGACAGTTCCGAAAAAAGAAACGAAGCCAGCCTTCAAAAAGGAGAAGGAAAACTCACAAAAGGATATACAAGAAAAATCAAATAACGAAGATGCAACTCAAGAAGCTGTAACAAAAGAAAAAGAAACTCAATCAGTTCAGAAGGAAAGCGGGGAAGAGGATGAAAAAAGCAATGAGGCTGATCAGTAATATTCTCTACGTGATCATCTTTACTCTCATTATTGTGCTGACGCTTGTCGTGATATCAACACGTTCATCCGGGGGAGAGCCGGCAGTGTTTGGATACACGCTGAAATCAGTTCTGTCAGGTTCAATGGAGCCGGAGTTCAACACAGGTTCCTTAATATTGGTCAAAGAAGTTACTGATGTGAAAGAGCTCCAAAAGGGTGACGTCATTACATTTATGCAGGATGCAAATACGGCGGTGACTCACAGAATTATTGACATGACGAAGCAAGGAGACCATTTGTTATTTAAAACAAAAGGGGACAATAACGCCGCACCTGATTCAGCGCTTGTATCGGATGAAAATGTCCGCGCGCAATATACAGGTTTTCAGCTTCCGTATGCCGGCTACATACTTCATTTTGCCAGTCAGCCGATCGGAACTGCTGTTTTACTGATTGTTCCCGGCGTGATGCTGCTGGTGTACGCTTTTGTGACGATCACAAGCGCCATTAGAGAAATAGAAAGAAAGACAAAAGCTTTGGAAACAGATTCAAAGGACAATACTATGTCCACTTAACATCAGTTGTAAACCTGGCAACAGGTTTCGATATAATATCATTCAATAAAAGGGGAGTTTGCCATGGGTATGAAAAAGAAATTGAGTTTAGGAGTCGCTTCTGCGGCACTAGGATTAGCTTTAGTTGGAGGAGGAACATGGGCAGCATTTAACGACATTAAATCAACGGATGCTACTTTTGCATCAGGTACGCTTGATTTATCAGCTAAAGAAAATTCAGCAAGTGTCAACCTGTCAAATCTAAAGCCGGGAGACAAATTGACGAAAGATTTCCATTTTGAAAATAACGGCTCACTTGCAATCAAAGAGGTATTAATGGCGCTGAATTACGGAGAATTTAAAGCAAACGGCGGCAGCAATACATCTCCAGAAGATTTTCTCAGCCAGTTTGAAGTGACGTTATTGACAGTCGGAAAAGAGGGCGGCAATGGTTACCCGAAAAACATTATTTTAGATGATGCCAACCTCAAAGACTTGTATTTGATGTCCTCAAAGAATGATGCAGCGGCTGCTGAAAAAATCAAAAAACAAATTGACCCTAAATTCTTAAACGCAAGCGGCAAAGTCAATGTAGCAACAATTGACGGTAAAACCGCTCCTGAATATGATGGTGTTCCAAAAACACCGACTGATTTCGACCAAGTTCAAATGGAAATCCAATTTAAAGACGATAAAACAAAAGATGAAAACGGGCTAATGGTTCAAAATAAATACCAAGGCAACTCCATTCAGCTTCAGTTCTCGTTTGAAGCAACACAATGGAATGGTTTGACAATTAAAAAGGAACACACTGATAAAGACGGTTACGTGAAAGAAAATGAAAAAGCGCACAGTGAGGATAAAAATTAATAGCAGCAATAAAAAAGAGATGGCCCGGTATATGATATACCGGGCCATCTCTACGTTTATTAACAAAAGAGGAGTAAGTGCCTCTGCTCAGGCACTACTCCTCTTTTTGGGATTTTCTCCATTTTTGATAATCTAAAAATTCACGAAATTGTTTTTTCGATACCCCGGATGTCATTGCATCGCGAACCAATTTCTCCCATTCACTATCTAATTGACCATCGTATTCGGTTTCATGTTTCTCATCGAGCAAAGTATGAACCGAGACGTCCAGAACAGCGGAGACTTTTTCGAGAAATTGAATGGAGGGGTTCGTTTGTAGATTTCGTTCTATTGAGCTTAAATAAGACTTCGCTACCCCAGCTTTTTCAGCTAGTTCTGATAGTGAGTAGCCTTTTTCTTTACGGTATTGTTTAATACGCTGGCCAATCAATGTCATCACCTTCCTTGTGATATTATAGCACATTCAGAAAGGATTTACGGTATGACTTCTGGCTGCCGGACCAGGATGAGCAGACTTTTTGTTTAAAAGTAAATATTTTCGTATTTCTTCCGGGCTGATATTTGCCTCTTTGGCTTTCATCATTAATTCAACCCATTCTTGATCTAATTCGAAGTGCTCTTGTTTTGCATTTTTCATGCAGTTTCTCCTCCTAAAATACTTGTTTATGTATTTCAGCCAGTCCGGCCATGACTCATTGTATGCCTTCATTGGTCTCTGGAAGTCATTTGTCATTGAAATTGCCAGAATTTTTTTCCAATATATCTTTATTATAGTCGCATTTTTTCAAAAAAAACGAGAACGATGTCGAATGGTAAAAAAGTTAGCTTGAAATATTATTTTGTAGATAAAATAATCCGCCATTTTCAATTTCAACTGATATCTTTGGTTGATACAAGGCTTTCAGGGCCTTTTTTTCTAGATAATACTCTTCTGGTTTTTCTTCTGTATGCTCATAAAATTTGTCAAGCAATTCCATATCTTTTTTCCACCTGTTTACAGCCTGTTCTGCCCAGTCTGACGGCTCCTGCATGGCGGATTTAGCAATATAGTTTTCCATGCGCTTGAGGCCGCTTTCTGGTTTGATCATAGGCGATATGGTGAAGCAATAGTCACATATTTGAGACGTCAGCGAAAGCTGTGTCAGCTTGCTTTGAAAATCTTCAATCATGGTTCCAGAGACTAGGTGAAGACCTAGTGACAATAGCTTGTCCTTTTTCATGTCGGACTGGTATGAAATCGTGATATTTATACCAAGCCAAGGCTGGAGTGGGACTTTAGCTCCGGCTGATTCAATTTTCTCATACATTCTGGTAAATCTCCCATTTTGTTTAACAGCTTTAAATATTTGAAAAAGGCGGGGCGCTCCAAAATAAATAAATTCGCCGTCTAGGTCTTTTGGAGCAGTCTCCTTATCTGTAATAAAAGTGATTTTCATCGGATTCGGATCACCGCCTGTCTTCTCGCGCCAGTGCCAGTAGAAAGGGCGGTTCATGATCTGTTTGTCCATTTCAACTGTAAGCTGCACAGTCATATAGCCGGAACCTTGATCGACGATTTGGCAGCTGTTTGCCTGGAAAAAACGAAGCAGAAAATCGTGAACCTCTTGCTGTCTCACTTGTAAAACCTCCTTACAGGCTAAGATCCTCTTTTTTCAGCAGGCTGCTGTTTTTTATAAGACAAAAATGAGGTTAAATTATCCATTTTTATTTTCATTTCTTCTTCTGTAGCTGAATGGTACAAAATGTCATGCAGGTGCTCTTCAAAATTGTTCACTTGAATTTTCGTTAAAATGTCATCAAGTTCGCCGACCACTTTTTCAAACAAATGAATTTTTTCATATAGCAGCTTTAAAATATGCTCTTCTACAGTATGTTTCGTCGCCATGTTGTATATGTGCACGTCACGCTCCTGCCCGAGCCTGTGAATTCTTCCGATTCTTTGCTCGAGACGCATCGGATTCCATGGCAGGTCATAGTTGATCATGTGATTGCAAAATTGCAGGTTAATCCCTTCACCGCCTGCTTCAGTTGCAATCAGGACTTGGACCTTTCCGCGGAAAAGATCCTTCATCCAGTCTTTTTTCCCGCGTTTAAATCCGCCTCTGAACGGCACAGAACTGATGCCGTTTTGCTGAAGAAACCATTGCAGGTAAATCTGGGTTGCCCGGTATTCTGTAAAAATGATGACCTTATCGTCTATCTTTTTGATCAGATCAACGACTTGAAGCGCTTTGGAGTTTTGTGTCACTTGGTTGATGCGATCTATTAAAACTGAAATGGTGTGCTCATCAATGGCCGGTGCTTGTTTCTCTTTTTGATCTAGCATCTTTTTCAGCGTCATATACACCGCTTCTCTGCTCGAACAGCACTCTCTTTGCAAAGTCATAATCGAGAACATGCTGGCCGGCTTGTTGATGCCTTCCTTCAGGCGGGAAATTTCATCATAAAGCGCCTGCTCAGATGGAGAAAATTCAATCGGCACTGTTTCAACATAGCGCTGTTTCCAATTCAGCCCTGTGTCATGCCGCCTGTTACGGATCATGACTTTATTCACAAGATCTTTTAAATGCTCGTGCGCTTCTAAACTGGATTTCTTCTTAGCGAACTCTTCCTGAAAGTGATTTTGACTGCCTAAATGGCCAGGCTTTAATAAGGACACCAAATTGAAAATTTCTTCGATACGGTTTTGAATTGGCGTCGCGGTAAGAAGCAGGCAATATTTTTTTACGAGATTCCGGACAAATTCATAGTTCTTCGTTTTGCTATTTTTTAGTTTATGTGCCTCATCAATAATGACGAGATCATATGGGATTGACAGCACAATTTCACGATGAGGCGAGCGCTTCGCGGTGTCGATTGATGAGACGACAATATCGTATTGCTCCCACACATAGCTTTTCTTTTGTTCAACAGCCGGGATCAAAAATTTTTCCTGTAGCTCTTTGACCCACTGTGACACAAGGGAAGCGGGCACAAGGATTAAAATTTTTTTGGCTAAACCGCGAATCATATATTCTTTTAGAATCAGCCCGGCTTCAACCGTTTTCCCGAGACCCACCTCATCTGCTAAAATCGCTTTCCCGTTCATTTTTTCAACCACTTTTTGCGCTACCTCAAGCTGGTGAGGGAGCGGCGTAAAGGAAGGCAGATATAAAGGGGCCCGTAAGCCTTCAAATTCAGGAATTGCTAATGTTTTCTGGATTTCTGCAGATAGCTTGTACAGTTCCCAGTTCGCCCATGGGCCATCATTTTTCAGCCTTTCAGCGAATTCTTCCGGCCATTTTGCATCGTAGATCATTTCTGCGTTCATTGCTTTGAAACCGCCCTTCTTATTCTTCGATTCTTAAAATGAACAATATAAGAAAAATCTGCCCAAATTGCTGTTGCCCAGCATATAGTGATGGTGGTAGGATATGAGTATGTATTTGATGTAAGATATTGCTATAGTATGTCCATAACAGCATGAAAATATGAGCGAATGACAGCAAGGGGAGAGACCTGACCGAGAACCTCGGGATACAGGCGCCGAAGGAGCAAACTGCGGAGTGAATCTCTCAGGCAAAAGAACTCTTGCTCGACGCAACTCTGGAGAGTGTTTGCGCGGATGTGCAAGCCACCAAAGGGGACGTCTTTGCGTATGCAAAGTAAACTTTCAGGTGCCAGGACAGAGAACCTTCATTTTACATGAGGTGTTTCTCTGTCCTTTTTTGTATAATTTTTTAGCTGCGCCGTTGAAAAAGGGGAGGAATTTGATGCTGAAAAGAACGCCGTTATTTGACCTGTATAAGGAATATGGAGGAAAAACGATTGATTTCGGAGGCTGGGAGCTTCCTGTTCAATTCTCTTCTATAAAAAAGGAACACGAGGCTGTTCGAACTGCAGCCGGGCTCTTTGATGTATCCCATATGGGAGAAATTGAAGTGTCAGGAAGCGACAGTCTGTCTTTTTTGCAAAGGCTGATGACAAATGATGTTTCCGCGTTGACACCAGGACGTGCGCAATATACAGCGATGTGCTATCCGGATGGCGGAACCGTCGATGATTTGCTTGTCTATCAAAAAGGAGAGAACCGCTATCTGTTAGTCATTAATGCTTCTAATATAGATAAAGACCTGGCTTGGATGAAAGAACATGCGACAGGTGATGTGCAGATTGACAATCAGTCAGATCAAATTGCGCTCCTGGCTGTGCAGGGGCCGAAAGCAGAAGCAATCATAAAAAAACTGGCAGCTTCAGATGTGTCTGCATTAAAGCCGTTTGCGTTTATTGATGAAGCTGATATCAGCGGCTGCAGAGCACTCATTTCGCGCACCGGCTATACGGGTGAAGACGGATTTGAAATTTACTGCCGTGCGCATGATGCCGTATATTTGTGGAAGCAAATTATTGATGCGGGTGAGGAATACGGACTGATTCCATGCGGTCTTGGCGCACGTGATACGCTCCGGTTTGAAGCGAAACTCCCGCTTTACGGCCAGGAGCTGACCCGGGATATTACACCGATTGAAGCAGGTATTGGCTTTGCCGTAAAACACAAAAAAGAGTCTGACTTTTTCGGTAAGTCTGTATTGAGTGAACAGAAAGAAAACGGAGCAAAGCGAAAGCTTGTCGGTCTCGAAATGATCGAAAAAGGGATACCGCGGCACGGATATGAAGTATTCCAACATGGCAAGTCCGTCGGAAAGGTCACAACCGGCACGCAGTCACCGACATTAGGGAAAAACGTCGGCCTTGCCCTAGTTGCTGCGGAAGCGAGTGAAATCGGGACTGTTGTAGAGGTGGAGATTCGCAAAAAATTAGTGAAAGCAAAGGTTGTCAAAACACCATTTTATAAACGCTAATATTTTTTCTTGGGGAGAGGAGTCAACACATGAAGCACCGTTATTTGCCCGCAACAGAAAAGGATAAACAGGAAATGCTTGCCACTATCGGCGTAAGCGGCATTGATGAATTATTTGCTGATATACCGGAAAACGTCAGATATCAAAAAGAGTATCAAATCAAAAAAGCGAAATCAGAAACGGAATTAACAAGAGAACTGGCAAAGCTGGCCTCTAAAAATCGTGATACCGTACAACACGCGTCTTTCTTAGGAGCGGGTGTATATGACCACTATCAGCCTGTTATTGTGGATCATGTCATTTCGCGCTCTGAGTTTTATACGGCGTATACGCCTTATCAGCCGGAAATCTCACAAGGGGAGCTACAGGCCATTTTCGAATTCCAAACGATGATCTGTGAACTGACAGGAATGGATATCGCCAACTCCTCTATGTATGATGGTGGAACAGCCTTGGCGGAAGCGGCAATGCTTGCTTCCGGCCATACGAAAAAGAAAAAAATTGTTGTGTCCAAAACTGTGCATCCTGAATCAAGAGAAGTGCTGAAAACGTACGCAAAAGGTCAGTATATTGAAGTCGTTGAAGTCCCCGCTGCAGATGGAATTACCGATCTTGATGCTTTGCGCCAAACCGTTTGCGAGGACACAGCCGCAGTGATCGTTCAGTACCCTAATTTTTTTGGCCGGGTTGAGCCGTTAAAGGATATTGAGCCTATCGCTCATCAAGGGAAATCCATGTTTATTGTGTCAGCCAATCCGCTTGCGTTAGGTCTCCTCACTCCGCCGGGCGAGTTTCAGTCTGATATCGTCGTCGGCGATGCGCAGCCTTTCGGCATTCCTTCAGCATACGGCGGCCCGCATTGCGGCTTTTTTGCGGTCACCAAAAAATTAATGAGAAAGGTGCCGGGCCGTCTCGTCGGACAAACGGAAGATGAAAACGGAAAAAGAGGCTTTGTGCTTACTTTGCAAGCCAGGGAGCAGCATATCCGCCGGGATAAAGCGACATCAAATATATGCTCGAACCAAGCTTTAAATGCGCTGGCAGCTTCTGTCGCCATGACAGCTCTCGGGAAAAACGGCGTAAAAGAAATCGCCCGCCAAAATCTCCTAAAAGCCAATTATGCAAAGCAAGAAGCAAAAAAAGCGGGCCTCACCGTCATGTTTGACGGACCGATGTTTAATGAATTTGTCATCAAACTGGATGAGCCGGTAAAAGCAGTGAATCGGCGTTTGCTGGCAAAAGGCATCATCGGCGGATATGATCTTGGGCTGACGTATCCGGAGCTGGACTGTCATATGCTGATTGCTGTAACGGAGCTGAGAACAAAAGAAGAAATTGACGCACTCATTCAGGAATTGGGGGATCGCCATGAGTAATCAGGATCAGGCACTTATTTTTGAGCTTTCCAGAGAAGGCCGTATCGGCTACAGTCTGCCGGAGCTCGATGTACCGGAAATCGAATTGGAGAACCTCTTGTCAGACACCTATATTCGTGACGAGGATGCAGAGCTGCCAGAGGTGTCCGAGCTGGATATCATGCGCCATTATACAGCGCTGTCTAAACGTAATCACGGAGTGGATTCCGGCTTTTACCCGCTCGGTTCTTGCACAATGAAATACAATCCGAAAATAAATGAAAAAATTGCGCGAATTCCCGGTTTTGCTGCGATTCATCCTCTTCAGGATGAAGACACGGTTCAAGGCGCTTTAGAGCTTTTATATGATTTAAGCAAGCACCTTGAGGAAATTACGGGAATGGATGAGGTTACGCTTCAGCCCGCTGCCGGGGCGCATGGCGAGTGGACGGGGCTGATGATGATCCGCGCCTATCATGAAGCGCGCGGGGATTTCAAACGGACGAAGGTCATTGTACCTGATTCCGCGCACGGTACGAACCCTGCTTCAGCGACAGTAGCAGGCTTTGAAACAGTAACGGTGAAATCGAATGAAAAGGGGCTCGTCGATCTGGAGGATTTAAAAAGAGCAGTGAATGAAGAAACGGCGGCTCTTATGCTGACGAATCCGAACACGCTCGGCTTGTTTGAGGAACAGATTACCGAGATGGCGGAAATTGTTCACCAAGCGGGGGGGAAACTGTACTATGACGGCGCTAATTTAAATGCCGTTTTAAGCAAAGCACGACCGGGAGATATGGGTTTTGACGTGGTGCACCTCAACTTGCATAAAACTTTCACTGGCCCTCATGGCGGCGGAGGCCCCGGATCAGGCCCTGTAGGCGTAAAAAAAGATCTGATTCCTTATTTGCCAAAACCAGTTTTAATCCAAAAAGAAGGACGCTTTACGTTTGATTATGATCGCCCTCATGCGATCGGCCGCGTGAAGCCGTATTACGGCAACTTCGGCATCAATGTCAGAGCGTATACGTATATCCGCTCTATGGGGCCTGACGGGTTAAAGGCTGTTACTGAGAACGCAGTGTTAAACGCCAACTATATGATGAGAAAGCTCGCGCCTTATTACGATCTTCCGTTTGACCGTCATTGCAAGCATGAATTTGTATTGTCAGGGAAGCGCCAGAAAAAGCTGGGAGTGCGTACGCTTGATATAGCAAAACGGCTGCTCGATTTTGGATATCATCCGCCTACGATTTATTTCCCGCTTAATGTTGAAGAATGCATCATGATCGAGCCGACAGAGACGGAATCCAAGGAAACACTGGATGCGTTTATTGACGCTATGATTCAAATCGCGAGAGAAGCGGAGGAGAATCCGGAGCTCGTCCAAGAGGCGCCGCATACGACGATTGTAAAAAGAATGGATGAAACAAAAGCGGCGAGACACCCGGTGCTCAGGTACGAGGCGGAAGAGAGGTAAAAAAAACAGCTGTCTATACGACAGCTGTTTTTCTTTATTACTTCGCTTTAATCTTTCCGCCCCATTTTTTAAAGCCGCCCTTTAGGTTGTAAATCTCAGTGCAGCCGTTTTTGCGCAGAGTTTGTGCCGCGCGTCCGCTGCGGACACTGTTTTGGCAGTACAGATAGACAGGCTTGTCCGGACGGATTTCATTTTTTCTCTGTTTCAGCTGGGAAAGCGGGATGTTGCGGGCACCTAAAATATGTCCGCCCTCAAACTCATTCGGTTCACGAACGTCAATGAGCTGCGCTTTTCGGTAACCTGCGCGGAACTCTTCTTCCGTAAGTGTTTTCATAATTCGCTGCTGATAGACATATGAAGCAATCATATAGACGAGAAACGCAGCAAAAATAATTAAGACGATCATATTAGACAATGTGATTCTACTCCTTTAGCATATAAAATCAAAACCCTGCTTCATAAAACAAGGCCATAGAGCCGTTTTCGACAAATACTATTATAGTAAAGCACGGCGCGATTGTCATCCATAATGGAACTAAAATATTTTTCATTTTCCCTGCAGTTTGATAAACTGATTCTATTAAAACGGTAAGGAAGGTCTCAAAATGGAAAAAGAAACTTGGCGGTTTATAGACTCAGGCAATGCAAGTCCTGCATTCAATATGGCGCTTGATGAAGCGCTTTTATATTGGCACAGCGAAAAGAAAATTCCTCCGGTTATCCGTTTTTACGGTTGGAATCCGGCGACTCTTTCTGTAGGCTATTTTCAAAATATTAAAAAGGAAATCAATTTTGAAGCAGTACATAAGTATAATCTCGGATTTGTCAGACGCCCTACCGGCGGGAGAGGTGTGCTGCACGATCAGGAATTGACATACAGCGTGATTGTTTCGGAAGAGCACCCCGAAATGCCGGCGACTGTTACTGAGGCATACCGGATCATTTCAGAAGGCATACTCCAAGGCTTTAGAAATCTCGGACTGGACGCATACTTTGCCATCCCGAGAACCGAAAAAGAAAAAGAAAGCTTAAAAAATCCGCGGTCATCCGTTTGTTTTGACGCGCCTTCGTGGTATGAGCTGGTGGTCGAGGGACGCAAGGTGGCGGGAAGCGCGCAAACGAGACAAAAAGGCGTGATTCTTCAGCATGGTTCCATTCTGCTTGATTTGGATGAGGACAAGCTGTTCGATCTGTTCTTGTATCCGAGTGAAAGAGTCAGAGAGCGGATGCAGCGCAATTTCAAAAATAAAGCGGTTGCCATTAATGAACTCACCGATAAGCGGGTGACGATGGATGAGGCCCGTAAAGCCTTTAAAGAAGGATTTGAAACTGGTCTTAACATTCATTTAGAGCCGTACGAACTAACTCAGGAAGAGCTTGATTTTGTTCATCATTTGGCAGAAACAAAATATGCTTCAGATGAATGGAATTATAAGCGGTAAAAAGGGCTTTTGGCCTGCGGAGCATCCTTGTTTTTTCAAGTTCATTAGTGTAAACTTGTAATGGTTTATAAAGTTAAGGTGCTTTTTGGGAGGGTTTCGATGACAACACCAAGTATGGAAGATTATATTGAACAGATTTATATGCTGATTGAAGAAAAAGGATATGCACGGGTTTCCGATATCGCGGAAGCATTGGCAGTCCATCCCTCCTCTGTAACGAAAATGGTTCAAAAACTAGATAAAGACGAATATTTAATTTATGAAAAATATCGCGGTCTCGTGTTAACGTCTAAAGGGAAAAAAATAGGCAAACGGCTGGTATACAGACATGAATTGCTTGAGCAGTTTTTAAGAATCATTGGTGTTGATGAAGAGAAAATATATAACGATGTCGAAGGAATCGAACATCATTTAAGCTGGAACAGCATTGATCGCATCGGGGATCTTGTTCAATATTTTGAAGAAGATGATGCTCGTAAAAAAGATCTGAAATCAATCCAAAAGAAAACAGAACATCATAATCAGTAAAAAGGCGGCCTCGAAGGAGGCCGTCTTTTTTGATGCGTCGGGCTGCGTGTCATTCGTTGGTCTATTTCTTCACGTGTTTTCTTAAAATGATAGTAAACGATCGGATCGAGGGGGAGGGAATGAGATGTATATTGACGGTGTGTTTTCCGGCGGAGGAGTAAAAGGCATTGCGCTTGCAGGCGCTTATGAAGCGCTTGAGGAAAAAGGCTTCCGCTTTAAAAGGCTTGCGGGTACAAGCGCGGGCGCAATTATTGCCGCTTTCATTGCGTCAGGTTACACCAGTAAGGAAATCCACGCTTTAATTGAAGAAGTGGATGGAGAGAAATTGCTGGACCAGCGGTACTCATTTCTCCCCTTAAAAATGCTCCAGTGGGTGTCCATCTACTGGCGTCTTGGCTTATACAAAGGCGACACGATAGAAAAATGGATTGCTGACCTGTTAAGAGCGAAAGGCATAAGGGTTTTCGGTGATTTGCAGAAAGGGTCTCTGCGCCTTATCGCTTCTGATCTGACAAACGGCACCATGATTGTTTTGCCGGACGATTTGGTCCGTTACGGGTTAAATCCCGATATGTTTCCGGTTGCCAGGGCGGTGAGAATGAGCTGCAGCATTCCGTATTTCTTTGAACCGATAAAATTAAAAACGGACACAGGCACTGCCACGGTGGTTGACGGAGGCGTGTTAAGTAATTTTCCAATATGGCTGTTTTCAAAGGAAAGAAAACGCCCTGTGATCGGTGTGACGCTTGCGCCGCGTGAAAGGGAGCGCCCGAAAAAAAATATCCGCAACGCTTTCGAACTGTTTGGCGCCCTATTTGAAACGATGAAGGATGCACATGACGCAAGGCATATTGCGTCACGCTATGAACAAAACATCATTTTTCTGCCGGTTGATGACGTAATGGCAACTGATTTTCAATTAACACAACAAAAAAAACTAGCCCTGATAGAGCTAGGTAAAAGACGGACAGAGCTGTTTTTAAAACAATGGACCTATTAAAAAAGCGCTCTGTTTTTCTTTTTATTTTTTTTCCCTTCTATAACAGTCAGCTGAGTCTGGCTTTTTTTCTTGAGAATCATCGGCTTAGGCTTGCTGGCGCTCGGAACGCTTCGCAGGTGGCTCACACGTCCCTTATGTCCGGCGCGATGCTTTGCTTTTTGTTCTTTCATCCGGCGCCGCGACTGTTTCGCCGCTTTTTTGAAGGCTGCTCCTTCGCTGCCCGCATTTCGATTCATTACATATTTCACAATAAAATAAATAATGATACCTGCCACGATGACGGTTACCGCCATTTTTGCCATTTCTCCGGGATTGGTTACCAGCACATAAAGGAAACCGAACGCTCCCAGCGCGATTAATACAGCAATAATAGGTTGTACACGATGATTCATAACTGTCCACCTCCGAAAGTAATAGCAGGGCAACGGATTTTAGATGACGTTGTGAGAAGGCTTCTGATTTTGTTCAGACATTTCTTCGAGTCTGAGAAGCTCGTTAAAGCTTTCGATGGCAACTTGAACCTGGTCATCCTTAGGTTCTTTTGTTGTTAACAGCTGAAGCCAGAGGCCCGGGTATCCAAGAAATTTCAGTCCGGGAATATCACGCACTTTGTTCGTCAGCTGGAGAACTTCAAAGGATATGCCGAGTACGACTGGTATTAGCGCGACACGATCTATAACACGCAGCCAAAGCGGATCTGTCGGAACGAGCAAATAGACAAACATGCCGACAATAATCGTAAATAATATAAAGCTTGATCCGCAGCGGTAATGAAGCCGAGATTGGTTTTGAACATTCTGCACTGTAATTGGCAAATTCTGTTCATAACAGTTTATGACTTTATGTTCGGCTCCATGATATTGAAACACTCTTTTAATGAGCGGTGTCATGGACAAAAAATAAATATAGCCGAGCAGCAAAATCAACTTAAACAGGCTTTCAACCGCGATTTGCGCTATGTCCGATGAAAAAATCGGCCTTGTCAGTTCAGCTAAGAAAACAGGAACCAATGTAAATACGAATTTACTGAACAAAAATGATAAGACGCCGATTACCGCGAGGCTGAGATACATAGACAGACCGGAGGATTTTTTTTCTTCCTGCTCAAGTGTCTCGTCTTCCGATGGATCGAGCCCGTAACGTTCGCTTGAAAAATTCAAATGCTTGGTGCCGTTTGCGCTCGCTTCAATAATGGCCGCGATTCCTCGTAAAAACGGTATCTTTTTTACGATGTTCAGTTTCGGATTGTATTTGCGGGGAAGCTTAAAAAAGTCAATGCTCCCATCCGTTCTTCTGATCGCCGTAACGTAATGATGCTTTCCGCCAAACATAACGCCTTCCACAACTGCCTGCCCGCCGTAAGCGGGCGGAATTTTATGTTTTGACATATTATCAACCTGCCTATTTCTTTAGGATTGCTAACCATTTCCTTTCACTCTATTGTACAGGAAACAGCGCTAAACCTCTAGATTGACAGGCTGAAAAGTTGCCATAGCCTTGCTTTTTCTTCATGCATTATACCCGTTATTTTCAAATTTTACTCGCAGCTGCCAAAAAGTGTGAGCTTTTTTATTGACATTTCATTTTTTGGGCACACTTTAACTGGAGGTGCCATGATGACAAGCGAAAAAAATACAGAACAAAATCAAGAATCGACTGAGAAGCAAGGACCGCCTGTTCCGATGGCCGGCAGGGTGGCGGCAACAGGTTTTTGCGGCGGCGTGTTATGGAGTTTTATCGCTTATATTGCGTATTTGTTTCATTTTTCCGAAGTCAGTCCGAATATGATTTTGCAGCCGTTTGTGCTCGGAGAGTGGAAAAAACATGGACTTGGAACCATAATCAGCATTATTTTGATCGGAATTATTTCAATTGGCGCAGCATTTCTTTATTTTCTTCTATTGAAACGTTTAAAAACAATGTGGCCGGGTATTTTATACGGCTTGCTGCTTTGGCTACTCGTGTTTTTTGTTTTTAATCCGATTTTTCCTGATGTGCGCGCGGTGACCGAACTGAAACCAGATACAATTATTACAACCATTTGCATCTATTTGCTTTACGGGCTGTTTGTCGGTTATTCCATTTCATTTGAATACAATGAGCTGAATTCGGAAAAGCTGGCACGTGCGCTGGGAACGCATAGAGAATAGTGTATTATCTATTTCCAGTATGATAAAATGTTCACGAGAAGTGAACATTTTTTACATGAGAAACCCTCGCGAAAAGGAGAGATTCATGTGCCTCATTTTTTGATTTTGAACGGGCCGAATGTCAATCGGCTGGGGAAGTGTGAGCCGGAGGTATTCGGCCGCCGGACACTGACTGATATCGAAACAGACCTTTTTCATTTTGCTGAAGCCTTACATATCCAACTCACTTTCTTCCAGTCTAACCACGAAGGTGATTTGATAGATGCGATACATGAGGCTGAGGAGCAATACGACGGGATTGTTCTAAACCCTGGCGCCTTGAGCCATTACAGCTATGCGATCAGGGATGCTGTTTCAAGCATTAATCTTCCAGTGATTGAGGTGCATTTATCAAATTTATACGCCAGGGAGGAATTCAGGCATCAGTCGGTCATCGCTCCGGTTGCGAAAGGGCAGATTGTCGGTCTTGGATCTGAAGGCTACAAGCTTGCTCTCCGCTACTTAATAAGCCAGCAAGGGGGAGAATAGAGATGAAGCTAGAGAAGTTAAGAAACCTGTTTGGACAGCTGGGGATTGACGGAATGCTGATTACAAGCAGCACAAATGTACGCTATATGACAGGATTTACAGGTTCAGCTGGCCTGGCTGTTATATCAGGTGACAGGGCAGCGTTTATTACCGATTTTCGTTATACAGAGCAGGCGAAGGTTCAGGTAAAGGGCTTTGAGATCATTGAACATGGCGGCAGCTTGATTCAGACTACAGCCGACACGGTTGAAGCGTTCGGCATCAAGCGTCTCGGCTTTGAGCAGAACAGCATGACATACGGCACATATGCATCATACAGCGCGGTTATCAGTGAGGCTGAATTAGTGCCTGTGGCTGAATCTGTAGAAAAGTTGCGCTTGATTAAGTCTAGTGAAGAGATTAAGATATTAGAGGAAGCTGCGAAGATTGCAGATGATGCCTTCAAACATATCTTGACGTTTATGAAACCCGGCATTTCTGAAATAGCTGTTGCCAATGAGCTGGAGTTTTATATGAGAAGCCAGGGAGCTGATAGCTCTTCTTTTGATATGATTGTCGCCTCGGGCCTTCGGTCAAGCCTTCCGCACGGTGTGGCCAGTGACAAGCTGATTGAAAGCGGAGACCTTGTTACACTTGATTTTGGCGCTTATTATAAAGGATACTGTTCTGATATTACCCGTACGGTCGCTGTCGGTCAGCCCAGTGATCGATTGAAGGAGATTTATCAGGTCGTATTTGATGCTCAGGCACTCGGCGTCGCACATATTAAGCCGGGCATGACAGGAAAAGAGGCTGACGCCCTCACAAGGGATCACATTGCTGCAAAAGGCTACGGTGAATATTTCGGCCATTCAACCGGGCACGGGCTCGGTATGGAAGTTCATGAATCGCCGGGATTGTCCGTCAGATCTTCAGCTATCCTTGAACCGGGCATGGTGGTCACAGTGGAGCCGGGCATTTACATACCAGAAACAGGCGGTGTCCGCATAGAAGATGACATCGTGATTACAGAAAACGGCAACCGGACAATCACCCATTCCCCAAAAGAACTTATTATTTTGTGATTGGAATATAGGAGGACATTAAACATGATTTCAGTTAACGATTTCCGTACAGGATTAACAATCGAAGTAGACGGCGGCATTTGGCGCGTCGTTGACTTCCAGCACGTAAAACCTGGTAAAGGCGCGGCGTTTGTCCGCTCTAAACTCCGCAACCTTCGTACGGGCGCGATTCAGGAAAAAACTTTCCGCGCTGGTGAAAAAGTAGCAAAAGCGCAAATCGAAACAAAAACAATGCAATACCTATATGCAAACGGAGATCAGCACGTATTTATGGATACTTCTTCTTATGAGCAGCTTGAACTGGGCGCGGCTCAAATCGAAGAGGAATTAAAATACCTGCTTGAAAACATGTCTGTGCATATCATGATGTACCAAGATGAAACGCTCGGTATCGAACTTCCAAACACAGTTGAGCTGAAAGTTGTTGAGACTGAACCTGGTATTAAAGGTGATACAGCGTCAGGCGGTACAAAACCTGCGAAAACTGAAACCGGCCTTGTTGTCAATGTGCCGTTTTTTGTGAATGAAGGCGACACACTTGTTGTCAATACATCAGACGGTTCTTACGTTTCAAGAGCGTAGAAAGAAATAAGAAGTCTGTTCCCGAATGGGAGCAGGCTTTTTTTTTGCCCAAAAACAGAATCTTTCTTTTATACGAAAATGACAAGACTACTTCTGCAAGCTAGAGCATATCATATAAAAAAATGGGAGGTTGGGAGAATGCTATGAAATTTTTACTTGGAAATATCAATTCTACTGTTTTAACAATGGCCGGATTGCGAGTTTTATCCTCAATGATTGAGCTGACGGCAGCGATTATCATGCTTGTGACAAATGATGTCCGGAAGGCGGTTGTGGTTAACAGCATTCTCGCTATTGTCGGTCCGCTGATATTTATCATTACCATGACTGTCGGAATCTATCAAATTGCCGGGCAGCTGTCGTATGCAAAGCTGATACTGATTTTTACGGGTGTTGTTTTGATTTTAGCGGGTGTTCATAAATAAAGAGAGGCTTGTCATAAAGTCTGCCTCACATCATACATTTTAAAGAAGCCAATCGGTAGAAAGGAGGAGGCTCTGTTGAATGAAATCGCTGAGGTTCTCCCTGAATCCATGAAAAACGCCCTTTCTGAAATACCGGAACATCAATGGCTGGAAATCGAAGAAGTCAGAATTCGGGTCAACCGCCCTGTTGAATTAATTCGAAAAGGACAACCTGTTTTTTTGTCCTATACGGGCACGGCCGAGGATGCCCATCTGATCCTTAGCCGGCTCAGCAACTATAGTATGTATACGCTCGAAGAAGAGCTGAAGAAAGGGTATGTCACGATCAGAGGCGGCCACAGAGTCGGACTGGCAGGCAGAGTCATTACGGAAAACGGAGGTGTGAAAGGCCTCCGTGACATCACATCTTTTAATATACGAATTGCCCGGCAAAAGCTGGGGATTGCGGAGCCGCTGCTTCCATACTTGTATCAAGACAGCTGGCTGAATACGCTGATTATCGGTCCGCCGCAAACCGGCAAAACAACACTTCTCCGGGATCTTGCGAGACTCTCGAGCACTGGCAAAAATCTCATGTTGCCCGTAAAGACAGGAATCGTCGATGAACGATCAGAAATTGCCGGGTGCCTGCGCGGCATTCCGCAGCACCAATTTGGACAGAGGATTGACGTATTAGACGCCTGTCCAAAGGCTGAGGGTCTGATGATGATGATTCGATCGATGAGCCCTGAGGTGATCATTGTCGATGAAATCGGGCGCGTGGAAGATACAGATGCACTTCTTGAGGCCTTGCATGCCGGTGTTTCAGTAATCGTCTCGGCGCATGGCTGGAGCATATCCGACCTGATGAAGCGGCCTTCATTGAAGCGTTTGTGGGAAGAAAGAGCCTTTGACCGCTATTTGGAATTATCGAGAGCGAAGGGGCCGGGCACAGTAAGCCGGATTTATGATGAAGACGGAAATGTGCTGTCTGGGACGATGGGCGTGAAGACATGCTGAAGCTGCTGGGCGCTGTATTCATTGTGGTAGCGACAACATGGACAGGTTTTGAGATGGCGAAGATTTATACAGAACGTCCGCGGCAAATCCGCCAGCTGCGTGCGGCGCTCCAATCTCTCGAGGCAGAAATCATGTACGGCCATACACCGCTTCATACCGCTTCACAGCAGATTGCCAAGCAGCTGGCACAGCCTGTTTCGGCTCTTTTTATCACGTTCAGTGATCAGCTGAACAAGGGCAGTGATTCCGCGAAAACGGCGTGGGAGCAAAGCTTAAAGAAAGTGTGGGACAGCATGTCTTTGAAAAAAAGCGAATATGAAGTGCTGAAGCAATTTGGTGAGACGCTCGGGATTCATGATCGAATCTCGCAGCAAAAGCACATCAAGCTGGCGCTGACACACTTGGAAGCCTCTGAAGCGGATGCTGAGCAGGCACAAGCAAAAAATGAAAAGATGATAAAAAGTTTGGGCTTTTTAGCGGGCTTGTTACTCATTCTTCTATTGATGTAAACGTGAGGGGAGCAAAAATAAAATGGGAGTAGACGTGAATGTCATATTTCAAATCGCCGGAGTGGGAATCGTGGTCGCTTTTTTACACACGATTTTGGATCAGATGGGCAAAAAAGAATATGCCCAGTGGGTGACGCTGTTAGGTTTTATCTATATTTTATTTATGGTCGCCACGATCGTAGATGACCTTTTTAAAAAGATAAAAGCTGTGTTTTTATTCCAAGGATAGGGGGGCTTGCAGATTGACATTGTTCAAATTGTAGGTTTAGGGCTGATCGCCACCTTCCTTTCTTTGATAGTAAAAGAACAAAAGCCGACTTTTGCGTTTTTAATCGTCGTGTTTGCCGGCTGTGCCATTTTTCTTTATTTAGTAGATCAAATCTACGACATTATTCGAATGATAGAAAAAATCGCGATTAATGCAAACGTCAACATGGTTTATGTTGAAACCATTTTAAAGATTATCGGAATCGCCTATATTGCTGAATTCGGGGCGCAGCTCACCAAGGATGCCGGTCAAGGGGCCATCGCCTCGAAAATAGAATTGGCGGGGAAAATTTTAATTCTCGTTATGGCTGTGCCTATTTTAACAGTCATTATCGAAACGATTCTCGGACTTATACCTTCTATGTCATAACCGAAAGGAGGCGGTAGATTGAAGCGTTTTCAATGGGCTTTGCTTCTGGCCGTGCTGCTCATAGCAGGCCGTGCAGAAATGGTACAAGCAGCCGGTGACGCCGAACAAACGGAAGACCATGCTGAAACGGCTGAACAATTAGCGGAAAGGACAGCGGACTCGCTTGAAACAGACAAGATCGGTGAATTTTGGAATGACATTATGACAGAGTACGGCGGACTGCTGCCGGAAAGCCAAAAAGGCAGCTTAATGGAGTTTATCAACGGCGATAAATCATTTTCACCGCAAGAATGGCTGAAAGCTCTTTTTTCTTATTTATTTCATGAAGTGCTTGCCAACGGAAAACTGCTGGGCACATTGATTTTGCTCACGATATTTTGCGTCATCCTGCAGCTTCTGCAAAATGCGTTTCAGCAAAGCACCGTCAGCAAAGTCGCTTACTCAATTGTGTACATGGTGTTGATTATCCTTGCGCTAAACAGTTTTCATGTGGCAATCAATTATGCGACAGAGGCCATTCAGACGATGACCAGCTTTATATTGGCGCTCATTCCGCTCCTCTTGGCGCTTTTGGCTTCCTCAGGCGGAGCTGTATCTGCAGCCTTCTTTCATCCTGTTATCCTCTTTCTGATGAATACAAGCGGTCTCTTGATTCAGAATATTGTCATGCCGCTGATTTTCTTATCAGCGATTCTGAGCATTGTCAGTACAATGACCGAACAATACAAAGTAACGCAGCTGGCCAACCTGCTTAGAAATATCGCCATCGGCGCACTGGCCGTCTTTCTCACCATCTTTCTCGGCGTCATCTCTGTTCAGGGAGCCTCAGCTGCAGTGACAGACGGCATTACGCTCAGGACGGCAAAATTTATAACCGGAAACTTTATTCCTGTGCTTGGCCGGATGTTTACAGACGCGACAGATACAGTGATCAGTGCTTCCTTATTGCTAAAAAATACAGTAGGGATTCTCGGTGTCGCTATTTTGATCTGTATTGCGGCCTTTCCGGCAATCAAAGTGCTTTCCCTCGCTTTTATTTATAAGCTGGCAGCCGCGATTCTTCAGCCGCTTGGAGGCGGGCCCGTCATTACTTGCCTCGATGTCATCAGCAAAAGCGTCATTTATATTTTTGCAGCTCTCGCCATTGTATCTCTCATGTTTTTTTTAAGCCTTACCGTCATAATCACAGCCGGAAACCTCACGATGATGATGAAATAAAGGAGGCTGGCGGATGAGTTTTTTAACTGAATGGCTGACCACCATTGTGTTGTTTATCCTATTTGCAATTGTAATTGATATGCTGCTGCCGAGCTCCAGCATGCAAAAGTACGCAAAAATGGTAGTCAGCCTGCTCTTGATTGTCGTCATGCTCACCCCGATTTTTAAGCTTTTCAACACAGACCCTGCAGTCATCTTTGAATACCTCACAAAAAACGGGCAGTCAGAGTCTGCCGACATAAAAAATCAAATCAATTCAAAAAAAATAGAAATACAAGCTTCCCAGCGCGCATATATTTTAGAAGAAATGGCTGTCCAACTAAAAAAGAAAGCGGAGGAGAGATTCAGTCATGATGAATACAAAGTAGACAACATCAAACTCACGGCAGGAGAAAAGGTAGATTCAGAAGAGGATATTAAAACAATCAGCGTGTATATGGCCCCGTCTTCTGAAAAAACGGTCCAAACGGTCGCGCCGGTCAACATTGATACAGATCATGCATACGTAACGAAAGAAGCAGCCGAACAAAAAGAAGCCAAACAGATCCAGTCACAGCTTGCGGACATTTGGGAAATCGGAAGTGAGAAAATTATGGTTCATATGGAAGGCGGGGAGAGTGTCGGCAATGAATAAAAACGGATTATGGAATGTATTGAAAAAGCAGTTTCTTCCGGGGCAAACGAAGGACGGTGAAAAGCCGAAGCTGACCAAATATCATTACTTTCTGTTCGTTTTTGTTCTCGGAGTTTCCTTTATGCTTGTCAGCCAGCTGTTTTCTTCACCTGAGAAAACAGAAAACGCCAAAACGATAACGGCAGTACCATCACAAGATACCAAAGACAGCAAAGAGAAAACAGCCGAAGTATTTAAAGCCTCAAAATCTGATGAACCTAAAGACTCGATCGATGATTATGAAAAAGAATACGAAAATCAGCTGAAAGAAATTCTTGAAACGATCATAGGTGTGGACGATGTCTCTGTTGTCGTGAATGTTGATGCAACGTCGCTGAAAGTATACGAAAAAAACAAATCAAACAAAAATACAACCACTGAAGAAACAGACAAAGAAGGCGGAACAAGAAGCGTTACAGACCAGACGTCAGAAGAAGAAATTGTCATGATCAAAAACGGCGATAAGGAAACGCCCGTCGTCGTCCAAACGAAAAAGCCTGATATACGCGGTGTACTCGTTGTTGCTCAAGGAGTGGACAACGTTCAAATAAAACAAACCATTATTGAAGCGGTGACACGGGTCCTGGATGTACCAAGCCACCGGGTTGCGGTTGCCCCTAAAAAAATAAAGGAGGATTCATAAATGCTTAAAAAACAAACCGTTTGGCTATTAACAATGCTCAGTCTTGTCGTGGTGTTAAGCGTCTACTATATCATGTCGCCGGAAAGTAAAAATGCCGTGCAAATTCAAAGTGAAAAAAGCGCGTCTGACAGCGGAGAAGTTGCAACTGAAAAAGCGCCTGCCAAGCAAGACACGAAGGAAAAAAACGGTACAGAAACTGAAACAGAAACGGAAAAAGAAGATGGAACAAAGGGCACGAAAGATTCATCTGGAGACAAGGAAACATCAGCTGAAGCCAGTGAAAAAGGAACTGTTGTAACTGAAACAGCTGATGATGATCTGTTTACGACGTACCGTCTTGATTTAGAAGATGCCAGAAGCAAAGAAAGAGAAGAGCTGAATGCCATTGTGTCAAGCGATGATGCAACAGCAAAGGAAAAGAGCGAAGCATATGATAAAATGACGGCTCTCAGTGAAGTAGAAGGAACAGAAAAACAGCTGGAAACCCTTATTAAAACACAAGGCTACGAAGACGCGCTCGTCAATGCTGAAGGAGATAAAATCAACATTACTGTCAAATCAGACAAACACTCCAAATCGAAGGCGACAGCCATCATAGACCTTGTGGCAAAAGAAATCAAAACAATGAAAGATGTCGCTGTCACATTTGAGCCATCCAAGTGAAAAAGAGGAAAATCACGCCCGCTTAAGCAGCGGGCTTTTTGCGTGCCAATCATATAAGAGTTGAATTCAAAAGTCCGCTCCTGTAAGATAAACATAGTATGTACTTTTAGTAGTAACCTATAAAAAAGAAATTTCATACATAGGAGTGCGATTGAATGTTAAATATTAAAGAAATCCACGAGCTGATTAAAGCAATTGACGAGTCTACAATTGACGAATTCGTATATGAAAATGAAGGTGTATCCTTAAAACTGAAAAAACATGAAGCAGGCACTGTTCAAGTGATGCAGCAGGCGCCGGCAGCACCTGTACAAGCTCAGGCTCCGCAGGCAGTTCAGCCGCAAGCGCAGCAAGCAGCGCCGGCACCTGCCCAAGAAGCACCGAAGCAAGATGAAAATCTGCATAAAATCACTTCGCCAATGGTAGGAACGTTTTATGCATCTTCATCACCGGAAGCGGGCCCTTATGTAACGGCTGGTTCAAAAGTAAATGAAAACACAGTTGTCTGCATTGTAGAAGCAATGAAGCTATTCAACGAAATCGAAGCGGAAGTAAAAGGTGAAATCGTTGAAGTATTAGTAGAAAACGGCCAGCTGGTCGAATACGGACAACCTCTATTTCTTGTAAAAGCAGAGTAAGGAGACTTAACATGATTAAAAAGCTATTGATCGCCAACCGAGGAGAAATTGCTGTCAGAATCATCAGAGCCTGCAAAGAGCTCGGAATTGAGACTGTCGCTGTTTATTCAGAAGCTGATAAAGATGCCCTTCATGTTCAAATGGCCGATGAAGCTTTTTGTATCGGACCGAAAGCATCAAAAGACAGCTACTTAAACGTTACAAATATAGTGAGTGTTGCAAAGCTGACAGGCACGGACGCTATTCATCCGGGATATGGATTTTTAGCTGAGAATGCTGATTTTGCGGAATTATGTGAAGAAGTTAACGTCACGTTTGTCGGCCCGAGCGCTGACGCCATTTCAAAAATGGGAACAAAAGATGTTGCGCGGGAAACGATGAAACAGGCCGGCGTGCCGATCGTACCGGGTTCACAAGGAATTATAGAAAATGTGGAAGAAGCGGTTTCGCTTGCTAATGAAATTGGGTATCCTGTAATTATAAAAGCCACCGCAGGCGGAGGCGGAAAAGGAATCAGGGTTGCCCGCACCGAAGAGGAATTGGTCAAAGGCATTAAGATTACACAGCAGGAAGCTGCAACAGCATTCGGAAATCCAGGTGTTTACATCGAAAAATACATAGAAGATTTTCGTCATGTTGAGATCCAAGTGCTTGCCGATAACTACGGAAATACGATCCATTTGGGCGAACGCGACTGCTCGATTCAAAGACGCCTGCAAAAGCTTTTGGAAGAAACGCCATCACCGGCGCTTGATTCAGAAATCAGGGAGCAGATGGGAGATGCAGCGGTTAAGGCTGCAACAGCAGTTGGCTATACAGGCGCGGGAACTGTTGAATTTATTTATGACTACAAAGAACAACGCTACTACTTCATGGAAATGAACACGAGAATCCAGGTAGAGCACCCAGTCACAGAAATGGTAACGGGAACAGACCTGATTAAGGAACAGATCAAAGTTGCATCAGGAATGGAACTGAGCCTCAAGCAGGAAGATGTCGAATTTGAAGGCTGGGCTATCGAATGCCGAATCAACGCAGAAAACCCAAGTAAAAATTTCATGCCGTCACCTGGTGAAATTAAAATGTACCTGCCTCCTGGCGGTCTTGGTGTCCGTGTAGATTCAGCTGCGTATCCGGGCTATTCCATCCCTCCGTACTATGACAGCATGATTGCAAAAGTGATCACATACGGAAAAACGAGAGATGAAGCGATTGCCCGAATGAAGCGCGCATTGAGCGAATTCGTGATCGAAGGCATTGAGACAACAATCCCGTTCCATTTAAAACTGCTTGAACACGAAACATTTGTTAGCGGAGAGTTTAATACGAAATTTTTAGAAACATATGATGTAATGGGCTCATAATTTTTACGGAGGTGAATTGAATGAAAGACAACAGCTTGCTTAAAATGGATCAAGAAGATACGCATTTAGGTAAGGTTGAGATTGCACCGGAAGTCATTGAGGTCATTGCCGGCATAGCAGCTTCAGAAGTTGACGGTGTTGCCGAAATGCGCGGAAACTTTGCGACAGGCGTCGTCGAGCGCTTCGGTAAAGTGAATCATGGCAAAGGTGTCAAAGTCGACCTGGCGGATGACGGAATTACGATCGATGTATACTGCGTTGTTACATTCGGCGTTTCGATTCCGAAAGTTGCAGCGTCCGTTCAGGAAAACATTCGTCAAACCTTATTAAATATGACGTCTCTTTCGATTAATGAGATCAATATTCACATCGTCGGCATTCAATTTGACACAAAAGCCCAGGAAGTCCAAATCGACGAAGAAATGTAAATGGCTTAACAAAAAACCAAGGGGAGGGCGGCCCTTTGGTTTTTTTACACGTTACCCATTATTTCAAAGCATGAAGAAAGCCGGCTTAAGGCAGCCGAGTTTCTTCATGAACGTGAAATCCGAATGATCATATCAAGGTGTGTGAAAATATTCGGCAATAGGGTAAAAAACCTTGATTTCAATATGCGGATACGAAAAAAATATGTTATGATCTCTTTGTGGCTTAACGACAAGCGGATAAAGAGGATCAAAGGAGAAAGAAAATGAAAAGAAGAACAGCAAGAGAAAAAGCTTTGCAGGCACTATTTCAAATTGATGTCAGCGATATTGCAGTAAATGAAGCCATTGAACACGCATTGGATGAAGAAAACACAGATCCTTTTTTTGAACAGCTTGTACACGGGGTATTGGAACACCAAGTCCAGCTGGATGAAATGATCTCCAAGCATCTGGTGAATTGGAAGCTCGATCGGATTGCCAATGTTGACCGCGCGATTTTGCGTCTGGCAGCATACGAAATGGCATATGCCGAAGACATTCCGGTGAATGTCTCCATGAACGAAGCGATTGAGCTGGCAAAACGGTTTGGTGATGACAAAGCGACAAAGTTTGTAAACGGGGTTCTTTCTAACATTAAATCTGATATTGAACAATCATAGGAGGAAAGAAAATGACTGCAACAATCATCGACGGAAAAGAAACGGCTAGAGAAAAACGCGAGCAATTGGCAAAAGAGGTAGAAGAGCTTAAAAAGCAAGGCGTCACTCCTGGACTGGCGGTTATTTTGATTGGAGATGATCCTGCTTCTCACTCTTACGTGCGAGGAAAGAAAAAAGCGGCTGAAACAATGGGAATGAATTTCAAGCTCGATCAATTTGACAGCAGCCTCACAGAAGCTGAACTGCTTTCCATAATCGATCAATACAATCAAGACCCTGAGTTTCACGGCATTCTCGTTCAGCTCCCGCTTCCAGACCATATTTCTGAAAAAGCTGTGATCGAACGTATCTCTCCTGATAAAGATGTAGACGGTTTTCATCCATTAAACGTAGGGAAAATGCTCCTTGGCGAAGATACGTTTCTACCTTGTACGCCTCACGGAATTGTTGAGCTTTTGAAGAAAACCAATATCGACCTTTCCGGTAAAGAGGTTGTTGTAGTCGGCCGAAGCAATATTGTCGGCAAACCTGTCGGCCAGCTTTTATTAAATGAAAACGCGACGGTTACTTACTGTCATTCAAGAACGGAAAATATTACCGAACATACGAAAAAAGCGGACATCTTGGTGGTGGCAGTCGGCAGAGCTAACTTCATCAGTGCAGACCAGATCAAAGAGGGCGCTGTTGTCATTGACGTCGGTGTTAACCGTCTGGAAAGCGGAAAGCTTTGCGGAGACGTTGAATTTGAAGGGGCAAAGGAAAAAGCGTCCTTCATCACGCCGGTTCCTGGCGGAGTAGGTCCGATGACCATCACGATGCTTGCGCATAATACTGTTAAATCTGCGAAACGTACGTTATCATAGATAATTGGAGATATTCACAGGCGGGATGTTTTGCCCGCTGTGAATATGAGCACGATACCCGCTTCTTCAGGCTCCTAAAGCCAGGGCGGGTTTTCTTTAGTTATGGTGCAGGAATGCTTATGAGAGGAGTTTGAGACATGGGCGAAACAGCGTATGTTACTGTCTCAGCGCTGACAAAGTATATAAAACGAAAATTCGATGTAGATCCTCACCTTGAAAATATTTGGATTAAAGGCGAATTATCGAATGTTAAAATACACACAAGAGGCCACATTTATTTCACATTGAAAGACGAAAATGCCAGAATGCAGTCGGTGATGTTCGCGAGACAGAGCGAGCGTCTGCCTTTTAAACCTGAAAACGGCATGAAGGTGCTGGTCAGAGGCGGAATTTCCGTATATGAACCGAGCGGAAACTACCAACTATATGCCAAAGAAATGCAGCCTGACGGGGTCGGAGCGCTTTATTTAGCGTACGAAGAGCTAAAAAAGAAGCTTGCCGGAGAAGGTTTATTTGATAACCGCTACAAAAAACAAATCCCCGCATTTCCAGCCACAATCGGGGTTGTGACATCTCCAACGGGTGCCGCTGTCAGAGACGTCATTACAACTCTAAAAAGAAGATATCCCCTTGTAAAAGTCATTGTTCTTCCAGCGCTCGTACAAGGCGAAAATGCGAGCAGATCCATCGTTCAGCGCATTGAAGAGGCAAATGAAAAAGAGGTTTGCGACGTATTAATTGTTGGGAGAGGCGGCGGTTCGATTGAAGAACTGTGGGCATTTAATGAAGAAATTGTAGCACGCGCGATCTTCGCTTCTAACATTCCGATTATATCGGCAGTCGGGCATGAGACGGACTTTACGATCAGTGATTTTGTCGCTGATATCAGAGCCGCAACGCCGACAGGAGCAGCTGAGATTGCCGTACCGCATACCACTGATTTAATCGAACGGACAAAAACAGCGGAAGTCAGAATGACAAGAGCGATGCAGCAGCATCTCGGCCAGAAAAAAGAGCGGATTCAAACGCTGCAAGCCTCGTATGCCTTTCGTTTTCCAAAGCGTTTGTATGCGCAAAAAGAGCAGCAGTTTGACCTTGCCTATCATCAGTTTCAAGCACAGCTTACCGCTCTTTTAGATCGAAAAAGCAGACAGCTTGAGCGTGAAACGTACAGATTAGAGGCGCTGCATCCTCATGAACAGCTGAAGCAAGCGAGAACACGATACGAGGACCAAACAAATCAGCTGAGAAAAAATATGAATATTCATATGAAGCAGCTGCATTCCCAATTTCAAACTGTTCTTGGCAAGCTGAATGCGTTAAGTCCTCTTCAAGTGATGGAAAGAGGATACAGCTTGGCTTATAAAGAAGACGAACTCATTAAAAGTGTCAGTCAGATAGAAGAGAAGGACCAGGTTGAGGTCAAGCTGAAGGATGGCGTGCTGACCTGTGAAGTATTAGAAAAGAGAGGGGAAGAAAAATGACAGACGTGAAAAAAAATGAAAACATGACATTTGAAGAAGCGATGAAAGGGCTTGAAAGCATTGTGTCAAAGCTTGAAGAGGGCGATGTGCCTTTAGAGCAAGCGATTAACTATTTCCAAGAAGGCATGGCTCTTTCAAAAATGTGCCACGAAAAGCTGCAAAAAGTCGAAAAACAAATGGATTTCATTTTAAAAGAAGACGGCGAACTGGCACCTTTTAGTGTTCAGGAGGAAGACGAAGGTGACAAATAAATTAACGAGCTTTCTGGCGGAGCGGAAAAAAACGATTGAAAATCAGCTTTCTGTCTATACAGAGAAGCTTGATATGCCGGACTCATTAAAAAAGTCTATGCTGTATTCCCTAGAGGCTGGCGGAAAGCGGTTGCGTCCTCTCATTGTACTGGCTGTATTAAACGCCTATGGGAAAAGTGAAAAGGACGGCATTCCAGTTGGGTGTGCTGTCGAAATGATTCACACATATTCGTTAATTCATGATGACCTTCCTTGTATGGATGATGACGATTTGCGCCGCGGGAAGCCGACAAACCATAAAGTATTCGGTGAAGCGACAGCAGTATTAGCAGGTGACGGGCTCCTTACGGAAAGCTTTAAGCTGATCACCTCCCACGTGTCAGACGAGGTGTCAGCAGAAAAGCGCCTTCGGCTTGTGAATGAACTGATTTCAGCGGCAGGCACTGAAGGCATGGTCGGGGGGCAAGTAGCTGATATGGAAGCAGAAAACCGCCAAGTCACGCTTGAAGAGCTCGAATCCATTCATGAACGGAAAACCGCCAAGCTCCTCGGTTTTTGCGTAATTGCCGGTGCTATTTTGGCGGATGCGCCTGAGGAAGACATTGAAACGCTGCGTACCTTCAGCAGTCACATTGGAATCGGTTTTCAAATCAGAGACGATATTTTAGATTTAGAAGGCAGTGAAGAGAAAATCGGCAAACGTGTCGGCTCGGATACAACAAACGACAAATCGACTTACCCGTCACTTCTTTCACTGGAAGGGGCCAAACATAAATTGGATGTTCACATCAATGAGGCGAAGCGTTTAATCGGCGGACTCTCTCTTCAAAAAGATCTTTTATTTGAGCTTTGTGATTTAATTGCGGCAAGAGATCACTAAAACGATCCTAATTTGAAGCGGCTGCACGAGATATGGTAAAATGTAAGCAGTTTATATGAAAAATGAAAAGGAAAAGCGTGTTTGTCTTTTTTTATGTCTGAGAACTGGCCATTGTCCAGCTCGGCTTGTAGAAGACATGTATCATTGCAGAAATTCATGCTGAAAGTGAGTTGATCCGCTTTGGATCTTTTATCAATACAGGACCCGTCGTTTTTAAAAAACATGTCCATTGATGAATTAGAGAAATTAAGTGATGAAATCCGTCAATTTTTAATTACAACTTTATCCGCTTCCGGCGGCCACATCGGACCCAACTTAGGTGTCGTAGAGCTTACTGTTGCGCTGCATAAGGAATTTAACAGCCCGAAAGACAAATTTTTGTGGGATGTAGGCCACCAGTCTTACGTCCACAAGCTGCTGACAGGACGCGGAAAAGAATTTTCGACGCTTCGCCAGTACAAAGGGCTTTGCGGATTCCCAAAGCGGAGTGAAAGCGAGCATGATGTTTGGGAAACCGGGCACAGCTCAACTTCTCTGTCAGGTGCGATGGGAATGGCTGCTGCGCGTGATATTAAAGGTACGGATGAATTTATTATTCCGATCATCGGTGACGGCGCGCTGACTGGCGGAATGGCGCTCGAAGCGCTAAACCACATCGGCGACGAGAAAAAAGATATGATTGTCATCCTGAATGATAATGAAATGAGTATTGCACCGAATGTCGGCGCCATTCATTCTATGCTCGGACGCCTGCGCACTGCCGGGAAATACCAGTGGGTAAAAGACGAGCTCGAATACTTGTTTAAAAAGATTCCGGCAGTCGGGGGAAAACTTGCCGCCACGGCGGAACGAGTCAAAGACAGCCTGAAATACATGCTCGTCTCGGGAATGTTTTTTGAAGAGCTTGGTTTTACGTATTTAGGCCCGGTGGACGGACATTCTTATCATGAGCTGATTGAGAATCTTCAATACGCCAAAAAAACGAAAGGCCCTGTTCTCCTGCATGTCATTACGAAAAAAGGGAAGGGGTACAAACCGGCTGAAACCGATACGGTTGGAACATGGCATGGTACTGGACCATATAAAATTAATACCGGTGACTTTGTAAAACCGAAAGCCGCAGCTCCTTCATGGAGTGGCCTAGTCAGCGGCACTGTGCAGCGAATGGCGCGCGAGGACGGACGCATTGTAGCCATTACGCCGGCTATGCCTGTCGGCTCTAAGCTTGAAGGCTTTGCAAAGGAATTCCCTGACCGCATGTTCGACGTAGGAATCGCAGAACAGCATGCCGCTACGATGGCAGCAGCTATGGCAATGCAGGGGATGAAGCCGTTTTTGGCGATTTATTCAACCTTCCTGCAAAGGGCATATGACCAAGTTGTTCATGACATCTGCCGTCAAAACGCCAATGTGTTTATTGGCATTGACCGTGCAGGGCTCGTCGGCGCTGACGGAGAGACACATCAAGGCGTGTTTGATATTGCGTTTATGCGTCACATTCCAAACATCGTCTTAATGATGCCAAAAGATGAAAATGAAGGACAGCACATGGTTCATACAGCACTCAGCTATAATGAAGGCCCGATTGCGATGCGTTTTCCGCGCGGAAACGGACTCGGCGTAAAAATGGATGAACAGCTGAAAACGATTCCGATCGGCACGTGGGAGGTGCTGCGTCCGGGGAACGACGCTGTCATCTTAACGTTTGGAACAACAATCGAAATGGCGCTTGAAGCAGCTGAAGAGCTGCAAAAAGAGGGGCTTTCCGTGCGCGTTGTGAATGCGCGCTTTATTAAGCCGATTGATGAAAAGATGATGAAGGATATCCTAAAAGAAGGCTTGCCGATTTTAACGATTGAAGAAGCGGTCTTAGAAGGCGGTTTCGGAAGCTCGATTTTAGAATTCGCTCATGATCAAGGTGAATATCTTACACCAATTGACAGAATGGGTATCCCGGATCGTTTTATTGAACACGGAAGCGTAACGGCGCTTCTTGAAGAAATTGGACTAACAAAACAGCAGGTGGCAGACCGGATTAGATTACTGATGCCGCCGAAGACACATAAAGGAATTGGATCATGACGTCAAAGAAAGAACGTTTAGATGTATTACTAGTGGACAGAGGGCTGGCGGAAACGCGGGAAAAAGCCAAGAGAGCTATTATGGCGGGGATCGTCTATTCAAACGAAAACCGCTTGGACAAGCCCGGGGAAAAAATTGACCGTGACTTACCGTTAACCGTCAAAGGAAACCCGCTAAAATATGTGAGCAGAGGCGGCTTAAAGCTTGAAAAAGCGCTGAAGGAGTTTCCCGTCTCTGTTAAGGATAAAATCATGATTGATATTGGCTCCTCCACCGGCGGTTTTACGGACTGCGCTCTGCAAAACGGAGCTAAACAGTCATACGCGGTGGATGTAGGCTACAATCAGCTTGCGTGGAAGCTCAGACAAGATGAACGGGTCGTCGTAATGGAACGGACCAACTTCCGTTACGCAACACCGGCAGACTTTACAAAGGGCATGCCGGAGTTTGCTACGATTGATGTATCCTTTATTTCACTGCGGCTCATCCTGCCTGTTCTCAAAACATTGCTTGTACCGGGCAGTGACTGCATGGCTCTTGTTAAGCCGCAGTTTGAAGCGGGACGGGAATCCGTCGGCAAAAAAGGGATTGTCAGAGATCCTAAAGTGCATGCTGATGTTCTCAAGCGAATGATCAGTTTTTCTGCGGCTGAAGGCTATATCTGCAAAGGCCTGTCATTTTCTCCTATCACGGGAGGAGACGGAAATATTGAATTTCTCCTTCATTTGCATTGGCCGGGAGAGGGACAGGAAGGACAGGAGCTGCCGGAAGAAGAGATCATCCGCATTGTAGAAGAGGCACATAAGACGTTAAAAGAAAAAAAAGCAGATGTACCGGAATAATAGGGCGACTATTATTCCTTTTTTCTGCATTCATGTACAATTTGCAGAGAATCATATAACATAAAAGAACAGATAAGCTGGAAATAGAGGTGCTTACATGAACAAAGGCCAGAGGCATATTAAAATCAGAGAGATCATTACAAGCAATGAAATCGAAACGCAAGATGAATTGGTCGACATGCTGAAACAGGATGGATACAAAGTAACGCAAGCCACGGTTTCACGGGATATTAAAGAACTTCACCTTGTAAAAGTGCCTACGAATAACGGCTCTTACAAATACAGTCTTCCGGCAGACCAGCGTTTCAATCCGCTGTCCAAGCTGAAGCGGGCACTGATGGACGCATTTGTGAAAGTAGACTCTGCAAGCCATATGATTGTGCTGAAAACGATGCCGGGCAACGCCCAGGCAATCGGGGCGCTGATGGACAATTTGGACTGGGATGAAATTATGGGGACCATTTGCGGAGATGACACGATTTTAATTATTTGCCGGACTCCTGAAGATACAGACGGCGTAAAAAACAGACTGCTTGAGCTGCTGTAACAGAAATCTAACAAAGATAAGAGGTGTAATGCTGTTTGTTAGCTGAACTATCGATTAAAAACTTTGCCATTATTGAGGAACTGACGGTTTCTTTTGAACGCGGGCTCACGGTTTTAACAGGAGAAACCGGAGCCGGCAAATCCATCATCATAGATGCCATTTCTCTTTTAGTCGGAGGCCGAGGATCATCTGAATTTGTCAGATATGGAGAAGCAAAAGCCGAGCTTGAAGGGCTGTTTCTGTTGGAGAGCGGCCATCCCGTTTTTGATATATGCGCTGAGCAGGGAATCGACGTTTCAGACGAAATGATCGTTATGAGAAGGGATATCAGCACGAGTGGAAAAAGCGTTTGCCGGGTTAATGGCAAGCTTGTCACGATTGCCTCGTTAAGAGAGATCGGCAGGCTTTTATTAGATATTCACGGGCAGCACGATAACCAGCTGTTAATGGAGGACGAAAATCATCTCCAGCTTTTGGACAAGTTTGCCGGAGCCGAAGTGGAAAGCGCGCTCCAAGCATATCAGGAAGGATACCAGCGTTACATGAAGCTGCTTAAAAAGCTAAAACAGCTTTCTGAAAGCGAACAGGAAATGGCACACCGCCTTGATCTCATTCAATTTCAGCTCGAAGAAATCGAATCGGCAAAGCTTGAGCTTAATGAAGATGAACAGCTCCAAGAAGAACGCCAGCAAATTTCAAACTTTGAGAAGATATATGAATCGCTGCAAAATGCGTATAACGCGCTTCGCAGTGAGCAAGGCGGACTGGACTGGGTCGGAATGGCATCAGCGCAGCTTGAAGATATATCCGATATTAATGAACCGCTGAAAAAACTGTCTGAAAGTGTTTCGAACTCCTACTATCTTCTGGAGGACGCTACATTTCAGATGAGAAATATGCTGGACGAGCTTGAGTATGATCCGGAACGCCTGAATTATATTGAAACACGTCTTAATGAAATCAAACAGCTGAAACGAAAATATGGTGCATCTGTTGAGGATATTTTAGAATACGCTTCTAAAATTGAAGAAGAGATTGACCAAATTGAAAACAGAGACAGCCACCTTCAAAGCGTGAAGAAGGAGCTTGACTCAGTCGGCAAAGATGTCGCAGTGGAAGCGGCAAATGTTTCACAAATCAGGAAAGCATGGGCGAAAAAGCTGGCCGATGAGATTCATCGGGAATTAAAAAGCCTGTACATGGAAAAGTCAACGTTTGATACGGAATTTAAGGTCAGAACAGCGTCCCGCAATGAGGAGGCGCCGATTGTAAACGGCCAGCCTGTTCAGCTGACTGAACAAGGGATAGATCTGGTGAAGTTTTTAATTTCAACCAATACAGGTGAACCGCTAAAATCTCTTTCGAAAGTCGCTTCCGGGGGAGAACTGTCTCGGGTAATGCTTGCCATAAAAAGCATTTTTTCCTCTCAGCAGGATGTGACGTCGATTATATTCGATGAGGTCGATACCGGTGTAAGCGGCAGAGTCGCCCAGGCAATCGCTGAGAAGATCCATAAAGTGTCAAAAGGATCACAAGTGCTGTGTATTACACACTTGCCTCAGGTGGCTGCCATGGCCGATACGCACCTTTATATTGCGAAGGAGTTAAAAGACGGCAGAACGACGACACATGTCAAGCCGCTGTCTAAGCAGGAAAAGGTAGTGGAAATCGGGCGCATGATTGCAGGAGTCGAAGTAACAGACTTGACGAAACGCCATGCGAAAGAACTTTTAATACAAGCCGATCAAGTCAAAACAACTGGGTAAGCTGCGCGAGAAGCGCAGCTTATTTTTTTCGCACACATCCATTCGTTCATCAGTATATCCAATGTTTTTCTTTATATGACAGTTATAAATAAGGCGTCAGAAGGCAAAATTAAATGATGTAGCAGCAAGTCATAAAGAAGGTGTGGGATAGGAGCGAGGAGAGTGAAGTAGTGAATGCCCGATAACATCAGAAAAGCAGTAGGTTTAATTCTCCTTGTTTCGTTATTAAGTGTAGGTTTATGCAAACCGCTAAAAGAGTATTTACTGATTCCAACGCAAATGAGAGTATTTGAAACCCAAACACAAGCGATTGAAACGAGCTTATCGGTAAACGCTCATGCACAAGAATCGTCAGAAGCGTTTACAGTAAAAAAAGACCCGCATGAAATCAAGGTGACAGGCAAAAAATCAGGTGAATCAGAATTAGTATACGATCTTGCCGGATTTCCAATCAAAAAAACAAAAGTGCAAGTTCTTCCTGATTTAAAAGTCATACCTGGCGGACAATCAATCGGTGTTAAACTTCATTCCGTCGGTGTTCTTGTCGTCGGATTTCATCAAATCAACACAAGTGAAGGCAAAAAATCTCCGGGAGAAACGGCCGGCATTGAAGCGGGTGACATCATTATTGAGATGAATGGACAGAAAATTGAAAAAATGAATGATGTAGCCCCATTTATCCAGAAGGCAGGTAAAACCGGAGAATCGTTAGATTTGCTGATTAAACGTGATAAGCAAAAAATCAAAACAAAGCTCATTCCTGAAAAAGATGAAGTAGAAGGCAAGTACAGAATCGGATTATATATCAGGGATTCGGCTGCTGGCATCGGCACCATGACCTTTTATGAACCGAAAACAAAAAAATACGGAGCACTTGGCCACGTGATTTCCGATATGGACACAAAGAAACCAATCGTAGTGGAGAATGGAGAAATCGTCAAATCCACTGTAACATCAATTGAAAAAGGGACAGGCGGAAATCCGGGAGAAAAATTGGCGCGATTTTCCTCAGAACGCAAAACGATCGGGGATATTAACAGAAACAGCCCATTTGGGATTTTCGGCACACTGCATCAGCCAATTCAAAACAATATTTCAGATCAAGCATTGCCGGTTGCGTTTTCTAATGAAGTCAAAAAAGGGCCGGCTGAAATTTTAACGGTCATTGATGATGACAAGGTAGAAAAATTTGATATTGAAATCGTCAGCACGACGCCGCAAAAATTCCCGGCGACAAAAGGAATGGTCTTAAAAATAACCGATCCGAGGCTGTTGAAAGAAACAGGGGGCATCGTACAGGGGATGAGCGGAAGCCCGATCATTCAAAATGGAAAAGTGATCGGCGCTGTCACCCATGTGTTTGTAAATGATCCGACAAGCGGCTACGGCGTTCATATTGAATGGATGCTGTCAGAAGCAGGAATCGATATTTACGGAAAAGAAAAAGCAAGCTGACTGCCGGAATTTCCGGCAGTTTTTTTGTTTTTATTCCTCTTCACTTCTCAGAATACATACGGTAAAATGTACAAAAGAAGATTTTTCGACAAATTCACGTTTCCTTGTTTGTCAAATTTCATTTTTAGTCGAAAAACGGAGAAAAACATAGAATAACAAAGATATGCCACTAATATTGGTGATTATGATTTTTTTAGAGGGTATATAGCGGTTTTGTCGAATGTAAACATGTAGCAAGGGTGAATCCTGTTAACTACATTTGGGGAGGAAGAAACGTGGAGAAAATTAAAGTTTGTGTTGCTGATGATAATCGAGAGCTGGTAAGCCTGTTGAGTGAATATATAGAAGGACAGGAAGACATGGAAGTGATCGGTGTAGCTTATAACGGACAGGAATGCCTGTCGTTGTTTAAAGAAAAAGATCCCGATGTGCTCGTATTGGATATTATTATGCCGCATTTGGACGGACTTGCGGTTTTAGAGCGGCTGAGGGAATCAGATCTGAAAAAACAGCCGAATGTCATTATGCTGACAGCCTTTGGACAGGAAGATGTCACGAAAAAGGCCGTCGATTTAGGCGCGTCCTACTTTATTCTCAAACCGTTTGATATGGAAAACCTTGTCGGACATATCCGTCAGGTCAGCGGAAATGCCAGCAGCGTGACGCACCGTGCGCCATCATCGCAAAGCAGCATTATACGCAGCAGCCAGCCTGAACCAAAAAAGAAAAATCTCGACGCGAGCATCACAAGCATTATCCATGAAATCGGCGTCCCGGCGCATATTAAAGGCTATCTCTATCTGCGCGAAGCAATCTCAATGGTATACAATGACATCGAATTGCTCGGCAGTATTACAAAAGTCCTCTATCCGGACATCGCCAAAAAATTCAACACAACCGCAAGCCGTGTAGAAAGAGCGATCCGCCATGCAATTGAAGTGGCGTGGAGCAGAGGAAACATTGATTCCATTTCCTCATTGTTCGGCTATACAGTCAGCATGACAAAAGCTAAACCGACAAACTCAGAGTTCATTGCAATGGTTGCGGATAAGCTGAGATTAGAGCATAAGGCTTCTTAAGCATGAGTATATTAAGCGATGATTAAATCAAACGTCTTTTATTTATTAGTTCGCGCTGATAAATAGGAGGCGTTTTGTTTTAGGGACATTTATTATAATGGATGATGAATAGGAAGCACATTTTCCTGAGGGAGTGATAATGTGTTTGAAAAGTACGGACTGCTGATTGCGTTATTTATTCTTGCGCTTTGCGTCAATTCGAACATCATTACAGAATCACACATGGCAGGCACCCTGATCGACTTCATCTCATTTACAGTCATGGTTTCATGTGTTTTCGCTGCTTGGATTATCAAAAACAAACAATCAGGATCAAATTGAAACCTTTCCCCTGCAAACTCGTAAGATAAGGACGTATTCATGAACAAAGGAGACGTATGAATGAAAAAGAAAAAAGCCGGAAAACGTGACGGGTTGCTGTTGGATTTGCTTTCTGAAGCGGCAGACCTATTGCTGTTCCTGCCGTTTAGGTTTTTACACAAACTGTTTGATTAGAGAAAAAGCCCCTTATACAAGGGGCTTTTTTAAAAATATCGTTTCGGCGGTCTCCACACATTAATCTTTATAAGGTACCCAGCCAGGCGTGTTCACAATTGCTTGCCATAGCGGTTCAGGCAAGTGATATTTTTCTTTATCTGTGCCTTTGATCACTGTTTCGATTTGTTTTTCCCGGCCTTCTTTTACTTTCACCGTCCAGTCGGGGTCAACTAGAATTTCGCGTCCCATCGCGACTAGCGGAATGCCGTTTTCGATTACAGCCAGCGCGTCATCTGCGGAATGAATGGAACCGACGGCGATAAGCGGCACTTTGTTTCCGACACGTTCATTCAACAAGTCCATGCGTGTACGAGTCGGATCTGCACCGCGGCGCGCATTTGAGTTCACGTCCATCAGTGAGATATGAAGGTAATCCAATTCTTTATCCCCTAAAGCGTCAACAAGCGTAAAGGTTTCAGTCATTGTCAATCCTGGTGTCTCAGGTTCTTCCGGAGACAGGCGGTAGCCGACTAAGAACGCACCCTTCGCATGTTCTGCAGCGGCTTTTTTCACTTCATCGACAATAGCAAGCGGGAAGGCTAATCGTTTTTCGTCGCTACCTCCCCAGCGGTCTGTGCGCTGATTGGTTTTCGGAGAATAAAACTGCTGAATCAAGTAGCCGTTTGCGCCGTGAATTTCGACACCGTCAAAGCCGGCTTCAATGGCGCGTCTTGTCGCTTCTCCAAATGCCTTCACAATGTTTTCCGTTTCTTCTTCTGTTAAGGCGCGGGCAATTTGCTTGCCGTTATCAAATACGTCACTTGGCGCTACAACATCTTGTTGCGGAACGAGTTCAGACGGACATTCAATACCGCCGTGATGAATTTGCACAACGGCTATAGCGCCTTGCGCCTGAATGGCTTGCGCTAATTTTTTTAAACCTGGAATGTTGGCATCATCATGGATGGCCGGCTGCCCGGGAAATGCTTTTCCATCCGGTGTGACATTTGCACAGGCTGTAATCACCATTCCCATTTCTTTTGAACGGGGGATGATGTAATCAAGCTCTGCATCAGATATTGTACCGTCATCGTTAGAAGCGTAATGAGTCATTGGTGCTACTGCGATCCGGTTGTCAATTGTAACGCCGCTTTTAAACGTAAATGGTTCAAACAGCGGTTTATACTTAGGGTTCATTTAATCATCTTCTTTCGTTTGGATTCGGACATATTCTAGCCTATATGTAAAAATTAATGCAATTGATCTGCTTTACCGGCTGAATATCTTGAGTACAGAGTGATGTTTTCTGCGTTCTTTTTCGGGGGCTTTGTAGCCGCCGCTGATTTGGTGGCCGATGGTGCAAGTGATGACTGCTGCAGCGACCAGCAGAACGAATTTTTTCATGGCTGTAACTTCTTTCTGTAAAGTGAATATCCTTTAAAAGGTTACGCCTGGCTGATTCAGCCGTCAAACGATTTGCTCACCTCATTCCTCACATTTTTTCAAAATGAATAAAAAGTTGCTTCTTTTCGTTAATTTTTTCTAATATGTGCCTCAATTAGAGCCATCCTCATAGATAAATGCGATTGCTTTCTTTCTAACAACAGGAAATGATCAGGTCGGATAGCCCTTTTGAAAATCATGGAACTTCATCGCCTGCTTTCACAACATCTTTACAAATCTGCCATTCTGGTCAAAGATAAAAGCCAAACATCAGGAAGAGGTGATCATGTGAAACAAACGGCTCTTTTGCTGTTTACTGTGCTCTTTCTCTCAGGGTGCAGTATTGCAAGTGCGGATGACTCAGCCCCAAGGTTTACCGAAGAGGGAAAATACATTGGCTCGGCTGACCCTCATACGATCGCGGTTTCCCTTAACGGAGAAGAAACCATGATACAAGTTCCGAAGGATAAACGTGATGAATGTGAATCACTGCCAGATCACACAAATATCCAGGTGAAATATATAAAAAAGGATAATGGAACCTTACAGCTGGAAGACATTCAGCTGCAGAAGAATTCGTGATAAAAGACCGGAGGGAGAAAGTTGAGAAAGTTATGGAGGAGCTTGGCGCTATGCGGATTGGCTTTGACGCTCGCGCCTTGCGCACAGGCGGCAGAGCCGATAGAAGGGAAAACAGTATACATTGATGCCGGACACGGCGGTGAAGACAGCGGAGCAGTCGGGAACGGGCTCTTTGAAAAGGATATTAATTTAGCAGTTTCCGAGCATGTGACGGACAAGCTAAAAGCGGAGGGAGCCAATCCTGTTGCGTCTAGGTCAGACGATCATTTTCTGACCTTGGAGGACAGAGTGGCAAAGGCAAGTGCCAATCACGCCGATCTTTTTGTCAGCATTCATGTGAATTCCGGGGTTGCTTCAGCTTCAGGAACAGAAACGTATTTTCAATCTGATTATGAAGGGGAAAACAGCCGGCGTCTGGCCACCGATATTCAATCACAGCTCCTCTCATCCTTACAGACAAGAGACAGAGGTGTGAAGGAATCAGACTTTTACGTCATTACATATTCACAAATGCCGAGTGTACTGGCGGAGCTTGGATTTATCACAAACAGCTCTGACGCGGACAAGCTCGGAAGCGAAGAATACCAGCAAAAGGCCGCGGATGCGATTGTCAACGGTATTGATTCTTATTACGATCAGTAGATTGATACAGCCTTAATCCTAGAGTGGAAACGCCAAAATCAGTATAATGGAGAAAACGTTAGGGCTTGAGGTGAAACGATGACAGAGATTTTTGCCCATCGGGGGGCATCAGGTCAATTTCCCGAAAATACAATGCTTGCATTTGAAAAAGGAATTGAGGCGGGAGCAGACGGAATAGAGCTTGATGTACAGCTGACAAAAGACGGACGCATTGTTGTGATCCATGATGAAAGACTCGACCGGACGACATCGCTCAAAGGATTCGTGAAGGATACAGTGTATGATGTGATAAAAACGGCAAATGCGGCGGCAAATCACAATCAAACGGACAGTGATATCAAAGTGCCGCTGCTTGAAGACGTGCTCTCATGGGCAGAAAAAAAGAATTTTCTCATCAACATTGAATTAAAAAACAGCGTGATCCGTTATGAGGGAATGGAAGAAAAAGTGCTGGAGGCAGTGAAGCGATTCAATATAGAGGAGAGAATCATCCTATCCACATTTAACCATGAAAGCTTGGCGCTATGCGCCCGGCTTGCTCCCCATATCGAACGGGCGGCATTGACTTCAGATGTGCTTTATCAGGCTGACCGGTATATCACATCAATTCCGGCTTCCGGCTATCACCCGAAGCTGAACAGCCCGGCAACAGCGGATAAAGTACTGAAGAAAATGAGGAACAGTTCGATCAAGGTAAGGCCGTATACAGTTAATCGGCCGGAAGATATGAAGCATCTCATTGAAGCGGGGGCAGACGGCATTTTCACCGATTTTCCTGCAAAGGCTTTGGCATTGTTAAAAAATAAATAGTTGTTTTAGAAGGAGGCGCAGCCTTCTTTTTTCATTCATTCATGCCCGTTTCAAAGCATACATTCATAGAAGACAACTAGAAATTGTAAGCGCTGTCTATCTTCTGAATGAGGTGAAACCATGAGGAAAACAGTCATTGTAAGTGCCGCAAGAACACCATTTGGCAAATTCGGCGGGGCGTTGAAAGAGGTGAAAGCTGCTGAGCTTGGGGGCGTTGCGATGAAGGAGGCGTTACATCGCGCTGGAGTCTCTGGAGACGATGCGGAAGGAACTGTCATGGGCATGGTTGTTCAAGCCGGCTCAGGGCAGATACCTTCCCGGCAAGCTGCCCGTCTGGCTGGAATGCCTTGGAGTGTGCCGTCAGAAACGCTGAATAAAGTCTGTGCATCCGGACTTCGAGCGGTCACCCTATGTGATCAAATGATCCGGGCGCAAGATGCGGACATTCTTGTTGCCGGGGGAATGGAAAGCATGAGCAATATTCCGTATGCCGTTCCCGCCGGGCGCTGGGGAGCGCGGATGGGAGATGGGGAGCTTAGAGATTTAATGGTTTATGACGGGTTAACGTGCGCGTTTGACGAGGTGCATATGGCTGTTCACGGAAATACAGCGGCCAAGGAATATGGAATCTCACGCAGGGAGCAGGATGAATGGGCGATAAGAAGTCATGCGCGGGCAGCTAAGGCAGCTGATGAAGGAAAGCTTCAGAATGAAATTGTTCCTGTCAGCTGGATCGGACGAAAAGGAAAAACAAACATTGTCGACAAAGATGAAGCGATTCGGCGTGACACAAATCTGGATCAGCTTGCAAAACTTTCCCCGATTTATACAAGTGACGGTTCCGTCACAGCCGGCAATGCTCCCGGAGTCAATGACGGAGCCGGTGCGTTCGTGCTGATGTCTGAGGACAAAGCTGCTGCGCTTGGCAAACGGCCTCTGGCTACAATTCTTGGTTTTTCCACTATGGGAATGCAAGCGCACGAGCTAGCGGCAGCACCGGGGTTTGCAATCAACAAGCTGCTAAAAAAGACTGGTTTAACCGTTCGAGATATTGATTTGTTTGAAGTAAATGAAGCGTTTGCTTCTGTTGTTTTGACATGCAAAAAAATCGTCGGTTTCGATCTTGAAAAAGTAAATGTGAACGGCGGTGCGATCGCGCTCGGCCACCCGATTGGCGCAAGCGGGGCGAGAATTCTCATGACGCTTGTTTACGAATTAAAGCGCCGGGGAGGGGGACTGGGCGTTGCCGCCATTTGCAGCGGTGCGGCTCAGGGGGACGCCGTCTTAGTGCAGGTTCATTAAAACATGACGAAAAAGGGGATTTGAATGGAAATGAAACAAATCATGGTAGCTGGCGCAGGACAGATGGGAAGCGGAATTGCTCAAACAGCTGCTGACGCAGGCTTTTATGTGCGAATGTACGATGTGAACCCGGAGGCTGCGGAGGCAGGATTGAAGCGGTTGAAGAAAAAGTTGACCCGTGATGCTGAGAAAGGAAGGAAGACCGAAGCGGAAGTTAAGAGTGTGATCAGCCGCATTTCGCTCTCTCAAACGCTTGAGGAGGCAAAGCATGCGGACATTGTGATTGAGGCTATCGCAGAAAACATGACAGCGAAAACCGAGATGTTTAAAACACTTGATCACATTTGCCCGCCTCATACGATTTTGGCCAGCAATACATCCTCCTTGCCTATTACAGAAATCGCTGCGGTGACAAACCGGCCTGACCGAGTCATTGGCATGCACTTTATGAATCCCGTTCCTGTGATGAAGCTGGTAGAAGTGATACGCGGCTTGGCTACGTCAGAAGAAACAGCCTTAGATGTTATGGGATTAGCGGAAAAGATGGGGAAAACACCGGTAGAAGTCAATGATTTTCCGGGGTTTGTTTCCAACCGCGTGCTTCTTCCGATGATTAATGAAGCCATCTATTGTGTGTATGAGGGAGTAGCGAAGCCGGAGGCAATAGACGAGGTGATGAAGCTGGGCATGAACCATCCGATGGGGCCGCTTACATTAGCGGATTTTATCGGGCTTGATACGTGTTTATCGATTATGGAAGTTCTTCATTCCGGCCTTGGCGATTCCAAATACCGTCCTTGCCCGCTGCTTCGCAAATATGTCAAAGCGGGCTGGCTTGGCAAAAAGAGCGGACGCGGTTTTTATCAATATGAGGAGAGGACTTCCTGAAGTCAATTCCATCCGGGGGTGGCCGAGTTGCATATAACCCAAGAGCAGGTCATGATGCGAAAAATGGTGCGTGATTTTGCCCGAAAAGAAATTACTCCCGCTGCGGAAATCATGGAGAAAACGGACGAATTTCCGTCTCAGCTGATCAAAAAAATGGGTGAACATGGCTTGATGGGAATACCGGTGCCGGAGCAATACGGCGGCGCTGGGGCGGATATTGTTTCTTATATTTTTGCGATTCATGAGATTTCTAAAATCAGCGCGGCTGTCGGTGTCATTCTTTCCGTTCATACCTCAGTCGGCACAAATCCGATTCTGTACTTCGGCAACGAAGAACAGAAGATGAAATATATACCGAAGCTCGCTTCCGGAGACCATTTGGGCGCATTTGCGCTGACGGAGCCTCACTCGGGGTCGGATGCCGGAAGCCTTCGCACAACAGCAATCAAAAAGAACGGCAAATACCTATTAAACGGATCGAAAATATTTATTACAAACGGCGGAGCCGCCGATATCTATATCACGTTTGCTTTAACAGCTCCAGATCAAGGCAGGCACGGGATTTCGGCTTTTATCGTTGAAAAAAACACCCCTGGTTTTACCGTTGGAAAAAAAGAAAAAAAGCTAGGGCTCTATGGCTCCAATACGACGGAACTGATTTTTGACAATGCAGAAGTGCCTGAAGAAAATTTGCTTGGCAAAGAGGGTGATGGATTTCACATTGCCATGGCGAATTTAAATGTCGGCCGCATCGGCATTGGGGCACAGGCGCTTGGGATTGCAGAGGCGGCGCTTGAGCATGCCGTTCATTACGCGAAACAGAGAATGCAATTTGGAAGGCCTATCGCAGCCAATCAAGGCATATCGTTTAAGCTGGCTGACATGGCGACAAGGGCTGAGGCGGCAAGGCATCTTGTTTATCACGCGGCAGACCTTCATAACCGCGGCTTGGCCTGCGGAAAAGAAGCATCTATGGCTAAACAATTTGCATCCGATTCCGCGGTAAAGGCGGCGTTAGACGCCGTCCAAATTTACGGGGGATACGGCTATATGAAGGATTATCCGGTCGAGCGTCTGCTTCGCGATGCAAAGGTGACGCAGATCTATGAAGGGACGAACGAGATTCAAAGACTGATTATTTCCAAGCATTTGCTTGGCGGAATCTGATAGACAAAAACGCAAAACGGAGGTTGAGGATATGGAGGAGAAACAGCATTATTCTCCAGGTTTGGACGGTGTGATCGCGGCAGAAACTCATATTTCTTATCTTGACACGCAGTTCAGCCAGATTTTGATACGAGGCTATGATTTAATTGATCTTTCTAAAACAAAAAGCTACCTGGAGCTTGTCCATTTATTGCTGGAGGGCAGGCTGCCGGAAGAAAGTGAAACGGAAACGCTGGAAAGAAAAATAAACAGCGCATCAAGCTTGCCGGCTGATCATCTCCGCCTGCTTGAGCTGCTCCCTGAGCACACTCATCCAATGGATAGCCTGCGGACAGGACTGTCAGCACTTGCCGGCTATGATCGGCAAATTGATGATCGGTCTCCTTCTGCAAACAAAGAACGCGCCTATCAGCTTCTGGGGAAAATGCCTGCCCTCACTGCTGCCAGCTACAGGATCATCAATAAGAAAGAGCCGATTCTTCCGCTTCAAACCCTATCCTACAGTGCAAATTTTCTATACATGATGACAGGGAAATTGCCGTCCTCACTGGAAGAGCAGATTTTTGATCGGTCCCTCGTCTTGTACAGTGAGCATGAGATGCCGAATTCAACATTTGCGGCAAGGGTCATCGCTTCTACACATTCAGATCTTTATGGCGCTTTGACAGGAGCTGTTGCCTCCCTGAAAGGGAATCTTCACGGAGGAGCAAACGAAGCCGTGATGTATATGCTTTTGGATGCGAAAACACCGTCCGAGTTTGAGCAGCTTCTGCAAACGAAACTGAAAAGAAAAGAAAAAATTATGGGATTCGGCCACCGGGTGTATATGAAAAAAATGGACCCGAGAGCACTCATAATGAAAGAAGCGCTGCAGCAATTATGCGATAAAGCCGGAGACTATCGTTTATACGAGATGTGTGAAGCAGGCGAGCAGCTGATGGAGAAGGAAAAAGGGCTTTACCCGAATTTGGATTACTACGCTGCCCCGGTGTACTGGATGCTCGGCATACCGATTCCTTTGTATACGCCTGTCTTTTTCAGCGCGAGAACGTCCGGTTTATGCGCCCATGTAATTGAGCAGCATTCCAATAACCGCCTTTTCCGTCCTCGTGTCAGCTATATGGGCCCGCGCCATCAGGCGAATCATAAATGATGAAAGGAACTGGTAGAATGCTGAAAACGGATCATGTCATTGAAGAAATCACAGACTATGTGCTTGAGAAAGAGATTACAAGCTCCGAGGCGTATACAACAGCAGGGCATGTGTTGCTGGATACGCTGGGCTGCGGGATTTTAGCACTCCGGTATCCCGAATGCACAAAGCTGCTCGGCCCGATTGTTCCCGGAACGATTGTGCCGAATGGAAGCAAAGTACCGGGAACGTCATATGTTCTCGATCCTGTAAAGGCAGCGTTTAATATCGGCTGCATGATCCGCTGGCTCGATTACAACGATACGTGGCTGGCGGCGGAGTGGGGGCATCCGTCCGATAATCTGGGAGGAATCCTTGCCGTTGCCGATTATGTATCGAGAGTGAGGCTGTCTGAAGGAAAAGAGCCTTTAACGGTACGAGACGTACTTGAAATGATGATCAAAGCACACGAGATTCAAGGCGTGCTTGCATTAGAAAACAGCTTAAACCGAGTTGGCCTTGATCATGTTCTGTTCGTTAAAGTTGCGACAGCTGCTGTTGCAACTAAGCTTTTGGGCGGCGGAAGAGAAGAAATCAAAAATGCGCTTTCGAATGCATGGATTGACAATGCAGCCTTGAGGACATACCGGCATTCACCGAATACCGGCTCGCGCAAATCGTGGGCGGCAGGAGACGCAACGAGCAGAGGTGTTCATTTGGCGCTGATGGCGTTAAAAGGGGAAATGGGTTATCCGACAGCTTTGAGCGCACCGGGATGGGGCTTCCAAGACGTTTTATTCAATAAGCAAGAGATCAAACTCGCCCGCTCGCTAGATGCTTATGTCATGGAAAATGTGTTATTTAAAGTGTCTTATCCTGCGGAATTTCACGCTCAGACAGCGGCGGAGTGTGCTGTCATTCTTCATCCGCAGGTAAAGGACCGGATTGATGAGATTGACCGTGTTGTCATCAGAACGCATGAATCCGCTATCCGAATCATTGATAAAAAAGGCCCGCTTCACAATCCGGCAGATCGTGATCACTGCCTTCAATACATCACAGCAATCGGTTTGCTTTTTGGTGATATCACAGCGCAGCATTATGAGGCTGAAACAGCGATTGATCCGAGAATAGATAAACTTCGGGGTAAAATGGAAGTGACTGAAAATAAAGTATATACCGAGGATTACCTGAAACCCGACAAGCGTTCCATTTCAAACGCCGTACAAATTCATTTTAAAGACGGAACGAGCACGGAGATGGTGGAATGTGAATTTCCGCTCGGCCACCGTTTTCGAAGAGACGAGGCAGTGCCGAAACTGCTGGAAAAGTTTTCTGCCAATCTCAAAACCCATTTTTCTGATAAACAGTACAAACACATTTATGAGCACTGTACTAACTATGAGACATTACAAACGATGCGCGTAAATGAATTCGTAGATATGTTCTGCATGTAAAAGGAGGACTTGTGTCATGTCGTGGATCGTCAATAAGCAATCGTCACAAGAGGAGCTTGCCGGACGTTTCCGCAAGCTGATGTCAGCACCGGACATTCTGCAAATTCCCGGCGCCCATGACGGAATGGCCGCCTTGCTTGCGAAGGAGGCCGGTTTTTCTGCTATTTATTTGTCTGGTGCGGCATATACAGCCAGCAGGGGGCTTCCTGATTTAGGGATCATCACGTCGGCAGAGATGGCTGATCGGGCCAAGGATCTTGTGCGCGCAGCTGATCTGCCTCTGCTTGTGGATATCGATACGGGATTTGGCGGTGTGTTAAATGCCGCCCGAACCGCCCGTGAGATGCTAGAAGCCAGAGTAGCCGCTGTTCAAATAGAGGACCAGCAGCTTCCGAAAAAATGCGGGCATTTAAATGGCAAACAGCTTGTTCCGATAAAGGAGATGGCGCAAAAAATAAAAGCGATCAAACAAGCGGCGCCCTCCCTTGTCGTTGTTGCCCGTACTGATGCCAGGGCGCAGGAAGGGCTTGATGCCGCGATGAAACGGTCAGCGGCTTACATTGAGGCTGGAGCGGACGCGATTTTCCCGGAAGCGCTTCAGGAGGAGAACGAATTCCGCCAGTTTGCTGAGCGCATCTCCGTTCCGCTCCTTGCGAATATGACCGAGTTTGGGAAAACGCCGTATTATCGTGCCGATGAATTCGAAGATATGGGGTTTCACATGGTGATTTATCCTGTCACATCGCTTCGAGCGGCGGCAAAAGCTTATGAGCGGATGTTTGGTTTGATTAAGGAGCACGGCTCGCAAAAAGAAGGCCTGCATGATATGCAGACACGAAAAGAACTGTACGATACGATTTCTTACTATGACTATGAAGCGTTAGATAAAACGATTGCCAAAACCGTTTTGCCTGACGAATAGTTTTGATCAAAAAAGCCGGGGCGTTCTCCGGCTTTTTTGCAGCTATCGTTTTCTGAATCGCGGGCTGACTTGATTGCGTTTTCTGTCTCTGTATAAAATGAACCCGGCCAGCACATAAAGTCCGAACGCAAAAAAGATGAATCCTGACAAACCTTGGAGCCAAAGAGCTGCAAATGGCTTTAGCGTATTGCCGAAAAGTGTATCCCTCATCAGTTTAATGCCTAAAGCGGAAATGGCGCCGGGGAGGACTAATATCAAAAGCGCAAGAAGTCGGCTCATCCTCAGAAAACCCCTTTATCTTTTCATTTCCTTTATTGTCCAGCGGAAAAAATATTTTGTCAAGAGAAGAAAACGTGGTAACATAGGGTTGTGCAAATTATTGCAACGGAATAAATAGGTGTGCAAATTTTTTCATACAAAGGGGTAACGGGATGCAAAAGGTACTGATTGTAGGTGCCGGCAAAAGGGGAACGGCGTTATTACATATTTTGATCAAAACAGCCGTCATAGATATCATTGCCGTGGTTGACAAAGACCCCGAGGCGCCGGGATTGAAAGAAGCAGAACGGTATGGAATTGCCGTTTCATCTGATTGGAAACCTTACATACAACAAAAACCGGATATCGTCATTCATACCACCGGCGATCAAGCCGTGTTTGACGAACTCCTTCAGGAAAAGCATGAAGAGACCATTGTCATGCCGGGAAAAATGGCGTACATCGTTTTTCAGCTGATGGAAGAGAAGCAGCAGCTGATTCAAATGCTGAAAGAGCAAACATATAAACACGATAGAATTTTTAATTCCACTCATGACGGAATGATTTTCATTGATATCAATGAAGAAATCATTCTCTTTAACCATATGGCCGAAAAAATGGTCGGGAAAAAACGCGAGGAAGTCATCGGGCGACCGATAAAAGAAGTCATTCCGAGCACAAAGATGCCGCGGATTTTAAAAACGAGAGAGCCTGAATATAACCAGAAGCAGCTTTTAGGCGATCATTTGCAAATTGTGACCACTAGGCTGCCGATTATTGATGAAGGCGGACGTCTGCTCGGGGCGCTTTGTGTGTTTAAAGATATCACCGATGCTGTCGAGCTGGCAGAGGAAGTGACAAATTTAAAGCAGGTCCGTACGATGCTGGAGGCGATTATTCAATCCTCCGATGAGGCGATTTCTGTCGTTGATGAAAACGGTATTGGCCTTTTGATCAATAAAGCATATACGAAAATGACGGGGCTTTCTGAAAAAGAAGTCATCGGCAAGCCTGCAAACACTGATATTTCTGAAGGCGAAAGCATGCACTTAAAGGTGCTTGAAACAAGACGCCCTGTCCGCGGTGTCAGAATGAAGGTCGGCCCCAATGAAAAAGAAGTCATCGTCAATGTAGCGCCGGTGATTGTAGACGGGATTTTGAAAGGCAGCGTCGGTGTGATTCATGATGTGTCTGAAATTAAAATGCTGACTGCGGAGCTTAATCGGGCCAGACAAATCATTCGCACGCTTGAAGCGAAATACACTTTCGACGACATTATCGGCACAAGCGAGCAAATGCTGGTTGCGCTTGAGCAGGCGAAGCTCGGGGCGAAAACGCCGGCTACCATTTTGCTGCGTGGGGAATCAGGAACAGGAAAAGAACTGTTCGCCCATGCCATCCATAACGAAAGCGACCGGAAATTCAATAAATTTATTCGCGTGAATTGCGCAGCCCTTTCTGAAAACCTGCTCGAATCTGAATTGTTCGGCTATGAGGATGGTGCGTTTTCAGGAGCGAAGCGAGGCGGTAAAAAGGGCTTATTTGAAGAAGCCAATAACGGCAGTATTTTCTTAGATGAAATCGGTGAGCTGACACAAAATATGCAGGCGAAATTGCTCCGCGTCCTTCAAGAGAAAGAAATCGTCAGAGTGGGCGGCACAAAAGCGATCCCTGTCAATGTTAGAGTAATCGCGGCGACAAATGTAAATATCGAAAAGGCGATGGCGGATGGAACGTTCCGCGAAGACCTGTATTACAGGATCAACCGCTATCCCATCTCCATCCCGCCTTTACGGCAGCGGCTGGAAGACATTGAGGCATTAAGCGTCAGGCTTATCCAAAAGATCAACCGGGATTACGGCAGGAATGTAAAGGGGCTCTCACAGCAAGCCGTGCGTGCCTTATCCGCGTACCATTGGCCTGGAAATGTCCGCGAGCTGGAAAATGTCCTTGGACGAGCCATGATTTTTCTAAATCCGCATATGGAATGGATTGAAAAAGATCACTTGCCTGTTTTCGAACTTGAACAAAAAGAAAGTGATACAGAGCAGGGGACAGGTTTTGATTTTCCGGATATTGAAGGCGAAAAGCTGTCTGTCGCAGTAGAAAAATTTGAAGCGCATTTAATCCAGCAAACGCTCGAAAAGCATCATTTTAACCGGACAAAAACAGCGAAAGCCCTCGGTGTCAGCATACGGAATTTATATTACAAAATGGATAAATACGGCCTTGCAAATGAAGGCATGCAATAATTTGCAGAATAAACGCAAACATCTGCACGGATTTTTCAATATATCTGGTATGACAGCAAGGTGAGGAGCTGGCATGGAACTTGCATAATAAAAGGCGGAGTCGAAATAAGAAAGGTGGTAACAGATGAAGCTGAAAGATTTAATCGGCAAAGCGTCGATGTACAAAAACAAGACCATTGCGGTTGCCCATGCTGAGGATGAGGAAGTGATCCGGGCAGTAAAGCTGGCAGCCGAGCATCTATCCGCCCGTTTTTTGTTAACGGGCGACAGCAAAAAACTGAACGATCTGACAGCATCTATGCAAGGGCATCAAGTGGAAATCGTTCATGCCGATACGCCTGAGGAATCGGCAAAATTAGCGGTTCGTGCTGTGCATCACAAATCAGCGGATATTTTAATGAAAGGCAATGTGCCGACTTCTGTTTTGCTTAAAGCGGTGTTGAACAGACAGGAGGGGCTTCGGTCATCCAGTGTCCTTTCCCACGTGGCTGTGTTTGATATACCGGACTTTGACAGATTGATGTTTGTGACAGATTCGGCAATGAATATTGCCCCTTCGCTGGAAGAGCTTCGGCAGATTTTGCAAAATGCCGTTCATGTGGCCCACGCAGTAGGGAACAATATGCCAAAAGCAGCAGCTCTGGCAGCAGTCGAAACGGTGAACCCGAAAATGGAAGCGACAGTGAATGCAGCTGCTCTTGCTCAAATGTACAAAAGAGGCCAAATCAAAGGCTGCATTGTTGATGGACCGCTTGCTTTGGATAACGCAGTATCACAAATTGCCGCAGCCCAGAAAAAGATTTCGGGAGATGTAGCGGGCAGCGCTGATATCCTTCTCGTCCCAACAATTGAGGCCGGCAATATTTTATATAAATCACTGATTTATTTTGCGAAGGCCAGCGTGGCGGCTGTCATTATAGGAGCAAAAGCGCCGATTGCCTTAACGAGCAGAGCGGACTCCGCTGAAAATAAACTGTATTCCATTGCGCTGGCAATATGCGCATCTGAAGAATACACACATTAGGAGGAACGAACATGGAACTTTTTAAATATATGGAGAAATACGATTACGAACAATTGGTGTTCTGCCAAGATGAACAATCAGGCTTAAAAGCGATTATCGCGATTCATGATACAACGCTCGGTCCGGCGCTTGGCGGAACGAGAATGTGGACATATGAGAATGAAGAAGCGGCGATTGAAGACGCGCTCAGACTGGCAAGAGGCATGACCTATAAAAACGCGGCAGCAGGCTTAAACCTTGGCGGCGGAAAAACAGTGATTATCGGCGATCCGCGAAAAGACAAAAATGAAGAAATGTTCCGCGCGTTTGGCCGCTATATTCAAGGACTGAACGGCAGATACATTACAGCTGAAGATGTGGGCACAACAGTTGAGGATATGGACATCATTCATGATGAAACAGACTATGTCACAGGGATTTCTCCTGCTTTCGGCTCTTCTGGAAATCCATCTCCAGTTACAGCGTACGGGGTGTACAGAGGAATGAAAGCAGCCGCTAAAGCTGCTTTCGGAACTGACTCTCTTGAAGGGAAAACGATCGCTGTGCAGGGTGTAGGGAACGTAGCCTACAACCTATGCCGCCACCTGCATGAAGAAGCGGCAAACTTAATCGTTACGGATATCAACAAACAATCAGTACAGCGCGCAGTTGAAGATTTTGGCGCCCGTGCGGTTGATCCGGAAGAGATTTATTCACAAGACTGTGATATTTATGCGCCGTGTGCCCTTGGTGCGACAATCAACGACGACACTATTAAACAGCTGAAGGCGAAAGTCATCGCGGGTGCAGCGAACAACCAATTAAAAGAAACACGTCATGGCGATCAAATTCATGAAATGGGCATCGTTTACGCGCCGGATTATGTCATTAACGCTGGCGGCGTCATCAACGTTGCAGATGAGCTTTACGGCTATAATGCGGAACGCGCATTGAAGAAAGTTGAAGGCATTTACGGCAATATTGAGCGTGTACTTGAAATTTCTCAGCGTGACGGCATTCCGACGTATTTAGCGGCTGACCGCTTGGCAGAGGAACGGATTGAACGCATGCGCCGCTCAAGAAGCCAGTTTTTGCAAAACGGCCACAGTGTATTAAGCAGACGTTAAGAAATTGATCTGGAGGTTATGAAAGTGCTACATGATGAAAAACGCATTCTCACAATTAATCCAGGCTCAACTTCAACGAAAATCGGTGTTTTTCATAACGAACGAAGCATTTTTGAAAAAACATTGAGACACAACATAGAAGAGCTGCAGCGATTTGACCATATTATTGATCAGTATGAATTTCGCAAACACCATATTCTCGAAACGCTTCATGAACAGGGAATTAATATCTCAAAGTTTGATGCAGTCTGCGCCAGAGGCGGCCTTCTCCGGCCGATTGAAGGCGGAACTTACGAAGTGAACGATGACATGATTATGGACTTGAAAAGCGGCTACGCCGGCCAGCATGCTTCTAATCTAGGCGGCATTATCGCGCGTGAAATCGCTGACGGCCTGAATATTCCTTCATATATCGTCGACCCTGTTGTCGTAGACGAAATGTCAGTGCTCGCAAAAATCTCAGGCATGCCTGAGATTGAACGGAAAAGCATTTTTCATGCGTTAAACCAAAAAGCTGTCGCCCGTAAGGCGGCAGCCTCTCTTGGCAAACGATATGAGAACATGAAAATGATTATTACCCATATGGGCGGCGGTATTACAATTGGCGTCCATGACCACGGGCGAGTGGTCGATGTCAATAACGGTCTTCACGGAGAGGGGCCATTCAGTCCTGAACGCGCAGGAACAGTGCCTGCGGGAGATCTTGTGGATTTATGTTTTTCAGGACAGTATACAAAAGAAGAAATCATGAAAAAACTGGTGGGCACCGGCGGGCTTTTAGGCTATCTCGGTACGAATGACGCAGTAAAAGTGGAACAGATGATTCAGGGTGGCGATGAAAAAGCCCGCTTCATTTTTGATGCCATGGCGTATCAGGTAGCAAAGGAAATCGGAGCAGCCAGCGCGGCATTAAAAGGCGAAGTTGAAGCGATTGTGCTGACGGGAGGCCTTGCGTACGGCAAAAGCTTTGTTTCCAATATCAGATCATACATAGATTGGATTTCAGACGTTTTAGTCTATCCGGGAGAAAATGAACTGCAGTCTCTGGCCCAAGGGGCGCTCAGGGTATTGCTGGGCGAAGAGCAATCCAAACAATATCGTATTGAATAGACAGACAGGAGTGAGTCACCATGGCAACTGAGTATGACATAGTCATTCTGGGCGGCGGTACCGGCGGTTATGTTGCGGCGATCAGGGCCGCTCAGCTCGGCTTAAAAACAGCCGTTGTTGAAAAGGAAAAGCTCGGGGGAACATGTCTCCATAAAGGCTGTATCCCGAGTAAAGCGCTGCTTAGAAGTGCAGAGGTATATCGGACTGCTCGTGAAGCCGACCAATTCGGAGTGGAAACGGAAGGCGTGTCCCTCAACTTTGAAAAAGTGCAGCAGCGTAAGCAAGCTGTTGTTGATAAGCTTGCAGCCGGTGTGAATCATTTAATGAAAAAAGGAAAAATCGACGTGTATAACGGATATGGCCGTATCCTCGGACCGTCAATCTTCTCTCCGATGCCTGGAACGATTTCTGTTGAGCGGGGAAATGGCGAAGAAAATGACATGCTGATCCCGAAACAAGTCATCATTGCAACAGGATCAAGACCGAGAATGCTTCCGGGCCTTGAAGCGGACGGCAAGTATGTATTGACTTCAGATGAGGCTCTCCAATTGGAAGAGCTGCCAAAATCGATCATCATCGTCGGCGGAGGCGTTATCGGTATCGAATGGGCATCTATGCTTCATGATTTTGGCGTGAAGGTAACGGTTATTGAATACGCGGACCGCATATTGCCGACTGAAGATCAAGACATTTCAAAAGAAATGGAAAGTCTTCTTAAGAAAAAAGGCATTCAGTTCGTTACAGGCACAAAAGTGCTGCCTGACACAATGGCAAAAACATCAGACGACATCAGCATACAAGCGGAAAAAGACGGAGAAACCGTTACCTACTCTGCTGAAAAAATGCTCGTTTCCATCGGCAGACAGGCAAATATCGAAGGCATCGGCATAGAAAACACCGATATTGTCACTGAAAATGGCGTCATTTCAGTCAATGAAAACTGCCAAACGAAGGAATCTCATATTTATGCAATCGGAGACGTGATCGGGGGCCTTCAATTAGCCCATGTTGCATCACATGAAGGAATCATTGCCGTTGAGCATTTTGCAGGTCTCAATCCGCATCCGCTTGATCCAACGCTTGTACCGAAGTGCATCTACTCTAGCCCGGAAGCTGCCAGTGTCGGCTTAACCGAAGAAGAGGCAAAGGAGAATGGGCATAATGTCAAGATCGGCAAATTCCCATTTATGGCAATTGGAAAAGCGCTTGTATACGGAGAAAGCGACGGATTTGTAAAAATCGTGGCGGATCGTGATACGGATGATATTCTCGGCGTGCATATGATCGGCCCGCATGTCACCGACATGATTTCAGAAGCTGGTCTTGCCAAAGTGCTGGATGCGACGCCGTGGGAGGTCGGACAAACGATTCACCCGCATCCGACGCTTTCTGAAGCGATTGGAGAAGCAGCGCTTGCCGCAGACGGCAAAGCCATTCATTTTTAAAAGCATAAAGGAGGGGCTTGAATGAGTACAAACCGACATCAAGCACTAGGGCTGACTGATCAGGAAGCCGTTGATATGTATAGAACCATGCTGTTAGCAAGAAAAATTGATGAAAGAATGTGGCTGTTAAACCGCTCTGGCAAAATTCCATTCGTGATCTCTTGTCAAGGACAGGAAGCAGCACAGGTAGGAGCGGCTTTCGCTCTTGACCGTGAAATGGATTATGTACTGCCGTACTACAGAGATATGGGTGTCGTGCTGGCGTTTGGTATGACAGCAAAGGACTTAATGATGTCCGGGTTTGCCAAAGCATCAGATCCGAACTCAGGAGGCCGCCAGATGCCGGGGCATTTTGGACAAAAGAAAAACCGCATCGTGACGGGATCATCTCCAGTAACAACGCAAGTGCCGCACGCAGTCGGCATTGCGCTGGCGGGACGTATGGAGAAAAAGGATATCGCAGCCTTTGTTACATTTGGTGAAGGCTCTTCAAACCAAGGCGATTTCCATGAAGGGGCAAACTTTGCCGCTGTCCATAAGCTGCCGGTTATTTTCATGTGTGAAAACAACAAATACGCAATCTCAGTGCCTTACGATAAGCAAGTTGCATGTGAGAACATTTCCGACCGTGCCGTAGGCTATGGGATGCCTGGCGTAACTGTGAATGGAAATGATCCGCTGGAAGTTTATCAAGCGGTTAAAGAAGCACGCGAACGGGCGCGAAGAGGAGAAGGCCCGACATTAATTGAAACCATTTCTTACCGCCTTACACCGCATTCCAGTGATGACGATGACAGCAGCTACAGAGGCCGTGAAGAAGTAGAGGAAGCGAAAAAAAGTGATCCCCTGCTTACTTACCAAGCTTACTTAAAGGAAACAGGCCTGCTGTCCGATGAGACAGAACAAACCATGCTGGATGAGATCATGGCAATCATCAACGAAGCGACGGATGAAGCGGAGAACGCCCCTTATGCAGCTCCTGAGTCAGCGCTTGATTATGTGTATGCGAAGTAGGGAGGAAGAACAAATGTCAGTAATGTCATATATTGATTCGATCAATTTGGCGATGAAAGAGGAAATGGAACGAGATCCTCGCGTTTTCGTTCTTGGGGAAGATGTAGGAAAAAAAGGCGGTGTATTTAAAGCCACAGCCGGCCTGTACGAACAATTCGGGGAAGAGCGTGTTATGGATACGCCGCTTGCTGAATCAGCGATCGCCGGAGTCGGTATCGGAGCGGCTATGTACGGCATGAGACCGATTGCCGAAATGCAATTTGCTGATTTTATTATGCCAGCGGTCAACCAAATCATTTCTGAAGCGGCTAAAATCCGCTACCGCAGCAACAATGACTGGAGCTGTCCGATTGTTGTCAGAGCGCCATACGGCGGAGGCGTACACGGGGCCCTTTATCATTCTCAATCAGTCGAGGCGATTTTCGCCAATCAGCCCGGACTGAAAATTGTCATGCCTTCAACGCCATATGACGCGAAAGGACTCTTAAAAGCCGCAGTTCGTGATGAAGATCCGGTGCTGTTTTTTGAGCACAAGCGCGCCTACCGCCTGATAAAAGGAGAGGTTCCGGCAGATGATTATGTCCTGCCAATCGGCAAGGCTGATGTAAAACGGGAAGGCGACGACATCACGGTAATCACATATGGCCTGTGTGTCCACTTCGCGTTACAGGCTGCAGAACGTCTCGAAAAAGATGGCATCTCAGTACATGTGGTGGATTTAAGAACGGTTTACCCGCTTGATAAAGAAGCAATCATCGAAGCCGCATCCAAAACTGGAAAGGTCCTTTTGGTCACAGAAGATACAAAAGAAGGCAGCATCATGAGTGAGGTAGCTGCGATTATATCCGAGCATTGTCTCTTCGACTTAGACGCGCCGATCAAACGGCTTGCAGGTCCTGATATTCCGGCTATGCCTTATGCGCCGACAATGGAAAAATACTTTATGGTCAACCCTGATAAAGTGGAAGCGGCGATGAGAGAACTAGCGGAGTTTTAAAGACGTAAGGAGGATACAATCATGGCAATTGAACAAATGACGATGCCGCAGCTTGGAGAAAGCGTGACAGAGGGGACGATCAGCAAATGGCTTGTCTCCCCCGGTGATAAAGTGAACAAGTACGATCCGATAGCGGAAGTCATGACAGATAAAGTAAATGCAGAGGTTCCGTCTTCTTTTACCGGGACGATAACAGAGCTTGTGGGTGAAGAAGGCCAGACCCTGCAAGTCGGAGAAGTGATTTGCAAAATCGAAACAGAAGGCGCGAATCCGGCTGAACAAAAACAAGAGCAGCCAGTGGCATCAGAAGCTGCTGAGACGCCTGCTGCAGAAAGCGCCGAAGCAGCCAGTCAGCCAAATAAAAAGCGCTACTCGCCAGCTGTACTCCGTTTAGCCGGAGAGCACGGCATTGATCTTGATCAAGTGACAGGAACTGGTGCCGGCGGCCGCATTACGCGAAAAGATATTCAGCGTATCATTGAGACAGGCGGCGTGCAAGAACGGCCTGAGAAGCCGAAAACAGCAGCTCCTGCACCTGAGTCTGCACCAAAACCAGAGCCGAAGGAAGAGATTTCATATCCTGCGTCTGCAGCCGGAGATAAAGAAATCCCTGTCACAGGCGTAAGAAAAGCAATTGCTTCCAATATGAAACGAAGCAAAACAGAAATTCCGCATGCTTGGACGATGATGGAAGTCGACGTCACAAATATGGTGGCATACCGCAACAGTATAAAAGATTCATTCAAGAAGACAGAAGGGTTTAATTTAACGTTCTTCGCCTTTTTCGTCAAAGCGGTCGCTCAGGCGTTAAAAGAATTCCCGCAAATGAATAGTATGTGGGCGGGCGACAAGATTATTCAGAAAAAGGATATCAATATTTCAATAGCGGTTGCGACAGAGGATTCTTTATTTGTTCCGGTGATTAAAAACGCTGATGAAAAAACAATTAAAGGCATTGCGAGAGAAATTACTGACCTTGCCAAAAAAGTAAGAGACGGAAAACTCTCAGCAGACGACATGCAGGGAGGAACGTTTACCGTCAACAATACAGGTTCGTTCGGATCTGTACAGTCGATGGGCATCATCAACTACCCTCAGGCTGCGATTCTTCAAGTGGAATCCATCGTCAAACGCCCGGTTGTCATGGATCATGGCATGATTGCTGTCAGAGACATGGTCAATCTGTGCCTGTCCTTGGATCACAGAGTGCTTGACGGCCTTGTGTGCGGGCGATTCCTGGGACGAGTGAAACAAATTTTAGAATCGATTGACGAAAAAACATCTGTTTACTAAATAAGCAAAAAGAGCATTTTTTGACACATATCTTCAAAAAATGCTCTTTTTCTATGCAACATTATTCAGAGATTCGAATTTTCATTTCGACCCGGTATTCTTCTTGTTTTTTCGGTGAGTAATGAATCGGTATGATTAACTCGTAAACATCACTGACAACTGTTAATTGGCGGTCTGTGATATACTTGATAAGCTTCTGTAAGTTGAGAAAATAATGCTCAGGTGAAAAGTTATATGCGATACAAACATATCTGCCTTTAGGGATCGTTGTGATTTCCATATCTGGCGTAATGGCAGAAATTTGTTTATTCGTCAATACAGGCGTAAAGATATGACGGTAAGTCATTTCATCAATGCTGGTGTACGGCTGAAACGAGAAAGTAGCGCCGTAGCTATTGTTCGTAAATCCATCTGCTGATTCGATAAATTTTTTTAATTTGCTGTAGGAGGCATTGAGCACGTTTTCAGGCCCGATTCCCTCTGCCTCTGTCTGAATGATGCGGGTTTCTTCTTCATCTAAAACAAACACCTCGCCGAGCGCGGGATATTCCATCTGCCGTTTCATCCGCTTTTTCACCAACGAAATGGTTTGCTCCAATGCTGATAAAAAGTCTAATTTCTCCCTGATTTGCTTCTCCTGCTCTGTATAAAAAGCAAACAGTTCTTCCATCTCTAAGTCCTGTGCCTTTTTCATCTCTTCTAAAGGTGTGCCGATATATTTCAATGATTTGATCAAATCCAGATGAATGAGCTGGGAATCTGTATAATAGCGGTAGCTTGTATCCGGATCGACATAGGCGGGTTTAAATAAATCAATTTTATCGTAATAACGGAGCGCTTTAATCGACACGTTTGCCAGTTTTGAAACTTCTCCAATTGAGTAATACGACTCCTTCATGCCATCACTCCTTATATGATCAGTATAATAAAGAAGCGCATTCTTTGCAGTACACAAAGAATACGCTTTTTATCACGTGCTGGCTTTAAGATGTGCAGGCGCTTTCCAAGCAATGGTCAGTGCAATGCCTATGGCTAAAGCTACCGTTGCAAAGTAGAATGGATAGTTTACATCGATATCGAACAGCATTCCGCCGATAATAGGCCCGAAAACATTGCCGATACTTGTAAACATTGAATTCATACCGCCGGCAAACCCCTGTTCATTTCCCGCAATCTTTGACAGATAAGTCGTTACCGCCGGCCGCATGAGATCAAATCCGACAAATACGGTGACTGTAACCAGCAGAATTGAAACATAAGAATTCACGATTGTCATCAAGAATACAAGACTCGTCGAGAGAATTAAGCTATACCGAATTAAGTGGATTTCGCCAAACCATCTTGTAAAGCGGTCGAATAAGACGACTTGCGTAATGGCGCCAACAATCGCTCCTCCTGTAATCATGACGGCAATGTCGCTGGCTGTAAATCCGTATTTATGGTCAACGAATAACGCAAATAACGATTCAAATGACGCTAAACCAAAAGATGAAATCAAGATAATGAGAAAAGCAATGAAATACATAGGGGCAAAAATCCGTTTGAAGCCTGTCTTCTGCCCTTTTATGTCCTGATTTTCAGGGTTTCGTTCCGGCTCGCGCAGCGTGAGCATTGATAAAATGGCTGCTAACAATGCAAAGGCTGCCGCAAAGAAAAATGGCAGGCGGGAATGGATTTCCGCTAAAAATCCCCCGATGCCTGGGCCGATAATAAAGCCTGTAGAAATAGCAGCTGACATATAACCGAGCGCTTTCGGACGTGTTTTAATGGTCGTGATATCTGCAATAAAAGCCGTTACCCCGGGCATAATGAAGGCTGCGCTGATTCCGCCAAGCATACGGGATATAAATAAAATCTCAACTGTTTTTCCGATGCCGAATAAAAACTCCGAAACACTAAAGAACAACAGACCGATCACGATCATGATTTTACGTCCGAAGCGGTCAACCCATCGTCCGCCTATTGGTGATACAATAAGCTGTGTAACAGCAAAGCAGGCAACCATATAGCCGACCGCCGTACCCGATAAATGCAATTCATTCATAATGGTGGGCGTTACCGGAATCACAAGCCCGATTCCTAAAAAAGCAATAAATAAATTTGTTAATAATATCATTAAAGTGATATTTTGTTTCTCCATGTGACTTCCCCTTTTTCGAAAGTGTATCTCTTATACTGTAAGCCCTCCTCTTAGGGGAGAGTCAACGGATTTGCAAAATCTTTCTAACAGTGTTCGATCCTTATCGTTATTCATTGGACGGGACAAGCATATCAATGTGCTGTGGCAGCACTTGAATCACCGCAGGCGTATGAGTATAGACTTCTCCATCTGTATCAGCTTTTTTGACAGTGTCTGTTTCAATTTCGATACGGGAGGCCTGAATATAGGACAGCTCTCCGGTAAAACGATCAATTGTGCCCTGTTCCATGCTCATCAGCTCCCGCAATGCGGAGAGGTTGGTGTTGCGGCAAATGAGGATATCGAGTAAGCCGTCTTCTATACTGGCATCCGGCAGGGGAATTCGGTTTGTACCAATATATTGTCCGTTCATGACAAGCAGCATAACGGCTTCTTCTTTAATTTCTTTTCCATCAATTTTTAAGGTCATCGGAAACGATCCGGCAGATGAGACGGTACGCAATGCACTTGTAAAATAGCTGATTTTTCCCAATAATGCTTTTTCCGTTTCGTTAATTTGATTCGATGTTTCTGTAATCAGGCCAATCCCCCAGAAATTTAAAAAATAGCGCTCGTTCATCTGACATACATCTACGCTTGTTTTTTTTCCTGATACAAGCGCTTCCGCCGCCTTTGCGAGATTTTGAGGGATGCCCAGCACTCTTGAAAAGTCATTGCACGTGCCGCCGGGCAAAATTCCGACCGCGGGCTTTCTTTCTAAAGCACTGATGCCGTTTATGCATTGGTGGACCGTGCCGTCGCCGCCGAGAATAAAGACGGTGTCGACAGAATCATCAATGGATTGGCAAAAATGATACGCATCATCCTTTTTCTTTGTTTGTCTAATGATCACCTCATCTAAAGATTGTGATAAAACCGGCACCACAGCCCCTAAAGCTTTTTCTATATTTTTGTTGCCGGCATTTCCGTTATGAATCAGTAATGCTTTCCGGTGGCTCATACAAAACTGCTCCTTTATTTTACATCTGGTTATATAATCCCCTTTTTCTGTAAGCTGTAAACGGAGAGCAAAAAAGTGTGCGGCCAAGCAATGTCATTTGCCGATATGGACGTTTCCTTGCTATCATAAGAACAGATGATGAAAAAGGAGAGGTCTTCATTGAACATGGACTTTAATTTATTTATGAATGACATTGTCCGCCAAGCGAGACAAGAAATTACAGCTGCCGGATACACTGAGCTGAAAACAGCTGAAGAGGTGGATGAGGCACTTACGAAAAAAGGAACGACGCTAGTCATGGTAAACTCTGTTTGCGGATGCGCCGGAGGAATTGCAAGACCGGCCGCATACCATTCCGTTCACTATGATAAAAGACCTGATCAGCTCGTTACCGTCTTTGCCGGACAGGATAAAGAAGCGACAGCGCGAGCGCGTGATTATTTTGAAGGATATCCGCCATCTTCTCCGTCCTTTGCGATTTTGAAAGACGGAAAAATTATGAAAATGGTGGAACGCCATGAAATTGAAGGCCATGAGCCGATGGCAGTTGTGGCAAAGCTGCAGGAAGCCTTTGAAGAATATTGTGAAGAACTATAAGACAAACATCCCGGGTGCCTAGGAGGCCCCGGTTTTTTGTGCATAAAATTCCAAAGGGATATGAATAAATATTAAAAGTTTATTCAATGCAGTTGAACAATGAATCTATTTTTATCTAGTAATATCAAAAAGAGATTGCTGGGAAAATAAGCTTAAAGATAATTTTAAAAATAGTATTGCATAAAGATAAGAAACTGTTTAAAATACAAATTAACGAATAAATATTCAAATACACTAAAAGTAATGAATATGGGGGAAATGGATCATGAAAAAATGGCTCTTATTACTTATAGCTGCCTGCATCACTTTAGCATTATCGGCTTGCGGCTCAAGCAATTCAGGTTCTGAAGGCGGCAAGAAAAAGTTAATTATGGGCACTTCGGCGGATTATAAACCGTTTGAATATAAGGAAGGCGATAATATTGTCGGCTTTGATGTAGATTTGGCAAAAGCGCTTGCGAAGAAGACTGGCTACGAAATTCAAGTGCAGGATATGGACTTCAACAGTTTAATCACAGCACTGAAATCAAAACAAGTTGATTTGGTTTTGTCCGGAATGACACCGACGCCTGATCGTAAAAAACAAGTTGATTTTTCCGATGTGTACTACACAGCGAACCATATGATTGTCAGCAAAAAAGACAGCGGCATTACATCTTTGAAAGATCTGAAAGGAAAAACAGTCGGCGTTCAGCTTGGCTCTATTCAGGAAGAGAAGGGGAAAGAGCTTTCTCCGGAATATGCTTTTAAAACAGAAGACCGCAACAGAATTTCTGATTTGGTGCAGGAAATCAAATCTGACCGCTTTGATGCCGCGATTATCGAAGACATGGTAGCAGAAGGGTATTTCAAATCAAATGACGACCTGCAAGGCTTCGTGATTCCTGATGCGAAAGCAGAGGAAGCCGGTTCAGCGATTGCTTTCAGAAAGGACAGTGAACTGACAGACAAATTCAATAAAGCCCTCAAGGAAATGGAAGATAACGGAGAGCTCGAGAAATTGAAGAAGAAATGGTTCACTGGCGAGAAGTAAAAAAAGCGGCTCAACTTTTCGTTGAGCCTTTTTATTGAATAGGAAATCTTTTTTCCTGTAAGAAAAGGAGACAAAGACTATGAATTTGGATTTTTCAGCAACGATCCCCCAAATTCCTTTTATATTAGAAGGCTTGGCAATTACTTTGAAAATTGTCATCGTATCAGCCATTATCGGACTTATACTGGGTATTGTGCTAAGCTTATGCAAGATCAGCACGTTCCGCCCTCTGGTCTGGATCGCTGATTTTTATACATCAGTGTTCCGTGGTACGCCTTTAGTGCTGCAGCTTATGATTGTCTATTTCGGGCTTCCTCAGCTGCTCGGCTTTCAAATTGACCAGTTTTGGGCTGCGGTTGTCGCATTGTCATTGAATTCCGCCGCTTATGTATCGGAAATTATCAGAGCCGGAATCAACGCCATTGATAAAGGGCAAAAAGAGGCGGCTGTCGCACTGGGTGTCCCGTACGGCAAAATGATGAAGGATCTGCTGTTGCCGCAGGCCTTCAAAAATATATCACCTGCAATTGTGAATGAATTAATTACGTTAACAAAAGAATCGGCGATCGTCACCGTCATCGGGCTTGGTGATGTCATGAGACGCGCTTATCAAGCTGGCGCCGCCACTTACAATTACCTTGAGCCGCTCATTATCGCCGGATTGATTTATTATGTGCTTGTCCTGATTTTAACGTTTATCGGCAAGGCTGTAGAAAGGAAGCTGAAATCCAATGATTAAGGTTGAAAAGCTGTCAAAATCATTTGGGAAACACGAAGTATTAAAAAACATTTCAACAACAATCGCTGAAGGAGAGGTTGTTGCCGTAATCGGCCCTTCAGGCTCAGGCAAATCAACGTTCCTTCGCTGTTTAAACCTGTTGGAAAAACCTAACGGCGGAACCATAACAATCAAAGACAACGAGATCACGAAGCCGAAAACCAACACATTAAAGGTGCGGGAAAACATCGGGATGGTTTTTCAGCATTTTCATCTCTTTCCGCACAAGACGGTTCTCGAAAATATCATGTACGCGCCTGTTAATGTCAAAAAAGAATCAAAACAGGCTGCACAGGAAAAAGCTGAAGAGCTGCTCCGCAAAGTCGGTTTGTTTGAAAAGAGAAATGACTATCCAAACCGCTTGTCTGGCGGACAAAAACAGCGTGTCGCCATCGCCCGGGCACTTGCGATGAATCCGGAAATCATGCTGTTTGACGAACCGACCTCTGCACTTGATCCTGAGATGGTTAAGGAAGTGCTCCAGGTTATGAAAGAGCTGGTCGAAACCGGCATGACTATGGTGATCGTCACACATGAAATGGGATTCGCAAAAGAAGTGGCAGACCGAGTGCTGTTTATGGACCAAGGAATGATTGTCGAGGACGGCAATCCGAAAGAATTTTTTCTTTCGCCAAAATCCAAAAGAGCGCAGGACTTTTTAGAGAAAATATTATAGAATATAGAAAAAAAGAAGAAGGCTGATCGCTTCTTCTTTTTTATTGAAGAAACAAATAGAAATGGAGTCCGACATGTTTAAAATTGGTTACCGCACAATAAAGACCGCGCTTGGAACAGCTTTGGCTATTTATATAAGCCAGCTATTGCATTTGCAAAACTTCGCATCAGCAGGAATCATCACCATTTTGTGCATTCAAATCACACAAAAACGGTCGCTTCAGGCGTCGTGGGCCCGCTTTGCCGCATGCTGTCTGGCAATTCTTTTTTCTTATCTCTTTTTCGAGCTGATTGGCTATCATCCGTTTGTTATCGGAGCGCTTCTCTTGATATTCATTCCGATAACGGTCCTGTTAAAAATTAACGAGGGGATCGTTACCAGTTCCGTTATTATCCTTCATTTATACATGTCCGGCGGCATTACGCTTGCTTTCATTTGGAATGAAGTTCAGTTAATTACGGTTGGTATCGGTGTCGCTCTTTTGATGAACTTGTATATGCCGAGCCTTGACCGGAAGCTGATTGCCTATCGCAAAAAGATAGAGGATAACTTTGCTGTTATTTTTGCAGAAATAGAGCGGTATTTGTTAACTGGTGAGCAAGATTGGACTGGAAAGGAAATTCCGGAAACACACCAGCTCATCACGGAGGCGAAAAACCTGGCGTACCGAGATGTGCAAAACCACATTCTGCGCTACGAAAATCTGCATTATCATTATTTTAAAATGAGAGAAAAGCAATTTGAAATTATTGAACGCCTTCTCCCTAAAGTGACTTCCATCTCCATTACAGTAGATCAGGGAAAAATGATCGCTGAATTTATTCATGATTTGCGGGAAGCGATACACCCGGGAAATACGGCGCACAAATTTCTGAAAAGACTTGCTGACATGAGAAAAGAATTTGAGGAGATGCCGCTTCCGGCGACAAGAGAGGAATTTGAAGCACGAGCCGCTCTCTTCCATCTACTCGGCGAAATGGAACAATATTTAGTGATCAAAAGCTATTTTAAAGGAATAAAAGCGCAAAAATCACTCGCATGATTCGCATGAGCTCTTCCTTCATTGGTCAACCTAATGAAAAAGGAGGAGCTTATGCGTTTTTTCTTATGTTCAATTTTTATGATGATGATTTCACCGATTTGGCCGCTTGGCGAAAACCCGCTGCCGGGGGATCCTTATGTCATTGTCAACAAGAGAACAAACAAACTGGCTGTCATCCTCGACAACAAAGTAGAAGGGGTGTACAGCGTGGCGACCGGAAAAACAGACGATCTGACGCCTGAAGGGGAATTTTCGGTAACAGTAAAAGCGGCGAATCCTTACTACAGAAAGAAAAATATAGAAGGAGGATCTCCTGACAACCCGCTTGGGGCAAGATGGATCGGATTTGACGCGAAAGGAACAGACGGGCGGATTTACGGAATTCATGGGACAAACCGGGAAGAATCAATAGGGAAATTTGTGTCTAACGGCTGTATACGTATGCATAACGATGAGGTCGTTCATCTGTTTCGAACGATTCCGGTGGGTACGAGAGTGCTGATTACGGACGACTCCCGCTCTTTTGAAGAGATTGCTATCAAGCATAAAGCTCTGATAAAAAAGCAGGATGTTCCTAATCAATAAGGCCGCCTGCTTTTTTATCGTTAGAAAAACATGACGATTCCTGAGAGTACAGTTGAAAGAATAAAAACTCCCAAAATCACGATTAAAACGCTTTTCATCAGTTTTTGAGACATGATTTCACTCCTTAGACAATCTGTCTATATTTTAGCGTGTTTTGACTGGGCGGACAAGCGATATCTATTGACGGAAGGCAGGGATGAAAATGAACAGGCTTGACCATATTGGGATAGCTGTTTTTTCGATAGAAGAAGCGAGAAGCTTTTATGAAGATATATTGGGGCTTGCGTTTCTTCATCAAGAAACGGTTGAAGAGCAAAAGGTGAATGTTGCTTTTTTTCAAGCGGGAAGCGTCAAGCTGGAGCTGATAGAACCGTTGACACCTGACAGCCCCGTCCGTTTATTTTTGGAGAAGAAAGGGCAGGGGCTGCATCATGTTGCGTTTTTGTGCACCGGCTTATCTGAACAGCTGCAAGCATTGTCTGACCGGCAAGTTCAATTGATTGACAGGTATCCAAGACAGGGAGCTAACGGGAAAAAGATCGCATTTCTTTCTCCGCGGGAAACAAACGGCGTTCTTGTAGAGCTATGCGAGCCGAAAGGAGTCCAAACCGTTGAACATGAATGAGCATATTGATCATTTATACACGAGACGCAGGCAGGCAGAACAAGGCGGAGGACATGAAAAGCTGGCTCAGCAGCGGCAAAAGGGAAAGCTCACCGCTCGGGAAAGGATCACGTTTCTTCTTGATCAGGACAGCTTTATCGAGTTGAATCCCTTCATGGAAAGTCAAGTGTTAACAAGAGAACAGCGTATGTTAGGGGATGGAGTCGTGACAGGGTACGGCACAATTGATGGCCGCTCTGTATATGTATTTGCGCAAGACTTCACAGTGTTCGGAGGGGCGCTTGGCGAAACCCACGCCAAAAAAATCTGCGCACTGATGGATCTGGCTGCGAAAAATAAGGCACCGATTATCGGGCTGAATGACTCAGGTGGTGCGAGAATTCAAGAGGGTGTGGTATCATTAGATGGATACGGTCACATATTTTACCGAAATGTCTTATACTCCGGAGTCATTCCGCAAATATCGGTTATTTTAGGGCCGTGCGCTGGAGGCGCTGTGTATTCTCCGGCACTCACAGATTTTATATTTATGGCTGAACAGACCGGCCGGATGTTTATTACCGGGCCGAAGGTAATTGAAAAAGTGACAGGAGAACAGGTTGATGCGGAGAGCTTAGGTGGAGCGGGAATACATAATGCCGTCAGCGGAAACGCCCACTTTTCCGGACATACGGAGAAGGAGGTTCTGACAGGAGTGAAAAAACTGCTGTCTTATTTGCCGCTGAATGGTCAGACAGCAGCGCCGCTACCTGAGAAAGAGGCCTCCAGACCGTTATTAAACCGTCTCGTGCCCGCTGACACGACAAAACCGTATGATGTGCGGACGGTAATTAAGGAGCTGGCTGATCCGCAGTCTTTTTTTGAAATTCAGCCGTTTTTTGCGAAAAACATTGTTATCGGGTTTGCAAGGCTGGGTGAAAAAACGATCGGCATCGTTGCGAGCCAGCCGAAGCATCTGGCGGGAAGCCTGACGATTGACGCTGCAGATAAAGCAGCGAGGTTCATCCGTTTTTGCGACGCCTTTGACATACCGCTGTTAACTGTCGAGGATGTTCCGGGGTTTCTGCCCGGTGTTCAGCAGGAGCATAACGGAATTATCAGGCACGGAGCAAAATTATTGTTTGCCTATGCAGAAGCGACCGTCCCAAAAGTCACGCTCATTATCAGAAAAGCGTACGGCGGCGCCTATGTCGCTATGAACAGCAAAGCAATCGGAGCGGACCTTGTGTTTGCATGGCCGAATGCTGAAATCGCAGTGATGGGTTCAGAAGGTGCGGCATCGATTTTGTATGAAAAAGAAATAAAAGCTTCAGCCGACCCGCAAAAGACAAAACGCGAAAAAACTGCTGAATACAAAAAGCAAAACGCCGGTCCATACAAAGCGGCGGCCTACGGAATGGTTGATGACATCATTTTGCCAGAAGAATCAAGGAAAAGACTGATCCAAGCTTTTTACATGCTTGCACATAAGACAGAAGAGAGACCGAAAAAAAAGCACGGTAACATACCGCTTTAACATGGAGGGACTTACACATGGTGAATGAAAAACGCCTGCTGGAAGAATTTTTAGAGCTTGTCCAAATTGACTCAGAAACAAAACACGAAGCAGACATCTGCAAAGTGCTGAAACAAAAATTTTCTGATTTAGGTGTGGACGTTAAAGAAGACGATACAATGGATATCACTGGCCACGGAGCGGGAAACCTGATCTGCACATTAAAAGGGACAAACCAAGCAGATACGATCTATTTTACATCTCATATGGACACAGTTGTACCCGGAAACGGCGTAAAACCGGTTGTTGAGGAAGGCTATGTCAAAACAGACGGCACTACGATTTTAGGCGCTGATGATAAAGCGGGGCTGGCTGCTATGTTTGAAGCGATTAAAGTGCTGAAAGAAGAAAACATTGAGCACGGCACGATTGAATTCATCATCACTGTAGGTGAGGAATCAGGCCTGATCGGAGCAAAGGCGCTTGACCGTTCTATGATCACGGCATCCTACGGCTATGCCCTTGACTCAGACGGAAAAGTCGGAAATATTATTGTGGCCGCGCCGACACAAGCGAAGGTAAGAGCGGCAATATACGGGAAAACCGCACACGCCGGGGTTGAACCTGAAAAAGGCATTTCAGCGATTACAATCGCTAGCAAAGCCATTTCAAAAATGCCATTGGGCCGTATTGATGAAGAAACAACAGCAAACATCGGCCGGTTTGAAGGCGGCACACAGACAAACATTGTGTGCGACGAAGTCCATATTCTTGCTGAAGCACGCTCTTTAGTTCCAGAGAAAATGGAAGCTCAGGTTCAAAAAATGAAAGCTGCATTTGAAGAGGCGGCTAATGATATGGGCGGACGGGCAGAAGTCGAAATTGAAGTCATGTATCCGGGCTTCAAATATCAAGACGGCGACCAAGTGGTTGAAATTGCGAAAAAAGCGGCTGCTAAAATCGGACGGCCAAGCGAGCTGCAAACAAGCGGCGGCGGAAGCGACGCGAACGTGATTGCAGGCCATGGCATCCCAACGGTCAACCTTGCTGTCGGTTATGAGCAAATTCATACAAAGAATGAAAAAATGCCAGTCGAAGAACTCGTTAAAACGGCAGAAATGGTTGTTGCCATTATTGAAGAGGCAGCGAAATAAAAAAGGAAAACCCGAGTGCGCTTGCCCGCATCGGGTTTTTTCTTGCATTCAGCGCCATTGCCTAAGCGGCCAAAATAACACGTCCTGTTTTTTGGCATAATGAAGCAATGGATCTGACGCTGGCAATGCGATGTTGTGAGCATCAGCCATCGTATTGACCGAAAACTCGGCCTTAGCATTTTGGAGAAGCCAAGGATGATGATGAATGTCTTCGTAATAGAGCTTGTTGCGATAAGTGGTATAGAGTCTGTATCGTTCCGTCAGCCAATAATCGAGGGAATCCTCTTCCGCTGTAAAAGGAGCTGAAATGGGCCGGTATGCGGCGCGGAATGCTGCTTCTCCGTCGTCTCTCCGCTTGCTGACATAGTCAATGCCATCACCGTTTTTTTCAGCTTTCATATCCGCGTAAAAATAAGGTAAATGAAAGAACGTGCGAGCGCCCAGGACTGCCAGCCGATGATCAGCATCTAAGCTGAAAAAATAAATGCCGGGCTTGCCTTTATAAGTGACATAGGTGCGGAGGTTAAGCTCAGGAAATGCACGCGCACCGGGAATGGAAGGAAGAAAACGCGCCCTCAGGTTCGTGAGCATAAAGGGAAGCATGCTGATCCAAGCTTGTCCGTTATATGTATCTAACTCTAAAACCGGCGGAATCATAGCCCGAAGGTTAGAAGCATCAACAGGCCAGTGGGCAAATAAGACATCATTCCAAGTTTGCCTCATAATCCAGATTCCTTCAGGCACAGAACTATTTTTTTGCTCAGCGCGATCTGTCACGTTTATACTCCTTTCATTTAGATGTGAGTAAAGGTATTCCCGATTTGTTACTTTTTAAACGATACGGCTGTTTTTTAGGATGACCATTTTCGCGTCAGCCATGACAGTGGTAAGATACAAAAAAACAACCCCGGCTTTTTGCTCGGGGTTGTTTCATTATTTGACCGGCTCAGTAAGACCGGCTGTCTTTTTACTTTTATGATGCGTCATCTGAAGGACGATGTTTTGCACTGTCAGGAACAGCCCGCTTGTGAACCAGTACAGCGGAAGGGCTGCCGGAACATTAAGCGAGAAAATCGTCATCATCACAGGGAAGATGAACACCATCAGTTTTGCAGATTGCTGCGCCGCCGGGTTTTGCGGGACAGCGGAATATTTCGCGCTCAGTTTTTGAGCGACATAGGCTTGGATAAAGTACATAGCTCCCGCACTAAGAGACACGAGAATGTCAGATTGTCCTAAACTGAACCATAAAAACGAGTGTGACGCAATTTCAGGTGTAGAGCGAATCGCGTAATAAAACCCAATCACAATAGGAAACTGAATCAGCATTGGGAGACATCCCATGGCAAGCGGATTAATATTGTGCTCTTGGTACAGCTTCATCATTTCCATTTGCAGTTCTTTTTGCTTTTCCGGCTCCTTCGTCTTTTTCAATTTGGCCTGAATGCTGTCAACCTGAGGTTTAATAACGGCCATTTTCTCTTGGAACATGCGCTGTTTCTTGAACTGATTGACAAACAAAGGCAGTACAACGACACGCACAATAATGGTGACGAGAATAATAGACAGTCCGTATTCTCCGTGAAACAGCCCGGCAACACCCTTAAGCAGAGCAGAAAACGGTTCGATTAAATAGTCGTGGAAAAAACCGACGTTGCTGAGGCCTCCCACCTGATTAGTCGCCGCGAAAGCAGCATTTCCCGAGCATAATACGATCAAAAAGATACCCATAGCCAAAAGTTTTTGATATGTTTTTAACAATTTGTTCTCCTCCTTTTTATAAATGCGGTTTATAAAAGAAGAGAACTGGCGTCTTCATCATCGTTCACAGGCGAATTCATGCGGAAGACTTTACGTATCCAAGTTGTAATGCGATGATATATAATAATAAGAAAGTCTGTTCGGTTAATTTGAAAGACCGTCTGATGTTCATCTGTTCGTTTTGATTTCCATTGCTCGCCGGCACGGCACTCTCGTAAGAGGAATGCAATCCCGATTGCCGTCAGAGTCGGAAGAATAATTGTGAAAAAATCGACTAAGAATAAAACGTCATTTATCGATTCCACAAACATTGTAATCACATCCATTCAATACCTTCATTTTACTATATGTACAAGCCGTTGTCTAATGAACGGAAAGGAGATTTATTTATGCTTGGAAAGGGCCGAATTATTTTCCATATTGATATGAATAGTTTTTACGCATCGGTGGAAATGGCATATGACCCGGCCCTCCGAGGGAAGCCGGTTGCAGTTGCCGGAAACGTAAAGGAGCGAAAGGGCATCGTGGTGACATGCAGCTACGAAGCAAGAGCGCGCGGCGTCAAAACAACGATGCCGGTTTGGGAAGCGAAGCGCAATTGCCCTGAACTTATCGTTCTTCCGCCGAATTTTGACCGCTATAGAAGCTCTTCAAGAGCGATGTTTAACATCCTTCGTGAATATACTGACTTGGTGGAGCCTGTCTCCATCGACGAAGGCTATATGGACATGACTGATACACCATACAGCAGCCGCGCTCTGGAGACGGCAATAGAAATCCAAAGCAGGCTGCAAAAAGAGCTGCTGCTTCCGTCAAGCATAGGAATCGCGCCGAATAAATTTCTTGCTAAGATGGCGTCTGATATGAAAAAGCCGCTAGGCATCACGGTTTTAAGAAAAAGACAAGTGCCTGATATCCTTTGGCCGCTTCCTGTTGGAGAGATGCACGGAGTTGGCAAAAAGACAGCGGAAAAGCTGAAGGGACTCGGCATTCATACGATTGGAGAGCTAGCGGCAGCTGATGAGCACTCGCTGAAACGTCTGCTGGGCATCAATGGGCCGCGCCTTAAAAATAAAGCAAACGGCATTCACCATGCGCCAGTTGACCCGGAGCGCATTTACGAATTTAAAAGCGTCGGCAACTCATCGACACTATCACATGATTCCAGTGATGAAGAAGAGCTGTTAGGCGTTTTCAGAAAACTGGCCGCTTCCGTTAGTGACCGCTTACAGCGCAAGGAAGTCATGGCTTCGAAGCTTTTTATTATGATTAGATATGCAGATTGGAAAACCATCACGAGAAGTATCACGCTGAAAAATCCGATCGATCAAAAAAATGAAATTATGAAAGAAGCGGAGCACCTCTTTTTTAAACATTGGAATAAAAATCCTGTCAGGCTGCTTGGCATTACCGGAACTGATTTAGTAGAAAAAGAGCAGGCCTATAAGCAGCTCGATTTGTTCAGTTTTAATGAAGAAGCGAAGGATGAGCCAATTCAGCAGATGATGGAAAAGCTGAATGATAAGTACGGCTCCAAACTGATCAGAAAAGGGGCAAGGATAAAAAAAGAGGAGAGCAAAACGAAGGGAACAAGCTTTAATAAAGATTTTTTTCAGGATGAAAAGAAAAGTTGAATAGCTTGAAAAAAAGGGTGGAAGTATGGTAATTTCTTTATTATAAATATCATTTTATTTTAATTTAAATTTTAAAATGATTAAACGTTTGCAGAAGGGACGTTAGAATATGTCAAAACAACAAATCGGAGTTATCGGTCTTGCGGTCATGGGTAAAAATCTGGCTTTAAATATCGAAAGCCGGGGATTTTCTGTTTCTGTTTACAACAGATCAAGCAGTAAAACTGAGGAGTTTCTGCAGGAGGCAAAAGGCAAAAATGTTGTTGGCACATACAGCATTGAAGAGTTTGTCCAATCCTTGGAAACACCGCGCAAAATCTTATTAATGGTTAAAGCGGGAACTGCAACAGATGCGACAATTCAATCTCTTCTTCCTCATCTAGAAAAGGATGATATTTTAATTGACGGCGGTAATACATACTATAAAGATACACAGCGCCGTAACAAAGAGCTCGCTGAAAGCGGCATTCATTTTATCGGAACAGGCGTTTCCGGCGGAGAAGAAGGAGCGCTTAAAGGGCCTTCTATCATGCCTGGCGGACAAAAAGAAGCACATGAGCTTGTGAAGCCGATTCTTGAAGCGATTTCTGCAAAAGTTGACGGAGAACCTTGTACCACATATATCGGTCCAGACGGTGCCGGCCATTATGTGAAAATGGTCCACAACGGTATTGAATACGGAGATATGCAGCTGATTTCTGAATCTTACTTCATTCTGAAACAGGTGCTCGGTCTTTCAGCTGATGAGCTTCACGAAGTTTTCGCTGAATGGAATAAAGGTGAGCTTGACAGCTACCTGATTGAGATTACAGCTGATATCTTTACGAAAAAAGACGAAGAAACAGGCAAACCGCTTGTTGATGTGATTCTTGATAAAGCAGGCCAAAAAGGAACAGGAAAATGGACAAGCCAAAGCGCGCTTGACTTAGGTGTTCCGCTTCCGATTATTACTGAGTCTGTATTCGCGCGTTTTATCTCAGCTATGAAGGAAGAACGTGTGAAAGCGAGCGGCATTCTTTCAGGGCCAGAAGTGAAGCCTGTTACGGAAAATAAAGAAGAGCTGATTGAAGCAGTCAGAAAAGCGCTGTTCATGAGTAAAATTTGTTCTTACGCGCAAGGATTTGCCCAAATGAAAGCTGCTTCTGAAGAATATAACTGGGATCTGAAATATGGCGAAATCGCTATGATCTTCCGCGGCGGCTGCATCATTCGCGCAGCATTCCTTCAAAAGATTAAAGAAGCTTACGATCGCGAACCTGAGCTTGATAACCTGCTTCTAGACAGCTACTTCAAAAATATTGTGGAAAGCTACCAAGGAGCGCTTCGCCAAGTGATTTCACTTGCAGTTGCCCAAGGTGTGCCGGTGCCGTCATTCTCAAGCGCATTAGCTTACTATGACAGCTACCGTACAGCCGTACTGCCTGCAAACCTAATCCAAGCACAGCGTGACTACTTTGGCGCCCATACTTATGAGCGTACTGATAAAGAAGGTATCTTCCATACTGAATGGATGAAGTGATCAATAGAAACCCCCGAAGTCTTTAAGCTTCGGGGGTTTTTGTTATTAAAGAATGTCTTAAGGGATATGGCAGTCTTGACAGCTGCAAAAAAAGCCGAAAATGCTCACAAGCATTTTCGGCTTTTCTCGTTTTATATATTCCACCAGTGCAAGCCGTCTTTCGCCAAAAGATCATCTGATTCTTTCGGTCCCATAGAGCCTGATTCGTAGTTAGGAGACAAGGTTTTGTTTGCTGCCCATGTTTCAGAAATGGAATCGACAAAGCTCCAAGATAGGGCAACTTCATCCCAGTGAGCAAAGTTTGTTGCATCGCCAAGAAGACAGTCGTGAATTAATTTTTCATATGCTTCAGGGGTGTTCATCTCGTCATTGCAATTGCTGCAGTAATCCAGTTTGATTGGCTGCGCGTGTGCTGCCCCGCCAAGCTTTTTAGCGTTTAAGTAAAGCGTAATGCCTTCGTCAGGCTGAATATGGATGACGAGCAAGTTCGGATTCATATTGTTTTCATTGCCGTAGTACAGGTTCATCGGAATGTCCTTAAATTGAACAACGATTTTTGTGGACTTTTCTTTCATTCGTTTTCCGGTGCGGATATAGAATGGAACACCAGCCCATCTGAAGTTGTCGATCAAGAGCTTGCCTGAAACAAACGTTTCTGTATTTGAGTCAGGAGCGACATTATCCTCATCTGTATAAGCAGGAACCGATACACCGTCAATTTCACCGGCTTGATATTGTCCGCGCACAAAGTACTCATCCACTTCGTCTTTTGCAATAGGGCGCAGAGCTCTCAGAACCTTCACTTTTTCGCTTCGGATTTCTTCTGTGTTCAATTTGATCGGCGGCTCCATTGCAAGAAGGGCAACCATTTGCATAATATGGTTTTGCACCATGTCGCGCAGGGCGCCTGATTTTTCGTAATATCTTGCACGGTCTTCAACGCCAAGTGATTCGCTTGATGTAATTTGAATATTTGAGATATAGCGGTTGGTCCAAAGCGGTTCGAAAATCGCATTGGCAAATCGAATGACTTCAATGTTCTGAACCATTTGTTTGCCTAAATAATGGTCGATTCTGTAAATTTGATCTTCTGTAAACGCTTCGCGGATTTCTTTGTTCAGTGCCTGTGCGCTTGGCAGATCATGGCCGAACGGCTTTTCAATGACAAGGCGGGACCAGCCTGTTGTTGCTGTAACACCTTCTGATTTTAATGTTTTTGCAATTGTCCCGAAGAATTCAGGAGCCATTGCCAAGTAGAACATTCTGTTGTTCGGAATTTGATATGTATCTTCCAGCTGGTTAAGCAATACGTTAAGCTCTTGATAAGATCCAGGATTTGTCACGTCAAACGGGTGATAGTAAAAATGAGACGTGAAATCATCTATATGTTTATCTGCAGATGAGGATATGGATGTTTTAACGGTTTGGCGAAGATCTTCATTAGACCAAGGTCTTCTTCCAACTCCTACAACTGCAAACTCTTCTCCGATTTGTCCGTTTTGATATAAACGGTGAATAGACGGATACAGTTTTCGTTTTGCTAAATCTCCCGTTGCACCGAATATGACAATTACTGCTTTTGGTTGTTGGTTTGTATTCACTAAAAGTACCTCACTTTATTCGAAGCTTTATTTTAGTACACCCCGTATATTTCCTTCATTTTAAATCTAAAATTCAACGAAAGCAAACATTTCAGCCCATTTTTTGCTGAATGCCGTAAAAATGTTTCTAGAACGAAAGGATTGTTCCTTTCAGAGGCAAGATTCACATTTGTCGCATGATCCTGTATTCTTGTAGGTAACTAGTTCTAGTAGGAGGAAGGAAATGTGGAATTACTTTTTTTAGGGACAGGAGCAGGCATTCCCGCCAAGGCGAGAAACGTAACGTCGGTGGCATTAAAATTGCTTGAAGAAAGGCGTTCGATATGGCTGTTTGACTGCGGGGAAGCCACACAGCATCAAATTTTACATACAACGATTAAACCTCGTAAAATAGAAAAAATCTTCATTACCCACATGCACGGCGATCATGTTTACGGGCTTCCAGGGCTTCTGGGGAGCCGTTCCTTTCAAGGTGGTGAAGACGAGCTGACAGTGTACGGGCCAAAAGGCATCAAGGCTTTTATTGAAACAAGCCTTGCCGTCACGAAAACCCATTTGACATATCCGCTTGTGATCAAGGAAATCGAAGAAGGAATCGTGTTTGAAGACGATCAGTTTATTGTCACGGCAGTATCAGTTATTCATGGAGTGGAAGCCTTCGGATACCGCGTACAGGAAAAAGACGTGCCTGGTTCCTTAAAGGCGGATTTATTAAAGGAAATGAACATCCCGCCCGGACCTGTGTATCAAAAAATCAAAAAAGGCGAAACGGTAACGCTGGAAGACGGGCGCATCATCAATGGAAATGATTTTCTGGAGCCTCCTAAAAAGGGCAGGGCTGTGGTGTTTTCCGGAGATACGAGAGTAAGTGACAAGTTAAAAGAGCTTGCAAGGGATTGTGATGTGCTTGTTCATGAAGCGACATTTGCTAAGGAAGATAGGAAACTTGCTTATGATTATTTCCACAGTACAACGGAACAAGCAGCTGTAACAGCGAAAGAAGCCGGGGCGAAGCAGCTCATTTTAACCCATATCAGCGCCAGATATCAGGGAGATGCCTCTCTGGAGCTTCAAAAAGAAGCGGCAGACGTTTTCCCAAACAGCGTGGCGGCGTATGATTTCTTAGAGGTAAACGTCCCACGTGGCTGAAAAAAACTCTTATTTGACAATCTGAGATTACATTGTATAATAAAACGTAATCATTACGCTTTATAAGGAGATGTTAATATGAGAGTAAATGTTACTTTAGCCTGCACTGAAACGGGAGACCGAAATTACATCACAACAAAAAATAAACGCACCAACCCAGACCGTTTAGAGCTGAAAAAATATTCACCGCGTTTAAAGAAATATACCCTTCATCGTGAAACAAAATAACAAAAAAGACCGGGCGTCTTACAGCCCGGTCTTTTTTTATGTTAATTGACTGCCTGGTAAAGAGGCGCGGCCTGCTGGCACGCTGCGCACCATACGTCATAAATAGCCAAATGCACGATATGAGGTTCATCATGATGGATGTTGTGCGAGCTGTTTTTAGCTTGAATCCAGCCGCTTTGATTAGATAGAGACAATATGCTGCTGTGCAGGTTTTGCCACTCCTGTTCAGCAGCGAATTTCTCAGTCCGTTCACCCGATGACAACACAAGGAGAGGCATGTTTCCTAAATGGACTTGCTGTTGTTTGAGAACCTGCAGGCTTTTTGAAAATTCTGCATGTGTGCCCTCAAGCATCATCTTTCTTGTGTATGCTTTGTGCATTTCTTCAGGAATAAAGGAGAAGCTTGTGCAATCTCCTAAAGCTGGATCAAGGAGGACCATGCCGATAATATCGCGCCTGTTTTTGCTGGCCCATAAACCGGTGATCACAGCCCCGTATGAGTGAGAAACAGCCAAATAAGGAGGTTTTACATCTGCTGCTTTAAGCAAACTCTCCAATTCTTTCACCTGTTGTTCAGCTGTTCGTTTAGCGCTGCTTTGTCCGCTTTTCCCTATTCCTGCCCGATCATATGTGAAAATGCCAAATTCATCATCAATGTCCGCCATTAATGGTTCCCACGTCTCAGAAGAAGTACCGTAGCCGGCCTCAAAGACAATCGTTACACCGCTTGATCCTCTCCGGTGTTGTGTATGAAACGCACATCCGTCAATTGTATATGTCTTTTCCATCCAAGCTAAGTTCATTGGAGTCATCTCCTCTAATTGGTTCTACTAGGGAGACGGAGAACCTGAGCTGATCGTTTCTCTAAAAAATAAAAAAAGAGATATCCGGTTGAGGATATCTCTTTTGGACATTACCAGCCTCTTTCGTATTGAACAGGGGCCGGAATCTCTGTATTAAGCTGTTTTGCAGCAGTTCTTGCAAAGAATGGATCTCGCAGAAGCTCTCTGCCGATAAAGATAAGGTCGGCACGTCCGTTTTGCAGAATTTCTTCAGCCATTGAACCGTCTGTAATCATGCCGACAGCACCAGTTGCCATGTCAGCCTGTTCACGGATTTTCTCAGCGAAGCTGACCTGATAGCCTGGGAATACATTAATGTCTGCATGAACAAGGGCGCCTGAGCTGCAGTCAATTAAGTCAACACCTTGCTCCTTCATCCATTTTGCAAAACCGATGTGATCGGCGATGTCTAAGCCTTTGTCTGTATAGTCAGAAGCAGATACACGGACAAATAAAGGGCCGTCCCATACTTGTTTGACTTCATCGATGATTTCTCGTAAGAAACGATAGCGGTTTTCTGGTGAGCCGCCGTATTCATCTGTACGATGGTTGGATAGCGGAGATAAAAATTCGTGAATTAAGTATCCGTGCGCCGCATGAATTTCAATCACATCAAAGCCGGCTTCTTTTGCGCGGGCTGCCGCTTGTTTGAATTCCTGGATCGTTTCTTTTACTTTTTCTGCTGACATTTCTACAGGTGTTGCTGATTGTTCGTCAAACGCAATCGCAGATGGAGCGAAAATATCTCCTTCAAGCTCTGCTTTACGTCCGGCATGGGCAAGCTGAATGCCGATTTTTGACCCCTGTTCTTTGACCTGATCAGTCAATTTGGCAAAGCCTTCGATATGCTCGTCGCTCCAAATCCCTAAGTCTTGGTCTGTAATTCGTCCTTGAGGATTAACCGCTGATGCCTCCACAATAATCAGCCCGACCTGGCCGATTGCGCGAGATATGTAATGTGCCATGTGGAACGGCGTTAATTTTCCATCCTTTTCATAAGAAGAATACATGCACATTGGCGACATGACGATGCGGTTTTTTAACGTCATATCTTTAATTGTAATAGGTGTGAATAATTTTCTGGCCATTTCTTTCGCCTCCCGTAAGGTTTTTAGAGATTGATTATATCAAGTCATTTCTTTCCCGTCATATAAACTGCTCAAAAGATCCGTTTTTGTCAAACATTTCTGTATAATAGACAGGGAATCATCTTATTTTTCAAGCTAGAAGCGTTTTTATACATAGGAGGGGCGGAAATCGATGAATTGGCAGACGAAGGACGAATTGCTGACCCTTTTAACTTCTCTTGTGCAATACGAAAGCATCACCGGTTCGAAGGGAGAGGCAGCGCTTGCAGAATATCTTTATTTTATTTTGAAGGACATGCCTTATTTTCAAAAACATCCAGATGATGTAACACTTCATACGATGGACGACGGCAGATCCTTTCTTACGGCTCTTGTCAAAAAGAAGAATGTCAAAAAGACAGTGCTTTTGCTGAGTCATTTTGATGTCGTGGACATAGAGGATTACGGAGAATTCAAACATATGGCATGTAAGCCTGCTGAGCTGTTGAGCTCCTTTTTAGAGAAAAAAGAGCTGCTTCCGGAGCGTGTCAGAACAGACGCTGAAAGCGGTGACTGGCTGTTCGGAAGAGGGACGATGGATATGAAAGCGGGGCTTGCGGTTCAGCTGTCGATGCTGGAGCGGGCAATGAACGGCCAATTTGAAGGCAATCTGCTTTTGATTACGGTTCCTGACGAGGAAGTTAATTCAAGAGGCATGATTGAAGCGGTTCCTGTACTGAAGGAAATGGAGAAAAAGTATGATATTACATTAACAGCTTGCCTGAATGCTGAACCGATGTTTGAAAAATTTCCCGGCGACCAGCAGCAATATTTTTACTCAGGAAGCATTGGCAAGGTGCTTGCGGGATTTTTCTGCAAGGGGATTGAAACTCATGTCGGAGAGCCGTTTTCAGGCATAAATGCAAATTTAATGGTATCTGAGATTAACCGCTTGCTTGAGCTGAATGCGGATTATTGCGAAAAGGTTGATGGTGAAGTCACTCCGCCGCCGGTAAACTTAATGCAAAAGGACTTGAAAGAGGCGTATTCTGTTCAGACACCGCATACAGCTGTCACGTTATTTAATGTGCTGTCAATGAAACGATCGGCCAGTGCACTGCATCAGATGCTGCTTAAAACCGCCGAACAGGCGGCGGAGGAAATAACTGCGAACATTCGAAAGAAAACACAGGATTTTCAGCAATTTGAGTCATTTACGCCGATGGAACGCGCTGTCTCTGTTTTGACATTTGATGAGCTGATCGCGCGTGCGAAAAAGCGTGCTGGAAATTCTGAAACCGAGCGGGTTCTGAATTATGCCTTTGCCAACAGGGGAGATCTTGGAGACAGGGATTTTTCGACGAAAATTGTATCTGAGCTTGCTGCGCTTTGTAAGGAGGATGCGCCGCTTATTGTTCTTTTTTACAGTCCGCCGTTTTATCCGGCTGTTTCTTCAAAGGACGATCAATTGATCAGGAATACAGCTGACCAGCTTATGCATTATGCGGCTGACAGATACGGCATTGCATTACGGGAGGTTCAGTACTTCCCAGGACTTTCAGACTTAAGCTATCTGCAGCTCGGAAAGCAGGAGGTTGATGCATACACAAGCAATATGCCGCTCTTTAACAGAGGATATTCGCTGCCAAGCGGCAAAGACCAGGCTTTATATGTACCGGTTTTAAATGTCGGCCCGGCTGGAAAAGACCCGCACAAATGGACGGAAAGACTGTATTTGCCTTATTCCTTTGAAGTGCTTCCCGACCTGCTTTCGTTTACGATCTCCGCGCTATTAAAACAATCAGAAACTGCCGGCAAGCTGTTTTAGGAAAAACAAAAGACAGATGGCATTGTGCCTTCTGTCTTGCTTACATCTATGAATGCCTCTCTAAGGCAGCACCGGCGAACTGCTCTTTGAGCTCCGCGCTGCGTTTAGCGGTTTCTTCAATACAGTGAATAATTGCTTCTTCAAAGCGGGAGTTCTGTAAAGCACGAAGACCTGCCTCTGTTGTGCCTCCCGGGCTTGTAATTTCCTTGCGGAGCTGTGCGGGCTGTTTGCCGCTTTGAAGGAGCATATCTGTTGCCCCTGCCATTGTCTGCAAAATGAGTGCTTTTGCTGTTTCCTCATCCAATCCTACTTTCTGCGCCGCTTTTTCCATTGCCTCAATATAACGGTACACGTAGGCCGGACCGCTGCCGGCGATCGCTGTGACAGCATCAAGATGCCGTTCCTCAACCAGTGTGGCATGACCGATTGTTTCCAATAAAGCCTTTGCTGCGGTGATATCATCCTGGCTTGCTTCAGCGCTTACAGAAAATCCGGTTGCTGATTTTCTGATGGCTGCTGATGTATTAGGCATGACGCGAATGACCGCGAGCTTTCTGCCAAAATAGTGCTGAATGGCTTCGATGGTAAGGCCTGCAAGCACTGAAATCACAAGCTGGTCCTTGAGATACGAACGGATGCTGTCAATGCTTTCCGCCGCGTCCTTCGGTTTAAAAGCGAGGATGATGAGATCGGTTTGAGTGAAAAACTCATTTTTATCTCTGCATGGACGCACGCCGTACGTTTCCTTTAATTCAATCAGACGCTCATCATTTGAGCGGTTTGTGATATAGATATGTTCTGGTTTTGTGATGCCGCTTTGCAAAATACCGTTGATCATTGCTTCTGCCATGGACCCGGCGCCGACAAATCCTATCTTTTTCATTGATATCCTCCTTCTATCAGAACAACAAAAAACCTTTTCATCACGTAAAGGACGAAAAGGTTCGCGGTACCACCCTCATTAGCACAGATTGTGCTCAGCTCAAATCCCGTAACGCGGGAAACGTTTAGGTTTTCCTAACCGCTCTGAGGGCAGGTTCTACAAACAAGCGGGCCGCAATACCTTTCAGCCGGGGATATCGCTCTCTTTGGCCATTGTCTTGTATACTATTCCTCGTCATAGCGTTCCAATGGTTCTCGTTTTAGTTTGTTGTTCATTATGCAATGGCGGACAAGCTAATGTCAATAGCTTTTTCAAAAAGGGCCGTTCTCATTCGGCAATAATGACACAAGACCGAGAAAAAGCTAAAATATGAATAATGAATGAAGACAAGGAGCAAAAGGATGACAACTGCAGATGTAATTGCGATCCGCGTCCCGACGCCATTTGCTGTCGGCGATGTTCTCGTTTACCTAATAAAAGGTGATGCGCTGACACTTATCGATGCCGGGCCGAATACAAAGGAGGCTGTCAGAGCCCTTCAAGAGCAGCTTGGCGCTGTAAATGTGAAAATGTCAGATATCGAGCAGGTTGTACTGACTCACCATCACGCTGATCATGCAGGCCTGCTTGATGTCTTTTCTGATGAAATCGAAGTGATCGGACATCCGTTTAACGAACCTTATATCAGTCGAGATCAGGCTTTTATGGATTGGCAAAAACGTTTTTTTCAAAAGCTGCTGCCAGAATTAGGCGTTCCTTTTGATACGGGGAAGGCGGAAAAGCTCATTCGGTCCGCGTACGCATTTTCCTGTACGAGATCCCTGACGAAAACAGTCAGAGAAGGTATGAGTATTGATGGGCTTGAGGGCTGGTCGGTTTTGGAGATGCCTGGACATGCTGAATCGCATATCGTTCTTTTCCATGAAAAAAGCGGGAGAATGCTTGGCGGCGATCTTCTGCTGGCCAACAGCTCGTCTAACCCGATTCTGGAAGCGCCGAAAGCGGGAGACATAAGGTCAAAGCCTTTAGTCGATTATCAGCGGTCGTTGGGAAGGCTGTCTGAACTTGATCCAACAATCGTGTTTCCCGGTCACGGCGAGACAATCACCAGCGTTCAGGCGCTGATTGAGAAGCGTTTTGACAAACAGAGGAACAGGACGGAGGATGTGCGGGGCATGCTGGATGAAAAGCCGATGACTGCTTTTCAGGTCTGCCAGCAGCTTTTTCCTGCTGTGTATGAAAAGGAATTATTTTTAACGATGTCAGAAACAGCAGGGCATCTTGATGTGTTGGCGGCTGAAGAAGCCATCACGTCATATTGGGAAGGAAATGCTGCATACTTTAGAACAATGAAGAGGTGAAATGGATGAAACATATAGCGGGAAAGCGGATTTGGATAACCGGCGCTTCAGGAGGGCTTGGTGAAAGAATTGCATATTTATGCGCTGCTGAAGGAGCCCATGTCCTGCTGTCGGCAAGACGTGAGGATCGTTTGATTGAAATCAAAAGGAAAATAACCGAGGAATGGAGCGGACAGTGTGAGATTTTTCCTCTGGATGTCGGCCGCCTAGAGGATATCGACCGTGTCCGCAATCAGATCGGCTCGGTTGATGTACTGATCAACAATGCGGGTTTCGGTATATTTGAAACGGTTTTAGACTCGACACTGGATGACATGAAAGCGATGTTTGATGTGAATGTCTTCGGCTTGATCGCCTGTACAAAAGCGGTGCTTCCGCATATGCTTGAGCAAAAAAAGGGCCATATCATCAACATCGCTTCTCAAGCAGGGAAAATTGCAACACCGAAGTCGAGCCTTTACTCTGCGACAAAACATGCCGTGCTCGGCTACTCAAACGCTTTGCGGATGGAGCTGGCGGGAACCGGCATTTATGTGACAACAGTCAATCCGGGACCGATTCAGACGGACTTTTTTTCCATTGCTGATAAAGACGGGGACTACGTCAAAAATGTAGGCCGGTGGATGCTTGATCCTGATGACGTGGCAGCTCAAATTACAGCTGCTATTTTAACCAACAAACGGGAGATCAATCTTCCGCGTTTAATGAATGCCGGCACCAAGCTGTATCAGTTGTTTCCAGCTCTCGTTGAAAAGCTGGCAGGACGGGTACTTATGAAAAAATAACGATGGAACTGCCTGTAGCGAGTTGGTTTGTTGGCATAGTCACAGGCAGTTTTTATAGAGGAAGGGAGAAACCATTGGATGTCAATCAATCAAGAAGCCCTTCATGTTCTGCTCAAAGATCCGTTTATTCAGAAACTGATTGATGCAGAGCCTGTATTCTGGGCAAATCCGGGCAAGAAAGAGGGCCCGTTATTCGATGCAGATGAGTGGGAAAGTGAGATAGCAGAGGCGGAAAAAAGGCTGCGGCGGTTTGCTCCTTATATTGCTGAGGTGTTTCCTGAGACGAAAGATGCCAAAGGAATGATCGAGTCTCCGCTTTTTGAGATGCAGCATATGAAGGAAAATCTGGAAGCGGCATACAAGCAGCCATTTCCGGGAAGATGGCTTTTAAAGTGCGACCATGAGCTTCCGATTTCAGGGTCGATTAAAGCGCGGGGCGGGATTTATGAAGTACTGAAGCATGCTGAAAAGCTGGCACTTCAAGAAGGAATGCTTCAGGAAACCGATGATTACCGCATCTTACATGAAGAGCGGTTTGCCGCGTTTTTCTCGCGCTATTCGATTGCTGTGGGTTCGACAGGAAATCTGGGGTTAAGCATCGGCATCATCGGTGCCAAACTCGGGTTTCGTGTGACAGTGCATATGTCCGCCGATGCTAAGCAGTGGAAAAAGGATCTCCTTCGCCAAAAGGGTGTCACCGTCATGGAGTATGAATCAGATTACAGTGAAGCGGTGAAAGAAGGGAGACGACAGGCGGAACAAGATCCATTCTGTTATTTCATTGATGATGAACATTCCCGTCAGCTGTTCTTAGGATATGCTGTTGCTGCAAGCCGATTAAAAACCCAGCTTGACTGTATGAATATACAACCGAGTCTTGAGACGCCGCTGTTTGTGTATCTGCCGTGCGGCGTCGGCGGAGGGCCGGGTGGTGTGGCATTCGGGCTGAAGCTTTTATATGGAGACCATGTTCATGTGTTTTTCGGGGAGCCGACTCATTCACCGTGTATGCTGTTGGGGCTTTATTCCGGCCTTCACGAGAAGATTTCTGTCCAGGATATCGGCCTGGATAATCGGACGGCTGCTGACGGGCTTGCCGTAGGGAGGCCGTCAGGATTTGTCGGCAAGCTGATCGAACCTCTTCTGAGCGGCTGTTATACGGTAAAGGACAATACGCTTTATACCTTCCTTCATATGCTGGCTGTATCTGAAAATAAATATTTAGAGCCCTCTGGTCTTGCCGGCATGTTCGGGCTGATTCAGCTTTTTTCGACAGAAGAGGGAAGGCGTTATAGTCAGAAATATAACATGGAACATGCCGTACATGTCGTCTGGGGAACGGGAGGAAGCATGGTTCCAAAAGAAGAAATGGCCGCGTATAACCGAATCGGTGCGGATTTGCTGAAAAAATAAGCAGACAGTGAAAGGGTTTTCCGTTACAATCTTTGTAAGGGTTTTAACCTTCAGAGAGTCAGGTGTAAACAGTGAAAAATAAAGAGCTTAACTTACATACTTTATATACAAAGCACAATCGTGAGTCTTGGTCTGGTTTTGGGGGGCATTTGTCGATTGCCGTTTCTGAAGAAGAGGCAAAAGCCGTGGAAGGGCTGAATGATTATCTATCTGTTGAAGAAGTGGAAACGATTTATATTCCGCTTGTTCGCCTGCTTCATTTGCATGTTAAGTCTGCGGCCGAACGCAATAAGCATGTCAATGTTTTTTTAAAGCACCCTCATTCAGCCAAAATTCCGTTTATTATCGGCATCGCCGGCAGTGTGGCAGTCGGGAAAAGCACGACGGCGCGGATATTGCAGAAGCTGCTTTCGCGTTTGCCGGACCGTCCTAAAGTGAGCCTTATCACGACAGATGGTTTTTTATTTCCTACTGCCGAGCTGAAAAAGAAAAATATGATGTCACGAAAAGGGTTTCCCGAAAGCTATGACGTAAAGGCGCTGCTCGAATTTTTGAATGACTTAAAATCAGGAAAAGACAGAGTAAAGGCTCCGGTATATTCCCATCTCACCTATGACCGCGAGGAAGGTGTGTTCGAGGTTGTAGAACAGGCCGATATTGTGATTATTGAAGGTATTAATGTTCTTCAGTCGCCCACCTTGGAGGATGACCGGGAAAATCCGCGTATATTTGTTTCCGATTTCTTTGATTTTTCGATTTATGTGGATGCGGAAGAAAGCCGGATTTTCACTTGGTATTTAGAGCGTTTTCGTCTGCTTCGGGAAACAGCTTTTCAAAATCCCGATTCTTATTTTCATAAATTTAAAGACTTGTCTGATCAGGAGGCTGACGAGATGGCGACCTCGATTTGGGAGAGTGTCAACCGGCCGAATTTATATGAAAATATCTTGCCGACTAAATTCAGGTCAGATCTCATTTTGCGTAAGGGAGACGGGCATAAGGTTGAAGAAGTGCTGGTAAGGCGGGTGTGATATCGTGCATCATATTGAACTGTATGTCTCTGATTTGGAGGCGTCTGGCCGGTTTTGGGGATGGTTCTTAACAGAACTTGGCTATAAAGAGTATCAAAAATGGAGCTCAGGCATCAGCTGGAAGAAAGATCGTTTTTACCTTGTGATTGTGCAGGCAAAAGAGCAATTTCTGGAGCCTGAATACCATAGATGCCGTGTCGGGCTGAATCATCTCGCATTTCACGCTGAATCCAAGCTTCAAGTCGACCTGATGACCGAAAAACTGACGACAAAAGGCTATCGTGTGTTGTACCGAGATCGGCATCCTTTTGCCGGAGGAGACGGGCATTATGCAGTTTATTGTGAGGATCCTGACCGGATTAAGATAGAGCTCGTTGCCCCAAGCGGTTAGTCGTGATCTTCGGATAGGCTGCTGTTAAGCTTTTTCTCAATGCGATTCAGCTGCGCTTTTCGGTTCTTCGCATACTTGAAGCCTGTAACAGCTGCAAAGATGACAGCGGCAAACACGATAAATACGAAAAGCTGAAACATCACATCACCTATATTCATGTTCATCACTTCATTTTTGCGGGAGAGATTGGTTCTCTCCCGTTTTTTTGTTTAAAGCGGCTTTTCCAGCGCGGACCGGTGTTTTGTCATTTCCGTTTTCATCTGCCGATAGGCAAACGCTAAAAATGGCAGACCGAGCAGGGTGATGCCGCTCAGGACAGAAAAAATAAAAATCGGCCGGCCAGCGCCAAATAGGTCTATACATATACCCCCGACCCAGGGGCCGATGACATTTCCGAGCTGTGAAAAACCGATTGCCCCGAAATAAGTGCCTTTTAATCCTGGTTTTGCAATCTGGTCTACAAACAAATCCATCATAGAGAATAAAAGCACTTCGCCGATTGTAAATGTAACCACGATTATAACAAGTGATGAAACACCGTGTGATATGGTGAAAATGGCCATGCTGATACTAACCATCACATTACCGAGCATCAGGGAGCGAAGCGGCGAAAAATGTTTTGCAAAATGGACGATGGGAAACTGCGTTGCCAACACAACGATTGCGTTTAATGTCAGCATCAACCCGTACAGCTTCGTTCCATTGCCGATCAAGGGGTTCTGCGCCATATACTGCGGAAATGTTGAACTGAATTGTGAGTAGCCGAAGGTGCATAGCGTAATGCCGACCAAAGCAATTGTAAAAAGATGATCCTTTTGCGTCACCATAAATGCTTCCCGCACGCTCATATTTCGGGATTGGCCTGATGCTGATGAGGATGGATGTTTTTTAAATTGGATGGCAAGCACGAGTCCGTATAGTCCGTAAATGACTGCGGGCACCAAAAAGGGTGCGGTCGATTGCGATGAGCCGAAATACAGGCCGAGTACCGGTCCGAAGACAACGCCGATATTAATAGCTGCATAGCGTAAATTGAAAACAAGCAGTCTGTTTTTTTCTTCTGCCATATCAGACAGCAAAGCCTTTGAAGCTGGCTCAAACAGTGATTTGCAAAGACCGTTTAATGCGTTTACCACAAAAAACACCCAGAGATGAGATGCCGCTGCAAATCCTGCAAATACCAGCATCCAGCCGAAAATGGACACAAGCATCATGTTTTTTCTGCCAAATTTGTCCGAGATATATCCGCCGTAAAAGCTTGCAAGGATGCCGACTGATGAGCTTGCGGCAATGACCAGCCCTGCATAGGACGCTGATGCGCCTTGGACGGCTGTTAAATAAATCGCTAAAAAAGGGATACTCATCGATGTGGCCATTCTGCCGAAAATGGTTCCGATTATAATTGTCCAGCTGATCGGGTGGATATTTTTCCATTTCTTCATAAATCGTATTCTCTCCCGTATGTAAGAATCTTTTTCTATCATATATGAAAAAATTCCCTTCTCCAATGGATAATTCAAAATATTTTGTTATTGACATTTTACCATGTGTGGACATTATTGAAATTGAGGTTAAAGCATTCGGAAGGAAAATGACGATATGTCTGACGCTTATCTGGGGTAAAAGCACAATATTAATTGATGCTGGAATGCCGAGACATTTTAAAGCGATTCGGCAGGGCATGGAAGAATACGGAGGTCCGTTTGAAACATTAAAGGCAGTGATTTTAACCCATCATGATGTGGATCAAGTTCCGAAAATGTTCATTGATGCCGGACATGAGATTAAGATTTACGCGAACTGGAGCGGCTTCCTTATTTTGAGGGGCATTCGGGTGATTTTTACGCCGGGATTGTCAGGCCATATCAATCTATGGAGCGTGAGAAAAGCCTGCTTTTCTTTCTCTACAAGCTTTTCTGCAGTATGACACGCTTGAGACTGTTATTTGTTATCACGGCGGTGTTTTCAAAGGGAAGCCGCATCAGCGGCTGAAAGAACTGACAGTCTGATTGAGGCGCTGTGCGCCTCTGTTTTCTTTTGGCCAGCGTTTAAGAGAACAGTCCTTGATTTGTGACATAGTCATAAATGATATCTTCTATATGTGCATGCAGATCCTCATCGGGTTCTTCATTCCGTCTCTCTTCTAAGGCGGCTTTCAGGCTTTGTTTTTCGTATGGGCTTAACGGATCTATGGCAACATTTCTGCCGTATTGACGCAGTGCCTGCCCCATCATTTTTTCAACAAATTTCTCCATTATGACTCTCCTATCTTTATGCTTCGCTTTTATTCTACTAAATGTTTTTCTTCTCTCACACCCTTGGATCATATTTTCTGTCAGACAAGAATCATTTACCAGTATAAAACGAACATATTTTCGCATATAATAGAAAAAGCGAACATAAGTTCTTTTTTAGAGGTGTGTATGATGAAAGAAAAAGTGATTTTTCTCGTTGACATGCAATCGTTTTATGCATCTGTAGAGAAAGCGGAAAATCCACATTTGAAAAATAGGCCCGTCATTGTTTCGGGTGATCCTGAAAGAAGAGGCGGAGTCGTATTGGCTGCCTGCCCGCTGGCGAAACAAAAGGGGGTGGCGAATGCTTCACGGCTGTGGGAGGCGCAGGAAAAGTGTCCTGAAGCTGTTGTGCTCCGGCCCCGTATGCAGCGGTATATTGATGTATCACTACAAATCACGGCCATTCTAGAGGAATATACAGACCTTGTGGAGCCGTATTCCATCGATGAACAATTCATGGACATTACAGGCAGCCAGAAGCTGTTTGGGACGCCGGAGGAGATCGCGACAAGCATTCAGGGCAGAATCATGCGGGAGATCGGCGTTTATGCGCGGGTCGGAATCGGTCCTAATAAAGCGCTAGCCAAAATCGCATGCGACAATTTTGCCAAAAAGAATAAGAACGGTATTTTTACTTTAACGAAAGAAAATATGAAAACTGATATGTGGCCGCTCCCGGTGGGCAGCATGTTTGGCGTCGGGAGCCGCATGAAGCATCATTTAAACCGAATGGGCATCAGTACGATCGGCGGGCTCGCGGCTTTTCCGCTCGATCTTTTAAAAAAGAAATGGGGCATTAACGGCCACGTGCTGTGGATGACGGCGAACGGGATCGACTATTCCCCTGTATCAACTTCATCTCTGGACGGGCAAAAGGCGATTGGCCATGGAATGACTCTCCCAAAAGACTACGAACACTTTGACAAAGAAATCAAAGTCGTGCTGCTGGAGCTGAGTGAAGAAGTGTGCAGGAGAAGCCGAAACGCCGGAGTAATGGGGCAGACGGTGTCAGTGAGCTGCCGGGGGGCTGATTTTGATTGGCCGACGGGCTTCAACCGGCAAGTGAAGCTGGCGGAGCCGACTAATTCTACGCAGGATGTATATGAGGCTGTATGCCGGCTGTTTCTTACGTTTTGGGACGGGAAGCCTGTCCGCCGCCTCGGGGTCAATCTGTCTCAGCTCTCATCTGATGACATATGGCAGCTCAATTTATTTCAGGATTATGCAAAGAAAATGAGCCTCGGCTATGTGATGGACGGCATTAAGAACCGGTTCGGCGACACAGCCATCATCCGGGCGGCGTCACTGACAGCGGCAGGCCAGGCATTTGAACGTGCGGCTAAAATAGGAGGTCACTATAAATGAACGACCATTTAAAAAGAGGCAACCTGCTGTGGGAAGGAAGCAGAATGTTTCTGCCGGAACATAAACAAAGCCTGCTTGAGAGAAAGCGCCATAAACAGAAGCTGCCAAAGCCGATCCTTGATCCTGATAAGCTGGAGGAGATGAATCAAACGCTTTGCGCCGCGATGGAGTTTGCTCAGGATATCACTGTCAGCTGCTTTCAGGACGGTGAAATTGTCCGCTGCACCGGAAAAATCTGCCGGTATGAAGAGTTTGAAAAAACAGTATGGATAAAAGGAGACGAGGATCAGCTGTATAAGCTGAAGCTTGATCAAGTGCTTGATATTGTGCTGTGAAGTCTCTCCCTCCTGCACTGGGGGGAGAAATATGTGTAAAAATATCAAACATTGTTCCCTCGGCAGTCTGGAAACGTATGATACAGGAAAGAAGGCATTTACAATTCCAGTCAGGCAAAATATAATTTTTATATTGTGAGAAAAAAAGAGCTGACATTCGTTTTGCCAGACGGAGGGAGATCAAATCGTAATGGATATTCGAACAATCACGTCTTCAGATTATGAAATGGTAACGTCTGTAATGAATGAATGGTGGGGCGGCAGACAGCTGAAAGAAAAATTGCCGAGATTATTTTTTGAGCATTTTCAGGATACAAGCTTTATCACATCTGAACATAACAGCATGACCGGATTTTTAATCGGATTTCAATCGCAATCGGACCCTGGAACGGCATACATCCATTTTTCCGGTGTGCATCCGGATTTCAGAAAAATGCAAATTGGTAAACAATTATACGATGTATTTATTGAAACAGTAAAACAAAGAGGCTGCACCCGGGTAAAGTGTGTCACTTCACCGGTGAATAAGGTATCAATCGCGTATCACACAAAATTGGGTTTTGACATTGAAAAGGGCACCAAAACGGTAAATGGTATCTCAGTGTTTGCAAACTACGATGGCCCGGGCCAAGACAGGGTACTGTTTGTCAAAAACATATGAGGGGAGAAATATGATGGATTTTTTATCAAAAACACCTGAGCCTCCTTACTATGCGGTCATTTTTTCTTCTGTCAAAAGTGAAAATGATACAGGATATGGAGAAACAGCGGAACGGATGGTATCACTTGCGGCGGGTCAGCCCGGATTTTTAGGCGTCGAAAGCGTTCGTGAAGCGGATGGAAGAGGCATAACGGTTTCCTACTGGGACAGTATGAACGCAATTAACCACTGGAAGCATCACACTGAACATCAAGCGGCAAAAGAAAAAGGAAAAAGCGTTTGGTACGAGTCGTATGCAGTCCGCGTCACAAAAGTCGAGAGGCAGCGGCTGTTTTCAGGAGATCACGAATGATTGAATTTCTTCAGCATAAGGAAGACATCACAGCGCGTGAGATTATTGCCGTACAGCAGCCCGCCTACATAAAAGAAGCAGAGCTAATCGGTTTTGACGGTATTCCCACCTTACAAGAGAAGGCAAAAGATATTCAAGCATCCCATGAACAGTTTGCGGGATATCGGAAAGACGGCAGACTGATCGGTGTCATTTCATATGAGAAAAACATGCATGATCTAACGATTTGCAGGCTTGTTGTGCATCCCGATGGTTTCAGAAAAGGGATTGGACGAGCACTTCTGCAATTTGTCATTGCTCAAAACGAAGACGCTGAGAAAATCGAGGTAGTCACAGCCGAGAAAAATAAACCAGCCGTGTCGCTCTATACACAGGCGGGATTTCAAAAGGTCGAAACTGTGAAAGCGACGGAGGATCTTTTGCTGTCTGTCTTTTATTTGTATCCGAAAAGAAATGTTAAAGTCGTTCACTACAATGAAAAATGGGCGGAACTTTTCAGTGAAGAAAAGGAGCGGCTGAAGCTTGTGTTTGGACCGGAGATCATTGCTGTTCATCATATCGGAAGCACATCGATACCGGATATGGCGGCAAAGCCAATCATTGATATGTTAATTGAAGTCAGAAGCATTGAAGCTGTGAGCCAATATGATACACAAATGAAGTCAATCGGCTATACACCGAAAGGAGAAAACGGCATAGATGGCAGGCGTTATTTCCAAAAGGGCGGAAATAAACGCACTCATCATGTCCATATGTACGAAAAAGGGAATCCTGCAATAAAAAGGCATCTGTTATTCAGAGATTATCTCCGGGCTCATCCAGAAGTAGCGAAAGAATACGCCGTTCTCAAAAAACGGCTGGCGGCCCAGCATCCGGACAGCATCCATCAGTACATACAAGGGAAAGACGATTGGATCAAGACTGCAGAAGAAAATGCAAAGCGCTGGAAAGAGGGCAGAAACAATGCGAATGGAAGCGTTGTATGCTACAATAGCGAAAATGATGAAAACGGGGGTCTCACCTTATGAACATACATGTGACAGATGCAGCAAAACAGGCACTGCAGCAGGCGTTTGACGCCAACCCGGGAAAAAAAGCCCAGCTTCGTTACGATGCAGAAGGATGCGGCTGCGCGGTAAGCGGTGTACCGACAATCTGGCTGGCAGAAGAATTAACAGGACAGTGCGAGCAGCTGGAAACGAACGGCATCCCGCTTTATATCCAATCGTCGCAAAAAGTGTTTTTTGACGATCAAATGACGATCGATTACAATGAAAAAGCCAAAACGCTGGCGCTGAAAAGCCCGGCTGAAATGCTCAGCCCCAGAATGAGCATATTAGTAAAGTAGGGAGACACGAAACGTGGAACAAAAGCTGAAGTCAATGAAGAACACAGCACAGAATAAAACGTGGGTATCCTTCCTGAATCAAAACCATCCCTATACCTTGCTCCACTGGTCAATCGGAGGAGCAGAATCCATCAAGAAAGATGTTTGGCTATTGCAGGATGAAATGACATTCGAAACGCAGGAGTTTACAACGATAGATCTTGCGATTGAATGGATCAGAGAAAATATGGATGGCATTACCGACGTTTTATGAAATGGAAAAAGCGAAAGAGCCGAAGGGGCCTTTCGCTTTTTTATTCTGTTGAATCTTTCATTTTATCTAAAAACTCCTTCACCGTTTTTCGGTATGTGTCCCGGTTTTTTGTATACGACATGGCGTGTTCACCGTTCTCGGCAATATACAGCGTCTTCAGTCCGGGTTTCTTTTCATACAAACGTTCGGTTGAAGAAACCGGAATATAGTCATCATCCTTACTGTGAATAAAGAGGACCGGTTTTTCAATTTTATCAATGACAGCAAGCGGAGAAACTTCGCGTGCGCGATAGCCGCCCCTCAGCTTTAAAAAGAAGTCGGTGATGGGGAGCAGCGGCCAAGCCGGGAGCCTGTATTCCGCTTTCAGCCGATAGGCAAGCTGTTCATCAAAACGTGCGAATGGGCAATCGGCAATATAAAAATCAGCGCCATCATCACAGTGTTCACCAGCGTAAAGCAGGGCAGTCGCAGCTCCCATTGATTCACCGTGAATTCCGATCAATCCGCGATGATCTGTTTTGTTCTTGACCCAGCTGACAACCTCGCTGAGATCATCCTTTTCATAAAACCCGTAGCTAGTCGTCTTTCCGCCGCTTTGTCCGTGCCGGCGATGGTCATAAACAATCACATTCCAGCCAAGATCAAGAAATAAATGCATATATTTAAGAGAATTCAGCACATTCATCGTCACCCCGTGACAGATGATGATGGTGTTTGGTGTGTCATGCGGTGCGACATGGTATCCTTTTATATCATACCCGTAAGCGGATGGTATCACAAAAGCGGTTTTCTCCATTCGTTCAAATGATTCAAACACATCATGTCCGTCGTCTGTCTCTCTTTTGATAATGTCTTCATCTGTCTTTTTCCTGATAAACAGAATTATATTTGAAAAAACAACTCCGATTGCAATAACAGCGGTTAAGAGAGCGCCAATGGCCAAAAGGATTTTCTTCAAAAGTCACAGCACCTTTCAACTAAATACAGGAAATTTATATTTGAAATCATTATACCTAAACAGTGCTGTGCTGATCAAAAAAGTTTTCAGAAGAGAGTCCGCTTGTTCAGTCTGTATGCTCCGTGATAAACTGGCCTCAAAACAAAATACGGGGGAAGCGTACATGAAAAAACAAAAATCCGCTGACAAACACCAGTTAAAAGACGACCTTCAATCCGACATCAAAGCAAAGCTTATGGAGATGAAGAGCCAATTGAAGGAAGAGGATGAAAAGAGGCAGGAAAGAGAAAAAGCAGAACAGATCAGAAAGAAAAAAGAGATCGAAAAAAACAAAAGCTTTGAAGAACTCCTTAATGAAAGCCAAATGGATTGGCATCAATATAAATAAACCAGCACTCATACAGGGTGCTGGTTTTTCTGTTATGAGCGGTGCGCTTCGTAAACGTCTTGTTTCGTATGAGATTGGAGCGCTTTGATTTCCTCTTCGCTTAAACGCCGTGCGTTTGCTGCCTGAACGTTTTCACGTAACTGCTCAATCTTACTGGCGCCTGTAATTACTGAGGCGACAGCCGGCTGTGCTAATAGATACTGCAGTGATTTTTCTGTCATGGAAAGATCGGGAGCAACATTCTCCATCGCCTTGAGGGCATGTGTTAATTCCTCAAACGAATAGGACAGGTATCCCTTTTGTTTAATGCTGTCCGCCGCTTGTTCAAGCGGTTTTTCAGTTAAGAGCCCTTTGGCAACCGGACCTCTGGCGACAACGCTGATGTGATGTTCCTCTAAAAGCGGGAGCCATTCCTCAGGGCGTCTGTCAAACAGGCTGTATTGCATCATAATACTGACGATGTTTGATTTTTTTACATATTCTTTGATCACATTCGGGCGGATAGAAGAAATGCCGTAGTAACGGATCACGCCTTCTTGTTTTAATTCCTCAAACGCTTCAATTGTTTCATCAATGTTGTCCTCTATCGTACCGCCGTGAAGCTGATAAAGGTCGATATAATCCGTTTTCAGCCGCTCAAGGCTCTTTTTTACTGCTTCTTTTATGTAAGCTTTTGAAGGGTCCCAATACCAGCCTTCGCTTTCGTCATTCCAGCGGTTTCCCGCTTTCGTTGCCAAAATAATATCCTGGCGTCTGTTTTGGATCGCATCACCGACGATTTCTTCGTTGCGTCCGCGGTCATACAAATCTGCTGTGTCCAAATAGTTGATCCCAAGCTCGATGGCTTCATCCAGGATGGACAAGGCTTTGTTTTTGTCAGTTCCAAGAGACATACAGCCGAGTCCGACTTCGCTTATTTCTAAATCAGATGTACCCAGTTTGCGCTTTCTCATGTGCACACTCCTTTTTTTAGGCTTTGTATTGACCGTAATATAAAGGAGCTTAAGTTTCAACTTTTACGGCTTAGAGACCCAATCTTTCACATATTGGAATGTGCGTCCGTACTCCTTTAACTTCGCCCGAATCTCCCATGCTTTTCCGACTAAGACAACACCTTTTGGCAGGCGGTACACTTTCAAGAAGAAGCCCCCTTTTCTCTAGTATGATAAAATGTATGGGGCATCATATAGAGACAGAACGGGAGATGGAGAAATGAAACCATTAGAAGAAAAAACAATTGCCAAAGAACAAATTTTTTCAGGTAAAGTCATTGATCTTTATGTAGAGGACGTAGAATTGCCAAACGGCAAAGCGAGTAAACGTGAAATTGTGAAACACCCTGGAGCTGTAGCGATATTAGCTGTCACGGATGAAGGGAAAATCGTCATGGTGAAACAATTCCGTAAGCCGCTTGAGCGGACGATCGTTGAAATTCCAGCCGGCAAGCTTGAAAAAGGGGAGGAGCCGGAGTATACGGCACTTCGGGAGCTTGAAGAGGAAACGGGTTATACAGCGAAAAAACTGACAAAAATCACTGCGTTTTATACATCGCCTGGCTTTGCTGATGAAATTGTTCACGTGTTTCTTGCTGAAGAGCTTTCTGCACTCGAAGAAAAACGGGAGCTTGATGAGGACGAGTTTGTTGAAGTGATGGAGGTGACGCTTGAAGAGGCGCTGAAGCTGGTTGAATCGCGTGAAGTATATGATGCTAAAACAGCCTATGCGATTCAGTATCTTCAACTGAAAGAAGCGCTCCAAGCACAAAAATGAAAAAGATTTACGCGGACTTGCACATTCATATCGGCCGGACCTTTACGGGAAGGGCTGTCAAAATAACAGGCGCCAAAACACTGACGCTGGACCGAATTTTGGTTGAAGCCAGTGAACATAAAGGGATTGAACTTCTTGGTATTATCGACTGTCATTCTCCGGAAGTCATCCTGGAGCTTGAGGAAGGCATTTCATCCGGAAAATATAGCGAGCTTGACGGCGGTGGGATTCGCTACCGCAGCACGACTCTTTTGTTGGGGAGCGAGCTGGAGATCTATGATGAAGCCTGCAGCGGGCCAATCCATGTGCTCGTCTTTTTGCCGATGCTGGCTGATATGAAACAATTTTCAAACTGGCTGTCAGCGCGGCTGAAAAATATTCATTTAAGCTCGCAGCGGATATATGAAACGGGCTTGAACCTGCAAAAAAAAGTGAAGGAAATGGGCGGGCTGTTTATCCCCGCCCATATCTTTACACCGCATAAAAGCTTATATGGAAAAGGGGTTAAATCAAGCTTAACCGAGGTTTTTGATCCCACTATGATAGATGCGGTGGAGCTTGGGTTAAGCTGTGATACAGACATGGCTTCCTACGTATCTGAATTGAATCAGTATCCTTTTTTAACAAATTCTGATGCGCATTCGTTAGGGAAAATCGGCAGAGAATATAATGAACTATATGTACAGTCAGCTGATTTTACTGAATTTGCTCTTGCATTAAGAGGACAGGGTGACAGAACAATTGCCGCAAATTACGGCTTGGACCCGTTACTGGGGAAATATTATCAGACGGCTTGTGAAGCGTGCGGAGAACCTGCGGTGAGCGGGGAAACGGCGTGCGCGAATTGCGGAAATGCCAGATTTACCAAGGGAGTCAGCGAAAGATTGCGTGAATTGAGTGATCAGGCTGAAGTTCGCGTATCGCGTCCGCGATATGTTCATCAGATCCCGCTGCAATTTGTTCCGGGTGTCGGTCCGAAAACGCTGGACAAACTAAAAAAAGCCTTCGGAACAGAAATGGCTGTTCTTCATGAGGCTGCAGAAGAAGATTTGGCTCGCGTTGTCCCGCCGAAAACCGCGGCGCTTATTGTAAAAGCGAGATCCGGAAAGCTGGAATTGAAAGCCGGAGGAGGAGGAACTTACGGAAAAATTATACCGTGAGTTAAAAATTAACTCAGTTCCTCCTGTACTTTTCTTTTTGTCCGGATAAAGGTGATCAGTTGGATGATTTCGTCTTCACTCAGCGGTTTGCCATCAACAGAAATGTGAAAGTCAAGACTGCTCCACGTGGTCAATTCAATGGTCTGAGGGGCAGTCTGCTTTTGTTTCTCGCGGCCCAAAAGTTCATCACACGTTGTGTCAAAGAGGTCAGCCAGCATGGCAAGTGCCTCAAGCGAAGGCCGGCGGTAGCCTGACTCGTAGCCGGCATATGTGCTTTTTGCGATACCCAGAAGGTCAGCTGTATATTGAAGCGACCAATTTTTCTTTTTTCTCAATTCAGTTAAACGATCTAGATTCATGAACTTCCGCTCCTTTTTCACCTTGAGCTGATTATATCATATAGGTATTAGGAAGTGTACGCGAATTGAATAATAATGTCTTGCGTATTTTATTTTCCGTGTCTATAATTGCATTAAAAGTATGCGAAAAGCGAATACCTTCTCGCAACCCATCTTTAGATACAGTGAAGAGGTGCATGGTATGAAAAAATTATTGATGTTGACAACTGGGGGAACGATTGCTTCAGTTGAAGGGGAAAATGGGCTGGCTCCCGGAGTTAAGGCTGATGAATTATTAAGTTACGTATCAAAACTTGATAACGATTACACGATGGAAACTCAGTCGCTTATGAATATAGACAGCACCAATATGCAGCCTGAATACTGGGTGGAAATAGCAGAAGCTGTTAAGGAAAATTATGATGCCTATGACGGATTTGTTATTACTCACGGTACAGATACAATGGCCTACACATCTGCCGCATTATCGTATATGCTGCAGCATGCCAAAAAACCAATTGTCATCACTGGCTCGCAGATCCCGATCACGTTCCAAAAAACGGACGCCAAAAAAAATATCACAGACGCCATTCGCTTTGCCTGTGAAGGCGTGGGCGGCGTATATGTTGTGTTTGACGGCAGAGTCATTCAAGGAACGCGTGCGATCAAATTAAGAACGAAAAGCTACGACGCATTTGAAAGCATCAATTACCCATATATCGCTTTTATCAATGAAGACGGGATCGAATACAACAAACAAGTAACGGAACCTGAGAATGACACCTTCACAGTTGATACTTCACTATGCACAGATGTATGTCTGCTGAAGCTGCATCCGGGCTTAAAGCCTGAAATGTTTGATGCTCTGAAAAGCATGTACAAAGGAGTTGTCATTGAGAGTTATGGCAGCGGAGGCGTGCCGTTTGAAGGCAGAGACATTTTGTCAAAAGTGAATGAGCTGATTGAAAGCGGCATCGTCGTCGTGATCACGACTCAATGTCTGGAAGAAGGGGAAGACATGAGCATTTACGAGGTCGGCCGCAGAGTCAACCAAGACTTAATTATCCGATCCAGAAATATGAACACAGAAGCAATCGTGCCAAAATTGATGTGGGCACTCGGCCAGTCTTCGGATCTTCCTGTCGTCAAGAGAATTATGGAAACGCCGATTGCTGATGACGTTGTCCTGTAAAATGTCAGAAACGATAACCAACAAAGAGAAAGTAGGTTAAAGATTATGTTAAACGGCCAAAAAGAATACCGCGTGGAAAAAGACTTCCTTGGGGAAAAACAAATTGAAGCAGATGTTTATTACGGAATCCAGACGCTCCGTGCTTCCGAAAACTTCCCGATTACGGGATACAAGATCCATGAAGAAATGATTAACGCGCTGGCGATTGTAAAAAAAGCTGCGGCTCTTGCCAACATGGACGTGAAACGACTGTATGAAGGAATTGGCCAAGCTATCGTACAAGCCGCTGACGAGATTCTGGAAGGCAAATGGCACGATCAGTTTATCGTCGATCCGATTCAGGGCGGTGCCGGAACTTCTATGAACATGAATGCGAATGAGGTTATCGGAAACCGGGCGCTTGAAATCATGGGGCATAAAAAGGGAGAGTATATCCATTTAAGCCCAAACACACATGTGAATATGTCACAGTCGACAAACGATGTGTTCCCGACTGCGATTCATATTTCCACATTGAATCTCTTGGAAAAACTGCTGAAAACAATGGAAGACATGCATAGTGTGTTCAAACAAAAAGCACAGGAGTTTGATTCTGTTATAAAAATGGGACGGACACACCTTCAAGACGCTGTTCCGATTCGTCTTGGCCAGGAATTCGAAGCGTACAGCCGTGTTCTCGAGCGTGATATTAAACGGATCAAGCAATCGCGCCAGCACCTGTATGAAGTCAACATGGGCGCAACTGCTGTCGGTACAGGCCTGAACGCAGATCCTGAATATATCAAACAGGTTGTGAAGCACCTTGCTGATATCAGCGGGCTTCCTCTTGTCGGCGCTGATCACCTTGTTGATGCCACACAAAATACGGATGCCTATACAGAGGTATCAGCAGCATTAAAAGTCTGTATGATGAACATGTCGAAGATCGCAAACGACCTTCGCTTAATGGCATCAGGCCCGCGCGCCGGACTTGCGGAAATTACTCTGCCAGCACGTCAGCCGGGATCATCCATTATGCCGGGCAAAGTCAATCCGGTGATGGCGGAGCTGATCAACCAAATTGCGTTCCAGGTCATTGGAAATGACAATACTATCTGCCTTGCTTCTGAAGCCGGCCAGCTTGAATTGAACGTCATGGAGCCAGTGCTTGTCTTTAATTTGCTTCAATCCATCAGCATCATGAACAACGGCTTCCGTTCGTTTACTGACTATTGCTTAAAAGGCATCGAGGCCAACGAAAAACGCTTGAAGCAATACGTGGAAAAAAGCGCAGGAGTAATCACTGCAGTCAATCCGCATCTTGGATATGAAGCGGCTGCCCGAATCGCAAGGGAAGCGATTATGACAGGCCAATCAGTCCGTGATCTTTGCCTGCAGCATGATGTGCTGACAGAAGAAGAATTGGATATTATTTTAAATCCATATGAGATGACAAAACCAGGGATTGCAGGGAAAGAACTATTAGAAAAATAAAATTTGAACAAAATACAGCTTATTCATCTCCGGATAGTCGGATGAATAAGCTGTTTACAACATAGGGATGAGGAAGTATAGTATACGTGTTGTACTATTTATTGAAAGCGTTTTAGCTTTTTACATGAAGGGGGACTTCTTTTGAAGGATGTAAGACTGCCAACACTATTCGAAATTATTATTGTACTAGGATCATTTTTAGCACTTGTCATGTCGTTTACAGTCTTTTTAGACTTGCCGATACAGCTTGCGCTCTTCATTTCCTGGTTTATTGCAATGATTCTCGGTATCAGACTCGGTTATTCTTATAAAGATATGCAAAATGCAATTCTGCATGGAATATCAAACGGCCTTGAAGCCGTTCTGATTCTCGTTTCAGTGGGGGCGCTCATTGGAACATGGATTGCCGGAGGCGTTGTGCCGACACTGATTTATTACGGATTAGAATTTATTCACCCTAGCATCTTTTTACTGGCCACGTTAATTATTTGTTCAATTATGTCTGTAGCTACAGGAACGTCTTGGGGAACAGTCGGAACTGCCGGCATCGCCATGATCGCAATTGGAGAAGGATTGGGAATTCCGCTTCCTCTTGTAGCGGGAGCTATCCTTTCAGGCGCTTATTTCGGGGACAAGCTGTCTCCTCTCTCTGACAGTACAGTTCTGGCTTCTTCACTATCAAAAGTCGATGTATTGGCTCACGTGAGAGCGATGCTTTATTTATCAATACCTGCATATGTGATTACAGCTATTCTCTTTACAGTTGTTGGATTTATGTACGGCGGGAAAAATATTGATCTTGACAAAGTTGAATTCTTGAAATCATCTTTGCAAAATACGTTTGACATTCATATTTGGATGCTAATCCCGGCTGTCGTCGTTATTGTCTTATTGGCGATGAAAAAGCCGTCTATGCCGGTTATCGTAATCGGTGCTTTGCTTGGCGCAATCTGGGCAGCTGTTTTCCAAGGCATGAATATTGCCGATGCGATTGCTACAGCGTACAACGGATTTTCTATTAAAACAGATGTTGAATTTTTGAACGGCCTGTTAAACCGCGGCGGAATTGTCGGAATGCTCAGTTCCCTTGTCGTGATTATTTTTGGCCTTGGTTTTGGCGGACTGCTTGAGAAACTCGGCGTGCTAAAAGTCATTGTCTCTATGTTTGAAAAGAAATTAACATCACCGGGCAATGTCACTTTGTCTACGCTGATTGTAGCGTTTTTAGCGAACATCTTCGGCTGTGCGATGTATGTATCCCTTATTTTGACTCCGAAGATTATGGAAGACAGCTATGATCGATTACATCTGGACAGAAGAGTGTTGTCGCGTAATGCAGAGGTCGGGGGAACATTGACTTCAGGTATGGTTCCTTGGTCTGATAACGGTATTTACATGGCTGGTATTTTAGGTGTTTCTACCTTCTCTTATCTGCCGTTTATGTGGCTCAGTTTTGTTGCAATAGGTCTTGCAATTATCTATGGTTATACAGGAAAATTTATATGGTATACGAAAAACAATACAGTTAAAGCCGAAAAACTAGGCTAATAGGGGAGGATCACTGAATGATAGCGAAACACATGATTCGGACACTGATGATCGAAACGCCTTCGGTTCCCGGAAATCTTGGAAGGGTGGCTACGGCAATCGGCCTTCTGGGCGGGGATATTGGTGAAGTGGAGACGGTAAAAGTCGGACCCAATTACACAATGCGGAATATTACCGTTCAAGTGGAGAATGAAGAACAGCTTCAGGAAGTGATCGCGGCTGTACAGGCCCTGGGAGAAGGGATAAGGCTTCACACCGTATCTGATGAAGTCCTGTCCGCACATGAAGGCGGAAAAATCCAAATGAAAAGCAAAATGCCGATCCGCTCATTGGCAGAGCTCGGGCGTGTCTATACACCAGGTGTTGCAGACGTGTGCCGTCTGATTGAAAAAGAACCTGAAAAAGCTTCTATTTATACAACGATCAGCAACTCTGTTGCGATTGTGACAGATGGAACGGCAATTCTCGGTCTTGGGAATATCGGCTCTGTCGCAGGCATGCCTGTCATGGAAGGAAAGGCTGCTTTATTTGATCAGCTGGCGGGTATTAGCGGCATTCCGATATTGCTTGATACGAGTGACCCTGAAGAAATCATCAAAACGGTAAAGCATATTTCTCCAGGTTTTAACGGCATCCTGCTTGAGGATATCGGCTCGCCGCATTGCTTCGAAATCGAGGACCGCCTAAAAGAGGAGCTGAACATCCCTGTTATGCACGATGATCAGCATGGTACAGCTGTTGTGACGCTGGCAGCTGCCATCTCGGCATGCAGGAGTGCGGGTGTTGACCTGAAAGAAGCGAAAGTGGGGCAAATCGGTCTGGGCGCAGCAGGCGTTGCCATCTGCCGGATGTTTATGGCCTATGGCGTGAAAGCTGTTTACGGCACAGACAAATCAGAGGCAGCAATGGACCGTCTCGAACAATACGGCGGACAGGCAGTTTCCAGCATCGAGGAGCTCATGGAAGTATGTGACATTGTCGTTGCAACAACGGGAGTTCCAGGGTTAATAAAACCAGCATTTGTACGCTCTGGCCAGGTGATTTTGGCTTTATCAAATCCGAAGCCGGAAATTGAACCGGAGGCCGCGCTGCAGGCTGGCGCCGCATATGCAGCGGACGGACGTTCTGTTAATAATGTGCTTGGCTTCCCGGGTATTTTCAGAGGAGCGCTCAACGCAAAAAGCAAGGAGATCAATCATGATATGCTTGTCGCAGCAGCAGAGGCCATCGCAGCCTGCACAAAACAAGGCGATGTAGTCCCTCAGCCGCTTGATTCAAAAGTCCATCATGAGGTAGCAGCTGCGGTCGAGCACGCAGCTCTTACAGCAGTTAAATAAATGAAGTCAAACAGCACCTGGCATAACAGGTGCTGTTTTTTTCTCATCATGTGTTCATTTTTGCTATAATTGCTGTGAAAATAAATAAGGGAGTGATCAGCATGGCAAAAAGCCGAGCGAAAAAGAAGCGGGAGCATCTGCTGAGAAATGGCGGACGTGATGTTTTATTATCAAGAGGAAGCGCACCATCGTTCAGCACGCATGAAAGAATGACAAAAAGCAAAAAAGAGATTTTAAATAAGAAAAAGCATAGGAATCCTTATGATCATACAGCATTTGATGATAAGGATTTTTTTGTGCCCACAAAAGCCGCCTAGCATCCTTCTCTATCGTTTCTTTTTGAAAAAGAGCATGTTTTTCCGTTTCTTTCATACAATCTATTAAATCAAATCACTAGAACGGGCGGGAGGAAACGGTATGCGAAAAATCTCTTATAAAGACATGTTTCTCAGACATGTCAAAGATCATCTCTCTCTTTATATATTTGTCTCAGTGCTGTTTTTCATGGGTGTCATTTTTGGCGCAATTATTGTCAACAGCATGACCATCAGCCAGAAGGAAGATTTATATTACTATTTAAGCCAATTTTTTGGACAGCTTTCGGATGGAAAACAGGCAAGTTCATCTGATATGTTTGGGCAAAGTATCTTTCATAATGTAAAGTATTTAGGGCTGATGTGGATATTGGGGATTTCCGTCATTGGGATGCCGATTATTTTTATCATGATCTTTCTAAAAGGAATCGTCGTCGGCTTTACTGTCGGATTTCTCGTCAATCAGATGGGAATCAGCGGTTTTTTCTTATCCTTTGTCTCCGTTTTACCGCAAAATGTACTGCTTATTCCGGCTTATCTCATTATGGGCACGTGTGCGATTGCGTTTTCTTTAAAGTTAATCAGGCAGCTGTTCGTTAAACGAAGCCTGCATGACGCGCCGATTCAGTGGTTCGGACGGTATGCCTTTGTGCTTCTGGTCATTCTGTTTTTAGCGCTGATCTCATCCCTCTTTGAAGCATATTTATCTCCTGTATTAATGGAAAAGCTTACATTGAGACTTTTTTAAAATAATTATTATAAAAAAATCGTTTTATTTATCAGTTTATAATAATTATAGTTGGAACTCTGCGCGTATTTTGTTATAATGAGTCATGGAATGCGGCGTAGGAGGGAAAGACATGGAAAACCGTATTGATCGAATTAAGAAACAGTTGCACTCATCCAGCTACAAACTTACGCCTCAGCGTGAAGCGACAGTAAGAGTGCTGCTTGAAAATGAAGAAGACCATTTAAGCGCAGAAGATGTATACCTCCTCGTAAAAGAGAAATCTCCTGAGATCGGTCTCGCAACAGTATACCGTACGCTTGAATTATTAACTGAATTAAAAGTCGTTGATAAAATTAACTTTGGAGACGGCGTGTCCCGTTACGATCTTCGTAAAGAGGGTGCAGCTCACTTTCATCACCACTTAGTGTGCATGGAGTGCGGAGCCGTTGATGAAATTGAAGAAGATTTACTAGAAGACGTGGAAGAAATCATTGAACGTGATTGGAAATTTAAGATTAAAGATCATAGATTGACGTTTCACGGTATTTGCCACCGCTGTAACGGAAAAGATGCTGAATAGACGGTGCCGAGCGCGAACCTTTTCTCCTGGGGAAAGGGTTTTTTGCTGTTTCCATGTATAAAACCTTTCTGATTTGGCATATGGTTAAATAACTGGAACCATAGGGAAAGGATCGATTAGGACATGGGAAGATTCCTAAAAACAACTCTCGATGCATTAAAGGTTTTCATCCTGTTTACCGGTTTTACCGCTCTGTTCTATTATGCTATGATATGGGTAAATCAAGAATATGAAAACTATCATCGGTACGATAAACCGGAAGGCTCCGCTGTAAAAGTTGTTGAAATGGATCAGGATGAAAAAGGCGGATGGTTCGACCGGTTGATCTTTTTTTACCAAAACGGGGAGTAGATCAAGAGTGAAAGATCAAATAAAGGATTTCATCCACTACGTTATGGTAGAGAGAGGGCTTTCCCAAAACACGGTGGTATCCTATGAACGTGACTTGAAAAGCTATTCTCTTTATTTAACAGAAACCCTTCATGTTACGGATTGGAATCATGTAACCCGTATACATATTATTCAATATTTAAAGCACTTGAAGGACTCGGGGAAATCCGGCAAGACTTCAGCACGGCATTTGGCATCCATTCGCTCTTTTCACCAATTTCTGCTCAGGGAAAAGGTGACGGACAAGGATCCTTCCGTTCATATCGAAACACAAAAGACCGAGCGGGCGCTTCCGAAGGTGCTCGCGCTCAATGAGGTCGAGCGATTATTAGACACGCCTAAGCTGACAAGCCCTTTCGGCTATCGGGATAAAGCGATGCTGGAGCTGCTTTATGCGACAGGCATACGAGTCAGTGAAATGATTGAATTGAAAACGGCAGATGTTCATTTATCTATGGGTTTTGTCCGCTGCTTCGGGAAAGGAAGAAAAGAACGGATTGTGCCAATCGGTGAAGCCGCCGCTTCCGCCATTGAGGAATATATGACAAAAGCCAGGGGGAAACTGCTGAAGAACAATGTGTCTGACGCTCTCTTTTTAAATCATCACGGCAAACAAATCAGCCGCCAGGGATTTTGGAAAAACCTGAAGAAAATCGCGCTGGAAGCCGGGATCAAAAAAGAGCTGACCCCGCATACGCTCAGGCATTCCTTTGCGACGCATCTGCTTGAGAACGGGGCTGATTTAAGAGCGGTGCAGGAAATGCTCGGCCATGCGGATATATCCACGACGCAAATTTATACGCATGTGACGAAAACAAGGCTGAAGGATGTGTACAAGCAGTTTCATCCGCGCGCCTAGCCGCAGGTGGCTGCGGCTTTTTTGTTTAGAGCGACAGAAAATACTGAAGTTTTTCATTATTTCTGAATGCATTGTCAACGGGAATGAAAACGGTTTATACTTGAGTTGTCAGACCTCTTAGCGATACAATAGACGTATAGAAAAAAAGGAGGCTTTCAAGATGCCTGCATACAAATATAATCGTGTGTTTTTAATTGTAATGGATTCAGTCGGAATCGGCGAAGCGCCGGATGCCGCTGACTTTAATGACGAAGGCGCAAATACGCTCGGGCATATTGCCGAGCATATGAATGGATTACATATGCCGAATATGGCAAAACTCGGCCTTGGTCTCATTGGAGATATCAAAGGTGTAGAAAAAACGGAACATCCGCTAGCGTATTATGGAAAAATGCAAGAAGCGTCAAACGGCAAAGATACGATGACCGGCCATTGGGAGATCATGGGCTTGTACATTGATAAACCGTTTAAAGTGTTCCCGGAAGGCTTTCCAGATGAACTGCTTCAGGAGCTGGAAAAGAGATCTGGTCGCAAAATTATCGGAAACAAGCCGGCCTCCGGCACAGCGATTTTGGATGAACTTGGGCAAGAGCACATGGAGACAGGGGCTTTAATTGTATACACATCTGCTGACTCTGTTCTGCAAATTGCCGCTCACGAAGAGGTTGTGCCGCTTGAAGAGCTGTACCGCATTTGTGAAACGGCGAGAGAGCTGACGCTTGATCCGAAGTATATGGTAGGCCGCATTATCGCACGGCCGTTCGTCGGAGAGCCCGGACAATTCAAACGGACGCCAAACCGCCATGACTATGCGCTTAAGCCGTTTGACCGCACTGTTATGAATGAATTGAAAGACAGCGGCTTAGATGTGATCTCAATCGGAAAAATTTCTGATATTTATGACGGAGAAGGCATTACTTCTTCACGGAGAACGGTTTCCAATATGGACGGAATGGACAAGGTGATTGATACGCTGGGAGAAGACTTTACAGGTCTGAGCTTTGCGAACCTTGTTGATTTTGATGCTTTATTCGGACACCGACGTGACCCGGAAGGATACGGACGCGCGCTTGAAGAATTTGATGGGCGGCTTCCGGAAGTGTTTGAGAAAATGAAAGAAGACGATCTGTTAATCATTACAGCCGACCACGGCAATGATCCGATTCATCATGGAACTGACCATACACGCGAGTACGTGCCGATTCTCGCTTACAGCAAAAAACATAAGAAAGCGCAAATGCTGCCGCTTGCAGATACATTTGCTGATATCGGTGCAACGATCGCTGATAATTTCCAAACGACTAAACCGAAATACGGAAAAAGCTTTTTATCTTTATTACAATAGGGGGACTGTTTCTTGAAAGACAGAATCGAACGTGCAGCCGCTTTTATTAAACAAAACCTGCCGGAATCTCCGAAGATCGGCCTTATTTTAGGCTCAGGTCTTGGCATTTTGGCAGACGAAATCGAAAATCCGGTCAAGCTGAAATATGAGGACATACCTGAATTCCCGGTATCCACTGTTGAAGGACATGCCGGACAGCTTGTGCTTGGGACTCTTGAAGGAGTTTCCGTCATTGCGATGCAAGGCCGTTTTCATTTTTATGAAGGCTATTCAATGGAGAAAGTCACTTTCCCTGTACGCGTGATGAAAGCGCTCGGTGTGGAAGCGTTGATCGTAACTAATGCTGCTGGCGGCGTCAACACAGAATTCCGTGCGGGAGACTTAATGATCATTACCGATCATATTAACTTTATGGGAACGAACCCGCTGATCGGGCCAAACGAAGCCGATTTCGGCGCCAGATTTCCAGATATGTCGTCAGCCTATGACAAAGACCTATCCGGACTGGCTGAAAAGATTGCGGAAGACCTTAACATTCCAATTCAAAAAGGCGTGTATACCGCTGTGACAGGACCTTCTTACGAAACACCGGCAGAAGTCCGTTTCTTAAGAACAATGGGCTCTGACGCTGTCGGTATGTCTACTGTTCCGGAAGTCATTGTAGCGAATCATGCGGGAATGCGTGTCCTTGGCATTTCCTGCATCTCTAATGCGGCAGCCGGAATTTTGGATCAGCCTTTAAGCCACGATGAAGTAATGGAAGTGACGGAAAAAGTAAAAGCTGGATTCTTGCAGCTTGTGAAAGCGGTCGTCGCTCAGTACGAATAAAAATTGAATCAGAGCAAGATCAAAAGAGAGCTGTGTCCCATGGACGCAGCTCTCTTTTTTTATGCCAAAAAAGATACGAAACATTTTCCATCAGTGGGGTATAAAACCATCCCGCTTGGAAAAAATAAAAAGGATTATGAAATGGAGGGCTTTTGAGATGAAACGTCTTTTATCCACTTTGTTGATTGGTATAATGCTGCTTACATTTGCACCGTCTGCATTTGCAAAACAAGACGGAAAACGTACATCGGAGCTTGCTCATGAAGCGAAGTCTGCGGTGCTGATAGAACGTGACACAGGAAAAGTGCTTTACAACAAGAACAGCAATGAGAGACTGGCGCCTGCAAGCATGACGAAAATTATGACGATGCTTTTGATTATGGAAGCTTTAGATGAAGGCAAAATCAAAATGAGTGATAAGGTCCGTACGAGCGAGCATGCGGCTTCAATGGGCGGCTCACAGGTTTTCCTTGAACCCGGTGAGGAAATGACTGTTGAAGAAATGCTGAAAGGCATCGCAATCGCTTCAGGGAATGACGCTTCCGTAGCAATGGCTGAATTCATTTCCGGCTCTGAAGAAGAATTTGTTAGGAAAATGAATAAAAAAGCCAAAGAGCTTGGCTTGAAAAACACATCCTTCAAAAACCCGACCGGACTGACCGAGGAAGGGCATTACAGCTCTGCTTATGACATGGCAATCATGGCTAAGGAATTATTGAAATACGAATCAATCACGAAGTTTACCGGTACGTATGAGGATTATCTGCGCGAAAATACAGATAAAAAGTTTTGGCTTGTTAATACGAATCGGCTTATCAAATTTTATCCTGGAGTAGACGGTGTAAAAACAGGCTATACAGGAGAGGCCAAATATTGTCTGACAGCTTCAGCTAAAAAAGGAAACATGCGGGCCATTGCGGTTGTGTTCGGAGCGAGCACACCTAAAGATAGAAACGCGCAAGTGACAAAGATGCTTGATTTCGCTTTTAGTCAATATGAAACGCATCCTTTATATAAACGAAATGAAACAGTAGCAAAAGTAAAGGTCAAAAAAGGAAAACAAAAATTTGTCGAACTCACTACATCTGAGCCGATTTCAATATTGACGAAAAAAGGCGAGGATATGAAAAATGTGAAAAAAGAAATCAAAATGAATGACAATGTAAGTGCTCCGATTCAAAAAGGCCAAGAGCTTGGCACTCTCGTTCTGAAAAAGGATGGAGAAGTGCTCGCTGAAAGTCCTGTTGCTGCTAAAGAAGATATGAAGAAAGCCGGGTTCATAACATTCTTGAAGCGGACGATGGGAGACTGGACAAAATTTAAGTAATTATGCCGAATGACCACTAGTTTTGTCACGGTGAAGGAATTCATTCCGTCGAAATCGAAACACTCATTATCCGATCATATCAAGGAGGAATGAGCATGAGCCTTGGAATTGACATGCATGTCAAAGAATCTGTGCTTTGTATTCGATTAACAGGCGAACTCGATCACCATACGGCTGAAACCCTGAAACAAAAAGTGACTCAATCATTGGAGAAGGATGATATTCGCCATATCGTGCTGAATCTGGAGGACCTTTCCTTTATGGACAGCTCGGGGCTTGGCGTTATTTTAGGAAGATACAAGCAAATTAAGCAAATTGGCGGGGAAATGGTCGTTTGCGCTATCTCTCCTGCGGTGAAACGGCTGTTTGATATGTCGGGTCTGTTTAAAATTATCCGATTTGAACAATCCGAGCAGCAGGCGCTGCTGACGCTGGGGGTGGCATCATGAAAAATGAAATGCATCTCGAGTTCTCTGCCCTCAGCCAGAATGAATCATTCGCCCGTGTGACAGTTGCTTCATTTATTGCCCAGCTAGACCCGACAATGGACGAACTGACCGAAATCAAAACAGTCGTGTCAGAGGCTGTGACGAATGCCATTATCCATGGATATGAAGAGAACTGTGACGGGAAAGTTTACATTTCAGTGACGCTGGAAGATCATGTCGTATATTTGACCATTCGTGATGAAGGCATGGGCATTACAGATCTTGAAGAAGCCCGCCAGCCTTTATTTACGACGAAGCCTGAGCTTGAGCGCTCTGGAATGGGCTTTACCATTATGGAAAATTTCATGGATGATGTCAGTATCGATTCATCGCCTGAGATGGGAACGACGATTCGCTTAACAAAGCACTTATCAAAAAGCAAAGCGCTTTGTAATTAAGGAGATTTGTTATGGATGTGGAGGTTAAGAAGAACGGCAAAAACGCTCAGCTGAAGGATCATGAAGTAAAGGAATTAATCAAGCAAAGCCAAAATGGCGACCAGCAGGCAAGAGACCTCCTCATAGAAAAAAACATGCGTCTTGTTTGGTCAGTCGTACAGCGGTTTTTAAACAGAGGCTATGAGCCTGACGATCTCTTCCAGATCGGCTGCATCGGGCTGTTAAAATCTGTTGACAAATTTGATTTAACCTATGATGTGCGTTTTTCAACGTATGCAGTGCCGATGATTATTGGTGAAATCCAGCGTTTTATCCGTGATGACGGAACCGTAAAGGTGTCAAGATCATTAAAAGAACTTGGAAACAAAATCAGGCGCGCGAAGGATGAACTTTCAAAAACATTGGGCAGAGTACCGACAGTGCAGGAGATCGCCGATCATTTGGAGATTGAAGCAGAAGATGTCGTACTCGCTCAAGAGGCAGTAAGGGCTCCGTCTTCGATTCACGAAACCGTTTATGAGAATGACGGAGATCCGATTACCCTGCTTGATCAAATCGCTGACAATTCTGAAGAAAAGTGGTTTGAAAAGATTGCGCTGAAAGAAGCGATCAGCGATTTGGAGGAAAGGGAAAAACTAATCGTCTATCTCAGATATTATAAAGACCAGACGCAGTCCGAGGTTGCTGAGCGGCTCGGGATCTCTCAAGTTCAGGTTTCCAGGCTTGAAAAGAAAATATTAAAACAGATCAAGGTTCAAATGGATCATACGGATAGCTAGTCTGCGATGCAGGCTGGCTTTTTTGTGTGCAAAAGCGTGGTAATTTATGGTCTTTTCAAGCGGATGAATGAGAACAAAATCGAACCACATACTACATATATAACCACCGAAAGATGGTGATCAAAGATGGAACGACGTATATTTATCCGACTTCGCCACAGGGTGTTGGCACATCCGGGGGATATCATCACGGTTGGAGATGCCGCGCAAATTGAAGGACAGCTTCAGCTGAAAAAGAAACTTTCGGCTATGCCACTCTATCAGGTGAGCGAAAAAGATAAAAATATCGTAATTCTGGATATCATACAAGTCCTCAAAGCCATTCATTTACAAGATCCGACACTTGATGTTCAAACGGTAGGCGGAGCAGAAACCATTGTTGAAATTCAGTACCGGAAACGGCAAATATCAACGGTTCTGTTTATTGGTGTCTGGCTGCTTTTGTTTATCGGATCGTGTCTTGCCATCATGAACTTTCATGAGGATGTAAGCATGAGAGATGTTCATATTGCACTTTATGAAATCATAACTGGAGAGAGGAATGACTATCCATATTTGCTGCAAATCCCATACAGCATCGGTTTGGGACTTGGGATGATCGTGTTTTTTAACCACATATTTAAAAAGCGCCTTAACGAAGAGCCCAGCCCGCTGGAGGTTGAGATGTTTAACTATCAGCTTGATCTCGACCAATATGTGGCCATGCATGAGAATCAAGAAACAATAAAGGACCTGCATGATCGCTAGTGTATTGTTCATTATTTTTGTCGGGCTCGGCGGAGGCATCACGGTGGGGGCTGGCTTCGTTGCTTTTTTAACCGTAATGGGGATCATTCCGCGGCTGATGCAGCTCACCAAAACGATGAGATTCGTTCAGGCTTATGAAGCGGCTGTTATTCTTGGCGCTGTTTGCGGGGGATGGGAGACGCTTCATATGAACCATCTTTTTTTAACAAAATGGATTGCCGTACCGGTCGGGCTGCTGGCAGGTGTGTTTGTCGGAATGCTTGCGGCTGCCCTTACAGAGGTTTTAAATGTCCTGCCGATTTTGGCAAAACGAATCGGGCTCAGAAGTAAAATCATTATTCTGTTAATGGCCATCGTGATTGGGAAAATCGCGGGATCTTTATTCCACTGGCTATATTTTATTGATCATTCATAAGGAGGTTTCAAGATGACAAACATAAAAGAAAACTACAAATCAAAAGTAAAAACGTATCAGCCTAAGCCGCCTTACGTCTGGAACTGTGTAAAAGCCTTTCTGGTAGGCGGTCTGATCTGTATGATCGGGCAAGGTCTGCAGAATTTTTATATCCATTTTTTTGATTTTAATGAAAAAACAGCGGGAAATCCAACGGCGGCAACGCTGATATTATTATCAGCCCTGCTTACCGGGTTCGGCATCTATGACAGAATCGGGCAGTTTGCAGGCGCCGGTTCAGCCGTACCGGTCACAGGTTTCGCCAACAGCATGGCAAGCGCGGCTCTTGAATATAAAAGCGAAGGGTTTGTGCTCGGAGTAGCGACAAACATGTTTAAACTGGCGGGAAATGTCATCGTTTTTGGTGTTGTGGCTGCTTACATCGTCGGAATGATTCGGTTTGCTTTTGAGAAACTGATGTCGTAGGAGGAGAAGAAAATGAAATTAACAGGAAAGCAAACCTGGGTATTTGAAAATCCCTTATTTGTCAACTCAGCGGGAACAGCAGCTGGGCCAAAGGAAAAAGACGGACCGCTCGGCTCCTTATATGATAAAACCTATGACGAAATGCACTGTAATCAAAAAAGCTGGGAAATGGCTGAACGCCAGCTGATGGAAGACGCTGTAAACGCGGCGCTTCAAAAAAGTAATCTAAAAAAAGATGATATTGATCTATTGCTGGCAGGCGACTTGCTGAATCAAAACGTGACGGCCAATTATGTGGCAAGGCACTTGAAAATTCCGTTTCTTTGTATGTTTGGCGCTTGTTCAACATCAATGGAAACGGTGGCTGTCGCATCAGCCTTAGTTGACGGCGGGTTTGCCAAGAGGGCTCTCGCTGCCACCAGCAGTCATAATGCCACAGCGGAAAGACAGTTTCGCTATCCGACGGAATACGGCGGCCAAAAACCGGACACTGCAACGTCTACTGTAACTGGAAGCGGAGCTGTTGTCATCAGTCAGACACCGGGTGATATCCAAATCACAAGCGCGACTGTCGGAAAGGTTTCTGACTTAGGAATTACAGATCCGTTTGATATGGGATCGGCCATGGCTCCGGCTGCAGCTGATACGATTAAACAGCACTTTAAAGACCTCAACCGGACAGCGGATGACTATGATCTGATCCTGACAGGTGACCTATCCGGCGTCGGATCTCCCATCGTAAAAGACATCTTAAAAGAAGATGGCTATCCGGTCGGCACAAAGCATGATGATTGCGGGCTTCTGGTTTATACGCCGGATCAGCAGGTCTTTGCCGGAGGGAGCGGCTGCGCATGTTCAGCGGTCGTTACCTACTCTCACATTTTTAAGCAGCTGAGAGAAGGAAAATTAAACCGTGTATTTGTCGTGGCGACCGGGGCGCTGTTAAGCCCGACAATGGTCCAGCAAAAAGAAACCATCCCGACCATCGCCCACGGGGTTGTATTTGAGCGTGCAGGAGGTGCATCTTAACATGGACTACCTTTTGGCTTTTGTATGCGGCGGAGCTATTTGTATTGTTGGCCAGCTGCTGTTAGACGTATTTAAATTGACGCCAGCCCACGTCATGACGTCCTTTGTCGTTATAGGAGCGATTTTAGATGGTTTCGGCATTTACGATAAATTTATTGAATTTGCCGGAGGGGGCGCCACTGTTCCGATCGTCAGCTTTGGCCACAGTCTTCTGCATGGTGCCATGCATCAGGCGCATATACACGGATTTATCGGGATCGGCATGGGGATTTTTGAGCTGACATCTGCCGGTATCTCAGCCGCCATTCTCTTCGCCTTTCTCGTAGCTGTTATTTTCAAACCGAAAGGATAATGTCAACATGACGACAAAGCGAAAGGTCATACTGGTAACAGACGGGGACGTGTATGCCGCTAAAACAATTGAATACGCCGCAAGCCAAGTGGGGGGGCGATGTATTTCACAATCAAAAGGGAACCCCTCCATCCGTAGCGGCGCGGAGCTTGTCAAGCTAATCACCTCAGCGCAGTATGATCCCGTATTTGTCATGTTTGACGACTCCGGCCTTCAAGGAGAGGGTCCGGGAGAAGCCGCTCTTACCTATGTCGCCACCCATCCGTCAATTGAAGTGCTCGGTGTGATAGCGGTCGCGTCAAAAACCCATCAAGCTGAATGGACCAGAGTTGACGTAAGCATTGACCGCAATGGAGAAATAACAGAATACGGCGTCGATAAAGGCGGAGAAAGGGAGTTTGATGAACATAGAATGAGTGGAGACACAGTCTATTGCCTTGATAAACTTGATCTTCCGCTTATTGTCGGCATCGGGGATATCGGCAAAATGGGGAGAAAAGACGATATCTCAAAAGGGTCGCCCATCACCATGAAAGCGGTCGAGTTTATTTTAGAAAGGAGCGGGTATCATGCCGGGTCACAAGGAAGAGAAAATCCGGGTTTATCGGAATCCAGCCAAAAATGAAGCGTATTTTAAAAATCGGGTCGGAATGGGAACCAGCTATGATGTAGGGGTTCGCAAGCTCAACATTTTAGACAAGGAAATACAGCTTTACTATTTAAATGGACTATCTGATACCGCCTATATCATTCATTTAATGAGAGAGCTTGTTGCCATTAACAATCGGAAAGAGGACGCTGATAACCTGGTCGATATCGTCGAAAACAGGCTGCTTAACGCCCAGGTTGAAAAAGTAAAAACGCTGGATGAAACGACTGACCAAGTGTTGTCGGGGCTAGTCGCAGTCATTGTTGAAGACGCAGGCTTCGCATTTATTATTGACGTTAGAAGCTATCCGGGCAGAAACCCTGAAGAGCCCGATACGGAAAAGGTCGTCAGGGGAGCCAGAGACGGATTTGTAGAAAATATCGTCGTCAATACGGCTCTTCTCAGACGGCGGATCAGAGACGAACGTCTTCGCATCAAGATGACAAAGGTCGGTGAGCGATCAAAAACGGATCTAAGCATTTGTTATATAGAAGATATTGCAGATCCGGATCTGGTTGACATCGTCGAAAAAGAAATTGCCGCTATTGATGTTGACGGATTAACAATGGCAGACAAAACAGTAGAGGAATTCATCATTAAACAAGGTTACAACCCGTATCCGCTCGTCCGCTATACAGAAAGGCCGGATGTGGCTGCTAATCATGTACTTGAAGGCCATGTCATCATTATGGTTGATACATCGCCGAGTGTGATTATCACCCCGACGACTTTGTTCCACCATGTCCAGCATGCTGAAGAATACAGACAGGCGCCTGCAGTCGGTACTTTTTTAAGATGGGTCAGGTTTTTCGGTATCATTGCTTCTACTATATTTCTTCCGATCTGGTTTCTATTTGTGCTGCAGCCGGACCTGCTGCCCGAGAATATGAAATTTATCGGCTTAAATAAAGATACGCATATCCCGATCATCCTGCAGATATTCTTAGCTGACTTAGGGATCGAGTTTCTCAGAATGGCTGCCATTCATACCCCGACAGCTTTATCGACGGCAATGGGATTAATTGCCGCTGTGCTGATCGGACAGATTGCCATTGAAGTCGGCCTGTTTTCGCCTGAAGTGATTCTGTACGTCTCACTTGCAGCAATCGGAACCTTTACGACGCCTAGTTATGAATTAAGCTTGGCAAACAAAATGAGCCGGCTTGCCCTGATGATACTCGTTGCTTTATTTCATGTAAAAGGGCTCGTTATCGGATTTACAGTGCTAATTATTGCCATGGCCAGCATCAAATCCCTCCAAACACCGTACTTATGGCCGCTGATGCCCTTTAATGGCAAGGCGCTGTGGCAGGTACTGGTCCGCACAACGAAACCTGGCGCAAAAGTAAGACCTAGTATCGTTCACCCAAGAAATCGCTTAAGACAACCTACCAATTCATAATCGCATTGAAACTGACTGAAGAGTATGATAATGTATGTCTTAATTATGAAGGGACAGTCGATAAAACTGTCCTTTTCACCCATAAGCGGAGAAAGAGGGAATGACATTGTTCTTACATGGCACAAGCAGACAAAATCAACATGGGCATTTAGAAATTGGAGGTGTGGACGCTCTCTATTTAGCAGAAAAGTATGGCACACCTCTTTACGTATATGATGTGGCTTTAATACGTGAGCGTGCTAAAAGCTTTAAGCAGGCACTTATTACTGCAGGGCTGAAAGCACAGGTGGCATATGCGAGCAAAGCGTTCTCATCAGTTGCAATGATTCAGCTTGCTGAAGAAGAGGGACTTTCTTTAGATGTCGTGTCCGGGGGAGAGCTTTATACAGCTGTTGCCGCAGGCTTTCCGGCAGAACGCATCCACTTTCATGGGAATAACAAGAGCAGGGAAGAACTGCGAATGGCACTTGAGCATCACATCGGCTGCATTGTGGTGGATAATTTCTATGAAATTTCGCTTTTGGAAGACTTATGTAAAGAAACGGGACACTCCATCGATGTTCTTCTTCGGATCACACCCGGAGTAGAAGCGCACACGCATGACTATATTACAACTGGTCAAGAGGATTCAAAGTTTGGTTTCGACCTTCATAACGGGCAAACTGAACGGGCGATTGAGCAAGTATTACAATCAGAACACATCCAGCTGCTGGGTGTCCATTGCCATATTGGCTCACAGATTTTTGATACGGCCGGTTTTGTGTTAGCAGCGGAAAAAATCTTCAAAAAACTAGACGAGTGGAGAGATTCATACTCGTTTGTATCCAAGGTTTTGAATCTTGGAGGAGGTTTCGGCATCCGTTATACGGAGGAAGATGAACCGCTTCACGCTACTGAATACGTTGAAAAAATTATCGAAGCTGTGAAAGCAAATGCTGCCCGTTACGGTTTTGGCATTCCGGAAATTTGGATCGAACCGGGCCGTTCTCTCGTGGGAGATGCAGGCACAACCCTTTATACGGTTGGCTCTCAAAAAGAAGTGCCGGGTGTCCGCCAGTATGTCGCGGTAGACGGAGGCATGAACGACAATATTCGTCCTGCACTCTACCAGGCTAAATATGAAGCTGCAACAGCCAACCGTATCGGAGAAGCGCATAATAAGACGGTATCGATTGCCGGAAAATGCTGTGAAAGCGGGGATATGCTAATTTGGGATATTGACCTGCCGGAAGTAAAAGAAGGCGATCTTCTTGCTGTTTTTTGTACAGGCGCATACGGATACAGCATGGCCAACAATTACAATCGAATCCCGAGACCTGCCGTTGTATTTGTAGAAAACGGCGAAGCTCATTTAGTCGTGAAAAGAGAAACTTACGAGGATATTGTCAAACTTGACCTGCCCTTTAAAACGAGTGTAAAGCAATAAAAAAGCGCCGATTTCTCGGCGCTTTTTTATTTAAATATAGAAACAATTGCATTCCAGATAGATACGAAGAAATCAATGACTTTCTGGATGAAGTTTTTGCCTTCATCTGATTCTATGAATTTCGTAATCTTATCTTTCGCTTTATCAAGCTGGTCACCGACCTGTCCCCAGTCGATGTCAACATTTTTCATTTTATTGAATAAGGATACAAGCTGATCCTTTTGGCTGTCTGTAAGTGTGACGTTTAAATCAGAAGCTGCGTCGTCCACTTGTTTTTCAATGTCAGCTTTATTGTCAGGCACACCGTTTTTAGCAAACTCTTCTTTGATTTTTGCAATCAGCGCAGCTGCATTTTCGTTACCGATTTTGTCCCCAAGCTCTGATGTCGTGACAAGCTCTTGGTTAGCTACTTGCTTCACATCCTCCGAGATCGCTTCATCAGAAGAAACTTCATACGCCTTAATCAATCCAGTTAAAGCCGCAGTCCCAGATACTTCAAATGGTGCTGTAACATACACCTTCGCATCTTTAACACCTGCTGTCATCAGGGCATTTAGGTACATTTCATCTGTAATGCCGCTGATATTATGCGTCTCAACATTCAGTCCAGAGCCTTTTTTGGCAATGGTTATTGACGATGAAGAAATGGCTCTTGATCCGATTTGAGCGCTCGGTATATATTTTCCTAAATATTCATGTTCTTCCTTATTGGTCACGGTTACCGTTGTGGCATTATCAGGGACATTCATCTCATCAAGCACTTTTTGTTTATCAGATTCTGATAAATCAGCACCCAGAGTTACAATGACATCTCCAACTGCGGCATCCGCGAGACTGACTTTCGGAATCATCAGCAGCAAAACGGCCGCTGCCAGCATTCCAATCCATATTTTTTTCAAAGCAGTTTGACCTCCTTCAATTTCACAAGCAGCTGGATAGAGCTGCTTTGCGAGGACCTGTGATCATGATGAAAATACAGTTCCGTTAGGTTAGACGGAGATAAAGAGATCCAGGTTTCATTTTTATTTTTTGTAAAGCCGGGAGATTCGTTTTCCCCCGAAAGGTGTGGTATAATAGCCGCGACAAGGAGAGACAGGCTATAACCTATCATACATAATCTCCTTTGAAAATTAAAATAAAGAAAGTAGGCATACAATTGAAAACAGGTTACTTTTTATTAGAAGACGGTAACAAAATTGAATTTGAACTTTACCCTGAAGCTGCACCGGGCACTGTCGCAAACTTTGAAAAGCTTGCGAACGAAGGCTTTTATGACGGGCTTACATTCCACCGAGTGATTCCAGGCTTCGTCAGCCAAGGCGGATGTCCTCACGGAACTGGCACAGGTGGCCCAGGATACACAATCAAATGTGAAACAGAAGGAAACCCGCATACACATGAAGCGGGTGCACTTTCTATGGCACACGCAGGAAAAGACACTGGCGGCAGCCAATTTTTCATCGTTCATGAGCCGCAGCCACATTTGAACGGTGTTCACACTGTATTCGGTAAAGTAACAAGCGGACTAGAATTCGCGAAAAACATGTCTAACGGCGACGTTATGAAAGAAGTTCGCGTAGAAGGCTAATAGGCAGCAGAAGGCTTCCTCATCTCGGGGGAGCTTTTTTATTTGCAAAAAAATGATCCAATAGAAAACCGCCTGAGTGCTCGAGGCGGTGAACAAAAAGACGTTTATCCGGTTAAAGAGGAGTTTTGTATCGCTTAAAGCAGGCAGAAATTACAATGTTTTGGTCACATTCTGATCGGAAAATTGACTGTTAATCATTTTGGACTGGCTTACAAAATTGTTTTCAATGACAATTCCAGTATTCAAGCCGCCGGAACCAAACACAGATTTGGACACAGTTAATGGTCTGATCGTAAAAGCGCCGCCTACGTTTAATACACTGTTCCCGGAAACGTTGTTTATATTAATAGGATAATCAATCATTCACGGAGTCTCCTTTCGAATTCTCTATTTTTTATATGTATTATTGCCAGAGTCAATAAGCGTAAACTTATTGGTAAAAATACTTATGTTTTTTATGATGTCGCGAAAAGGGGGGATTCTTCAATCATTGCATCTTTTTTAGCCAGTCACGTGTATCCACTTCGAGTTAAGCAGGCAAAATCGGCTTTTATTTCTGTGGATTTCATATATAAAATTAAGAAAACTTTAAAGTTGCATGGTTCATCAAAATGGTATTTTGTAGTAAAATAAATCAAAACAAACGTGATGTTGTGAAAGGGAGCTTGACGTTATGAACAATAAAGGCTGTATAAAATGCGGAAGCACTGAAGCGGGCCAAAAAGAAATAGCTACAACCGGTACGGGATTATCGAAGTTGTTTGATGTTCAGCATAACCGTTTTCTCGTGGTTTACTGTAAGAATTGTGGATATTCAGAGTTTTATAATAAAGAATCTTCAACTGCCGGCAATATATTGGATTTGTTTTTTGGAGGCTGATCCATGCTTTCGAGCTTCAATGATTTTAAAAATATCTTGAAAGCAAAACGGGATGCCGGATATGTCACCTGTACAAATGGGCTGCCGCAAACATTGCAGTAACCTTCATGATGTGAATCATTTTGTCAAGCACCATGGGACTGGGCGATCAATGGAATGCAGTAGATGAAAAGACCTGCTCGTAACCTTTTATATATTATCTAAAGATTTAGCATACGAGCTGTCTTTCTTCTAAGCCCATCTCTGCTGAAATTATGTGATTATTTCTTTCATTACTTTTCGTATGCCTCTGTATATTATACGATTGCTGGAGTCCAATTTCTCAAGCGACTTTTGATGCGGAGCTGGCTGTGATCGACAAGAAAAAGATAGGCATGATTTGGATGGAAGATGAGGATTAATAGATTGTAAAATCACTTCAATGGTCCTGATGGGATTTCTTTTCGATTCGTGATAACATAAATTGAAGACCGTTGTTTATTGGAGGAAATCAGTTGAAATCAGAAAATGTTTCGAAGAAAAAATCAATGTTAGAATGGGCAAAAGCAATTGTGATTGCTGTCGTTCTCGCTTTGCTCATTCGCAATTTTATTTTTGCGCCGTATGTCGTTGATGGTGACTCTATGTATCCTACACTTCATAACAGGGAAAGGGTCTTTGTCAATATGACAGTCAAATATATCGGCGAGTTTGATAGAGGAGACATCGTCGTTTTAAACGGGGATGATGTTCACTATGTCAAACGTATTATCGGCCTGCCTGGAGATACGGTTGAAATGAAAAACGACCAGCTCTATATCAATGGGAAAAAGGTGGACGAGCCTTATTTGGCAGCTAATAAAAAGAGAGCGAAGCAGGATGGCTATGACCGTTTGACCGATGATTTCGGCCCGGTTAAAGTGCCTGATGACAAGTATTTTGTGATGGGTGATAACCGCCGGAATTCAATGGACAGCCGAAACGGGCTTGGCCTCTTCACGAAAAAACAAATTGCGGGTACGTCAAAGTTTGTTTTCTTCCCGTTTAACGAAATGAGAAAAACGAATTAGGATCTAGCAGCTTCCTGAATAGGAGGCTGCTTTTTTATATCTTTTTTACGTTCATCCCCCAAAACAAGAACATAAATTCGTATATCTATAGAAAAGAAATTTTTGCAGAAATGTGAAACATATTCCCGTTATGCATCGTTATATTAATAATTTACGAGAATTTACGGTTTTTTATTCATGAAAAAAAGGAATAACTCATATGAATGAATAGATTCATATTGGCTGGAGGTTTAAAAATGGGAAGAATAAAAACCAAGATTACCATTCTGTTAGTGCTTTTGCTTTTACTTGCAGGCGGTTATATGTACATAAATGATCTTGAGCTGAAGGATGTTCCGACAGCAATTGGACAAACCTTGTCCTCGGAAGAAGAGGAATACACCATCGAGGAATATAAAGTGACGGAAATTGACGGTTCAGAGTATCATGGAGAAGCAGAAAACGGCACGAAAATCATCTTCAACGGAAAAAAATTAAATCAGGATTTGTCTGATATAAAAGAAGGCGACAAGATTAAAGCATACTTCAGCAAATCAAAGCGAATCGACGGGTTAATCAAGGTTGCCAAAGTGAATGATTAACAAAAAACACCTTTCGGATCGAAGGGTGTTTTTTTGTTTTCTCAAATTGTAAGTTTATTTCATTGCGTACTTTAAGAAGGATCGCTATAATAGCCATTAAGGACAAATGAATAAAGATTGTATCCTTCGGGGCAGGGTGGAAATCCCGACCGGCGGTAGTAAAGCGAATGCGCTTTAGAGCCCGTGACCCGTGTGTATAAGCGCGCGGTGGATTCAGTTTAAGCTGAAGCCGACAGTGAAAGTCTGGATGGGAGAAGGATGATGAGCCGCTATGCAAAAAGTTTAAATATGCATAGTGTTATTTCCTATTGCGTAAAATACCTAAAGCCCCGGATTTTTCATAAATTCGGGGCTTTTTTGACGGTAAATAACAAAAGAGGGGAGGGAAACAAATGGAAGAGTATTATATGAAGCTGGCATTAGATCTTGCGAAGCAGGGCGAAGGACAGACCGAATCCAATCCGCTCGTTGGCGCTGTTGTGGTAAAGGACGGACAAATTGTCGGTATGGGCGCCCATTTAAAATACGGCGAAGCTCATGCAGAAGTTCATGCCATCCATATGGCCGGATCCCATGCAAAGGGTGCTGATATTTACGTTACACTCGAACCGTGCAGCCATTATGGAAAAACACCGCCATGCGCAGAACTGATTATCAACTCTGGCATCAAAAGAGTGTTTGTGGCGATGAGAGATCCTAACCCGCTTGTGGCTGGAAGAGGGATCAGCATGATTGAAGAAGCCGGTATTGAAGTAAAGGAAGGCATCCTCGCAGATCAGGCGGAGAAGCTGAATGAAAAATTTCTGCACTTCATGAGGACAGGCCTCCCTTACGTCACTCTAAAAGCTGCTGCAAGCCTTGACGGAAAGACAGCTACCAGCACGGGCGACAGCAAATGGATCACCTCAGAGGCCGCGAGACAGGATGCTCAGCAGTACAGGAAAACACACCAAAGCATTCTAGTCGGAGTTGGCACGGTGATAGCTGACAATCCAAGTTTAACCTGCAGGCTGCCTAATGTGACAAAACAGCCGGTTCGGGTAATACTTGATACCGTACTCTCGATTCCTGAGGACACTCAAGTGATTTGCGATCAAGCAGCGCCGACATGGATTTTTACAACGGCACGAGCAGACGAGGAAAAGAAAAAACGGCTTTCAGCTTTCGGTGTGAACATATTTACGCTTGAAACTGAACGCATTCAAGTTCCCGATGTTCTGAAAATCCTTGCGAAAGAAGGTATCATGTCTGTGTATGTGGAAGGCGGATCAGCTGTTCACGGAAGCTTTGTCAAAGAAGGCTGTTTTCAAGAAATCATCTTCTATTTTGCCCCTAAACTAATCGGAGGATTGCATGCTCCCAGCTTAATCTCCGGTGAAGGTTTTCAATCAATGAAAGATGTCCCCTTATTACAATTCACTGATATAACCCAAATCGGCCGTGATATCAAACTGACGGCAAAACCGATAAACGAGTAGGATGGTGACCATGTTTACAGGAATAATTGAAGAAACAGGCACAATCGAATCCATGAAAAAAGCAGGGCATTCAATGGCCTTAACAATCAAATGCTCAAAGATTTTAGAGGATGTTCATCTGGGTGACAGCATTGCAGTTAACGGCATTTGTCTGACTGTCACTGATTTTACAAAGAATCAATTCACAGTGGATGTTATGCCTGAAACAGTCAAAGCTACGTCACTGAATGATCTATCTAAAGGAAGCAAAGTAAATCTGGAAAGAGCGATGGCGGCAAACGGCCGTTTCGGAGGCCATTTTGTCTCAGGCCATGTCGACGGAACTGCTGAAATTACACGTATTGAAGAGAAAAGCAACGCTGTTTACTATGATTTAAAGATGGATCCATCTTTAACAAAAACATTGGTCTTAAAAGGATCAATTACCGTTGATGGCGTGAGCTTAACAATATTCGGCCTGACAGAAGATACAGTGACAATTTCTCTAATACCGCATACCATCAGCGAAACGATTTTTTCAGAAAAAACGATCGGCTCTAAAGTGAATATCGAATGCGATATGATCGGAAAATATATGTATCGATTTTTGCATAAAGCCAATGAAAATAAGACCCAACAAACCATTACAAAAGCCTTCTTAAGCGAAAACGGCTTTTAGAGAGGAAGATTTGCATGTTTCATCCGATAGAAGAAGCACTAGACGCTTTAAAAAAAGGCGAAGTCATCATAGTTGTAGATGATGAAGACAGAGAAAATGAAGGAGACTTTGTGGCTCTTGCTGAGCATACAACTCCAGAAGTCATTAACTTTATGGCGACACACGGAAGAGGGCTGATTTGCACGCCGCTTAGTGAGGAAATCGCAGACAAGCTGGATCTTCACCCCATGGTTGAGCATAATACAGATTCTCACCATACTGCATTTACGGTAAGTATTGACCACCGTAATACGAAAACGGGTATCAGTGCTCAAGAAAGATCTTTTACCGTTCAAGCATTGCTGGACAGTAAATCCGTGCCGTCTGATTTTCAGCGTCCTGGGCACATTTTTCCGCTGATTGCGAAAAAAGGAGGTGTCCTGAAAAGAGCGGGCCATACAGAAGCTGCTGTTGACCTTGCCGAAGCCTGCGGATCTCAAGGAGCCGGTGTCATTTGTGAAATTATGAATGAAGACGGAACAATGGCAAGAGTGCCTGAGCTTATTGAAATTGCGAAAAAGCATCAATTAAAAATGATCACCATTAAAGATTTGATTCAATACCGTTACAATCTAACAACACTAGTCGAACGTGAAGTCGACATTACACTCCCTACTGATTTTGGCACTTTTAAGGTTTACGGTTACACAAATGAGGTAGACGGAAAAGAGCATGTCGCATTTGTGATGGGAGATGTGCCGTTCGGAGAAGAACCGGTATTGGTCCGGGTGCATTCAGAATGTCTCACAGGTGACGTGTTTGGGTCTCATCGCTGTGACTGCGGCCCGCAGCTGCACGCCGCGCTGACGCAAATTGCCGCAGAAGGCCGGGGGGTGCTCTTGTACTTGCGCCAAGAAGGCCGAGGCATCGGTTTAATCAATAAATTAAAAGCTTATAAGCTTCAGGAACAAGGCTATGACACCGTAGAAGCCAACGAAGCGCTCGGATTCTTGCCTGACCTTCGCAACTATGGCATCGGTGCACAAATTTTACGCGACCTCGGTGTGCGAAATATGAAGCTTTTGACGAATAATCCGCGCAAAATTGCCGGCCTTGAAGGCTACGGACTCAGTATTTCAGAAAGAGTGCCGCTTCAAATGGAGGCAAAAGAACACAATAAAAAATATTTGCAAACCAAAATGAACAAGCTGGGTCATTTACTTCATTTCTAATCACAAATATCACAAAAAAGGATGGGAATCATATGAATATCATACAAGGAAATTTAGTTGGTACAGGTCTTAAAATCGGAATCGTAGTAGGAAGATTTAATGATTTTATTACAAGCAAGCTGCTGAGCGGTGCAGAAGATGCGTTACTCAGACATGGCGTAGACACAAATGATATCGATGTGGCTTGGGTTCCAGGCGCATTTGAAATTCCGTTTGCTGCGAAAAAAATGGCGGAAACAAAAAAATATGACGCCATCATCACATTGGGCACTGTCATCAGAGGCGCGACAACACATTACGATTATGTCTGCAATGAAGCTGCCAAAGGCATCGCGCAAGCAGCAAACACTACAGGCGTGCCTGTCATCTTTGGAATTGTGACAACTGAAAACATCGAACAGGCAATTGAGCGTGCCGGCACAAAAGCGGGCAACAAAGGTGTAGATTGTGCTGTTTCTGCCATAGAAATGGCAAATTTAAACCGTTCATTTGAATAATTTGCTGAAAACAGTTTAAAAATATGGCGAAAATGATATAATGTGAGAAAACGGATCACCTATTCGTATCCGTTAATAGCAGACTGGACATTTTGGATATAGAGGGGTTTTTATGTTAATTCGTTATAAAAAATCGTTTGAAAAGATTGCGATGGGACTTCTTTCGTTCATGCCGAATGAAAAAGACCTTAAGCAGCTTCAGCAGACAATTAAGGACTACGAAACGGATACAGACCGCCAGCTCTTTCTTTGGAAAGAGGACGAGGATATCGTCGGAGCAATCGGAGTCGAAAAAAAGGATTCTGAGGTTGAGATCCGGCATATCAGTGTGAATCCTTCTCATCGCCATCAAGGAATCGGAAAACAGATGATGGATGCTCTAAAGCATTTATTCAAAACGCAGGTACTGGTTCCGAATGAATTAACGCAGAGCTTTTTCGAACGTTGTCAAGGTCAGCAGGGTCAAGACATTTCATACAATAATTAAGCAGAGGCTGTAATCAGCCTCTGCTTTTTTTTCTCCGTTCTATTTCTTTTTCACGTTCAAGGATGACGTCAGTCCGATCCCGCAAACGGTGCTTGTCGATAAGAAATGTATCAGTGAGTGTGCTGGGCTGCCCCCATGTGTACTCTTTTTTCTTGCATTCAACGCGGCATGCTTCCTCAAGCTTCTCATCTTTGATCGGCAGCATGATGCTTTTATAGGAAAAGCCCGTTTCGATTTGTTCGTAAACCGACTGCATAAGCTCGAGTAAACGGCTATGATCAAGCCCCAAGCATTCGACCGCTTGTTTTTCCGCTTGAAGAATCCGGATGCTGTTCGCCATCAGTCTTTTTGCCCCGGCAGTATTCTTCCTTCTGTGATGATACAAAGCGACCGCAAGCTGGATGAAACCGACCCAATACATTTTTCGTTGGTTTGGAGGATCTTCCTTCCAATATTCTTCTAATATTTCATGGCATTCAAAGTAATCCCGCGACGCATGAAATTCAACGAGATAATCAATATAAGCTTTCGGGTACAAGATGCTTCCTCCTTTAATCTGCCTTTAGTGTAACACAGGAAGGTTAAAAGGAAAAAGAACGCCCAGCCCTGGCTGCTTCTTTGTTTTAGCACGACAATGCAAGGGAAACCGCCGCTAAGTCTTTTTTCTCCTACCTTCTTTGCTATGGTCTGAGCGAATGCATTTCCTGTTTTGAATATTCTGTACAAACCGCTTCAAAACAGGAAATGAAATAGTATTGGACGAGAGCTTTTTGGTGGCTTATACTAAAGGGTAGCCAGTTTATCCGGCAATGAGAGTGATACTTGAAAATGGTGAGATGATGGAAGAATATCAAGTGAAAATTGATACGTTTGAGGGCCCATTGGACCTGCTGCTTCATTTAATCAATCGTCTTGAAATTGACATATATGATATACCTGTGGCGAAGATCACTGAACAATATTTATTATATGTACATACGATGCGTGTGCTTGAGCTCGATATTGCCAGCGAGTATTTGGTCATGGCTGCCACGCTGCTCAGCATTAAAAGCAGAATGCTGCTCCCGAAGCAAGAGGAGGAGCTTTTTGAAGATGAATTACTTGAAGAAGAGGATCCGCGGGAAGAATTGATTGAAAAGCTGATTGAGTATAGAAAATATAAAGATGCGGCGAAGGATTTAAAAGAACGGGAAGAAGAAAGACAAAAATCGTTCACGAAACCGCCGAGTGATTTGAGCGAATATGCAAAAGAAGTAAAGCAGTCTGAGCCAAAGCTCTCTGTCACGGTCTATGATATGATCGGGGCTTTTCAAAAAGTGCTCAAACGCAAAAAAATAACAAGGCCGATGGAAACAACAATTACAAGACAGGAAATACCAATCGAAGACAGAATGAACGAAATTGTGCACAGCCTGAAATCAAGAGGAACGAGAATCAACTTTATGGATCTGTTTCCGTATGAGCAAAAAGAACATTTGGTAGTGACCTTTCTAGCCGTTCTCGAGCTGATGAAAAATCAGCTGGTTCTCATTGAACAGGAGCACAATTTTTCACATATTTACATTACGGGGAGTGAATCCATTCATGGGGCTTGATATCGTGAATTGGAAAGCTATAGTGGAAGCCCTTCTTTACGCGGCAGGCGATGAAGGGCTTACAAAAAAGCAGCTGTTAACAGTGCTTGAAATCGAAGAGCCTGAACTGAACACCATTATGGCGGATGTAGCAGATGAATACCGCGGGGATACAAGGGGCATTGAACTTATTGAATATGCAGATACGTATATGCTCTCTACCAAAAAAGACTTTGCCCCGTACTTGAAAAAACTGATTGAAGTGCCGTCAAAAGGCCTTTCTCAAGCATCTTTAGAAGTGCTGGCCATCGTTTCATATAAACAGCCGATTACAAGAGCAGAAATTGAAGAAATCAGAGGCGTGAAATCAGAGCGGATTTTACACAGCCTCGTTGCGAAGGCGCTATTGTGTGAAGTCGGGCGGGCTGACGGTCCGGGAAGGGCTATTTTATACGGCACAACGCCGACTTTTCTTGAGCAATTTGGTCTGAAAACGCTGGACGAGCTTCCGCCGCTTCCTGAAAATGCGGAAGAAGACGTTCTTCAAGAAGAAGCAGATTTATTTTTTGAAAACTTTAACCAAACCTTCGAAGATATAAAATAGAAGTTTAATGAATCGCGCTTTTTCATCATCATAAGATATAAGGAAGAAGCTATCATGAAAGAAGCAAAATGTGAGAGACAAAGACATGAGGGGAAGATACCAAACGAAATGGGACATTCGATTGTGCGAGTGCAGACTCAAAAAACAGGCGAATTCTTATCAATGGTTGTCAATACCGTTAACGATTACCTAAATCAAACGACGCTGGAGTCCTTGCAGGCTGAATTGCCTATTGAGAAAGGATACTGCTGTGATGTGCTGAGCACTCTGAGAAGAATGACAGTATTTTGTGAAGGAGGCGCAGAAGCGTGCCGCCGTCTCTTGATGCAGGAGCCTTTTCAGGAAGCCAGAGCGGAAAAAACACTGTACAATGTGTATCACCAATGCATTGAAGAGTTCTTTATGCCGAAAAAAGACACGTGGTGTGAAAATAGCCGGGCGTCTTATACAGGGGTCAGCGCAATTGAGTTTTACCATGCTGTTCCTGCGTCGCTTGAGCAATTATTATTGCCGTTGAGCGCAGCCTTTCTGAAGATGAGAGAAGAGCTGGCTCATTACGAAGCGTCTGGATCAAGCATGGCGCCAATCAGATAACGTTTACTCTCCCTTTTTCAGGGAGAGTTTTTTTATGTTTGTCCGCCGTTATATAATTGTTATTCATAACTGATGGACATGCGCATAAACTTGTACAAACCACCACAAGGACGTGAGCAAACATGCGCATTTTCAAAAAAGCAGTCTTCATGGTCATGATTTTTTTTCTATTTGCAAATGTAAATGTGAACACAGCATATGCGGCTATAGATGTTAGTGCAAAAAGCGCGATAGTGATTGATGGAGATTCAGGCAGAGTCTTATTTGCCAAGGGTGAGCATGAAAAAAGGCGGATTGCAAGCATCACAAAAATCATGACGGCCGTTCTTGCCATTGAATCCGGCAAAATGGAGGAAACTGTGACGGTTTCGGCAAATGCTGTCAGAACAGAAGGCTCTGCCATTTATTTAACAGAAGGGCAAAAAGTGAAATTAAAAGATCTTGTGTATGGCCTGATGCTGAGATCAGGAAACGACGCCGCTGTTGCGATTGCCGAGCATGTCGGGGGCAGCCTCGATGGATTTGTTTATATGATGAATCAAAAAGCCGAGCAGCTTGGTATGGAGAATACCCGTTTTCAAAACCCGCACGGATTGGACGACCATGAAAGCCATTATTCAACAGCCTATGACATGGCCATCTTAACAAAATACGCTATGAAGTTGAAAGACTATCAAAAAATTTCAGGCACAAAAATATACAAAGCAGAAACGATGGAAAGTGTCTGGAAAAACAAAAATAAACTGCTGACCATGCTTTATCGATACAGCACAGGAGGAAAAACAGGCTATACAAAACTTGCAAAACGGACACTGGTCTCAACAGCCTCAAAGGACGGCATTGACCTGATCGCCGTTACCATAAATGACCCTGACGATTGGGATGATCATATGAATATGTTTAACTATGTGTTTGATCATTATCAACCCTATTTAATCGTGAAAAAAGGGGACATTCCAAAGCTGAAAGGCACATTTTATGAATCTAAGGCTTTTATCAAACGTGACATCACCTATTTGCTAACCGAAGAAGAAAAAGAAGATGTCGAAATTAGAACCACGTTGCTTAAGCCGAAAAAAGTATGGGAGAAAGATGCATCAAAAATTCCCGACATCGTAGGACACATGAAGATCATGTTCAACGATGAAACCATCGCAAAAGTGCCGATCTATTATGAGAATGAACGACACCAAAAACCGAAAAAACAATTTTTTGAAACGTTTAAATCCATCTTTCTGAATGCGGCTGGCGGGGCAAAATGGTCAATATAATCTGGGTCAGCTTAACTGTGATCGGACTTGTTTTTGCGATGTGCAACGGAACTCTGCAAGATGTAAATGAAGCCGTGTTTAAGGGTGCGAAGGAAGCCGTTACAATCTCATTTGGACTGATGAGCGTGCTTGTTTTCTGGCTTGGCTTAATGAAAATAGCTGAGCAGGCGGGGCTTTTGGATATTTTCAGCCGGATGTGCAGGCCTTTTATATCTAAGCTTTTTCCTGATATACCGCCGGATCACCCGGCGATGGGCTACATTTTATCTAATCTCATGGCGAACTTCTTCGGCCTCGGGAATGCGGCAACTCCGCTTGGCATTAAAGCAATGGAGCAAATGAAAAAGCTGAATGGAAACCGATCGGAAGCAAGCCGGTCGATGATTACTTTTTTAGCTGTCAATACGTCCTGCATCACGCTCATTCCGACAACGGTGATTGCTGTTCGAATGGCCTATTCCTCCAAAACGCCGACAGATATTGTCGGACCGAGCATTTTAGCGACACTCATTTCTGGAATCGGCGCCATTATCATTGACCGGTATTTTTATTACCGCCGCAAAAAGAAGGGAAGGTGAGCGGATGGAAATCATCAACTGGCTGTCTTTAGCCATGATTCCGATCATTATTGCCGGAATTCTTCTTTATGGAACAATCAAAAAGGTTCCCACATATGAGTCGTTTGTTGAAGGCGGAAAAGAAGGGATAGAAATCGCTTTTTCCATTATCCCCTACTTAGTCGGAATGCTTGTCGCCATTACAGTTTTCAGATCATCAGGCGCGCTTGATTTTATAATGGACCTTTTAAAACCGGTTTTCTCCGCTATCGGCATCCCTGCTGAGGTGGTTCCGCTTGCGCTGATCCGCCCGATCTCTGGTACGGCAGCACTCGGCATGACGACAGATTTAATTGCAGTATACGGGCCCGATTCCTTTATCGGCAGGCTGGCTTCTGTCATGCAGGGATCAACAGATACCACGCTTTACGTACTGACTGTGTATTTCGGAGCGGTCGGCATTAAAAAAATGGGTGATGCGTTAAAGGTGGGACTTCTTGCTGATTTAATCGGTGTAGTTGCATCTATCATCATCGTTACGTTATTATTTGGGAGCGCCTGAAAACGGCGTTTTTTTGGATTTGGCACAGAAATTTGAAAAAGCTTGTTTGTTAAGGTTGAAAAAAGTAAGATAATACTTGAGGTGAAAGACATGGAAAGACTGCAAAAAGTAATTGCTCATGCCGGAGTTGCATCGCGCAGAAAGGCAGAAGAGCTGATTAAAGAAGGAAAAGTAAAGGTGAACGGCAAAGTAGTAACAGAGCTTGGTGTTAAGGTTACCGGTTCTGATCAGATTGAGGTAAACGGGTTAAAGGTTGAACGCGAAGAGCCGGTTTACTTTCTCTTATATAAACCAAGAGGCGTTATTTCTGCAGCCCAAGATGACAAAGGGCGCAAAGTCGTGACGGACTTTTTTAAAGAAATCCCGCAGCGCATTTACCCGATTGGGCGTCTGGATTATGATACGAGCGGTCTTTTGCTGTTAACCAATGACGGCGAGTTTGCCAATAAACTGATGCACCCTAAGTATGAAATAGATAAAACATACGTGGCGAAGGTGAAAGGCATCCCGCCTAAAGAGCTGCTCAGAAAGCTGGAGCGCGGAATTAGGCTGGAAGAAGGCAAAACGGCGCCTGCTAAAGCGAAGCTGCTGTCTTTGGATAAGAAAAAGCAAACAAGCATTATTCAGCTGACCATCCATGAAGGACGTAACAGACAGGTGCGCCGCATGTTCGAAGCGATCGGGCATGAGGTAATCAAGCTGAAGCGTGAAGAATACGCGTTTTTAAACCTGCGAGGCTTACACACGGGAGATGCCAGAGAGCTGACGCCGCATGAAGTTAAAAGACTTAGAGCGCTGGCGGAGCACGGTAAAAACGCTTTCTAAATTTCACATAACCTTCAAAAAGTAAGAAATGTGAAATGAACGTGCAATGATATAATTGAATGGATCTGCAATAGGGGGAAGGGGGCAGTGGACAATGAAGAAAAAAAGGCGTTTATTCATTCGGACCGGCATCCTTCTCGTTTTAATCTGTGCACTTGGCTATACAATTTACAACGCTGTATTTGCCGGCAAAGAGAGTATATCCGAAGGGTCCGACGCACCGAATTTTGTCCTTGAAGATACGAATGGGAAACGTATCGAGCTCAGTGACTTAAAAGGGAAAGGTGTTTTTTTGAATTTCTGGGGTACATGGTGTGAACCGTGCAAGAAAGAATTTCCTTATATGGCGAACCAATATAAGCATTTTAAAGACCAAGGTATTGAAGTTGTCGCGGTAAATGTTGGGGAGTCAAAGATAGCAGTACATAATTTTATGAAATCCTACGGAGTCAATTTTCCGGTTGTTCTGGATACAGATCGCCAAGTGCTTGATGCCTATGACGTATCTCCGCTTCCGACAACCTTTTTAATCAATCCGGAAGGAAAAGTTGTCAAGGTGGTGACCGGCACTATGACAGAAAGCATGATCCATGATTATATGAATCTGATAAAACCCGGAGAGACTTCGGGATGAAGCAAGTCAAATGTGAATGCGGACATGTAAACCCGGTCGGAACTGTTCTATGTGAATCGTGCGGAAGAGCTCTCCAGGAAACCCAGCCTCCGCTTGCTGATATGAGATATGACGGAAGCGCAAGGCGTTCACAAACCTATAACAAAACGATCATTGATAAAATTTGGAATTTCTTTTCTTCGGTTAAAGTGGGAATATGGCTTATCGTCATAACCCTTGCCGCATCAGCGTTCGGCACCATTTTTCCCCAAGAAGCCTATTTGCCTCCGGGCGCACAGGCTGATACCTATTACAAAGAGCAGTACGGCACGTTCGGCCAGCTTTATTATTTGCTCGGATTTCATCATTTATATGGCTCCTGGTGGTATTTGCTGCTCATTGCCTCGATCGGCATTTCACTCGTGATTTGCAGCCTCGACCGGGTCATTCCGTTGTACAGAGCGTTAAAAAACCAAGGTGTCCGCAGGAGTCCTGCTTTTTTAAGAAGGCAGCGCTTGTTCAGTGAAACGGATACTGTACTGAACGGAGAAGCAAAAGAACAGATTGTTGCTCTATTAAAGAAAAAGCATTATAGAATCAGAGAAAAAGAGGGCAGCATTCTTGCCGAAAAAGGGCGTTTTTCCCGCTGGGGCCCGTATGTCAACCACATTGGATTGATTATCTTTCTGATTGGTGCGATGCTGAGATTTGTGCCTGGCATGTACGTCGATGAGACGCTTTGGGTCAGAGAAGGCGAAACCGCAGCCATTCCAGGAACAGACGGAAAATATTATTTGAAAAACAATCAATTCAGCGTAGAGACCTATAACAGCAAAACGGAAAAAAAGGTATTCGCAGATGCGATTGACAGAGTCGGGGACGGGAAAGTGGCAAAGAACTTTCAAACAGATGCCGTACTCTACAAGAGAGAAGGAAAAATTGTTTATGGTGAGAAGCCGAAGCTGAAAAAAGTAACAGAAGAGGACATTCGTGTCAATCAGCCGCTGCGTTTTGATTCTTTTTCCGTTTACCAGGTGGATTATAAAGAGAATCAGCTTGATCAAATGGTGTTTCAGCTGATAGACAAAAAAACAAAAAAATCCTTTGGGAGCTTAAAGGTCAACCTTCTGGATCCAGATTCGGTTTATGATCTTGGCAACGGTTACAAAGTGGAAATCGCCAGCTACCTGCCAGACTTCTATTTTAATCAGGACGGAGAGCCTAGCACGAAAACAAAGATCCCTAACAATCCGGCTTTTGTCTTTAATATCATAACGCCGGACAAACCGAAGGGTGAGAAAAGCTTTGTCGCCATCCAAGAAACAATCGAAGGCTCAGACAGCAATAAATATAAGCTGAAATTTGACCATGTCGAAACGAAAAACATTACCGGTCTCACAGTCAGAAAGGATCTGACACTCTGGGTGCTTGCTGTCGGCGGAGCCATTTTTATGATCGGTGTCATTCAAGGTATGTACTGGCAGCACCGAAGAATCTGGCTTCACTCACAGGATGGCGCAGTCATGGTGGCAGGGCATACGAATAAAAACTGGTATGGCCTGAAGAAGGATTTAGCCTTTGTATTGGCTGATTCCGGACTGACTGAACCGGAGGACCAAAAAGAATTAATCAAAACACAGAAATAGGCGAAAAGGGAGTGATGTCATGGCGGAGCTGAGCGGAAATTTTCTTTATGCGGCCTTTCTTGTGTATTTAATCGCTGTCCCGATTTTCGGCGGGGCCATACGCGGAAATAAAGGTAAAAAGGGCAAGCCTAACCGATGGGCCAACATTGGAATCACCCTTTCTATTATCGGTTTTCTCTGCCATCTGGGATATTTCATCACAAGGTGGGCTGCCAGCGGCCATGCACCAGTCAGCAATATGTTTGAATTCACCACCGCCTTTGGCATGATGCTTGTTTTGGCGTTTATTATTCTTTATTTTATCTACAGATTGCCTTCATTAGGTCTGTTTACGCTGTCAATCGCTTTATTGCTGATTGCTTACGCCAGCATGTTTCCGACGGATATCTCGCCCTTAATTCCGTCGCTGCAGAGCAATTGGCTGTATATTCACGTAACGACAGCAGCGCTTGGGCAAGCTATACTTGCTATCAGCTTTGTCGCAGGTGTCATCTTTCTTTTGAAGCATGTAGACCAGACAAAACCAAGCAAAAAAACGTTCTGGCTTGAAGTGATTATGTTTATCCTGGTCACAACCGTCGCCTTTATTGCGATCACATCGGCATTTCGTCTTGCAGGCTATGAAGCGGAGTTTAACTGGGTGGATAAAACTAAAGAAAAAAGTGTGATGGTGTACGAAATGCCTGCACTTGTCGGCCCGCATCAGGGAGAGCTTTTGACCGAGGGGAGAATGGAGCCGCTTGCTGAGCTTCCCGCCCTTTTCTCAGGCAGAAAGGTGAACACCGTCATTTGGTCATTTGGAGCAGGCTTTGTTTTGTACGGAGTTCTTCGTCTGATCATCAGAAAAAGAATCAGCGCTCTATTACATCCGCTGGTGAAAAACGTCAATCTTGATCTGGTTGATGAAGTTGGCTACAGGGCCGTTTCGATCGGATTTCCAATCTTTACGCTAGGGGCGCTGATCTTTGCGATGATTTGGGCTCAGCTCGCGTGGACCAGATTTTGGGGCTGGGACCCGAAGGAAGTATGGGCGCTGATCACGTTTTTGTTCTATGCCGCTTACTTGCATTTAAGACTGTCAAGAGGCTGGCACGGTGAGAAGTCAGCATGGCTGGCCGTAATCGGTTTTGCTATTATTATGTTTAATTTAATATTCGTAAATCTAGTGCTTGCCGGACTTCATTCTTATGCATAGTCCTAAGAAAGCGACACAGTTCTCAAACTTTCTCACGATTTGATAAAATGAAAGTAACAGAAGGAAAGCAGGGGGAAAACGATGGACCAAACGAACGAAACCAAAATATTAGTAGTTGATGACGAAGCCAGAATTCGCCGCCTTTTAAGAATGTATCTTGAACGTGAAAATTATGTCATAGACGAAGCGGAAAATGGTGATGAAGCCATTGCCAAAGGGCTTGAAGCCAATTATGACTTAATTTTGCTTGATCTGATGATGCCGGGGACTGACGGAATTGAAGTGTGCCGGCAAGTTCGTGAAAAAAAAGCGACACCAATTATCATGTTGACCGCAAAAGGAGAAGAAGCAAACCGGGTGCAGGGGTTTGAAGCGGGAACAGATGATTATATTGTCAAGCCGTTCAGCCCGAGAGAAGTCGTGTTGCGGGTAAAGGCCCTTTTGAGAAGAGCATCCCAAACCTCTTATTTCAATGCCAATACACCGACGAAAAATGTGCTCGTGTTTTCACATCTGTCCATTGACCATGATGCTCACCGTGTAACGGCTGATGGAACAGAAGTAAGTCTGACGCCGAAAGAGTATGAGCTTCTATACTTCTTAGCGAAAACACCTGATAAAGTGTATGATCGGGAAAAGCTGCTGAAAGAAGTGTGGCAATATGAGTTTTTTGGTGATCTGCGGACAGTAGACACTCACGTCAAACGCTTGAGAGAAAAACTGAATAAGGTATCTCCGGAAGCTGCGAAAAAAATTGTCACCGTATGGGGTGTAGGCTATAAATTTGAGGTAGGCGCTGAATGAAATTTTGGAAAAGCGTAGTAGGCAAGCTGTGGTTTACGATCCTTTCACTCGTCTTGATCGTATTATTCATTTTGACGGTTCTTTTGCTCGAATTTATTGAAAATTACCATGTGGAAGAAGCCGAGAATGATTTAACACAGCTTGCGAATAAAGTTGCTGTCATCATAGAAAATCACGAGGACCAGGCACTGGCAAGATCAATCACTTGGGAGCTCGCTGATAATCTAACAAGCATTGCCATCATTCAGGATGAGAAAAAGTATTGGTATTCTCCGAATGATAAAAATCGCCTGTCGTCCATTACGGTTGAGCAAATACAGCATGACAAAGACTTAAATAATGCTCTCCAAGATCATAAAAAAGTAAGCAAACGAACGGTGCTGAGCAATACAGACACGGATAATGAACGCCTGATTGTAGGTGTCCCGTATGAAAAAGACGGAAAGAAAGGCATGGTCTTTTTATCCCAGTCTTTGCTTGCCGTTAAAGATACAACAAAACACACGACCCGCTATATCTTTCTGGCCGCGGGGATTGCAATTGTACTGACAACGTTTTTCGCTTTCTTTTTATCAAGCAGGGTCACGTATCCGCTTCGAAAAATGAGAGAGGGCGCACAAGACTTGGCGAAAGGCAAGTTCGATACAAAAATCCCGATTTTAACTCAGGATGAAATCGGTGAACTGGCAACCGCTTTTAATCAAATGGGCCGGCAGCTTAACTTTCATATTAATGCGCTCAATCAAGAAAAAGAACAGCTTTCTAACATTTTGAGCAGTATGGCTGACGGGGTTATTACCATTAATATTGACGGTACGATTCTTGTGACAAACCCGCCGGCTGAACGTTTTCTTCAGGCTTGGTATTATGAGCAGAATATGAATATCAAAGAAGGCGATAACCTTCCGCCTGAAGCAAAAGAGCTGTTCCAAAACGCTGTCAGCACTGAAAAAGAACAAATGATTGAGATGACGCTGCAAGGCAGATCATGGGTGCTCTTGATGTCGCCCCTTTATGCGGAATCGCATGTCAGAGGAGCGGTTGCCGTGCTGCGCGACATGACTGAAGAACGCCGCCTTGATAAGCTGCGTGAAGATTTTATCGCAAATGTCAGCCATGAGCTGAGAACACCGATTTCCATGCTTCAGGGATACAGTGAAGCAATTGTCGATGACATTGCAAGCTCCGAAGAAGACCGGAAAGAAATTGCCCAAATCATTTATGACGAATCGCTGCGAATGGGCCGCTTAGTCAATGATTTGCTTGATTTAGCCCGAATGGAATCAGGCCATACAGGCTTGCATTATGAAAATATCAACGTCAATGAATTTTTAGAGAAAATCATTCGGAAATTTTCGGGCGTTGCTAAAGAAAAAAATATTGCTTTACATCAAGACATTTCTCTCACAGAAGAGGAGTTTATGTTTGATGAAGACAAGATGGAGCAGGTATTTACCAATTTGATCGATAACGCGCTGCGGCATACTTCATCCGGGGGCAGCGTTTCCATTGCAGTCCATTCTGTGAAGGATGGATTGAAAATTGATATCAAAGACTCTGGATCCGGCATACCGGAAGAAGACCTGCCATTTATCTTTGAGCGGTTCTATAAGGCAGATAAAGCGCGGACAAGAGGCAGAGCAGGAACCGGGCTTGGGCTGGCTATCGTTAAAAATATCGTAGAAGCCCACAACGGATCGATTACGGTGCACAGCCGAATGGATAAAGGAACGACATTTACATTTTATATTCCGACAAAACCATAAAATTCGGTCTGAATTTGCCGAAGAATCTTGTTCCATAAGAAACACCCGCTGATAAAGCGGGTGTTTTTTTAAAAGCCAATATTAATAAAATTTAAGGATATGTTAATATAAATTCCCTTCCAAATTCCAGTTTCTCGTAATATAGTTGTAATGTAACTTTTCAAGCTATTAATACGACAAAAAAGTGAACGGAGGGGTTTCAAATGGAAGAAACCTTTCAATTGTTATATGAAACATATCATCAAGATTTGTATCAATTTTTATTTTATATGGTAAAGGATAAAAGCCAGGCAGAAGATCTTCTTCAGGAGGTTTATATCCGGGTATTAAATTCTTACCATACGTTTGAAGGAAGAAGCAGTGAAAAAACATGGCTTTTGTCGATCGCACGCCATGTTGCGATAGACTGGTTCCGTAAACAGCAGACGATCAGACAGCGTATCCTCGGCACGTTTGATTGGGATACACAGGATGTCAGAGATCAGCAATTGCTTCCGGACGAACTTGCGGTTCAACATGAAAATGTCCGGGAAATTTATGCTGCGCTTGATCAATGCACGATCGATCAAAGAGCTGTGATTATCTTGCGGTTTATTCAGGGATATTCAATTCAGGAAACAGCCAATGCTCTGCGCTTCTCGGAAAGCAAAGTAAAAACGACCCAACATAGAGGGCTCAAAGTACTTCGGAAACATATGGAGCTTTTGAGGGAGGAGCTAATGGATGATGAAGTCAGATTGGAACGAAGAACAGATAAAGGAGTTGTTAAGTCAACTTCCGGCAGTTAAAGACCATCGTTCGCCTCAGGATATTTACAAGCTGCTGACGATGGCTAAAAGCAAAAAAAAGCCCGCTGTTAAGTGGATTGGCCCCGCGTGTGCCACTGCAATTGCGGTTTATATCGCCTTCATTATTTCTCCTCATTTCTTTGATCAGGCACAACCTCAACAAAAAGATGCGTCCCAAGAGAACGCTGTGACGAAAACTGAGACAGCAGACAGCCCAAAAGCTGCATCATCCCTGGATCAGACATCGTTTGTTGTTCCTGAAAAGGAACAGAACAATTACACCACTGTAGCGATTGCTGATGCCGAAACATCCGCAATTATACCCATCAGCATCAAAAAAACAAACGCAGACCAAACGATACAGGATATGTTGTCTAAAAGTAGTGAATTGGATATCCTTGATCATCCTATTACGATTCCATCCTTCATAGATGAAGTAGAGGTAAAGGAAAAACCAAAGCAAAAGGAATTAAGTATACGAGTCCATCAGCTCATTACGGCTTTTTCTGTAAAAGATGATACACTGTTAAAAAAACTGCTGAAAGAATCCTTAAAGTGGAGTCCTTATGAAAAAATAAAATTTTTATTGGATCAAAAAAATGAGGACGGGGCCGTTATTGGTTCTTATGGCACTTTTACGGAAATTCCTATTCCAAAACAGTCGAAAAGAGCCTACTACTTGTACCAAAATAAACAAGGACAAGACTTTCTCGTTCCGTCAGAAAAAACGTTTGGTACAGTAAAAGAAGCGGTTAAGGAAATGGAATCGAGTAGCCAAAAAGATACAACACCTCTTATTCAGGAGGGTACTGTCCAATCTGTAACGAAGAAACAGAAACACTTATATATCCACTTCTCAAAAGACTCAGAAGTTGAGGATTCTATTGCCGGTATTTTAATGCTTGAGGGACTACTTTTAACAGCAAAGGAGTTTGGTTTTACAGAAGTGACCTTTACGGAAACCAGAACAAAAAAAATCGGCAGATATGACGTATCAGATGCTATTCCGGTACCAGCTGCTCCAAATCCGATTTCCATAAACTAAAAAAGGGCCCTTTAAGGCTCTTTTTTTAGTTTATAGAAATTTTCAAAAAATAGTTGTGCGTGTATAATAAAACAAGGTAACGATTGAAAGGATTTGAGACGAGTGAACGTGTTAACAATCAAAGGAGTTTCCATCGGAGAAGGGATGCCGAAAATTATCGTTCCGCTGATGGGAAAAACGGAAAAACAAATTTTGAACGAAGCAGAAGCTGTAAAATTGCTGAATCCGGACATAGTGGAGTGGCGAGTCGACGTTTTTGAAAAAGCAAATGACGTAGAAACCGTCACAAAAATGATTTCTAAGCTTCGGGAGTCTTTAGCGGACAAGCTGTTTCTATTTACATTCAGAACCCATAAAGAAGGAGGGAGCATGGAAATGGACGAAAGCTCCTATCTTGCTTTGCTGGAGGCGGCAGTCCAAACAAAAGAGATCGATCTGATAGACATTGAATTATTTTCAGGAGATACAAATGTGAAAGCGGTAGTATCCTTGGCGGAAGAAAACAATGTCTATGTAGTGATGTCAAATCATGATTTTGAGAAAACGCCTGCGAAAGATGAGATTCTTTCGAGACTTCGGAAAATGCAGGATTTAGGGGCGCATATTCCAAAAATGGCTGTCATGCCGAATGATACAGGAGATCTCTTAACGCTGCTTGATGCGACGTATACAATGAATACAAAATATGCAGACCGTCCAATCATTACAATGTCAATGGCTGCAACAGGACTGATCAGCAGGCTGAGCGGTGAGGTTTTTGGATCAGCTTGCACTTTTGGTGCGGGAGAAGAGGCGTCGGCACCTGGTCAGATACCTGTTTCTGAGCTGAGGAGTGTCTTAGACATTTTGCACAAAAACATACGAGTATAGAACAATAAAAAAACTCAAGCTATATAGCTTGAGTTTTTTTGATTATGGAAGGTCAATGAGCTTTACAGACACAATATCAGGAACATCTGTTAGTTCTTTCACAATTTTATCTTCCAGATGTCTGTCAAAGGAAAGCATCATGATGGCTTCTCCGCCTTTTTCTTTACGGCCAACCTGCATGGTTGCAATGTTAATATCGTTATCTCCGAGAATACGTCCTACTCGGCCGATGACACCTGTTGTATCCCGATGCTGGATATATACCAAGTGACCCGTCGGATAAAAATCGATATTAAATCCGTTGATCTCGACAATACGCTCTCCGAAATGAGGAATATACGTAGCCGTCACAGTAAAGGTGCTGCGGTCTCCTGTCACTTTTACGCTGATGCAGTTATCGTATCCAGATTCAGAAGAGGAAATTTTTTCACTGAAGCTGATGCCGCGTTCTTTTGCGACACCCCCGGCATTGACTTCGTTAACAGTTGAGTCAACGCGCGGTTTTAAAAAGCCTGACAGTAGGCTTTTTGTAATAAACGATGTTTCAAGTTTGGCAATTGTGCCTTCGTATTGAATGGCAACATCCTGTACCGGCTCTTTCATGCATTGGGATACGAGGCTGCCAATTTTTCCTGCGATTTGATGGTAAGGCTTAATCTTAGCGAATTCATCTTTTGTCATGGCAGGAAGGTTGATAGCTGACATCACAGGAAGACCTTTTGCGAACTGCAGAACTTCTTCTGACACTTGAGCCGCGACATTCAGCTGAGCTTCTTTAGTTGATGCTCCCAAGTGAGGAGTGGCAATGACTAATGGATGATCAACGAGTTTATTGTCAACTGGCGGTTCAACTTCAAAAACGTCAAGCGCCGCTCCGGCAACATGCCCGTTTTCCAAAGCTTCGAGAAGTGCTGCTTCATCGATAATACCGCCTCGCGCACAGTTAATTAAGCGAACACCTTTTTTCGTTTTTGCAATCGTTTCTTTATTCAATAATCCTTTTGTTTCTTTTGTTAAAGGCGTGTGAACGGTAATAATATCCGCGCTTTCAAGCACTTCTTCAAAGGTACGGCTGTTTACGCCGATTTTTTTTGCTCTTTCTTCAGTTAAGAAAGGATCAAACACGTGAACGGTCATACCGAACGCTCTCGCACGCTGTGCAATTTCGCTTCCGATTCGGCCTAATCCGACAATCCCAAGCGTTTTTCCGTAAAGCTCTGAACCGACATAAGCTGTGCGGTTCCACTCTCTGGATTTCACTGAGATATTAGCCTGAGGAATGTGTCTCATTAAAGAAGAGATCATCGCAAATGTATGCTCAGCTGTCGAAATGGTGTTGCCGTTTGGAGCGTTAATCACGATTACCCCGTGTTTAGTCGCTTCGTCAATGTCGATATTATCTACACCGACACCGGCTCTTCCGACAATTTTTAAAGAAGTCATTTTTTTGAAAAGGTCTTCTGTTACTTTTGTCGCGCTCCGCACCAAAAGAGCATCAAAAGTATGTAATTCATTCTCTGCATCTGCTACGTTTTTTTGAACGATTTCAATAAAGTCTGATTCAATAAGTGGTTGTAAGCCGTCGTTGCTCATTTTGTCTGAGACCAATACTCGAAACATCGTTAGATTTCCTCCTAAATTGACAAACTAAATATCTGATAATTTAACATATTCTCAATAGAGTGTCAACGTGTATTGACGCAGTAAAGGATAAAAGCAAAGCTTGAAAATCAATGTTTTTACAGCTTTCAAGTATTATATATAATTTGAAGCAATTCTCTATACAGCCAACCAGTTATCGTTTATAATGGAACTAAATTCATATGATCAATCTTCGGGGCAGGGTGAAATTCCCTACCGGCGGTGATGAGCCGATGGCTCTAAGCCCGCGAGCTGTTTTTACAGCAGGATTCGGTGAAATTCCGGAGCCGACAGTATAGTCTGGATGGGAGAAGATGGAGGTTCATAAGCGTTTTGAAATTAGATTTTCAAACGTTTCTTTGCCTAGCCTAATTTTCGAAACCCCGCTTTTATATATGAAGCGGTTTTTTTATTGGCTGGAAAAGAACCTTTCCGTTTTCGAGTAAGATGTGATCGAAAAGGAGAGAGTAAAGTGAAAGTAAAAAAATTAGTTGTGATTAGTATGCTGAGCAGCATTGCATTTGTTTTGATGCTGTTAAATTTCCCGTTTCCGGGTCTTCCGGATTATTTAAAAATTGATTTTAGCGATGTGCCCGCTATTATTGCCATTCTGATTTACGGACCTTTGGCGGGTATTGCCGTAGAAGCGATAAAAAACGTTCTTCAATATATCATTCAAGGAAGCATGGCCGGAGTTCCTGTAGGGCAAATTGCGAATTTTATCGCAGGAACACTCTTTATATTGCCGACTGCTTTCCTATTTAAAAAGCTGAATTCAGCAAAGGGCTTGGCTGTCAGTCTGCTTTTAGGAACTGCAGCGATGACAATTTTAATGAGTATTTTAAATTATGTTCTGATTCTCCCGGCGTACACGTGGTTTTTACATTCACCGGCATTATCTGACAGCGCGCTGAAAACAGCGGTCGTCGCAGGTATCCTGCCGTTTAACATCATAAAAGGGATTGTGATTACAATAGTATTCTCACTGATTTTCATCAAGCTTAAGCCATGGATTGAACAGCAGCGAAGCGCGCATATCCATTAAATGAAAAAAGCTCCCGCAGGGGAGCTTTTTTGTTACTTCTATTCAAATTTAAGCGGGTCGCCTTCAAATGGCTCATCCGCCACTTTGATGGAATCAGTAGGGCATCCTTCAAATGCGTCAATCATATCTTCTTCCAGTACCTCAGGAACTTCGACAACGCCTTTGTTTTCATCAAGCGTTACGAACGCGATGCCTTCATCATCGTAATCGTAAATGTCTGGTGCAGCAGCTCCGCAAGCGCCACATGCAATACATGTATCTTTGTCTACGATTGTATACTTTGCCATGAATAAAACCTCCCAGATTGTTCTTGGTGGAACAAATGGATCAATCTTTATATTTAATCAATTTAACACCTATTCCTCTTACTTATTGTAATGATGTTGCTGCCACATTTCAACAGAAAAATGATTGAGAATGCTTATCACATAAGGGGTTATCTACATAACATCCCCCTTAATGATGACTTTAAACGTCGATTTCTGTTTAAAATCTGTTAAAATAAAAAGAGCAAATCAACGATTTTTGTCAGGAAGAATGTGGGTGGATAAGTTGTCATTAAATTATTTCGATATTATGGTTCTCGATTGCCTTTGCAAAATAAACGGAGAACGGTCGGGAAGTGCTGTTTTTCACCTATTCAAAGGCAAAAGATCGTCACAAACCATTCAAGATGCCGGCTTATTTCAGACTGCAAAATACTTTGGAATGGCTCAGCAATGTTCGAGAAGCGATATTTCAGCGTCACTCACCAATCTTGAACAGCATTCATATCTCGAACCAATGCCTGAAACAGATACATACAAGGTGACAGCCAGCGGCGAAGCAGCATTGAGGCATGTTCTCAGTGAACGCCCCTGGCCCGCTCACTGCCACGGCGCTTATTACCAGCAGGCTGCCGGCGTACTTTGGAAAAGGCTTTCGCTGCTTGTGCAAGTCTTATCTCATAAACAGCGAGGGAGCAGGCAGTATATCCCTGTCACAAACGATTATAAGACAATTCACTGGGTAAAGAAATACCTGTCCCGGCATACGGATCATATAGAGATGGCAAACAGCCTTTTTGCTATGCTGGAGGAGAATTTGCATAAGATTGATGACAAAGCAGCGCAAATTCTTGTCTACTCCTTAACCTCGCACGATAGGATCGGTTATACGAGCAGGCAGCTTGCTGACACGCTGAAAGAAGATGAATGGTATGTTTATGTCATGTTTTGGGCTTCAGTACATTATTTTATTCATTCTCTTCCGGAGTGTGAACATTCTCTGTTAAAGGATCTCCTCTCTGATGTGTATTTAGAGAATGCCCTGACAGAGTCAACGAGGAAAACATGGCAGATGGTCAAACAAGGGATCCCGATACAGCGAATTGCCGAAATCAGAAAGCTGAAAACAGCGACAATCGAAGACCATATTGTCGAGATTTCTCTCCATGAGCCTGCGTTTATGATTGATGACTATGTATCAGCGGAAGACCAGCTCCACATTGCAGCGTTTGCCAAACGGATGCGTACGAACAAAATCAAACAAATTCGCGACGGCCTGGAGCAGCAATTCAGCTACTTTCAAATCAGACTGGCATTGACAAAGCAGGTGCAGCAATATGACTAAATTACAGCAAACGTTATATCAGTTTTTTGGTTTTACTTCCTTTAAAAAAGGGCAGGAGGACATTATTAGAAGCATACTTAGCGGGAAGGATACCATTGCGATGCTTCCGACTGGGGGAGGAAAATCGCTTTGCTACCAGCTGCCTGGCTATATGCTTGACGGCATGGTATTAATCGTTTCTCCATTGCTTTCTTTAATGGAGGATCAGGTACAGCAGCTGAAAGCACGTGGTGAAAAGCGTGCGGCCGCTTTGAACAGCATGCTTAGCAGGCAGGAAAGACAATTCGTTTTGGAGCATATTCATCGCTATAAATTTTTGTACTTGTCTCCTGAGGCTTTGCAGTCGCCATATGTATCGGAAAAATTGAAAAGTGTCCCGATCAGCTTATTCGTAATTGATGAAGCGCATTGTATATCTGAATGGGGACACGACTTCAGACCTGACTATTCAAAGCTCGGACAGCTGAGAAAAAAACTTGGGCACCCGCCCGTTCTGGCATTGACCGCTACAGCTACAAAGGATACGCTGCAAGATGTCATGAACCTGCTAGAACTGCAGCATGCCGAACGGCATCTCAACTCAGTCAATCGACCAAACATCGCGCTCAGGGTGGAAAATGCGGCGGATACTGCCGAAAAAATAAATAGGGTCATTCAGCTGGTTGAAAACCTGCAAGGTCCGGGAATTGTTTATTGCCCGACACGGAAATGGGCTGAGGAATTAGCGGGTGAAATTAAAAGCAAAACGAGCAGCAGAGCCGACTTTTACCATGGCGGTATGGAGTCTGGCGACAGGATTTTAATTCAGCAGCAGTTTATTCATAATCAGCTTGATGTGATATGTTGTACGAATGCGTTTGGAATGGGTGTCGATAAACCTGATATCAGATATGTGATTCATTTTCACCTCCCGCAGACGGCTGAAGCTTTTATGCAGGAAATCGGCAGAGCGGGACGCGATGGAAAACCTAGTGTCAGCATTTTGCTGCGGGCGCCAGGGGATTTTGAATTGCAGGAGCAGATTATCCAAATGGAGAGTGTTACAGATGAAGAAATCGCCAATGTGATCCGTGTGCTTGAGGAGACGGAGGAGCGGGATGAGAGAAGGCTGCGTGATGTATTAATGCAGTATGGTGTCGGAGAGACACAAGCCCGTATGATGATTCATCTCTTTATGCAGGGGAAAACATCAATTGAACTGATAAAGCGGGAGATTTCATATCGCATGGAGCTGAAGCTGGAAAAAATGCGCCGTGTATCTTTTCTGCTTCAGCGTGATGGCTGTTTAAGGCAATCTATGTTAACCTATTTTGATGAATCATACGAGCCTGATGACGGAAACCTCCCATGCTGTTCACATTGCGGTTTTGATCTATCCTTGTATGAACAAAAAGGAGAACGGAGTAAAAAGGTGCCATTAGACAGCTGGAGTTCGGAATTGCAACGGATATTCAGCTTGCAGACTGTAGGTGAGCTGAACTGAAACAGCAAAAGGATTTCATTCAGTATATGTCTGACCGTGATATGCTGAAGCAGTTATATTTGACGCAGCTTTTGATCATCATCGTCGCAGCTGGAGCTGGATTGTTCTTTTTTACGGATGCAAGGGACGTACTAAAGCTCTGGGATATTCGCGATATGCGAATCATATGGTATGGTGTTTCTGTTGCGGTTATTGTTATTTTAGCCGATATGGCAGTAATGAAATGGTGTCCGCCTCATTTATATGATGACGGCGGAATCAATAAAAAAATATTCAGTAAGAGGTCAATCCCTCATATTATATTTTTAACGCTTCTGATTGCTTTCGCGGAAGAAATGTTATTCAGAGGAGTGCTTCAGACTCATATCGGTTTATGGGCTGCCAGCATTGTATTTGCCGTTCTGCACTTTCGATATTTGTCAAAATGGCTGTTATTTATCATGGTGACAGCAATCAGCTTTTTGCTCGGTCTGATATATGAATGGACCGGTAACTTATTTGTTCCGGTGACGGCACATTTTATCATTGATGCTGTGTTTGCCTGTCAGATTCGTTTTGAACATGTGAGGAGGGATATACATGACGAACATGTCGAGAGTAGAGAGAAGAAAAGCCCAGAATCTTTATGAAGATCAAAACGCCGCCGCATTGGCGGACGATTATGTCGATGATGATGGAGAAAGCCTTCCGACAAGACAATCTGTAAAAAATCAAAAAGAACAGAAAAAAAAGCAAGGCAAAACAAAAACGCCATTATTCACTGTACTCGCTGTATTATTTGTATTTGTGCCGGTTATCGTTTTAGTGACCTTATTTTATCTCAAAAGCCACCCGGATAATCATGATGATTATGAAGATGTTTTTATCGACAGCAGCCAAAGCAAATATGAGGTTGTGCCGAAATCGGAGGAAAAAAAGGATAACGAAGACACCAAAGTGACCAAAGAGACCAAAGAGACTGCACTGCAGCAAGAGTCAAAAAAAAAGTCTGAGGATACAAGGGCAAAAGAGCCGGCAAAAACAACAACTGATCAGAAACAGCCTGCTGTAGCGGAAAAAGAAGACTCAGCAAATAAGGAGGAAGCAACCGCCGCGGCTGCTTCCTCTTCCCAACAAACAGCAGCCCGGCAAGAACAACAGCCGGCTGAACCAGTTCAACCCGAGCCGAAACGCGTTGTCAAGCACACCGTCCAGAAAAAAGAAACGCTGTACCGCATTTCCATGAAGTATTATAAAAGCAGGTCAGGAGAAGAAAAAATTCGCGCGTATAACCATCTAAATGGAAATGATGTCTACACCGGACAAGTATTGGACATCCCCTTGGTGGATTAAAGGGCATTTTTTTATTTTACGCACATATATTGTAGCAATGAAAATGGACAAGGTGTGAAGCGTATGGAATCTTTATGGAATCAGCTGGATCAGTTTACAGACGCGCCGACCAAACAGATGCTCCAAGCACTGGTGAAACGAAAACGAAAATTTGAAAATTATGCAGCACAGTGCCGCAGGTGGCGATGGACTTCACTCATTTGCCTGGGTTTATTATGTCTGATGATCATGATCAAAAGCCCGGCGCCTCAGCTCGTTCTTCAAGAAATGCTTAGCCATACTTTTTATTTATTTTGGATGATGGCAACCGCTTTTGCATACTGCACTTCATATTATTTTAAGAAAAAGGAAGAAAAAGCTGAGGGTGATTTCCATAAACTGAGATGCGAAATTATTCAGAAAAGCACTGACCTTTGGCCGCAGCCGGATAAATGGAAGGCGAGAGAGTCTGTCTTTCAAATGATGAAGCACAAATATGACATAAATCTATATTTTGAAAGTAAATAAAATGGGGCGTTTTCTCAAACGATAGAAACGTCTTTTTTTATTGTCCGTCTTATTGATAAGTTCTAAAAGAATGGAGAGTTTTTATGAAGCTATCAGTGAAAATTGCCGGTGTGCTAACTGTGGCGGCAGCGGCAATGACGGCAAAAATGTACTCAACAGCAAAAGGCAACCATCTGAAAACACATACGTTTCCTTTATCAAAAATGAAGGGCAAGTCGCCTCTTACAATCTTTTTTATTTCAGACATTCACAAGCGTCTCATCGATCAAGATCTTTTAGAAAAAGCGCGAAGCCATGCCCCTCACCTTGTTATCATCGGCGGTGATTTAGCTGAGGGCGGAGTGTCTAGTACGAGAATCGAGGAAAACATCAAAAGGCTCGCGGTTTTCGGGGTCCCTGTCGTATTTGTGTGGGGGAATAATGATTATGAAGTCAGGCAGCATGAACTGTATTCTATATTCAAAGCGCACGGTGTCATCACTCTGAGGAATGAGTCAGTTCCGTTTTCGTACAACGGCCATACGATTGGCATTGCCGGAGTTGATGATATCAGGATGGAGATGGATCATTATGAGGAAGCCATTAAAGAACTCGATAAAAGCCAGCTGAATATTCTGGTTTGCCATAACCCGGAGATCCATGAACAAATCAATGAAGCTGATGGTATTGATGCGATATTCAGCGGACATACCCATGGCGGTCAGATCAGGTTTGGAAAATTCGGCCCGTATGAACTTGGAAAAACAGGCATGATTAAAAATGCGGCGTACCTGATCAGCAATGGATATGGCACAACAAAAGTGCCTCTTCGTTTAGGTGCTGAGCCGGAAACGCACATTGTGACTCTTTGCGCGCCAGAATAACTTCTCAAAAGCAAAAATCCATAAGGCAATAAAAACTGCATTGTGCTTGTCTTACTAGTGAACTCAGTGTAAACTGATAACAATTAAGAACCTATGACTCATCATCTCATATAATGTGTTATATGATTTGTGTGCAAGTAGAGGCAGGAGGGAACGTTATGCGGCTTGAGCGTCTGAATTATAATAAGATCAAAATCTTTTTAACCCTCGATGATTTGACAGACCGGGGATTGACAAAAGAAGACCTCTGGAAGGACTCATTTAAAGTCCACCAGTTATTTAAAGATATGATGAATGAAGCTAATACAGAGCTCGGCTTTGAAGCGAATGGACCGATTGCAGTGGAAGTGTATTCTCTCCAAGCACAAGGGATGGTAGTGATCGTAACAAAAAACCAAGACGCCGATTCAGAAGACGATGAGTATGATGATGATTACATCGAAATGCAAGTCAAGCTTGATGAAAGCGCGGACATCATTTATCAATTCCATTCCTTCGAAGATATCATTCAGCTTTCAGAAAGCTTACAGCGAATCGGTATCACAGGGGGAACTGTCTACCACTATGACGGACAGTACTTTTTAAGCCTTGAAGACCTGGGATCACATACGGCTGAGGGGGTTGTGGCGGTTCTGGCTGAATACGGCAATCCGACAACTTTAACGATTTATCGCTTGCAAGAGTATGGTAAGCTCATTATGGACGGTAATGCCGTCGAGACGATACAGACTCATTTTTCATAAGAACGCACGAAAAACTGCTGATTTCACAGCAGTTTTTTTTGTTAAAAAACATGGAAAAACATAACGTTTATTCTATGCACAGATCATATGAAGGTGTATACTATTCTCTGAAAGGGAGCATGTGAGAAACAGAAGATTCTAGGAGGTTAACTCAAATGGCAGCCGATCGAAACACCGGTCATACAGAAGAGGACAAACTTGATGTATTAAAATCAACCCAAACCGTAATACATAAGGCTCTGGAGAAATTGGGATATCCTGAAGAAGTATACGAACTGTTAAAGGAGCCGATGAGATTATTAACGGTAAAAATACCTGTTCGCATGGACGACGGTTCAGTAAAAATTTTCACAGGTTATCGTGCGCAGCACAATGACTCTGTCGGTCCGACGAAAGGCGGGATACGTTTTCACCCGAACGTAACAGAAAAAGAGGTGAAGGCGCTTTCTATTTGGATGAGTTTAAAATGCGGCATAATTGATCTTCCATATGGCGGTGGTAAAGGCGGAATTGTTTGTGATCCAAGGGATATGTCGTTTAGAGAGCTGGAGCGTCTGAGCAGAGGGTATGTCAGAGCAATCAGCCAAATTGTCGGTCCGACGAAAGACGTGCCGGCGCCGGATGTATTTACAAACTCACAAATCATGGCTTGGATGATGGATGAGTATTCAAGAATTGATGAATTTAATTCGCCTGGATTTATTACAGGCAAGCCGCTTGTGCTTGGCGGATCTCACGGGAGAGAATCTGCGACAGCAAAGGGTGTAACCATCTGTATTAAAGAAGCGGCTAAGAAAAAAGGCATCGATATTAAAGGTGCGCGTGTCGTTGTCCAAGGCTTCGGAAACGCGGGAAGCTATTTGTCGAAATTTATGCACGATGCAGGGGCAAAGGTTGTCGGCATCTCAGATGCATATGGCGGACTTTACGATCCAGAAGGACTCGATATCGATTACTTACTCGACCGCCGCGACAGCTTCGGTACCGTAACAAAGCTTTTCAACGATACCATTACGAACCAAGAGCTGCTGGAGCTGGATTGTGATATCCTCGTTCCTGCTGCGATTGAAAATCAAATTACAGAAGAAAATGCCCATAATATCCGGGCTGAAATTGTCGTTGAAGCGGCAAACGGGCCAACGACGCTTGAAGGAACAAAAATTCTTTCAGACCGGGACATTCTGCTTGTACCAGATGTGCTGGCAAGTGCCGGCGGCGTAACGGTTTCTTATTTTGAGTGGGTTCAGAATAATCAAGGCTTCTACTGGAGTGAAGAAGAAGTAGAAGAAAAATTAGAAAAAATGATGGTCAAATCATTTAACAATATTTATGAAATGGCTAAAAACCGAAGAATTGACATGAGACTCGCTGCTTATATGGTCGGCGTTCGCAAAATGGCTGAAGCTTCGCGTTTTAGAGGCTGGATATAAGTTGATGATTTGCATAAAAATAAAAAATCTCCTATGATAAAATAGGAGATTTTTTTATTCGGAAATAGAAAAATATGATGAAATGCCAATCGCAGGAGTTGACGGAAATGATTCAAGAAAAAGCAATAATTATAGGCGGAGGACCTTGCGGATTATCTGCTGCCATTCACCTAAAACAAATTGGCATTGATGCCCTCGTCATCGAAAAAGGCAATGTCGTTAACAGCATTTACAATTACCCGACGCATCAAACCTTTTTCAGCTCAAGTGAAAAGCTTGAAATCGGAGACGTGGCATTTATTACGGAAAACAGAAAGCCTGTCAGAATTCAGGCTTTGTCGTATTATCGGGAAGTGGTCAAGCGGAAAAACATCCGTGTAAATGCGTTTGAAATGGTTCATAAAGTAACGAAGGCGGAAAACAATACATTCGTGATAGAGACGTCAAAAGGAACTTACACGACACCATATTGTATTATTGCAACAGGCTATTATGATCATCCAAACTATATGAACGTACCCGGTGAGGATTTGCCGAAAGTATTCCATTATTTTAAAGAAGGCCATCCGTACTTTGACAAAGATGTCGTCGTCATCGGCGGGAAAAATTCAAGTGTAGACGCTGCGCTTGAACTCGTGAAATCTGGAGCGCGTGTCACAGTTTTATACAGGGGCAATGAGTATTCGCCAAGCATTAAGCCTTGGATTCTGCCTGAGTTTGAATCGCTAGTCAGAAACGGAACAATCCGTATGGAATTTGGCGCTTGTGTAGAAAAAATCACCGAGGATGAAGTTGTATTCCGCTCCGGCGAGAAGGAACTCATTACCATTAAAAATGATTTTGTATTTGCCATGACAGGCTATCATCCCGACCATCAATTTCTTGAAAAAATGGGTGTTGAAATTGATAAAGAAACAGGACGTCCGTTTTTCAATGAAGAAACGATGGAAACAAACGTTGAAGGTATTTTTATTGCCGGGGTTATTGCTGCGGGGAACAATGCAAATGAAATATTTATTGAAAACGGCAGGTTTCATGGGGGACATATCGCAGAGGAAATCGCAAAAAGAGAAAATCATTAAAGAAAGGGAGCATATGATGAATTCGTATGCTCTTTTTGTTTTTTTAAGTGTAGACAGATGTAAAATCATAAACAACATGGTAGGATAGACTTAGGAATATAAAGGAAAGAGGTTGCCTGATGTTTGCAATCATCTCTGCAGGAATTGCCCCTGGCATCGCGCTGTTAAGTTATTTTTATTTAAAAGATCAGTATGATAATGAACCTGTACATATGGTGCTTCGGTCGTTTTTTCTAGGGGTTGTTCTTGTATTTCCCACGATGTTTATCCAGTACGTGCTTGAAAAAGAGAATGTGGGAGGCGGAAGCTTTTTCGTTTCTTTTTTATCTTCGGGGTTTTTGGAGGAATCATTAAAATGGTTTATTTTGATGGTCAGTGTTTACCCGCATGCCCACTTTGATGAGCATTATGACGGGATTGTGTACGGGGCCAGTGTATCGCTCGGTTTTGCAACCCTCGAAAATATTCTATACTTAATCGGTCACGGCGTGGAGCATGCGTTCGTCAGGGCGCTGCTGCCCGTTTCATGCCATGCCTTGATAGGCGTTATTATGGGATTTTACCTTGGGAAAGCCCGTTTTTCCGCTGATAAGACGCGTGTGAAGTGGCTTATTCTTTCTTTAGCAGTCCCGTCACTTTTGCATGGATCGTATGATTTTATCCTCACAGCACTCAGTAATTGGATTTATTATATGCTCCCATTTATGTTATTTTTATGGTGGTTTGGTTTACGCAAAGCGAAAAAAGCCCGTTCCGTCAATATGATGCAAATATAGAAGCCGCACAGAAACCGTGCGGCTTTTTTATGTGCCGATTTATCAAATGAGATTTTATGTTTTGAGGGATAACAAGGAAAGAGTGTATAAAAATAACCTCGTTACAGAAAATACGATTACACTTAAAAATTTGCTGTAGGAGGCTTGAAAAAGATGAAGTCCAAAGGATCGATTATGGCATGTCTCATCCTTTTTTCCTTTACAATAACGACGTTTATCAATACTGAAACCATCGCTGCCTTTTCGAATCAGGTCATTCAAAGAGGGGCAACAGGAGACGATGTGGTCGAACTCCAGGCGCGCCTTCAATACAATGGATACTATAACGGAAAAATTGACGGGGTTTATGGATGGGGAACGTACTGGGCAGTTCGAAATTTTCAGGATCAATTCGGGTTAAAAGAGGTTGACGGCCTTGTCGGAGCTAAAACAAAGCAAACTCTAATATCTAAATCTAAATACTATCGTGAATATGTCATGCAGCAGCTTCAAAAAGGGAATACATTCACGCATTACGGAAAAATTCCGCTGAAATACCAGACGAAACCATCAAAAGCAGCAACACAAAAAGCAAGACAGCAAGCAGAGGCGCGGCAGAAACAGCCTGCGGAAAAAACAACGCAGCAGCCTAAAGCGAATAAACAGCAAAACAATACACCTGCAAAAGCAAGAAAACAGGATGCGGTCGCTGCCAACATGCCTGGCGGATTTTCCAACAATGATATCAGGCTGCTGTCTCAGGCAGTTTATGGGGAAGCCCGGGGCGAGCCGTACGAGGGGCAGGTTGCCATTGCAGCAGTCATTTTGAACCGATTGAACAGCCCGTTATTTCCGAATTCTGTGGCCGGGGTTATTTTTGAGCCGCTTGCCTTCACAGCAGTAGCCGACGGGCAAATTTACATGCAGCCTAATGAAACGGCCCGAGAAGCAGTATTGGATGCCATCAATGGCTGGGACCCATCAGAGGAAGCGCTGTACTACTTTAACCCGGATACAGCTACAAGTCCGTGGATTTGGGGGCGTCCGCAGATTAAAAGAATCGGTAAACACATTTTCTGTGAGTAGCAGGACATGAGAAAGCATAAAAAGAGGTGTGATAAATGATCAGAGGAATTTTAATCGCCGTGCTCGGTATTGCAATTGTCGGTACAAGCTACTGGGGATACAAAGAGCACCAGGAAAAAGACGCAGTTCTTCTTCATGCTGAAAATAACTATCAGCGGGCGTTTCATGAACTTACCTATCAGATGGATCAGCTTCATGATAAAATCGGAACAACACTTGCCATGAACAGCCAAAAATCACTGTCACCTGCATTGGTAGATGTGTGGAGGATTACATCTGAAGCACATAACAGTGTCAGTCAGCTGCCGCTTACATTAATGCCGTTTAACAAAACAGAAGAGCTATTATCAAAGATCGGCGATTTCAGTTATAAAACGTCAGTCAGAGATTTGGACCAAAAGCCGCTTGATAAAAAGGAGTATACATCACTAAATAAGCTATATCAGCAATCCGAAGATATACAAAATGAACTGCGTCATGTTCAGCACCTTGTCATGAGCAAAAACCTTCGCTGGATGGACGTAGAGATGGCGCTGGCTTCTGACGAAAAACAAAGTGATAATACGATTATCAACAGCTTTAAAACTGTCGAAAAAAATGTCGGTGCATTTTCCACTGGAACTGATTTAGGCCCGAGTTTCACAAGCACAAAAAAAGAAGAGAAAGGCTTTGGCCATCTGAAAGGAAAACAAATTTCCGAACAGGAAGCAAAACAAATTGCTGAGCGCTTTGCCCCGGATGATAATTATTCAATTAAAGTGGTAAAGAGCGGGAAAAAAACAAATCGCGACGTATATAGCATCAGCATGAAAGACCCAGACCATAAAGCAGCGATTTATATGGATATTACGAAAAAGGGCGGGCATCCGGTATATTTGATCCAAAACAGAGAAGTGAAAAATCAGAAAATCAGTTTAAATGACGGATCGAACCGCGCGCTCGCCTTTTTAAAGAAAAACGGATTTGAAACAGATGATTTGGAAATTGATGAAAGTGCCCAATATGATAAAATCGGCGTATTTTCATATGTTCCTGTTGAAAATAAAGTCCGGATGTACCCAGAAGCGATTCGCATGAAAGTGGCCTTGGATGACGGTGAGGTTGTCGGCTTTTCAGCAAGAGACTTCTTAACATCCCACAGAAAAAGAAACATAGCTAAGCCAGCCATTACTGAAGAAGAAGCAAAATCCAAATTAAATAAAAATGTACAAGTGAGGGAAACAAGGCTCGCTTTGATTACAAATGAAGTTGGGCAAGAAGTGTTGTGCTATGAAATGCTCGGAACCATTGAAAACGACACATTCAGGATGTATATTAATGCTAAAGACGGATCGGAAGAAAAGGTTGAAAAACTAAAAAATGCCGAACCTATATATAAAGACCTATAAAAAATAGGAGGAAAGGACTAAATGTCTTTTCCTTTTTTTCATTACATGCTTTAATAAAAAGTGAGTATATTTGAATACGAAAGAGTGAAGTCAATGATGATAGAGATTGGGGAAAATGTACATTTAGAATATATAGAAGAAAATGAATTGAAAAAGGCAAAGAGCAAGGCAGTAAGCATCGAAAACAATGAGCTTTTGATTGCGTACCCTGTTGATGTAGTTACAGGGCGAACTGTGATTTTACATAACGATATGGAAGTAATGGTAGAGTTTGTGGGCAAAGACGAAGTTCCTTACCGCTTTACAAGCCGCATAAAAGGTAAAGTGAAAGACAAACTTCAAATGATCTGTCTTGAAGTGCCTCCCCGTGAAAAAATGAAACGAATCCAGCGCCGCCAGTATGTAAGGTCTGATGCGGTATTGGATGTGCAAATTAAGCCGGTAGATGAAAAAGAAGGGTTCCACACACTTTCCTATAATATCAGTGCAGGCGGCATCGCCGTGATTTTAGCTGATGGCCGTTCTTTTCAGTCCGGAGAATCATTGCGCCTTATCATCAGTCTTTCAGAAGAGGAGAACACACGTCAAATAGAAACAGCAGCCGTTGTCAGGCGAATCTTTGATGATCCAAAATCCAGGAAACGTAAAATGACCATTGAGTATACGGGAATCGCAGTAAGTGACCAGCAGTTCCTGCTTCAATATTGCATCCGGCGCCAGTTAAATAAGAGAAGAAAGGCCCGGATGGAATAAACATCGGCAAACACTTCCATACTATTTGTGATGGAGGTGCTCCGATGAAAACATTTGAACGGCTGCTAATTAAAATATTGTTTATTCAGTCCATCATTTTACTTAGTATCCAATTTCTTTTTCACTATCAGCATATTGAACCTTATGTATCAAAAGTGATTCAATATGAAGGGGTGGATAACATGGAGGGGGACAATAAGATTGAAACCTTCAAACATTAATTATTCATCAATTTTTCACCCTTTTTCATAAAGTTCGTGATACAATCCATAGAGGAGAAAAGAGCAAGGAGAGGAATTATGGAAAAGAAATTATCGATTGCAATCGACGGCCCGGCAGCTGCGGGGAAAAGCACCGTTGCCAAAATTGTGGCTGAGAAAAAATCGTACATATATATTGATACAGGAGCGATGTATCGGGCGATTACGTACGCGGCTTTACAGGAAAACGTTGATCTGACAGATGAAGAAAAACTGGCTGAGCTGCTAAAGCGGACAAACATTGAACTGATTACAACAAAAGAAGGACAAAAAGTACTCGTTAACGGCACCGATGTAACTGAGGCGATCAGAACAGATGAAGTCAGCAACCAAGTTTCAATTGCGGCCAAGCATAGAAGCGTCAGAGAAGAAATGGTGAAGCGCCAGCAGCAGCTTGGGGAAAAAGGCGGCGTCGTCATGGATGGACGTGATATCGGGACTCACGTGCTGCCGAATGCAGAAGTGAAGATTTTTCTTTTGGCATCTGTTGAAGAGAGAGCGAAACGCCGTTATGAAGAAAATATGAAAAAAGGCTTCGATGTCAACTACGAAACATTAATTGAGGAAATTGCAAGAAGAGACAAGCTTGATTCAGAGCGCGAAGTATCTCCCCTGCGCAAAGCAGAAGACGCTCTTGAAATCGACACGACATCTCTTTCTATTCAAGAAGTAGCTGATAAAATCCTTGAGGCAGTGGAGCAAAAGTCCCGCTGATTAAGGCGAATGCCACTTTTTTTGAATTTTTCAACGAAGAAAGAATGTTATTGCTTGACAAACCTGTCCTTTTATTAGAAGTTAATACTAATAAAACTTTTTATTGATCATTCAAAAAACTTTTTTGGATGATTCTTTAATACATATTCGGCTAAAAGCGGGCATGTTTATATGTTCAGCTTTCAAACCGTTTTAATTAAGCTGTGTAGGTTTGGACCAAGGAGGTTATTCAAATGACAGAGGAAATGAATCAAATTGATGTTCAAGTGCCAGAGGTTGGAGATGTAGTTAAAGGGATTGTGACAAAGGTAGAGGACAAGCATGTGGATGTAGAAATTATCAATGTCAAACAGTCCGGCATTATTCCAATCAGTGAATTATCAAGTCTTCATGTAGAGAAAGCATCGGATGTTGTAAAAGTAGACGACGAGCTTGACCTGAAAGTAACAAAAGTGGAAGACGATGCTTTGATTTTATCTAAACGTGCTGTTGATGCAGACCGCGCTTGGGAAGACCTTGAGAAAAAATTTGAAACAAAAGAAGTGTTTGAAGCTGAAGTAAAAGATGTTGTAAAAGGCGGCCTTGTCGTTGATATCGGCGTTCGAGGTTTTATCCCGGCATCACTTGTTGAAGCGCATTTCGTTGAAGATTTTACTGACTATAAAGGGAAAACACTGTCTCTGCTCGTTGTAGAGCTTGACCGTGATAAAAACCGCGTGATCCTTTCACACCGTGCCGTTGTTGAAAGTGAACAAGCGAATAAAAAACAAGAACTTCTTCAGTCTCTTGAAGTTGGAAGTGTACTGGATGGAAAAGTACAGCGCCTGACTGACTTTGGCGCGTTTGTTGATATCGGCGGTATCGACGGACTTGTACACATTTCACAGCTTTCCCACTCCCATGTAGAGAAGCCGTCTGACGTTGTCGAAGAGGGACAGGAAGTAAAAGTGAAAGTATTATCGGTTGACCGTGATAATGAACGTATTTCTTTATCTATCAAAGATACACTGCCCGGACCTTGGAGCCAAATCGGCGAGAAAGTGAAACCTGGTGATGTGCTTGAAGGAACTGTGCAGCGTCTAGTAAGCTTCGGTGCCTTTGTTGAAATCCTTCCAGGTGTTGAAGGTCTCGTTCATATTTCTCAAATTTCCAATAAACACATCGGCACGCCGCATGAAGTCCTTGAAGAAGGACAGACTGTAAAAGTGAAGGTTCTTGATGTGAATGAAAATGAGGAGCGCATTTCATTAAGCATGCGTGAACTTGAAGAAGCGCCTAAAGCCGATCAGGAAGATTACCGTCAATATCAGGCGAAGGAAGAAACAAGCACTGGCTTCCAGCTTGGAGATCTGATCGGAGATAAGCTGAATAAACTAAAATAATTGGTGATAAACGTGACTCGAGCAGAACGGAAAAGACAACACATCAATCATGCCCTGTCCACCGGCCAAAAGCGGGAAACGGGTCTTGATGATATTACGTTTGTTCATGTCAGTCTGCCCGATCTTGCATTAGAACAAGTAGATATTTCCACAAAAATCGGCGAACTTTCAAGCAGTTCGCCGATTTTTATCAATGCAATGACTGGCGGCGGCGGACAACTTACATATGAAATAAATAAATCGCTTGCACGAGCGGCTCGTCAGGCTGGAATACCTCTTGCTGTCGGATCGCAAATGTCCGCATTAAAAGATCCCTCAGAGCGTGTTTCGTATGAAATCGTTCGAAAGGAAAACCCAAACGGGCTGATTTTTGCCAACCTGGGGAGCGAGGCGACAGCTAATCATGCAAAGGAAGCAGTTGATATGATTGGAGCGGATGCGCTGCAGATTCACTTGAATGTGATTCAGGAAATTGTGATGCCTGAAGGAGACCGAAGCTTTAGCGGCGCTCTGAACCGCATTGAACAAATTTGCAGCCAGGTCAGTGTACCAGTCATTGTGAAAGAAGTCGGCTTCGGTATGAGCAAAGAATCAGCAGGGAAGCTGTATGAAGCTGGAGCGGTAGCTGTTGATATTGGCGGTTACGGGGGTACAAATTTTTCGAAAATCGAAAATCTCCGAAGACAGCGGCAAATTACCTTTTTTGACTCGTGGGGCATTTCGACAGCCGCAAGTTTGGCGGAAATCCGCTCTTCGTTTCCCGCAAGCACAATGATTGCGTCCGGCGGCCTGCAGGATGCGCTTGATGTGGCGAAGGCAATTGCGCTTGGGGCCTCTTGCACCGGAATGGCAGGACATTTTTTAAAAGCGCTGACTGACAGCGGCGAGGAAGGACTGCTTGAGGAGATTCAGCTGATCCTTGAGGAATTGAAAATGATTATGACCGTGCTGGGCGCCAGAACGATTTCTGATTTGCAAAAGGCGCCTCTTGTGATCAAAGGTGAAACCCATCATTGGCTTACAGAGAGAGGGATCGATACGTCCAGCTATAGTGTGTGATAAATATTAAAGCCCAAAACTTATGAGTTTTGGGCTTTTTGTTTTATGATTTTCGCTTTTTGAAGCTTCCGTTTTGTTCAAGGCTTGTCGCTCCGTCATAGTGAATGGACTGGTCTCGGTCTGATTCGACTCTGCCAGAAGCTTTGAGTTTTTTCTCCTGTCTGTCTTTTCCCATGATCATGCTCCTTAATGTGAGATGGATTGTTTAAAAAAAGCGCTTGGGTTCCATACTGGGAGTATGGAGGAAGCAATATGGAACAATTTTATTACTATTGGTCAATGTGGTTTCTGTGGGTCCTGACAACATTTATTTTTGAAAAGACGAAAAGACGATTTGCCGTCTCTGTCTTTATTTTGACTAATATAATCCTAAGCATACATGACATTACTTTATATTTTTCCCTGAATGCTGCTTATATGATGTTTTTCGTCTGCGGGTGTGTCTATGCCGGGTATTTGGGAATGTATCGTTTTCGTTATCTCATGGTCTTTCTGACGCTTGTTGGCGGGTATGCGTTTGTCTATCTTTTTGCATTATATGATCCGGTTTGGTTCATCATAAACCCTGAGTGGGTTGCCGTTATATTATTAGTGCTTTTGACAGCTTCAGTTGAAAGGGATTTCGAGAAGCAGCTTACCTTATTTGTCCTAGGGATGTGCCAAGGCGAACTGGTGTATTCGTTTGTGATTCAGAAGTTGGCTGGGGCTTTGGCTGTCGGCGGCTTTCAATGGCTGAATGCGTGTTCTGCGGGAATGATATTGCTGTTTGGCATATCCAAATACGAACAGCTCGCAAGCCAGATTGGTCAAAAAAGCAAAAGATCAAACAAAGGAGCTACCAAAATGTCATGAGTGATTACATCTATCCGATTATTGCTGGGGTCATTGCCGGAGTAGCAACACGGCTTTATATGCTGAAAACGGATTACCGCCAGTATCCGACCTATATTCATGGGAAAGTCATTCATATTGCACTAGGGCTGATCGCGGCTGGTTTAGGGGCAATTATTATGCCGGCGCTTTTGCAGGAGGAATTTACGGCCATCACATTTTTAACGTTAGCCGCGACGCAATTTAGAGATGTCCGAAACATGGAACGGAACACGCTGACGCAAATGGATTCGTATGAACTTGTCTCAAGGGGAAGCACATATATTGAGGGAATTGCCATTGCGTTTGAAAGCAGAAATTATATTGTGATCTTTACAGCGCTATTGACAACCTCTGCGTATGTGTTTTTATCCATTTGGGCTGCAATTATAGCGGCTATTGTTTGTTTTTTGCTGGCAATGAAATTTATGTCGGGCAGTGTATTGAAGGATATTGTAGACATCGAGTACATAAAGCCTCACTTTGACGGTCCGGGACTGTTTGTTGATAATATTTATATGATGAATATCGGGCTTCCGGAGAAACAGGAGCTGATTTTAAAGCATGGCATGGGCTTTATTTTAACGCCGAAAAACTTTAATTCAGCAGCGACGATTGCCAACTTAGGGCAGCGCCAGGCGATTTTATTTGATGTTTCCAATGTGCTCGGGGTTTATCGGGACTCAGGCGAGCCGTCTCTGACGCCTATTGCAAAACGGGATTTAAATGACGGGAGAGTGGCAGTCTTTGTTCTGCCGCAAATTAACCACCCCGAAACGGCTGTTCAGATCATCAGCAATGTTCCAACCTTGGAAAACGCGATCAGAATGCCGACGGAATTTATCAAAAAGCAGGATAAGGTGATAGGATGAGCGAATCTCTCACGAAAGTGATTTTGTCTGTGATCACGACTAACCGAAACCGGGCTGCGGGGGGAGCGCCTGTCTTTTTTTGCAATGACCAAAAGGAGATGGAGCTATTCGCTAAAAATCTTGAGGCGATCCTTGATGGAATAGCGCATAGAATTGGAGATGACGTGTATTTGATCGTGAAACATTTCTAAGAATAGTTGTGATCCCAGTAAAAACTGATATAATAAATGAGTTAAGCCCTTCCTGTGAAGGGTTTCTTTTCATAAAAGTGAATGAAATGATTTTAATAACCGGTTGAAAATTTATGTAAAAATGAAAGCGGCTGGATCGAAAGGAAGGGTACTATGGGTAAACCTGTCGTAGCCATTGTCGGGAGACCAAATGTAGGAAAATCCACAATCTTTAACCGGATTGCGGGAGAAAGAATTTCAATAGTAGAAGATACCCCTGGAGTGACAAGGGATCGGATATACAGCTCGGCTGAATGGCTGAATTATGATTTTAATTTGATTGATACTGGCGGTATTGATATCGGTGATGAGCCGTTCTTAGCGCAAATTCGCCAGCAGGCTGAAATCGCCATGGATGAAGCGGACGTCATTATTTTTATGGTGAATGGCCGTGAAGGCGTAACAGCTGCTGATGAAGAAGTAGCAAAAATTTTGTACCGCACGAAAAAGCCTGTTGTTTTGGCAGTTAATAAACTGGATAACACAGAAATGAGAGCGAATATTTATGATTTTTATTCGCTTGGCTTTGGCGAGCCGTATCCAATTTCGGGAACACACGGACTCGGACTGGGTGATTTACTGGATGCCGTTGCAGAGCATTTTAAAAACATTCCTGAAACGAAATATGATGAAGAAGTTGTTCAATTTTGCCTGATCGGGCGCCCGAATGTCGGAAAGTCCTCACTTGTGAATGCGATGCTCGGCGAAGAGCGTGTCATTGTGAGCAACGTGGCGGGAACGACAAGAGATGCTGTTGATACGGCATTTACGTACAACCAGCAGGAGTTTGTCATTGTCGATACTGCCGGTATGCGAAAAAAAGGGAAAGTCTATGAAACGACTGAAAAGTACAGTGTGCTGCGCGCGCTGAAAGCAATCGACCGCTCAGAAGTCGTTGCGGTTGTGCTGGACGGCGAAGAAGGCATTATTGAACAGGACAAGCGCATCGCCGGTTATGCACACGAAGCGGGCAAGGCCGTCGTAATCGTCGTAAACAAATGGGATGCTGTTGACAAAGATGAAAGCACGATGAAAGAATTTGAAGAAAATATCCGTGATCATTTTCAATTTCTTGATTATGCGCCAATCCTATTCATGTCAGCCTTAACGACAAAACGGATCCATACGCTGATGCCTGCGATTATTAAAGCAAGCGAAAACCATTCACTTCGAGTTCAAACGAATGTCTTAAATGATGTCATCATGGATGCTGTGGCAATGAATCCGACACCGACTCATAACGGTTCTCGTTTGAAGATTTATTATGCGACTCAAGTGTCGGTGAAGCCGCCGAGTTTCGTTGTGTTTGTTAACGATCCGGAATTGATGCATTTTTCGTACGAACGCTTTTTAGAAAACCGAATCAGAGATGCGTTCGGTTTTGAAGGGACACCAATCAAAATATTTGCAAGAGCTAGAAAATAAAAAGGTGTGAAGCAAAAATGAAAAAAGTCACAATGCTTGGAGCGGGGAGTTGGGGAACGGCGCTAGCTTTAGTTCTAGCTGATAACGGAAATAAAGTGTGTGTGTGGGCTCACCGTTCAGAATTAATTCATCAAATTAATGAGTTGCATGAAAACAAAGATTATCTGCCGAATGTTAAGCTGCCTACAACCATTAAAGGAACAACAGATATGAATGAAGCTGTTTCGGATGCAGATTTCATTATCGTTGCGGTTCCGACAAAAGCGATTCGGGAAGTGCTGAGACAGGCTGTGCCTTTTATAACGAAAAAGGCAGTCTTTGTTCATGTCAGCAAAGGCATAGAACCTGATTCGCTCCTGCGCATTTCTGAGATTATGGAAATTGAGCTCCCGAGCGATGCCAGAAAGGATATTGTTGTTCTTTCCGGACCGAGCCATGCGGAAGAAGTGGGGCTGCGGCATCCGACGACCGTTACTGCATCTTCAAAGAGCATGCGGGCAGCAGAAGAGGTGCAGGATTTATTTATTAATCACAATTTCCGGGTGTACACAAACCCTGACATTATCGGAGTTGAAATCGGGGGGGCTTTAAAAAATATTATTGCCCTCGCCGCAGGAATTACAGACGGTTTAGGGTATGGCGACAATGCCAAAGCGGCTTTGATTACACGCGGACTTGCCGAAATCGCGAGACTCGGAACGAAAATGGGCGGGAATCCCCTGACGTTTTCTGGATTGACAGGAGTAGGCGATCTGATTGTTACGTGCACAAGTGTACATTCCAGAAACTGGCGTGCCGGCAATTTGCTTGGAAAGGGCTACAAGCTTGAAGACGTTCTCGAAGAGATGGGAATGGTAGTCGAAGGCGTCCGCACGACAAAAGCGGCTTACCAGCTTTCGAAGAAATATGATGTGAAAATGCCGATTACAGAAGCACTCCATCAAGTTCTATTTAACGGACAAAAAGTGGAAACTGCTGTTGAATCTTTAATGGCGAGGGGCAAAACCCACGAGATGGAGGATCTGGTCAATACGTTTGAAAATCAAGTGAAGTAAAAGTGTCAATCGTATTGAAGACCGCATATCTTAATTGAACGAAAGCTCGAAAAACAGAAGAACACCCAAGTCTTGGGATCTCCTGAAACATTTTGCCGATTTAGGCAATAGAGGATGCATCTGTGTGTCAAGTCGCATACTATAGCATCGAAGTCCAAGAGAGTGTTTCTTAAACGTGCAGGTGAATATAGTCAATTTGACTGAAGTGAAGGTCCCCCTCTTTGCTTCAGTTTTTTTGTTCTATCAAAGGATGGAAAATCTGGTTGATCTTTTCCGGGGCTGTATATTAAAATTAAAATATAACGCTTACATCATACATATCGGGGAGGCGCAGGTCATTGAGTCTGGCATTGATGAAAATGTGGTTTGCACTGGGGTCCATGGGTCTGATGTTTCTGGCTGTAGCTTCCATCTATTTAAGCCGGTTTAAGTTTCAAAATCGGTTTCTGAAGATTGCGGTATCGTCTTTTGCTTACATATGTATGCTCATATCTGGAATTATTGTGTTTTTCGTGGTATTCAGCGGCCCTGTCAATGAATAAAGCTGTAAAAGGAAGTGCTGTATGGGTAAACTGAAGTGCGCTATAATTTTTGCGGCAGTCGTGTTTTTATCGGGGTGTTTATATCCGAATGAGCGGAAAAGCAGTATACATGCCATTCCTTATCAGGACCAGCTAAAGCAAGTTCAGTCTGCTGTTGATGAATTTCAAAAGGCTAATGGAGGGCTGCTTCCCATTCAAACAAAAGATATGTCGACACCGCTATATCAAAAGTATCCGATAGACTTTAACCGTTTAGCGCCGAGATATATAGCCGAACCTCCAAGCACGGCATATGAAAGCGGAGGAGACTATCAATATGTGCTTGTTGACGTAGAGAACGATCCGACTGTTAAATTGATTGATCTAAAGATGGCTGAAAAAATCCGCGATGTGAAATTGCGCGTCCAAATGTATCGCCAGGAGCATCAATATCCGCCTTACAAGGATGTGCTATCACGTGATTTATTTACACTCGATGGGAAGAAGCTTGGGGATGGAAGCTCTCTTACAGTGACAAGCCCAATCTCAGGGGATTCCTTGCCGCTTATGATTGATGGAGACGGAGAAATATATGCCGATTACCGGAATGAGCTGGCTTCTTGCCTCAAAAAAAGCAAAAAAACGTTTCAACCCGGTTCTGAAATCCAGGATATGATTTGGCAAGAAACCCCCTTTGTCCCCGCGTTTTCTGTGAAATATACGGTAAATGACAAACAGGAACCTGTTTTTTTAGAAAATGATATGAAAAAGGAATGAACCTTTCTCCCTTGCATACAAATAGGGAGAAAGGTTTTTTTATACTTTAATAGATTGTGGATGGGAAATTTTCTAAAGATGTCATATTGAAATAGGACAACGTCATACACATATAGTGTCCTGTGTTTGATTGAAAGAGCTTAATAAAATTGAGAAGGATAGGAAGTCCGGGAGGGGATCACTTGGAAAAGGTCGATATTTTCAAGGATATCGCTGAACGAACAGGAGGCGATATATACTTAGGAGTCGTAGGTGCTGTCCGTACAGGAAAATCCACGTTTATTAAGAAATTTATGGAGCTTGTGGTGCTCCCGAATATCAGTAACGAAGCAGACCGGGCACGTGCGCAGGATGAACTGCCGCAAAGCGCAGCCGGCAAAACGATTATGACTACAGAGCCTAAATTTGTTCCGAATCAGGCGATGTCTGTTCATGTGTCAGACGGACTCGATGTCAATATAAGATTAGTAGATTGTGTAGGTTACACAGTTCCCGGTGCAAAAGGATATGAAGATGAAAACGGGCCGCGGATGATTAATACGCCTTGGTACGAAGAACCGATCCCATTTCATGAGGCTGCTGAAATCGGCACACGAAAAGTCATTCAGGAACACTCGACCATCGGAGTTGTCATTACGACAGACGGCACCATTGGGGATATCGCCAGAAGTGACTATATAGAGGCTGAAGAAAGAGTTATTGAAGAGCTGAAAGAGGTTGGCAAACCCTTTATTATGGTCATCAACTCAGTGAGGCCGTATCACCCGGAAACAGAAGCCATGCGCCAGGATTTAAGCGAAAAATATGATATCCCGGTATTGGCAATGAGCGTGGAAAGCATGCGGGAAACAGATGTGCTGAATGTGCTCAGAGAGGCCCTCTACGAGTTTCCGGTGCTTGAAGTGAATGTCAATCTCCCAAGCTGGGTAATGGTGCTGAAAGAAAACCATTGGCTGCGTGAAAGCTATCAGGAATCCGTGAAGGAAACCGTTAAGGACATTAAGCGTCTCAGGGATGTAGACAGGGTTGTCGGCCAATTCAGCGAGTTTGAGTTCATTGAAAGTGCCGGGTTAGCCGGAATCGAGCTGGGCCAAGGGGTGGCTGAAATTGATTTGTACGCGCCGGACCAATTATATGATCAAATCCTGAAAGAAGTAGTGGGCGTTGAAATCAGAGGAAGAGACCATCTGCTTGAGCTCATGCAGGACTTCGCCCATGCGAAAACAGAATATGATCAAGTGTCCGATGCCTTAAAAATGGTGAAACAGACGGGATACGGCATTGCAGCGCCTGCTTTAACAGATATGAGTCTCGATGAGCCGGAAATTATACGGCAGGGCTCACGATTCGGTGTGAGGCTGAAAGCTGTCGCTCCGTCGATCCATATGATCAAAGTAGACGTCGAAAGCGAGTTCGCGCCGATTATCGGAACGGAAAAACAAAGCGAAGAGCTTGTACGCTATTTGATGCAAGACTTTGAGGATGATCCGCTCTCCATCTGGAACTCCGATATCTTCGGAAGATCACTGAGCTCAATTGTGAGAGAAGGGATTCAGGCAAAGCTGTCATTAATGCCTGAAAACGCACGGTACAAATTAAAAGAAACGTTAGAAAGAATTATAAACGAAGGCTCAGGCGGCTTAATCGCCATCATCCTGTAATACCGCAAGACCTCTTTATAGAATGGGAGGTCTTTTTTCTTTGCTCTTAATAATGGAAAAGGATCAAAGAATAGGATGAAAAAAGTAAAAAAAGGAATATTTGTTCGGTAAATCACGTTAAATCCTTGACGAGCAAGGGATTGACGCTTTAAAATGCTTGATATGGCTTTTTATATGTGTTACTCTACATACAGAAATTCTTCACTTTGTTGGACAAACATTCCTCAGAGTGCAGTTTTTCGTAAAAAGCCGTTTAATTGTCTTTCTTGCCTGCTCTGATTTTTTTCTGAGACAGGTTTAGAATCAGACTGAACTGTGAAGAAATGATAATAAACGAACTGAATGTATTCCTTTTGGGAGGAGGTGAAAGGCATGAACAAAACAGAACTTATCAATGCGGTTGCAGAAGCAAGCGAATTGTCTAAAAAAGACGCTACAAAAGCAGTTGACTCTGTTTTTGATACGATCTTAGATGCACTTAAAAACGGTGATAAAATTCAACTGATCGGTTTTGGTAACTTCGAGGTGCGTGAACGTTCTGCACGTAAAGGACGCAATCCTCAAACAGGTGAAGAAATCGAAATTCCAGCAAGTAAAGTACCTGCTTTCAAACCAGGTAAAGCGCTTAAAGACGCAGTTGCCGGAAAATAATTGTGAATATAGATCGTGTATGCATCTAGCTTACATACACTTTATTTCTTCACAGAAAAGCCCCTTTCTAAGGGGCTTTTCATATTTCAAGAGCATGGGCTTCCTGGCAGGGCATTCACTTTGCTTTTAGCGGGGCATGTGTGCTAGAATCGAAATTAAATGTATTCATTGGTGGAGGACATAGAACATGAAAGAAGTTAATAAAGAGCAAATCGAACAAGCTGTTCGTCAAATTTTAGAAGCGATCGGAGAAGACCCGAATAGAGAAGGGCTTCTTGATACTCCGAAAAGAGTCGCAAAGATGTACGCCGAAGTATTCTCCGGCTTGAATGAAGATCCGAAAGAACATTTCCAGACTATCTTCGGTGAAAACCATGAGGAGCTTGTTCTTGTAAAAGATATCGCGTTTCATTCTATGTGTGAGCATCACCTTGTTCCTTTTTATGGAAAAGCGCACGTTGCATATATACCGCGAGGCGGAAAGGTCACAGGCCTCAGCAAACTGGCACGTGCCGTTGAAGCTGTTGCAAAGCGCCCGCAGCTTCAGGAACGCATCACTTCTACTATTGCGGAAAGCATCGTAGAAACGCTTGACCCGCACGGCGTAATGGTAGTGGTTGAAGCAGAACACATGTGCATGACGATGCGCGGTGTAAGAAAACCGGGTGCAAAAACTGTTACTTCAGCAGTCAGAGGCGTTTTTAAAGATGATGCTGCTGCCCGTGCTGAAGTATTGGAACATATTAAACGCCAGGACTAATAAAGATAGAGGGTGCTATAAATGAACGAAAAGCATTCAAGTGATTTTGTCGTCATTAAAGCGGTTGAGGACGGAGTGAATGTGATCGGCCTGACAAGAGGAACAGACACAAAGTTTCACCATTCCGAAAAACTCGACAAGGGAGAAGTAATCATCGCTCAGTTTACAGAGCATACTTCTGCCATTAAAGTCAGAGGAGAGGCACTCATTCAAACCGCATACGGAGAAATGAAAAGCGAAAAAAAATAAGCTGGCTGTTCCCGCTGTTCAACGCAAATGCTCGCAAACAGCGGGTGGATACAGCCAATTTCTTTTTTTTATGCTATAATGATACCTGCGTAAGCGAATGAAAAGATAAAACTCATACATAGATTAAGAAATAAATGTGAATTTGGGGACAAGGGTGATATTTTTGCAAGACATCTACGGAACTTTAGCCAATCTGAACACGAAATTAAAACAAAAGCTGTCTCATCCTTATTTAGCGAAGCATATTTCTGCGCCAAAGATTGATGAGGATAAGCTTCTTCTTTTTCATGCTTTATTTGAGGAAGCCGACATAAAAAACAACGACAGAGAAAATTATATTGTAACAGCGATGCTTGTACAAAGCGCCCTTGATACCCATGATGAAGTGACGACAGCCAGAGTCATAAAACGAGACGAAAACAAAAACCGCCAATTGACTGTTCTCGCAGGCGATTATTTCAGCGGGCTGTACTACTCTTTGTTATCTGAAATGAAGGATATCTACATGATTCGGACGCTTGCTACAGCCATCAAAGAAATCAATGAACATAAAATTCGTCTCTATGACCGTTCTTTCAAGGATGAACACGATTTTTTCGAAAGTGTCGGCATCGTTGAATCAGCTTTATTCCATCGGGTGGCGGAACACTTCAACCTCCCGCGCTGGAAAAAGCTGTCGAGTGATTTTTTTGTATTTAAGCGGCTTATAAACGGAAATGATACATTTCTGGATGTGATCGGCAGTTTTATACAGCTGGGAAAAACAAAAGAAGAGATATTAGAAGATTGTTTTAAAAAAGCGAAAAACAGCATTGAGTCACTTTTGCCTCTAAATTCACCTATTCAGCATGCTTTATTAAACCGTCTGAAGACAATCAGCCAAGATCAAACCTATCATCAGAAAGTGGAAGAAGGGTAAACCATTATGCAGGAATCAAAAGAACAGCGCGTTCATGGAGTATTTGAAAAAATATCTAAAAACTACGACCAAATGAACTCTGTCATCAGTTTTCAGCAGCATAAAAAATGGCGCGAAAAAACGATGCGCATCATGGATGTGAAAGAAGGTGCCAAGGCACTTGATGTTTGCTGCGGAACGGCTGACTGGACGATCGCTCTTGCAAAAGCAGCCGGCAAAAACGGCGAGATCAAGGGCTTGGATTTCAGTAAAAATATGCTGAGTGTCGGCCAGCAGAAAGTAAAAAACGGCGGATTCAGCCAAATTGAACTGCTGCACGGAAATGCGATGGAGCTTCCTTTTGATGATGATACGTTTGATTATGTCACGATTGGCTTCGGACTCCGCAATGTCCCTGATTACTTGACTGTACTGAAAGAGATGAGACGTGTGGTGAAGCCGGGCGGACAGGTCGTATGTCTGGAAACGTCCCAGCCGGAAATGTTCGGATTCAGACAGGCCTACTTTATGTACTTTAAGTATATTATGCCGTTTTTCGGGAAACTGTTTGCGAAGAGCTATAAAGAATATTCTTGGCTTCAAGAATCAGCCAGAGAATTCCCTGGAATGAAGGAACTGGCAGGCCTGTTTGAAGAGGCGGGCTTGAAAAATGTCAAATATCATTCGTTTACTGGCGGAGTCGCTGCCACGCATATCGGATGGAAATGAAAACACAGATGTTTGGGTGAATGATATGAAATTTAAAATGGCCTACTCTTTTTTAAATGACGATATTGATGTAATCGAAAGAGAACTTGAACAAACCGTACGTTCCGATTACCCGCTTTTAAGCGAGGCGGGTCTTCATCTGCTGCAGGCAGGAGGGAAGCGCATTCGGCCTGTTTTCGTGCTGCTTTCCGGCATGTTTGGCGATTACGATATTAATAAGATTAAATATGTCGCCGTCACTCTGGAAATGATTCACATGGCATCTTTGGTTCATGATGATGTTATTGACGATGCCGAGCTTCGCAGAGGGAAGCCGACAATCAAAGCAAAGTGGGACAATCGCATTGCGATGTACACAGGCGATTATATGCTTGCGGGATCACTTGAAATGATGACGAGAATTAACGAACCGAAAGCCCATAGGATTTTGTCACAGACTATTGTTGAAGTTTGTCTTGGGGAAATCGAGCAGATCAAAGACAAATACAACATGGAACAAAATCTCAGAACGTATCTCCGCCGCATCAAAAGAAAAACGGCGCTCCTGATCGCAGTCAGCTGCCAGCTCGGTGCCATTGCGTCCGGAGCTGATGAAAAGATTCATAAGGCGCTGTATTGGTTTGGGTATTACGTCGGCATGTCTTATCAAATTATTGATGATATTCTTGATTTTACTTCAACTGAAGAAGAGCTGGGCAAACCTGTTGGAGGAGATTTGCTTCAAGGGAATGTCACATTGCCAGTCCTGTATGCCCTGAAAAATCCAGCATTAAGAAACCAGCTTAAATTGATTAACAGCGAGACTACGCAGGAACAGCTTGAACCAATCATTGAAGAAATCAAAAAAACAGATGCAATTGAAGCATCTATGGCAGTAAGCGAAATGTATCTGCAGAAAGCTTTCCAGAAATTAAACACGCTTCCGAGAGGACGTGCACGTTCGTCTCTTGCGGCCATCGCAAAATATATCGGTAAAAGAAAATTTTAATTTTTGTAGATATTAAGAAATTTCTCCGCCCCGGATTGATTAATTATCAGAAAGATGTTACGATTTCGGTGTGCAGTGTGAAAGCCTATACATACATAATGATGGGGTGGAGAATGTGATGGAAAAGACTTTTATCATGGTGAAACCAGACGGTGTACAACGTCAGCTCATTGGTGATATTTTATCCAGATTCGAGCGTAAGGGCTTACAATTAGCTGGCGCCAAGTTAATGAGAGTGACAGAACAAATGGCTGAGAAACACTACGCCGAACATCAAGGGAAGCCTTTCTTCGGAGAGCTCGTTGAGTTTATTACTTCAGGACCTATATTCGCAATGGTTTGGGAAGGCGAAAATGTCATTGAAGTGACGAGACAGCTGATCGGAAAGACAAATCCAAAAGAAGCTTTGCCTGGTACGATTCGGGGAGATTATGGCATGTTTGTCGGGAAAAACATCATCCACGGCTCTGATTCTCTCGAAAGTGCTGAACGCGAGATTAACATTTTCTTTAAGAATGAAGAATTAGTATCATATCAACAGCTCATGGCAGGCTGGATCTATTAATCATTATGAAAATAAGTAACAGAGCCGGCACCATGTAATGCCGCCGGTTTTCATTCTGTTTTGTAAAGGTTTACATTAAAGTGAATAAAGGGTGAAACGGCAGTGTGCATCAGACTCCTGCCTTTCCCAACAATCTAAAATCAGCTGAAAAGCTGATTTTTTTATTGAAACAATACAATTTCCTGATAAAACAAGCTATACTAGGACAAAAAGACAGCGAGACTGGGAGAGTAGAGATGGATACATACAGCGTATTTACAACCAAATGGAAGCAATTAACCGGAGTCGATTTGACATTATATAAAGAAGCACAAATGAAAAGAAGGCTGACGTCGCTTTATGAGAAAAAGGGGTATCAGAGCTTTAAGGAGTTTGCGGCGGCATTGGAAAAGGATCAAGCTCTCTTAAATGAAACATTGGACAGAATGACGATCAATGTTTCAGAATTTTATCGTAATTATAAAAGATGGGAAGTTCTTGAGACGGCTATTCTGCCGTTAATCAAGCACTCTAAGCCTTTAAAGATATGGAGTGCCGCCTGCTCAACGGGTGAGGAGCCTTATACGCTTGCCGTGCTTTTGGATCAGCAAAAAAGTCTTCCCGGCTTTCAGATTCTGGCGACTGATATTGATGAAAAAGCATTGGAGAAAGCGAAAAATGGCATCTATCAGGAGCGGTCTTTACAGGAAGTTCCATCATCTGTGAAGGATCGTTATTTTACTCAAAACGCAAATAGAAGCTATGAAGTAAAAGCAGAAATCAAAAAAAATATTACATTCAAAAAGCATAATCTGCTGGCTGATCGTTATGAACAAGACTTTGACTTAATCGTGTGCCGCAATGTATTTATTTATTTTACAGAAAGCGCGAAGGAAGAACTTTATTTGAAAATGGCACATAGCCTGAAAAAGAATGGAGTTCTCTTTGTCGGCAGCACTGAGCAAATCTTTAATCCTGAGAAATTTGGCCTGGCTCCAGCCGATACATTCTTTTATCAAAAAAGATAGACTGACTTTTTGCTGAAAAATATGTTATAGTAGTTTTACTTAAAAGCGTTAATGCGATGAAGGGAGAAGAAGTCATGAGATATTTAACAGCCGGAGAATCACACGGCCCCCAACTGACAACCATTATTGAAGGTGTGCCTGCCGGGCTTTACATAACGGAGGAAGATATCAATTTTGAGCTTGCCAGACGCCAAAAAGGCCACGGCCGCGGCCGCCGCATGCAAATCGAAAAAGATCAGGCCAAAATTATGAGCGGGGTGCGCCATGCCCGCACACTCGGTTCGCCAATTGCTCTCGTTGTAGAAAACAACGATTGGAAACATTGGACAAAAATCATGGGCGCAGCTCCGATTACAGAAGATGAAGAAAAGGAAATGAAACGCCAAATTTCCAGACCGAGACCTGGTCACGCTGATTTAAACGGTGCGATTAAATATAATCATCGTGATATGAGAAATGTGCTTGAGCGCTCTTCAGCAAGGGAAACAACTGTCAGAGTGGCAGCAGGGGCTGTCGCTAAAAAAATTCTTTCTGAGCTTGGCATTAAGGTAGCGGGCCACGTATTGCAGATTGGTGCAGTTAAAGCTGAAAAAACGGAATATACGTCAATTGAAGACCTGCAGCGTGTAACGGAGGAGTCTCCGGTCAGATGCTACGATGAAGAAGCAGGCAAAAAAATGATGGCTGCCATTGATGAAGCGAAGGCAAACGGGGATTCCATCGGCGGAATTGTAGAAGTCATTGTCGAGGGAATGCCGGTAGGCGTGGGCAGCTACGTCCATTATGACCGCAAGCTGGACAGTAAGCTTGCTGCTGCAGTGCTGTCAATTAACGCATTTAAAGGTGTGGAATTCGGCATCGGCTTTGAAGCGGCCGGCAGAAATGGAAGCGAAGTCCATGACGAGATCATTTGGGACGAGGAAAAGGGCTATACTCGCGCTACAAATAGACTTGGAGGACTGGAAGGCGGCATGACGACAGGAATGCCGATTGTCGTCCGCGGAGTTATGAAGCCTATCCCGACTTTATATAAACCGTTGAAGAGTGTGGATATTGAAACGAAAGAACCGTTTTCTGCCAGTATTGAACGTTCAGACAGCTGTGCAGTGCCTGCGGCAAGTGTAGTAGCTGAAGCTGCTGTTGCATGGGAAATTGCGAACGCAGTCGTTGAACAATTCGGTTTAGATCAAATCGACCGCATTAGAGAAAATGTGGAGAATATGAGAAAACTGTCGAGGGAATTTTAATGAGAACACTGCATGTTCAAACTGCTTCCTCGTCGTATCCTGTTTTTATCGGGCAAGGCATCAGACAAGAGGCTTGCGAACTATTAACCTCTCTAAACAGGCCTTTAACACGGATTATGCTTGTCACGGATGAAGAGGTGGATCGCCTGTATGGTGATGAAATGCTTCATTTGCTGCAAGAAAAATGGCCTGTGAAAAAAGTGACGGTGCCGAGCGGAGAGCAGGCGAAATCCATGGACATGTACACAAAACTGCAGAGTGAAGCGATTCGTTTTCATATGGATCGCTCCTCATGCATCATCGCATTCGGTGGCGGTGTTGTAGGAGATCTTGCCGGTTTTGTGGCTGCTACTTTTATGCGCGGCATTGATTTCATTCAAATGCCTACGACGCTTTTGGCGCATGACAGCGCAGTCGGAGGAAAAGTAGCCGTGAATCATCCGCTCGGAAAAAATCTAATCGGTGCGTTTTATCAGCCGAAAGCCGTGCTCTACGATACAGACTTTCTGCGTTCTCTCCCCGAAAAAGAGCTTCGGTCCGGAATGGCAGAAGTGATTAAACACGCTTTTATCTATGACAGAGCGTTTCTGCAAGAGCTGCTGAGTATCCGCTCACTGCACGATATCACAAGTGATCAGCTGAATGACATGATTTTTAAAGGCATTTCAATTAAAGCGTCTGTCGTTCAGCAGGATGAAAAAGAAGAGGGGATTAGAGCCTACTTAAACTTTGGACATACGCTCGGCCATGCCGTTGAGGCGGAATATGGATACGGACAGATCACTCACGGTGATGCCGTAGCCCTCGGAATGCAGTTTGCTTTATATGTAAGCGAAAAGACAGTGGGCTGTGAAATGGACAGAAAACGTTTGGTCAGCTGGCTAAAAAGCCTGGGCTATCCAAGTCAAATCAAAAAAGAGACGGAAACTTCGGTTCTTTTAGACCGTATGATGAATGATAAGAAGACCCGCGGCGGGAAGATTCAGTTTATCGTGCTCAACGAATTAGGAAAAGTTGCTGATCACACATTTTCCAGAAATGAACTTGAGAGCTGGCTGAACAAATGGCGATTGGAGGAGACATCATGATGATTCGCGGAATTCGCGGAGCAACTACAGTTGAATGGGATACTGAAGAAGAAATTTTACAAAAAACAAAACAGCTGTTAGAGAAAATCATAGAAGAAAACAAAACAAAGCCCGAAGATGTTGTTCAAATGCTTCTTTCGGCGACACCTGATTTGCACTCCGTTTTCCCGGCAAAAGCTGTTCGTGAGCTTTCAGGATGGCAGTACGTGCCGGTAACTTGTATGCAGGAAATGGACGTAACCGGCGGTCTAAAAAAGTGCATAAGAGTCATGATGACCGTCCAGACAGATGTTCCTCAGGATCAGATCAGACATGTATATTTAGAAAAAGCCGTCGTATTAAGACCCGATTTATCATTGACAAAAAATACTGAATTGTAATACGATAGGAACAGCTTAGAAATACACAAGAGTGTGTATAAAGCATTGAATGAGTTGAGTTAGAGAATAGGGTAGCAGAGAATGAGTTTAGTTGAGCTGAGACATGTATGTTTATTCTACCCAAAGGAAGCCTTTCTTTTGGGTTTATTTGTTATATAATAGTTTATCCTCTCATGCCATCTTCTCATTCTCCTTGCCATAAGGAGTGAGAGCAATGAATTTCCAATCAAACATTTCTGCATTTTTACAGGACAGCTTGTCCAACCACACCATCCCGATTGTGGAGACCTTCACAGTCGATACGCTGACACCCATTCAAATGATAGAGAAGCTCGACAGGGAGATTACGTATCTTCTTGAAAGCAAGGATGATACTTCTAATTGGTCGAGATATTCGTTTGTCGGCTTGAATCCATTTCTCACGATTAAAGAAGAGCAGGGTCGTTTTACAGCTGCAGATCAGGACGGCAGAGCTCTTTACACAGGAGATGAACTCAAAGAAGTTCTGAACTGGATGAATTCCACATGCAAAATCAAAACGCCAAAGCTTGGCATTCCTTTTGTCGGCGGAGCTGTTGGGTATTTAAGCTATGATATGATCCCGCTGATTGAGCCTACTGTTCCTCCGCATACAAAAGAAACGGGAATGGAAAAGTGTATGCTGTTTGTTTGCCGGACGATAATTGCGTATGATCATGAAACCAAAAATGTCCACTTTATCCAATATGCAAGACTCAATGGACAGGAAACTGAAAACGAAAAAGTCGATGTGTTTCATCAAAATCATCAAGAGCTCCAAGATCTCATTGAAAAAATGATGGATCAAAAAAACATAAAAGAGCTGTTTCTCTCTGCTGATTCATATAAGACGCCCAGCTTTGAGACTGTCTCTTCTAATTATGAAAAATCGGCTTTTATGGCTGATGTAGAAAAAATCAAAGAATATATAAAAGCGGGCGATATCTTCCAAGGCGTTTTGTCACAAAAATTTGAGATTCCGATAACAGCAGATGCCTTTGAGTTATACCGAGTGCTGCGGATCGTCAATCCTTCTCCGTATATGTACTATATGAAACTCCAAGACAGAGAAATAGTCGGCAGCTCTCCGGAACGGTTAATCCACGTTCAGGACGGGCACTTGGAAATCCATCCGATTGCCGGAACGAGAAAACGGGGCGCAGACAAAGAGGAAGATGAAAAACTCAAAGTTGAGCTAATGAAGGATGAAAAAGAAAAAGCAGAGCACTACATGCTCGTTGACCTTGCCCGGAACGATATCGGCAGAGTAGCAGAGTATGGATCTGTATCTGTGCCGGAGTTCACAAAAATCGTCTCCTTTTCGCATGTCATGCACATTATCTCGGTGGTTACAGGCCGATTGAAAGAAGAGGTTCATCCTGTCGATGCACTGATGTCTGCTTTCCCGGCGGGAACGTTAACAGGCGCACCAAAAATCCGTGCCATGCAGCTTTTGCAAGAGCTGGAGCCAACACCGAGAGAGACATACGGAGGCTGCATCGCCTACATCGGATTTGACGGTAATATCGACTCTTGTATTACGATTCGCACTATGAGCGTGAAGGACGGTGTTGCGTCGATACAAGCAGGTGCTGGTATTGTTGCGGATTCTGTTCCGGAAGCCGAATACGAAGAAAGCTGTAATAAAGCCGGTGCGCTGCTGAAAACGATTCATATTGCAGAAGACATGTTCCATAGCAAGGAGGATAAAGCTGATGAACAAATTTCTACAATTGTGCGTTGATGGAAAAACACTCACAGCCAGTGAGGCAGAAGCGCTGATGAATATGATGATGACAGCGGAAATGACTCCTTCTGAAATGGGCGGTATATTGTCTATTCTTGCTCATCGGGGAGAGACGCCAGAAGAGCTTTCGGGCTTTGTGAAGGCGATGCGGGCGCACGCTCTTACAGTAGATGGACTTCCTGATGTTGTAGATACATGCGGAACCGGAGGAGACGGTATTTCCACTTTTAATATCTCAACGGCATCTGCAATTGTTGCCTCAGCAGCCGGTGCGAAAATTGCTAAGCACGGCAATCGCTCTGTCTCTTCTAAAAGCGGAAGCGCTGATGTTTTAGAGGAGCTAGAGGTTCCAATTCAAACTACTCCCGAAAAGGTCAAAAGCAGCATTGAAACAAACAACATGGGATTTCTTTTTGCGCCGCTTTATCATTCGTCTATGAAACATGTAGCGGGTACTAGAAAAGATCTAGGTTTCAGAACGGTATTTAATCTGCTCGGACCGCTCAGCAATCCTTTGCAGGCGAAGCGTCAGGTAATCGGGGTCTATTCCGCTGAAAAAGCGGGACTGATGGCAAGTGCACTGGAGATGTTTCAGCCGAAGCACGTCCTGTTCGTATCCAGCCGCGACGGTTTAGATGAGCTTTCAATTACGGCACCGACTGATGTGATTGAATTAAAGGACGGAGAGCGCCGGGAATACACCGTTTCACCCGAAGATTTCGGTTTTACAAATGGCAGAATTGAAGATTTACAAGTGCAGTCACCGAAAGAGAGTGCCTGTCTCATTCAGAATATTTTTGAAAATAAAAGTAGCAGTTCCGCTTTATCTATTACTGCTTTTAATGCAGGGGCTGCGATATATACGGCGGGGATAACCGCCTCACTGAAGGAAGGTACGGAGCTCGCGTTAGAGACGATTACAAGCGGAGGCGCTGCCGCGCAGCTTGAACGACTAAAGCAGAAAGAGGAAGAGATCTATGCTTGAAAATATCATCAAACAAAAGAAAGAAGAAGTAAAAACACTGGTACTGCCGGAAGAGCAGCCTTTCGAAAAACGTTCATTTAAAAAGGCGCTGGCAAGTCCGAATCGGTTTATCGGATTGATTGCCGAAGTAAAGAAAGCGTCACCGTCAAAAGGGCTTATTAAAGAGGATTTTGTCCCTGTACAGATTGCAAAAGACTATGAAACTGCGCAGGCAGATGCGCTTTCCGTATTAACAGACACCCCGTTTTTTCAAGGGAAAAACAGCTATTTATCAGACGTAAAACGTGCTGTATCAATTCCTGTACTCAGAAAAGATTTTATTATTGATTCTCTTCAAGTGGAGGAATCGAAAAGAATCGGAGCGGATGCCATACTGTTAATCGGCGAGGTGCTTGATCCCTTACATCTTCATGAATTATATCTTGAAGCAGGCGAAAAGGAGATGGATGTGTTAGTGGAAGTTCACGATGCATCCACGCTAGAACAAATATTGAAAGTGTTCACGCCTGATATTCTCGGCATAAACAACCGAAACCTAAAAACATTTGAAACATCTATTAAGCAGACAGAACAAATCGCATCTCTCGTTCCGAAAGAATCCCTGCTTGTCAGCGAAAGCGGAATCGGTTCTTTAGAACATTTAACATTTGTCAAAGAACAGGGTGCACGAGCTGTGCTTATCGGTGAATCATTGATGAGACAAACGTCACAGCAAAAAGCAATCCATGCTTTGTTTGGGGAGTGAGGATGTGAAGAAACCGGCATTAAAATATTGCGGCATACGGTCACTGCAGGATTTGCAGCTTGCAGCGGATTCACAGGCTGATTATCTGGGCTTTATTTTTGCTGAAAGCAAACGGAAAGTATCTCCGCAAAATGTGAAAAAGTGGCTGAGTCAAGTTCATGTCGAAAAACAGGTTGCGGGTGTTTTTGTTAATGAATCGATAGAGACAATGTCACGCATTGCCGAAGACTTGAATCTCGACGTCATTCAGCTTCACGGAGATGAGGTACCGGCAGATGCCGATGCTCTTCGCATGACAGGTTGCGAAATATGGAAGGCGCTTCACCATCATGAGAACACAATTCAAGAAATAGCCCGTTTTAAAGATGATGTGGACGGCTTTGTGATTGATTCATCTGTAAAAGGGCAAAGAGGCGGCACTGGTGTTGCTTTTTCTTGGGACTGTGTGCCGGAATATCAGCAGGCGGCTGCGGGCAAACGCTGCTTTATCGCAGGCGGCGTGAATCCGGACACCATCACAGACCTATTGAAATGGCAGCCGATAGGAATTGACCTTGCCAGCGGAATCGAAAAAAACGGACAAAAAGATCAAAATCTGATGAGGCTTTTAGAAGAAAGGATGAACCGATATGTATCCATACCCGAATGAAATAGGAAGATACGGCGATTTTGGCGGAAAATTTGTTCCGGAAACACTCATGCAGCCATTAGAAGAAATTGAAACTGCATTTAAAGAGATCAAGGATGATCCCGCTTTTCGTGACGAATATTACAAGCTGTTAAATGACTATTCCGGCAGACCTACTGCATTAACATACGCTGATCGAGTCACTGAATACTTAGGCGGTGCAAAAATCTATTTGAAACGAGAAGATTTAAACCACACAGGTTCTCATAAAATCAATAATGCACTAGGCCAAGCGCTGCTTGCTAAAAAAATGGGCAAAACGAAAATCATTGCTGAAACTGGCGCCGGGCAGCACGGCGTTGCCGCTGCGACAGTCGCAGCTAAATTCGGCTTTTCCTGCACTGTATTTATGGGCGAGGAAGACGTTGCCCGCCAGTCTCTTAACGTTTTCCGAATGAAGCTTCTTGGAGCGGAGGTTGTGCCTGTAACAAGCGGAAACGGCACATTGAAGGATGCCACAAATGAGGCGATCCGATACTGGGTTCAGCATTGTGAGGATCATTTTTACATGATCGGATCAGTTGTCGGACCGCACCCTTATCCGCAGGTCGTCCGTGAATTTCAAAAAATGATCGGTGAGGAGGCGAAGAATCAGCTGAAACGCTTTGAAGGCGCTCTGCCAGATAAGGTGGTGGCGTGTGTAGGCGGAGGAAGCAATGCGATGGGCATGTTTCAGGCGTTTTTAGATGAAGATGTTGAACTCATCGGTGCTGAAGCAGCGGGAAAAGGAATTGATACCCCTCTTCATGCCGCTACTATTTCGAAAGGAACCGTAGGTGTCATTCACGGTTCATTGACTTATCTCATTCAAGATGAGTTCGGGCAAATTATTGAGCCTTACTCCATTTCAGCAGGACTTGACTATCCAGGAATCGGTCCAGAGCACGCTTATTTGCATAAGAGCGGCCGAGTCACTTATGACAGTATCACAGATGAAGAAGCGGTGGATGCATTAAAACTCTTGTCAGAAAAAGAGGGGATTTTGCCGGCAATCGAATCTGCCCATGCGTTAGCGAAAGCATTCCAACTTGCTAAAGAGATGGATCGCGATCAAATGATTCTCGTCTGTTTATCAGGACGGGGAGATAAGGATGTCAACACATTAATGAATGTATTGGAAGAAGAGGTGAAAGCGCATGTTTAAATTAGACCTTCAAGCGTCAGAAAAATTGTTTGTCCCGTTTATTACGGCGGGCGATCCATTGCCTGAGGTTTCAGTTGAACTGGCGAAGTCTCTCCAAAAAGCGGGTGCCACGGCACTGGAGCTGGGTGTTGCATACTCAGACCCGCTTGCAGACGGTCCGGTGATCCAACGGGCTTCGAAGCGGGCGCTTAATAATGGAATGAATATCGTAAAGGCAATCGAATTAGGCGGAGAAATGAAAAAAAACGGAGTGAATATTCCGATTATCCTCTTTACGTATTATAATCCTGTGTTACAATTAAACAAAGAATACTTTTTCGCTTTACTGCGGAAAAATCATATTGACGGTCTGCTTGTTCCGGATCTGCCATTAGAAGAAAGCGCCAGCCTTCAAGCCGAATGCAAAAACCATGAGGTGACGTATATTTCTTTGGTTGCGCCGACAAGCGAAAGCCGTTTGAAAACCATTATTGAACAAGCCGAGGGCTTCGTCTACTGTGTATCTTCTCTAGGTGTGACCGGTGTCCGCAATGAGTTCAATTCATCCGTGTATCCGTTCATCCGGACAGTGAAGGATCTTAGCGCTGTGCCGGTTGCTGTAGGGTTCGGTATATCAAACCGCGAACAGGTCATGAAGATGAATGAAATTTGTGACGGTGTCGTAGTGGGAAGTGCGCTCGTCAGAAAAATAGAAGAATTAAAGGACCGGCTCATCAGTGCTGAAACGAGAGATCAAGCGCTGCAGGAGTTTGAAGATTACGCAACGGCGTTTGGCGGCTTGTACAGTTTAAAATGAGGTGACTGGATTTGCGTATCAAAGAACATTTAAAACAGCTGAAGCCTTATCAGCCTGGAAAGCCAATTGAAGCAGTGAAATCAGAATATGGCTTGGATAAAGTTGTGAAGCTTGCTTCAAACGAGAATCCATACGGCTGTTCAGAAGCTGCAAAAGAGGCGCTTCATCATGAGATTCAACAGCTTGCGCTTTATCCAGACGGATATAGCGCCGCTTTGCGCACAAGGCTCAGTGAGCACCTCAATGTCAGCGAAACATCACTTATTTTCGGAAATGGTTCAGATGAAATCATTCAGATCATCTGCCGGGCATTTTTAAACGATAAAACGAACACGATTACTGCTGCTCCGACTTTTCCGCAATATAAACATAATGCGGTCATTGAAGGTGCTGAAGTTCGTGAAATCGCACTTCGGCCCGACGGCTCACATAATTTAGACGCCATGCTTGAAGCGATTGACGAACAGACACAAGTCGTTTGGATATGCAGCCCAAATAACCCGACAGGCACTTATACATCAGAAGGGGAATTACTCGCATTTCTGGAGCGCGTTCCATCTCGTGTCCTCGTTGTTCTAGACGAAGCATATTATGAATATGTAACAGCAGAGGATTACCCGGAGACTGTGCCGCTCTTAAACAAGTATTCCAATTTGATGATATTACGGACATTTTCAAAGGCTTACGGTCTGGCTGCGCTCAGAGTCGGATACGGAATTGCTGACGAGAACCTGATTCGCCAGATTGAGCCGGCAAGAGAGCCGTTTAACACGAGCCGTCTAGGCCAGGCTGCTGCGATCGCAGCGCTTGATGATCAAGCGTTTATTGCTTCCTGCGTCGAGCAAAATAAAGCAGGCCTTCAGCAATATTATGATTTTGCGAAGACTCATGGTTTAAAGTGCTACCCTTCACAGACAAACTTTGTGTTAATTGACTTTAATCGTCCGGCCGATGAACTGTTTCAGGCTCTGCTGGAAAAAGGCTATATTGTCCGGTCGGGAAATGCATTAGGTTTCCCGACATCACTCCGGATTACGATCGGAACAAAAGAGCAAAATGAAGAAATTCTTGCAATTTTAGCTGAAATTTTGTAAGAGGTGATCAAATATCACCTCTTTAGTCTATAAATCAGGTGATGACATATGAACCAAATCAAAGATACAATATTGCTCGCCGGTCTCGGATTGATAGGCGGTTCGATTGCGTTAGCGATCAAAAAAAAGCATCCCGGCAAACGGATTATCGGAATCGACATCTCTGATGAACAGGTGGTTGCCGCTTTAAAATTAGGTGTGATAGACGAGCGTGCTGATTCGTTTATTAGCGGTGCGAAAGAGGCGGCTACAGTGATCATTGCGACGCCTGTCGCACAAACGCTGCTTATGCTTGATGAGCTGGCTCATTCAGGAATTGAACATAAGCTTTTGATTACCGACGTAGGAAGCACAAAGCAAAAAGTGGTTCATTACGCAGACAAAGTGCTGCCTAGCCGCTATCAATTTGTCGGAGGGCATCCGATGGCAGGTTCACACAAATCAGGAGTGGCCGCTGCGAAGGAGTTCCTGTTTGAAAATGCATTTTATATTTTAACGCCAGGCCATAAAACGGACAGACAAGCGGTAGAGCAGTTAAAAAGCCTGCTGGAGGGGACGAATGCCCATTTTGTGGAAATGTCACCAGAAGAGCATGATGGCGTTACAAGCGTGATCAGTCATTTTCCGCATATTGTCGCAGCAAGCCTTGTTCACCAAACCCATCATTCGGAAGAGCTTTATCCGCTTGTTAAGCGTTTTGCTGCCGGCGGGTTCAGGGATATTACAAGGATTGCATCAAGCAGCCCGGCAATGTGGCGGGATATTCTATTACATAATAAAGATAAAATTTTGGACCGTTTTGATGAGTGGATTCGTGAAATCGAGAAGATTAGGACATATGTAGAACAAGAAGATGCGGAAAATCTATTTCGTTATTTTAAAACGGCCAAGGATTATCGCGACGGGCTGCCGCTTCGGCAGAAGGGCGCGATACCTGCATTTTATGATTTATACGTGGATGTTCCCGATCATCCGGGTGTGATTTCCGAGATAACGGCTATCTTAGCTGCGGAGCGCATCAGTATCACGAATATCCGCATTATTGAAACACGAGAAGATATTAACGGGATTCTAAGAATCAGTTTTCAGTCTGATGACGACCGCAAACGGGCTGAACAATGCATTGAAGCCCGGGCGGAATATGAAACTTTTTATGCTGATTGAGGTGGAAAATAATGAAAAGAGAAAAGGTGCAGGCCTTAAACGGAGAAATACACATTCCTGGTGATAAATCCATTTCACACCGCTCCGTCATGTTCGGTGCACTAGCGAAAGGCACAACAACTGTTAAAAACTTTCTGCCGGGTGCGGATTGTCTGAGCACGATTGATTGCTTTAGAAAAATGGGTGTTGAAATTGAGCAAAACGGCAGCGATGTAGTGATTCACGGAAAAGGAATCGATTCCTTGAGCGAGCCAGAAAGCCTTTTAGATGTCGGAAATTCAGGTACAACGATTCGCCTGATGCTCGGCATTTTGGCGGGCCGTCCATTTTACAGCGCGGTAGCTGGAGATGAGAGCATTGCGAAGCGCCCGATGAAACGTGTCACTGAGCCTTTGAAACAAATGGGGGCTAAAATCGACGGCAGAGCCGGCGGAGAATTTACACCGCTGTCAGTGAGCGGCTCTTCATTAAAAGGAATTGATTATGTATCACCTGTTGCAAGCGCGCAAATTAAATCTGCTGTTTTACTGGCCGGATTACAGGCTGAGGGCACAACAACCGTCACAGAGCCTCATAAATCTCGGAACCATACTGAGCGGATGCTTTCTGCATTTGGCGTTAAACTTTCTGAAGATCAAACGAGTGTTTCCATTGCAGGAGGCCAGAAACTGGAAGCTGCAGATGTTTTTGTTCCTGGAGACATTTCTTCAGCGGCTTTTTTCCTTGCTGCGGGCGCAATTGTTCCAAACAGCAAGATTGTATTGAAAAACGTAGGTTTAAATCCGACTCGGACAGGTATCATTGACGTCCTTCAAAACATGGGGGCAAAACTTGAAATCAAACCGTCTGCTGCCGACAGTGCAGAGCCTTATGGAGATTTGGTCATAGAAACGTCATCTCTAAAAGCGGTTGAAATCGGAGGAGATATCATTCCGCGTTTAATTGATGAAATCCCTATCATCGCGCTTCTTGCAACTCAGGCGGAAGGAACTACCGTTATTAAGGATGCGGCAGAGCTTAAAGTAAAAGAAACAAACCGCATTGACACCGTGGTTTCCGAGCTTCGTAAGCTGGGTGCTGAGATTGAACCGACAGCAGATGGAATGAAGGTTTATGGCAAACAAACACTGAAAGGCGGCGCAACAGTGTCCAGCCATGGAGATCATCGGATCGGAATGATGCTTGGTATCGCTTCCTGTATAACGGAGGAGCCAATTGAAATCGAGCAGACAGATGCCATTCATGTTTCTTATCCAACCTTCTTCGAGCATTTAAATAAGCTTTCAAACAAATCCTGAAGTTCTTGCTTCAGGATTTGTTGTGCAGATTGACTGTAAGAATCATAATTCAAGGGAAAAAAACATAGCTTGTCTTAAGAGGGAAAAGAAAAACGAAAAGGGGGGATGCGCTTTACTTACAAGCCGGCAGGTCATAGAGCTGCTTTACTGTACAGAGGGCGATCTTCCTTTTTTCATTTTCTATCTCAAGATCTTTTGGTAAACTAATAAGACTCAATAATTCCCTGCCGTACAGCAAGCATCTTATTTGCCGGGGACATTCGTCTGAATTATGATAAGATTAACCCGAACAAATAAAGCTTTTTTGTATGGTTGATGTTGTATAGGAAAAGAAAGGACCGGTCCGATTTGAATACATTGATTCAAGAAGCCATAAAATTAGTTGAAGCAGGTGAAACAGAAAAAGGCCTCAACACTCTCTCGAAGGCTGAAAAACAGCTCCATGATGAAGATAAAGCCATCGCTGCCCAGCTTTATTACGAGTGGGGCAATGTAGAAAAAGCAATTTCACTGATCAGTGATTTACATGATTTATATCCAAATGAAACAGAACTGACGAATTTTTACGCTGAACTTTTAATAGATATTGACGAAGAAGAAAAAGCCCTTGCTGTGCTGGAAACCATTCCGGAAACAGATCCATCATACCCGGAAAGTTTGCTGCTTATGGCGGATCTTTATCAAATGCAGGGGTTATTCGAAGTCAGTGAGCAAAAGCTTTTACAGGCAAAGTCCATTCTGGACAATGAACCCGTTATTGATTTTGCGCTGGGCGAACTTTATTTTACTCAGGGAGCTTATGCAAAAGCGGTTCAATATTTTAAAACAACGGCTGAGGAGCAGAGTGAGATCGGAGGCGTTAATGTCCATCAAAGACTGGCAGAATCGTTAAGTGCCTCAGGTGAATTTGAGGATGCCATTCCGTGGTACGAGAAAGCTGTTGATGAGAATCCTGATCCTAATACGATTTTCGGCTATGGGTTTACAGCCCTACAGGCGGGGCTTGTTAAAACAGCTATTAAGCAGCTGTCTGATTTAAAGGAGCTTGATCCATCTTATTCTTCACTTTATATGCCGCTATCGGAAAGTTATGAAGCTGAAGGAATGTATGAAGAGGCATTAAAAACGGCAAAAGAGGGTATCAGATATGATGAATATAACAAAGAGCTTTTCCTCTATGCCGCAAAAATGGCCTTGAAAATCGGGAAGTCAGAAGATGGGAAAAAGCTGCTTCAGGAGGCGCTTGCGCTTGATCCGGGCTTCGTTGAGGCACTTCATACACTTCTTGCCGTGTATCATAAAGAAGAGGATTATGAACAGATCATTGATCTTATTCAAGAGGTGCGCGGCTACGGGGAAGAAGATCCGAAATACAATTGGTATCTTGCGAGCGCATATACCGAATTAGAGCAATACGAGGAAGCAAAACAATCCTTTGAGGCTGCCTTTCTTCACTACCGTGAGGACAGAGATTTCTTATATGAATACGCAAGCTTCCTATTAGAAGAAGGACTTCAAAAAGAAGCACTGCCGCTTTTGAAAAAGGTTCTCGAAATTGACGGAGCCAATGAAGAGCTGGAAGAAACGATTTTGCGAATCGAGGATGAATTTTCTAGATAAGAAGGAATATTCACCATTCGTGTGGAACATATAAGTATATAGATTATACGAACGATAGAGGAGGGAATTACATGCAGACCCCTGTTTCTGTCAATGAGAAAAAGGATTTTATCCGTTGGTTTTTAAACCATTATCAGTTAAAGCGCCGAGAGTGCGTTTGGATCTTGAACTACTTAATGAGCCATGATTCTCTCATGGAGAAGGTTCATTTTGTGGAGCAGGCAGAATTTTGCCCGAGAGGCATTATAATGTCAACACATTGTGTTGAAGAAGTTCCGTTTCGGTTCTATAAAGAGAATGTCATGACAACCGACGCGGAAAAATCTTTTCATGATATTAGATTAAATAAACAGCAGGATTTGTTTATCCAGCTTAATTTCCGTTCAGCTTACAGCTCACCTGAGTATGCGGCGGTGCTGGAGTCTAACCCTCATATTCCGAAGGATCTGTTTGAGAACAAAAAAGATCAGGGGTTGGCTGAACAAATTTTAGAGCACGCTATTTCCACATTCCAAAGAGAAAAATTATTAAAAGACATTGACGACGCGCTAGATCGTCATGATAAAGAAGCATTTGAACAATTATCGCGCCAATTGAATCAGCTCACATAATATGACCAGCCTTGCAGCGTATTGCAAGGCTTGTTGTTGTAAAGGGGGAGAACGATGAGGTGGAGAATCACTGATGCCAAGGACTATTTACAAGCTAAAGATTACATTGATACCGCTGTCATTCCGCTAATTAACATAAAAGTAGGTGTGCATTTCAAAATAACGGCAGAGAAAGGAGAATTCACACAGCTTCTGTCAGATGAACTAGAAAGGCAGTTAAAGGGACGGGTATATTTACTGCCCCCTTATACATATGTTGATAGAAATGAAAAAACCGTTCAAGGACTTAAGGACCTGCGGGAAGAGCTTATATCAGAATTTCCGCATGTTGTACTGCTCACGTCTGACGAAAATTGGAATAGTAAGGATGCGTTAGGCAAAATCATTGTGACACCGTCTGTTCCGTTAGAGCATTTAAATGACTCTTTAAAAAGAAAAATATTAGATGAACGCACTGCTGAAATTTTGAACGTTTTGTTACAGTTGTGGAGCACCTCGTAAAAACACTTACATTTCCTTATGAACAATATTTTGGCTATATTGACCTTGCTGAGAGATTCATATATTATGAGGGTGTCTAGAGTTATTGCAATATTTTCTATTTTAGTCAGTTTGCAGGGGTGACCTAGAGGGGGGAGAAGAGATGGGCGGAAAACATGATATATCCAGACGTCAATTTTTGAATTATACGCTCACAGGCGTAGGGGGTTTTATGGCGGCTAGTATGCTCATGCCTATGGTTCGCTTTGCACTCGACCCGGTATTAAAATCGACAGGAAAGCAGGACATGGTTCAGGTTGTCAGCGTAGATGAGCTGACAAAAGAGCCGCAGCGTTTTGATTTCAAAATTAATCAAGTCGATGCCTGGTATGAGTCAGAAGAGTCAAGATCAGCCTGGGTCTTCAAAAACGGAGATGAAATTGTAGCACTTTCGCCGATTTGTAAGCATTTAGGGTGTACGGTGAACTGGAATAGTGATCCTAAAAACCCGAATAAATTCTTTTGTCCATGCCATTACGGACTCTATGAAAAGGACGGCACCAATGTCCCGGGCACGCCGCCGCTTTCGCCTCTTGATCATTATGAGCAAGAAGTAAAAGACGGCTTCCTGTATCTTGGAAAAGCAAAGCCTAAGGGGGAAGGGTGACATGCTGAACAAAATTTATGACTGGGTAGATGAGCGGCTTGATATTACACCGATGTGGAGGGATATTGCCGATCACGAAGTACCGGAACATGTGAATCCCGCCCATCATTTCTCTGCGTTTGTGTATTGCTTTGGGGGACTGACGTTTTTTGTAACCGTTATCCAAGTGTTATCTGGAATGTTTTTAACGATGTACTATGTGCCTGATATCAAAAATGCCTGGGAATCGGTATATTATTTGCAAAATGAAGTGGCATTCGGCCAGATCGTCAGGGGAATGCACCACTGGGGTGCGAGCCTGGTCATTGTGATGATGTTTTTACATACACTGAGGGTCTTTTTCCAAGGGGCGTATAAAAAGCCGCGCGAGCTGAACTGGATTGTCGGTGTGCTGATCTTTTTTGTCATGCTCGGGCTTGGCTTTACAGGCTACTTGCTGCCTTGGGACATGAAGGCTCTGTTTGCAACAAAAGTCGGGCTGCAGATCGCTGAAGCCACGCCTTTGATCGGGACGCAAGTCAAAACACTCCTTGCGGGGCACCCGGATATTGTAGGCGCCCAAACGCTGACTAGGTTTTTTGCGATCCATGTATTCTTTCTTCCTGCCGCATTGTTCGGGCTGATGGCTGCACATTTTATTATGATCCGGAAGCAGGGGATTTCAGGACCGCTTTAAACTCTTGATCTGCGAATAAAAGGGAGGGGATGACATGCACCGGGGCAAAGGGATGAAATTTGTAGGCGACTCAAGGATACCGGCTGAAAAAAAGCCGAATATACCGAAGGATTATTCGGAGTATCCCGGTAAAACAGAGGCTTTCTGGCCGAATTTCTTGTTGAAGGAATGGATGGTTGGAGCTGTCTTTCTGATCGGTTTTCTTGTTTTGACGATTGTGCATCAGCCGCCTTTGGAGCGGATGGCGGACCCGACTGATACAGGTTATATTCCGCTGCCGGATTGGTATTTTCTTTTCTTATACCAGCTGTTGAAGTATGAATACGCCGCCGGGAGTTTTACAGTCGTCGGCGCCATGATTATGCCGGGACTCGCTTTTGGCGCCCTGCTTTTGGCGCCATTCCTTGACAGAGGAACAGAAAGAAGGCCGTGGAAGCGCCCTGTTGCTGTCGGTATGATGCTTCTGGCCATTTCGGCTGCTGTGTTTTTGACGTGGCAGTCAGTTGCTACTCATGACTGGGCCAAGGCAGAAGAACAGGGGAAAATCACAAAAGAAGCTGACATTGACACCAATGCAGAGGGATATAAGGTATTTAAGGAGCAGGGCTGTATTTCTTGCCATGGCGATAACCTCCAAGGGGGAGCGGCCGGCCCTTCATTGGTTGACAGCGGACTGAAACCGGAAGAAATCAAAAAAATCGCTGTTGAAGGGAAAGGCAAAATGCCGGCGGGTGTGTTTAAAGGGAATGATAAGCAGCTCGAAGAACTTGCGAAATTCATTTCTGAAACAACCGCAAAATAACGTATTGTGAATTGCGAAATGGAAGGATATACTTTTATTATCAAAAGCTGACCCGGCGTCAGCTTTTTTATATGGACACATTATTTTTTACAGACTGAGAGTTGATATGATGTGAAATGGTTTCAATATGTATTAGGACAGCGGACGGTGCTTATTCTGGTCTTAGCCATCAATTTTCTGGGAACGGTTTACGGATACTACTGGTATTTGCCGCAGCTTCTGGAGACACCGGCCCGTTTCCTCGTTTTTGTTCCGGACAGTCCGACAGCAACGTTTTTCTTTCTGTTTGTGCTGCTCGCCTTTATCATGAAACGGAACGCCCCGCTCTTTGAGGCGCTTGCGCTAGTCACCCTCGTAAAGTATGGCCTATGGGCGGTCGTTATGAATTTTCTTGTGCTGGCTGTAACAGGTGACTTGCCGTGGGAGGGATATATGCTGATTGCCTCGCATTTTGCAATGGCAGTCCAAGGCGTATTGTACAGTCCGTATTTTCGTTTTTCTATTTGGCATCTTGCAATTGCTGCCGTCTGGACGCTGCATAACGATGTCATTGATTACTTGTTTGAAATGATGCCGAAGTACTCTATGCTTTCTGATTATATGACTGATATAGGGTACGGAACATTTTGGCTGAGCATCTTTTCAATCGGGCTGGCTTACTTTCTTGTGGTCTCGAAAAAGCAATCAAAGCTTGAGCTGATGTAAAGACAATGTTGGTCTATCCTTGTCCCTTTCTTCATATTCTGTAAGGAGAGAGAGTGGGAGGGACCTGCATGAAACGAAAGCTGACGATCTGTTTGTTGCTTGCTCTTATTTTTTATAATGGAAATGCCAAGGCTGCAGAGCGGGGAAGCCTCGAAGAATTGAACGATTTATCCGATACGGTCTTTCAAATGACCCGCCAGTCGAAATATGAAGAGGCGCTGCAAGTCCTTGCTTACTTTGAAAGAACTTTAAAATCCGCTGAAAAAAAACAGCAAGACCCCATGCTAACCGGAGCCCAAATCCGTCAAATCACACTGGGCTATAACGATATGGTACGGAGTTTAAAGCAGGCTGATACATCAGATACACAAAAACTCAGAGCAGCCGCGCAGTTCAGAATGCTGATGGATGCGGTGGAGAATCGGTCTGATCCGCTTTGGGGATCACTGGAAAAACCGATTATGGAAGCCTTTGCTGAACTGAAGCAGGATGTCCAAAAGAATGAAAGTACGAGCTTTCATGAAAAATGGAATGAATTTATCAGTTTATATGATTTGATTTATCCAAGTCTTACAATCGATGTATCAGAGGATCAGCTTGAAACAGTGGGAAAACATATAGACGTCATTGAGCAAGAGGAATTTCAGCAAATGACTGAGAGCACGAAGCTTGAACGGCTTTCTCTTCTTCAGCATGATCTGAAAAATGTATTTGACAGGGTGGAGGAGGATGATGCCGATCCGTCTTTACTCTGGGTGATCATCACAACCGGCAGTATTATCATTACGGCTCTCACCTATGTCGGCTACAGAAAGTACAAAGCGGAGAAAAACAAGCTGAAAAAACGGGACTACCCTAAATGAGCATGAGGGGCGGCGGCGGCCGCCTTTTTTCTATTAAATGTCAGCGGGGAAGCGGATTTTTATTTTCATCAAGCGTAAATCCTTCTCCGAGTACATCGTGGACATCACTTACTGCCACAAAGGCATGAGGATCAACGGAGTTAATCACACTTTTCAGCATCACCAATTCGTTTTTCGGCACCACACAATAAAGTACATCTATATTCTCTTTTGTATAGGAACCTTGTCCTTTCAAAATGGTGACGCCCCGTTCCATTTCTTCAAGAATCTTTTTCTGGATCAGGTCGTTTTTCGAAGAGATGATGGTCGCCCCTTTAGCAGCGTATCCGCCTTCCTGAATAAAATCAATTAATCTTGCCGCTACAAATACAGCCACCAGGGTATACATCGCTTCTTTATAGGAGAGGTAAGTAAGCAAAGACAAAATGATGACGCAGGCATCGAAAGCGAACATCGTTCTGCCCATCGGAATCCCAAAATACTTATTGACCAAACGGGCAATGATATCAACTCCGCCTGTCGTACCGCCGAACTTAAAAATAATGCCTAATCCGGCTCCGATAAACACGCCGGCAAATAAAGCAGCGAGCGCTAAGTCATGCTGAAGAGGCATATGTATTTCATATCGCTGAAAAATGCTGAGGAACAGAGACAAGGCTACAGTGCCCACAAGGGTGTAAACAAACATTGTTCTGCCAAGCAAACGCCAGCCGATAAAAAAGATCGGAATGTTCAAAACCAGATTCGAGATAGAGGGACTAATGTGGAAAAGAGCATAAAGCAAAAGTGTAATACCTGTAAAACCGCCCTCAGCCAGATTGTTCTGCATATTGAAATGAACCAAGCCAAATGAAAAAATCGCCGCTCCGATTAAAATAAAAAATATGTTTTTTAATCTAATTTCTCCAAGCATCACACAAAACCCCTTTTCCTTCCATTAGATAGCGTTTATATTATAGTGGATGAAAAAGAAAACAGCAAACGTGCTTAAACATTTGTCAAACGTATCTGAATTAGCTAACATGTAAGAGGATGATAGGAGGTTTCGTGCAGTGAGTGATAAAACAATGAAAGACATACAGGCTGAAGTGGACCGTTACATCGGCCAATTTAAAGAAGGATATTTCAGTCCGCTTGCCATGATGGCGAGGCTGACTGAAGAACTGGGCGAGCTTGCCAGAGAAGTCAATCATCGTTATGGAGAAAAACCAAAAAAAGCGACTGAAGATGATAAAAGCATGGAAGAGGAAATGGGCGATGTGCTGTTTGTATTGGTTTGTTTAGCCAACTCTTTAGATATCTCTTTAGAGGAAGCCCACGACCGAGTCATGCATAAATTTAATACGAGAGATAAAGATCGCTGGACCAGAAAAGAAGAAGGAAAGTAGAGGAGATCAAGATGTCAAACGAAACAATTAAAGTAGTCATTGCAGGACCGCGTGGAAGAATGGGGCAGGAAGCTGTTAAATTGGCGGAACGAACACCTCATTTTGACCTTGTCGGGGCCGTAGATCATACATACGACCAGCAAAAATTATCTGATGTGATGTCTGTTGAGTCAGATGCCCTGATTTACACAGATATCCATGCCTGTTTTACAGAAACACAGCCGGATGTCTTAATTGATTTGACTACGCCTGAAATCGGAAAAGTACATACAAAAATTGCATTAGAGCACGGAGTCCGTCCGGTAGTCGGAACAACCGGTTTCTCAGAGGCTGATTTAAAAGAGCTCACGTCTTTAACAGAAGAGAAGGGAATTGGAGCCATCATCGCTCCAAATTTTGCGCTTGGTGCGGTACTGATGATGAAATTTTCGAAAATGGCTGCAAACTACTTTGAGGATGTTGAGATTATTGAGCTTCACCATGACCGGAAGCTTGACGCACCAAGTGGAACTGCGCTTAAAACAGCAGAAATGATTTCAGAGGTTCGTAAAGAAAAGCAGCAAGGACATCCGGATGAAAAAGAAATTCTCCCAGGAGCAAGAGGAGCGGAGCAAAACGGTATCCGCTTGCACAGCGTCCGTCTTCCGGGACTGATTGCACACCAGGAAGTCATGTTCGGCATGGCTGGCCAAACGCTTCAGATCCGCCACGATTCCTATAACCGCGCTTCTTTCATGTCAGGTGTTAAATTGTCAGTCGAACAAGTCATGAAGATTGATCAGCTTGTGTACGGACTGGAAAATATCATTGATTAGACAGGGGGAGAAATGATGAAAATTGCTTTGATCGCGCATGACAAGAAAAAACAGGATATGGTTCAATTCACGACTGCCTATCGGGATATTTTGAGTCATCATGATCTATACGCAACCGGAACAACAGGGTTGAAAATTCAAGAGGCGACAGGTCTTCACATTGAACGTTTCCAATCCGGCCCTTTAGGGGGAGACCAGCAAATCGGTGCGCTGATCGCAGCCAATGCACTCGATCTTGTCATCTTTTTGCGCGACCCGCTGACCGCGCAGCCGCATGAACCGGATGTCTCGGCATTAATCCGTTTATGTGATGTGTATTCCATTCCGCTCGCCACAAATATGGGTACTGCGGAAATTCTTGTCCGCACACTTGATGAAGGTGTTTTTGAATTCCGCAATCTTCTTCGGGGAGAAGAGCCGAATGTATAATGCTGACGTTCTTGCTTTTGGCGCCCACAGTGATGATGTCGAGATCGGAATGGGCGGCACTATAGCGAAGTTTGGCAAACAGGGGAAAAAAGTTATTATATGCGACTTGACCGAAGCGGAACTCTCTTCAAACGGAACGGTTAGCTTACGTAAAGAGGAAGCAGCGGAAGCAGCCCGAATATTAGGTGCAGAAAAAAGAATTCAGCTGACGCTTCCAGACCGCGGCCTGATGATGAGTGATCAGGCAATTCGGGCGATAGTCAGTGTCATCAGAACCTGCCGGCCAAAAGCAGTCTTTATGCCGTATAAAAAGGATCGACATCCCGATCACGGCAATGCGGCAGCACTGGTGGAAGAAGCAATCTTTTCCGCCGGAATCCATAAATATAAAGATGAAAAAAGCCTTCCCGCGCATAAAGTAAGCAAGATTTACTATTATATGATAAATGGTTTTCATCAGCCGGATTTTGTCATTGATATCTCGGATACAATAGAGGCCAAGAAACAAAGCCTTAATGCCTACAAAAGCCAGTTTATACCGTCAAAGGATTCAGTTTCAACACCTCTGACAAATGGCTATATCGAGATCGTTGAAGCGAGAGAAAAGCTTTACGGTAAAGAAGCGGGAGTGGGGTATGCCGAAGGTTTCTTTTCCAAACGGATGCTGATGCTTGATCATGATGTGCTTGGGGGAGAACAATGAAAAAACTAAAAATAGGGATCACATGCTATCCGAGCGTCGGAGGCTCAGGTATCATTGCGACAGAACTGGGGAAGCAGCTTGCTGAAAAAGGACATGAAATCCATTTTATCACGTCAAGCATTCCGTTTAGACTGAATACATATCATCCCAATATTCATTTTCATGAAGTTGAGGTTAATCAATATGCTGTTTTTAAGTATCCGCCGTATGACTTGACATTGGCAAGCAAAATCGCCGAGGTGGCGGAACGGGAGAATTTAGACATTATCCATGCTCACTACGCTCTCCCGCATGCGGTTTGCGCCTATCTTGCAAAGCAGATGCTGAAACGCAATATCGGCATTGTGACCACTTTGCACGGTACGGATATCACGGTGTTAGGGTATGACCCGTCTCTAAAAGATCTGATCCGTTTTGCCATTGAGGCATCAGACAGGGTGACAGCTGTCTCCTCAGCGCTTGCAGCTGAAACATACGATTTAATTAAACCGGAGAAAAAAATCGAAACGATTTATAACTTTATAGATGAGCGCGTGTATCTGAAGAAAAACACAGCGGTGATTAAAGAGAAACATGGTATTTTACCAGACGAAAAAGTCGTCATCCACGTGTCTAACTTCAGAAAGGTTAAACGTGTGCAGGATGTCATCCGAGTGTTCCGGAATATCGCCGGCAAAACGAAAGCAAAATTACTTTTAGTCGGAGACGGTCCGGAGAAATCGACAGCCTGTGAGCTTGTCAGAAAATATGGATTGGAAAACCAAGTCTTAATGCTTGGAAATCAAGATCGTGTTGAGGAGCTTTATTCCATTAGCGATTTGAAGCTGCTGCTGTCTGAAAAAGAAAGTTTCGGGCTTGTCCTGCTTGAAGCGATGGCTTGCGGAGTGCCTTGTATCGGAACAAACATTGGCGGTATCCCGGAGGTTATTAAGAATAATGTGAGCGGATTTTTGGTGGATGTCGGCGATGTTGCAGCCGCAACAGCCAGCGCGATGCGTATTTTAGAAGATGAACAGCTAAGCAAGCGGTTTACAGAGGCGGCAATGGAAATGCTTAAAAATGAATTTTCTTCACAAAAAATTGTCAGCCAATATGAACAGATTTATGCCGATTTAGCAGAACCGGAGTGATCACATGGAACAAGTTTTTATCAAAGCGCTTCCCGTGCTCCGCACTTTAATCGAAGCGGGCCACCAGGCTTATTTTGTCGGTGGCGCAGTTCGTGACAGCTATATGAAACGAACGATCGGAGATGTCGATATCGCGACTGATGCGGCTCCGGATCAAGTAGAACGGCTGTTTCAGCGAACAGTTGATGTAGGAAAAGAGCACGGGACCATTATTGTGCTCTGGGAAGGTGAAACCTATGAAGTCACTACATTCCGGACTGAATCAGAGTATGAAGATTATAGAAGGCCATCAGATGTGCAATTTATCACATCTTTAGAAGAGGATTTAAAACGCAGAGATTTGACGATTAATGCGATGGCCATGACAGCTGACGGGCAGGTGCTTGATTATTTTGGCGGTAAGAAAGATATTGATCAGAGGCTGATTCGAACCGTCGGAAAGCCTGAGGACAGATTTCAAGAAGATGCGCTTCGTATGCTGAGAGCCGTACGCTTTATGAGTCAGCTTGGCTTTACGCTTTCACTTGAAACAGAAGAAGCGATCACGAAGGAAAAAACACTCCTATCCCATGTTTCAGTCGAGCGAAAAACTATAGAGTTCGAAAAGTTGCTGCAGGGAAGAGCGTCCCGCCAAGCGCTTCAAACGCTCATTCAAACGGGGCTGTATGAGGAACTTCCTGGTTTTTACCATAAACGAGAGAACCTGATTGCGGCGAGTAACTTTCCATTTTTCTTTTTAACATCCCGTGAGGAGCTTTGGGCTGCGCTTTTAATTGACCTTGACATAGACTTGAAAGATGCGCCGCTTTTCCTGAAAGCCTGGAAGCTCCCGGGAAAGGTGATGAAGGAAGCCATTCACATTGCCCATACGTTTGGCCAGAACCTTGACGCTATGTCAATGTACAAGGCTGGGGAAAAGGCACTGCTTTCAGCAGCCAAAATAGCGCAGCTTCGGGAAAATGAAAAACTGGATGAAGAAAAACTGAAAGACATTCAAAACGCTTATCAAAGCCTGCCGATCAAAAGCCTCAAGGATCTTGATTTCACGGGTAAGGATTTGCTTGCGCTTCGAAACCGGCCTGCCGGAAAATGGGTGTCGGAAGAATTACAGCAGATCGAGCAGGCAGTTGTGACGGGAAAGCTCTCCAATCAAAAGAACCACATAGAGGAGTGGCTGAAGACATGCGGTCAACATTAAGAAAAGATCTTATTGAATTATTTTCTCAGGCCGGAAATGAATTTATTTCCGGCCAAAAAATCAGTGATGCCCTCGGCTGTTCCAGAACTGCTGTGTGGAAGCATATTGAAGAGCTTCGGAAAGAGGGCTATGAAGTAGAAGCCGTCAGAAGAAAAGGATATCGGCTCATCAAAAAGCCCGGGAAACTCAGTGAAAGCGAAATTCGCTTCGGACTGAAAACGGATGTGATGGGCCAGCATCTTATTTATCATGACGTTCTTTCGAGCACGCAAAAAACGGCGCATGAGCTTGCGAATGATAACGCACCGGAAGGCACCCTCGTGGTGGCTGACAAACAAACAGCCGGAAGGGGTCGAATGTCTAGGGTGTGGCATTCTCAAGAGGGAAACGGCATTTGGATGAGCCTGATTTTGCGGCCAGACATTCCGCTCCAAAAAACACCGCAGCTCACACTGCTTGCTGCAATAGCTGTTGTGCAGGGAATAGAAGAGGCAGCAGGCATCCAGACGGACATTAAATGGCCTAATGATATTTTAATTAACGGAAAAAAAACAGTCGGCATCTTAACAGAAATGCAGGCCGAGGAAGACCGCGTACGTTCAGTCATCATCGGGATGGGCATTAATGTTAACCAGCAGCCGGACGATTTTCCAGATGAACTGAAGGACATCGCGACAAGCCTCAGCCAAGCTGCCGGAGAAAAAATTGACCGGGCCGGCGTCATCCAGCATATTTTACTTTGCTTTGAAAAACGGTACCGGGATTATATGAATCACGGTTTTACACCGATTAAGCTTTTATGGGAAAGCTATGCGCTGGGAATCGGCACTAATATGAGGGCCAGAACGTTAAACGGAACATTTTACGGGAAGGCACTAGGTATAGATGATGAAGGTGTTCTTCTATTAGAAACGAAGGAAGGCATTAAAAAAATCTATTCTGCCGATATAGAATTGGGTTAATGTGTTGGTACAAGCCCGTTGATTTTGGTATACTTCCATTGGGCAGTATCGCCTGCGAACTGCACCTATTATAAAAATAGATAGACATTGCAGCAGTCTGCCTTGATCCAAAAAAGGACTGGGACAGAGGGATGAAACTCGCCGAACTTTAGAAAGTGAAGAATCCTTCTCGTTGTAACGGAAGGTTTTTTGGCTTGTAAAAGAAAACGGCAGCTCATCTCCTCTAAACATGAGGAGGAGAAAACATGAAAACAAAATTGGATTTTCTAAAAATGAAGGAGTCTGAAGAACCGATTGTGATGCTGACCGCTTATGATTATCCAGCGGCTAAGCTGGCTGAACAAGCGGGAGTCGACATGATTTTAGTCGGTGATTCACTCGGAATGGTCGTCCTCGGCCTTGATTCAACTGTCGGTGTGACAGTTGCGGACATGATCCATCATACAAAAGCGGTTAAAAGGGGCGCGCCGAATACATTTATCGTAACGGATATGCCGTTTATGTCTTATCACCTGTCTAAGGAAGATACGCTGAAAAATGCGGCTGCGATCGTTCAGGAAAGCGGAGCTGACGCGCTGAAGCTTGAGGGCGGAGAAGGCGTGTTTGAATCCATTCGCGCATTGACGCTCGGAGGCATTCCGGTAGTCAGTCACTTAGGCCTGACACCGCAGTCAGTCGGTGTATTGGGCGGATATAAAGTACAGGGCAAAGACGAACAAAGCGCTAAAAAATTAATAGAAGACAGTATAAAATGCGAAGAAGCAGGAGCTATGATGCTTGTACTGGAATGTGTTCCTGCAGAACTCACAGCCAAAATTGCCGAAATGCTAAGCATACCGGTCATCGGAATCGGGGCTGGTGTGAAAGCGGACGGACAAGTTCTTGTTTATCATGATATTATCGGCCACGGTGTTGAAAGAACACCTAAATTTGTAAAACAATATACGCGAATTGACGAAACAATCGAAACAGCAATCAGCGGATATGTCCATGATGTAAGACATCGTGCTTTCCCTGAACAAAAGCATTCCTTTCAAATGAACCAGACAGTGCTTGACGGCTTGTATGGAGGAAAATAAGATGAGACAGATTACAGATATTTCACAGCTGAAAGAAGCCATAAGACAATATCAATCAGAGGGGAAGTCAGTCGGATTTGTTCCGACGATGGGGTTTTTGCATGAGGGGCATTTAACCTTGGCAGACAAAGCAAGACAAGAAAATGACGCCGTGGTTATGAGTATCTTTGTGAATCCTGCGCAATTCGGTCCTAATGAAGATTTTGCAGCATATCCGCGCAATATTGAGCGGGATGCGGCCCTTGCAGAAAACGCCGGAGTCGATATTCTTTTTACGCCTGATGCTCATGACATGTATCCTGGTGAAAAGAATGTCACAATTCACGTTGAAAGACGCACAGACGTTTTATGCGGTCGTTCAAGAGAAGGCCATTTTGACGGGGTTGCAATCGTACTGACGAAGCTGTTCAACCTTGTGCAGCCGACCCGCGCCTATTTCGGTTTAAAGGATGCACAGCAGGTGGCTGTTGTTGATGGCTTAATCAGCGATTTCTTCATGAATATTGAATTGGTTGCTGTCGATACGGTCAGAGAGGAAGACGGCTTAGCCAAAAGCTCCCGCAATGTATACTTAACAGCTGAGGAAAGAAAAGAAGCGCCTAAGCTCTATCAGGCACTTCAAACAAGTGCGGAGCTGATCAGAGCGGGTGAAAGAGATCCTGAAGCGGTGATAAATGCTGCGAAAGAAATCATTGAAACGACAAGCGGCACCATTGACTATGTAGAGCTTTATTCCTATCCGGAACTCGAGCCTGTGAACAACATTGAAGGAAAGATGATTTTGGCTGTTGCAGTTGCTTTTTCAAAAGCGCGTTTAATAGATAATATCATTATTGATATTCGAGAAATGGAGAGAATATAATATGTATCGCACGATGATGAGCGGAAAGCTTCACAGGGCAACCGTTACGGAAGCAAACCTAAACTATGTGGGAAGCATTACAATTGATGAAGACCTCATTGATGCAGTGGGAATGCTTCCTAATGAAAAAGTGCAAATTGTAAATAATAATAATGGAGCACGTCTGGAAACGTATATTATTCCTGGTAAACGCGGAAGCGGCGTCATCTGCTTAAACGGTGCAGCCGCACGCCTTGTGCAGGAAGGCGATAAGGTTATTATTATTTCCTACAAAATGATGTCTGATCAAGAAGCGGCAAGCCACCAGCCGAAAGTGGCTGTTCTGAATGATCAAAACAAAATTGAACAAATGCTGGGGAATGAACCAGCCCACACAATTTTGTAGAAGAAAAGCCCCCTTTATCGGGGGTTTTCTTTTAAGATTTTGAGAGTAAAACGGTTTTGCCGCTCCATTTCCGTACAAAACGTGTTACACTTTTGTCGTATGCAAGAATTGAGGTGTCCATTTTAATGAATAAGCAACGGTTCGTTGTTATAGATGTAGAAACAACAGGGAATTCGCCGAAGAAAGGCGATAAAATCATACAAATCGCAGCGGTTGTAATCGAAAATGGACAAATTACTGAGCGGTTTTCAAAATACATTAATCCAAATAAATCCATTCCTGCTTTTATTGAGCAGCTTACTGGAATCTCCAATCAAATGGTAGAGCATGAACAGCCGTTTGAAGCTGTGGCTGAAGAAGTGTTCCATTTGCTTGACGGCGCTTATTTTGTCGCCCACAATATCCATTTCGACCTTGGATTTGTCAAGTATGAGTTACATAAGGCGGGCTTTCAGCTTCCGGATTGTGAAGTGCTGGATACTGTCGAGCTCTCCCGGATTGTTTTTCCGGGGTTTGAGGGATATAAGCTGACCGAATTAAGCGAGGAGCTTCAGCTGCGGCACGATCAGCCGCATCGGGCTGACAGCGACGCTGAAGTTACAGGGCTTATTTTTTTGGAAATCCTTGAAAAGTTGCGGCAGCTTCCTTATCCGACATTAAAACAGTTAAGAAGGCTTTCGCAGCATTTTATCAGTGATCTGACGCATTTGTTGGATATGTTCATTTATGAAAACAGACATACCGAAATAACGGGTTATGTGCGCTTTTCTTCCTTTTCTGTCAGAGAACCTGAATCTATCGATGGACGTGTCAATGAAGACGGGAACTTCTCATTTGAGATCGAAAATTGGGAAGCGGGAAATGAAAAAGCGCTGTCTGAGTTAATGCCTGGGTATGAAAAAAGAGACGGCCAAATGATGATGATAAAAGAGGTGGCTGAAGCGTTTGCTAATCGTGAGCATGCGCTGATTGAAGCTCCTCCGGGAATTGGAAAAACGATTGGCTACCTTATTCCGGCTGCGCTTTTTGCCAAGAAATCAAAAAAGCCGGTTATTATCAGCACGTATTCAACTCTTTTGCAGCAGCAGATTTTGACAAAGGATTTGCCGATTGTCCAAGACCTGTTTCCATTTCCGGTAACAGCGGCAATTTTAAAAGGGCAATCGCATTATTTATGCCTGTCTAAATTCGAGCAGGTCCTTCATGAAGACGATGATAACTATGATGCCGTATTGACAAAGGCACAGCTCCTCGTTTGGCTGACAGAGACAAACACAGGAGATGTAGCGGAGCTGAATTTGCCTTCAGGCGGAAAATTGCTGTGGGACAGATTGGCTTATGACGATGACTCCTACAAAAGAAGTCGCAATGAGAGTGTAACCGGCTTTTATGAGCGGGCCAAACAGATTGCCATGCGTTCCGATTTGGTGATCACCAACCACTCCCTTTTGCTGACCGATGAAGGCAGCCAGAAAAAAAGGCTACCGGAAAGCGGTACATTTATTATCGATGAAGCACATCATTTTGAACGGGCTGCAAGCGAACATTTAGGGAAAAGAGCCACGTACATAGAATTGCATTCTAAATTGAGCAGAATCGGCACTCTGAAGGAGCAGGGACTTCTAAAAAAGATGAGACAGCTATTTCAGCGAAACAGCCTGCCGGTTGATTCATTTTTCGAATTGGAAGAGTGGATTCAGCACATTCAAGCAGAAAGTGATGCTTTCTTCAGCTCTGTGCATTCTTTTGTCAAACGAAGAAAACCTAAAGAAGACTTAAACCGTCTAGTCTTTAAGGTGAACAAAGAAAGCCAAGATAAAAGCTGGCCGATTTTAACGGATGGAGCGGAGAGGCTTTGTTCCATGCTGACACATCTGCAGCAGCTTTTTGAGGCACAGTCTGCCCTGATGGAAAAACACCTCACTAGTATGAAGAACAAAACCGTCTTTTTAGCTGATGAATATCAAAGAAGCATGAAAGGTTTGCAGCGTTACTGTCAAACGTTGCAGAAGCTGTTCTTTGAGTCTGATGATGATGAAGCGGTTTGGATTGAAATAGACGCAAAGGGAGCAAAAAATGCGGTGGCCATTTACGCACAGCCGCTTGAACCTGGTGAACTTCTGGCTGATCAGTTTTTCGCGCGCAAAAATAGTGTGGTGTTAACATCTGCAACTCTTACTGTCGAAGATTCTTTTCAATTTATGATTGAACGACTGGGACTGGGTGACTTTTTCCCGCGGACCATGAGAATTGAGTCGCCTTTTTCTTACGATGAGCGCATGCGTGTGATGATTCCAAAAGAAATGAAATCAATTCAAGATACGGGGCAAACTGAATTTATACAGGATACGGCCCGTTATATCGAATTAATGGCAAAGGAAAAACAGCCCAAAATCCTTGTGCTGTTTACATCCCATGATATGCTGAAAAAGGTTCATCAGGTGCTTAAGCAAGCGATAAGTGCTTCCGGAATTCAGCTCTTGGCACAAGGAATTACAGGCGGAAGTCCCGGCAAGCTGATGAAAACTTTTAAAACATCCAATCAGGCGATCCTGCTTGGCACAAATCACTTTTGGGAAGGCGTTGATTTCCCTGGTGATGAGCTGACAACAGTAATGATCGTGAAGCTTCCATTCCGGTCCCCTGATCATCCGCTTCATGCTGCGAAATGTGAGCTTGCCCGCAAAAAAGGGCTGAATCCGTTTCAAACAGTATCACTTCCGGAAGCTGTGCTGACCTTTAGGCAAGGAATCGGCCGTTTGCTGCGGACAGCGGGGGACAAAGGGACGATTGTCATATTGGACAGACGGATTAAAACGGCTGGTTACGGGCGGCTGTTTCTTGATGCCCTGCCGACAACCTCCGTATCTGAAATGACAGACAGCGAGCTTGAGGCTTATGTTGCAGGGAAAAATGAATAAAAGCCGCATAAAGCGGCTTTCCGGTGTGGGAGTAGGATGGTGTTTTATTTAAAAGCGGTTTTGCCGCTCTGTGATACTAGTATGGCGTGTCCTGAAATGGAGTATGACTAACAATATTTGTTCAAACTGGAGGATGAAATAATGGAAAGCAAAATCGAAATTCTTTCAACAATTAATGTAGAGCATTCTGATGACCTGTATAAAATTGTAGACACACTGAATCGGACACTGAAAAGAGACAATCTGATGTTCGGCCTTGCGCTGGATGAAGAAAACAAAAACCAAGCCGTTTTTACCATTTATCGTACGTAGGTGAGAAGATGAGAAAAAAAGCATTAATATTTACCGTCATTTTTGGTATTATTTTTTTAGCAGTACTTCTTGTCTCGGCAAGCATTTATAAATCGGCCATGGCACAAAAGGAAGAGGGGCACGAAGCAGCAGCTGCTGAAGCTAAAAAAGAAACCGATCTCACCAGCGTTGATCAAGTCGAAACATTTGTCGGAAAAGAAAAATATTATGTCGTAAAGGGAACGGACAAAAAAGGCAGCAAATTATATGTCTGGGTTCCTGCTGATAAAAAAGCAAAAATTCTCTCAAAAGAAGCAAAAGAGGGAATCTCGGAAGACAAAGCGGCGAAAATCATACAGGATGAAGGGCTGGTTTCAAAGCAAAAAGAGGTTCACCTGGCAAGAGAAGGAAATGTCCTGCTTTGGGAAGTAACGTACTTAGACAAAGAAGGTCAATACAGTTTAAGTTATGTGGACTTTACAACTGGAAAGATTCTCAAAAATATCACGCCTTAAGACGAATTAGGGGGAGTTCAAGTTGAAACTGGCAAAAAGAGTATCCGCATTAACACCATCTACCACACTGGCAATCACAGCAAAAGCGAAAGAACTAAAAGCGGCAGGCCATGATGTCATCGGCCTAGGGGCCGGCGAACCAGACTTCAATACACCGCAGCACATTATTGATGCGGCTGTGCGTTCAATGAACGAAGGCCATACGAAGTACACGCCATCAGGTGGTCTGGCTGAACTAAAAAACAGCATTGCTGAGAAATTTAAACGTGACCAGAATATTGAATACAAACCGTCTCAAATTATTGTCTGCACTGGTGCCAAACATGCTCTGTACACCCTTTTCCAAGTGATTTTGGATGAAGGAGATGAAGTCATTATTCCAACGCCTTACTGGGTAAGCTATCCAGAGCAGGTGAAACTCGCTGGCGGAAATCCTGTTTATGTAGAAGGGCTTGAGGAAAATCATTTCAAAATTTCTCCTGAACAGCTGAAAAATGCGATTACAGAAAAAACAAAAGCGATCGTCATTAACTCTCCAAGCAACCCGACTGGTGTCATGTATACGGAAGAAGAGCTGTCTGCGCTTGGTGAAGTGTGCCTTGAACATGACATCCTGATTGTGTCTGACGAAATTTATGAAAAACTTACATACGGCGGAAAGAAACACGTTTCCATAGCACAGCTGTCTGACAGACTGAAAGAGCAAACGGTTATTATTAACGGCGTGTCGAAGTCACACAGTATGACGGGCTGGAGAATCGGTTATGCGGCTGGGTCTGAAGACATTATTAAAGCGATGACTAACCTAGCAAGCCACAGCACATCAAACCCGACATCAATCGCCCAGTACGGAGCAATTGCTGCTTATAACGGGCCTTCTGAGCCGCTGGAAGAAATGAGAGAAGCATTTGAACATAGATTAAACACAATCTATGCAAAGCTCATAGAAATCCCTGGGTTCAGCTGTGTGAAGCCGGAAGGCGCTTTTTACTTGTTCCCGAATGCAAAAGAAGCAGCTCAATCTTGCGGTTTCAAAGATGTAGATGAATTTGTTAAAGCGCTTCTTGAGGAGGAAAAAGTTGCGATTGTTCCTGGATCCGGATTCGGCTCTCCTGATAATGTCCGTCTTTCTTACGCAACATCGTTAGAACTTCTTGAAAAAGCAGTTGAAAGAATCAAACGATTTGTAAAAAAACATAGCTAACAGATCAAAAAGCGGCTGACAGAAAAGCCGCTTTTTATCTGCATTGACCCGGTTAGTTAAGAGCGGGTATAATAAAGTGATGATAATAGAGTTCGGGGCAATGAGCTTCCGAATGTCTTTCTTGTTTTGGAGGGAAATATGTTGAAAACAACAATCAACCAGGTGTACAAGCACGTAGGTGAGGAAGTAACGATCGGAGCTTGGGTCGCTAATAAGCGTTCAAGCGGGAAAATCGCATTTTTACAGCTGCGGGACGGTACCGGCTTTATTCAAGGTGTCGTTGTAAAAGCGGAAGTGGAAGAAAGCATTTTCCAAACAGCTAAATCAGTGACGCAGGAAACGTCACTCTATATAAAAGGGATTGTCAAAGAGGACGAGCGTTCTCCGCTTGGTTATGAACTAGCTGTGACAGGTATTGAAGTCATTCACGAAGCTACTGATTATCCAATTACGCCAAAAGAACACGGTACGGAATTCTTGATGGATCATAGACATTTATGGCTGCGTTCAAAACGCCAGCATGCGATCATGAAAATCCGTAATGAAATCATTCGCGCGACTTACGAATTCTTTAATAACGAAGGCTTCGTAAAAGTGGATCCGCCGATTCTGACTGGAAGCGCACCTGAAGGAACAACAGAGCTCTTTGCGACAAAATATTTTGATGAAGATGCTTACCTGTCTCAAAGCGGTCAGCTCTACATGGAAGCAGCGGCAATGGCTTTAGGAAAAGTATTCTCCTTCGGGCCGACATTCAGAGCGGAAAAGTCTAAAACAAAGCGCCACTTGATCGAATTCTGGATGATCGAACCGGAAATGGCGTTTGTAGAATTTGAAGAAAACCTTCAAGTACAAGAAAATTACGTTTCTTTCATTGTGCAATCTGTTCTTAAGAATTGCAAAATTGAATTAAACACATTAGGAAGAGACACGTCAAAACTTGAGCAAATCAAAGCTCCGTTCCCAAGAATTACGTATGATGAAGCGATTGATTTTCTGAAAGAAAAAGGCTTTGACGATATCGAGTGGGGGGACGACTTCGGAGCACCTCATGAAACAGCGATTGCCGAACACTATGACAAACCGGTTTTCATCACTCGCTATCCGACTTCCTTAAAACCGTTTTATATGCAGCCGGCTTCTGACCGCGAGGATGTCGTGCTTTGTGCTGACCTTATTGCGCCGGAAGGCTATGGGGAAATTATCGGTGGATCTGAACGGATTCACGATATGGAACTTTTGGAAGCGCGTCTTAAAGAACATGGACTGGATTCTGACGCGTATAAATGGTATGCTGAACTTAGAAAATATGGATCAGTTCCTCATTCCGGCTTCGGCCTTGGATTAGAGCGGACAGTAGCTTGGATCAGCGGAGCGCCTCACGTTCGTGAAACCATTCCGTTCCCAAGACTATTAAACCGTCTGTATCCGTAATACATTCAAATGAAACAAAAAAAGAGTCTCCTGCAAGGGAGACTTTTTACAGTAAAGGGGATATCACGATCCTTTACAGTAAGAGGTGTAACGATGAAAAAACATCAATTTATTGATATGCAGGAACAGGGGACGTCAACAATTCCCAATCTTCTGCTCACGCATTATAAACAGCTCGGGCTTAATGAAACAGAACTTATTCTGCTGCTAAAAATTAAAATGCATTTAGAAAAAGGATCTTATTTTCCTACACCGAATCAGCTGCAGGAAGGTATGTCAATTTCTGTTGAGGAATGCACAAACAGATTACGGATGTTTATTCAAAAAGGTTTTCTGTTCATTGAAGAATGCGAAGACCAAAACGGCATCAAATTTGAGAAGTATTCGCTTCAGCCTTTATGGGGGAAGCTGTACGAGTTTATACAGCTTGCACAGAATCAAACACAGGAAAGAAAAGCAGAAGGGGAACAAAAAAGCCTTTATACCATTTTTGAGGAAGAGTTCGCCAGACCACTATCACCTTTGGAGTGTGAAACACTGGCTATCTGGCAGGACCAGGACCAGCATGACGCACAGCTAATTAAACACGCATTAAAAGAGGCTGTACTATCAGGAAAACTCAGTTTCCGCTACATTGACCGGATTTTGTTTGAGTGGAAGAAAAACGGGCTGAAAACTGTGGAGCAGGCAAAAATCCACAGCCAAAAATTCCGGCGGGTACAAGCAAAGCAGAATGAACCGCAAAAAGAGTATAAAAGGCAGGTTCCTTTTTACAATTGGCTTGAACAATAAAGTGAAAAGGTGACAATCGTGTTAAATCTAAAACAAATTGAATTCTGTTTAGACAAAATAGGCGACATGTTTCCCCACGCGGAGTGTGAACTGGTTCATTCCAATCCTTTTGAATTAGTGGTGGCAGTCGCTTTATCTGCGCAATGTACAGATGCACTTGTAAACAGAGTGACCAAAACATTATTTCAAAAATATAAACGGCCGGAAGACTATTTGGCTGTTTCACTGGAAGAGCTTCAGCAAGATATTAAATCAATCGGTTTGTACCGTAATAAAGCGAAAAATATCCAAAAACTGAGCAAAATGATTATTGAAGATTACGGCGGAGAAGTGCCGAGAGACCGTGATGAGCTTGTCAAACTGCCAGGTGTCGGAAGAAAGACCGCCAACGTCGTGGTATCCGTTGCCTTTGGCGTGCCGGCCATCGCCGTGGATACCCATGTGGAGAGAGTCAGCAAGCGTTTGGGAATCTGCCGGTGGAAGGACTCGGTGCTGGAAGTTGAAAAGACGCTGATGCGCAAAGTGCCAAAAGAAGACTGGTCCGTTACGCATCACCGGCTTATTTTCTTCGGCAGATATCATTGTAAGGCGCAGTCTCCCCGCTGTGCGGAATGTCCGCTGCTTTCTCTGTGCAGAGAGGGGCAGAAGAGAGATAAAAAAGGACTGGTGAAACGATGACGCAAGCAAAAGAAGTGTTGGCTTCCTATGAGCAATACTTGTGCAGTCTTGGCCAGATGAGCTCCTCGGATATGAAAGAAGCCTTGCGGATCAACCCCGTGTATATTGATCTCTGCACGGAATTTAAAGGCGTTTTGCCATGGGAGGACAGCGGCAAGTACGTTCCGCATTTATTTGAAGTGTGGGATGACATCAAAGCATCACTTCTCCCAGTCTTTCAAACACGAAAATCGAGATGTGACCAAAACGAAATGCTAAAGGGCATTGTGTGTTTGCTGGCTTCGTTTCACTGGACAGCAGGCGAGCGGGTGAAGTCGCTCGATTGGTTAGAACTGACGAAGAAATCATTTCCCGCAAAGCCGATCAATTGGGCTGAACGAGTGGAGTTTATTCTCCTAAAGCCAACTCAATACCATTGCTTTATTCAGCTTGATGAGCTGTTTACTGAAATGAAAAAGCATTTTTATAAATTTCATGCGATGAATCGATAAAAACCTACCCTTGAAAGGGGAGGTTTTTTCTAAAAGAAAAAAGCCATCACCCTAAAGGTGATGGCTTTTTGTTTAATTTGTTTTTTCAGTTGTTGATGATGAGTTCGTTTGTGTTTTGTCGGTAGTGTCTGTTTTGTTTTTATTTGGATCAGAACCAGATGAATCATTTGTATCTGGGTTCGAATTATCATCCGACGCATCCTGATTGTTGCTATTGTTGTTGCTGTTATTGTTAGATTGGTCTTGGTTACTGTTGTCGGACGGATTGGTGTTCGTGTTGTCTTGTTTTTTGTCTTGATCGTTTGTTGAATCATCTGTCTGATCTTGATCCGTCTGGCTGTCATCTGTTTGAGAATCGTCAGTTTGTGTGTCATCCTGAGTCTTCTCATCATCTTGATTTTCATCATCCGTTTGTTGCTGATCTTCTTTATCTTCGTCGTCTTCAGCTTTCGGCACTTCATAGGATGTGGAAGCTGTACTTTTGCCATCATCACTGACGGCTGTCACTTCGAATTTGTATACAGATCCTGGCTGCACGCCCGAAATGACTGCCTCTTTTGCAGAGCTGTTTTGAATTTCTGAGTAGCTGCCGCCATCAACAGATTGCTTAACAGCAAAGGTCGCATCTCCGTCGTAATTCCAGCTTAATGTCAATGATTGATTGTCTTTATCATATTTCACACTTAAACCAGACAGTTTTTCTGTTTCTTCTTTTTCTTCTTTCTCATATGTTTTAGAAACAGTAGAAGGAGCTGTGCCTTTTACAAAGTACTCTGTGAGCTTTTTATCGCTTGGCGTATTAGGTCCTGCCAGTTTTGCAGGGTTAGAGCCTTTTTCTACAGTGGCTTCCACTACGCTGTCAGGCTTCTCGAATGATCCGCTTCCGTCATCGACATCGGCGATGAGTTGGGCGAACAGACGTTTTGCAACTTGCTGTTCTGTATGATTTAAAGATTTTTTTCCTATCTTATTTTGAGAATCTACACCTGTCCATACAGCAGCGGTATATTGAGGTGTATATCCCACAAACCAAGAATCTGGTACACCGCCTGATGCGATATTGTATTTTTGTATAGTCGCTTCATCAAAGTTTGTTGTACCTGTTTTACCTGCGACTTCTACTCCTGGTACTTGAGCAAGCTGTCCAGTACCGGTCTTAACAGCTGTTTTCAGCATATCTGTAATCATAAAGGCTGTATAGTCACTCATCGCTGACTTTGACTTAGGTGTTAAATCAAGCTTTGTTCCATCGTTGAATTCAATTGACTTCACAAAATGCGGTTCATTATAAGTTCCGTTATTTCCGAATGCACTGTATGCTCCTGCCATAGTCAGTGAAGAGACACCTGGGTTGTCGTCGCCGAATCCTCCGATAGAATACGATTCATACACTTTTTCTTTATTTAATCCGAGCCCCAATCCATTAGCAAAGTCTACTGCCGTATCTTTTCCAACTGCTTGGAATGCTTTTAAAGCCGGAATGTTACGAGATTGGGCAAGTGCTTCACGCATAGACATGAGTCCTTTATACGAGCGGTCAAAGTCACGGATAGGTGTTCCATCTGAATACGTGTAAGCCGAGTCGTCTATTTGCTCGTAAGTAGACCATTTTTTGTTTTCAATAACTGGCCCGTAATCTAAAATTGGTTTAATAGTAGAACCAGGCTGAGTTTTTCCTTGAGTAGCATAGTTGAAGCCGCCAACCGCAGAATCTCTTCCGGCACCAATCGCACGGACTTCTCCGGTTTTTGTATCGAGAAGCGTCACGCCGCCCTGCATGCCTTCAGTAAATCCGGCAGTGTCTCCGTCCATTAATTCATCTAGTTTGTCTTGTGCTTTTGTATCTAATGTCGTATAAATCTTTAATCCGTCAGCAGATGGATCGACATCAGATTTTTCATCAATTTCTTTCATGACTTCTTCAACAAACGCGCTGTATTTGTTTGAACTTGCTTTTTCATATTCCTTCTGTGACACAACGCCTTCGTCTTTCATTGCTACATTTTTCGCTTTGTTATATTGAGAATCAGAAATAAATCCTTGCTTTTTCATCAGACTGAGTACGATGTTCCGTCTTTTTTCCGCTTTATCCGGGTTTTTAACGGGATTGTACGCTGTCGGGCTTTGCGGCATACCCGCAAGTGTCGCAGCTTGTTCTACAGTCAATTTGCTTAAATCTGTGACGCCGAAAAATTCTTCCGCCGCTTTTCCGATTCCGTATGCTCTAGGAGAAAAATAAATCCGGTTTAAATACATTTCTAAAATTTCATCTTTAGAGTAATTGCGCTCCAGCTGAATTGAAAGCCATACTTCCTGCACCTTCCGTTTCAGTGTCTTCTGATGAGAAAGAAGGGAGTTCTTGACGACCTGCTGGGTGATCGTACTTCCGCCTTCAGCTCCGAAGCCGTCTTTAAAGTTGGCAACTAAGGCGCCTCCAATACGGACAGGGTCAATCCCGTGGTGCTCATAAAAACGCGCGTCCTCTGTCGCGATAAAGGCTTCTTTTACAACATCGGGAATTTCATCTATCGAGACGTAGGTCCGTTTTTCGGCACCGACTTCAGCGATTTCTTTTCCATTTTTATCGTAAATTGTTGATGAATAAGGCGTCTTCAATTTGCTTTCGTCTAGTGAAGGCGCATCTGAAACCATAACGGCAAATGTAACGGCACCGCCGACTACGCCTAAAACAAACAGAATGAGTAAAGTGAAAAGAGTCTTTTTAAACAATCCACCTTTTTTTCGTTTCTTGCCTTTTTTCGGTGAAGGACTCGATTTGCTGTTCGCTTTTCGTCGAGCTTCACGGCTGTTAAATTGATCTGACATAACATCTCAACCTTTCGTTAATCAACCTTTCGCACTAGATGATGGCGAAAAATAAAGCTGTTCAATAATACTAATATAATCAATTCTAGGTGCGTATCCAAGAGAAATCGGATACGCCGCTTCCTCTAACTCATCTTTTCGAATTGATTTTCTGCCGTTTTTTTCTTTTCTGTCCCAGAAATAAAACAGCTTATCGGCTTCCAAGAAATAAACCTGGTCGAAAGCGGATATAATAACAAAACAAATACCGTCTTGAGCCTTTACCTGCTTCATATGCTCGATTTGATGGTCATGGAAATTCTGCAGGGGGAAAGAGGTCTTGTTTTTCGTTTCTTTCGCCTCAAAATCAATATACCGCCCTTTGTAAATCCCGTTATAATCTGTTGTCGATGATTGTTTAAAGTAAGCTTCTTTAATCACTGCGGCGCTTCTTTTTGGATAATGGACATTTACAATTTGAACAGGTGTCGGCTTTTTGTGTATGACGGCAATTTGGTTTGTCAGATAATACTTATTCGTTTCGTTTAAGTCATCTTCGAGGGTCATTCCGCGATTACTGTAAGACGGGGCCCTTTTCTGACTGTTTTGGGATGAAACCGAATGTTTCGGCTGAAACGTTTTTCCGTTAGGATACCGAATCACTTTCTCATCCTCCTTATTAAACTATTCATGACGGAAGTGAATGAACGTGCAAGAACAACAGACCATCAGAAAGCTTTTGAGCCGGATTGAGCGGCAGACAAAAGCAACAAACGCAGATAACATTTCAAGAACGAATGCGTATAAAGCATTTTATGACCGTCATCCGGAAATCAAATGGTCGCTCTTGGCATCTTTCGTTTCTCGCAATGCCGGCTGGTCAATGACTGACTTAAAAGGCAGTCTGTTTCAGCTTGGACTCCGTGAGAGACAGCAAAGGTGGTTCTTTTTAGCCTATGAAAGAGCGAACTGGCTCATTTTTTCCGATGCCTATCCGCAGCTTCTTTTGTATCACTGGTCAAAAAAAATCGGGAAACCGCTGTTTCATCATCTGCATGTGTTTGGCGTCTCACAATTTATGACGGAAGAATGGGCCCGTTTTTGGCATGAGCGAAACACGGAGCGGCTGATGTATGCCCTCATTATAAATGAACAAAACACTATCCAAACACCTATTATACAAAATCCTTCGTTTAAAAAGAACGTTTTTGACACGATTCCTTTTTATTTAAGTGACTGGTTTCATTTCAACACCGTTATTTTTCCAGCTGCAGACGGGTTTCTTTACGGCATTTCAGTGAAACGTTTTTCAAAGACAGAGGAAAGGATAAGACTGGGAAAGCAGCTGTCTCAATTGCTGTTTAGTCCGGAATTGTTCTCCTCTTTTTATCACTTTCTGCACACAGTGCCGCATACAGGCTCCCGTTTTGATATGGAAAAAATGATCGGGATTACAAAAAGAACATCTCCTATGCTAAGGACATGCTACCCTGAGTTAATCCACTCATTAGACGGAAAGAAAACAGATTGGTTTCATGGAAAGATAAAGAAAACGTTCTTTAGGCGGGAGGAATTACCGAAGCAGATTGAATTAACAGAATGGTATTTACATAAAAAACGCCAGCTTCATGCGCTTTTTGCGGTGCAGCATTGGCTGAAAAAATAAAGAAGCAAGGGATATCCTTGCTTCTTACGTAGAAGGGCGGTTCGGGCCGCCTAGTTTTTTATCTAAAGAATCGATTGCTTTTGATTCAGTCTTTTTTTGCTGGCCGGCTTTTTTCGGTCTTGTTTTCATACGGCACCTCCTCACAAGTATCGTTTGCATTAAGGGAGAGGATCATACAATTTTTGCGGGTGTTTTTGTCGAAAACTTCAGCTTTTCGTGGAATACGTGTTTGTTTGGCGATTTGCTTCTAGTTTTGTCATGAGGAAGGAAAGAGCCTGAAGAGCAAAGAATGTTAACCAGGAGAGACGAGGAAAGGGAGGTACACGAATGTCCGGTTACGTAAGCAAGACAGATATTCTCCGTATGCTTTCTGATATAGAAGACGAATTAACCCGAGCTGAGCAGAGCCTGAATTATTCTTTAAACGCATTTGAGGCTGAGATGCGGGAAACGGAAAACGAGCGCCTGAGTGTGCTGGAAGAAGAAATCATGGACCTTCATATTTGTATAAATGAGCTGTATCACTCGCCTGAACACAGGTATGCATTTGAAAAGGTATACCGCATCGGCTGAATTTGCGAGCAAAATTTGGTACGATATGCATTGAGGTGAAGGGTGTTGCAATCACAAACATTGCTGGAAATGACCGAGCAGATGATTGAAGCTGCTGAAAAAGGCGCTGATCGATATCAGGAAGGAAAAGACAGTGATCTTTCTTATGATTTTTTTGAGACGATAAAGCCTGCAGTTGAAGAGAATGATGTTCTGGCAGCTCGCTGGGCGCAAGGGGCGCTTGAACTGATAAAAGCCCGCCGCCCGAAATATGTGCATAGAGAGCAGATCGAGACCGCAAAGGATAATTTTCAGGAATTGGTCCTTCAATCATATGTTCATCATATTCATAAAAAACGATTCAAGGATATCACTGAGTCAGTCCTTTACACGTTGCACGCAGTAAAGGATGAAATTGCAAGAGAAGACAGCCGGTAAAGGCTGTCTTCTTTTCGTTTGTTATAGGGGGCCAGACGTTAATTCAGCTCATATGCCGGGCTTTCTGCTCCATTTGCTTCGAGAACCTTCATACTGTTACGAAACTCAGTTGTGCTGAGATGTCCTTGAATATAGAGGAACTTGGCAAAGTCCATCAGTTTATTCATACAGTCTGTTTCATATTTCTTCATTTCTGCAAAACGTTTGCTTAAGTATGATACGTTCATTATGGTGCATCCCCTCTCATCTGTATTGAAGAAATGGTACCATAATGATTCGACTTTTTTCTGTTTTTAAAAAATTTAAACTTTCGACACAATTTGACAAACACGGATCAGGACCTGTGACACAAACAATAGACTTCATTCATACATATATAGAAGAGAAACATGTTGAGTTTGGGGGGAATCGCAATGAACTGGAGTTCTCAAAGCTATCCTCGGCAAATGGGCTATTATTATCCTCAACAAATGCAGGGATATTATCAGCAGGCTGCACCTGGGCAATACTTGCCGCAGCAGCATTATGGGCAGCAGGATTATTATCAGCCGTATGCTCCGATCCATTCTATGCCAATGCAGCCGCCTGTATTTTCCAATCCTTATCCAATCCCAAGGCCTAATCAGCAGCAGCCCTCACAATTTCAAAGTATTATGTCGCAATTCAAAAAAGCCAATGGGCAGTTTGATTTTAATAAAATGATGGATACGACAGGTCAAGTGATGAGTGCAATGAATCAGGTCGGATCTTTAATAAAGGGATTTACTAGCTTTTTCAAATGATAGAAGCATGAATGAATCGCTCATTCATGCTTATTTTTTGGAAAGAAAAGCGTCATTGTCTGCTCGTTCCAAGATGTTTCCATATCTTCTTGGCGAACTTCATAAGGCAGCTGCACCGTTCTCGTCATGGTTGTCAAAGTGGCCTCATATTGCTGTTGCTGTTTTTCTTGAAGTGTGACATGAAGATACCTAGATTTAATATCAACCACGATGTCGCCGTCTCGAAACGTCGACGGAATCGTGATATCGACATACAGCCCTGTATCTCTTTCTCTAAGCTGTATGGTCGTCTGCACATCCTTTAAACTCGAGTTGATCAGGTTCTGAAATCCGTTTAAAAGGTTGCCGAACGCTGAGGATTGAAAAAGATGGTCTATTGCCTGTGTAATGATTTCTTCTTTCTTTTGCAGTTCGTTCTTTTTGTCATCAAAGAATTCCAAATCTGCCACCGCCTTTTTTAACCAGATTATGCGCCTGTGCCAGATGTTGTTATAAATTGAAGCAAAATTGAAAGTGTGGTTAAATAGTGATGAATGAAGGGATAGCGGTTGAAGTGAATGAGAAGGGAGAAAACACATTGCTGAAAAAATTATTCGGAATGGGCAAAACTCAGGAAAAAGTGACAGAAGAGGTTATTTATTCTCCGGCAGACGGTACGGTAATGGACTTGACGGATGTGCCGGACCCTGTTTTTTCACAGAAAATGATGGGTGAAGGAATAGCGGTGGAACCCTCAAACGGGGAAATCGTTTCACCTGCTGAAGGTGAAGTGATTCAGATTTTCCACACCAAACACGCCGTTGGCATTCGGACTCGCTCGGGAATAGAACTGTTAATTCATGTCGGGCTGGAAACGGTCAATATGAACGGAGAAGGGTTTACTGCCCACATTAAAGAAGGGGACAAAGTGAAGGTCGGTGACCCGCTGATTACGTGTGATTTGGAATTAATAAAAGAAAAAGCGAGCAGTACAGTCATCCCGATCGTTATAATGAATGGTGAAGCTGTAGGATCAATTGTGCCGGCAGGCGAAAAAGCTGCGCATAAAGGTAAAACAAAGCTCCTCACAATAAAAGCGAAATAAGCAGGGCGTATGCCTTGCTTTTTTGTTTGATTGTATAAAATTTGCACCTAGCCATGCAAACAAATATTCGGTAAACTGTATTTGACAAAGAGGTGTAAAGTATGAAAAAGAAATCACTAACTGAGCTCATTTCTGAGTTGAAAGGAAATGAAAACGTTGTGAATTGGCATGAAATTGAGCCTCGTGAAGCAAGAACAAGGCCGATGCCTGAAAGTATAGACGAGAGAATAAAGAAAGCCCTTTCGAATAGGGGCATTGATGAACTATATACCCACCAATATTCCGCTTTTCAATGTGTGCAAAAAGGAGAGAGCATCGTTACCGTAACGCCAACCGCATCAGGAAAAACGTTATGCTATAACCTCCCAGTCCTGCAGTCCATCGCCCAAGACGAAACAAACCGGGCGCTATATTTATTTCCGACTAAAGCGCTGGCACAGGACCAAAAGAGCGAGCTAAATGAAATCATTGATGAAATGGGCATTGATATTAAAAGCTTTACATATGACGGGGATACGTCTCCGGCAATCAGACAAAAAGTGAGAAAAGCAGGTCATATTGTCATTACAAACCCCGATATGCTGCATTCTGCCATTCTTCCGCATCATACGAAATGGGTCAGTTTGTTTGAAAACCTTAAGTATATCGTCATCGATGAGCTTCATACGTATCGCGGTGTTTTCGGGAGCCATGTGGCGAATGTGATCCGGCGGCTGAAGCGTATCTGCCGGTTTTACGGAAGTGATCCAATTTTTATTTGCACTTCCGCTACGATTGCCAACCCGAAGGAATTGGGGGAGCAGCTGACGGGCAAACCGATGCGGCTGGTCGATGACAACGGTGCCCCGAGCGGACGGAAGCACTTTGTGTTTTATAATCCGCCAATTGTGAACAAACCGCTGAATATCAGAAAGAGTGCAACAGCAGAAGTGAATGAACTGGCGAAAGAGTTTCTGAAAAACAAAGTGCAGACCATTGTTTTTGCCAGAAGCAGAGTCCGGGTGGAAATTATTTTAAGCCATATTCAAGAGCTTGTGAAAAAAGAGATCGGGACAAAGTCAATCAGAGGCTATCGGGGAGGCTATCTTCCGAAAGAGCGGAGAGAAATCGAAAGAGGGTTAAGAGAAGGCGAGATTTTAGGAGTTGTCAGTACGAATGCCTTAGAGCTTGGTGTTGATATCGGACAGCTGCAAGTATGTGTGATGACGGGTTATCCTGGAAGTGTGGCAAGTGCATGGCAGCAGGCGGGACGAGCCGGCAGAAGACACGGTGAGTCTTTGATTATCATGGTCGCCAATTCAACGCCGATTGACCAATATATTGTGCGCCATCCTGAATACTTCTTTAACCGTTCGCCGGAATCTGCAAGAATCAATCCTGAGAATTTGATTATTTTAGTAGACCACTTAAAGTGTGCGGCTTATGAGCTTCCTTTTAGAGCTGATGAAGAGTTTGGACCGATGGATGTCAGTGACATTCTTGAGTACCTTCAGGAAGAGGCTGTTCTTCACCGCAATGGCGAACGGTATCATTGGGCAAGTGAATCGTTCCCTGCTTCAAATATCAGTTTGCGCTCAGCATCACAAGAAAATGTCGTCATTGTTGATCAGTCAGATATTGCAAATGTAAAGATTATCGGTGAAATGGATCGATTTAGCGCGATGACGCTTTTGCATGATGAAGCGATTTATTTGCATGAAGGGGTTCAATACCAAGTAGAGAAGCTCGATTGGGACCATAAAAAGGCTTATGTCAGGAAAGTCGATGTCGAATATTACACGGATGCCAACCTGGCAGTTCAGCTAAAAGTATTAGAAGTTGATAAAACGACAGAAAACAGCCGTACGTCACTGCACTATGGTGACGTCACTGTCAATGCCCTGCCGACCATTTTTAAAAAAATAAAAATGACCACTTTCGAAAATATTGGCTCTGGTCCTATTCATTTGCCGGAAGAAGAACTGCATACAAGTGCAGCTTGGCTCGAAATCAAAACAGCAGACGAAGACATCGGGGAAAAGACGCTGGAACAGCTGCTTCTTGGCATTTCGAATGTGCTGCAGCATATTGTCCCTGTGTATATCATGTGTGACCGAAACGATGTGCATGTCGTTTCTCAAATCAAAGCAGCCCATACCGGATTGCCGACCATATTTTTATATGATCATTATCCGGGCGGTATCGGTTTGGTGGAGGAAGTCTTCAAACGGTTTGCAGATATTAATGAAGCTGCGAAACAGCTGATTAAACAATGTCCCTGCCATGACGGCTGTCCGTCTTGTATAGGTACCGAAATAGACGGGATAAAAGCAAAGGAAAGAATTTTGCAGCTGTTGGATCAAATGTCGTAAGGAGGGAGGTCAGATATGTCATTAAAAGGGAAGCTCCAGCGAATGAAAAAGCATATGGTGCTTGATGAAGGGGAACATAAAATAGAAGCATGTAAACAAGAAAACAAACCCGTTGAAAACCTTGCTGAAATTCCGTTTTTAGAAGAGTGGGAGGCTTTTGGCATGAAGCCTTTTTTCTTCGAAGATGAATACTGCCTCATCAGGGAAGTAGAATATCCGCTTCCTCACCGCCATGGGTTGTACAGTTTTTCTGAGCTTGATGAAGTGATCACATTGTGGAATCAAAGCAGCCTGTCGCATACGTTGTCAGCAAAAGGGTATAAGAAAAACAGCCTCTTTTTCTTTGATACAGAAACAACCGGTCTTGGAGGCGGAGCCGGAAATACTATTTTTTTGCTTGGTCATGCGAGAGTATATGAAGACCGAGTGACAGTCAAACAGCATCTATTGCCCAAACCGGGGAATGAAGTCGCCTTGTATCAAAGCTTTTTAAGCGAGGTTGACATTACATCACTTGTTACGTACAACGGAAAAGCCTTCGATTGGCCGCAGGTGAAAACAAGGCACACATTGATCCGCGACAGACTTCCTAAGCTCCCGGAGTTCGGCCACTTTGACCTTCTGCATGGGGCAAGACGCCTGTGGAAACACAAAATGGACCGTGTATCACTTGGCACGGTTGAAAAAGAGGAGCTCGGCATCCGCAGACAAGAAGATACACCGGGCTATTTGGCGCCAATGCTTTACTTTCATTTTATCAAGGCGCAAGAGCCGGATCTTCTAAAAGGTGTCCTGCATCATAATGAAATGGATGTGCTATCGCTCATTTCATTGTACATTCATATGTCTAAAAAAATTCTTTCAGAATCACATGCGCCAAAAGAGCACAGAGAAGCTTATGCAATGGCGAAATGGTTTATGGCCCATAAAGAAACGGATCAGGCGGTCAAACAGCTTGAAACGCTTAAAGAAAAGCCGTTTGAGGATCAGGACAGAGCGCTGCTCGATTTATCGCTCCTGTACAAGAAACAAAACCGGTTGGCAGAAGCAGTGCCGCTTTGGGAAAAGCTGTCCCGCTCCCAAAACCAGAAGTGCAGATATGATGCTGTGATAGAGCTTGCGAAATATTTTGAGCATAAGGAAAAAGCGTTCGGGAAAGCATTGCATATAACTGAACAGTTACTTAGCGATGTGGCATTCTTATCAGAAAAAGAAACAGAAAAACTGCATGTGAGAATCGCCCGGCTGAAGAGGAAATATTCCTCTTAAATATTCCCCGGGAAAGCGCAAAAGACGACTTGTTTCGCCATGAATTTTTTTTGCTGAATTCACATCGATTTTGTTGTAGAATAGCGGCGAATCCTGTAAAATGACGTTAGTTATTTTTAAAGGGAGAGTTGGTATGTATAAGGGTGTTTTTTACTTGTTCTTTGTTGTGGTATTTTTGATTGCTTTTGTGTTTTCAAACTTTAAAGACAGCTTAATTGCACACTTTTAAAATAGGTCTTTGTATTAGAACATGTACCCCTAATTTTTCATAGCTTAGTATTGTAATAAAGTTTATGGAAAGGGGATTTTATCATGCATCACTGCAGACCGCATATGGTGGCGCCAATTGTCCATCCTACTCATTGCTGTGAACACCATACGTTTTCGAAGACTATCGTGCCGCACATTCATCCACAGCATACAACAAACGTAAACCACCAGCATTTTCAGCACGTTCACTACTTTCCACACACTTTCTCAAATGTTGATCCGGCTACGCATCAGCATTTTCAAGCAGGAAAACCTTGCTGCGACTACTAGTATGGAAAACGTGCAGCTTGATGGTGTAAACAATGCAGCACATCAAATGGGGCCCAACGGGAGCCCCATTTTTTAAAGCAGGTGAAATGATGAAAGTATTGGCAATAACGGGCTATAAACCGTTTGAACTCGGGATATTTAAACAGGATGACAAGGCGCTGTATTACATAAAAAAAGCCATTAAGAACCGGCTGATTGCTTTTTTGGATGAAGGATTAGAATGGATTTTAATTTCAGGTCAGCTTGGGGCGGAACTATGGGCGGCCGAAGCTGCATATGATTTGCAGGAAGAATACCCTGATTTAAAGGTAGCTGTCATCACGCCATTTTACGAGCAGGAAAAGAACTGGAAAGAACCGAATAAGGAACTGTATGAAGCAGTTCTGGCTCAGGCAGACTATGAAGCAAGCCTGACTCACCGTCCGTATGAAAGCCCGCTTCAATTTAAACAAAAAAATCAGTTCTTCATTGATAAGTCCGACGGGCTTCTGCTTTTATATGATCCGGAAAAGGAAGGCTCCCCTAAGTATATGCTTGGGACAGCGGTAAAAAGGCGAGAACAGGATGGCTATCCCATCTACTTTATTACAATGGATGATCTGAGAGTGACAGTAGAGGAAGACAGCTACTTGTAACAAAGAAAGAGAAATTTGACAACCGTACAGATTTCTGAAAAAATATAAGGTGATGATTCACGATACGAGGTGAAAAAGATGCTTGCTGATAAAGTAAAGCTTTCTGCGAAAGAAATTTTGGAAAAAGAATTTAAAACAGGCGTTAGAGGCTACAAGCAAGAAGACGTTGACAAATTTTTAGATATGATTATTAAGGATTATGAAACCTTCCATCAAGAAATCGAAGAACTGCAGCAGGAAAATCTGCAGCTGAAAAAGCAGCTTGAAGAAGCCAGCAAAAAACAGCCTGTGCAATCTAACACAACCAACTTTGATATTTTAAAACGGCTGTCTAACTTAGAAAAACACGTGTTTGGCAGCAAGCTTTATGATTGATCGCGCTTGAAAAAAATGGCGCTTGTAAATTGCAATCAGTTGTTATATAATAATTCATGTTCTTAACGTTCGGGTAATCGCTGCAGATCTTGAATCTGTAGAGGAAAGTCCATGCTCGCACGGTGCTGAGATGCCCGTAGTGTTCGTGCCTAGCGAAGTCATAAGCTAGGGCAGCCTTGATAGGCTGACGGCAGGAAAAAAGCCTACGTCCTTTGGATATGGCTGAGTATCCTTGAAAGTGCCACAGTGACGAAGTCTCACTAGAAATGGTGAGGGTGGAACGCGGTAAACCCCTCGAGCGAGAAACCCAAATTTTGGTAGGGGAACCTTCTTGACGGAATTCAACGGAGAGAAGGACAGAATGCTTTCTGTAGATAGATGATTGCCGCCTGAGTACGAGGTGATGAGCCGTTTGCAGTACGACGGAACAAAACATGGCTTACAGAACGTTAGACCACTTACATTTAAAACGATGAAAACAAGCTCTCCCGTATAAGGAGAGCTTTTATCTTGAGAAAAGAAAAGTTTTAAAAGACAGGGTGATACGATGAAGAAGTATACACTAATTGCAACGGCGCCAATGGGTATTGAAGCTGTTGTCGCAAAGGAAGTACGAGATTTAGGATACGAATGCAAGGTTGATAACGGAAAAGTTATTTTTGAAGGTGACGCGCTTGCCATTTGCCGCGCGAACCTTTGGCTTAGAACAGCCGACCGCATAAAGGTACAGGTTGCTTCTTTTAAAGCGAAAACATTTGATGAACTATTTGAAAAAACGAAAGCGATTAACTGGCGCTCATTTATACCTGAAAACGGGAAATTCCCTGTCATCGGGAAATCGGTGAAATCAACACTAGCAAGCGTTCCTGACTGTCAGCGGATCGTCAAAAAAGCAATTGTCGAAAAGCTCAAGCTCCAGTCAGGCAAAGCCAATGACTGGATTGAAGAAACAGGTGCCGAGTATAAGGTGGAAATTTCTTTATTAAAAGATCAAGCAATTATTACACTGGATTCGTCGGGGACAGGCCTCCACAAACGAGGATATCGTGTCGATCAGGGCGGCGCGCCGATTAAAGAAACACTTGCTGCCGCTTTAGTGCAATTAACCAATTGGACCCCGGACCGTCCATTTGCCGATCCTTTCTGCGGTTCCGGAACGATCGCGATTGAAGCCGCGTTAATCGGCCAAAACATCGCCCCTGGATTTAACCGCGATTTTGTCTCAGAGGATTGGGAATGGATCGGTAAAGATCTGTGGGACAAAGCACGGCTTGAAGTCGAAGAAAAGGCCAACTATGACCAGCCGCTTACGATTTTCGCAAGCGACATAGACCACCGCATGGTTCAAATCGCAAAAGAGAATGCAGAGGAAGCAGGCTTGGGAGATTTAATCGAATTTAAGCAGATGCAGGTCAAGGACTTTACGACAAATCTGGAGTTTGGCGTAATTGTCGGCAACCCGCCATACGGAGAGCGTCTCGGTGAGAAAAAAGCCGTTGAGCAGATGTACAAAGAAATGGGACAGGCGTTCGAACCGCTTGATACCTGGTCTGTGTATATGCTGACATCAAACGAGAATTTTGAGGAAGCTTACGGCAGAAAAGCGACGAAGAAACGAAAGCTCTTTAACGGATTTATTAAAACGGATTATTATCAATACTGGTCAAAAGTAAGACCGCAGCGCAAGAAAACAGAAAACGCATAAAAAAGAAGACGCTCTGCATGCGTCTTCTTTCATCTTTCAGCCATATTCTATCGTTACCAACGGTGAGCTTTCGCGTTGCTTCTCAATATAATGTTGGTTTGGGACATTTCAGTGTGACCGTTTACTTGAGACTTAGAACGTTTAGGCCGCGTCCAATTGTGATGAAACAGTTCAGAATGCTGATCTAATCGATTTCTATAACTCATGTCAACATCACTCCCTGATAGAATATTGTTGATAAGACGGATAATCCGGGTACGGAATATCGAATGTAGTTTGTGCATGTTTCGGTAATAACATGCGGAAAGCATGTATATAAAATGAAAAGTTCGCATACAATGATGATTATTTCCATCAGAGGTGATCTCATGCTAAACAGCGAACATTTTAATCTTATCCAAAGGGCGCTTGACGCAACAGCAAACGAGCTGAAGGAGCTCGGGGCTGATTCGTCTCCGTCTGTGATGTCGCATGCGCAAAATGATTTAGAAAAAGCGGTGGAACATATTTATTCAACAGACCATCCTTTTTTATCGTCGCATGTGATCAATCGAAAGTAAGCTGCAAAAAAACTTGGCATTGCCAAGTTTTTTTATTGTATTCATCAGTAGGAAATGATATTATTGATGGTCTGAATGTCGAATAGTTGGGGGTTGGAACTAGGTGACAACATCACGTTTACCTTTTTCTTTAACGAAAACAAAGAATTTTTATGAAGAATTGAACAATTGGATTGGTGACGTGTTTTACGATATCCTTCCCGAAAAAGGGTTTGATCTTCGGGATGAGCAAGTATTTATGGCTTTTCAGCTGGAGCGGGCGTTTAAAGAGAAAAAAGTCATGTTTGCCGAAGCTGGAGTGGGAACGGGGAAAACGCTGGTTTATCTTCTTTTCGCGATCAGCTATGCAAGATATGTCGGCAAACCAGCCATTATTGCTTGTGCTGATGAAACATTAATCGAACAGCTTGTGAAAAAAGAGGGCGATATTTCGAAGCTGGCGGAACATTTGGATCTGAAAATAGATACAAGGCTTTCGAAGTCACATGAGCAATATTTATGCTTGAAGAAGCTTGAAAAAACAATGCAGCGCTCTGATGATGATAAATGGCTGGATCTTTATGAGTCATTACCGTCATTTGTCCATGAATCACAGGCGATGCAGCGCTTTTATCCGTATGGCGACCGTAAGCAGTACGCAAATCTATCGAATGAACAATGGTCTGAAGTAAGCTACGACTCGTTTCAGGATTGTCTGACTTGTGATATGAGACACAGATGCGGTTTGACGCTTTCCAGAGATTATTACCGAAAGTCTACAGACTTGATCATTTGTTCCCATGATTTTTATATGGAGCATGTGTGGACGGAAGAGTCACGCAAACGAGAGGGCCAGCTGCCGCTGCTGCCTGATCATAGTGCGGTTGTATTTGATGAAGGGCATCTGTTAGAGTTTGCCGCACAAAAAGCGTTAACCTACAGAGTGAAGCAGTCTACTCTAGAATTGTTTTTAGAACGTTTGCTTCAAAATGACATCAGAGAAGAGTTTGCTGAACTGATTGAAGATGCGCTTGCTGCGAACGACGAATTTTTCTATGTTCTTTCTGAAGAATCAAAAGAAGTAGCCGGTTCACACCGTCTAGAAATAAAAAATGACCAGCGTGTCAAAAAGGCGGCGGACGAGCTTTGCCGTTTGCTCGATAAAATCGGGGAGGCTCTCGTGTTCGAGTCTGAGATGTACACGATTGATCAATACGAGCTGTCAGTTGTGGAAGAATATGTTGAACAAATGGCGTATTCATTATCTCTATATCAAAAGGATGCGATCAGCTGGCTGGAGAAAAAGGAAGCAGAATCAACCTTTGTTGTAATGCCAAGAACGGTAGCAGAAGTGCTAGGCGAAAAAGTATTTTCAAAGAAAATTCCTTACATCTTCTCGTCTGCTACGCTGTCAGAAGGCGGTTCGTTTGATTATATAGCCGACAGTCTCGGGATTCATGATTATTTGTCGTTAACCGTTGATTCTCCTTATGATTATGACGAGCAAATGACCGTTAATCTATATGCAAAAACAGAGATGGCCGCTGAACAAAAAACGGCTGAAACGATTGAAACGATCAAGCGTTATAAAGGCAGAACGCTGGTACTTTTCCCTTCTTTTGAGGAATTAAAGGAGTTTAAGCAGCTGTCGGCGGCCTGGGAGCTGCCGTATCCGATTTTCTTTGAAGGTGATGAAGAAATCAGCAGCTTAGTGGAGAAATTCCAAGAGGAAGAGGAAACAGTACTCTGTTCGGTTCACTTATGGGAAGGACTCGATATTCCTGGTGACGCATTGAAGAATGTTACCATTTGGTCATTGCCCTTCCCGCCTCATGATCCTGTATTTACAGCGAAACGCAACGGGGCGAAAAAAGATCCGTTCGAAGAAGTTGATCTGCCATATATGTTATTACGCGTGCGGCAGGGCATCGGGCGTCTGATTCGTTCGAATCAAGACAGCGGCTCGATTCACATTTACGCTGGCGGAGAAAATCAACGCATTATTGATGAGGTCAAAAAGGTACTTCCTGTTGAACCGCATATGATGTAATAGAAAAAAGCTGACGATCGTGTTCGTCAGCTTTTTTATTTGTCAGCGGGATAGCCATCCGCCGTCTACTGCTAAAATATGTCCATTTACATAATCTGAAGCACGTGATGCCAAAAAGACTGCAGTCCCGCTGATATCATCCGATTTGCCCCACCGTCCGGCAGGGATTCTCTTTAAAATGTCTTCATTTCGCTTTTCATCGTCCTGAATAGGCTTTGTATTGGCTGTAGAAATATAGCCCGGGGCGATTGCGTTCACCTGAACGCCGGACGCTGCCCACTCATTTGCAAATGATTTAGTCAAACCGGCAACAGCGTGTTTGCTCGCTGTATATGCGGGAACAAGGATACCGCCTTGAAAAGACAGAAGAGAGGCGATATTAATAATCTTTCCATAACCTCTTTTCAGCATGTGTCCGCCTGCCAGCTGTGTCAGAATAAACAAGCTGTTTAGGTTGACATTCAGTACGTGATGCCAGTTCTCTTCTGGGAAATGTTCCGCTTTTTCCCGGTGAATAATGCCGGCATTATTGACAAGGATGTCGACCTGCCGGTTTTCGAACAGCTCAGCTGCAGTACCCTTTATCGCTTCCGGCTTGCTCATATCCATTGTAAAAGACGTAAACGTTCGGCCTTCCTGTTCGACAAGCTGCTGTGTTTCAGACAGACTGCTTTTATGTGATGTGCCGATAATATCAGCGCCAGCCCCAGCAAGTGCTTTGGCAATTCCTTGACCGATTCCCGTTCCCGGTCCCGTTACCAGCGCTGTTTTTCCTTCTAATGAAAAGGCATCATGTAGATAACTCATCTTATTTCAGCCCATCCATCGGAACGACATCCATGTCCGTGAATGTGTAGTTTTCTCCGGCCATTGCCCACACAAAGCTGTAGTTTGATGTTCCTGCGCCAGAGTGAATAGACCAGGCAGGAGAAAGGACAGCCTGCTCATTTCCGACAACAAGATGGCGTGTTTCGTCCGGCTGGCCCATGAAGTGAAACACCTTCGAATCCTTCTCAAGATCAAGGTAAAGATAAGCCTCCATCCGGCGATCATGGACGTGTGCCGGCATGGTGTTCCAGTTGTTGTTTTGATCAAGCATCGTAATTCCCATCATAAGCTGACAGCTTTTAATGCCATCTTGATGAATGACTTTGTACAGGCTTCTGACATTAGACGCTGCATCATCACCAAGGCGGTCCGGTGTCAGTTCAGAAAGAGCGGCTTTTTGCGTCGGATAGCTTTGATGAGCACAAGCGGAGATAAAGTAAAACTTAGCTTTTTCTCCGTTCAGGCTTGTAAACGCTACATCCTGATTGCCCATTCCAATATAGAGAAAATCCTTTGTTTGAAGTACATACTCATCATCGCCGACTCTGACAGCACCAGGCTGGCCAACATTAATAATCCCAATTTCACGCCGTTCCAAGAAGAAGTCAGTTTTAAGGAAATCCCCGGCATCAAGCTTCAGTTCACTTTGCCCCGGAGCTGCTCCTCCGATGACAACCCGGTCTTCATGTGAGTAATACATCGTTAATTTATTTTCCGTAAATAAAGTATCCATTAAGAAATGGCTGCGAAGCTCCTCTGTTGTAAAGCGTTTAACTTGTTCAGGGTGTACAGAATAACGATTTTCCATTATATTTCCCCCTTGGTTAGGATTTCGGCTCACTTGAATGAAAATATTTTGGTAACGGTTTCAAAGAAAATTTTAGGATAAATAGTGAAAAGAGTCAACGGAAAAATTGTGAATAAGCACATTATTAAAAAAACTCTTTCCAAATTTTAAAAATATGGTATTCTTTTGTTGTAACGGTTTTGAAATCGGTTTCAAATATATGAGATACAGGAGCACTTGAATGAAAAAGAAAACAACAGGCCATACGACCATCAAAGACGTAGCTGAATGTGCAGGAGTTTCGAAATCGACAGTTTCCCGCTATATCAACGGAAAAATTGATGCGATTTCTCCTGAAAAAGTGAAAAATATTAAAAAGGCAATTGCAGAATTGAATTATCGGCCAAGTAAAATGGCGCAAGGTTTGAAAATAAAAAAAAGCAAATTAATCGGATTTGTTGTAGCTGACATTACAAATCCTTTTTCGGTCGCGGCTTTCAGGGGAGTCGAAGAGGTTTGTGATCAATATGGCTACAGCATTATGGTGTGCAACACAGATAACAGTCCTGAAAAAGAGCGGGAAATGCTCTTAAAGCTTGAAGCCCATTCGGTTGAGGGGCTAATCTTAAACACAACCGGAGAAAATAAGGATCTACTGAACGCCTTTGCCGAACAGCACATTCCAACGATATTAATTGACCGGAAACTTCCAGATCTGAAACTGGATACGGTAACGACTGACAATAGAATGATCACAAAAGAGATTCTTCAGAAGATTTACAGCAAAGGGTACACTGATGTCGCGCTGTTTACCGAACCGATTTCATCTATCAGCCCTCGTGCAGAAAGAGCAGTTGTGTATCAAGAAATGGCTTCGGCTCAAAATGTGAACGGGCTTGTCAGAATGTATGAAATTGACGTGAAAAACAAGGAGCAGCTTAAGGCGGCGCTTCGTTCTTTTTACAAGGATATGCCAGAGCAAAAAAAAGCGATTCTGGCTTTGAACGGCTTAATTATGCTGAAAATCATCAGCTGTATGGAAGAGCTTGGACTGCACATCCCCCAAGATATAGGGATTGCAGGGTTCGACGATACGGAATGGTACAAACTGATCGGTCCGGGCATTACAACGATCGCCCAGCCGTCACATGATATGGGCAGGACGGCGATGGAACGTGTATTAAAAAGGATTGAAGGTGACAAGGGAGCGCCTCAAACCATTGAATTAGAGGCAGAAGTCATCATGAGAAAGTCACTTTAATCCTAGGTGCCCTCAACTAAGAGGAGGTTGGGAAAAGATGAAGCTCGATACGGTGACATTCGGGGAATCGATGGCCATGTTTTACGCAAATGAGTACGGGGGCCTTCATGAAGCATCCACTTTTTCTAAAGGGCTGGCCGGGGCAGAAAGCAATGTTGCTTGCGGCCTGGCCAGACTCGGATTTCAGATGGGATGGATGAGCAAGGTCGGCAATGATCAGCTCGGAACATTTATTTTAGAGGCGCTTAAAAAAGAGGGAGTGGATGTGTCTCGCGTGATCCGATCGCAGGACGGAAATCCCACCGGTCTTCTGCTGAAGTCAAAAGTGAAAGAAGGCGATCCGCAAGTTACCTATTACAGGAAAAACTCAGCTGCAAGCACACTAACTTCTGCTGAATATCCAAGAGAGTATTTTCAAGGCGCAGGCCATTTGCATGTGACAGGGATTCCGCCGGCCTTATCTGCTGAAATGAAAGATTTTACCTACCACGTAATGAAGGATATGAAACATACTGGGAAAACGGTATCGTTAGATCCCAATTTAAGGCCTTCGCTTTGGCCTGATCAAGCAACGATGGCCCATACCATTAATGATCTGGCTGGTCTTGCAGATTGGTTTTTCCCGGGGATCGCAGAGGGGGAGCTATTGACCGGAGAAAAAACACCTGAAGGCATTGCCGACTATTATCTGAAAAAAGGGGTCAGCTTTGTCGCTATTAAACTCGGAAAAGAAGGCGCTTACTTTAAAACGAGGGAAAGTGAAGGATTTGCAGAAGGCTTCCGGGTCGATCGGGTGGTTGATACAGTCGGTGCCGGAGACGGATTTGCAGTCGGTGTGATCAGCGGCATCCTTGACGGTTTGTCATACAAGGATGCGGTGCAAAGGGGAAATGCGATTGGCGCTTTGCAAGTTCAGGCACCGGGGGATATGGACGGACTGCCTACCAGGGAAAAATTAGCTGCATTTTTATCTGCTCAAAGAACGGTTTACCAAAAGAAAGGGGATTATTAATATGGATTCCAAAATCGTTGAAAACCGTCTGAAAGAAGCAAGGCTGATTGCAGTCATTCGCTCAAAGGATAAACAGGAGGCCTGTCAGCAGATTGAGAGTTTACTTGATAAAGGGGTTCGTGCGGTTGAAGTGACTTATACGACGCCTGGGGCATCAGATATTATCGAATCCTTCCGTAATAGAGAAGATATTTTAATCGGGGCGGGCACGGTCATCACTGCGCAGCAAGCGGGAGAAGCTGCTGAGGCTGGCGCGCAGTTTATTGTCAGTCCGGGTTTTTCAGCAGACCTTGCTGAACATCTTTCTTTTTTAAAGACACATTATATCCCCGGCGTATTGACTCCGAGCGAAATTATGGAAGCGCTGACATGCGGTTTTACTACATTGAAGCTGTTCCCTAGCGGTGTGTTTGGCATCCCGTTTATGAAAAATTTAGCGGGCCCTTTCCCGCAGGTGACCTTTATTCCGACAGGCGGGATACATCCGTCTGAAGTGCCGGATTGGCTCAAAGCCGGAGCTGGCGCCGTCGGTGTCGGCAGCCAGCTGGGCAGCTGTTCAAAAGAAGATTTGCAGGCTGTTTTCCAAGTGTAAGGGGTATTGTTTTTTCATAACCGGAGGATGGGAGAATCCACATATGAAAATCAAAGCGACAATTGAACGGGTACCTGGCGGAATGATGATTATTCCGCTGTTTCTGGGAGCGGCGCTCAATACGTTTGCGCCTGGAACAGCGGAGTTCTTTGGAGGGTTTACGGGTGCTTTGATTACCGGAACGCTGCCGATACTGGGTGTTTTTATTTTTTGCGTAGGAGCGACGATTGATTTTCGTTCTTCAGGCTATATCGCAAGGAAAGGAATCACATTATTATTGGGAAAGGTCGGATTTGCGGCGCTGCTCGGCGTGATCGCAGCGCAATTTATACCTGATGAAGGCATACAATCCGGCTTTTTTGCAGGTCTTTCTGTTTTAGCAATTGTCGCGGTAATGAATGAAACGAACGGCGGCCTGTATTTGGCGCTTATGAACCATATGGGAAGAAAAGAGGATGCGGGTGCTTTCGCGTTTATCAGTACAGAATCAGGGCCTTTTATGACCATGGTGACGTTTGGTGTGACGGGACTTGCGGCATTTCCGTGGGAAACGCTGGCAGCGACAGTCATCCCGTTTTTACTCGGCTGTATACTTGGAAATCTTGATCATGATCTCAGAGACTTATTCAGCAAGGTTGTACCGGCGATCATCCCGTTTTTCGCCTTTTCGCTCGGCAACACCCTGAATTTTGGAATGCTGATCCAATCAGGGTTGCTCGGCATTTTTATCGGTGTTTCTGTCGTTATTTTATCGGGCGGCTCCTTGTTTTTGCTTGATCGTTTTGTCGCGCGGGGAGACGGCGTCGCGGGAGTGGCAGCTTCTTCTACAGCGGGGGCGGCTGTAGCCGTGCCATACGCATTAGCCGAAGCGAATGCTTCGTTTGCGCCAGTTGCTGAATCAGCAACGGCAATCATTGCGACAAGCGTTATTGTCACCTCGTTGCTAACCCCGCTGGCAACAGTGTGGGTTGATAAAAAAATCAATGAGAAAAAGCGGAAAACACCGCCGCCAAAAAATCAAATGACGATCAACTGAACAAAGAAGGCTGCCGCCAAAAATACCGGCAGCCTCTTATACAAACAATTTGACTTTCATACCCCCTTCCATTAGCCTGTAATGGAACGGCTAGAACAGGGAGGGAATGGATATGGAGATACATACATATGAAAAGGAATTTTTTGATCTTTTAAAAAGAATCTCACATTACAGCGAAGCAGTTGCGTTAATGCACTGGGACTCCAGAACAGGTGCGCCCAAAAACGGCTCAGAGGACCGTGCCGAAAGCATCGGACAGCTTTCAACAGATATATTCAATATCCAAACATCAGATCGGATGAAAGAGCTTATTGATGCCCTGTATGAACGATTTGATGACTTATCTGAAGATACGAAAAAGGCAGTGGAGCTGGCGAAAAAAGAGTATGAAGAGAATAAAAAAATCCCTGAGGCTGAATACAAGGAATACGTAATTCTGTGTTCAAAGGCAGAAACCGCGTGGGAAGAAGCGAAAGGGAAATCTGATTTCAGCTTGTTTTCCCCATATTTAGAGCAGCTGATTGAATTCAATAAACGTTTTATTACATATTGGGGTTATCAAGAGCATCCTTATGATGCATTGCTTGATTTGTTTGAGCCGGGTGTCACGGTAAAGGTGCTTGATCAGCTGTTTTCCGAGCTCAAGGAAGCAATTATTCCTCTTGTTGCGCAGGTGACAGCTTCCGGAAATAAACCAGATACAAGCTTTATCACAAGAGAGTTCCCTAAAGGAAAGCAAAAAGAGCTCAGCCTGTATTTTTTACAGGAGCTTGGCTACGATTTTGATGGCGGACGGCTAGATGAAACGGTTCATCCGTTTGCGACCACGATGAACCGCGGAGACGTTAGGGTCACGACGAGATATGATGAAAAAGATTTCCGTACGGCGATCTTTGGCACCATTCATGAGTGCGGTCACGCGATATACGAGCAAAATATTGACGAAGCACTGAGCGGCACGAACTTGTCAGACGGTGCATCAATGGGAATCCATGAATCTCAATCATTATTTTACGAGAATTTTATCGGCCGCAACAAGCATTTTTGGACACCGTACTATAAGAAGATTCAAGAAGCATCACCTAAACAGTTCAAGGACATCTCGCTGGATGATTTTGTCCGTGCAATCAATGAATCAAAACCTTCCTTCATCAGGGTTGAAGCGGATGAATTAACGTATCCTCTTCATATTATCATCCGATATGAAATTGAAAAAGCAATTTTCAGCAATGAAGTGTCTGTAGAAGAACTGCCGTCGCTTTGGAATCAAAAATACCAGGATTACTTAGGGATTACACCACAGACGGACGCAGAGGGGATTTTACAGGACGTCCATTGGGCAGGAGGAGATTTCGGCTACTTCCCATCCTATGCGCTTGGCTACATGTATGCGGCTCAGCTGAAACAAAAAATGCTCGAGGATCTGCCTGAGTTTGACACTCTTTTGGAAAAAGGGGAATTTCATCCGATAAAACAATGGCTGACGGAAAAGGTGCACATTCACGGAAAACGGAAAAAGCCGTTAGACATTATTAAAGATGCAACAGGAGAAGAGCTGAATGTACGTTATTTGATTGAATATTTGTCAAACAAATATTCAAATCTCTATCTGTCGTAATCAAAAGCCTGCCGGTGCGGCCGTCAGGCTTTTTTAGAATCAAAATACATAAAAGACGAATGATTATCAAGAAAATAAAAATAAAGTTCGGAAATTTTGTTATTTTGTCTATGCAAGAGATTAGAATCTTGATATAATTTATTACAATATCATAGGAACACTCATATAATCGCGTGGATATGGCACGCAAGTTTCTACCGGACACCGTAAATGTTCGACTATGAGTGAGCAATGAGACCGCATGTGTACGGTTTTTTGTTATATCAGCATTGCTTGCTCTTTTTTGAGCGGCAATGCTTTTTTTATTCTCATAACGGAGGTAAGACAGGATGGAAGCACTGAAACGGAAAATAGAGGAAGAAGGCGTCGTATTATCTGATCAGGTATTGAAAGTGGATTCTTTTTTAAATCACCAAATTGATCCGCTGCTTATGCAGAAAATCGGTGACGAATTTGCCGCCAGATTTGCAAAAGACGGTATTACTAAAATTGTGACAATCGAATCATCTGGAATCGCTCCTGCTGTGATGACGGGTTTGCAGTTGGGTGTGCCGGTTGTCTTCGCGAGAAAACATAAATCTTTAACACTCACCGACAACTTGCTGACAGCGTCTGTTTATTCCTTTACGAAGCAAACAGAAAGCCAAATTGCGGTCTCAGGAACCCACCTGTCGGATCAGGATCATGTTCTGATTATCGATGATTTTTTGGCAAATGGACAAGCAGCGCACGGGCTTGTGTCGATTGTGAAGCAGGCGGGAGCCTCTATTGCGGGACTTGGTATTGTCATCGAAAAGTCATTTCAGCCGGGAAGAGATGAACTTGTGAAGCTAGGCTACCGGGTGGAATCTTTGGCAAGAATTCAATCATTAGAAGAAGGAAAAGTGTCCTTCGTACAGGAGGTTCATTCATGAAAAACGGATTTGGCAAAACGCTGTCTTTAGGGATACAGCATGTGCTCGCCATGTATGCCGGTGCCATTGTCGTTCCTCTGATTGTCGGAAAAGCAATGGGCCTGACTGTCGAACAGCTGACCTACTTAGTATCGATTGATATTTTTATGTGCGGCGTGGCTACACTTTTGCAAGTGTGGAGCAACCGATTTTTCGGGATCGGGCTTCCGGTTGTGCTTGGCTGTACATTTACAGCAGTATCGCCGATGATTGCGATTGGGTCTGAGTACGGGGTTTCAGCGGTTTACGGAAGTATTATCTCGTCAGGTATTCTTGTCATTCTCATTTCATTTTTCTTTGGGAAGCTTGTATCTTTTTTCCCGCCCGTCGTGACAGGCTCAGTTGTTACGATTATCGGAATTACACTTATGCCGGTAGCCATGAATAACATGGCCGGCGGAGAAGGAAGTGCAGATTTCGGAGATCTCTCCAATCTTGCTCTCGCTTTTATCGTTTTGAGTATTATTGTGCTTCTATACCGTTTTACGACGGGCTTTATCAAATCCATCTCGATTTTGATCGGTATATTGATCGGCACCTTCATTGCTTATTTTATGGGAAAAGTTCAATTTGATAACGTTTCGGACGCGGCAGTTGTTCAAATGATTCAGCCGTTTTACTTCGGAGCGCCGTCTTTTCACGCAGCGCCTATCATTACGATGTCCATTGTTGCAATTGTCAGCCTTGTAGAATCAACTGGTGTTTACTTTGCCTTAGGTGACCTGACGAACCGCCGTCTGACAGAGAAAGATTTATCAAAAGGCTATCGCGCTGAAGGGATGGCTGTGCTGCTGGGCGGTATTTTTAACGCTTTTCCTTATACGGCATTCTCTCAAAATGTCGGGCTCGTACAGCTCACAGGAATCAAGAAAAATGCCGTAATTGTTGTCACGGGTGTGATCTTAATGGCATTTGGGCTGTTTCCGAAGATCGCTGCTTTCACAACCATTATTCCATCTGCTGTTTTGGGTGGGGCAATGGTGGCGATGTTTGGAATGGTGATCGCTTATGGAATCAAAATGCTCAGCCGCATTGATTTTGCGAAACAGGAAAATCTGCTCATCGTTGCCTGCTCAGTGGGACTGGGTCTCGGTGTGACAGTTGTGCCGGATATTTTTAAGCAGCTTCCGAGCGCCTTAACGCTCCTTACAACAAACGGCATTGTTGCCGGCAGCTTCACTGCAGTAGTTCTAAATATTGTATATAACGTATTTTCTAAAGCCAAAAAAACAGAACAAACAGCTGACATCACTGAGCAAAAAACAGCAGTCTAAACTCCGCCGCGGCGGAGTTTTTTGCATATAAAAAAGATCGTTGCGGAACAATATATGCAAAGAGGTGATCGCATGGCGTTTATTTTATCCATCGGAACAAGTCTTCCTGCGTACGATGTAAACCAAGAGAAAGCGGCTGAGTTTGCCCGGTATATGTTTCAGCATTCCTTTAAAGATATTGACCGGCTGTTAACCTCCTTTAAAAACGGGCAAATTCAATCGAGACAATTTGTCAAGCCGATTGAATGGTATAAAGAGGGTCACAGCTTCGAAGAAAAAAATCAAATATACATAGAAGAAACACTTAAGCACAGCATAGAGGCTGTTCGGGAGTGCCTCTCTCATCCTGAATTTTTTCAAGAAGCCATCCCTTATGAGAAAGTGGATGCTGTTTTTTTCGTCTCCAGCACGGGCCTTTCCACACCGAGCATTGAGGCGCGGCTCATGAACGAACTTTCATTTTCTCCATATACGAAGCGGATTCCGATTTGGGGCCTAGGCTGTGCAGGAGGGGCCAGCGGACTTGCGCGCGCTGCCGAATACTGCAAAGCGCATCCTGAGTCTTTCGTGCTTGTCATTGCTGCTGAGCTATGCAGCCTGACATTCCAGCCGGAAGATAAAACGAAAAGCAATCTTATCGGCACCTCACTTTTTGGCGATGGCATTGCTGCAGCCTTATTATGCGGGGAGAAGGCAGACCGCAGGATGTCAAAACTGAAGCTTGCGCCAAAGGTAACAGATTCCCAATCTGTTTTGATGAAACAATCAGAAGATGTCATGGGCTGGGATTTTACAGGTCAAGGATTCAAAGTCATTTTCTCAAGAGATATTCCGACTTTGGTGGAAAAATGGCTCAAAACAAATGTACAGGTTTTTTTGGACAAACATCAGCTGTCATTCACTGATATCAGTGTTTTTTTGGCACATCCTGGCGGAAAAAAAGTGATTGAAGCATACATCAAAAGTCTCGAGCTTTCACCGGAAAAGCTTTCATCTGCACAAAGCATATTGCAAAAGCACGGAAATATGTCTTCAGCCACAATATTGTATGTGATCAAAGACCATCTGCTGAACGGACATAAAAAGGAAGCAGAACGGGGACTGATTGGCGCATTAGGGCCGGGATTTTCATCAGAGCTGCTGTTATTCAGCTGGGAAAAGGGGGCTTGATTTATGTTTTGGTTGTTGATCGCCATTCTCATTGCTCAAAGAGCAGCTGAAATGGCAGTGGCCAGACAAAATGAACAAAAGGTAAAGAAGCAAGGGGCGATCGAATTCGGCGAGAGCCACTATCCGTATATCATCATCATGCACATCCTTTTTTTCCTGTCTTTAATTGTGGAGGTGCTGCTGATGAACAAACAGCCGTCAAGCTGGTGGATCGGTATCGCTGCGGTTATTTTAATCGTGCAGGCAGTGCGGTATTGGGCGCTTTGTTCCTTAGGAGCATATTGGAATACGAAAATCCTTGTCGTTCCAGGTGCGGAGCTTGTAAAAAAAGGCCCTTATAAATGGATGAGGCATCCAAACTATACCGTTGTTATACTAGAAATCTTATTGATTCCGCTGCTATATCAAGCGTACGTCACCATGTGTCTGTTTTCCATTTTAAATGCCGTTTTGTTAACCGTCAGAATTCGTGCAGAAGACAAAGCATTAGAGGAATACAGCATAAAATAGCGATTGAAAATCATTCTCACCCATGTTAAAATGAATTTGAAAAAGATTCTCAATCAGGATGGTGAAGCAAATGACAATGCTGTTTTTGCTTGGGGCGGTTTGTACATATAGTGTATTAATTGGTTTTGTATTAAAAGGAATCTCTAATAAATCTGTTTAATGAATCTGGAACTTGTCAAAGTTGCAGATTTTCTTTTATAGAAGCTGCCGTAATGGCGGCTTTTTTCTATTCTCTTAAAGAAATTTGGCTCATTCTTGTGTAAAATGAAAGGGAATGTATTCAGATCTTTCGAAAAAGATTCACAATTGAAACGGCACAAAGGGGTTCAGATTTATGACAGAACATAACAGAAAAGAGCTTTTGCACAAAACAGGTGAAATTTATAAGCAATTCATCGAGAATCAAGATGAACAAAGGGCTGCTAAACTGGCAGCAGTCATGAAAAAAGCGGCTGATGAAGAGATTTATATCGCATTTACCGGGCATTATTCAGCGGGGAAATCTTCACTGCTGAACTGCCTGTTAATGGAAAATATTTTGCCGACAAGCCCGATTCCGACAAGTGCTAACCTTGTTGTGATCAGAAACGGGGAAAAGCGTGTTCGGCTTCATACAACAGACGGAGCATGCGCAGAGCTGAAGGGGGCTTATCAGAAAGACAAGGTGCAGCAATATTGCAAAGACGGCGAGCAAATTGAAAGCGTTGAAATTTTTGACCGGTATACTGAGATCGACTCCGGAATTGCGTATATTGACACCCCTGGGATTGACTCAACAGATGATGCGCATTTTCTGTCGGCGGCGTCTATACTCCATCAGGCGGATGCGCTGTTTTACGTCGTTCACTATAATCACGTGCACGCTGAGGAAAATGTTAAGTTTCTCAGGTCGATAAAAGAAAGCATTCCGAATGTGTATTTTATCGTTAATCAAATTGACCGGCATGATGAGAAGGAGACACACTTTGAAGACTATAAAACACAGGTAGAGGAGATGCTTTGCAATGAAGGCATTTCAAAGGAATCACTTTATTTTACGTCAGTAACAGAACCAAATCACCCATTCAATCAGATTGGGAGCCTGAGAGAAGAATTAAAAAGAATAAAACAACAATCAAAAAGCAATTTGCAGGCTTTAACAGAACAAAAAGTCCGCAATCTGCTGAAGGAACATACCGAAATGCTTTTGAAAGACGAACCAGACGGTCCAAGCTTTGCTGAACAGCTTAATACACAAACTGATCTGGTCCAATCGCTGGGTAATCAATTGGATGAGGCAGCAAAACAAGCGACTGAGGCAGAAAACAGGATGCAGGAAGAAATCAATCGCATTTTAAAAAACGCCAACCTGACGCCTTTTGAAATGCGTGAATTGGCAGCTGCATTTCTAGAATCGCGAGAGCCTTCTTTTAAAACCGGCTTTTTCTTTTCTAAAGCAAAAACTGCACAGGAAAGAGATAGAAGACGGAATGCTTTATTCTCTGATGTGACAAAACGAACAGAGGCCGAAGCGGATTGGCATATGATAGACACGTTCCATAAACTCGCTAAGGCATTTGATGTTCATGCAGCTGAAAGTGAAAAGCTGATTCAGGCCTATCGCACTCCGCTTGAAATTGACATCATTGAACGCGCGGTCAAGCATGGTGCAGCTTTTTCTTCTGAATATGTATTGCAATATACAAAAGACTTGGCAGAGCTTATCCGCAAAGAGGCGAAGAGAGAAGCGGCAGACATCATAAAGGCGCTGGCCGCGATGGTGAAAGAGCGTGTTTCCGAAGACGTGCAAACGATCAATAGCCGGCTCATTCAGGAATCAGAAAAACTTATCCTTCTCCAAGAACAGGCCCGTTTAGAGAATAATGCCCGCGAGAAAGCCGATCGCTTATGGGCCATTTGGGAAGAAGAGTCAGCATGCCCAATGCACATAGACACTGACTGGTTTAAAACGAAGAAAAAAACAGTGGCGGCTCCAGAACAGAAACGAAGTCAAGGCCAGCAGACACAGCAGACAATACAGAAACCAGAAATCAAAATGGAGCAAGAACTGCCGCTTCAAGACCAGATCAAACGTTTTTACACATTATCTGACCGTTTAGGCGAGTACAGCATGCTGTCAAAGCAAACCTCAGCCTTTCGGGAAAGGATTAAAAGGCTTGAGGAACGGAAATTTACACTTGCGCTCTTTGGAGGATTCAGCTCGGGGAAATCATCATTTGCCAATGCGCTTGTCGGCGAAAGGGTGCTGCCGTCCTCACCAACGCCAACCACAGCCACAATTAACAAAATCACAAAACCAGCCAATGGCAACATCAACAAAACAGCGGATGTGGTGTTTAAGACGGAGGATGACATAACGGCCGACATTTTGCAGCTCACCGGGATACAAGAAGAACCGACAGGCCATTCTTTCACAGAGAAGTGGGAAAAGGCAGTCAAAAAAAGCCGGATGCAGGAAGATCACAATAAATTAATCAGCAACTTCCTGCTTGCATACGAAAAGTATCAGCAATATATACAGGAACAAAAGAAATTAACGATTCCGCTGTCTGAATTAAAGCCGTATGTAGCAGAGGAGGCAACGGCCTGCGCTGTGAAAGAGGTAACGGTCTATTATACTTGCCCGCTGACTGAAAAAGGGATTACAATAGTCGATACGCCCGGCGCGAGCAGCATGAATAAACGGCATACAGAGCTGGCGTTCCAATATATTAAAGATGCAGATGCGTTTTTTTATATGACCTATTATCAGCACTCCTTCTCGAAAGGAGACCGTTCGTTTTTGCGCAAGCTCGGGCTGGTGAAAGAATCGCTCAGCATGGATAAAATGTTTTTCGTCATTAATGCAGCAGACCTTGCGAAAGATAAATCAGAGCTGGAAACAGTGACCGATTATGTCAGCACAGAGCTTGTAAAAGAAGGGATTCATAGTCCGCAGCTCTTTACCGTATCAAGTAAGGAGGAACTGCTGGGAAAATCGGAATTATTTTATAACCAGTTCCCGAAAGTAAGAACGCACTTAGACCGTTTTATCGAAGTTGATGTAAAAAAAGCCGCAGTTGCACAACTCAGTTCGGAAGCAGACAAACTATGCGAAACTGTTTTCCAGCTTCACCAATCACAGCATCAGTCCAAGGAAGAAAAGGAAGCGCAGAAACAGCGCCTTATGCTGTCATTTGAGCGGACAGCAGCCGAAATCGAGAAACGGCGGAACTCAGAAACCATCATTGAGAAGGTAAAAAAAGATACAAGAGAGCAGCTTTATCACATAACACAGCGATTATCTTTTTTTGCGAATGATTTACTAAAATCAGCATTTCATCCGGGGCTTCAGAACGGGGATTGGAAAAAGAACGTCGGGAAGGCAATGAAAACCGCCTTACATGAGTATCAGTTTGAATATGTTCAGGAAATCAAAACACTTGATGTTCGTATGAGCGGTTTCATCGAGCGGCATATCACCGAAGAGTGGCTGGAAAGCTTTCAAAAAACATTAAACGCGGACGGTTATTTTTCCATTTATGCGGGTGATCTGCATTCGACTGGCATACAGCTGAAGGAAGTTGAACCGAAAATAGATGTACGTGCCTTCGAGCAGGAACAAAAAGAGGTCAAATCACCGAAGCACTTTTTTGAACAAAAAGGAAAAGCGGCCTTCATCGAAGCTGTACGGTTGAAACTCACGAAAATCACAGAGGATTGGGTGAAAAATGAAGAAGAAAGCCTTATCTCTCATTACACAGATCACCTCAGACGCTTGCAGGAAGATATGGCTGAAAAAGCAATGACACAAATAAAGGATCAAAAAGATACGTATTTAGGAGGATATGCGGAAGGGGAACATGCGAAAGAAATAGAAAAGGCATACCAAGCATGCATCTCTTGGCAAAGATCAGACAATACAATAAAAATGTAAAATTCAGTTGGCTTGTATTTCAAGTCATGATAGAAAGCGAGATGAACGATTCATGTCAGAGGTACATAAAGCAATTTCAGCACATTCATCAAAACAGCACGAGCATGTCAAAGCATTTATGCGTCTTGAAAACATGCGTGAACTGGCCATTGAAGAAGCGGTTTCAAAATGCAAAAACGATGAGCCTTTTACTACAGATGCGATTAATGAAATTACCGAGCAGATCAATCAGCTCGCCAAAAAAGGGATCGTACCGACAAGGCGCCTTGTATCAACGGAAATGGTCAGAGAATACGTAAGCCGTATGTAAGCTGGATGATCCTGTCGCGAGTGAATCTCCTGCCGGAAGCATATACTATGTGTATCCGACGTAAGGGGGGATTCATGTTGGGCAGAACAAAGCTGGGAAACAGAAATGCACAGGCGAATAACAATGCCAAAAAGAAAAACGGATTTCAAACCCATTTTGACTCTTACGCAGGACGCGAAGCTGAAAAGCTGATCGCCAGCAACAAAAGACACAACGACTGATGTTATTAAAACAGTATCTCTAATCGAAGAGATGCTGTTTTTTATTTTTGGGCTGCTTTATGGTAAAATAGAAAGAATGAAAGAAAAGGGAGTTATCTTATGAATAATAATAAACTATTGCTAGTTGACGGCATGGCTCTTTTATTCCGGGCGTTTTTTGCCACGGCCGTGCATCGCAACTTTATGATAAATGACAGCGGGGTGCCGACGAACGGCGTCAACGGGTTTTTAAAGCATTTGATCACAGCTGTGGAAACATTCCAGCCTACACATGTCGTCTGCTGCTGGGACATGGGGAGCAAAACGTATCGAAATGACCTGTTCCAAGATTATAAGGCGAACCGCAGCGCACCGCCTGTAGAGCTTATTCCGCAGTTTGATTTGGCAAAGGAAGCGGCCGCTGAGCTTGGGATCATGAACATCGGCTTTGCCGGGTATGAAGCGGATGATTGTATCGGAACTCTTGCCGATTTATTTGCAAATGAAGCTGACATTACAATCGTAACAGGGGACAGAGATTTACTTCAGCTGTTAACGGATGAAGTGAGTGTGGCCTTGCTCCAAAAAGGAATCGGAAATTATAAAGTCTATACAAAAGAGACTTTTTATGAAGAAACAGGCGTCCTGCCGAAAGCTTTGATTGATATTAAAGCGCTTATGGGTGATTCCAGTGATAACTATCCTGGCGTCAAAGGGATTGGAGAAAAAACAGCCTACAAACTGATTCGTGAATACGAAACGATTGACCGTTTATTAGAAAATCTTTCTTTTCTTCCGAAGGGACAGCAGGGGAAAATTCAGCAAGGTTTGAGCGATTTGGAGATGTCGAGGAAGCTTGCGGAAATTCATTGCTCTGTGCCGCTGGTCTGCACACTGAAAGACGCTCTATTTACACTGCAAATGGAGCAGGCGGCTGACATGCTTCGCCGCCACCAAATCAAAGGAATTGAGCGTATGCTCGAAAAGCTGAACGCTAGAGAGATCGTGTAAGATCTTCTCTAGCGTTTTGTATTGCTTTTTTTGGCTCTTTCCTCAAGCTCTGTTTTAGGGTCGTCATGTGTATTGCCTTCCAGGTCGCCTTGCGGAGTCACACCGCCGGTCAGCCGGCCTTTATCTTTCTTTTTCATGTTTGTTCACCTCGTCATTAGGATGACCATTGATCGAGATTTAATTCTTATCATTCAGCCGAATCGCTTCTTTTGCCAGCTGGTCGGCTTTTTGGTTTTGCTTGCCCGGTATCCATTTGATGAAAAAAAGAGGGAAGGCCGCTTTTAATCGGATGATTTCTTCTACATACGGGTGATATGTTTTATTTTTGACCATTTCAAACTCAGCGGCCCGTTCCACAATATCTGAATCGGTTCGAAAGGAAACAGATTGATACCCGCGCTCTGCACATAACTTCATCCCTTCAATTAATGCAAGAAATTCCGCTTCCTGGTTTGTATGCATTCCGACTGGAATAGAGAAAGATTCTGCTTTTCCTTCATGTTTGATAAAAATGCCGACACCGGAAGGCCCGGGATTACCGGCGCTTGCGCCGTCTACATAAATTTCTGTAGGCATTATGAACTCCTTTCATCATTCGGTATCATTTTTTTCGCTGCATAAGCATAAGGCAATGAAATCAAAGATACCGCAAACTTAATCAAATATGTAGAAATAAAAATTTGAAGCCAAACGCCTGCCGGATAAATGCCGAAAAAAGCGACACCAGTAAATATCAGTGTATCAAACAGCTGGCTGACTGCTGTACTGCCGCCGTTTCTGAGCCATAAAAGCCGATCAGAAGGAAATATCCTTCTAATTGCCGAATATACATAAACATCCAGCGTTTGGCTGAAGATAAAGGCAAGCAGACTTCCTAACGCAACTCGTGGAAGAAAGCCAAAAATCGTTTCCAGCGCTGTTTGTGATATGTCACTGGAAGCCGGTTCGAAAAGCAGTACGCCCTGCATGACAAATGTCAGCGTCAGGAGCGTTGAGAATCCGAGCCATACCGCTTTTTTGGCTTCAGCCGGTCCGTATTTTTCATTCAGCACATCTGTCGCAAAAAAGATTGTGCCGTACATCACATTCCCGAGCGTTGCTGTTAAGCCAAACAGTTCGACTGTCTTGACGACTTGAAGGTTGGCGCAGACTGTCGCAAAACCGATCCAAACAAACAGTCCCATTTTGCCAAATCCTTTATAAAATAAAAGAACAATGATAAAATGAATGATCGCAAAAATGATCCAAAACGAATTATTAAACAAAATGAAAAAGCTTCCTTTCCGGGATTAGATTGGTTTGATTATAGCACAAGCCCGGCAACTAATGAATGGTAAGGTGATCGTAATGAAGCTCAGACCGCATATAAAAATAGAAGCAAAAGGGACGGGATCCGTCTCATTTTTGGGTGAAAACTGGCTGACTGCTCAGCAAGCACGTATGCTAGCCAGAGAACTCGGCCGTTTTCCATACATGAAAGAGCTCGAGTTTGAAGACGAGAAAGGCGGCAGCTGGACGCTGAAGGAATTGGAAAAGCTGACCGAGGAGCTTGCTCAAGAGCCTGATGATATTACTGTTTATTTTGACGGCAGTTTCGATAAGGAGAGCGAACTGGCCGGACTCGGAATCGTCATTTATTATTCATTGGGAGGAATCCGGCATCGCTTGAGAAAAAATAAAAGCTTCCGGCTGAAAACCAATAATGAAGCTGAATACGCGGCGCTATATGAAGCAATAAGAGAAGTAAGAGAGCTTGGGGCAAGCAGAAATTCAATTACGATCAAAGGGGACTCACTCGTTGTGCTGAATCAGCTTGACGGCAGCTGGCCTTGCTATGATCCGTCGCATAATGAATGGCTGGACAAAATAGAAGCACTCCTTGAATCGCTGAAGCTTACTCCAACCTACGAAACCATACAGCGGAAAGACAACCAGGAAGCTGACGGCCTCGCTAAAAAGATTCTATCCCATCAATTCGTAGAAAGCCACACGAAATTAGACCGTAACGGAGATGACGATATTGGATAAGAAAATGATTTTTAAAGAACTGACAGAACTGCACGATGAATACTGCAAGGATTGTTTTATTAAGAAGCAGTTTCGCAAGGAATTTGGCAAAACCTATGCGCATTCATTTTGTATTAATAAATGTACGGTTGGTGAAAAGCTGAAAGCATACGGCGATGTCTTAACCAATCACTAAAGAATAAAAACCGCAGAAGCTGCGGTTTTTATTCTTTGAATTCATCAAGCTGATGCTGGCTATCATCCAGCAGCTGCTGTTGCTGCTGAACAAATTCAGGATCATCGAGAGCTGCCAGCTCTTCAGATTGTGACAGTTCTCTTGCATCTTCAATAGCTTGGTATGCGGAATCGACTAATGTTGTGCTTTGACCTCTCGTCGCAGCTCCTGTCGTTTTTTGCGCTGTTTCCACCGCTAGTTCCAGCTGCCGCTTATCAGTAAATCCAGTCTGATCCTCTTTATGAAATTCTGATGTCACAAAAAACACCTCCGCAACTATTTTGCAGAGTTTTTTTGAAATTTATGTACCAAAATAGAAAATAAAATAAAAATAAGCCGATATAACTATTGAACCAGAATAAATAGGTCTGCTTTACTATTTGAGGTATCTTGGCAGAGAAGGGGAACGCAGCTATGGATGATAAAGACTTGAAGTCGATCCTTCACAAAACATTTATAGAAATATACAGTGATTTAGAAGAACTGGCGGATATCGCGAAAAAAGGGAAGCCGTCAATGGAAAAGCATGTTGCAGAGATTGAACAGAGGTGCAAACAAAATATTTTGGCTATTGAAATTCAGATGAAAATCAAATAGGAGAGGCAAATGCCTCTCCTCTATTTGTCGTCATGTATTGAGTTTAGAGTTTTACAACATTAGAAGCTTGAGGTCCACGATTACCTTCGACAATTTCAAAAGAAACTTCTTGTCCTTCTTCTAATGATTTGTATCCTTCTCCTTCGATAGCTGTGAAGTGAACAAATACATCGTCTCCGCCTTCAACTTCAATGAAGCCGAATCCTTTTTCGTTGTTGAACCATTTTACTTTACCGTTTTGCATATTGCTTAATTCCTCCTAGTACTGTAGCACCCGTGTGCTAAAAAAAATTTTGTCATCATTTAACGTTGATTCATTGTTAAATGATGGTTCAACTATACACCATCTGGGAGCACCCGTCAAGTTGCGAAACTGCTTATTTTTCAAAAGAAGGGCAAGTTTCACAAAAAAATGTAACCGCTTTTATAGATGGGTGAATATAAATAAAAAGAGCACACGATTTTCGTGTGCTCTCTATGAACATCATTAAGATAGCGCTTTGGCTTTTTGTTTGGATGTCATCATTTCTGATTCCTTCAGGATATCCTCTAAGATCACTTCAGAGGAGTTTGCTAAATGAAGCTCCTTAATGTTTTTCTTCATGCGCTGTAAGGTATCTTCATCTGCAAGAAGGGAAGTGACTGACTCGAGAATCTCTTCATGACGGTTCACGACAATCGCAGCTCCGCGATCTTCAAAGAAGTTTGCATTTTCTTTTTCCTGTCCAGGCACGGGTTTGTACAGAATGACAGGCACACCGATGGCAGTTGCTTCTGTCAAAGTAATGCCCCCAGGTTTTGTAATCATGCAATCTGTGATTCGAAACAGCTCATCGATGCGCTCCACATAGCCAAGAACTTTTAATTTGTCACCGTTTTCTGCTTCAAGCTCACTTAAAGATTCCTTTAAAGCTGTATTTTTCCCGCACACGACAACCACTTGCACATGATCATCTTTGACAAGATTTTCGCACAGCTCTTTTACGTTCTTTAGAACACCGTGGGCGCCTGCCATAATAAGAAGCACTTTTTTGTTTGGTGAAAGATTGTACTTTTTATAGATCGGCTCCACCGGCAGGGATTCTTCAAATTGCGGCCTGATTGGAATTCCGGTGATCTTCACGTTGTTTGGATGAGTGCCGATCTCCAGCAGTTTTTCCTTCACATAATCTGTCGCCACATAATATTTATCCACGTTTTCGTGAACCCAAATTTTATGAAGGCAAAAATCAGTCATAACGTTGAAGGTAGGGATGACTCTTCCTGTTCGGCGTCTGTATTCGGGCACGACGATCATCGGAAATGTATTAATAATAATATCGGGCTGATGTTCCTCGACAAGTTCGCCCAATCGTTTATTACCCATTTTAAAGTAAATATTAAATTTACGTTTATTATAGATTTTGTCAACTCCGTAATAAAACAAACGATAAAACTGTTTCCCGATTGAGAAGCTTTTTAAATAAAGGTACTGAGTTACCTCTGAAACAATCGGATTTGACTCTTGGTACAAATTAGAAACTGTTACATGCTGAAAGCCGAGACGTACACATTGCTCGTAAAGCGTTTTGGCTACCTGCACATGTCCATTTCCGTAATTTGCAGTCAAAATTAATACTCTTTTATTGGTATTCAAGTAAATTCACCTCAATGTAATCAACAACAAGCAAGCTTCATGCATCGTAAGGAGTTATTGTCTATACATAAACATAACACAAATACATAATTGAATTATTAATGCAGTGAAAAAATTAAGCTAATTTTAAATGATTTGGATTCCAGTATTTTAAATTTTTGTTATACGCAGACTGAATCAGATGTATTTTATCATATTTTTTGCTCAGCGTATCACTAAAAAAAGAAAAATTAGTCCCATTCGTAAGGAGTTTCTTGGTAAACGTAATAATTCAGCCAGTTCATAAACAATAATGTCGCATGCGCTTTCCAGCGATTCACTGGCTCTTCGCTGTCTTTTGCAAAATAATGTTTAGGCGCCTCGACAGTAGAAAGGCTTCGTTCCAGATCTCTTTCATACTCTTGAAGAAGCGTATTTGTATCATATTCGGGGTGCCCTGTTAAAAAGACTTGTTTTTCGTCTTTTGACACAATTAAGCAAACCCCAGCTTCCTTTGATGCGGATAGAATATTTAACTCGGGCACTGCTTGAAGCTGTTCCATATTTATATCTGTATGCCGGGAATGCGGCACGTAGTATAGCTCGTCAAAACCTCTTACCAATCTTTCGTGTTTTGAAAGAACGGTATGTTCGAACACACCGAAGATCTTTTTCGACATGTGAATTTTTTCCACACCGTAATGGTAGTACAAACCTGCTTGAGCGCCCCAGCAAATATGCAAGGTTGAAGTGACATTCGTTTTGCTCCACTCCATGATCTCTTTGAGCTCTTCCCAATAAGAAACCTCTTCAAACGCCAAATGCTCGATCGGCGCACCGGTGATAATCATGCCGTCAAACTTCTTGTGACGGATATTGGAAAAAGTCGTGTAAAATTCGTCAAGGTGTTCTCTTGCAGTATTTTTCGGCGTGTGTGTGCTTGGGATTAAAAATGTAAAATGAACCTGTAAAGGCGAATTTCCAAGCAATCTGAGAAGCTGAGTCTCTGTTTGGATTTTTTTCGGCATCAAATTCAATATGATAATTTTTTGCGGCCGGATATCCTGATGAAATGCTCTGCTTTCATCCATTACAAATATATGTTCACTCTCAAGCACCTGTTTTGCCGGCAGGTGTGTTGGTATATTAATAGGCAACGTGCCACCTCCATCATTTCCCCGTTTAATTTTCTTCATTATAGGAATTTTCACGCCAATTTTCAATCTATCTATAAGGGGTGATGGGGAAACAACGGAAAACTCTTTAAATAAAACGCATAGATACGCCTTTTGGTTTCACTGTAAAATGATTTTCCATGATGTATCTCAGAAGGTAAATGTAATGTTTTATAGAATGATTAAGATAAAAAATGAGCCACATGAATTTAAGGTTCATTTGACTCTTTTCTTAAGAGTTCTGATAAATGATGTTTGCATTTTGAATTGAGATATAAAAAAGGTAAAATAATCAGCACCAGAGATAGGAGGGACTTACATGTCTATATATCATATGAAGGTACGTACAATAAAAGGGAAAGACATGACACTTCAGCCTTTTGCCGGAAAGGTATTGATGATCGTGAATACAGCGAGTAAATGCGGTTTTACTCCGCAATTGAAGCAGCTTCAGGAGTTATATGATACATATCAGCAGGAGGGCCTGGAGATCTTAGGGTTCCCCTGCAATCAATTTATGAACCAAGAGCCTGGTGACGAGGCAGACATACAGGATTTTTGCGAAACAAATTACGGTGTTACATTTCCTATGTTTTCAAAAGTGGAAGTAAACGGGAAAAATGCCCACCCGCTGTTTGTGTATTTGACAGAGCATGCGAAAGGGATGCTGGGAACTAAGGCGATCAAGTGGAATTTCACAAAATTTGTAGTGGACAGAAATGGAGAAATCGTTGGCCGATATTCTCCCAATACAAATCCGAAAGAGCTGGAAGACGTTATCGTGAAGCTATTAGGGCAATAAAGAGGGTGTTTTTGTGAAGGAATTGAAGCAGACAGAGCAAATCAGGACATGGGTTCAATCTGTCCTTACCGGTGAAAGCTCTGGACATGATTGGCATCATGTATCAAGAGTTGCAGATCTTGCTGTGTATATTGGAGAAAAGGAAAATGCGGATTTGTTCATTGTTGAAACGGCGGCTTTGGTTCATGATTTAATTGATGTCAAGCTGCCTGACACGGTCAGGCTTTCAGTGAGTGAAGTTTATGAACAGCTCGTTTTTTTCGGAGTTGGAAAAGAGGCTGCTGACAGAGTGATTGATATTATCAGAAGGATGTCCTTTCGGGACAGGGAAAAGCTGGCGGAAGAGCCGCTCTCAATTGAGGGGAAAGCCGTACAGGACGCTGACAGGCTTGATGCGATCGGTGCTGTCGGTATTGCGAGAACTTTTATGTTTGCGGGCGCAAAAGGCCACAGCCTTTATGGAGATGATCAAAGCGCCTACGCTCATTTTTTTCATAAGCTGCTGCGGCTGAAAGATATGATGAATACAGACACTGCACGGGAACTGGCAGAAGAAAGACATGATTTTATGATCCATTTTGTCCGCCAATTAGAAAAAGACATACCCGAGATTGATGCCAAAACGTCGTAATAGAAGGCTTGCTGTGACTATGATAGAATAAGTCACAGATATGCTATAGGAGGACGATCATGAAGATAAAATCAATTGAACCTACGCCAAGCCCGAATACAATGAAGGTCATCTTAACGGAAGAGCTTCCGGCGGGCAAAAGCAATAACTATAAACCGGATCAAGCAGAAGGCGCACCGCCTGTTATAGCGGAAATCCTTAACATAGAAGGGGTTAAAGGTGTCTACCACGTCGCTGATTTTCTTGCTGTTGAACGGAACGCAAGATACGACTGGAAAGACATTTTACCGAAAGTCCGTTCAGCATTTGGGATGGAAAGTACTGAAAGTGCAGAAGAAAACCGCTCTGATCAAGAGTCTTTTGGAGAGGTGAAAGTTTTTGTGCAGATGTTCAGCGGCATTCCTATGCAGGTCAAATTGACGGATGGGGAGCGGGAAGAGCGCTTCGGGTTACCTGAACGCTTTCAGCAGGCGATCTTAAAACTCAGATCTGAAGCTTCAAATGTTGTGTTTGAGCGGGCCTGGAAAGAACAAGGCGTCAGATTCGGCGACTTTAATGAAATCGGTCATGACGTGACAGAAGAGCTTCAGGCCGCATACAGTGATGAACGGCTGAAACGGCTGACAGAAGCAGCCGCTCAGGGAAAGGGCGAAGCAAAACAAGCTGTACAGCGCAAATCGTATAAAGTAACGCTTGATATGCTGGATGATGAGGACTGGAAAAAGCGTTATGCACATCTCGAGCAGATGGATCCGAAAGAGGAGGATATCCCGGTTTTACAGAAAGCATTGGATGATCCCAAGGTGTCCATCAGAAGACAGGCTGTTGTGTATTTAGGGATGGTTGAAACACCTGATGTTCTTCCTTTATTGTATAAGGCACTTGAAGACAAAGCTGTCTCAGTGAGAAGAACGGCCGGAGACTGCCTGTCTGATATCGGCGACCCTCAAGCCATTCCTGCTATGATCAAATCGTTAAGCGACTCCAGCAAGCTTGTTCGCTGGCGTGCGGCTATGTTCCTATACGAAGTCGGCGATGAAAGTGCAATTGAAGCTTTGCGCGCTGCCGAAGATGATCCCGAATTCGAGGTCAGCCTTCAAGTGAAAATGGCGCTTGAGCGTATTGAGCATGGAGAAGAAGCAAAAGGTTCAGTTTGGAAACAAATGACAGAGAGCAGAAAAAAAGGAGAATAGAAAGAAAAAGGTGCAGATCATGCACCTTTTTTTGTGAATTCACTTTTTATAAAAATTATTTCGAATATTGTTGAAAAATGCCCGAAAACTATTTATAGTAAGTAACAATATTAATAGTTGGAGGGTTCGCATCGACAGAAAACTATATGAATATAAAAACATGAAGGAAACAATTAAGGCGAGGGCGGCCTGTATTTTATCTTTTTGCAAAAACAGCCCACAAATAAACTGAAAATTGTTAAAATAAAATCCAGTCTAACAATTGAAAGTATTTAGGAGGATCACCATGGCAGAATTACGCAGTAACATGATCACACAAGGAATCGATAGAGCACCGCACCGCAGTTTGCTTCGTGCAGCAGGTGTAAAAGAGGAGGATTTCGGCAAACCGTTTATTGCGGTTTGTAATTCATACATTGATATCGTTCCCGGTCATGTTCACTTGCAGGAGTTTGGGAAAATCGTAAAAGAAGCAATCAGAGAAGCCGGGGGCGTACCGTTTGAATTTAATACCATCGGAGTAGATGACGGCATCGCGATGGGGCATATCGGTATGAGGTATTCGCTGCCGAGCCGTGAAATCATTGCCGACTCTGTGGAAACGGTCGTATCCGCGCACTGGTTTGACGGAATGGTCTGTATTCCGAACTGTGACAAAATCACGCCGGGAATGCTTATGGCGGCAATGCGCATCAATATTCCAACGATTTTTGTCAGCGGCGGGCCGATGGCGGCAGGAAGAACAAGTGACGGGCGCAAAATCTCCCTTTCCTCAGTATTCGAAGGGGTAGGCGCTTACCAAGCCGGAAAAATCAATGAAAATGAGCTTCAAGAACTAGAGCAGTTCGGATGCCCAACGTGCGGGTCTTGCTCTGGAATGTTTACAGCAAACTCAATGAACTGTCTGTCCGAAGCACTTGGACTAGCTTTGCCGGGTAATGGAACCATTCTCGCGACATCACCGGAACGAAAAGAGTTTGTCAGAAAATCGGCTGCGCAATTAATGGAAACGATTCGAAAGGATATCAAACCGCGTGATATCGTCACAGTAAAAGCGATTGATAACGCCTTTGCACTGGATATGGCGCTCGGCGGTTCAACAAATACCGTTCTTCATACGCTTGCTCTAGCAAACGAAGCCGGCGTTGAATACTCTTTAGAACGCATTAACGAAGTCGCTGAGCGTGTGCCGCATTTGGCCAAGCTGGCTCCTGCATCAGATGTGTTTATTGAAGATCTTCATGAAGCGGGCGGCGTGTCAGCGGCGCTGAATGAGCTTTCCAAGAAAGAAGGAGCGCTTCATTTAGACGCGCTGACTGTTACAGGAAAAACACTTGGAGAAACCATTGCCGGACATGAAGTGAAGGATTATGACGTCATCCATCCGCTGGATAAACCATTCACTGAAAAGGGCGGCCTTGCTGTTTTATTCGGCAATCTGGCTCCAGACGGCGCTATCATTAAAACGGGCGGCGTACAGAACGGAATTACGAGACACGAAGGTCCGGCTGTCGTATTTGATTCTCAGGATGAGGCGCTTGACGGCATAATCAACCGGAAAGTAAAAGAAGGCGACGTCGTCATCATCCGATACGAGGGGCCAAAAGGCGGACCTGGAATGCCGGAAATGCTGGCGCCTACTTCCCAGATCGTTGGGATGGGACTCGGGCCAAAAGTGGCATTGATTACGGACGGACGTTTTTCCGGAGCCTCTCGAGGCCTCTCGATCGGCCACGTTTCACCAGAGGCCGCAGAGGGAGGACCGCTTGCCTTTGTTGAAAACGGAGATCATATCATCGTTGATATTGAAAAACGTATCTTGGATGTACAAGTGCCAGAGGAAGAATGGGAAAAACGGAAAGCGAACTGGAAAGGTTTTGAACCTAAGGTCAAAACCGGCTACTTGGCCCGTTATTCTAAACTGGTGACAAGTGCCAACACCGGCGGTATCATGAAAATCTAGACAGCCGGAATCACTTTCTCCTATTTTAAGTCGTGAACATTTGAAATCCAGCCCTCTCTATAGTATCCTTTACTTCAGATGAAGGATAATAGAGGGGGCTTTTTTTATGTCAATGGCTTATGAAGAATACATGCGCCAGCTTGTCGTACCGATGCGCCGCGAGCTGACTGGAGCAGGTTTTGAAGAATTAACAACAGCGGAAGAAGTAGAAAACTTTATGGAAAAGGCAGAGGGCACAACTCTTGTAGTGGTTAACTCTGTGTGCGGCTGTGCGGCAGGCCTTGCGCGTCCTGCGGCAACACAGGCAGTCCTCCAGCACGATAAAACACCTGACAATACGGTGACTGTATTTGCGGGCCAAGATAAAGAAGCTACTGCAAAAATGCGTGAGTATTTTACTGGCCAGGAGCCTTCTTCACCGTCAATGGCTCTTTTGAAAGGCAAAGAAGTCGTACATTTTATTCCGCGTCATGAAATTGAAGGACACGATATGGAAGAGATCATGAAAAATCTGACCTCTGCCTTCGATGCACACTGCTAAATGCCCGTTTTCCGGGCATTTTCTTTTTGGGAGTACAGAAGATGATAACAACAAGCTATAGACCGACTGAACACACCATAAAAACCGCAAAGCAGCTTTCTAAAGAGCTGGGCATGCCATATTGCGGCCGAAATAAACAAACCGTTGAAAACCTTCTGAAGTCAGCTGAACGTGATTTGCTTGTGATTGGCAAAGAGCGGTTTGAACTTTATACGAAACAAGGTGCCAAATTCTTTTTTCATCCTAATACAGCGATGTTTAGAGCCAAACGCTTCTTACGGGGGGAGCAAGAGCCGATGCTTCGGGCAGCTGGTTTATCGGAAGGGGATACGTTTTTAGATTGCACACTCGGACTGGGTTCAGATGCCATTATCGCAAGTATGGCAGTAGGCGAAACGGGCTCTGTGATTGGGATCGAAAAAAACCATCTTGTATCCGTTTTGGTGAGGACGGGACTGCATTCATGGGAAACGGACATAGAAGAGCTTCAAGCTGCAATGAGAAGAATCCAAGTGAAGAATGGGGATTGCTTTGAATATATCAAGCAGCTTCCTGACGACTCTGTTGATGTAATTTATTTCGATCCAATGTTTCATGAGCCTGTAGATACGTCTGACGGCATCGCACCTTTACGGGATTTGGCAGAGGATTCAGTTTTGCATGAAGGGTGTATCGAAGAAGCGGTGCGCGCTGCCAGAAAAAGCGTAGTGCTTAAAGACCACTGGAAAAGCCCGCGATTTGAACAGTTTGGTTTTTACGTCATGAAAAGAAAAACAGCACTGTTTCATTATGGTGTTATTCAAACTGCAAGTAAAACAAGCCCGTGATTACTCTCACGGGCTTTCTGTTAATCGGTGACTTCCATGACGACAAAGTATAACAAAGTTAAGAGTGAAACTGTGGCAAACAAAGCGTCAATCATGCGGAAAGCCTCCTTTCATAGTATATTGTAAGCGTTTTTACACATGTGGCAAAGCAACGAATCTCCTAATTTCCATATCAGTTTCATATAGTACATGACTTGCATGTTTCGGGTGTGCTAAAATAAGAGAAACATGACAATAAAATAGAGAGGAATAAGCAGTCATGAAATTGTGGATGAGAAAGACCCTTGTGGTTTTATTTACCATCGTAACGTTCGGGCTCGTATCTCCTCCGGCTGCTCTTATGGCGGACAAGCCCTCCGGACAGCCGAGCAGTCTTGAGCAGAATGATTACACCGCTTTTTATGATGAGCATGACCTGTATGATGATTATGAGTCGGAAGACAGGCGAGATCCTGAACTGCTTTTTCAATCGTACAAGGAACAGCTCCTTGACAGCGCTGAGGATCAATCCTTTTTGAAATTCGGCAGCAAAATCGCTCCTGTCATTGAGGATGACTATCGGAATGAGATCCTGCCGAAAATCGAAAATGTGATTAGCGATTTTTTAGCGACATTGCAAGATGATGAGGCATATCAGGATGTTGTGATCTCAAGCAAGCCTTCAGCAGGCAAAACGGAAAAAATTTTCAACGTTTACAATCGGACGACTGGAGAAGATCTCCTCAGATTCCATGTGCGCAGAGACCACCCGCCTCATGACGGCTACTGGTTTAATTTTCACTTTCATACAGCAGAAGATGGATTTCAATCACATCATGAGCTTGGGAGTATTTACTGGGACCGCAACACGCCTCCCAACTGGATGAGTGCGTAAAGGAGATGCCATTAGACATGAAAAAGTACACAATGAATGAAATGGTCGATATAACAAAAGATATGCTGAACAAACGGGGCGTTATGATAGAAGATATTGCGCAGATTGTTCAAAAGCTTCAGGAAAAATATAATCCAAATCTGCCGCTCAGTGTATGTATGGAGAATGTAGAAAAAGTGCTGAATAAACGTGAAATTATTCATGCTGTATTAACAGGACTTGCGCTTGATCAGCTTGCTGAGCAGAAATTGCTTCCTGAACCGCTGCAGCACCTTGTTGAAACGGATGAACCGCTTTACGGCATAGATGAAATTATCCCGCTTTCAATCGTCAATGTGTACGGGTCGATCGGTTTGACCAACTTCGGTTATTTGGATAAAGAAAAGATTGGAATTATTAAGGAACTTGATGAAAGCCCAGACGGTATCCATACCTTTTTGGATGATATTGTGGCAGCACTTGCAGCAGCAGCGGCGAGCAGGATTGCCCATACGCATCAGGATCTGCAAGATGAAGAAAAAGAACAGGATGAAAAGCCTGTCGTCAGCTGACTATAAAAAAATCATTTCTGGGTTCAGAAATGATTTTTTATTGTGTTACACTACTAGAAGACTACTTTTAAAGGATGAAAAAAATGAAACAGTATAAGGATTTATGCAGGCATGTTTTAGAGCATGGCGAAAAAAAGGGAGACCGGACAGGGACCGGAACAATCAGCACTTTCGGGTATCAAATGAGATTTAATTTACAGGAAGGCTTTCCGATGCTGACCACTAAAAAACTCCACTTTAAATCAATTGCACATGAATTGCTTTGGTTTTTAAAAGGGGATACCAATGTACGCTATCTGCAGGAAAATGGAGTGCGGATCTGGAATGAGTGGGCTGATGAAAACGGTGAACTCGGGCCTGTATACGGTTCGCAATGGCGTTCTTGGCGGGGAGCTGACGGCGAAACCGTTGATCAAATTTCCCGTCTTATTGAAGATATTAAGACAAATTCGAATTCCAGACGCTTAATCGTCAGCGCCTGGAATGTTGCTGAAATTGATAAAATGGCGTTGCCGCCGTGCCATTGCCTGTTCCAATTCTACGTGTCTGACGGCAAGCTATCCTGTCAGCTGTATCAGCGCTCTGCCGATGTTTTCCTCGGTGTGCCGTTTAACATTGCTTCTTATGCCCTGCTAACCATGATGATTGCTCATGTGACTGGGCTTGAACCGGGAGAGTTTATTCATACATTTGGCGATGTCCATATTTATCAAAACCATATTGAACAAGTCAATTTGCAACTGACAAGAGACATTCGTCCGCTTCCGAAGCTTCGTTTCGCCAGGGAGATTGATTCTATTTTCAACTTTGCATTTGAGGACTTTATCATCGAGGATTATGATCCGCATCCTCATATCAAAGGAGCGGTAAGCGTATGATTTCGTTCATTTTTGCGATGGATGCCAACAGGCTGATCGGCAAAGACAATGATTTGCCGTGGCATTTGCCCAATGATCTTGCGTACTTTAAAAAAGTAACATCGGGCCATTCAATCATTATGGGCCGAAAAACATATGAATCGATTGGACGTCCGCTTCCAAACCGGAAAAATATTGTTGTCACATCAGCACCGGCTTCAGAATTTCCGGGATGCACGGTTGTCAGTTCATTAAAGGATGTGCTGGACATTTGTTCAGGCTCTGAGGAATGCTTTGTGATCGGAGGGGCTCAGCTCTATACAGAGCTGTTCCCTTATGCTGACAGACTGTATATGACCAAAATTCATCACGAGTTTGAGGGTGACCGTCACTTCCCTGAATTTGATGAAACCAATTGGAAGCTGGTTTCTTCTGAACAGGGGATCAAGGACGAAAAAAACCCGTACGATTACGAATTTCTAATGTATGAAAAAAAGAATTCTTCTGAAGCGGGAGGATTTTAATTGGTTCGTTACAGCTTGCTAGTGGTTTATATTGTGTATATGCTGTTAAAAAATATGAAACAATTATTTAATCAAACGATGCTTGACCCCCGACTGTCATACAAAAAACAGATGACTCTTGTCTATGAACAGCCAAAGGCGTTTATGGAAGGCTGCATCGGCATCACCGGTTCAGTTGTGACGATCCATCAGCTTGAATCAATACCGCGCGGTCCTGTTTTGTATGTGCATCCCCATTTGCGTTTGGCTGAACTGGCTTTAATTGCTGGATATATTGAGGAACCGGCCGGCTTTATCGCTAATCCAAAAGTATTTCGCTTGCCTTTTATTGGGCAATGGCTTAATCGGATGGATGTGATTGCAGACGGCAGTTCAGAAAAGGTATATGAAGATGTGACGAAACAGCTTGAAAAAGGACAAAGCCTGATTCTTTCATTAGATGGTTCTATAGATCCTGTTGAACTTGCAGCCCGCTATCATCTTCCGTTGGTGATGGTGGAAACGAAAGGGACAGATGACCTGCAAAAGGGATCGATTTTTAAACGTTTAAAACCGGCAGACATTGAATTGTCATTTTCAAAAGCTTATATACCTGCAAATGAAAAGCAATTACGTGCATAAAAAAGCGCAGTCTTTAAGACTGCGCTTTTCTGTTACTACATGAACGGCACCTTCACACAATAAAGCAGCACGCAGAAGAACATCGCAGCGCTTCCGCCTAATACAAAGCTGTGCCAAATGGCGTGATGGAAGGGGATCTTTTTCCAAATGTAAAAGATGGTTCCGACAGAGTATAAAATGCCGCCGAGAAAAAGAAGGCTGAATCCCGCTCCGCTCAGCGAAGCATATAAAGGTTTAACCGCGATAATCATCAGCCACCCCATGATCAAATACACTAAGGTTGACAATAAGATAAAGCGTTTCACGAAGAAAATTTTAAAAACGATTCCGCCTAGGGCAAGTGACCATACGATAACCAGCAGGGTGAAGCCGAGCGTGCCTTTCAGCGGGCCCAGCAAAAAAGGCGTATAGGTTCCGGCGATCAGAACGTAAATGGCGCTATGATCAATAATCTCCAAAATATCCTTCGTTTTTTTATGTGTGATGCTGTGAAGCAGTGTGGAGCTTAGATAAAGCAGCAACATAGAGACACCGAATATCGTAAAGCTGACAATATCCCATGCGGAGCCGTAATTAGCTGCAAATATGATCAGAAAAACTAGTGCGGGTATGGATAAGAGTACACCGATGCCATGTGTAATTGCATTGGCGATCTCTTCTTTGATTGTAAACAAGTGCATTCTCCTTTCGATCGCTAGATCATTTGATTTTTCAGCGTTTCTAAAAAGCTCAAGCCCTCTAACGTAATTTTAGTGCCGGCGCGTCCACGGCTTTTTGTGACATAATCTTTTTTCTCCAAATAGTCGAGTCGGCTTCTGACCTGCTGAGGAGTTAACGACGTTTGGGTGTTTTTGCTGTGTTCGGAAATGATCCGTCTGCTGGCTGGCTCTCCTTTTTCGTTTAACGTTTTTATTGTTTCCAAAATAAACAAAAACTCCGCTTTTTCCATTAAAGTCAGCAGCTTCGCTTTTTTCTTCGACGCTTTTCCGTCTATTGCGCCCCTAATGTATGGCGGGACGTCATATGAATGAATTGTTCCTCCGCTTGACACTGCTGCCATATAATCTGCGGCGTTTTTTAATTCTCTGACATTGCCTTCAAATGTGTGCTGCTCAAGCATCGGAAAGACTGAGGGATCAATTAACAATTGCTGACCTGAATTTGAGAGAAAATACTGTGTCAAAAGCGGTATATCGCTTTTTCGTTCAGACAATTCGGGAAGTGTGAGCGTTAAAATATTCAGTCTGTAAAATAAGTCTTGTCTGAATGTATGTTCCGCGCATCCGTCTGCGGAAGCACAGATCATTCGCGGTTTTTCCGTGTCTGAATCAAGCGCTTTTAGCAGCTGAGCTTGTACAGAAGCAGGCATACGCCATACTTCATCAATAAAAAGGGTTCCTCGTGCCGTTTTTTGAAACGCTCCTGAGTTTCCGTTAGGACCAAAAAGCTCATGCATAAGGCTTTCTTCCGAGTGGGCGCTGCAATTGACGCTAATAAAAGGTTCGTTGTTTCTCGAAGATCTCTGGTGTATGGCTTGTGCGAAATGATCTTTCCCTGTTCCGATTTTTCCTGTGATCAGGACGGGAAGCTCCGATAATGAGAACTGCTTAGCGATTCGCTTCGCTTCCAAAAATGTTTGATGTTCTCCGATTAGGTTATGAAATGTGTTGAGTGTTGGTGCGGTATTCATCAATTGGCTCCTTTTGGTTCTAATTGGTTTTATTATATCATGCCTTTTGGCTGAAAACACCTATTATTTACGATCATCTTTTTTCTTGGATCAGCAGGATACTGATGACGCAGATGTTACAACAGGATGTGGTAAATATAGTCTGTATTTTTTTAATTATTAAATAAAAATAATTGTCTTATTTTTTGAATATTCGTGTTATAATGGCATATTAAATAGGGATTTAAAACAAGAAAGGAATCTGTACATGAAACCGTTGCTTAAAGAAAACTCTCTCATCCAAGTGAAAGACATTTTAAAGGCTCATCAAAACGTGAAGGATGTTGTGATTCACACACCTTTGCAAAGGAATGACAGACTTTCTGAGAGATATGAATGCAATATCTATTTGAAACGTGAAGACTTGCAAGTTGTCAGATCTTTTAAGCTCAGAGGGGCTTATCATAAAATGAAACAGCTTTCCAGCGAGCAGACTGAGAACGGAGTTGTGTGTGCAAGTGCCGGAAACCATGCTCAAGGTGTGGCGTTCTCATGTAAACATCTCGGCATTCACGGGAAAATTTTTATGCCGTCTACAACACCGAGACAAAAAGTGTCTCAAGTTGAACTGTTCGGAAAAGGATTTATCGATATTATTTTGACAGGTGATACGTTTGACGATGCGTATAAAAGCGCTGTTGAGTGCTGTGAGGCGGAATCCCGGACGTTTATCCATCCGTTCGATGATCCGGATGTAATGGCCGGACAGGGAACGCTGGCAGTCGAGATTTTAAACGACATTGATACAGAACCGCATTTTCTGTTTGCAAGTGTCGGAGGCGGCGGCCTTCTCTCAGGGGTAGGTACATATTTGAAAAATGTGTCTCCTGATACAAAGGTAATTGCTGTTGAGCCGGCGGGTGCGGGATCCTATTTTGAATCAAACAAAGCCGGGCATGTCATCACACTTGATAAAATTGATAAATTTGTAGATGGAGCAGCTGTTAAAAAAATTGGGGAGGAAACGTTCCAGACGCTGGAAGCGGTCGTGGATGACATCCTCCTTGTGCCTGAAGGGAAAGTATGTACATCCATTCTTGAATTATATAACGAATGTGCGATTGTTGCTGAACCGGCTGGAGCTCTTTCTGTTGCCGCGCTTGATTTGTACAAGGATGAAATTAAAGGCAAAAATGTAGTGTGTGTGGTCAGCGGGGGCAATAACGATATCGGAAGAATGCAGGAAATGAAGGAGCGGTCTTTGATTTTTGAGGGACTTCAGCATTATTTTATCGTCAATTTTCCGCAAAGAGCGGGGGCGCTCCGCGAGTTTCTTGACGAAGTCCTCGGGCCTAATGATGACATTACAAGGTTTGAATATACGAAGAAAAATAATAAAAGCAACGGACCTGCTCTTGTCGGCATCGAGCTGCAGAACAAGGCAGACTATGGACCGCTGATTGAACGGATGAATAGAAAAGCGTTTCATTATGTAGAGGTGAATAAGGATGAGGACTTGTTTCATTTACTGATCTAATTTTTTCACACAACCGCGCAAAATGACAGACAGCCTGGCTGGCATTGTATATAATAGAAGAAAAACAAAAAAAGAGGATTGATAGCTTGTTACTCAAAAGCCTAGAGTTCAAACGCAGTGACGGGATTCAGGTGAAAGTGACAGAAATACCTGTTTTAAAGGAAGATGAGCACTATTTCTTTATGTTACATCACCATTTGCAGTTCTACTTAAAAGAAGTGTTTTCATCAAACAGCAGGGCAAAAGTGTATTCTTTCCGACATTATATGAAGCGCCGGATGAAATGGGCAGATTATCAGGCTGTTTTTCATCAAGAGGTGTTAAAGCACAACGCGTGATATGGCGTTTATACCTGTGTGTCCCCCTTTGTATTTATAGATTGGGAGGCATGCAGGATTTTTTTTGACCGGTATCGAATACAAACATGGGACGCAGCAGGTAAGGACTGTTTTGGAAAGCGTTTTTTATGCTGGCTGGAAAGGGTGAAAGTCATGAAGGTTATCAAGGGTTTAACGGCAGGGCTGTTTTTTCTGCTTTTGTGTGCCTGCGGAGGACAACAGATTAAAGATCCGCTCAATTACGAGGTGGAGCCTTTTACATTTCAGAACCAAGACGGCAAGAACGTTTCGTTAGAGAGTTTAAAAGGAGAAGTATGGCTGGCGGATTTTATTTTTACCAATTGTGAAACTATATGCCCGCCAATGACCGCTCATATGACCGAGCTGCAAAAAAAACTGAAAGCCGAGAATATAGATGTCCGCATCGTATCCTTTAGTGTTGACCCAGAAAACGATAAGCCAAAACAGCTGAAGAAATTTGTCGCAAATTATCCATTATCTTTTGATAACTGGGATTTCCTCACGGGATACAGCCAGAGTGACATTGAAGCGTTCGCGCTTAAGAGCTTTAAAGCAATTGTGAAGAAACCGGAGGGAGAGGACCAAGTCATTCATCAATCTTCTTTTTATTTGGTAGGCCCCAACGGTAAGGTGCTGAAAGATTACAATGGAGTGGAAAATACACCGTACGATGATATCATCGCGGATGTGAAGACAGCCAGTACACTCAAGTAAGCTAGGAGACTGGGCATTTGCAAATCTTCTAAAACATGATACACTTTCCACTAGTAGAATGGGAAGGAGCAACAAGATTGAAGCTGCGCATTTTTTCACTCATGGCCAGTTTGATTTTGCTTCTTACTGCTTGTACGAGCATACGTACAGCATCTGAGGGAAAACAAAAAGCCCATGAAACGAAAACGAAAGAGCACATTGTCATTGCGGCTGTCGGAGATTCGCTGACAGAAGGTGTCGGAGATCCTGACGGAAAGGGATACGTCGGCAAGGTGGCGGATTCTATCCGGTCAGATAAACAAGTCAAAACGGTAGACGTAAAGAATTATGCCGTGAAAGGGAACCGTTCGGATGATTTGTTAGAGAAACTAAAAGATAAAAAGGTTCAAAAAGGCATAAAGGACGCAGATTATGTCTTTTTTACCATTGGCGGTAATGATTTGATGAAAGTCCTTCGCCAAAACTTTCTGCAATTAACCGTTGAACCGTTTCAGGAAGCGGAAAAGCCGTATGAAAAGCGTTTTGAAAAAATCATTTCTGAAATCCGGGAGCTGAATGATCACGCTGAGCTGATTTATGTTAGCATGTATAATCCGTTTACGTTCACGTTATCTGAATTAAATGAAATAAACGGAGTCGTCACTGATTGGAACCATATTGCTGAAAAAGAGCTGAAAAAAGATAAACATGCAAAAATCATTCAAATTGAAGACTTGTTCAATCAAAAAAGTGACAGCAACCGAATTTCTGAGGAAGATGATTTTCATCCTAATGGTACGGGCTATTCCCTTATCGCGAAGCGGGTCTATCAAGCCATTAAAAAAGAAGGATTACCGAAAGAGTAGGGTGACATCATGAATAAGTGGAAACGACTGTTTTTTATATTGCTTGCAATCAATATTGTCCTCGCCGCTGGGTTTGTGACACTTGTTATGCTGCCGGGAGAACAAGCTCAGGTGAAGGATTCATCTCAGAGCGAGTATGGATTTCAAGTGACAAGCACAAAAGAATCATTAGCTGCGTTTGTCAACTCATATTTAAACGACAAAGCATCAAACAAGCTTGATTATAAAGTAGAGATAGATAATGATGTTCATGTCGCAGGGAAAATCAAGGCTTATTCCACGACCATTGATGCGTTTGTCGCTTTTGAACCGACTGTGAAAAAAAATGGCGATGTGGAGTTGAATGTCACGAAATTTTCGTTAGGGAAATTGAGTATACCGATTAGCTTTGTGTTAAATTATATGGACAGCTTTTACGAATTGCCGTCATTTGTCCACGTTCATCCCGGCGATAAAAGCATTGAAGTGCGTCTGTCAGAAATGCCTTTAACGAATGGAATGTATGTCAAAGCGGATAAAATAAATTTAGAAAAAGATGAAATTGAGTTTTCCTATTACCATCCTAAACAATAGAGGTGACTGAAAATGAAACGGATTTACCAGTATTTCAGTTTATTATCCTTTATATTTTCCCTGTATTTCGGCTGGCTTGCTTATCATCATCTGGCCACTGAAGATATGGATCAAATGTATTTGAACGTTTCCTATTGTGCCTTGTTCCTAAGTGTGATGGTGTTTACATTTGGTATGAGAGACCGGAAAAAAACCGATAAATCATGAAAAAAGAGACATGAAACAACGTCTCTTTTTTCGTTCGCCTGAAGAAAACTTGAGAACACGAGGAGAAAAAATGAAAGCATACGATTTTACACAGGGGAACGTGCTGAAACAGCTTGTGCTGTTTTCAATGCCTATTATGCTCGGAAACGCATTGCAGGTTTCCTTTCAATTTATAGACAGTTTGTGGATCGGAAATTTACTGGGGGCAAAGGCCCTTGGGGCAGCCGCGGTATCAAGCACGATTGTATTAACCGTGCTGTCTTTTATTTTGGGCCTTAACAATGCGACGTTAACGATTTTGTCACAGCAAAAGGGAAAAGATGATGAAAAAGGAATGGCGTCGTATATTAACGCATTTGTTGTTTTATTAACAGGCCTAAGCATCGGATTCGGCGCGGCCGGTTTTTTTCTGTCAGAGCTTTTGCTTCGTCTTCTAAAAACGCCGGAGTCGATGATTCCGCTTGCTGAGACCTATTTACAGATTCAATTTATCGGCATTTTATTTTTGTTTGGATATAACTTTATCAGTACTGTGCTTCGGGCGCTTGGCGACAGCAAAACACCTCTCCGGTTTATTGCGTTTGCCGTTGTGCTGAATACAGTGTTGGCACCGCTCTTTATTTCTGTGTTCCGCATGGGAATAGCGGGAGCTGCTTATTCGACGATTTTGTCACAGGGCATTGCGTTTCTGTATGGGTTGTTTTATGTCATCAAACATAAGCTTGTGCCGTTCTCTATTCCGCGCATGCCCAAATGGGAAGAGTCCGCGCTGATTTTAAAACTCGGGATTCCAGCCGGTCTGCAGATGATGGTGATTACAGGCGGCATGATGGCGATTATGAGTGTTGTCAACTCATACGGAGAGCACGTTGTGTCAGGCTTCGGCGCGGTGCAGCGGCTCGACAGCCTCATCACGCTTCCGGCTATGGCTGCCGGTACGGCGGTCAACAGTATGGCAGGGCAAAATATCGGAGTCGGAAACTTTAAAAGAGTGGGAACCATTGCGAGGCTTGGTGTGATGGCTGTTATTTCTTGTATGCTGGTGATTGCAGTGATACTTTGGGTATTTGGCAAATATCTCATGAGGTTATTTATCAGCGAGCCTGATGCGGTCGCGTTTGGTGAACAATATTTGCGCTGGATCGCGTTTTTCTATCCTTTTATCGGAATTAATTTCGTACTGAACGGAATCGTCAGGGCAGCGGGAGCGATGCTGCAGGTGCTGGTTTTAAATTTGATATCGTTTTGGGTTTTGAGATATCCTTTCACAGCTCTATTTTCAGCTTGGCTTGGACAGAAAGGAATCGGGCTCGGAATCGGAATGAGTTTTTTATTAAGCAGCTGTGCGGCTTTTTTGTATTACAGATACGGCCGCTGGAAAACAATGAAACTGTTCACTGCAAAATAAGTGAGCGCTGTGAAAAGCACATACCCATATATAGCGGTATGTGCTTTTTTTCACCGTTTTTTATCAAGTTTGCTGAAGAGCTCGATTAATGAGGCAAGTTCGGCATCACTGTAGCAGTCAAAGCGTTTAAAGAAATATTCCGTTTTTTTCTCGTTGAAATGCTGAAGGACTTTTTCACCCGCTTCAGTGATATGAATGCGGATGATGCGTCTGTCTTCCTTCGATCTGATTCTCGTAATCCATTCCTTTTCTACCAGCGCATCAGTCACAGCCGTAATGTGGCTTGCCGATACCTCTAAAATAGGCGCGAATTCAGTGACTTTTTTGGGCCCTTGTTCACTGAGGATCCGCAGAATCGTAAATTCATTCCGTGACAGCTCTTTATCTAGAATTTCATTGATTTCGTTGCGTATTTGTTTAAAGACTTTACGGAGTAAAGTTTCCATATCGTACATCATCTGTGTTCTTACTTTCAAATTTGTGAACCTCCATTACATAAGCATATTGCTTAAAACCTATAGATTTTATTGAAAAGCAGAATCATTTTCATTCTATTATTACATGCTATAATATAATAATACCACGTATTAACAAAGGAGGCACCAGTATGTCTGAAAAAAAAGAAATCGCCACATTTGCAGGAGGCTGTTTTTGGTGTATGGTTAAACCTTTTGACGAACAGCCAGGAATTGAAAAAGTGGTGTCCGGGTATACAGGCGGCCATACTGAAAACCCTACGTATGAAGAGGTGTGCAGTGAAACGACAGGTCATCGTGAAGCGGTTCAAATCACGTTTCAACCTGATGTGTTCCCTTATGAAAAACTGCTTGAATTATTTTGGCAGCAAATCGACCCGACAGATGCCGGCGGCCAGTTTGCAGATCGCGGCAGTTCCTACCGTGCAGCCATTTTTTATCATAATGAAAAACAAAAGGAGCTTGCGGAAGCTTCCAAGCAGCGCCTGGCAGAAAGCGGCGTCTTTAAAGACCCGATTGTAACGGACATTTTAAAAGCTGAACTTTTCTATGAAGCGGAAGACTATCATCAGCATTTTTATAAAAAGAATCCAGGACATTATCAGCGCTACCGGACAGGTTCTGGACGAGCCGGATTTATCAGCGAGCATTGGGGGGCGAAATAAATGGCGTACAATAAAGAAGAAAAAATGAAGTCACTAAATCGCATGCAATATGAGGTGACGCAAAATAACGGCACGGAGCCGCCGTTTCAAAATGAATATTGGGATCATAAAGAGGAAGGGCTGTATGTAGACATTGTGTCAGGCAAGCCATTGTTTACATCCAAGGATAAATTTGATTCCCACTGCGGCTGGCCAAGCTTTACAAAGCCGATTGAAGAAGAAGAAGTGGAAGAAAAACTAGATACGAGCCACGGCATGATTCGCACAGAAGTGAGAAGCCGCACTGCTGATTCTCATCTTGGCCATGTATTTAATGACGGACCGGGGCCAAGCGGGCTGCGTTACTGCATAAATTCAGCGGCGCTGCGTTTTGTGCCGAAGGATAAACTGAAAGAAGAAGGGTACGAAAGCTATCTGCATCTCTTTGATAAATAAATCATAAAAACAGGCCTGCCTAATGAATAGACAGGCTTGTTTTTATGCCTTTTTTTCTTGATGCAAATCTTCAATATCTGGGCAATTCTGTCTTTTGTAATAAGTGGGGCTTGATCTGATTGATACCCAGGCAGATTGACTTTGCGAACTGGAAGGGTCACATAGGATTGGCAGTGATTCAATTTCATGAGGGGATGTTAATTGTTTACGGTTCTGTTGTATAAACAATGATTTCGGGTTTTTTAATTTGACCTTGTAAGTTCTTCTTTTCTGGCTTTCCACCAGCATCCAACTCCCTGTCTAGTCCAATTGTCAGGCAAGTTGGATGACAATGGAGAGATTTCGAAATTTGTCGAAGATTTCTATACATCAGAAAAATCCCTCAGATGAGGAACCTTGATTTTGCATAAAAGAAGATTTTAAGATGAACAACCTCGTGTTTGTATAAAAATAAGTGAACATCTACACGTACAATACTGGAGTAGATACCTTAAAAATCTCGCCATCTCTTATATAAAAACGAGGGACGCGGCGGCTTAATGTAGACACCACTTCATAGTTAATTGTGTTGAGCATTTCAGCAACTTCATCAACGGGTATCTCAGCTCCCTTTTGCTGACCATAAATCACGACTTCCTCTCCTTGTTTACCTTCACCGCTCTCTCCTAAACTAACCATTATCATATCCATTGTCACTCTTCCCACTACCGGCACTCGTCTTCCGCGATGAAGAACAAACCCGCGATTGGAAAGTGCACGGGAATAACCGTCAGCATAGCCGACCGGGAGTGTAGCGATTACTTCCCCAGGCTCCGCGATGTATGTAGCACCATAACTAATGGTCCGCGGTTCTGTTCGCATGGTTTTCACATAAGCGATACGCGCCTTTAAACTTAATGCAGGTGTAAGCCTAACGAGATTAAGTTCTTTTATATATGCTGAAGGATATAAACCATATAAGCCTATACCTAAACGAATCATATCAGCACTAAATTCAGGGAAAGCGATAGCGGCAGCCGTATTGCTCATATGCACGGTGGGCAGCTCAATGCCTTGCTTCTTTAAAAAGCTGAGAAAACTGACAAATTTATCGTGCTGCAGCTTGGTTAGTGTGGTGTCTGGTTCATCAGCTGTTGAGAAATGTGTAAAAATACCTGCCCATCTTAGGAATTTACTTGCTGTTAGTGCTTTCACTACTGCTAAAAGTTCTTCTTTTGTACGTACACCTAATCGGCCCATACCAGTATCCACATTAATATGTATACCCAATCGGTTAGTACTTGCTTCACTTTCCAATATTTCGCTAGCTTTTTTAATCCAATCAACCTGAAATGCGGATAACTCTATATTCCAAGCTGCTGACTTTTTCACACAACTAAGGGATGTAAAACCAAGCACAAGAATAGGTGCTGTAATCCCTGCTTTTCGTAAAACGATTCCTTCCTCCACGCTGGCAACAGCGAGCTCACTCGCCCCGTGTTCCAGTGCATGGCGCGCTACTTCTACAGACCCATGACCATAACCGTTCGCTTTTACGACCGCCATAATTTTGCTCTTTTTTGGTATATGATGGCGTATGGCTCGCAAATTTTTTTTAATGGCGTCAAGATTGACTTCAATACAAACTTCTCGGCAAAGCTTAGTCATCAACGATTCCTTCCTTCTTATGGAATAGTATAAACCGCATTTAGCCGCAATAATTTAAATGTTAATTGTTGGATGATTCCAATTTTATTTTTATTCAACTTTAACTGAAATCATTCAACAGCAAATCCAGGATTTACGAGAAGGGGCTCATCGATGCTCGAGTTAATGAAAGCAACCAATAAAAAATTTAGGGGAATGATCATGTCGCAAAGTACTTTTTTAAATAGAAAATGAAAATAGACGTAACAGAGAATGTTCTAACTAAATAAACAATGTACTAAATATTCATTTTGGTTTGTTTCGCGCCGCAAAAGCAAATCTGACGGAGTCATTTTCACGTACATCGTAAGGAAAAGCGATTTATGAGTCAGAAACACTATAAAAAAAGGGTTCATTTTCCTCACAGTTAAAGACCTGTATATATTTTACAATAGAGAGTGATGGTGATAAAAAGGAGGGTATTCAAATGAAGGTTTCAAAAAAAATGCTGCTAAGCACTGCCGCGGGTTTATTTCTTAGCCTGACAGCAAACTCGGTGTCGGCACATCATGTGAATGAGGAACAGCATTTTAAAGTGACGGCGCAAACGGAGACAGATCCAGTCGCTTCTGGTGATGACGCAGCGGATGACCCGGCCATTTGGGTCAATGAAAAGCATCCGGAAAACAGCAAGTTGATCACGACAAATAAGAAATCAGGTCTAGTCGTGTATGATTTGGACGGCAAACAGATTCATTCTTTCGAGTTTGGCAAACTCAATAATGTCGATCTGCGCTATGATTTTCCATTTAGCGGCGAAAAAATTGATATTGCTGCCGCCTCCAACCGGTCTGAAGGAAAGAATACAATTGAAGTATATGCAATTGACGGGGATAAAGGAATATTGAAAAGCATTACAGACCCGAACCATCCTATAGCCACTGATATTTCTGAGGTTTACGGATTCAGCCTGTATCACAGCCAGAAAACAGGAGCATTTTACGCATTAGTGACAGGCAAACAAGGAGAATTTGAGCAGTATGAAATTGTTGATAATGGAAAGGGTTATGTGACAGGGAAAAAAGTGCGTGAATTTAAATTGAATTCTCAGACCGAAGGCCTTGTTGCGGATGATGAGTACGGGAACCTGTACATAGCAGAGGAAGATGAAGCCATCTGGAAATTTAATGCTGAGCCTGGCGGAGGATCAAAGGGGCAGGTTGTCGACGTTGCGACAGGAGAACATTTGACAGCTGATATTGAGGGACTGACGATCTATTATGCGCCAGACGGCAAAGGATATCTCATGGCTTCAAGTCAAGGAAGTAACAGCTATGCAATGTATGAACGGCAGGGAAGCAATCGCTATGTAGCCAACTTTGACATTAAAGATGGCGAGAAGATAGACGGTACTAGTGATACAGATGGTATTGATGTTCTTGGCTTCGGGCTTGGCCCAAAATATCCGTACGGGATTTTTGTGGCGCAGGACGGCGAAAATATTGAAAATGGACAAGCCGTCAATCAAAACTTCAAAATTGTGTCGTGGGAACAGATTGCAAAGCATCTCGGCGGAAAGCCTGATCCTCATAAACAGGTGAATCCGAGGAAGCTGAAGGACCGTTCTGACGGCTAAAAAAGAAAGCAGCTGAGTAAGCTGCTTTTTTCTGCAGATCAAAAAATCGTTCATATCAATGAACGATTTTTCAAGAAAGCGCCAGATGAATCGCCTTTAGTTTTGCAGGAAGCTCATCATACGTATTTGCGGGTACGGTCTCTTTGTAATTGGCTGCTGCTGCTTTATGCCGTTCCTCAGGATGGTTGATATAGAAAGCGGCTTTTTCCTTAAAGTCGTTGATGCTGTGATAAGAAATAAAGGATGAAAAAGGATGTGCCGCGGGTAAATCTGTTAATTGAAACGCTTCGCATGCAGCGATATCAAACGTTCGGTTATTAAAACTGGCATTTTTGATGCGGATATGATTTTTGTTGAAAGCAAAATGATAGGGCCGATGCGCATTGATCACGATGTCTGCCCCATTGTAATAATGAACGGCCTGTTCGGGCGGAACCCACGTGCTGACGACATCGATATGCGGCTGTTTGAGCACTTTTTTAGGCAGATATTTTCTCCATTCCTTTCCGATTACTCGAACCGTGAAAGGCAGATGTACCGCTTCTTTCATAAGCTGAACCCGATTAGGGTAAGGATAGCCGATGATAAGCAGATTTGAATGAAAAGAATGTTCTGTGTCCATTTTTTTAAACAGCCGATGATTAACTGGAATCGGAACATAATAGACGTGCTGGCAGCCAAGCTCCCGGTAATAGAGAGCGGCATTTTGTTCAATCGTTAATATGGCGTCAGCGTGCTTAATCACCTGAAGACTGATATCAATATAAAATGGGTCTTCGGTCAGCCAAACATACACGGGGATACCCTTACCCTTTAACCAGGTCAGCCAGTCGTGAGGAACGCGGTCTCCTACCATCATAAGTGCGAAGTCAGGCTGAAACGTTTCGATCTTCACCAGAGATTCTGCCTCCGGTGTATCTGCAGACATATACTCTGTATGAGTGTTCCGAAAACATTCTTCAGCCCAGCGGTCAAAATAACTGTATATTTCTCCGTATCCCGACTGGATATACAAGACTTTCATCAGATGTTATGAAAAGAACGTAACGCTTTCTACTTTGTCTACATCAATTAATGTTGTAGCTTGACCTGCCGGAGTGACGGAGCTTTCCTGTGTTACAAATACGATACCGTGAACTTGATCGAAAGCAACGAAGACAACCGGGCCGATCATGTCACCGGAATCAGTCACAATACTGATTGTAGTGCCTGGCGTAACTCTGGCAAAAATCCATCTTGCCGGAAGGGAAGGATCTAAAAGAGATTCAGCCGTAACGGTTTCACTTTCATCTACTTTTTGATCGATGGCAGCATCAAGCAAGGCTTTAAGATTATTATCCACGTTTTCTCCTCCTTCTGTTGCAGTTGGAAATAAAGGGCTTAAAAGGGTTTTAATCAAATCCTTTTTTAACTGTGCATTTTCAGAGCTCATTACACACACCTCCTATTCAATAGTGAACTCACGTTAATCATATTCTTTTGACTGCCATTTGGTATGAGTCGAACGCCGTACCTGATCTATTTTTCATATATTTTAAGGAAAAAGCTGATTTTTTAAATGAGCGTATATCGCCTATACCATAAATCGAAGTCAGTTCATATTGTGAAATAGAGTATAAGGATAAAGGAGAGGGATTGTTTGGATTTAGAGAAACACGTGAATCATGAAGAAAACCAAGATGAACTGCATTTTATTCTGCTTTTGTTAATTTTGCTCATACGTCAATCATCTTCTGAAGGAAATCCATCTGATCTCAGACGTCAGCTCGTATTTGCAAAAGAGCTTGGCGTACCGGTTTCAACAGTTCATCTGTTGAATGGAAATACGCTTCAAAACGTCATCGTAAAAGAAGTTCTGACTGATTTGGTTATTTTTCAAAACCCGTTAAATAATACGAGATCTCATGTCGCACTCTCAAGTATTGTAAGCTGGGGTGCTTTTTAAATGATGACAGAGGCTCTGCTTGCTGCGGAGCCGTTTTTATGTTTGACGATAGGGGGCTGTATAGATGGGAGAGAAAGTGTCCATTATTTTAACGAGTTACAACAAACCTAATTATCTGCAAAAAGCGATTGAAAGCGTCATGAAGCAAACATATGATCACTGGGAGCTATTTATCATGGATGATCATTCTAATGAAGAAACAACTGCGGTGATTCAAAAGTACCTTCATGACCAGCGCATTCGTTATCAAAACAGTTTCGTACATCCCGCAGAACGACTAAAAACAACCCGTTATGCCACATTAATTAACAGCGCGCTCCCATATGCCGACGGCGATTACATTTCCTATCTCACCGATGACACTGTTTATCACCCTGAGCGGCTGAGCCGTATGGTGCAGACGTTTTCACATAAGCCTGAGGCACAAGCTGTCTATTCAAAACAAAAAGTTGTACATGTAAACGAAAGGGGAGAGGAAATTTCCCATTTCTATAGAAATGCCAATGCAGTGCTTGATCAGGCCGCTTTTCAAGTTGATCATTGTTCAGTTATGCATCGCCGTTCGCTACTTGATCGTATTCAACATAAATATGGAAGCTATTGGGATGATGATATGAAGCATTGGAATCATGGCGACTCAATTTTTTGGGCCAGGATCAACAACTTTGCCCCATTTTTGCCGATAAATGAAGTATTAGATACAACCTATAAAACCCCCGATTCATTTCAAAATGCATATCGGTTTCTGCCCGCTGATTTGATTGACGGTTCTTTTGTAAAAGGTTCAGATCAAAACGTGTATTTTCTTGATCAGGGTGTAAGGCATCCTGTCGGGGAAAGGTGGGGTTCTTTGTATCTAAATCGGACTGTGGCTGTTCCGGACCCGTATTTATTCCAATATAGCATTGGAAAGATTTTAAACATTCCGAACTATATATTAGTAAAGGAAGCTGACCATCCAGCAATATTTTATATCGAAGCCGGAAAAAAAAGACGGATTGAGGGCCAGTATGCTTTTCAGTTTTATCAATTTAAAAGAAAAGACATATTGACAATTGAAAAAGAAGAACTGGAGGCGCTGCCGGAAGGGCTGCCAATTACGCGGGAACGATCTGGATGGATCGAAAATCCGCCTGGGCGAAGGCTGTTTTTTATAGAACGCGAGCCGTTTTTGTTTCTAAACGGCGTCTTTCACCCGATTAGTGAGCAAGTAGCAAGGAAATTCTTTTTACATCAGAAGCCAATATCCGCTTCTTTCCGAAATATTCAGCAATTTCCAATTGGAAAGCCGTTTTATCCGGTGTACGATGAGATTATAAAGAAATTGAATATTGCAACTGAGTAAAGGTATAGGTCATAAAAAGGAGACGTTCATGACAGGACATTATTCAAAAACGGAACATCAATATATATTGTTAACGTCTGAATCAGCATCGTTTGATCATTACAGCGTATATAGAGATCCGGAGCTTCCGCAAATTTTTTCTCATAACTTTGTTCAGCTCCATGATACGTTTCCATTGGAGCGGTTACTGGATTTTTTGCCATCCGTACCAAAGCTTCTTGATGCGAATTATCTTCATTTAAAAGCGTCGCCGCAGCATGTTTTTCCGCTCGGTTTGAAGCAATCGCTTGTAAAAAGCGGGTTTGTTGTCGAGGATGAGCTGTTTTATGACATGAAGCTTGATGACTGGAAGGGGCAGACGGGACATCCGTTAACGGCATGGGGGACGGCAAAAAGCCTTAGCGACGGATCTTCTATCATGAAAATTTACGATTCCATTTATATTGGAGAAGCGATCGCTGAACAAAAACTAAAAAGAAAATATCCCTTTTACAAAGCGGGTACGATTATCCTTGTTGTTTGTTACAGCGACCAGGAACAGAAGATTCCCATTGGATGCGGGGAGCTGTTCATTCATCCGCAAGAGAAAACGGCCAAAATCGAAGAAGTGGCAATTTTGGATCAGTTTCAAAGGAAGGGCTATGGCAGTATCTTAGTGAAAGAAATGCTGTCCATCGCCAAATCACTAGGAATGGAAGCGGCCTATTTAGTGGCTACAAGCATTGACGGCGCAACCCATTTTTACGAAAAGCTGACGTTTAAAAAATATGAGCGGGTGCATACTGTTTTTCATTATTTCCTTACATGAAATAGGCGTTCGCACAAACCATTTGGGACTTGGCCCGCATAAAATGCCGTATATCGTGATAAGAAAGGATGAAAACAGCATGCATAGATACCCTGGATACGGTTACGGATTTGGCTGCGAGAAAAATACGTTTGTATTGATTGTTGTCTTGTTCATTTTATTAATTATTGTCGGAGCCGCTTTTATTTGCTAGAAGGTGAAATTCAAAAAGAGCCTTTCCGTTCAGGAAGGCTCTTTTTTGTGTGAAAAAGTTTTTGCGGGGAACGTCATGACGCAATTTGGACACTCATACAATATAGCAAATGGGTTTTTGAGGTGGGAGCATGAGCAGTTATTTGATTAAGCCGGAGCTTAGTTCGGCCTATCCGGTTGTCAGCTATGCGAAGGGTTCATATGTTTATGATCAAACTGGAAAAAGATATCTAGACGGCTCATCAGGTGCGGTGACATGCAACATCGGCCACGGGGTTCGTGATGTGACTGAGAAGCTGAAAGAACAGCTTGATCAGGTGTCTTTTGCTTACCGCTCACAGTTTACGAGTGAGCCTGCCGAGCAATTAGCCGCTCTCTTGGCGCAGGAGCTTCCGGGAGATGTGAATTGGTCTTTTTTTGTCAACAGCGGTTCAGAAGCAATAGAAACCGCTATGAAAATCGCCATTCAATATTGGCAGGAAAAAAAACAAACGCAAAAATCCATCTTTTTGTCGCGATGGAGCAGTTACCACGGAATAACTTTGGGAGCGCTTTCATTATCTGGTTTTTATGAAAGGAGATACCGGTTCACCCATCTAGTTGAGCGATATCCCGCTATCTCAGCTCCTCATGTTTATCGGCAGAATCATAAGACGGAAGAGGATTTTGTTCAGGCTGCCGCTGATGAACTCGAAACGGCCATCAAAAGAATCGGAAGCCAATTTATCGCCGGCTTTGTGGCTGAGCCTATCATCGGAGCCGCAGGAGCAGCGATCACCCCACCTCCGGGATATTATGAAAGATTAAGTGAGGTATGCCGCACACACGAAGTGCTCTTTATTGCAGACGAAGTGATGACAGGGCTTGGAAGAACAGGAAGGATGCTTGCGACGGAACATTGGCACACCGTTCCAGATATTGCTGTACTGGGGAAGGGCCTCGGTGCCGGGTATGCGCCAATTGCCGCTGCCGTTGTATCTGACTCTATTATTGAGACGATAAAACAAGGTTCAGGTGTGATTATGAGCGGCCACACATATAGTGCACACCCCTATTCTGCCAAAGCTGCTCTTGAAGTTTTGCGATATGTGTTAAAGCATGACTTGATCAAGCAATCAGAAAAAAAGGGGGCGGCGCTGAAAAAGCAGCTTGTTGAGACAGCATCTCAAAGCGAGATCATTGGTGATGTGCGCGGAAAAGGACTGCTATTAGGCGTTGAATTTGTATCTGACAAGAAAACGAAGAACGTTTTTCCGCCAGAGCAGGCGGTTACCCAGCGCATGATCGGCGAGGCGAAAAAACGCGGGCTGATTGTTTATCCTGCCAAAGCGGGAATAGACAGCGGGGAAGGAGATGCTGTCATTATTGCTCCTCCTTTTACCATTTCAGACGGTGAGGCTAAAGAGCTCATATCTATTTTTTCAGAAACAGTTGTAGCGGTCGAAAAAATACTGAAAAAGGATTGAAATCAAATGTCGCCATTTCAAAAAACAATCAGCATCGAAACAGCAATTGCAGATATTCAGGACGGATCGGTCCTCATGTTCGGCGGTTTTGGCGGAGTCGGATCGCCTCCATCATTGATTGAAGCTATATTGGACAGCGGTGTAACGGATTTAACTGTCATATGCAACGATGCCGGGTTTCCGGAAATAGGGATCGGTCCGCTTATTGTCAATCAACGAGTCAAAACCCTGATCGCATCGCATATCGGTTCCAATCCTGTAGCAGGTAAACAGATGACTGACGGGACGTTAGAGGTTCAATTTTCACCACAGGGAACGCTTGCAGAACGGATTCGTGCCGGCGGAGCGGGACTCGGTGGAATTTTAACCGACGTCGGTATTGATAATCAAATGGTTTGTGAGGAAAAGGGCATCGTGTCTGTGGCTGGAAAGCGATATTTGGTTGAAGAGGCGCTGACGGCTGATTTTGCTTTCATCAATGCGCGCATTGCAGATGAATTCGGCAATTTAACGTATGACAAAACAGCGCGCAATATGAATCCGCTTATGGCAATGGCGGCCAGTAGAACCTTTGCCGAAGCTGAGCAGATCGTCCCGATGGGAGAGATTTCTGAAGAAATGATTGTTACACCGGGGGTTTTTGTCGAGGGGGTTGTGAGAAGCGAAGGAGTGAAGTGGAAATGGGCTTGGGAGTAGCAGAGAGAGAACAGATCGCAAAACGGGCCGCCTCTGAAATCAAGCCGGGCATGATTGTGAATCTCGGTATCGGCATTCCATCCTTGGTGCCGAACTTTTTGCCGCTTGACATGCAGGTCATGCTGCAGGCGGAAAACGGTGTGCTCGGCATTGGCGAAAGCCCCCAAAAGGGAGATGAGGATGAAAATTTATGCAACGCAGCGGGATTTCCGGTCCGGGCTGTAAAAGGAGCGTCTTATTTTGATACAACGATGTCTTTTGCGATGATCAGAAGAGGCAAAATTGACATTACGATTTTAGGCGCCCTGCAGGTGAGCCAGTCAGGCGATTTGGCAAATTGGCTTGTCCCGGGAAAAAAGGTGCCGGGCATGGGCGGTGCGATGGAACTGGCCCAAAAAGCGAAAAAAGTGGTTGTCGTCATGAGTCATACAGATCAAAAGGGAAGGCCTAAATTAACAGAAACATGCACGCTTCCATTAACTGCAGCAGGCTGTGTAGATATGATCATTACTGAAAAAGCCGTTCTTGAGGTCGACGGCCATCATTTCATATTAAAAGAGCTGATGAATGGCTCGACAATCGACGAGGTGACGAGGTTGACTGAAGCTGAAATCAAAATAGATACGCCTTTGTCTTAAAGGGGGAATGAGGATGCAGGGTATTGAGAGAAAAGTAATCGAGTGGCTTGATCAGCATTCGGCCAAAGCCATTCGCCTTCTCAAAAGGCTGATTGGAGAAAAAAGCACATTAGGCTCAGAATTTAACGCCCAAGCTGTTGTGCTTGAAAAACTGCGGCAATTTCATATGGACATAGACGTGTGGGAGCCAAGCCTAAAGCAATTAAAACAGCATCCCTACTTTAAATCAGACCGTTCCGATTTTCATGAGAGCCCGAACATCGTTGCAAAAAAAACGGGAGCGGGCGGGGGCCGGTCGCTGATTTTAAACGGTCATATCGATGTTGTGCCTGAAGGAAGCGTAAAGGATTGGAAGTATGAACCGTTTCAAGCTGTCGAAGAAAACGGTAAAATATACGGCCGCGGCTCAACGGATATGAAGGGAGGCAATACAGCCCTTCTTTTTGCTTTAGAAGCCCTGCACGCCTGCGATGTCAAATTGAAGGGAGATGTATTGTTTCAAAGTGTTGTAGATGAAGAGTGCGGCGGCGCTGGAACACTGTCTGCCATCATGAGAGGCTACCGTGCTGACGGCGCGCTGATTCCGGAACCGACGAATATGAAACTTTTTATAAAGCAGCAGGGCTCAATGTGGTTTCGGATCACAGTGAAAGGATTAGCGGCACATGGGGGCACACGCTATGAAGGTGTGAGCGCAATTGAAAAAAGCATGCACGTGATCACAGCCATACAAGAGCTGGAGAAAGTCCGCAATGCGAGAATTTCAGATCCGCTGTATGACAATGTCCCAATACCGGTACCGGTGAATATCGGCACCATCTCAGGCGGTGCGTGGCCATCTTCAGTTGCAGACCGTGTCGTCATAGAAGGGAGATGCGGAATTGCTCCCCATGAAAAGCCTGAAGCTGTAAAAATGGAATTGGAAAACTGGCTGAGGGATTTAGAATACCGTGACGAATGGTTTAAACGCCATCCGATTAAAGTAGAATGGTTCGGCGCTCAATGGCTGCCGAATGATTTACCAGATGACCATCCTTTAATCTCAGTGCTGCAATCAGCCTATCAAAAAATGAAACAGACAGAGCCAATGATCGAAGCCTCGCCGTGGGGAACAGACGGAGGGCTTTTATACCATGCAGGAGATACGCCAGTGATCGTCTTCGGGCCTGGAGAAACAAAAACAGCTCATCAGGCAAACGAATACATTGAGGTTGAAGCCATGATAGAATCTGCTAAAATTATTGCACTTTTTGTTATGGATTGGTGCGGGCTTCATACAGACGGGGAGGATGCGGATGCTCAAGTCAATAAAGAGTAACGGTGTGACAGCGGTTTTGGACCATGACGACTTTAACAAACGAATCAGAGTAGTTCGTTATGACGGAGCCATTGAGAAGGCGCTGCCTGATATCGTGGCAGCGGCAAAAGAAGAGGATGCGGAAAAAATCATCGTCTATACGAAACAGCATGATGAGGCAGTGCTTGCCAAACACTTATTTGTGCCGGAGGGTTTTCTCAAGGGCTATTATCTCGGCCACTCGGCTTGCCTCATGGTCCGTTACCTCACAGAGAAACGGAGACAAACAGATTCTTATATAGAAGAACAGGAGACCATCGAAGCCTTATATCGCACAGCACCTCACCACCACAGCGAAACTATCCCCGTTTTTACGATGAGAAAAGCAGAAACAAACGACATGTACCAGCTATCCATGCTGTATAAAAAAGTATTCCGTACGTACCCGACCCCCGTATTTGATCCTGCTTATATTGAAAAGACGATGAATGAAAATACGATGTATTATCTCATGTTTGATCATGATCGTCTGATCAGTGCAGCAAGCGCAGATAGCAATCCAGGGCTGGGGCATGCGGAAATAACCGACTGCGCTGTGCTTCCGGAATATCGGGGACGTTCTCTGACAAGCCTTTTAATCGAGGCTTTAGAAAAAGAAATGGCCGAGAAGGATATCTTTCATGTATTTTCTCTCGCCCGTGCTGCGTCTTTTGGGATGAATGCTGTATTGTACCATTCCGGCTATCAGTACGGCGGAAGACTGATCAACAATTGCTATATAGCCGAAGGTCTTGAAAACATGAATATTTGGTGCAAGCACCTGTAAGGAGGAATTCATTTGGCAAACAAATGGCATAAACCGAAACGGCATTGGAAGGGGATCGAGTTATGGAAGGATGTCCCGGAAGAGAAATGGAACGATTGGCTTTGGCAGCTGACACATACGGTAAGAACGGTAGATGATTTAAAAAAAGTCATTAATCTGACCGAGGATGAAGAGGAAGGCGTTAGAATTTCGACCAAAACGATCCCCCTAAATATTACACCTTACTATGCTTCATTAATGGATCCCGATAATCCGAGATGCCCGATCCGCATGCAGTCTGTACCGCTTTCTGAAGAAATGCACAAAACAAAATACGATCTGGAAGACCCGCTCCATGAGGATGAAGATTCACCGGTACCCGGTCTGACGCACCGCTATCCCGACCGTGTGCTGTTTCTTGTCACTAATCAATGTTCCATGTACTGTCGCTACTGCACGAGAAGGCGTTTTTCCGGACAAATCGGAATGGGAGTCCCCAAAAAACAGCTTGATGCTGCGATTGCTTATATCCGGGAAACACCCGAAATCCGCGATTGTTTAATTTCAGGCGGTGACGGGTTGCTAATCAATGATCAAATTTTAGAATACATTTTAAAAGAGCTCCGCAGTATTCCGCATCTGGAAGTGATCAGAATCGGAACAAGGGCGCCGGTCGTCTTTCCACAGCGCATTACCGATCAACTGTGCGAGATTTTGAAAAAATATCATCCGGTCTGGCTGAACACTCATTTCAACACAAGCATCGAAATGACAGAGGAATCCGTTGAGGCCTGTGAAAAGCTGGTGAACGCAGGAGTGCCGGTCGGAAATCAGGCAGTCGTGTTAGCCGGTATTAATGATTCAGTTCCAATCATGAAAAAGCTCATGCACGACTTGGTAAAAATCAGAGTCCGTCCGTATTATATTTATCAATGTGATCTGTCAGAAGGTATCGGACATTTCAGAGCCCCCGTTTCCAAAGGTTTGGAGATCATTGAAGGGCTGAGAGGCCATACCTCAGGCTATGCGGTTCCTACCTTTGTCGTTGACGCTCCAGGCGGCGGGGGGAAAATCGCCCTGCAGCCAAACTATGTACTGTCGCAAAGCCCTGACAAAGTCATCTTAAGAAATTTTGAAGGCGTCATTACATCATATCCGGAACCGGAGAATTATATCCCTAACCAGGCTGACGCCTATTTTGAGTCCGTTTTCCCTGAAATCGCTGACAAAAAGGAGCCGATCGGGCTGAGTGCCATTTTTGCCGACAAAGAGGTTTCTTTTACACCGGAAAATGTAGCCAGAATCAAAAGGAGAGAGGCATACACAGCGAATCCCGAGCATGAAACATTAAAAGACCGGCGTGAGAAAAGAGACCAGCTAAAAGAAAAGAAATTTTTGGCGCAGCAGAAAAAACAGAAAGAGGCTGAAATCGGAGGGGATTCTTCATGAAAACATGCGAATGGTGCGGCGAGCTTGAAGCAGTACCCGGCAGGAACACGGTGTACTGGGAGCTCCCTGACGGAACAAGAGCCATAGAACTGACAGACACCCCCGCCATGGTGTGTGCTTCCTGCGGAATGACCTATCAAGAGGAAAACACGATTAAGGAGATTGAGGATCAGCTGCTTTTGATTCAAACAAAAAAACTGCCTGAAAGTCTGACGTATCAACAGCTCATGGAGACAGAAAGGATTCTGAAACGCAACTATTTTGATTTCTCCTGAATGATGTTTCGGTATTCTTTTGTTGTAATTTTACACTTGAACTGTATAATAGAACAACAAAAGACAGACACCAGGAGGGGAAACCCATGAAATCCTTTTATCACTATTTATTGAAATACAGACACCCTAAGCCGAAGGACAGCATCAGTGAATTTGCCAATCAGGCGTATGAGGATCACAGCTTTCCGAAAACCTCAACCGATTATCATGAAATCAGTTCATATTTAGAGCTGAACGCTGATTACCTTCACACGATGGCTACGTTTGATGAAGCTTGGGATCAATACGAGGCTGAAGTGCACGGCAGATAATAGCTGTTTCATCCGCAGATCACTGCGGATTTTTTTATGTCCTCACCCATACCAGAATTGGATATTTCCTTTGGTTTTCATGCCCATGCGAATTGGCGTCACCCGGCATACGATAGCGTATGAGAAATGTTGCGGCGAGGGGGAGACACCGTGAAGCAAAATAAACCGAAATTCCAAGTAGGGGATATCGTAGTCGTCATTATGTATGGAACAGTCGGCACCATCACAAAAGTACACCAAATTGATAAACACTATCTATATGAAGTCAATCATAATGAAGTCTTATACTTTGAGTCGTCCATTCAGCTTTACAAAGATTATGAGGGTGTCATTGTCGACATGGAAAAGCTTGATATCGAGTATGAATTCCTTATTGGGGACGTCGTTTATGTAAAAGATTATGGAAAAGAACTCTTTCGCATTATTGGCCACAGAACAGAAATTTGGAGATATTTAGAAGATGGCTGGGAAGATATCATTTATGAGCTGACCCGTTTAAAGGATGGAGAGTGGCTTGAAACGGAGGAAGAGGATCTCACGCTGGTGCTAAGAAAATATGAAATGGACCAGTTTGTACATCAGCTTTTGTTTGTCCACTATGTCGGAGAAACTGCCCAAGAGATCGGCGAAGATATCGCATCGTCTGCTCTTCTTCAGTTTGAAGGTGATGATGAAGATCAAGATACCCTTCACATCCTTGCTGTATCAATTGTTGATGAGCTTCTGGATATTTATAATGACTACAAAATTCTGTACGAAATGTTTCAAGATGAAGAATATAAAGATATGATGATGTTTGTTCTGGAAAGTTTAAAAGAGCACTTCAGTTAGTTTATGAACATACGGATCAAAACATATAAAAAATAAGGCAGACAGCCCCAAATCATCACTTGCGTCATTCCTCTGAGCGTTTTTTCCATTATGATATCAAATCTTTCTCCGTCCAGTGCTTCCATCATTTTAGCGATCATATAGTCAGCCTCCTATGGCTTGTTTTTTTATTCAATATATATGACCGAAAGAATTGTTTAGAACACCGGGTATAATTCAGCCTGTTTTTTCATAAAACATAAAAAAGGAGGCGGTACGGAGATGAAAGAAATAGATCTTGTGATTGATACGGAAGAAATCGCTGAATTTTTTTACAGAGAGCTTGCAAGACGGGGCTACATACCGAGTGAGGATGAGCTGTTTGAAATTGCTGATATTACCTTTGATTATTTGATAGAAAAATGTATGATAGATGAAGAGCTGGACGAAGATGATTGAGGCATGAAACCGGAGCGGCCAGCTCCGGTTTTATTATTCATGTTCTATGACTTCTGTGAAAATCGAGGTGGTTAAAATGTTGTACAAGCCCGTTAGTCTGTTTCTTTTCTTTCTTTTTCTAGCTACGGTCATTCATACAAATGCTGTTCAATCTGCAGATGAAATGATAAGCAAGGCAGCTGTTTTGATTCGCCAGCCATGGCTTAATGATGCCATGACAGGGATCACGCATCTGGGAGCTTCTTCTTTCCTGTTCCCTCTTATCTTGATCATTGGAGTGGGCCTGTTTTTTTACAGAAAAACATGGGACGGGCTTTTGATGCTTTTGGTATTCGGTGCAGATCGGCTGTTAAACAAAGTGTTAAAAGAATGGATCGAGCGAGTGAGGCCTGATTTTTCACCGCTGGTTCATGAATCATCCTTCAGCTTTCCGAGCGGCCACGCTATGAACGCTGCCTATGTCTATCCTGTCGTTGCCTACTTTTTAGTAAAACACCTCCCGTTTTTGTCCAAACATAAAAAAATGGTATACACCATAGCCGGCGTGATCACGGTTTTGGTCGGCATAAGCAGAGTCTATCTGGGTGTGCATTTTGTAACCGACGTGTTAGGGGGCTTTAGTCTCGGCCTGCTTCTGTTTTTCCTCGTAAAAGGTTTTGACGAAAAGATTAAGCGGTTTCGACAAAAATAGAGAGAGGAAAACCGGACAAAAACGCTAATATGTTAAAGAAATAAAAGGGAGGGGATCTTGATGATGTTATCCGTGTTTAAAAAGAAGTCTTGTTCCTATGACGTGACAATATTTCAAACACCCCGGTTTGGCGAAAAAAAGGGCTACAGACCCGTCTATCGAACTGAACTGAACGGGAGCGATCATCAAGACGTGCTGAAAAGAGCATTCTCTTTGTTTAATGTATTTGACACTGTTCCAAGTGATTATGATGCGAGATTTATGGCCACAGGGGACGTGATTCTGATTGATGAAGGAAGAAAAGGGAAAACATATTATAAACTGCTTCCCGCCGGATGGAGGAAAATCAATCGTCTGATTGTACAAACGACAAAATGAAAAGAAAACTGCGGATTTCCGCAGTTTTCTGCAGTTTAAGGCTTGCGTTTGGCAGCGGAATACTCTTTCTCGTGCGCCTCTTCAGCTGCAATCACGTCTTTTGCAGGTATGTGGTTGTTCTTTTTTTGGCCGGTGATCCGGTTACGCTGTTTTTTACCCATGTCCCATCCCTCCTTCCTGCGGTTAGGTTTTCAAATAAACACCTCAATTATCCCGTTTTTCTCCGGAAGTGCCCAAACGGTCCCGGAACATTTCTTTTTTTGCCATATTCCTTTATAATCAATGCTGAAGTTTGTCTCATCATGACATTCGTTGTAAAATGAACGGACTGGATGATAATTTAGATTTACAGGAGGATATGAGATGAGTGTACATATAGGTGCTGAAAAAGGACAGATTGCGGACACAGTGCTTTTGCCGGGAGATCCTCTCAGAGCAAAATTTATTGCTGAAACGTATCTTGAAAATGTAGAATGCTACAATGAAGTTAGAGGCATGTATGGATTTACGGGTACATATAAAGGCAAAAAAATCTCCGTGCAAGGCACGGGAATGGGCGTTCCGTCGATTTCAATTTATGTGAATGAATTAATTCAAAGCTACGATGTGCAAAATTTAATAAGAGTAGGTTCTTGCGGCGCTATTCGTAAAGATGTCAAAGTGCGAGACGTCATTTTGGCTATGACCTCTTCAACTGATTCACAAATGAACAGAGTCGCTTTCGGAAGCATTGATTTTGCGCCTTGCGCAGATTTTGAGCTTTTAAAAAATGCCTATGATGCCGCAAAGGATAAAGGCGTGCCGGTCACTGTAGGAAGCGTATTTACAGCTGACCAATTCTACAACGACGATTCGCAAATCGAAAAGCTTGCAAAATACGGTGTCCTGGGCGTAGAGATGGAAACGACTGCATTGTATACATTAGCAGCGAAGCACGGAAGAAAAGCGCTGTCAATTCTCACCGTGAGCGATCACGTATTAACAGGAGAAGAAACGACAGCGGAAGAGCGTCAAACGACATTTCATGATATGATAGAAGTGGCTTTACATTCCGTATCACAATAAAATAAATCAAGAGGCGTGCTGGGTGCCGGCAGCCTCTTCTTTATGAATGCGGAAACGATTGATAAAAGGAAGGTAATGTAATATGAAAAAGTCCGGTAAATGGTTTTCACTGGCTGCCGCTCTGAGTGTAACGGCAATAGTCGGAGCCGGCTGCAGCATGTCAAACGGAGATGCTCAAAAGGATACGAAAACCACAGCAGAAACAAAGCAAACTGAACAAAAAACAGCTGACAGCAAAAAAGCAAACACTCAGGACAGTGCGTTTTCATTGGAAAGCAAATATTTCAATAATATTAAAGAAGTGGACGGTCTGGAAACCATTCAAAATCCAGAAAACATACTCGCGCTTGTCAATAAAGAATACGCACTGCCCGGAAACTATGAACCTAGTGATCTAGTCATACCTGATGTAGAGTTCTCTTTTGAAGAAAAGATTCAAAAACGTTACATCAGAAAGGAAGCGGCCGACGCATTAAAAACGATGTTCGATGCTGCGAAAAAGGAAGGCTATGAACTGGCAGCTGTTTCAGGATACCGTTCGTATGACAGACAGCAAGTCATTTTTAACAATGAAGTCAGCCTAAAAGGGGAAAAGAAGGCAAGGGAAGCGGTCGCTTATCCGGGTGAAAGCGAGCACCAAACAGGCCTTGCGATGGACATCTCGAGCCGAAGCAACGGTTTTCAGATAAATGAAGCGTTCGGCAACACGGCAGACGGAAAATGGGTGCAGGACAATGCTTATAAATATGGCTTTATCATTCGCTATCCAAAAAATAAAGAAGATATCACCAAATACGAATATGAGCCATGGCACCTGCGCTATGTAGGCAAAAAGGCCGCAAAGGTCATCCATGATAATGATTTAACGCTAGAAGAGTACTTTGAAAAAGTGAAGAAAATCTAACAGTAAAAGCCCGCTTACAATTGATAAGCGGGCTTTATTGTGTTTGGTGAATCTAGCATTTGTTCATACATTTATTCTATGCTTACCAGAAGAATAAACCAGCCAGAGCCACTCCTGCAATTAAACCGAGGGAAATACCGTAAGCCGCTCCGTATCCCCAATAACCGCCCCAATATCCGTAACCAAAACCTCTTGGCCCTCCGCCGGTCGGAGCTATAAAAACTTTGTCTCTTGTTACACGTGTAATTCTGCCGACGTGAACTCTTCCGCCTCTCTCTGTAATTCTGACGACTTTACCTTGATGGTTTCTGCAAAGATGGTAATATCTCTCCAATATTGTTTCCCTCCTATACTGACTTTCTATCAGCATATGATAGATAGGATAAAAAGGTTGGACGAAAACAGGGGGCGATACGCCGTTTTACTTATGCGCGACAAAGATACAATGTCCCATGAACTCGCTATATATCTGCATGAGTTCATAATGTGTTTGAAGCGTATCGTAGTAGATAGGAGCGATCGTTTGCGATAAATCCATTTCTGTGGTCGGTTCAAATTCCATGTCATCTGGAAGAAGTGTTATCGCTTCCGTTTTTTGAAAACCATAAGACCTAAGAGTTTTATGCCACTCGGTTTCTTCATGTAAACAAGTAAAACCGTAGAAATCCATCATTCGCTTTTTTTCTGCAGGCGGCATCGATTTTTTTAAAGCTGCTTCAATACCAATCAGCATCCCGCCGGGCTTCAATACTCTTGAAATTTCTTGGAGAGAGGGCGTCAAATCAGAAAAACTGAGGACCGATTCTGACAGGACGCAGGAAAAGGACTCAGAAGAGAACGGGAGATGTTCCAGCTCTGCCTGATATGCAGTGATGGCAAGCCCTTCATTTGCAAATCTTTTTTTCGCTTTCTCAAGCATGATAGGGTCTTTATCAACGACTGTTACAGGATACAGTAAATGTCCTAAGTAAGCCGCTGTTTGGCCTGTTCCGCATCCGGCATCAAGAATCGGCTGATCTGGGGAGGGGGCAGCTTTTTGCAAGACCGCTTTTGAAAAAGCCAGCCCGCCTGGATGCGCCCCTGCGACACCGAATAAGGACAGCATTTCTAAATATCGGCTCAATATCGAATCCTCCTTTTTCTTTATCATATGTCGTATAAAGACATAGGTTTATGAAAAGCGAAAGAAGGGCGTTTTCTCTTTCATTTCTGCTCCGAGTTGACGAATAAGAATTCGTCCATGATAATAATGTAAGAAGAAAAAGGTGGTGTTTAATTGAAACGGCAATTAAAACTGTTTTTTATTGTGCTGATCACTGCGGTTGTCGCTTCAGCGCTTACTTTATTTATTACGGGCAATTCCAGCATCCTGGGCCAGAAATCAGCAAGCATGGGAGACAGCGAGTTCGACAAATTAAATAAAGCGTATGAGCAAATCAAAAGTGATTACTACCAAAAGACAGATGATGACAAATTAGTAGACGGAGCAATTAAAGGAATGATTGAATCTCTGGATGATCCGTATTCCACATATATGGATCAAGAGGAAGCAAAATCATTCGATGAGACGATTTCCGCATCCTTTGAAGGCATCGGAGCCCAAGTAGAGGAGAAAGACGGTGAAATCCTTATTGTATCGCCGATTAAAGGTTCACCTGCTGAAAAAGCCGGAATCAAACCGAGGGACCAAATCCTTAAGGTGAACGGAAAAAGCGTCAAAGGCATGAATGTAAATCAAGCTGTCGCTTTAATCCGCGGCAAAAAGGGCACAAAAGTGAAGCTTGAGCTGAACAGAGCGGGAGTCGGAAATATCGATCTTTCCATTAAGCGCGATACCATTCCTGTAGAGACCGTCTATTCTGAGATGAAAGACAACAACATCGGCGAAATCCAAATCACTTCTTTCTCTGAAACAACTGCTAAAGAGCTGACGAGTGCGATTGACAGTTTAGAGAAAAAAGGCGCCAAAGGCTATATTTTAGACTTAAGGGGCAACCCGGGCGGCTTAATGGACCAAGCGATTACAATGAGCAACCTGTTTATTGATAAAGGGAAAAACATCATGCAGGTTGAATACAAAAACGGTTCTAAAGAAGTCATGAAGGCTGAAAAAGAACGAACAGTGACCAAACCGACCGTCGTTTTAGTGAATGACGGCACAGCCAGCGCCGCCGAAATTATGGCCGCTGCCCTTCACGAATCGTCAGGCATACCATTAATCGGTGAAACGACATTTGGCAAGGGCACAGTGCAGACAGCAAAAGAATATGATGATGGCTCTACCGTCAAACTGACAGTCGCCAAATGGCTGACTGCCGACGGTGAATGGATTCACAAAAAAGGTATCAAGCCTCAAGTGAAAGCAGAGCTGCCTGATTACGCGAAACTGCCGTATTTGGATGCGGATAAAACGTACAAGTCAGGTGATTCAGGCACCAACGTCAAAGTAGCTCAGCAAATGTTCAAAGCGCTTGGCTATCAGGTGAAAGTGAACAGTACGTATGATCAGGATTTTGCATCTGTGGTCAAACAGTTCCAGAAAAAAGAGAAGCTGAAAGAAACTGGCGTACTGACTGGCGATACAACAACGAAATTAATGACGGAACTTCAAAAGAAGCTGTCAAATAATGATACGCAAATGGAAAAAGCAATTGAAACACTGAAAAAAGAAATGTAAAAAACCCATACGCGGCTGCCGCGTATGGGTTTTTTTATGCCCCCTTTTGATTCGGGTTTTGGTCTTGTTTATTACCAAATAAACCTTCAATAACAAGATTGGACCCTGCTTTTTTGACGAACAGCGGGTTGAGAATAACCACAGCGATGATATTGGCGGCCAATCCCCAGAACCCTTCATAAATGCCATGTGCGGATTGAGTGGTATACACAATAAACGTAACCGCAAGACCGACCAATAATCCTATAACTGTCGCTTCTTTCGTTTGGTTTTTCCAGAATAGGCTGACAGCAATCGCCGGGAAGATTTGCACCATGCCGGATACGCCTAATAACTGGAGTGTCACTAAGGCAGTCGGGAACAGCATTCCAAACAGAAGCGCAAGGCCGATGACAACAAACACCATTGAACGTGTGACAAGTGTCAGCTTGCTTTGAGACACATTCGGATGAATCAAATCCCGATATAGGTTATTTGCAAATAAGTTTGATGCCCCGATTGCCATGATGGAACAAGGAATCAATGAAGCAAGAGCGATAGTGGAATATGCAAAACCTTGTGCCACGCCGCCGTAAGATGTTTGAATCAAATGCAGCAGCGCCAGTCTTGGATTTGTATCTTCCGGCAGAACAAGAAATGCGATAAAACCAAGAAATATGACCAAAATTAAAACAATATTATAAAGCGGTAAAAACATGCTGTTTTTTCTTACTGCATCGGCGCTTTTCGCTGTGAAAACTCCTGTAGCGGCATGTGCCCACATAAAAAGTGCCAGAGCGGAAACAATAGATGCTGTGATAAACCAAGGAATGCCTTTTGGTCCATCAGCCGGTATCGTCAGCATTTGAGGCGCTTCCTTTACTAACGTGTCAATCATTGGCGTCCAGCCGTTAAAATGAATGAGAGGAAGGGACACCACCATAAACAGCATAATAACCCATACTAAAATGTCTTTAATAATAGCTGTAAATGTAGGACCTTTAATCCCGCTGAAGAATGTGTAAAGAGCAACAAGAATAAATGAGATGATGACAACGAATTTTACATTAATATATCCGGTGCCGGCAACCTGGAGGGTATCTTGAATGCCGCTCAGCTGAAGGCATATGTACGGAATAAGCATCAGCACACCGACGATGGCAACAAGGCTTGCTAAAAGCTTACTGTCAAAACGTTCCCGGGCGTAATCCGCAAGTGTCGTTAATTTATGAATTTTCGCAACTTTCCAAAGTTTCGGCAGGAAGAAGTAGGCGATAAAGTAGGCCAATACAGAATAAGGAATGGCGAAAAATGCAACACTTCCGCCCGTATAAGCAGTACTGGTTAACCCTAAGAAAGTATATGCCGTATAGAGGTCAGCGCCTACTAAAAACCAGACGAGAAGGCCGCCAAAGCGTCTGCCTCCGACAGACCATTCTTCCACTGAGGTGCGTGAAGATTTGTCTCTTCCGGCGAGAAATCCGATACAGACAACGGTTAAAACGATAACAGCTGTAATGAGAAGTGCAGTGAGATTCCCTTGCATTATTCAAGCCCTCCATCTTTTTTTTGCATCTGGTAAATGCCAAACGAGCATAACGGCGTAATGATAATCCACAACAGCAGCCAAAGGTGGAAAAACGGAAGGCCGAACATAATCGGTTCAATTCGATTCACAAGCGGCAATAGCGCAAGTTGGGCGAATGGCAAAAGAATGAGAATAACAATAAGTGCTTTTTTAACCATTTACTTTCCTCCTGAAACATGATAATGCTCACTATAATAGCAGTTGTAAGATAAGATCACAAGATAATTATTAGAAAAAAATGATTTTTTCAATTATTTAATCAAAACACATCGTTTGCATCCTGCTTAATAAAGGTTTAAAATAATAAATATCTTGAAATCGAGATAAATAGGAGTGGGAAAATGAAAACAGAAGGATTGCACCATGTCACAGCATTCGCCAGAGATCCGCAAGAAAACTTGCGATTTTATACAGAAGTGCTCGGGCTTCGGCTTGTCAAAAAAACAGTAAACTTCGATGATCCCGCAACGTATCATTTTTACTTCGGGAACCAAAATGGAGATCCCGGTACAATTATGACCTTTTTCCCGTTCCAAGGAAGCGGACAGGGAACGGTAGGCAAAGGCCAAGCGGGCCGGGTGTACTTTTCAGTTCCAAAAGGCTCCTTGTCTTTTTGGAAGGAACGTCTTGAGAAAAACGGGCTGAAACTGGAGGAAAAAACGATATTCGGTGAAAAGGCGCTTGTTTTTCATGATACAGAAGACCTTCCATTAGCGATCATAGAGGATGAGGAAAGCGATAAAAGTGAGTGGACACCTGACGGCATTTCAGAATATGAGGCGATTACGGGAATGAAAGGCGTGCTGCTGTATTCCTACGACCCGCATGCGACCATTCAATTGTTAACGGAAAGTCTCGGATACTCCAAAGCGGCTGAAGAAGACCAGATTGTCAGACTGATATCCTCAGCGGCCATCGGGGGCGTCATTGACGTACATTTACACCCTGAAAAAAGAGGGGTGGGAGGTTATGGCACGGTCCACCATGTGGCGTTTCGGACAACGAAAGAGGAACAGGCGAAATGGCTGCCGATTATTGCGGAAAACCACCTTCCTTCGTCAGAAATCCTTGACAGAGAATACTTTACATCCGTTTATTTCAGGGAGAAAGGCGGTATCTTATTTGAAATCGCCACAGATGAACCGGGCTTTATGACAGATGAAACGTTTGATGAGCTGGGGACCTCATTAAAATTGCCTGTATGGCTGGAGAAACATAGACAACAAATAACAGACATGTTGCCTGAACTTTAAAAGGGGGAATTTACGATGAAGCATATTTACGAAAAAGGCACATCTGACAACGTACTGCTGCTGCTGCATGGAACAGGCGGTAATGAACACGATCTGCTTTCATTGGGACGGTTTATAGACCCTCATGCCCATTTGCTTGGTGTCAGAGGATCGGTGCTTGAAAATGGAATGCCGCGATTTTTCAAACGCCTGAGTGAAGGTGTCTTTGATGAAAAGGACCTCGTGGAGCGGACAAGAGAATTGAAAGATTTTATCGACGAGGCTGCAGAAATGCATCAATTTGACCGCGGCCGAGTGATTGCAGTCGGTTATTCAAACGGCGCAAATATTGCAGCAAGCCTGCTTTTCCATTATAAAGATGTCTTAAAAGGGGCTATTCTGCATCATCCGATGGTTCCGGTTCGCGGTATCACGCTGCCTGATATGACGGGACTCCCAGTTTTTATCGGTGCCGGGAAATACGATCCTCTCTGCACGAAGGAAGAATCAGAAGAGCTTCACAGCTATTTACGTGACAGCGGGGCATCAGCCTCCGTATTCTGGCAGGATGGGGGCCATCAGCTGACGCAGCATGAAGCTGAACAGGCTCGTGAATGGTACAAAAATGCGATTGTATAAAAAAACCTTAGTCCGTATTTCGGACTAAGGTTTTTCATATCCTTACAGCCAAGTTGACACTTTTGAAAGCGATAAGCGGTTGCTTTGATGGGCAGGTTTCAATGCTTTTCCGATTGAAATAAGCATAACCGGAACATAGCGCTCACTGATATCAAATTGCTTTTGGAACTGCTCTTTGTTAAATCCGCCGATTGCGCAAGTGTCATAACCCTTTGCTTTTGCGGCAATCATAAGCTGCATAGCGGCTAAAGAAGCATTTAAGAAAGCAGAATCACGTGCGAATTGTTCGCTTTGGTAGGCGCCGTTAATTTGGCCGAGCAATGTTTGTTTGATTTCATCTGTAATATAGCCTTGGCTTGCCAATTCAGCGTAAACTTCTTCTCCGTTTTCATTTGCCTTTAAATCGCCTAAAATAGCGACAACAGCAGAAGACTCAACGATTTGTTTTTGATTATACGCTACAGGAAGAAGCGCCGCTTTTGATTCATCGCTGTGGAATACTGTGAAATGCCAATGCTGAAGGTTCCAAGCTGAAGGCGCTTTAGCGGCAAGGTCCAATAGCTCAGTCAGCTCTTCCTTAGAGATCGGGGCATTTGTATCATATTCCTTTACAGATGCACGTGCTTTTAAAACATCCAGAGTATTCGTCATAGTGTTTCCTCCTTCGGATAAACGTGGTATGATAATAGAAAAGTTAGAAGCTTACTAAATGTAACTTGAAAGATTATTGTAATGGATCATTGAATACATGTCAATCAATAGATGAAGGGATGAAGACTTGTGGGAAATACAATGTGCCCTAAAATGGAATCCGCTTTTTCATTGCTGGGAAAACGATGGAACGGTCTGATCATCCATGTGCTAATGGATGGGCCGAAACGGTTTAAAGAGATAACGGAAACAATACCGATGATCAGCCAAAAAATGCTTGCAGAACGCCTTAAGGAGCTTGAACAAAACGAGATCGTCCAGCGGCAGGTTCTCCCTGAAACGCCGGTCAAAGTCATCTACACGCTGACTGAAAAAGGAACAGCGCTTCAAGCTGTATTCCAAGAGATGCAGGCTTGGGCCGATCAATTTTGCGAGCCCGGTGAAACAGTGTGTGAAGAAGAGAAATAAGGAAAGAGGCGTCCGGGAAAGAGTCTTTATTTCAATAATAAAGTCATGTAAGGGGTGGTGGTTCATACCGTTTACATGACTTTTTATATTTGTCAAAATGGCTTTTACAGGTTTACAAAGTAATGTGAATATGAAGTGGATATACAAAAATAGGGAATGTTCCAATCTGTGAAAAAATGATTAGCAGCTAACCTCTTGTAAATGGGGATCATCATTTATCTCGTTTTGCAAATCGTCAAAACGGAACTCTATCTGCCTAGATTTTATATTTACTGCCAAAACCCAGTCAGCTTCCATTGGAATTACATTGGCATCGAAACTGGATTTGAAAAAGGAGATCCAGGTTCTATCCACCAAATTTGGGATTTCCGCTTTTATTAAAAAGAAATGAGAGAATTATAAAAGAGAGCTTCTGATGAGGCTCTCTTTTTTACTATGTTTCATTATTTTATAGTTTTCCATTCAAAAATTGCGCCTCACCAAGACCGAAACTCCAGTCTGCGTCACCATTCTCGGTAATGGAAACCATTAGGTCTTCTGGGGAAATACCGCATTCTGCTTCTAGCTTTTCAGCCAGCAGGGCATACAATTTTTCCTTTTGGCTTTCTGTTCTTGTTTTGCTCGTTATACTGATGATGACCAGATCCTTAGTTCTTTGAAATCCTAATCCTGTATCCTGGATCATAAGCTCGTTTGCCGGATGCTGATGGACAATTTGATAACGGTCTCTTTCCGGAACACCAAACGCTTCGACCATCGCTTTGTGAGCATTATCTAATAACAATTGCAGTGATTTTTCGTCACGCCCTTCAATTACATCAAAACGTAATAATGGCATGTGAATTCCTCCTCTTGTGAAGTCTGTTTTCATATTGTTCGATTTGCTTCCAGACAATGGATAGATATGAAAACTGGCTGCTAGCTTGATAAAAAACATAACATATAACCAAAAGTTAATCAACATATAACTAACAAATCGATAGGATAGGCGTTAGATAATTGAGAAAAACTCATAAAAACAATTGACAGTCATTGATTAGGAGATTAGTATGAATACACTAGTTGATCAAAATATAACAATCATATAACCAACATTTTTTTAGTTATTAGTGAAAGCGTTTTCTGTTTGCTGGGCTTAAATAGTGCCGAATTCATTTTTAAAACACATTTGGAGGGGTACCATGCCGATTTTAATCGTTGCTGTCGGAGTGCTGATTCTGTTATTTCTCATTATTAAAGTAAAATTAAATACTTTTGTCTCACTTATTGTCGTTTCATTTTTAGTAGCCATCGGACTTGGGATGGATATCAATAAAATCGTTCTTTCAATTGAAGCGGGTATAGGCGGGCAGCTCGGACATTTAGCTTTAGTGTTTGGGCTTGGTGCGATGCTCGGAAGGCTCGTCTCAGATGCTGGGGGCGGCTATCGCATTGCCATTACGCTGATTGACAAATTTGGGAGGAAACGAATACAGGCGGCGGTGGTCATTGCCTCGTTTATCATCGGCATAGCCCTGTTTTTTGAAGTGGGTCTTGTTCTGTTGATTCCGATTGTTTATGCGATTGCCAAAGAATTAAAAATGCCTTTTCTCTATCTGGGAATCCCGATGGCAGCCGCCTTAAATGTCACTCACGGATTTTTGCCCCCGCATCCTGCGCCAACTGCCATCTCAGTCGCATACGGCGCCCATATTGGTCAAGTGTTGCTTTTTGGAATCATCATCGCAGTTCCGACGACTGTGATTGCCGGGCCCTTATTTAATAAATTTGCGATGAAGCGGTTTCCCGGTGCGTATCAAAAGCGCGGAAATTTATCGGCGTTAGGGCCGCGGAAAGAATTTCAGCTGGATGAAACACCAAGCTTTGGGATCAGTGTTGTCACATCTTTATTTCCAGTTATCTTTATGGCCATTGCGACTGTTTTTTCTTTATTACTCAAAGAACATTCAAGAGAAAAAGACATCATAGAATTTATCGGCACTCCGGGGACGGCAATGCTCATTTCACTTTTGCTTGCGCTCTATACGATGGGATATGCGCGTAAAATACCTATGAAGGAGATTAGCAAATCGTTATCCGAATCGATTTCACAAATCGCGATGATGCTGCTTATCATAGGAGGGGGAGGGGCGTTTAAACAGGTTCTGATTGACGGCGGGGTCGGTGATTATGTTGCTGATCTTTTCAGTCAAACAAACATGTCGCCGCTGCTCGTTGCATGGATCATCGCTGCGGTTCTGCGCCTGTGTTTGGGCTCTGCTACTGTGGCTGCGCTTACCACTGCGGGAATGGCAGCTCCGCTTATGGAGGCAGGCAGTGTAAACCCGGCATTGATGGTACTGGCAACCGGAGCGGGAAGTGTCATCGCATGTCATGTAAATGATGCAGGATTTTGGATGGTAAAGGAATTTTTCGGTTTGAGCATGAAAGAAACCTTTCAAACCTGGACGCTGCTTACAACAGTTCTCTCAGTAACAGGGCTCGGTTGTGTGTTATTGGCAGGGCTTGTGATGTAACAATACCCAGATTCAGTCCATAGCCCAATCGTTTTTCTTCCTTGTTGAATACTTTACGTATAGGCAGATATAAAGGAGGAAAAATCATGTACCCTCATCATTCATATTATCGCGGGAACCCAGATCCTGCCGGATATCCGGCGCGCAATCCTTTCTTGTTTGGCGCTCCTTTAGTCGGCGGTTTATTAGGCGGTTTTCTCGGGAGTGCTCTGTTTAACGCACCTCGTCCCTATGCTTATCCGCCTGTCCCGTATGGTTACGGAGGCGCACCGTACGGTTTTGGTGCCGGCGTGCCATACGGCGGATATCCCGGTTTCTATTAACAAAAACGGCCTGCATCGGTGCAGGCCGTTTTTTATCGGATGATTTCTACCTCGGACATATTGTAGTCTTGCTGCTTTTGAAACATGACTTCCAGAAGGCCATCCTTATAGACGGCTTTTGTTCCTTTGCGTTTGACTAAACAAGGCAGGCTTATTTTTTTCGGATGATCCAAATTCGGAAAATTTTCTATCATTAATGCGTGAGAAGTGTGTTTGATTTTCAACTGTTCCAGCTGGCTTTCGCTGATTGGCACCTTTACAAACACATGGTCTGTTGTTTCAAATATATCTATATCAGGTTTAGCAGATTTGGCGGGCTGTTCTTTTTGGGGGAGAGGATCGCGGAAAGGAAATTGAGCCGCATAATCACTGCCGAACACACTTTCCATTACACGATTTACATACGTTTCAACTTCTTTTGGATCTGCTTTTTTTAATGCTTCCTTGGAAAATTGATTGTGGAAAGGAAAGTACTTGTTCCACTCAAACATCGTCATCACACCCTTTCTTTACGGACAAAATAGTATATGCCCGCCTGATCTTTCACGTGATATAATATAAGATACTCTAAAGAAAGGTGGGGATATAAATGCAATACTCAGAAACAAAAAAAGGCGTTCTTTACACAGCCGTTTCCTTTCTCATGTGGGGGCTCTTTCCGCTCTATTGGAAGCTTCTCGAACAGCTGCCGGCCCTTGATATTTTGGCTCACCGTATTATATGGTCTTTTGTTTTTATGTGTATCGTGCTTTTTTTCTTGCGGCAATGGAAAACAGGGTGGCAGGAGCTGCGCTCTTTGAAAAAGAAAGGCGGCATCCTTTCATTATTTCTCGCTTCTATCCTGATTTCGATTAACTGGTTTGTATACATATGGGCTGTCAACCATGGCTTTTTGCTTGAGGCTAGTCTTGGCTATTACATTAATCCGCTTGTATCAGTGCTCCTTGGAATTTTATTTCTAAAGGAAAAACTGAATCGCCTGCAATTGGTGGCGGTTTCGATTGCGGCGGCCGGCGTTATTATCTCGGCGTTCCAATACGGCTCCATTCCTTATGTTGCGCTTCTGCTTGCATTCAGCTTTGGGCTGTACGGGTTAAGCAAAAAAAGAACAAGCCTGTCGAGCGCCATTGGTTTAACGCTGGAAACATTCATGATTATGCCGATTGCTTTGGGATATTTGCTGCTGAGCGGCCATATCCAGCCCGTGGGTGCAGAAAGCAGGGGGGCGTGGATGCTTCTCTTTTTTGCCGGTGTATTTACGGCGCTGCCGCTATTATTGTTTGCGGAAGGAGCGAAACGGCTGCCGCTGTACCAAGTCGGTATCTTACAATATATTGCACCGACCATTACTTTGCTGATCGGGCTGTTTGTTTATCATGAGCCATTTTCAAGCTCGAAGGCTTTTACATTCAGCTGTATATGGGCTGCGCTGCTCTTGTTTACGTTTTCACAAATAAAGTGGAAACGGGCGTCAAAAAGCCACTGAGGCCTTTGGCTTTTCAGCTGAACCATATATTATGTATAATCATTTCATGTATGTAAGACATAAAGGAGCAAGACGATGGACAATGATAAAGAGATAGTGAAAGCCTACGCTTCACTTTGGAACAACCGATCTTTCGCTAGTGATGACGCAGAAGCGGTAGCAGAGGCGATTGATCTAGAGCTCTTGGATAAACGTACACATCCGAGACTCCGGAAACCGATGCTGGAAAAATATTTTGCTGCGATCCAGCGCATTGTGAATTCACAGCTCGAACCGGCTGTGAAATATCAGCTGGTCAAATTACATACAGAACGCGCAGAGCATTTAAAAGAAGAAAGAGGGGAGCAATCATGAAAGCAATCATAAAAGAAGATGTGCAAGCATCTTTAGAACGATATGCGGACCGCCCTGTATATATTCATTTAGAAACCACAACCGGTTCTTATTCAGCGCACTTAAATGAAAAAAACATGACGGTTGTTGCATACATCCGCAATGCAAAAGTTACCTATCATCAGGCGAAAATTAAAGGAAACGGCCCTTTTCGGGTTGGTTTAAAAACAGAAGACGGCTGGATTTATGCTGAAGGCTTGACTGAATACACGGTAGATGAAGACAACCGTTTATTAATGGCAGGACACCTGCCGGGCGGTAAACTGGCTATTTCTCTGCAAATCAGTGAAAAACCGTTCACAGTTTAAAGAAAAGGGTGAAAAATAATGAAAGAACATGTACTTGTAATCCTGCCTCACCCTGATGACGAATCATATGGAGTGGCAGGCCTGATTGCCTTAAACAGAAAAAAAGACATTCCGGTTACGTACGCCTGCGCCACTTTAGGTGAAATGGGCAGAAATATGGGCGATCCATTTTTTGCGAATCGGGAAACGTTGCCGCTATTAAGAAAACAAGAGCTTATTAACGCATGCAAAGAAATGGATATCAATGACCTTCGGATGCTTGGGCTCCGTGACAAAACGCTCGAATTTGAAGACGATGAGTATTTGGCTGATATTATGGAAGAAATCATAGATGATGTAAAACCAAGTTTAATTGTCACATTTTATCCTGGACACGGCGTGCACCCTGACCATGATGCATGCGGAGAAGCGGTAATCCGTGCATTGTACCGCAAAAAGAAAGAAGATCGTCCGCGCACGCTCTGCATGGCGATTACACGCAATAGAGAAGAAGTTCTCGGCGAAGCAGATGTCGTACTTGATATCAAAGAAGTAGCTGATATTAAAATGAATGCGTTAAGAGCTCACCGCACTCAAACAGAAGGCATGCTCAGAGAGCTTGAAGAAAAATTGAAAAACAATGAACCTGTTATGGCAACATGGTTTGAAGAAGAAGTATATTGGACGTATCAATGGAATGATTAATCAAAAAGGTATAAGGCCTTTAGCCTTATACCTTTTTTAATTTCAAGTCAGATGCAATCGCTGAAGCGAGGGTGGATCTCAGGGAAATATCTTCGAAAGACAAACCAAGCTGAACCGCTGTTTGCGCTATTTCAGGTCGGATTCCCGACAAAGTTGATGAAACGCCGATTAAACGAAGCGCCTCAATCAGACTGAACAGCTGGTGGGCAACCATCGTATCAATAACAGCTACTCCTGACAAATCAATATACAGCTGTGTCACCTTTTTCTCCGCACATTGATGCAGTGTGTTTTCCATAATCAGTTTGGCGCGGACTGTATCAATATCTCCGATTAAAGGCAGCAGCCCGACGCTGTGAAACAGCACGATGACCGGCGCGCTTAATTCAGTAATCATATCTTTTTGGGCTTGAAGCTGAAGACTTGTGTTTTTGTACATTTTTTCTATAAAAATATGAATCACAAGATCAAACGCTTTTATAAGGGCGTGATAAAGGTCTTCGGCTTCTTCGCCTTTCACAGTGTCCTGATTGATATGGACAAATTCTTTCACATAGGAAACATATAAATCTCTCACTCTAACAAACTCCCGGATAATATAGTGGATAGGAGTCTTTAAATGCTCTTGATCCTGTGTGACTTCAAAGGCCCATTCTTTCAGTATAGGCAGGTACACATCTTCATCATCTATAAAAATACGGTTTATTTTATAGTTGAAGGCAAGATTCTGGCTCTTTAAATTGTGAATGACAGCAGTGTCTGTTGATGCATATATGGAATTCGGATCAGTCTCCTCAATTGTTTCATACCATGTTGAACTGATGGTCTCCGCATGCTGAGAAAGATATTCGTATAATTTTTTATTTTTTGCCATGTATGATCACCTCTTTTAACTGTATTGTTTTTGCGAATAACGTTTTTGCAGTTTAGCCAGCCTGAAAAACAGCCCAACTGCCCCGGCGGCGAGTCCTGCAATTAACCCGATCCAATAACCGAACGCGCCAAGGCTTGTAAACGTACCGACCGCATAACCGACAGGAAGGCCAATGACCCAGTAAGAGACAAATGCGGCCGCAAGCGTATAGTTCACATCTTTGTATCCTCTGAGCGCTCCCTGGATAGGTGCGGCCACAGCATCGGAAAGCTGAAAAAACAGCGCATAAATTAAAAAGTGCTGTGTCAGCAGGAGCACATCGGGGTCAGAAGTGTACATGCCGGCAATTTGCGCTCTAAATGACAGGATACAGGCTGCAGTTAACAAAGAAAAGCCAATCGCCATCATGATGCCGATCAAGCTATATGAGCGTGCATCCTTAAATCGGGCTGCACCGGCTTCAAAACCGACAACAATTGTTAAAGCCATGGACACGCTAAGCGGCAGCATATATAAAAGCGAAGCAAAGTTCATGGCCGCCTGGTGGGACGCGATGGTCACTGTATCAAAATGGCTCATCAGAAGCGTGACAGCTGCGAAAATGCTCGTTTCAAAAAACACGGCGAACCCAATAGGCAGCCCGATTTTGAGCATATTTTTACATGCTTTCCAAGAGAACTTATACATTGTAAGGAAAATCCCGTATTCGGAAAATGGCGCGGCTTTATGAATAATGAAAAAACTGATGATGCAGATACACCAATATGTAAGCGCGGACGCTAGCCCGGCGCCGACGCCGCCAAGGGCAGGCATTCCGAATTTCCCAAAGATGAGTACGTAATTCAATACAAAATTGATCGGAAGAGAACTGAGTGTAATCATCATTGTGACTCTCGTTTTCCCTAATGAGTCAATGAATGATCTCAAAACAGTGTAAACAAATAAAGGGAAAATTCCCAGCGATAAAAACCCTAAAAAGTGTTTGGCAATCTGATGCACATGAGCCTCAAGGTCTAATCGGCCAAGAATAAGGTCAACCGCAGCATATCCAATCGCTAAAACGGCGATGCTAAGAAGCGCGGCCACGTATACAGCCTGTAAAACAGTAAAGGGAATCTTCTGTTTTTTTCCAGCGCCTAAAAGCTGAGCGACAATCGGGGTGACCGCCATTAATATGCCTGCAAGTCCTGTATAAACAGGGGTCCAAAGACTTGAGCCAATGGCGACACCGGCTAAATCAGCGGGGCTGACTTTCCCTGACATTACAGTATCTAAAAAAGTCATAAGAGATAGCCCCGCCTGGGTAATTAATATCGGAATTAAAATGTGCAAAAGCTGTTTGATCTTCTGCCGGGCGTTTCGAGTTTCTTTCATACATTGATCTCCGTTTCTTTTTCATAACGAGAGAAATTATAACATTTTATGTATAAAAAGCAATGAACGCCAGGCCTATTCTTTTTTTGTCGGTTTCGTTTTTCTAAACATTTGGGCATAAATAAAAGAAAGCGAAATCACGCCTAAAAAGGTGCAAATATACTGAATGATTCTTTCGATTTCCATTCTTTACATCCCTCCTTTACCAATAGAATGTGCATCAATAAGATAAGCATGCGTGAAAAGTTGGAATTTTGAAAAGGAGATGAAGGTCTATGCGTTATGAGCAGATGTCAGAAAATGCATTCAAGGGGAAAATACAAGTGTACTTAGAGCAAATATTAGGTGATGCATCGCTAATCTTGAAGGCGCTTCATGAAAAAGACCAGTGCCTCCTTTGTGAATTAGATGAATTGGGGCATATTTTTCAGGACATGCAGGGGATCGCATCATCCTTTTATTTGCAATCATACATTGAGGAATTTACGCCGGCATTTATTGAGCTGGCCAAGGCGATTAAAGCCTTATCGGAACATAAGCATGGTGCTTTAATTGTGATTGAAAGAGCGGACCCTGTTGAACATTTTATTCAAAAAGGAACATCCCTTCATGCGGAGATCAGCGCTTCATTAATTGAGAGCATCTTTTTCCCCGGAAATCCTCTTCATGACGGCGCTTTATTGGTAAGGGAAAATAAACTCGTGTCAGCAGCTAATGTACTCCCGCTGACAACAAAGGAAGTGGATATCCATCTGGGAACACGGCACCGCGCGGCTCTTGGAATGTCGGGGTATACGGACGCGCTTGTGCTCGTTGTTTCAGAGGAGACAGGGAAGATGTCGTTTGCAAAAGACGGTGTATTATATCCGTTAATTTCGCCAAGAACGTAAAAATAAATATAAGGGCCTGATAATGAATCCTATCATGAGACAAAATGACTGAATTCGGATCTTTTTTAAAGCATTCACTTCAAGCTGAATGCTTTTTGTCTTGAAGGCAGGAAATATAAACTGGTAGAAAAGTTATATCTAATGAATATTAATTAAGTTAAATACTTTACCTGATTATGTATTTATAGTACCGTATAAAATATTACATAAATTTTTAAAGGAAGGGTGCTGCCGCATGGCTAATGTATTAATGATCGGTTTTCCCGGTGAAGGGCATATTAATCCGTCTATCGGTGTAATGAAGGAGTTGAAATCACGGGGAGAACATATTACCTACTACGCAGTGAAGGAATACAAAGAAAAAATTGCAGCTCTTGATATTGAGTTTCGTGAGTATCATGATTTCCGGGAAGATTACTTCGGAAAGAATGCAACCGGAGATGAAGAAAGAGATTTCACAGAAATGATCTGCGCTTTTTTGAAAGGCTGTAAGGATATCGCGTCTCATATTTATGATGAAGTCAAACATGAGTCGTATGATTATGTCATATATGATCACCACCTACTGGCCGGTAAAATCATTGCTAACCTGTTGAAGCTGCCGAGATTTTCACTGTGTACAACCTTTGCGATGAATGAGGAATTTCTAAAGGAAATGATGGGTGCTTACATGAGAGGATCATTTGAAGATTCGCCTCATTATGAATCTTACAAGCAGCTTGCAGAAACATTAAATACTGATTTTCAGGCAGGGATCAAAAAGCCATTTGACGTTTTTTCTTCAGAGGGGGACTTGACGATTGTCTTTACATCAAGGGAATTTCAGCCAATGGCTGAGCAATTCGGCGATCAGTACGTATTTGTTGGTCCTTCAATTACGGAAAGAGCCGGAAACAATGATTTCCCATTTGAGCGGATTGACAATGAAAACGTGCTGTTTATTTCGATGGGAACCATTTTTAACAATCAAAAGCAGTTTTTTAATCAATGTCTTGAGGTTTGTAAAGACTTTGACGGTAAGGTTGTGCTTTCCATCGGCAAGCATATCAAAGCAAATGAGTTAAACGACATTCCGGAGAATTTCATTGTACGCCCGTATGTCCCTCAGCTTGAGATCCTGAAAAGGGCCAGTTTATTTGTGACCCACGGCGGAATGAACAGCACAAGTGAAGGTTTGTATTTTGAAACTCCGCTTGTTGTTATTCCCATGGGAGCTGACCAATTTGCCGTCGGAAATCAAGTGGAAAAAATCGGCGCAGGGAAAGTTCTGAAAAAAGATCAACTATCTAAAAGCCTTCTGAAAGAAACGATTCAAGAAGTGATGAACAATCCTGTGTATGCTGAAAAGGCAAAAGAAATTGGACAATCACTGAAAGCAGCAGGCGGTTCTAAAAAAGCGGCCGACAGCATTCTTGAAGTTGTGAAGCACAAAACTCAATCAGCCAACGCATAATATAAATGCCTGTTCTTATCAAAAGAACAGGCATTTTGGAATTTTCGTAAGAAAGCAGAGGAAGGGATTTGACACGCCAATAGAGAATTGATAAGAAAAACAGACAAGAAAGGAGGAAAATCTGCTTCGTTCATCAATAGAAAACCATCATTTTTGCCCCGCTAAAATAGTTCCTTAGACTTTCGAAAAATAGATGCAGGTTATGTAAAATGTTAGGTATTTATTTGAAGATTTAAAGGTCGAACGATGCTGAATTTGCTGCCGAATGTTTGAAAAGGATTTAACTTTTTGAAGAAGTGACGATAAAACTGATGTGCGCCATTTTTGGAAATAAAATACTATCTGTTTTTTGAGCAATAAACAGTTTAGGAGGTTGAATGAATGAAAAAGAAGATTGTAGCCGGCTTGGCTGTTTCCGCAGTTGTTGGGTCATCGATGGCAGCAGCGCCCGCGGAAGCAAAAACGATAAAAGTAAAAAGCGGTGATTCTCTTTGGAAACTTTCCCGCCAATATGATACGACAATATCCAAACTGAAATCCGAAAACAAATTGAAATCGTCGGTGCTTTATGTCGGACAAAGCCTTAAGATTCCTGAAAACAGCAAAAAAAGCACGACATCTTCATCAAACTCAAGCAAAACGTCAACGTACACTGTTGCATATGGTGACTCGCTATGGATGATTGCTAAAAATCATAAAATGAGTGTTTCTGAGCTTAAAAGCTTAAACAGCCTGAGCAGTGACCTGATTCGTCCAGGGCAAAAGCTTAAGATCAAAGGGACAAGCAGTTCAAGCGGCTCAAATGGATCAAAGAAAAACAGCGGTTCCAATTCTTCAGGCTCTTCAAAAAGTACATATACAGTTAAGCTTGGTGACTCACTGTGGAAAATTGCAAACAGCTTAAATATGACAGTAGCTGAATTGAAAACATTAAATGGCTTAACATCAGATACGCTTTATCCTAAACAGGTACTCAAAATAAAAGGAAGCAGCTCGCCCAAGAGCGGAAACAGCGGTTCCAAGAAGCCGTCAAACTCCAATTCCTCCAAAACAACTACATACAAGGTGAAAGCAGGCGATTCGCTGTGGAAAATCGCGAATCAGCTCGGAGTCACTGTGCAAAGCATCCGTGATAAAAACAATTTGTCATCTGATGTGCTGCAAATCGGACAGGTTCTGACTATTTCGGGAACAACAAAGTCTAACAATTCAAATCAGACAAAGCCAAAAGATAACTCAGGGTCAAACATTCAAATAGGCTCGAAGATTGACAGAATGATAACAGAAGCGAAAAAATATGTCGGAGTGCCGTACCGCTGGGGAGGAAACACGCCTGCCGGTTTTGATTGCAGCGGCTTCATTTATTACCTCATTAATAATGTATCATCGATATCAAGATTGAGTACGGCAGGGTATTGGAATGTCATGCAAAAAGTCAGCCAGCCGTCAGTCGGGGATTTTGTCTTCTTTACCACATATAAATCCGGCCCGTCTCACATGGGGATTTACCTAGGCGGAGGAGATTTTATTCATGCAAGCTCATCGGGCGTAGACATTTCCAATCTCAGCAATTCGTATTGGAAACAGCGCTACTTGGGCGCAAGAAGTTATTTTTAAAAATGAGTACAAAAAGCCTTTTTATAGGCTTTTTTGTTTATATCAGACAATGATTGACCACACTGTTAGAAAAAACAAGGGGGAGACAGTATGTACCGTCTCTTGCTGTTGATGATGGTGACGGCACTGGGAGCTGCGGGATGCGGACAAAACCCTCCTGACCCTCCTAAGCGGGTACCGGAAAAAGAAGCGGTTGAAACGTCAGCGTTTGGTCATCATGTCCAGCTGGTTAATCGTGAAGGCAAAGCAGTCGGTTTTATAGAACTGAAAGAATCAGAAGACGAAGGACTCGACATTCATATTTCCGCAAACAGCCTGCGGCCCGGCGCTTCACTCGGTTTTCATATCCATGAGAAAGGTTCATGTGTCAGGCCGGATTTTGAATCCGCGGGAGGTCACTTTAATCCGCTGAACAAAGAACACGGCTTCAACAATCCGATGGGGCATCATGCCGGAGATCTGCCGAACCTTGAAGTCGGTGCTGATGGAAAAGTAGATGTCATTATGAATGCGCCGGACACCTCACTGAAAAAAGGAAGTAAACTAAATATTCTCGACCAGGACGGGAGTGCGTTTATTATTCATGAACATGCCGACGATTATTTGACGAATCCAAGCGGGAATTCAGGTGCGCGTATCGTCTGCGGAGCCCTTTCAGGCAATAACGAGAAGCAGTAATATCATCCAAGCCCTTTTGTATTGAGCATACAGGGGCTTTTTTAGTATACTCGTTAATGGAATACGAATAGGAAAGGGAACCTGTCTATGACAACTCAATTACAGCACTTAACATTGCCGGAAGATATACAAAAAAAACTTGTATCATATAAAGATCAGCCAATTTCCCCAGAGTTTCAGTCACTCATAGGGACGTCAGGCTATGAGGCGGAGGATGAAGCCATTTTATTCGACGCCATTATCGCATTAGCCATGGGAAAAAATGTCTTGCTGAAAGGGCCTACAGGCTCAGGAAAAACAAAGCTGGCAGAAACATTGTCCAGCTATTTTCATAAACCGATGCACAGTGTCAACTGTTCAGTTGACTTGGATGCAGAAGCCTTGGTCGGCTATAAAACGATTGAAAATCAATCTGGCCAGGCGACGATCGAGTTTGTTTCAGGGCCTGTCACAAAAGCCATGAAGGAAGGCCATTTTCTTTATATAGATGAAATCAATATGGCAAAGCCGGAAACACTGCCCATTTTAAACGGTGTATTAGATTACAGAAAAATGATGACAAATCCGTTTACAGGCGAGGTCATTCGGGCTAAAGGCGGATTCGGAGTCATTGCAGCCATCAATGAAGGCTATGTTGGAACTGTTCCGCTGAATGAAGCATTGAAAAACCGTTTTGTCATCATCGATGTGCCTTATATTAAAGGCGAGCTGCTGAAACAAGTGCTTATGTCTCAGTCAGCTCTGCAAGATGAGAAATTGATTGACCGGTTTATCACGCTTTCCTCTGACCTGATTGTTCAGGCCAATAACGGACAGGTGTCTGAAGAAGCGGCATCCATCAGGGCTTTAATCGATACATGTGATTTAGCCGCTTATATTCCGCCGCGTCGTGCCATCGAACGGGGAATTGTAGAGAAGCTTGATGATGACCGGGAAAAGGCGGCCGTTCGAAATATTGCAGAAACTCTGTTTGAATGAGGGAGCTGCGATGAAATTTATCAAATTTAACGACAGCACAATTGATTCGTTTTTATTTATGATGCTGACTGATTTGGCCAAAACACTTACCAAGAGTGAAGCGGTAGAAGTGGAGTATGGCGTTCAGTCCTATTACAATCCATTTGAAAAGAAAATCTATATGAGCCACTTTTGGAAAGACAGAGCAGCTGAGGACATGGAGGCGGGTCTGAAAAGCGACGTCTACCTGCGTTCGGTCGGAACGAGATATAGCTCGCTGCAAGAGTTTGCGAACTTTTTGGATGATATCCATCGGCATCTTACGTTCAAAAGCTTTGCCAAGCAGCTGTTTATGCTGCTTGAGGACATCAGAATTGAAGAATGCATCAAACACGAGCGTCCGGGTACTAAACATGTATTTGCGAAGCGAAAAGACATGTACAGAAAACACTTCTCTACCCAGCTGACCTTAAATTTAGAACGAAGCATTTTTACGGATGCGCTCTTTTGTGCGATCTATGTCAAGCTAACAACGGAATCGCCGCTCGAAACCCTTCCGTCTATGCGTGAAGATATTGATCTGATGCGCCCGTTTATTGAGCAGCAGCTCCTTCGCGTGTATGAAGCAGATTCGACACGGCAGGTTCTGAAAATTGTTGAAGACCTCATGGACGGGCTTGAAGAGGTGCTCGATAAGGATATGCTCAACACCTACTTCTTTTTGCCTGAGCTTGATTACGCAAAAGCTGCGGAACACCCGTTATTTGAAGAAGAGAAAAAAGCGCCTAAGCTAAGTGATGACATCACGCTTCCGAAAAAATCAGACGGTGATGAGGATATTCATGAAGAAGAAATGCCGACGTGGCACCGGGAAACAGAAGCACCGGCTAAAAGCTTCCTTCAATTCGATATTGAGCACGGCGCAAAATCAGATTTAGGTAAAGACGCTTCAAGGGAAGGCGACGATGGAGATCAAGCCCTTGGTTCTGTCCAAGGATCAGCCAGACAAACAAAACGGAAAGACTATTCCAAGCTGGAAGCGCTGGAGTCCCAAAAAGACCAGCCGAACGGAGCGGGTATGGCTGACGGCAAAGAAAATAAATACGCATTTCCGATTTACAAAGAACCTCAGCCGGCAACCAGTGAAGAGGAGCTTTTCTATAAACAGCAGGCAAAAACGATTGAATCGTATCAAAAGCGTTTAAAACAAATGATTCAAAAAACGCTGGAGCATAAAAAAACATTGCCGAGAACAGACCTTCATGCCGGACGGCTGAACAATAAGCTTCTGCGCTACTTCACTGAGCGAAATCCGCGTCTATTCTACAAAAAGCAAGAACCATCTTCAGAAATTGACGCAGTTTTTACATTGCTGGTCGACTGTTCAGCCAGCATGTTCGACAAAATGGACGAAACAAAACGGGGAATCGTGTTGTTTCACGAAGCGTTGAAGTCGGTAGCGGTTCCGCATCAGATTGTCGGCTTCTGGGAGGACACAAACGATGCAACCGAAACAAGCCAGCCAAACTATTTCAATACGGTTATTCCTTTCCAATCGTCATTAAGACAAGATGCTGGGCCTGCCATTATGCAGCTTGAGCCTGAGGAAGATAACCGTGACGGCTATGCGATCCGGCAGATGACGAAAAAATTGCTGCAGCGCAGCGAGGCACAAAAGTTCTTAATCGTTTTCTCAGATGGAGAGCCGGCCGCGTTTGGCTATGAACAAAACGGGATTGTCGATACAAGTGAAGCGGTTATTGAAGCTCGAAAAAGAGGAATTGAAGTGATAAATGTTTTTCTCTCCAACTCAGAAATAGAAGAATCGCAAATGAAGACCATTCAGGATATGTACGGAAAATTCAGTATATTTGTCCCGGATGTTGATCAGCTCCCGGATGTTCTGTATCCGCTGCTGAAAAAACTGCTCCATAAAAGCATAGGATAGCCCATTATCCTATGCTTTTTGGCGTTTCTTTTTTCAAATGATTAAATTTTTTGTTTTTTATAAAGGTTTTTTACTATTTTGTGAACAATCAAGGTAGAATCAAATTGCAAACAGTGGTAAAATATCGTTGGAAGCGTTTTTATTACATAATTTTGGACACAGCGTTCGAAAGTTATTTTAAGATAGTGAATCATTCACTTGATTATCTAAGTTGGGGGTAATATTCAAATGTTTCAAAATAGTATGAAACAACGAATGAATTGGGAAGATTTTTACGGTCCGAACCTCGGCTATGCGCTGGAGCTTTACGATCAGTATACCCAGGATCCGAACAGCATTGATTCGGATCTAAAGGACATGTTCGACGAGCTCGGTGCTCCGCCAAGCGATATAAAAGAGGCCTCGGGAACAAAAGAAAAGGGACGTGTTACAGCCGATCTGATTCAAAAGATCGCATCCGCAGTCAGACTTGCAGAAGATATCCGAACCTATGGCCATTTAAACGCTTCCGTCAATCCGCTCAGAAAGGATGGGAAAAAGAGCGAACTCTTTCCATTATCCGATTACGGGCTAACAGAAGAGGAAATAAAAGCAATACCTGCGTCAGTAATTTGTAAAGACGCTCCTAAAAACATTACGAACGGTCTAGAAGCCATTCAGTATTTACGAAATACCTATAAAAGAACGATCTCATTTGAATTTGACCATGTGCATGACTTCAATGAGCGTGAGTGGCTGACGAGAAAGATTGAATCTGGCGAGCTGTTCCAGAAGAACTCAGCTGAAAAACTGTCGGCTGTGCTGGAGAGACTGACAGAAGTAGAGGGCTTCGAGCAGTTTTTGCACCGCACATTCGTCGGACAGAAGCGCTTTTCCATTGAGGGTCTGGACGCTCTTGTACCAGTGCTGGATGACATTATTGCACAATCTGTCAAATCTGGCACGACGAGTGTCAACATCGGGATGGCGCACAGGGGGCGCCTGAATGTCTTGGCACACGTGCTCGGCAAACCGTATGAAATCATTTTCTCTGAATTCCAGCATGCGCCGAACAAAGATCTTGTCCCGTCTGAGGGATCAATCGGAATCAGCTACGGATGGACAGGGGATGTGAAATACCATCTGGGGGCGAATCGGGAGCTTCAAGACGCTGAAACAAAATCAGCACGCATTACGTTAGCAAACAACCCGAGCCACTTGGAATTTATCAATCCAATTGTTGAAGGCAGTACAAGAGCTGCACAAGAAACAAGAACACAAAGCGGATACCCGGTGCAGGATGAAACAAAATCGCTTGCCATTTTAATTCATGGAGACGCTGCATTCCCTGGGGAAGGAATTGTTGCTGAAACATTGAATTTAAGCTCTTTAAAAGGGTATCAAGTAGGCGGTGCGATTCATATTATCGCCAATAACATGATCGGATTCACAACAGAAAGCGCTGAATCAAGATCGACAAACTATGCCAGTGACCTGGCGAAGGGTTATGAAATTCCGATTGTTCACGTAAATGCGGACGATCCTGAAGCCTGTCTTTCAGCTGTTAAGTTTGCCGTCGAATACCGAAAAACATTCAACAAGGACTTTCTAATTGACTTGATCGGGTACAGACGCTACGGACACAACGAAATGGATGAGCCGTCAACCACTCAGCCAATGCTGTATGATGCTGTCAGAAAGCATCCGACCGTCAAACAAATTTTCGCCGAAAAGCTTGTGAAAGAAGGCGTGCTTGCCGAGGAAGTTGTTCAAAACATCGAAAAATCGGTAACGAAGCGCATTGAGGATGCTTATCAGAAAGTGCCGGCTAAAAAGGAACATACCGCCTGTGAAATTGAACTTCCAGAGCCTGTTTCAAACGGTTTCCCTGATGTGGACACATCCATTGATTTTGATGTGCTCCGCAAGCTAAATGGCGAATTGGTCAACTGGCCGGAGTCATTTAACGTTTTCGGCAAGTTAAAGCGCATATTAGAAAGACGCGCAAAGGCGTTTGATGATGACAGAAAAGTGGAATGGTCTTTGGCTGAATCACTTGCGTTTGCTTCTATTTTGAAAGACGGAACACCGATTCGTTTAACAGGACAGGATTCCGAGCGCGGAACGTTCGCCCAAAGAAACCTTGTGCTTCATGACAGTGAGACGGGTGAAGAATTTGTGCCGCTTCATCACTTATCTGACTGCGGTACATCTTTTGCTGTTCATAACAGCCCGCTGTCTGAAGGATCGGTTCTCGGCTTTGAATACGGCTATAACGTGCATTCACCGGAAACGCTTGTCATGTGGGAAGCGCAGTACGGAGATTTTGCCAACGCTGCTCAAGTGTATTTTGACCAATTCATTTCTGCCGGACGTGCGAAATGGGGCCAAAAATCTGGATTAGTTATGCTGCTTCCGCACGGTTACGAGGGACAGGGGCCTGAGCACTCAAGCGGAAGAATCGAGCGGTTCCTGCAGCTTGCCGCGGAGAACAACTGGACGGTTGCCAACCTGACAAGCGCTGCACAGTATTTCCATATTTTAAGAAGACAGGCGAAAATGCTGCTTCGTGAAGAGATCAGACCGCTCGTCATTATGACGCCGAAGAGCCTTCTTCGTAATCCGAATACGGTTTCGGAAGTGCAGGAGCTCAGCGAAAGCCGCTTCCAGCCTGTTTACGAACAGTCCGGACTTTCTCATGACTATGAAAAAGTAACCAGACTTGTATTATCCAGCGGTAAAGTGTCCATAGACATCAGTGATCATTTCAATAAATTAGAAGACGGTAAAGAGTGGCTTCACATTGCGAGAATTGAACAGCTGTATCCATTCCCGGCAAAAGGAGTCAAAGAATTATTTGCAAAACTTCCGAACCTGAAAGAAATCGTTTGGGTGCAGGAAGAGCCGCAGAACATGGGGGCTTGGAGTTATATCAGCCCGTATTTGACAGAAATTGCACCACAGGGAGTAAGCGTTCAATATATTGGACGAAGAAGACGATCCAGCCCTGCAGAGGGAGATCCGACAGTTCATAAAAAAGAACAGGAACGTATTGTATCTGATAGCTTGACTCGCAAAAACTAAGGGGGAAATGAAAAAATGGCGGAAATTAAGGTACCTGAATTAGCAGAATCAATCTCAGAAGGAACAATAGCCCAATGGTTAAAGCAGCCTGGTGATTATGTAGAACAGGGTGAATATCTGCTTGAACTAGAAACGGATAAAGTAAATGTTGAATTGACAGCAGAAGAATCGGGTGTACTTCAAGAGGTATTGAAAGATTCGGGTGATACCGTCCAGGTTGGAGAAATTATCGGTACGATTTCAGAAGGCGCGGGTGAAAGTTCTGCCCCTGCTCCTTCAGAGAAAGCTGAAAGCAAGGAAAGCGAAAAAGTAGAGAAGCAAGCTGAACCAGCGGCACAAGAGGTGAGCGAGGAAACGCAAGCCGAAGCAAAATCAAGAACGATCGCTTCTCCTTCAGCCCGTAAGCTGGCAAGAGAGAAAGGAATTGACTTGTCTCAGGTTCCAACGGGAGATCCGTTAGGAAGAGTGCGCAAGCATGATGTCGAAGCGTACGAAAAACCATCGTCAAAACCGGCTCCTCAGCAAAAACAGCAGCAGCCTCAGGCTCAAAAAGCACAGCAAAGCTTTGAGAAACCTGTTGAAGTGCAAAAAATGTCACGCCGCAGACAAACGATTGCAAAACGCCTTGTAGAGGTACAGCAAACATCGGCGATGCTGACTACATTTAATGAAGTAGACATGACGGCTGTCATGAATCTCAGAAAACGCCGCAAAGATCAATTCTTTGAGCAAAACGAAGTGAAGCTCGGCTTCATGTCTTTCTTTACGAAAGCGGTCGTAGCTGCGTTGAAAAAATATCCGCTGCTGAATGCGGAAATTCAAGGCGATGAGCTGATCGTTAAGAAATTCTACGATATTGGGATCGCTGTTGCGGCTGATGAAGGCCTTGTCGTTCCGGTTGTACGGGATGCGGACCGCCTGACATTTGCAGGAATCGAAAAAGAAATTGGCGAGCTTGCGAAAAAAGCAAGAAACAATAAATTAACCCTTAGTGAGCTACAGGGGGGCTCTTTCACCATTACAAACGGAGGGACTTTTGGTTCACTGATGTCGACTCCGATTTTAAACAGTCCTCAAGTCGGTATACTGGGCATGCATAAGATTCAGCTGCGCCCTGTGGCAATTGATGAAGAGCGCTTCGAAAACCGTCCGATGATGTATATCGCTTTATCTTATGATCACCGGATTGTAGACGGTAAAGAAGCGGTTGGTTTCCTAGTGACAATCAAAAATTTACTGGAAGATCCTGAACAGCTTTTATTAGAGGGCTAATAAAAAAAGGTACATCACGATAAAGTGATGTACCTTTTTTGTATGCCGATTTAAAGAGATAGATTAGTGCTGGTTGATGCTGTTTGTTTCTTTTTCGCTTTTTTTGACCAATATGTTGCAAGCATGGAACCTGAAAGGTTATGCCACACACTGAATATCGCGCTTGGTACGGCAGATAGCGGTGAGAAATGAGCCGTGGCTAGTGCCGCCCCAAGTCCTGAATTTTGCATGCCGACTTCGATTGCAATCGCTTTTTGAGACGGATAATCCATTTTTAAAAGCTTTGCGCAAAGAAATCCAAGCAAATAACCGATACCGTTATGCAGGATGACAACAGAAAAAATGAGCAACCCTGATTGAAGCAGATTTTCCCGGTTGCCGCTGACAACAGCTGAGACAATTGCAACGATGCCAATGACAGAAACAAGCGGAAGGGCATGCACGGCTTTTGCGACTTGTTTTCTGAAAAACATTTTGACGATCAGGCCTGCAATGATCGGAAATAAAACAGCCTGTAAGATTGAAATAAACAAAGACCCCGGCGAGACTGGAAGCCATTCATTTGCAAACAGCATAATCAAAACCGGAGTTAAAACAGGTGCCAACAAGGTAGAAATTGTTGTAACAGCAACAGAAAGCGCCGTATTTCCTTTTGCTAAAAATGTCATGACATTAGATGCAGTTCCCCCAGGGCAACACCCCACAAGAATAACACCCACTGCAATTTCAGCTGGGAGATGCAGCCCAAATGCCAATCCAAAAGCAACGAGCGGCATGATGGTATACTGAGCAATCACTCCAATAATGACGTGCCAAGGCTTTCTGAGCAGCTCTTTGAAATCACCGGCTTGCAATGTAAGACCCATTCCAAACATGATAATGCCAAGAAAAATCGTAATATAAGAACTGATCCACGTAAATAAAGACGGGAAAGAAAAACCCAGTACGGCAAACACAATGACCCATATGCCGAAGGTTTGTCCCGCGAAATGACTTATTTTTCTAATGATGTCCATAAAAACACTCCTTACACATTTATCAAGAACTTCAGCAGAAATTCTCGCAAAATTTTAAACATTCTCTTATTATAATTAATTTTCTGAATAATTCAATATCAATAGGCGGATTGGTTTAAATAGATGACAGTAGATATATTATGTAAACTAATCAAAATGTTCTTGACTATATAGGAAGATATTCTTACAATGAATCTTTATAATGGTTAGATAAAATAGGAGTGATAGGGTGAAGGAAGCGAATCAATGGTCTTCGAAGCTCGGCTTTATTTTAGCCGCGGCAGGATCAGCTATCGGGCTTGGCGCGATATGGAAATTTCCGTATGTAGCAGGCACCAGCGGAGGAGGCGCATTTTTACTTATTTTTATTTTATTTACAGTTTTAATCGGACTGCCTTTATTGTTAGGTGAATTCATCATAGGCAGAAAAACACAGAAAGATGCCGTTCAGTCCTATAAAACACTTGCTCCAGGAACGAAGTGGCATTGGATCGGTTATTTAGGCATGGCGACGTGCTTTATTCTTTTATCTTTCTACAGTGTCGTTGGCGGGTGGATTTTAGTTTATATTATCAAAGGCTTTACTGGCGGTTTATCGCAAACATCTGGTTTTGATACGATATTTGCAAGTACGATTTCAAATCCTTATTTGGCTGTAGGAGGCCAGCTGCTCTTTATGGTGGTGACAATTTTAGTTGTTGCAAAAGGGGTAAGCAGCGGAATTGAAAAAGCAAGCCAAGTATTAATGCCGGCGCTTTTTATATTATTTGTCATATTAATGGTGCGTTCCATTACACTTGATGGCGCAATGGAAGGCCTTAAGTTTTTCCTGATGCCTGATTTAACCGCAATTGATGCCAATACGATTTTATATGCGATGGGACAATCCTTTTTCTTACTAAGTGTTGGTGTATCTGTCATGGTAACGTATAGCTCTTATTTAGAGAAACAGGAAAATCTGGTGCAATCCGCTGTATCTGTAACGGTATTGAACGTGCTTGTTGCTGTAATGGCCGGAATTGCGATTTTTCCAGCTGTCTTTTCATTCGGCCTCAAACCAGACCAAGGGCCGGTCCTGTTATTTAACGTGCTGCCGACTGTATTTAATCAAATGCCGTTCGGAATTATCTTTTTATTAGCATTTTTACTTCTATTTTTATTTGCGGCACTAACATCCGCTTTTTCAATGCTGGAAATTTTGGTCGCAGTGCTTTCAAAAGGCGATGTCAATAAAAGAAAACGATTCGCTTGGTTAGGCGGTATTGCTATTTTTATTGTCGGAGTGCCATCTGCATTATCATACGGTGTCTTAAGTGACGTCTCTATATTTCACTTGTCCATTTTTGATGCGGCAGACTATCTTGTAAGCAATATTTTAATGCCGTTAGGCGCGTTATTGATTTCTATTTTTGTTCCGTTAAAAATACCGAAACAGGATTTGTTCGACGAGCTGAAAAGCGGTTCCAGCCTCAAACGAAAGTGGTTTGCGGTTTGGCTCCTGCTCATTCGTTATCTTTCACCTGTTGCCATCATCATCGTATTTTTACATGTGTTAGGCATTTTTTAAAACAAGAAGCCCCCGGGAAAAGGGGGCTTTTTTTAATAGAGTTTCCAAACAACTTCTTTTGCTTGCTCAAAACGTTTTTCTGCCTCACGCCAATCCACGACATTCCACCAATGATCAACGTAGCTCGCCCGGTCATTTTTATATTGCAAATAGTAGGCATGTTCCCATACGTCAAGCGGTAAAAGAGGGATCACATCCCATTGGCTGAAATGCTGGTGCTTTTCTGCCGTTAAGATCTCCAACCGTCCCGATCGAGGTGCCCAGACCAAAATGGCCCAGCCGACACCTTCTACTTTTTTAGCGGCCTGCGTGAAATGTTCTTTAAAAGCGGAATAGCTTCCAAATGAAAGATCAATCATTTGGAACAATGCGCCCGTAGGACGCCTTTTTCCGTTTGGATGCATTGAAAACCAGAAAATACTGTGCAAATAATGGCCTGCTCCATGGAATGCAAGCTCTCTTTCCCAATGAGTGACCAAATCAAAATTCTTTGATGCTCTCGCTTTCTTAAGCTCTAATTCTGCTTTGTTCAGACCGTCAACATAGCTTTGATGATGCTTCGTATGATGAAGGACCATAATCTCGCGTGAAATATAAGGCTCTAAGGCGGAATATTTGTACGGAAGCTTTGGCAGCACATGTTTCCCTATAGGGACATAAGCGCGTCTTTCACTTGTATCCTCTGATTCTGTAATATCCCGATAAAGGGCAGCAGCCTGATTATACCAATCTTCTTCTGTTGTTTGATCATCTTCTAGTGCTTCAATCATCTTGTCGATTTGATCTTCAAACTGATCAAGCTGTCCTCGTTTTTGAATCTGATCCTTCAGGGCTTCACACCAATTGAACATCTCCGTTTGATAAGATTCACGTTTCATTTGCTGTCTCCTTTTCAATAGCATTCAAATACTTCCCGACAGCCAGCAAAGAGAATACATATGGATAGCTGTGATAGCGGATATAAAATTGCTTTGGCAATCCGATTCCTGCTGGATAGGCCAGACTATCGGCGCCATGAGAACTGCTGTCAGTAAGGTATTGCATACCTTTCACAATTGATGGGTGTTCGGGATTTTCGTAAGTGAGCAAAGCGTCTAAAGCCCAAGACGTTTGTACAATGGTTCCTCTATGCAGCGGTACATACGTTTTGATTTCGGCGCTTTTGCAGGATTCTCCCCAGCTGCCGTCATCAAGCTGTATGGACTTGAGCCAGCGCAGGGCCTTTTGTATAGCAGGGTGCTTTCGGTTAACCCCGCAGGCATGCATACCTGTAAGAGCAGCCCATGTGCCGTAAATGTAGCAAACCCCCCATCTCCCGTACCAAGACCCATTTTGTTCTTGATGTTCGAAAAGCCAGTTCACAGCGCGCTGAATATGTTGATGTTTCTCTGTAAAACCGGCTTTCTCGCCTAAAAAGTGCAACACACGTCCGGTGAGGTCGGCGGTTGAAGGGTCAACTGCCGCGTCCTCGGCGGATTCAAGCGGGAGAAGGCGGATCAGAGGATGGTTCACATTTTTTTCAAAAGCAGAAAATCCGCCGTCATTGTTTTGCATTGATAAAAGCCAAGACAATCCTCGCTCCCAAGCTGAAGGAGAATAACTTCGGGGTATCGCTTTTAATACGGCTGCAGTGTCATCACAGTCAGGGTTATTTGTATTGATGTTTGAAAATCCCCAGCCGCCGGGAGGTACGTCCGGATTTTTGACAGACCAATCTGCTATTTTGGTATGCTGTCGTTCTAGCAAAAAGGCGGATGCTTTTGTAATAGAGCTGTCTGTTTCGGTCACGTCGTTTTTTTGAAGGGCATAGCTGATCAGAGCAGTATCCCAAACAGTTGAAGTAGAGTTTTCAAGATAAGGAATCCGGCTGCACTCTGTCACTAGCGATTTGATGCCTTTAATTGCCCTCCTAATGATAGAAGAGTGGCGCGACACGCCAAGTGATAGAAGGCTGTAAACCATAAATATGGTTGCGCTCGCATAGCTATATAATGTTCCGTCTTTTTCAATCCGGTCCAGCATATACGTTTTAGCTGTCTGTAAGCCCAGCTGCTGAAAAGCAAATGGTGCATGAAAAATCCGTTTCCAATGTGACAATAAAGACGTGAGATCTCTTTCTTCAAAAGCATCGGATCGAAGCCAAGTGAAAGGGTTTTTTGTCATGTGCGGATCGAGATGATGAAGAGATGGAATATTGCGGTTTTTAAGAACAAATCGCTGGTTGAGTGTTACAGCCATAGGAGCAAAATGAATTCGGGCATATGCGCTGAACTGATAGAAATGAACCGGTAATGTTGGGGGGAGCGCCATGAGTGATAATGGTAAATACAAAACAGGCCAAGGGTACAGCCCGTTCGCAGCAAGCATCCATTTTGTCATGAAATGAACATGTTTCAGGCCGCCATGTGAAATGATAAATTGTTCAGCTTTCCTCATGTGCGGGTCAGATCCGTGAAAACATCCTGAGGCCAGCATCCCGACATATCCTTGGACGGTAGCCGTTATATTTCCGCTCGTTTCATCGGGATAATTGATAAATGTGCCGTCGGACTGCTGTTTTTCGCGAATGCCCGCTGCCAGCGCTGATATCAGTTCTTTTTCATTCTCCCCATCATCAAGTGAGGTGAGGAGCAAAATAAAAAAGGAATTTGTCATGATTGGTCCTTCAAAGCAAAATGTCCACGAACCGTCAGCGTTTTGCCTGTCTCTTAACTCTGCAATGGTTTTCTTTTGATAACGCCTCACTTTCTCCTGAAGTGTGCCCATCACGCTCAACTCCTTCAGAAGCATATATATTCAGCGTCTTTTACCGCCATTACAGAAAGAAAAAAACTGCTGGCAGGCAGCAGTTTTTTTGACATGCATGTTAGTCTTCGAGATTAATCCATACACTTTTGACTTCTGTGTAGTTATCTAAGGCATAGGATCCCATTTCTCTTCCGAGTCCCGACTGTTTATAACCGCCGAACGGAGACGCCGCGTCAAACACATTATAGCAGTTCACCCAGATGGTTCCCGCTTGAAGACGGTCCGCGATATAGTGGGCCTGCTTGACGTTCTCTGTCCATAGTCCGGCCGCGAGTCCATATTCTGAATGATTTGCTCGTTCAATGACTTCATCGACAGTTTCGTACGGAATGGCAGTCAGCACCGGACCAAAAATTTCTTCTTTTGCGATGGTCATCTCGTCTTCAACATTCGCAAACACAGTCGGTGCGACAAAATACCCTTCTTCAAAAGGACAGCTTCCGCCAGTCACTGCTTTTGCTCCTTCATCTTTTCCTTTTTGAATATAGGAAAGAACGCGTTCGTGCTGTTCCTTGCTCACGAGAGGCCCGATTTGTGTATCTTTATGAAGGCCCGCTCCTTGGCGGAGTGATTCAGCATAGGACACCATCTCATTAACAACTTCATCGTATTGGTCTTTATGAATGAAAACGCGCGAGCCCGCACAGCAGACTTGGCCTTGGTTGAACATCACACCGTTTAAAGCGCCTGGGATCGCTTTTTTCAAATTCGCATCCGGCAGAAGAATATTAGGTGATTTTCCGCCCAGCTCCAATGTAACACGCTTAATGCTTTTCGCAGCGGTAGACATGATTTTCTTTCCGATTTCAGTGGAACCGGTAAAGGCAATTTTATCAACCGCTTCGTGGTTCGTCAGCGCTTCTCCCGCATCTTCACCGAATCCCGGAATGATATTGATTACACCGTCAGGGAAACCGGCTTGGTCAATTAATTCTGCTAAATAAAGAGCTGAAAGCGGCGTTTGTTCAGCCGGTTTGAGCACGATAGTACAGCCTGTTGCAAGAGCCGCACCCATTTTCCACATCGCCATCAGGAGCGGGAAATTCCATGGAATGATCTGGCCGACGACGCCGACAGGCTCATGGCGCGTATAATTAAAATAGGCGCCGGAAACCGGGATCGTCTGTCCTGTTATTTTTGTGCACCAGCCAGCGTAATAGCGCATATGCTCAATAGCCAGCGGAATATCTCCATTAGTCGTTTCATTTATCGGTTTTCCGTTATCGAGCGTTTCAAGCTGAGCAAGCTCAGTTTTATGCTCTTCCATTAAGTCTGCCAGTTTATACATCAGTCTGCTTCTCGAAGCTGGAGACATTGTTCTCCATTCGCCTTGGTCAAAGGCTTTCCGGGCAGCTTTAACCGCTTTGTCCACATCCGCAGCCTGGGCTTCATACAGCGTCATCAAGGTTTCGCCGGTTGCCGGGTTGGGAGTATCAAAGGTTGCCCCTGAGGCACTCGGAACAAACTTTCCATCAATATAAAGCTTCTTTGTTCCCTGTAAAAATGTCTCCAGCCTTTTCGTCACTTGCATCGTTAAAGAACTCATCCGTAACAAACCTCCAGTCAATTTTTATGGTCTGTTTTGAGATTCTTGGTGATAGCACATTAATTCCTTGATTGAATAGCAGAAATAAGCTGTGTTATTTGCAGTAAGAGTAAGCGTATACAAACATTCTATAATAGAAAACAAGGCAAAATCAATGAATAACCGATATTGCAATTTACAAAAGAAAAAAGCTACAATAAGCTTATAGATAAGTAAAGGAGATTTCATCATGATTCATAACAATTGGCTTGAAAAAGAAACAATCAAAAAGGTAAAATGTGTGCAGACAAACGCAAAAAAATATATCGTGAACCGCGTTTTAACTCCGGGAAAAGAATATGAAGTGAAAAATGAAACAGAGGAGTTTCTATTTGTGATCGACAATACGAATAAAGTCGGAGGCTATTATAAAGAATACTTCGAAGAGGTTTAATGCCTGAATAAAGCCGAGGATATAAAAAACCGCAGCTCAGCTGCGTTTTTTTATGGTTAAAACAGGAAAAATAAAACAAAATCAATGAAACTTTAAAACCTTTTTAAAAAAATATTGCTGAATATTGAAACTTTTTTCTCTATACGTGCGTATTACTTGATGACAACAGCTTAAAAGACGAAAAACAAATCAAAAATTTGAAAAATGTAATCTGTTCGTAATGGTTTAAATGTCTTCTATGTCGTATTCTTATATAGGGATAAAGGACTTATTTTTATGTAATGAATGATAAAACAAATAGATAAACGCAGAAAGAGGGGTTCTTCATTGGGTATTTTTTCTGTTAGCAGATCAACGGACGCAAAGAAGCTTGAAGCTTTGCTCGTTGAAGGGGAAAGAATAGAATCGATTTATAAGCTCCGGGTTGACCAAATTTGCTTTACAAATAAACGGATCATTTTCTTTGACAATAAAATGTTTTCTAAAAAGAAGGTTCGTGTATTTCTTCCATATAAAACAATTGAAAGCTTTGCGATCCAAGAAGCGGGCATGTTTGATCCAGACACTGGGCTTTTACTGATGACAAGAAGCAAAACTTTTGAATTAGAATTTGCAAAAGACACCGATTTAAGCGAAGTTCAAGCGGTGCTGACAAAGCATTTGTGCAGCTGAATATTTGACGAGCCAGCCGTTCAAAAAATGGTTAGGCTTTTTTTTATATACATACAGAGCAATGCGCACATGCTCGTTCTGTTAACACAACTAAGCAGGACAAAATGTGCCAAAGAAATCCCACACCATCATCGCCGGCGGTCACAATCCGTTCAAAAAGACAGTAGCTCAACTTTCCATCAAAGTTCCCATGTTTGACAGAGGGCGAAACGGGAAACAGGATAGAAAGGAGAGGATACACATGTCACTGACAAAAGAACAAACACAGCATCTCTACCATAAATTGCTCGATATGCAAAAAGAATTGTCTGGCGAGAAAAAGGAAACAGAATCAATGACGGAAGAAGTGGGGGAGCTTTCAAATGGGGTTGACAACCACATGGCAGATCACGGAACGCTCGTCACAGACCGGATGACAGACCAAACGGTGAGAGAAATAGACCGGGAGCTGTTAGAGGAGGTCAACCATGCATTACAAAAGATGAAAGACGGAACTTACGGAGTGTGTGAAAAAACCGGCCAAGACATTCCCTACGAAAGGCTCGAAGCTGTTCCTTATGCAAGAATGACAGTTGGAGCTCAAGCTGATATGGAGGATGAATTAGAGACAGATGCTCCGTCATTTGAAAGAGAGTTTCATGAACAGGTAAAGGATCTATCCAATAAAGAAACAGTTGACCAAAAAAGCTCACAGACGTATGAGATTTTGGATCGTGAACAAGATTCAAAGTAAAAATGATAAGCAAGTACACCGATATTAGGTGTACTTGCTTTTTTTTGAAAAAAAATCTCATATTCAAAATAAAGTGATTGACTTCGAGTAAAAAAGAAAGTAACATACTATTTGTAAGTAAATATAAAAAGTTTACCGGGAGGAATACAAATGTCTACAGTATTATTTGTAAAATCAAGCGACCGTACAGCTGAAGAAGGCGTTTCAACTAAACTTTACGAAGCTTTCTTAGCTGCTTATAAAGAAAACAACCCTAATGATGAAGTGGTTGAATTAGATCTTCATAAAGAAAACCTTCCTTACCTTGGAAGAGATATGATTAACGGAACATTTAAAGCTGGTCAAGGAATGGAAATGACAGAAGAAGAGAAAAAACAAGCTGCAATTGCTGACAAATATCTGAATCAGTTTGTAAAAGCTGACAAAGTTGTTTTCGCATTCCCGCTTTGGAACTTCACAGTGCCGGCAGTGCTTCATACTTATGTTGATTACCTGTCTCGCGCAGGCGTTACTTTCAAATACACACAAGAAGGTCCAGTTGGTTTAATGGGCGGCAAAAAAGTTGTGCTTCTTAACGCTCGCGGCGGCGTTTACTCTGAAGGACCAATGGCTGCACTTGAAATGTCATTAAACTTCATGAAAACTGTTATTGGTTTCTGGGGTGTTCAAGACTTGCAAACAGTTGTCATCGAAGGACATAATGCAGCGCCTGATCAAGCACAAGACATCATTGAAAAAGGTTTACAAGAAGCAAAAGATCTTGCTGCAAAATTCTAATCAAGTCAAAACTCCTATCCATGAGATAGGAGTTTTTTGTATACATATTATATAGAAGAAAGTGATCATTCCTTTTCGCTATGATGGCTGTTTTTCTATTTTGATATATTTTTTATTTGTCGAATTATCAGATATAATAGCGAAATAACAGTTTTAATGGCTGAAAAAAGTTTTTCTAAACAATTGTTCTGACCCCTTGATAAAAAACGACTGATGATGTACTATATAAAAGAAGCTACTTTGTGCGTATTGTTAATTAAGTTTTAACCTTTAAGCTGTAATAGGGAGTTTTATATCGAAGCCGGAATGTCATGCCTCCATTGCAGAGGACGACAGGAACGTTTCTGCAAACACCCACTTTGAGGAGTGGTGGTTTAAAACTTTCTTACTTGCATACGGCAAGACGTAGCGAAAGCCATTTCCTTTTTGGAAATGGCTTTTTATTTTATCTAAAAAAGGTAGGTATAGTGAAAATTCAATTTCTGTGTGAAAGAAATGAAGGCCGCTTTTTTATGATATGATGGGAGAAATTCAAGGAAAAGCGAGGTTTACACGTTATGTTACATAGAGCCCAATCCCTTCTGGCCCATTATTTCGGTTATGAAAAGCTCCGCATCGGCCAGGAGGAAGCGATCCGCTCGGTGACGGAAGAAAGGCAAAACACGGTCTGCATTATGCCGACGGGAGGAGGCAAATCGATTTGCTATCAAATCCCGGCACTGATGTTTGAAGGGACAACGATCGTCATTTCGCCTTTGATTTCCTTGATGAAGGATCAAGTAGATGCGTTAGAAGAAGCGGGGATTAACGCCGCCTACATTAACAGCACACAATCCAATCAGGAAATATATGAGAGGCTGAACGGGCTCAAAGAAGGGGCTTATAAGCTTTTTTACATTACACCGGAGCGATTAACGTCCATGGATTTTATTCGGATTTTGCAGGGCATTGATGTTCCTTTGGTCGCAATAGACGAGGCGCACTGTATTTCTCAATGGGGCCACGATTTTAGGCCCAGCTACAGAAATATTGAAATTTTGTTCCGAGAATTACATGACAAACCTGTCATGATGGCATTAACAGCAACAGCAACACCCGAGGTTCATGAGGATATTTGCAAACAGCTGCATATTCAAAAAGAAAACACGGTATATACCGGATTTTCCCGTGATAATTTAACCTTTAAAGTAGCAAAAGGAGAAAATAAGGATCGTTTTATTGATGAATATGTGCAAAAGAACAAACATGAAGCGGGCATTGTCTATACAGCGACCAGAAAAGAAGCTGATCGGATTTATGAGAGATTGAAACGAAATCAGATCAGTGCAGGCCGGTATCACGGAGGCTTGGCTGATGATGTCAGAAAAGAGCAGCAGGAAAGGTTTCTTAATGATGAGCTGCAAGTGATGGTGGCAACGTCTGCTTTTGGAATGGGCATTGATAAATCAAATATCAGATTTGTTCTGCATGCACAAATTCCGAAAGATATGGAAAGCTACTATCAAGAGGCTGGACGAGCTGGGCGGGACGGTCTTGACAGTGAATGTGTTCTCCTGTTTTCACCGCAGGATATTATGGTGCAGCGTTTTTTAATTGAACAATCAGAACATGAAGAAAAACAAAAGCAGGATTTAAAAAAGCTGAGACAAATGGTCGACTATTGTCACACGGAAGATTGTCTGCAGCGTTTTATCCTTATGTATTTCGGAGAAAAGGAGCCTGATGCGTGCGGACAGTGCGGAAACTGCACTGATACAAGGACGGCCCATGATGTGACACGGGAGGCGCAAATGGTCTTATCTTGTATCATTCGCATGAAAGAACGGTTTGGCAAGACGATGGTTGCCCAGGTGCTCGCCGGCTCTAAAAATAAAAAAGTTCTTGAAAACGGCTTTTCCGACCTCTCAACATACGGGATATTAAAACACCAATCAGTAGGGGAAATCAGTGATTTTATTGAATTTCTTATTTCTGACGATTTCATCAGGATGTCAGACGGAACATTTCCGACTCTTTTTGTCAGCAGTAAAGGAAGGAATGTGCTGAAAGGAGAATTATCAGTAACGAGAAAAGAAGCATTAAAAGCGGTTGCGATTACTGAAAATGACGAGCTGTTTGAACGATTGCGCATGGTTCGCAAAGAAATTGCGGCAGAGCAGGGGGTTCCGCCTTTTGTCGTATTTTCTGACCAAACGTTAAAAGAAATGTCAGGCAAACAGCCAGTAAATGACGAGGAACTTTTGTCTATAAAAGGCGTCGGAGAACAAAAAAGAGCAAAATACGGCCGGCTTTTTTTACAAGAAATACAAGCTTATGCAGGGATGACAGACTAAAAAAACAGAAAATCAACTTTTTTTTCTATAAAAAACACATTTTATTTTCTCTTTTTTGGTTCAAATCAAAAAGACTTGCGAAGCCTATTATATCAAGGGTTCAGCAAGTCTTTCCAACACAGAGAAATCCTTCATGTAAAGGAACTGTAATCTAAATCATATCTTTTTGTTATTGATTTGACATTTACGTGTGTTACGATATCACCTGTTAGCCGCCAATAAAAAGCTAACAAGGGAGGATTTACTTATGAAGAAGACGATTATGTCCTTTGTAGCAGTTGCTGCACTTTCAACAACTGCATTCGGAGCTCACGCTTCTGCAAAAGAAATCACGGTGCAAAAGGGTGATACGCTCTGGGGAATCTCTCAGAAAAACGGAGTGAACCTAAAGGACTTAAAAGAATGGAACAAGTTAACTTCTGATAAAATCTTTGCAGGAGAAAAACTGACCATTTCTTCAGAAGAAACAACCACTTCTGGGCAATATACAATTAAAGCGGGAGATACGCTTTCTAAGATTGCTCAAAAATTCGGTACGACAGTCAACAACCTGAAAGTTTGGAATAACCTAAGCTCTGATATGATCTATGCTGGATCTACACTTTCAGTAAAAGGTCAGGCAACAGCAGCAAACACAGTTACTGAGAATGCGCAAACAAGCGCACCTCAAACTGCACCAAAACAAGAGGCTGTGCAAAAAGAGCAACCAAAACAAGAAGCTGTACAACAGCAACCTAAACAAGAAACAAAGGCTGAGGCAGAAACTTCTGTTAACACAGAAGAGAAGGCTGTTCAATCAAATACAAATAATCAAGAAGCTTCAAAAGAACTAACAGTTACTGCTACTGCTTACACTGCTAACGACGGCGGCATTTCCGGCGTTACGGCAACAGGCATCGACTTAAATAAGAACCCGAACGCGAAAGTCATCGCGGTTGATCCTAATGTGATTCCACTAGGTTCTAAAGTCTATGTTGAAGGCTACGGTGAAGCAACAGCAGCAGACACTGGCGGCGCTATTAAAGGAAATAAAATCGACGTATTTGTACCAAATAAAAGTGATGCATCTAATTGGGGCGTCAAAACTGTAAATGTAAAAATCTTAAACTAATCATATAGATTGTGAGAAAAGACGCGAGCTTTTAGCTTGTGTCTTTTTTCGTTCTGTTTAGAGATGTTTATATCATATGCTGATAAAAGAAAAGTGGTCCCGATGTTTTCACGTGTGATAAATAGGTTTTATTGGAGGAAGGACTATATCGGAAGCTCGTCGCTTTGGGTGCGGAGTTGCTCAACGGACGGCTTTCCATACTGAAAAACTCAATTCAATTGATATCAGTAATTCGGAAGGTGTGCAGTGGCCGACGATTATAGGGCTATTAATCAATTTATAGGGCTGTTAACCAAGCGATCGTTCAGCAGGCATTAGGAGCGAAAAAATTTAGCTGAAGGACAAAAGGGCGCTCTTTTATAGGGTTTCTTTAAACTCCTCGGCGGTTTTAGTCGTCCTCGGAGTGCTTGCCTTTCAATTATATGGGGCGGAATTGAGAGCGCTTTCAGTGTATAGCCTCCGCCGATTGCCGATTTATTGCCATAATGTATTCACCGCGATATTAAGCTATTACCATTAGCATGTTTACTCTGGACACATACAACTCGGTATATGTAACATGCAGATGAACTTGTCTCATCAAAACAGGGCGGCTTTTCGTTGCAGTTCTTGGGATTGTATCGATGGTCACCGCACCATTTTTTTATACGCCAAAGGGGCTATACATCCTTTTAAAAGTGCCGATATTAGCAGCAGTCGTCATCGGTTTCTTACAAAAAAAGTGCGGCTTTAGCTGCAAACGATACCAGACCATATTGTTTTATACGGCTTATCAAAAATCTATTTAACACATTTATTTTCTGTACATCCTTGCCGTACTTTTTCCATTTTTAGTGGCTGTTAGCTTCTGACAGAATATAAACTCGATCACAATCCGCAAGAGAATCTAACACCTTGAAACACGTAAAGCTGGGGTTACAAAAAGGACCTTGGCATCGCCAAGATCCTTTTTATTTAAACCAGCCTTTTTCCTTTGACCGAGTAATGGCTTCAATTCGGTTTTTCACTTCAAGCTTTTCTAGAATTATTGAGATATAATTTCGCACCGTCCCGCTTTTGATGCTGAGTTCCTGAGCGATTTCTTTTGTGTTTTTACCGTCAGCCACAAGTTCAAGCACTTCTTTTTCCCTATCTGTAAGAGGGTTAGCTTCGCTGTACATGTCCTCCATCAGCTCAGGTGCATAGATGCGTTTTCCGTTCATGACGCTTCGAATGGCGCTTGCGAGCTCTTCGCTCGGACTGTCTTTTAACAAATAGCCTTTAACGCCTGCTTTAATGGCTCTCTGAAAGTAGCCAGGTCTGGCAAAGGTGGTTAAGATAATAATTTTGCAGCCTGTATCCTTTAACTCCTCAGCAGCTTCAAGCCCCGTTTTTCCAGGCATTTCAATGTCCATAATGCATACATCAGGCTGATGTTTTTTGACAAAATCAACAGCATCTTGACCGGTTGTACCTTTGCCTACGACTTCCATATCGTCTTCTAAGTTTAGAAGTGATCCTAAAGCGCCCAGCAGCATTTGCTGATCTTCCGCAATAAATATACTAATCATGTAAGCCATCCTTTTTGTTTATTTTGAGTTATTAGGAATTGCCATGGTAAGCTTGGTGCCGTTTTTGGTATCGATGTGAAGGCTCCCGTTTGCAAATTCAAGCCGTTCTCTCATACCGAGTAAGCCATGACCTTTTGAATAGAATTTTTCTTCTCCTTGGAATGTTCCATCGTCAGAAACTGTAATGACAACTTCCTTCCATAGCTGCTGAATGTCAACTCGGCAAGTTTTAGCCTGACTGTGTTTGACGACATTTGTGACAGCTTCCTTTAAGCACATGCTCAAAATGTTTTCATTAAGCAATGAGATATTTTCGGGCCATTTCTCTTCTTCATAGATAAACGTAATGTCAGCTGCTTCGAGAATTTGTTTGATGTTGATCAGTTCATCCTTGAGCCGGATGCCTTTCATAGAGGATACGATCTTTCTTACTTCATTTAAAGAAGTTCTCGCTGTTTGCTGTACACTTTTCAGTTCACGTGCTGCTTGTTCGGGATCTTTGTATATCAATTTTCTTGCCAAGTCGCTTTTTAAACCAATTAGAGAAAGCTTTTGCCCAAGTGTATCGTGGAGGTCGCGGGCAATTCGCTGCCGCTCTTCTAATTTCACCAACTCGGCAATCCGTTCATTTGCATCCTCGAGTTTTTCTTCCAGCCGTTCGCGCTCCTTGCGGATTCTTATACTAAAGGGCAATAAAATCGCGCTGATGAGAGTAATAACGACGAAAGGAATTTGAGTCAGAAAGAATTCCTTTTTTAATACGAGGCTGAAATTAGCTGCGACGGCTGCGCTTATTAAATGGACGTAATATAAAATATGAAAGGGAACGCGGTCCTTTATGTTTCCAATAAAATACGCGATAAAAAAAGCAAAATAAATATAACTGAACAGCGTAATAGAGGCAGTTGAAATGCCAATTAACAAAAACGCCCACAAATAAATGGCCCAGCCTTTAGAGACAAAAGCAAATCGATATACCAAAAAAAATAAAAGCGTCAAAATGATGCCGACAATAATAACAAATGTAGATGATGATTTCCATATAAAGTAGAAGGGGAGGATGAAAAATATCGTCCATATATAGGGCGTAATCCCGCTTAGTTTTTGAAATGTAAAATGCTTTTTAATCATAATATTACCTCATTTTCAACTTTTCATCTTACATGTAACTTTATCATTGCGAAAGCCAGAATGCACCCTCGAACAATAAAAAGGAAGCCTTCTTGTGTATAAGAGAAGACCTCCTTCATTGTCAGGCGTTCTTCCGCAGTTTCTGTTTTTCTGTTGAATCAGGCGGAAGGCTGAAAGGTATATGTTTGATATCCCGAAATGACACAAATTGTTTTTTATCTTCATCCCAAAGGCGGAATGCAAGTGATTGCAGGCTTGTTTTTAAGGTAATTGTCGGTACATTTTTTAATGGTTCGTGATGTTCATGAGCAACTTCAAGCTTATAATTAGGCACTTTTGGACTTAAATGATGAACGTGGTGGTAACCGATATTGCCTGTCAGCCATTGAAGCAGTTTCGGGAGTTTATAAAACGAACTGCCTTCCACAGCAGCCTGAACGTAACTCCAGTTTTCATCTGCTTCAAAATAAGAATCTTCAAATGTATGCTGAACATAAAACAGCCACACACCGATTGAACCTGAGATCAGAAAAATTGGGCCTTGCACCAGCAAAAACGATTGCCAGCCAAAGATCAGACAGCAAGCAGCAGCCAACGCCGCAATGGCCAGATTCGTAAGGTATGTGTTTACACGCTCCTTACGTCTTGCGCCTTTTTTGTTAAAACGGTTGGTGATTAGAAAAACATAAATCGGTCCGAGAATAAACATGATAAACGGATTTCTATAAAGTCTGTATGCAAGCTTTGTTCGTCTGGATGCAGCTTTATATTCGTTTACTGTTAACATCCAGATGTCACCCGTTCCGCGTTTATCCAGGTTGCTGCTTGTCGCGTGATGAATCGAATGGCTGTGCTGCCATTGAAGATAGGGGAATAAAGTCAGAACACCTGTCAGAAAACCGAGAATATGGTTATAGCGCTTTTGTTTGAAAAATGATTGATGGCAGCAGTCATGGAAGATGATAAAAATTCTTGTCAAAAATCCTGCGGCAATTACTGTTAATGCTAACGTAAGGAGATAGGAGACGTTGAGGCTGAAATAAGCCAGAAACCACAATCCGAAGAAAGGAATAAACGTGTTCAAAAGCTGAATCAGGCTGTTTTTTGTTTCGGGCTTAGCAAAAGCGGCGACTTGCTTTGTAAGCTGTTTTTGTTTATGTGCAATGGTTTGTTCAGTCATAGTAAGTATCCTCTCATTGTGTGTCTCAGTTCAGTATACGCGAATGAGAGAAGTCCTTTGTAGTAGCACACATCATGCATCATATATGACATTTGTCATGTCCTCGTGCGTCTGCATAAATGTTTACGCTGAAAAAGCTTGTAAAAAAGAAATTTACAAGCTGATTAATGTTTATCGATCCATATTCGTGATGTACCAGAAACAGCTTCAATCCTGCATGTTCCTCCTATAGGAAACGTGGCAATTGGTGAGGTGTGTCCGGCATTTATATTTGCGATGATTGGGAGGCCGGATAATTCTTTTTTTGTTCCAATCATGGCTTTCACAAGATCTATTGATACGTTTGATGCTTTTTGAAATCTGCCGATCATAATTGCCTTAACATTTGAGAAGGAGGGAAGATGGATGAGTGATTGCAGATCGCGGTCAAACATGTGGATGTCTGACATATAATCATCTTCAATCAATAAAATGGTATGTTCTGTTTCGGGAAAATACTCCGTACCCTGCAGCAAATTAAGTGTGCAAAGGTTTCCGCCTATCAAAGTGCCTTCTGCATAACCCTCTTGGATTACAATAGGGCCGTTATTAGGATAAAATCGCCTGTTTTCTTGATCCGAAAACCAGCGGTCATCGCTCCACTCGCTTGAAGGGTGAATCTCAAACGGATCGTCCGAAGCGCAGCAAGAAAGAAAATACTCTTTTGTATAATCGAGCCCTTTTTTCATTGCAAATGTTGAAAAGTGGGGACCTGAATAAGTAACAAGACCCGTTTTTTGATAAATGGCGTTGCAAAGAGCCGTTATATCGGAATAGCCGCACAGAATTTTTGGATGCTTTTTGATTTTCTCGTAATCAAGATAGCGAAGCAGCTGATTTGAATTGAAGCCGCCGAGTGTCGTTAAAATCGCTTTAACATCTGGGTCGAAAAAGGCTTCATGCAGATCATGAACTCTTGATTCGATAGAAGAGGAATCAAATTCGTTACATTCATTTGCATGTTCGGCGATAGTCACCCGATAACCTAAGCGTTCTAACGCCGTTTTTGCTTGAATTTTTGCTTCATTTGATAATATAGACATGCTGGTCGCGGGAGACACGATCCGGATTTCGTCTCCCTTTTTCAGTTTTGAGGCGTACATAGAATCCTCCATCAATGGTTTTACACCATTACAGCACAACTTGACTCATTCTTCCAGACTTTTTTTACAAATCAACCCACTTAATGCTGCCTGATTGTGTATCATGATCAACGCATACTTTGAATTGATGTTTTTCATAAAAATGAATCAGCCGGTCTACATGATTCCAGTCCCGCTTGGCAATGTCGCCGGTGACTTTCGGAATATTGTGGTCTCTGGCGATATCTTTTAAATATTTCATGCAAATGGAACCAAACCCGTGATTCGGAGGGCCTTTTATGTCGCCGATATGAATGACATCGTCCTTGTAAGACGCTACAAGTGAAAAACAGCCTTTTCCTCTATAAGCCGTTTTACAATCGGTAAGCATAATTTTGCATGTTTGGCCATCATCAATCGAGGAAACGATCATCCACTCATCATGTTTCGATTGATCAATACCAAGCACTTTGGCATCTTTAGATAGATCCTTCATATTCTCCTGCATGCGGTAAATTTGAAATTCTAAATCATTTAGTTCTTCTTCAAGTTCTTGACGATTTTTTTCTTCAGCAGTAAACAAGATCAAACTCCTTTCAAAATCAGCTTAGAAACACAGTTATCAATTGTATTAGATGAGAAGGGCATTGTAAACAACAAATCCATTATTACTAGAATTTAGCGCAAAGTAAGGTTTGATCGTTTTTAAGAGAGGAAAAAGAAAACTAACCTGTGAAAAAGGAGGAATCGGAATGGCGATTGATTCATTGATTAAGAAATTACAGTATGTCCGATTGGAACCGCCGGATAAAATTCTCTCCCTATATCTCAATACAGACATGAGGGATCCAGATCAGCAGGGGGGAGAATGGAAAATTGCCTTAAAGTCGGGATTCGGCAGATTGAAAGAGTATTTGGCAGCAAGTGATCCAGAGGAAGAGAAGTGTCTGGATGGAATCAGAACGAAAATTGACCAATACCTCAATGAAATGGGAAAAGACATGCCCCGCAGTCTCGTATTTTTTGTTTCTGACAGCGGCATATGGGAACCAATTAAACTTCAAATCCCTGTAGAAACAAGATTTTACTGGGAAGAAACAGCTGTTCTGGATCAGCTGAAGGATTTGCGCCAAACGTACCCAAGTACGGCGTTTATTTTAACTCAGCAGCATGAAGTGAAAATTATTGAAACCATTTTAGGTAAAATTGAGGCGGTGGAGCATTATGAGTATGATATCATCAATGAGTCTTGGGAGAATTGCCATTCCTCTGTAAACAAAGCGGCACCATTTGAAGAGAACCAAATGAGGGAACATGTAACGGAGAATCAAACGAGACTGTATAAGCGGCTGGCTGCCAACCTTGATCAAAAAGCTGCCGCAAAAAGGTGGGAACGAATGGTCATCGCCGGCGATAAAGAAACGGCCGATATCTTGGATCAGCATATGAATAAACCGATTCATTCAAAAATCCAAAAGAACCTGCTGAATGAAAATGAACATAAGGTCGTTGAGCATTTGATCAAAGAGGCATAAATCTAACAGGGCCGGGGCTAAAAGCCGCCGGCCTTTGAAGTGTGTCTAATTTCTGACGAAGCAATCGAAAACGTTGACATCTTCTTTGAATTTGCATACGATTTGGATAGCCAGTACAAATTAGGAGAGGTCATCAAATGAATCAAACAGAAAATAAACCGAAAAATTATACGGGGATTGTCCTTACGCTGACAGTTCTGATTAACGGTTTAATCGCAGTGCTGTTTTTTATGCCTAAATTAGATCAGTTCAGCCATGCGAATATTCACATTTTGCCAATGCTGAATGCGATATTCAACAGCTTTACATTTATCTTCTTATTGGCCGCGCTGATTATGATTAAACAGAAAAATATCAAAGCTCATAAACGCTTTATTTTAGCCGCTTTCACAACAACATTACTATTTTTGATTTGCTATGTTACTTACCATTCGATTGCGGAGAATACGCTTTATGGCGGAGAAGGTATTATGCGCCCGATTTACTTCTTTATTTTAATTACGCATATCTGCCTTTCTGCAATCATTGTGCCGCTTGCGCTGTTTACGCTGATCAGAGGCTTCAGCATGCAGGTGAAGCGCCATAAAAAAATTGCCAGATGGACAATGCCTCTATGGCTGTATGTAAGTCTTACAGGCGTTATTGTATATCTGATGATATCACCGTATTATTAAAAGCCATACTGAGTATGGCTTTTTTTTGAGCTTGTAAACATGACAAAAGCCCAAATCAGTTTTTGGGCTTCTGTCAGTAAATTGATAGACTCCTATTCATGAGCCTTTGATTCCATGGTTTCAAGTGTTGCAACCTGCAAAGATTCTTCAACAGTTTTTGTTTTTTCTTTTACTTTTTCTGCATACGTGTAATCACCGTAGCAATACGGATAGCGGAAATTATTTGCATTTCCCCCGCAAGTATACAGCTCGGGATTTTTTTTGACTTGCTGCTCGGAGTATTGTTTTGCCAATTCCTCAGTATGCGTTCCTCCATGTTCAGCTACAAAATCAATATAACCTGCCCCCATGTTGTAGCTTTGAATGATTGTATCCAAATCTACACCTTTTTCCTTACCGGTCTTGTACATGAGGGTAAATTGCTTGATGCCTTGTTTAACACTGAGTTGAGGGTCTGTTATCTCATTGCGTTTTAACCCCAGAGATTCAGAGGACTGCATGGGATCATTGCCTTTTCCTTTTGACTCCTGATACATCATGCCAAGTATGAGTGATGTATAATTAGAGAGTCCTTTGTTTTCAAGCTCGTCTTCCACCAACGGTTTATAATCGGTTAAACGTTCCAAAACAATCGTTTTTGTATCGATCGGAAGTTTTTTGATTAAATCCCGGTTGAAAAAAAGCAAGACCAATAAAAAAGAGGCGATGACAAAGACAAAAATCATCATAAAACCCGCAGCAGCGAAACAGCCTTTTCTCTTTTTCTTCACTGTGTTTCACCCTCAATGTTTGGAGCAGTATGACCTTTTTATTATGACACAGAACGGTATATCAGACCAAGTAAAAACCTGATTTGAAACATAAATTTAAACTATGAGATTGAATTGGAACACGAGCAAGCTGGTTTGCACTCAAGCACATTTGTTATAAGATAAAACTATGAATAAAGAAAGGTGATACTTATGACTGAATTTAGAGAAACGGAACGGACGGCTGCTGATCTGGACGAGGAGACGCTGTTTCTCGTCGCGCAAACATTCAAAGCGCTTTCTGATCCTACCAGAATCAGAATTCTCCATTTATTATCCCAGGGTGAACATGCTGTAAACGGAATTGCAGAAAAGCTGAATTTACTGCAATCCACAGTTTCCCACCAGCTTAGATTCTTAAAAAATCTCCGGCTTGTAAAATCGCGCAGAGAAGGAACATCTATTTATTACTCTCCGGAGGATGAACACGTTTTAGATGTTCTTCAGCAAATGATCCATCATACACAACACGATTAAAAAAGACATCCTTGCTTAATCGCTGCTAGCGGGCAAGGATGTCTTTTTCTTTATCGTGTCCGTTCTGATCGAGTTCGTTTCTGCTGAATTTGATGACAAAAGAAGAAAACCCGATATAATAAACGGCTATCAGAAAAAAGACGCCAATTGTCAGAGGATCAGTTCCGATTGACTGACTGTAAGATACAAGGCTGTTAAGATTAGGCGAGGTAAGATAAAGCTCTGTCACTCGATACAGAAATCTTGATAGAAATAAAGTTAAGAGAATCATTTCTACCCAAATATGAGTCCGAAAATAGATTTTTCCTCTGCGTTTTTCAAAGGAGATGTTTTTCTTAGCGAAAAAGACAAGGAGCCATCCGCCAAGAATGCCCAAAATGAGAGATCCATATAAAAAAGGGTGAGTGATACTGAAGACCGAAAGACCAAAAGCAAACAGCGAGAAAAGAATCATACGGGTGAACAGCCAGTGAGGCTTCAGCGGCTGATATCCGATGGACCTTTTAATTTTTTTATACAGAAAAAAGATAATAATCATGGCAGGATAAACGCTCTGAAGTGTAAAATGCATGATGTGAAATCCCCTCCGTTGAGAAGTGTATGCTTATCCGGTTCGAAATAGTAGTTGAAATCAAATACTGAACATAAAAAAGAAGGGGAAACCCCTGTTTTCATAACATATGCGAAGTGTCTTTGGGCCGCATAATAGATATGCCCAAGCTTTATAAAAATGTTATGATTGAATTTGTTGGAAATGAAAAGAAGAAAAGGTGCACAGAATGAAACTGGAACGTTTGTTAGCGATTGTTGTGTTATTAATCAGCAAAAAACAAGTGCAGGCTGCTGAACTTGCTGAGCTGTTTGAAGTATCCGTCAGAACAATTTACCGTGATATTGATACGATTAATAGAGCTGGTATTCCGATTGTGACTTCACAGGGCTCCGGGGGCGGAATTGGTATTATGGAAACGTATCGGCTTGAGAGAGAGTGGCTGAAAGAGGAGGAGCTGTTTGCGATTGCGTCCGCTTTGCAGAGTGTCTCTTCCATGTGTGAACCTGCTTCTCACAGCACAGCTTATCAAAAAATTAAGCACCTCGTACCGGAGCAATCTGCTGAAGCATTTAAGCATCAAACAGAAAAATGGTTTATCGACATGACGGCTTGGGGCCATACTGAGGATCAAAAGGCACTTCGTGAGAAAATCAGTGCCGCCATCGACCGATTGTCAACGATATCATTTACATATACGAACGCAAGCGGGGAAACACTTCTTCGTGAAACAGAACCCTACACATTGGTTTGCAAGGCGGGGCACTGGTATTTATACGCCTATTGTCTGGTTAGAAACGATTTTCGCTTTTTTAAACTTAACCGGATGAAAGATATGGCCATTTTACAAAATTCCTTTATCAGAAAAGACATTCAGCTGGATATCTTGCCGTGGGATAGGAATTGGTACGAAAAGGACCGTTTAACTGAACTGGTTATTCTTGTTCAGCAGCCAGCACGTCAGCGCATATGTGAATGGTTCGGATCTGAAGTTCTTCATTGTGATGAACATGAAAACTGCCGGGCAGTGATTTCTCTTCCTGAAGATCAATGGCTGATCGGTTTTTTGCTGCAGTTCGGGAAGGATATTGAGGTTTTAGAACCCCTTCATATACGGGATAAAGTAAAAGATACCATTCATCAAATGCAAAAAGTATATGAAACCTGACACACTGCTGTCAGGTTTCTTTTTTTATAATCTAGGTAAAAAGGAGGGAACATATGAGTTTTTCACATAAAACACACTTAAAACAGAAACGGTTTGCCGGACTATCACAGCGGACAAGCAACGCATTGGAAATGACAGAAAAAAGGCGGATCCCGGCCCTATGGGACCAATTCTGGCAGCAGGATATGAGCGTTCTTTTCTCACAGGCTGAAAAAGATCAAAGCATTATCGCCTTATATTCCAATTACGAACAGGAGACGAATGGGTTTTACACATTTTCAGTCGGAGCGTTTCAGGAGGACAGCGGGACTCTTCCGGAACCGTATGAAAACATTGATTTGCCGGCTTCCGCTTATGCCGTTTTCACTTCCAGAATCGGCCCTATTGAAGAGATTGTGCTTGAAACATGGAAGGAAATTTGGACTTGGGATAAGCGTCATCTGCGTACATATACAGGTGACTTTGAGATGTATGACCAAAGTGCAGCAGTACCTCAACGGGCGAAAGTTAATATTTATGTCGCCATAAAAAATTAATAAACTCTTGAAAAACTAATGGTGTTAGTTATAATGAAACTAATGCCATTAGTTTTTTGTTAGGGGGAATAAAAAGATGAGAGTTACCCAGAATCAAACGGTTTGGCAGCTGACTTTTTTTCCAGTTTTGTTTCCGGTCAATTGCTATTTAGTAGAGGAAGAAAACGAAGTCACCCTTGTTGATGCTGCAATTCCAAGCAGCTATAAAGGAATTATTCAAGCTGTAAATCAGCTGGGAAAACCGCTTCAGCATATTTTATTGACCCATGCACATGGGGATCATGTCGGATCACTGGATACATTGACACAAGCGTTTCCTCATGCAAAGGTGATGATCTCAGAACGGGATTCTTTTCTGCTGCAAGGTGATACATCCTTGCGTCATGATGAGCCGCAGACACCTATAAAAGGGGGTATTCCGAAACACGTGCAAACAAAGCCTCACCAGCTGCTGACGGGCGGTGAAACAATTGGTTCTCTGCTTGCAATTCCAACACCGGGCCATACACCGGGCAGCATGTCATTTCTTGATACAAGAAACGGCATTATAATAGCAGGAGATGCATTTCAATTACGCGGAGGAATTGCTGTATCAGGCCAGGTAAAATGGACGTTTCCTTTTCCTGCCTTCGCCACATGGAATAAGGAGGAGGCCATCAAAAGCGCACAATTGCTCGCCGACAAGGCGCCTTCCTGTCTCGCTGTCGGACATGGGAATTTTCTGAGATTACCCTCAGAGCGGATGCGAAAGGCGATACAAAAAGCAAAGAAAGGATGATAGCATGTCACCCAGAATAGGATTGAACCAAAAAATGATTGTAGACGCGGCAGCGGAGATTGCCGATCAGGAAGGCTTGAATAGTGTCACGCTTGCCGCACTGTCTAAAAAAATGAATGTTCGCCCTCCATCGCTGTATAATCATGTCAACGGGCTGCAAGCAATCAGAACAGAGCTTGCTGTCAACGGGCTGACAAAGCTTTTTGATCAAATGGCAGCCTCTGTAACCGAACAAAAGGGAGATGCCGCTCTGCTTTATTTAGCTCATGCATATGTTGATTTTGCAGTTGGAAATCCCGGATATTATGAGGCGGCTTTGCTTAAGGTTCAGGACAAAAGGGCGGAAATCGTGTCAGACCAAATTGTCCAGCTTGTGACGAATCTGCTCATTGAAAATAGATATGCATGCGAAAAGACTGCCATTCACGCGACAAGGGGGCTCAGAAGTTTGCTTCATGGCTTTACTGCTTTAATCGCAAAAGAAGCATTTGAACGTGAAGAGGATATTTCAGAAAGTCTGTCATTTTCAATTCGGATGTTTTTGTCAGGATTATCTATTAACAATAAAAATATTATGTAAACTAATAAATAGATGTCTTATATTTCTGAATATTGTATAATGTCATGGTAGTATACATAGGGGAGAGACATTATGCTATGGATGATATTCATAAAATTGAGCAGTTAGCGGCAGCTTCATGGCCGTCTTATATTCAGAAAAGCATGGGACAGTGGCTTCTCAGAGCCAACTTTGGCGTAACCAAAAGGGCGAACAGCGTATGGACTTCTGCGGATATGCCTGAAGGAGAATTCCAGCAAGAGGCCGAGCATTTTTATAAAAGCTTAGGCTTGCCTGTTTGTTTTCATATCAGTAATGCATCTCCGAAAGGGCTTGATGACGTATTGGCAGACAGGGGCTATGAAAAGGCAGACGAGTGTTTTCAAATGACTGCATTGTGCCGGGACATTATGAACCGTACAGAAGACAATCGCCGATTTACATACAAGTGGGAACAGGTACCGTCTTCTGTTTGGATTGATAATTTTATTCAATTGGAAGAATTTTCACCTGAGCGGCATCGAGGTTATGCATACATTTTCGAACGAATGCCGCCGTGTAAAACCTTTTTCACGATGTATGACCAAGGGAGCCTGACAGCGGTTGGAACGGCTTCTGTCATTGGTGGCTATGGCGGACTCAGTAACATCGTTGTAGCCAAGGAGCATAGAGGAAAAGGGGCGGGAACTCAAGTAATCAGGGTGTTGACTGAATGGGCAATCAGCAACGGGGCAAAGCACATGTATCTGCAAGTGCTGAAAGAAAACCTTGCGGCAGTTTCTTTATATGAAAAAATCGGATTTTCGCCTATATCGGAACACCATTACCGGATCAAAAAATGACCAAAGGAAGGAGCTTGCTGATGGACTCGCTTCAAGAGATTATTTGCGAAAAACGGACATATACACGCCTTTATCATTCACATAAGCACGCGTACAGCCAATTTCTTTTTCCGCTTGAAGGGAGTATTGATCTTGAGACGGAGGGGCGCGAGGTGACATTAAAGCCGGATCGGATTTTATATATTCCGCCTGAGTGCGAGCATCGTTTCCGTTCAATCGGCAGAAATGAATGTCTTGTACTGGATGTTCCGCTTTATGCGATGAAAATTGATGAGTATCATGCAGGATCGGGAATTGAAGCTGTACTTGATCCTTTCTGGTCATCAATCAGGTATTTGCTGACGGAGGAAGCAAAGGCCGGCACAGCAAACTCGCTGCATATGCTTGTTCAATACATAAAAGAAAAGCTGCAATCCCATACCTGCGCCTCAATTGCCTATATTCACAGCCATTTATCTGAGCGGCTGACGATTAAAAAGCTGGCTGAAATCGAGCATTACCATCCAGCTTACTATTCAAGCTGGTTCAAGAAGCAGACCGGGAAGTCTCCGCAGAGCTATATTGCCAATCTTCGTCTCGAGGAAGCGAAACGAATGCTGATAGAGAAAAAGGAACCCCTTACTAACGTGAGCGAGGCGCTGGGCTTTCAAAATCTTTCTTCATTTACAAGATGGTTTACGAAAAGTACAGGCATGCCGCCCCGGCTATATCGAAATACCTTATATTCGGATAAAAAATGATGGTCCTTCTGTTAAACAAACCTCATACACCTCTTTTATAATAGGAGAAAAAGGAGTTATTGATATGGCAGTCATTGAAGACTTTGAGAAATTGGATATCAGGACAGGCACTATTGTAAAAGCGGAGGAATTTCCTGAAGCAAGAGTCCCGGCCATTAAGCTTTTGATTGACTTTGGAGCAGAAATCGGCATGAAACAATCGAGCGCGCAAATCACGAAACGTTATCAGCCGGAAGATCTCATCAACAAGCAAATCATAGCAGTCGTCAACTTTCCGCCGCGTCGGATCGCGGGATTTAAATCGGAAGTTTTGGTCCTCGGGGGCATTCCCGGCCAGGGCGATGTCGTCCTGCTGCAGCCGGGACAATCCGTCCCAAACGGTACAAAAATCGGATAACATAAAAAAGACGTTTGCCTTAGGCAAACGTCTTTGCGTATTGAGGCGATGCACCACACGCCACATTCGTGTGTGCCGCAAAGGGCATGTACATCGGCTTACACAATTCAGCTCATCGCTATATGAATATAGCATGGCGGCTGAAGGAATGCAAGGGTAACTTTTTAATTGTGAGTGAAATAGTTATAAAAACTATATTACCAAATCAAGAGCAAATAAAACGCATGAATGATATTAACGACCTGATAAAGCTTATCGGAAGCATTGATAGACGTATTTTCTTTTGTAAGTCAAAGGATCGTGTAGCTTATTTCAGATTTAAAACAAAGCTGTTCTTCGTTGATAATTACACAGGGGAAGGCGTTTAGCCATACCAATTAGGCTATAGAGCAAATGGGTTTTCACATGGCGGTAATATGCGGGAGCTAATCAATAGCTTTAGACATACATTTCAAAAACCGGTGAATTAAGAGTTTATAAAGAAATTTGGGCTTACAGCTATGAGGGATGTATGAAAACCCGTCAGAAGGCAAAAGAAATAGGTTTATAAAGACTGTCGATTATCCCTATAGCTTCGATGAATGGATGAAAACTAATTGATCCATGTACTAGATTTTCATACAACTTTAAAGGGTTTTGCACTAAAGAGTTATGTAACGGAGAGATTATACTCTTCAGGCTTCGAAGGAAGGGATGCGGAGTTTACCGCGCTTGGTCTTAAATCTGTGCTTAACCTTACATAAGATAGGTTCAATAAATACATATTCGTCAGATTCAGACTTTACTTGTTTCATAGAATAAAACTTGCCTCGTTCTGCTTGTGGCATAAATTCCATAAACCCAGCTGCAGTTCCATCAGGATAAGACAGATTATCCTTTTTGGTATAGTCGGTTATGAGAACTTCAGTGTAATCATAATTGATCACTTTCAGCCAATTATTTGAACGTTTATTAGTTTCAAAAGAGGAGTCAGGTTTCTTGAGTACGATTCCCTCTAAGTTCATTTCTTTGACCAGATTGAAGTAAGCGAGTCCGTTACCTTGTATTCCTTCGATAACACAAACATTTGGATGATTCAGTTCAAGTGAGTTCAGAACAGTCTTACGCACAGTGAGCGGCTTAGAAGCAATTGACTGACCGTCTTTGTAGATAACATCGAAGACACAGTAAACAATCTTATGAGCTGATTTTTTGGACATGAAACGTTTCAAAGTCAGTAGCAAAACCTGAAGCAGCTACAATGACTTCACAATCTCTAATGGATATCTCCTTTATACGAAATGGTTCGAATGCGGATTAATTACAGATATTACGCCATCAGATTTAGAAACAAGAATTGTGATTCTATGAAAAAAAGGATAAGGCTATGGTGGAACAAGACCATTTATAATGAAATTTTTAGGTATTTGTAATTAAATTACAAATATTATTAATATTCACTTATGAATTCGTGGTATTATTTTGAAGGGGACGATCAAAAGCTTTGGCGTTAGTAATTAAGAATGTTTTAAATATATACGAGTGCTACCTCATGTCAAAGTCAGAAAAAATATTATGGGAGGTAACATATGTTTAACTTTAAAAAGAAATTCTTAGTTGGATTAACGGCAGCTTTATTGAGTATTAGCTTGTTTTCGTCAACCGCCTCTGCAGCTAGCACAGACTACTGGCAAAATTGGACTGATGGGGGCGGAATAGTAAACGCTGTCAATGGGTCTGGCGGGAATTACAGTGTTAATTGGTCTAATACCGGAAATTTCGTTGTTGGTAAAGGTTGGACTACAGGTTCGCCATTTAGGACAATAAACTATAATGCCGGAGTTTGGGCGCCGAATGGCAATGGATATTTGACTTTATATGGTTGGACGAGATCTCCTCTCATAGAATATTACGTAGTGGATTCATGGGGTACTTATAGACCTACTGGAACGTATAAAGGTACTGTAAACAGTGATGGGGGTACATATGACATATATACAACTACACGTTATAACGCACCTTCCATTGATGGCCCAAGCACTACTTTTACGCAGTACTGGAGTGTTCGCCAGTCAAAGAGACCAACTGGAAGCAACGCTACAATCACTTTCAGCAATCATGTTAACGCATGGAAGAGTCATGGAATGAATCTAGGTAGTAATTGGTCTTACCAAGTCTTAGCGACAGAGGGATATCAAAGTAGTGGAAGTTCTAACGTAACAGTGTGGTAACAGCTCATCTATAATCAGGAGAATAGCTAACGGGCTGCTGATCGTTCCTTGAGAAATTTTATAATCATTGTTATTGTGAGTTACTAAGAGGCGACGGTCTTTTAGTTGGAATCCCAATATATGCCTCGGGTATAGTAAATGATTATTAAAATCGTTAGTAATGGTTAAAGGTCGTTTTCTACTAGGCGAACGGCCTTGGCATTGCTGGAGGTAGGGTATTCTCCATCAGGTTTTAAAACTTACCCTATAAAATGAGAATGCTATCAATTTTTTGTTTAATAGCGGTATTTTTTGTAGTCAGCGCTTGCTCTCAACAGACATCTTCACATAATCCTTCTTCATCTAACAATTTAATGCACCTCTTAGTCTCAATACTCTAGCTGCAGATTCAAGTAGTAGGTTCTTTAGTAGGTACTAGAGAAGACCTGAAGGAAGCTTTCCAATTTGCTACAGACGGTAAGGTTGTACCTAAAGTGACAAAGCGTCCAATCCAAGATGTTAATGATATATTTGATGAAATGGAACAAGGCAAAGTTACCGGCCGTATGGTTATAGATTTTACTGAGTAATATATATAAAATAAGAGTCCTAATCATTAAGGCTGTCGACTAATTATCGGCAGCCTTTGGTCTCCATTCTTTTTTTGAAAAATGAAGTGCTCTTTGAAGGTCTCCCCCATTCCTCCATTTTCGGTCTTCAATATCCATATAGCGAAAACGTTTTTAAGAAACTATATAAAATAATATATTTTAAATAAAGTATAAGTTTTAATCAGATTTATGTAAGTAGAGCGTATAATGTCAGATTGCGACTATAAGAAATTGCCTCGAAAATTGAACCCGAAGTTACACCCTTCACCTTTCACGATTCAGGCACTGAGGTCGGAGAAGGAGAAGCATTTATCGCGGGGGCATATTACTCCTGCTGAGTATGACGAAATTACAGGTAGAAGTTATGATAAACCATTCATTAATGTCAGTGTTGATTTGGGAACGTGAGTCCATCTTAATAGGTGTTTTTATTTTGGTTTTAAAAATAGCATCTCAAAAAATTAAATGCATCAGGAGTTAAAACACTATCAAGGAATATTGATAAGAAACAAAAGGGCTGAATGATGAGTACTATGTATATATCTATCCTCACTTTGGTTTTACTCAAACTGCAAAAGATGTTTGAGATTTTCCTAAAAGGGCCAATAGAAGCACAAGAAAAAGGCATTGATATGAGTAAGATCAGTACAGTTTGACTTGCTTAGTTTAAATATTGTGAAGGAATTCTGTGATCTAGACATTCATAAAGATATTAAGAAACAGATTGAGTTTTAATCTGAGCTCAGGAATATCGACTTCCGCCTTCCTTTATCCGATCATCTATGAGTTCCCAAAAGAGTCATTGGAAAAAGTGAAAACTGTAGTAGAAAGGCTGCAATCATTATTTGATTAATTGGGACTGATTAAGCTGATGAATTTGAACAGATGGTTATTGATACTGCGGCTGAATTAGGGGAGGGCAATTAATTGAACAACGTTAAATTATTTCAGGATTTAATGAAGGTGCTACATGAAAACAATTTAGATTCAACTTTAGGAAGCAATAAAGAAATTGAATTTAAGTTTGATGGAGCTGATTTGGGATTAACTAACTAACCAAACTGTTAGTGTTATATTGTCTACATCCTGAAGAAATAAAGAAAGCAGCAAGAAATATCTCACTGCTGCTCCAGTTTATTTCGGATCTCCTTCATTGTTTTAAAGACTTCATCAAGAAAATCTCTTTTTAATTCGATTGAGTATAATATGCTGTCCTTTTTACGGGAGGGCTTTGCAAGTGTGAGTCCTGGAGGTTCAGTATTAAATTAGATTTATCAAAAATACTGTTATTGTGTGCTAAGGCATTTCTTAAAGTGTTATAAGTTAGTATGCTCTTCCATTCATAGTTGAGAAAGGTTCAGCTGGGATTTCACAAACTTTACGAAGATAAAGCTTAGCACACTCTATACCTTGCCCCTTCATATCTTTAAAAAAATAATTTTATTAAACATACAAAGGTATTATCACTAAAATATAATATTATTTATCCATTTGCTAAATTTCAATAGGTGGTGGTTTTATGAATAGCGCTAAGGGGAAGTTTTCTCAACTTTTTGATCCATAATATTAAAGTTGATTTATTACAAGTCTTAGATTCAGAAAATGAACGAATTTTTAGGTTATGAAGATAGATTGAAAAAACTTGTTATTAACATACAAGGAATGAAAAACACTTAGATATAGATTAAACATTTGGATATATTGAACTGGTCCTAGTATCCACTATTTGATGACGGTCAGAGCGATACCATACCCTTTTTCTGACGTATAAGCAGAGGTTATTTTCATTACTTTCCAGCTTCCTTCAGCTGCTTTTGTTCCTATCCCATTATGTGCCGTAAGATAATTTCCTTGACTGACAGTTTCGTCAATACGCACATAATGTTTGCCTACCAACCCTACTACATGCCATTCGTCTCTTGCTGCCCGTGAATGATAATTTGCCTCCAGCGCTGTATCATAGTCTGGATTTTGTTTGGGAACACGTATGAGTTCACCGCTTTCCTCGTCAGTCACCATCTCATAAATGAATCCGCCAAACTCATTTGTCAAATAACGTCCCTGCCAGACGAAACTGGATGCTCCTGAAATGAAAGCTGAAGTTTCTGAAATAACGCCAAGCATATAATCTCCTACATCTGCGGGTGCTATTTTTTCACCTCTTAAAGTCACGATTGTACCAGTATGGATTAATTGTCCAGTTGAACTCTCAAAATACTCTCCATATCCACCTAAAGAAGAACTGATCGCCCCGGCAAACGTCCCGTTTCCCCTAACAGAGTCAAGAAGCCATTTCATTGATTGATGACCTCCTGCCACGGTGTATGGTTCTTCAAGTATAATATTTTCAGAAGACAGTATTGTTCTTGATACATGATTTCCTTTAATATGTGTAATATGTGCATTGTTTGAAGAAACGATTAATGCGCGAGAGCCTTCTGTGCTGGAGCCACCAGAAGAGCTAATGACCGCATTTCTTTCTCCGCGCGCCGTAATACCACCGGTACCTGCTATAACTGCACTTGTTTGGTTAACGGCAAAGCCAGAGGTTGTTGCAAGCTGTATGCCTCCTTTCAAATTGATTGGGATTTGTTGGTATGTTTGGCCTTTGATTGAGGCTGCTACACTATAACCTTCTGACTGTACACCGAGAATTGTGGCCTGATTATTGGGCGACTGGATTCCAACTATCCCGTTATCAGTAATCATCGTTCCATTTAGTATATTCACATTATAGAGACCGCCACCGATTGAAATTCCTTTTGGAGCAGATTTATAAATATCGAAGTTCGAAATTTTAATATAATCAGTTTTATTTGATCCGCCTGATAAATTAATATCAACACCAGCTTTTTTAAACCCGCGAATTTTAATACCATTAATGGTTATATTTTGACTACGATATTGCAAAGCCACGACAGGATTTCCTTTATAATCATAATCTGGATCACCAATTGCTGTGAATCCGCTTACATTAACGTTTTTATATGCTGAAATAACCAGCGCTCTAGGTGTCACAGCATCATAAAGTGAGTTGAAAACTGGTTCAATTGCTGAGCAATCAATGAGTGTGACATCGTATGCCGTTGTGCTTTCAGGATCTGTAATTTGATGGTGACCAATATGGCGAAGATCAAATGCACGAACATCGCGATAAGAAACATGGCCTATGATATGGACGTTTTGAGAGGCCGGCCACAGTTCATGGGCTTTTACTTCTACTCCGCGGATGTTTCCGCTTGTAAAGTTATTCAAAAGCCACACATGCCTAGAGCCGTCGTCAACTTCTATTCCGTTGGAGTTAGAAACACCTTCTACAAACTCTGTTCCTCGCGGATTTCCTGAATGGCAGTTTGAAATAAAGATGTATTCGCTGTAATGGGTGGTAATGCCGTCGTCTCCTGAACCGTATGTCACACAGTTATCAATCCAAATATATCTTGATCCGTCTTTTGTCCAATCGGTATCAGGCAAATGATCATACGTAGGCGATGTGATATCAATACCATGAAGACCTGCGTTAATAGCTTCCACATCTTTGATCCATCCATATTCAACCTTAGCAAAAGTTAAACAACTGGAGAATTGTCCCCCAGGATTTCTCACTCCGCATTGTCTACTTGGATTCCAGTCTAATGACATTCCTTGGACGAAAATATTGCGATTCCCATTTTGATAATCATCATTAGTAATCACCCATTCATGTGCTGGAGTGTCTTCATGCAATTTAATTACAGTAATCCCTTTACCTTGTCCGACAATTGTTGTCCAGGATGGAAGTTTAATCCCCTGAACGAGGTATTCTCCGGCGGGAACGTTCACTTTGACGCGACCATTCCCGATTGCCTTTCGAAAAGCTTCCGTATTATCTCTTCCATCTGGAACAGCGCCAAAATCTTCCACATTTACTTCCCGGGTGATCTTAGATAAAAGTTTAAAGTATTCCTTGTCGAGACGTTCTTTTAAAAGAGAGGTGATCTCTCCTTCAGCCGTCACCCTCGCGTCAGTAACTTCGATATTTTGATCTGTAACGGAATGCTTAATAAAGTTTTGCATTCTTGCCTTAATATGTTCTAATTCAGATGAAAATTCGGGGTGAGACTGAGAATTGGCGTTTAGAGAAGGATCAGGGCAGTTTTTAAAATGAACCATTCTAAAGACACCTCTTTCTTTTAATATAAGCGCAGTTTTTGTCTTTGAGATAAGGGGTTAGACATCTTTTTTGCGCTTATACTTCCAATTCTGTATTTGTTACAAAATTCCTTTTGGATTTATACTGGTTTTCAAGAAATGTAAGTCAGAGAAAAATAGAGAAGAACAGGTATAGTATAAAAAGCAACATTTTTTTATGTCACCCAGCGTTAACACTAGATGTGCGCAGGATTTAGGATCTAAGATAAACGATTGACTTCATAAGCGGCACGTATTCCTGATTCAATCGCGCCTTGCATCCACGCATGAGTGAGTGAGACATGTTCTCCAGCGAAATGAATTCTTCCCTCAGGGACAGGGATATAAGGATAAAGCTCTAATTCTTGTCCTGGTTCGAAAGCTGTAAAGGCCCCCGAAGAATAAGGGTTCTGACTCCAGCTAAAAGAGGCGCCGGACACAAATTCAGACCATACAATATCGCCATATATTTCAGATAAATTGAGTAAAGTATACTGAATACGCTCATCTTCTGAAAGACTGTCCCACATCAGTGCCTCATCTGCCCATGTATAACTCGCCAGAACAACAGCATGTCCATTTGCTCCAATACCAGTGCTTGGATAATACGAAAATCGAATCGGAAGATCAGTAATTGATTTGCCGCCGCGTTGCCCGGCTTTTTCCCAAAATCGGCTTTTAAACTCTATGCCGATTTTTGTTGCGCTTATATAGTTTAGTTCGCGGATTGCCCTCCGTTTATAGTAAGAAAAAGAATGGTATGGTTCCACTTTTACAAATCGCAATGTTGAAAAAGGAATAGTTATAATAGCAAGATCAGCTGTGAACGCTACATGTTCTGCTGTTTGTTGATGCTGACAATGGATCGTAACGCTGTTCTCATTTTGAGAAATTTTCATCATTTTTTGATGGTATAGAATATTTGTTTTTAATTGAGGAAGAAACGCATGAGGAAGTCGATCCATGCCGCCTGTTATCTCATAGAAGTGAGATGGCGATGTAAAAAAGATTGATTCCCGTAACGCTTCAACAAGGGACATACCCATATACGCTTCCATATCCAAAAGTACACCAATCATATCGATTGCTCCATATGAAAAGAAAGTGTTTAAGAATGAGCTTAACGATTCATTCTTGTATTGTTTTTCAACAATCCGCCAATTTCTTGCAGGATCTTGATTAATAAAATTTAATATTGGCTGCAATACAGAAAGCATTAGCTCTTCAGCCGTTTTCCCTTGTTCGTTCGGTGCAACAGGGTATCTTAATATTTGAGGATTTCGTTCAAAAATATGGAGACGTGTTAGGATTCCATTCGTATAAATGATGTCCATTGGGGTTCTGTTGATAAATACATTTGTTGGCAGCCTGAATTTTTTTATATATTCTAAGGTTAGCAAATGGTTATTCGGTATGCGCATCGGACCAACGTTCAAGTACAAACCATCACTAAAGGGAGATCTCAAAGTGCAGACACGGCCGCCAGCTCTGCCGCTCGCTTCAAGAATCGTCACTCTGTGACCGGCATTTTTTAGCAAAGATGCTGATACAAGCCCGGCCAATCCAGCTCCCACAACAATAATATGCTTTGAATGATGCGATGCGCTAAGGCCATTTCTAATAATCTTCATCATGTCTTCATTCATTAGAGAATTCACTTTTGGGAGGCACCTCTTTTTTGAATTTATTGCATTATATTCAATGAAAAGGGCGTCTATCACGATCTGTTCATATCTTTTGGAATTTGTATGCCAAAAGGGACATTTATTCTCGTTACAAGAACAATAATGGGGTGATGTATTTGACTAACTTTGTTCATAAGACAGTAAACGGTTTGAAAAGTCTCTTAGATGAAAAAGGAGCCATTAAATTGTTTTGTTCTGAAGGATATATCATGGAGTTCCTTGTTACATTTTCACAGGACAAAGCAACCCTGAATGACATTCAAAGCTTTGAGGCTAAACACCAGCTTACCTTTCCAGATGATTATCAGAAGTTTATTACACTGCATAACGGTGCGAAAATTTTTCAGATACTTGCTGATGGGGAGAATATAGGTGGAGGACTTTATTTATTTAGCCTTGAAGAGATTGAAGAAGAATTGAAATATGAGGATTTGTTTGAAGGCATCAATGGTATCCCAATTGGTCACTTATTAGAAGGGTGTCATTTGATGATCGACAAAGATAAATTGGATAAAGGGGATCCCAACTATCTTTTTATATTAGAAATAGGAGAGTATACACCATTAAATTTAAATTTTGAGATATTTCTAGATCGGTATATAGAATCCAATGGGGCAACTTTTTGGGAATGGCGCTATTATACCGCAGAAAATTATTATAGAACAAGATAATGCGGTGTATAAGACAGTCAGATTTGGCTGTCTTTTCTGTTATTGAAATAGTTGATTGTGGTAAAATTTACATAGAATAGGCTGGAAGGAGAATGATATGAAGGTATTTGAAGCTGAATCTTTACTCTCTGAAGCGGATAAAAGAACCAAAGAGTATAAGGAACTAAGGTCACAAATGGTTACGTCAGAAAAGCATTTAAAGCTGTAGCTGACCTGGATGACAGTGAGTTCTCAGGCAAGGGTGCTGACAACATCAAAGCATTTTATCATGATCACATCGGTGTTACAGAACAATGGATTGACCATATCGATATGAAAATTGCTTTCTTGAGCAGCGTTTCTGCAAAATTTGAAGACGCCAAGATGTCTGATACTTACATATCTTTGGCCGAGTATGGCGATTATAAACAAGCATTAGCATCAATACTGGAAATAAGCTCACCCCTTTCATTAGGGGATGAGCAAGACTCTCTTGAGTGAGCAAACCTAATATACAGGGGATATTATACTATACACAAATGATTTCAAAATAATGTTGGTTTGGAATAAAGTTTGATCATTTTCTGCTTCTTGCCTGAAGTTTCAAGATTATTGCGGATTCAACAATAAAACACCTTCTTTTATATTTTATATATGGAATTCGTTTTAATTATTATTTTCGCAAAATCTTCTCCATCGCTTTTCCCTTTGCTAACTCATCGATCAGTTTATCCAAATAACGAATTTCCTGCATAGTTGGTTCTTCGATGTCTTCCACTCGGACACCGCAGACCATACCTTTGATCAAAGCTCGTGAAGGATTCAGTTGGGGGGCTTCCGCAAAGAATGTCTCAAAGTCTGCCTGTTTTTCCAGTTGCGCTTCTAACTCTTCCTGGCTATGTCCTGTCAACCAACGTATGATTTCATCGACTTCTGTTTTCGTACGTCCTTTTTTCTCCACCTTCGTAACATAAAGGGGATAGACCCTTGCGACACTCATTGTATAGATCTGATGTTTTGTCATGATACATCCTCACTTGTATGGTTTTCTTTAATATATCACGAAACATATTAAGTACAAACAAAGTAGCCGTTTGCAGACGTCTTGAAAGAGAGTGAACAAGGTGATTAGCACAGCTAATTATGATATCACTAAAGATCCAAAATTCTTAGCATTTTGCAGCTTGGCTAGGGGAAATAACACAGCTCCTAGTAGATCCATTGGTTTTAGTGAATTCTGTGAAAAACTTAAAAAAATGAGGTAGTTGAACCCGAGAATAAAAAAGCTCACTACCTAAATAAGTCTTTAGATTATTGGAAATCGAGATTGAATGATGGAGGCAGCCTTTCTGTAATGGATTCGCAGGTATTAGATACTATCAAAAAAGCTTACAACTTAGGCATGGTTAACAAAGATAATAGGTTGTTGCGAAACGAAGCGAAAACAACACCTAGTATAAAAGTTGGGTGTTGCTTTGTTTATTGATCATCTTTTTCTTGATTACTTTTATTGCTCTTTCTTTAGAATAAAGTTCCTGTAAGGGATCGGAACTTATTACTCGTAATAAGCTTATCCAGGCTATATATTTTAATCATTATGAGTCTCAAATAACTCAAAGTTCCGTATACAAAAACTAAGTCGGAATATTAATTTATAAATAAGGACTCAACTAACAAAGCAAGTTAGTTCAAAAAATTAAGAAAGAACCTGGTAAAATTACTCAGGTTCTTTTTGTATTGCACAAAAACAGACACGCTGATATAATCAGACTACGTCTGTTTCCTTATAAAAGTACATAGATATCCATTTTATATTTTAATTATATCATGCTGGGAAGCTCTTGTCAATTTTTTTCGAAGGGGAGATGTAGAATGAGTTCATTGGTTCTCGGTTTTCAGGAAATGGAAAAAACACAGCTGATGGTTGTTGGCGGAAAAGGGTTACATTTAGGAGAATTATCAAAAATTGAAGGGATCCAAGTACCCGAAGGATTTTGTGTTACAACCGTGGGGTTTCAAAAAGCCATCGAACAAAACGAAACGTATCATGCTTTGTTGGATCAGCTAACCATGTTAAAAGTAGAAGATCGAGATCAAATCGCTGAAATCAGCGGGAAGATTCGGGAAATCCTTATAAAAGCGGAAATTCCTTCCGATGTTGTGAAAGCAGTTGCTTACAATATCTCCCGGTTTGGGGAAGAACATGCTTATGCAGTGCGTTCTAGTGCGACTGCTGAAGATTTACCACATGCCTCTTTTGCCGGTCAACAAGATACCTATTTAAATATCATCGGCGTTGATGCCATCTTGCAGCATATCAGCAAATGCTGGGCTTCCCTATTTACGGATCGCGCGGTGATCTACCGTATGCAAAATGGATTTGACCACAGCCAGGTTTATTTATCCGTTATCGTTCAAAGGATGGTTTTCCCGCAGACTTCGGGGATTTTATTTACCGCTGATCCAATTACTTGCAACCGAAAGGTGTTATCCATCGATGCCAGTTTTGGACTTGGTGAAGCACTGGTCTCTGGCTTGGTATCTGCCGATTGTTATAAAGTACAGGATGGGCAAATCGTCGATAAGAGGGTAGCAGCCAAAAAATTGGCTATCTATGGACGAAAAGAAGGCGGAACAGAAACACAGCAGATCGATCCTGACCAGCAAAAGACCCAAACACTGACTGATGAACAAATTTTACAATTGGCATGCATCGGAAGACAGATCGAAGCTCATTTCGGCCAGCCGCAAGATATCGAATGGTGTTTGGTAGACGATACTTTTTATATTGTCCAGAGTCGGCCCATCACGACTTTATATCCGATCCCTGAAGCGGATGATCAGGAAAATCACGTCTATATCTCTGTCGGTCATCAACAAATGATGACGGATCCCATAAAACCACTGGGATTGTCTTTTTTTCTGTTGACGACTTCTGCACCTATGCGTAAAGCTGGTGGAAGGTTATTTGTTGATGTCACGCATAATCTGGCATCACCTGAGAGCAGAAAATTTTTATTAAATGGCATGGGACAACACGATCCGCTCTTAAAAGACGCACTTATGACCATCGTAGAACGAGACTTTATAAAATCATTACCAAATGATCAAAGAGAACAGAGTCTCGGTAAAAGTAATAAAAGTATGTCGTCTGCGGGATCTCAAGTACTAATCGAAAACGACCCCACCATCGTTTCTGATCTGATTAAGCGCAGTCAAATATCGATAGAAGAGTTAAAACAAGACATCCAAATTAAATCAGGATCCGATTTATTTGATTTTATCTTGGAAGATATCCAGCAATTAAAGAAGATTTTGTTTGACCCGCAAAGTTCGGCTGTGATTATGGCTGCTATGAATGCTTCAACATGGATCAATGAAAAAATGAACGAATGGTTGGGTGAAAAAAACGCAGCAGATACGCTTTCTCAATCTGTCCCCAACAATATTACTTCGGAAATGGGTCTGGCGCTATTAGATGTCGCAGATGTGATTCGTCCTTATCCGGAAGTCATTGATTATTTACAACATGTAAAAGATGATCATTTTTTAGATGAACTGCTTAAGTTGCATGGTGGACAGGAAACCCGATACGCTATCTATGATTATCTCAGCAAATACGGAATGCGATGTGTCGGGGAAATCGATATTTCTAGAATTCGTTGGAGCGAGAAACCTATTACACTTCTCCCGTTGATTCTGGGTAACATCAAAAACTTTAAGCCTAATGCCAGCCATCGGAAATTTGAGCAAGGGCGACAGGAAGCTTTACAAAAAGAGCTAGAGTTATTAGATCGATTGAAGCAATTACCGGATGGTGATCAAAAAGCCAAAGAAACAAAACGGATGATCGACCTGATCCGGAATTTCAGCGGTTACCGGGAATATCCAAAATACGGCATGGTTCATCGCTACTTCGTTTATAAGCAGGCTTTACTGAAAGAAGCCGAACGACTCGTACAAGCGGGCGTTATTCATGAAAAAGAAGATATATTCGATCTTACGTTTGAAGAACTTCACGAAGCCGTACGCACAAATCAACTGGATTACCAGATCATCAGCAAACGAAAAGACGAGTACAAGTTATACGAAAAACTAACACCACCACGTGTTATCACGTCTGAAGGTGAAATCATTGTAGGTCAGTACAAACGAGAAAATCTCCCATCCGAAGCCATTGTAGGTCTACCCGTTTCGTCCGGAGTTATAGAGGGACGAGCACGTGTCATCTTAAACATGGAAGATGCTGTTCTAGAAGAGGGAGATATCTTAGTGACCTCCTTTACTGATCCTAGCTGGACACCATTGTTTGTATCCATAAAAGGCCTAGTCACCGAAGTTGGTGGATTGATGACTCATGGAGCAGTTATCGCGCGTGAATATGGCTTACCAGCAGTTGTTGGAGTTGAAAATGCTACCCGACTGATAAAAGACGGGCAACGAATTCGTGTTCATGGAACAGAAGGCTACATTGAAATATTATAATGGCTGATGTGTGTAGCGAGCCATCAGATATTCCCCCCCATATGCCCCTAACTAGGAGTTGCGGGCTGATGGAATTAGCATAGGAAGATTAATATTATCTTAAAAACGAAAACCCCCTCCCCAATCAAGAAAAGGGTGGGGGTTTTATTAAGGTGAATCATATTCCGTTGCCTGTTCACTATCAGAAATTTCTTGAGTTGTTCAAGTAAGGAGCCATATTGTTGAATAAGGATAGTAATTAAAGAGGTTATTGTTGTCTTAATATCGAAATAAAGATTGGGTTTAAGTATTTTTGATGGGAGTTACTTTAATGCATATAACAACAAAAAGGTTACTGATACGTGAATTTGAATTCAAAGATTGGCAAGCTGTATATGAGTATACATCAAATATTAATGTGATGAAGTATATACCAGAAGGGGTTTTTACTGAAGAAGATGCAAAAGAATTTGTAATTGAAAACAAAGGTGATAACGCTGAAAAATTTCCAGTAGTACTAATAGATGAAGGTTGTCTTATAGGGCATATTGTTTTTTTAAAGTATTTTGGTGAACATACATATGAGATTGGATGGGTGTTTAATCCTAATTATCAAAATAGAGGGTATGCTTCTGAAGCAGCACAAGCTATCTTGGAATATGGATTTAAAGAAATGAACTTACATAGGATTATAGCTACGTGTCAACCTGAGAATATTCCATCATACCGAGTTATGGAGAAAATTGGAATGAGAAGAGAGGGCTTTTTTAAAAAATGTATTCCCAAAGGCAATGAATGGTGGGATGAATATTATTACGCTATTTTAAAAGAAGAGTGGAAATGATCTATTAAAAATTTTTAAGTCTTACTTCTTCAACAAAAGGTTCTTTTATTGAATACAGCAACATTGGCGATACAAACAAAATATCACCATAATAAAGCAATATGGTATGGTACTTAATCGGATTCAATGAGCTCTGGCGAATTGTTTTTAGGTGAGTTCACTAATCAAGGTATATGGATGATCCAGAGGACATGGAGATTTTCGAGGTAATTAATACTTTAAAGCCATTTCAGATTATGACCTCTTTTTTAAAAATAAAGAAGCATTCGCAGCATTAAAAAACACATCAAAGAAGAGGGTGGAAAATAATCTAATGAAACTGCCCATCAGAGACTTACTTAATTCATATTAAAAATAAGCCAAGGATGATTCAATTTAGTTAATATCGGCTTTTATGTAAACGTTGAATCGTTACTAGATACATTTTACTTTACCATTACTCAATTCGCTTATGACGCATTCTTTGTGGGAGCTCTTGAGGAATAAATTAGCCCTTCATAAACTGACATATGGCGTTGTTCCCATGAGAAGGTTAATTAAGTACACTAATCAGGGGTTCACAGCTTGTGCTGGGACAATGCAAAGTATTTTGGAGGCAACTGTGAAAGAGCCAGATGAATTACATCAGAAATTAAATACATATATTTAATCACGAAGGGTACATATAAAATCGTCCGGTCTAGCGCCATGGCTGAGGATTTTTAATACGATCTCCCAGCTGTCGTCGGGAGTAGAGAACGCATCGGAAGAAATCAAAGATAACCAGAGGATCAGGGTGAATGGTGCGTAAGATTATGTGAGATTCTAGATCTTGATGAATGGATTTTAAGTTCAGCTGCAATGTCAAATAGAACATGCACCCATGACTTTGCAGAATAAAAATCCACTAGGCAACTACCCAATTATACAGAGACAATCACCTAAAAAGGGTATAGATAAGTATAATATTGGAAACTGAAAAAAGGAGTTGAACATGTTGTATTATTACCCGTCTTTCCATTTGTATCAGCGACAAGAATATAATCCTTATCCATGGACTTATCCAGGAAGCTCCCCCTATGTATATGAACGACCTCCCTTTTTTAATTCTCCATGTTACAGAGAGTGTATAAGAAGCGGAGCGGATAGTTATTTCTGCTGCTATATCTGCGGTTTCTGTTAAAAAGAAAGACTTATAGAAGTATCAAAGCATCTTGTCTTTTGCTTCAGCGGAAATTGATAGTAAAAGAGCGCAATGATAAACGGTTGCATTTTTCTTATGTTGGTTTTATAAATGTCCCGGATGATAGCCATTTAAATTTTGGGAAGGTCGGCATATTTGCTGAGTATTTCTTTCATTTCTTCTATAAATAATGCTAATCTTTCACCAAAATTTTCCTCTCCATATGCAAACCCGAAAAACAATGTTATAGGATTTTCTTAGTTTATGTTGTAATTATATTGGAGGCATACCGTCTTAGTTTTTAAAAGTTTGAGCAGTTAGAAGCTTTTAAGAAAGATTCAGCAACTAGAAGATAGAGTTATTAAGTACGAATAATCTGGAATGGTGGTATATGTCCATATATTGAGAGATGAAGCGCATCTGCAGCAGAAAGCAGAGCGCTTTTTTTAATGGGGAATCTCAATAAAAACAACAATTTTAATCAGAAAATAAGGTGAGGTCAAATAAAGTGTAAACAATGTGAAAAGCCGATCTCAACGAAAATGGGGTTAAATGATATTAGAGATGATAAGTGTTTTATAGAGTTGCCAAAAGATCAAAAAGAGATTGATAAAGTGTTCGGTATCTGTGGCTGAAATGGAAAGCTGTTTGCCAAGAGGGTTTGTCAATAAGCTGAAGAACAAAGAAGCAGGGGAACATGAAGTTCTTTAAACGTCAACAAAAATAAAGAAGGAGATTACCTCACATGTAATGAATTATTATAGCAGGAAAGAGAAAAATTTTACAACAAAGGGAGGAATGAGGTAGTAATGAAGGGTTTGATCAAAGGTGCTGTTCTAACTGCTGTTCTAGGTGTTGGTGCTACTTTATTTGCAGGTGATGTATCTGCACACGGGTATATAAAAGAACCTGCTAGTCGAGCGTATATGGGATCATTAGAAAAACAAATAATTGGTTGGACGGCAGCTACTCAGAAATATGGTTCCGTAGTTGATAATCCTCAATCGGTAGAAGGACCAAAAGGGTTTCCGTCCGCGGGTCCACCAGATGGGAAAATTGCATCAGCAAATGGAGGCTCGGGTCAAATTGATTTTGGGTTAGACAGGCAGACTGCAGATCATTGGGTAAAACAAAACATACGTGGGGGTCTAAACACCTTTACTTGGCACTATACTGCTCCTCACGCAACATCAAAGTGGCACTATTATATAACCAAGAAAGATTGGAATCCAAACAAACCTTTAACAAGGGATGAGTTTGAGTTAATTGGAACTGTAGATCACGATGGTTCAAAGGCTGATACTAATCTATCTCATAAGATTTATGTACCAACTGATCGCAGTGGTTATCATGTTATTCTAGGGGTGTGGGATGTTGCGGATACCTCTAATGCCTTTTATAACGTAATTGATGTAAACCTAATACGATGATATTGAACCTCTACAGTTTTAATAGCTAACAACAGTTATGACTATACGGAAAAAGCGATAAGTGTATCAGGTAAGCCATCACCAGCAGTAAAGTGTTGACTGTAGCAACGAAGGGAAATGTAACGGAACCGGGAGAACACAGAGTGTTTGAGTATGGAAGTTACAGAATCAAATGGGGTCCCTGTGAAGCTTATAAGAGGAGCTATTCTTGCAGATCGGTTAGATGTTGGTGCATCTGCCGATCTTTTTTTAACTTTAATAGAAGTGTACTCCAAAAGTCTATTGGTAAATGCTTCATTAAATATCTCAATCACTTCTTAGAATCTTTTGTATGGTGAAATTTAGTAGGGTAATTTGCGAAGGAGGAGCTTTTATGGAAGAAGGAAAGTTAGTTCACATGACTCTCGATGGTATTAAGAAAGCAGGTTCTAATTATGGTATATTCCCTATGTTCCATCATGGTGGGTATGTCATGGAAGATGCTACTTTTCGTTTCAGAGATCCATCAAGTCCTCAAGAAATTAGCAATTTAGAAAAGAAGTTAGGTGTTACATTCCCTAATGATTATAAACGAGTTTTTGTTACAACATAATGGGATGGAAATGTTTGACGGTATTGAATTACTTAGCACAGAAGGAATTATTGATTACAATGGAGTTCAAGATTTCCCCGGGGGATACGTCCTAATTGGATATCATTATGATGGAAGATATGTCATTGACACCAACAAATCAAAAAACGGATTAGGTTATATGTTATATCTAGATTCAATTGATGATATTGAAGATGCGGTTAACTTAGATTCCAATTTTGAGATATGGTTTGACACGTTAGTTTCTTTTAACGGGACGAAATATTGGGAAGTGAGTCCGAATAACTAAGAGTATTATAAACTGGTTTCAGAATAAGAAGACTCCAAAAAGGAGTCTTCATCTACGATTTGAGATCGTTAAGGACGACTTTTGCAGCCTCAGCAATAAGAGCATTATCATAATGAGCATCTTTCGTAAACCGGTTTGATAGGATTGCCAAAATAATAGGAGCTCTATTAGGCGGCCAAACGATAGCAATGTCGTTTCGTGTTCCGTAACTTCCGGCTCCAGATTTATCGCCGACTTCCCACCCTATAGGAGCGCCTGCCCGAATCAGTTCGTCACCAGTAGCGTTCCCACGCATCCAATCAGTTAAGATCGTGCGCTTATCAGTCGTGAGAGTGTTATCCACAGTGAAAGCATTAAGGTCGGTTGCTAGTACTTTTGCGGTGCTTGTGTCACGAATATCCCCAGGAACTGCAGAGTTTAGATCCGTCTCGAATCGATTAGCCTTGGTTACATGATCCCCAATCTGTTTCAGTGACTTTTCGAAACCTTTAGGGCCGCCAAGTTGTTGCAACAATATGTTCCCAGCAGTATTATCGCTGTAACGGATAGCAGCTTCTGAGATTTCCTTCAGGCTCATGCCTGTATCTACGTGTTTTTCTGTGATTGGAGAATATGTAACAAGATCGTCTTTGCTGTAGTGGATGACTTCATTAAGTTTTTCAATTGAGTTTTTCTTCAGGACAGCAGCTGCGGCTAGAACTTTATAGGTTGATGCGTAAGCAAACCGTTCATTCGGCCGATAGGCGATAGTCTTGTTTGTACCTGTGTCAATTGCATAAACGCCAAGCCTGGCATCAAATTTTTTCTCAAGTTGAACAAATTTTTTAATAGTTGTACGGCTTGTCATTTTTGTGTCTCCTATGGCTTTTGCTTCAGCATGCGTTGATCCGTCAAAGGGTTTGAAACCAGTAAGGCTTAAACATAAAAGTCCAATACATATTCCAAGTTTTAATGTCGCTTTATTTTTCAAATTAATCAAGGCCTCCTAATTCAATTGATTTTGTATTCACCTTCTATTAATACCTTAAAAATAGGAGTAAAATCGATATATTTCCATGAAATGTTCCTCATGACAGTTAGTTTAACAAAACTCTTTTCATTCATTTCGTTTTCTTATTTTTAATATGTTAAGAGAATTAGGGTCACGAGGGAAAAGAGAGGAATAAGAAAATAGAAAAACACCAATTTTAAAGGTAAACATTATGTGAAAAGTTATATCATTGATAATAGGTTAGGTGTAGCATGAGATTTGATAATTGTTTCTATTGCTACCCGTATGGCATTATTTAAAAGGATGGGCACGAAGTCAATCTAATGGGCTTTATCAATTGGGATTGGAGTGTTATGAGTGAAAACAAAAAAAGTTTATCTTTATGTATTTCATACAATGTCAGACTGGGAATATGGATATTTGATTGCTGAACTAAACTCAGGGAGATATTTTAAAAAAGATGTAGCCCCTTTAAAAGTAGTTACAGTAGGAGTTAATAAAGAAATGATTACGACGATGGGAGGGCTTAGCATAAAACCAGATATGTCCCTTGATGAGTGTACGCTTGAGAGTAAAGATCTCTTAATTTTACCCGGAGGGAATACTTGGGGAGAAGATACTCATCAACCGATCTTGAAAAAAGTTGGCGAAGCTTTAGAGCTTGGCACGATTGTTGCTGCCATTTGTGGTGCAACCCAAGACCTCGCGAATTATGGATACTTAGATTCTAGAAAGCATACAAGCAATGACTTAGAGTATATGAAAATGGTCTGTCCTACTTATAAAGGAGAAAAATTATATGAGAAGGGACCTGCAGTATCTTATGAAAATTTGGTTACTGCATCAGGAATAGCTCCCCTGGAATTTGCGATGGAAGTATTGAAAAAATTAGATGTATTTGCACCGGATACATTGCATTCATGGTATAAGCTAAATAAGACCCATAAACCTGAATATTTCTTCGAGTTAATGAATACAATAAATGAATAGAATCATTGCCAAATGCCCCTGAACTTATGGGGCATTTTTTTATTATAGTTTTTGAATAACCTGGAATGTTGTTATATGTCCCTTTATTAGTAAAACATATAATAGCAGATCGCTTTTTTATGTAGAATTTAAGTCAGAAGGAAGTAGGGTGATGCAGAAATTTGAAACAATAACTGCATCTAGAACGTATCGAGATAATAAAGTTTAAATATAAGTTGCACAATTTGCTTTTTTGTTTAGTGATTATATAAAGATGTGAAAGGGGTATCCAAATGCACCTTCATCATACCCAAAGCGGAAAACAAAACAATCATCCAAAATGGTTGGTCACTATCTTGCTCAGCTGGGGAACGTTCGTTTTTGCTTTGTTTTTTGCTACATTAATCGGTTCAATGGCCCGCCAAGCAGGTGCTTCCAAGCTTTTGCAGCAAGGTATCCAAGCTGGTTTAGTGACATTAATGACTGTCCCGTTGCTCTACATTCTTCTTAAGCGGTTTTCTAGTAGACCATTCTACTCTATCGGACTGTCTGGGTGGCAGCAAGCCATTCCGAAAGCCATTATGGGAGCAATGTATGTGATTATTCTATCCGGATCCGGATTCACTATTGCCCATTTATTGGGCTGGATCAAAGTTACACAATTTCACTTCTCTGCCCATTTGGTTACAGTATTGCTCTTAAACATGATTATCGCTTTCTTTTATGAAGCTTTTCCAGAGGAATTAACTTTTCGTGGGACAGTGTACAATGCTCTAAACAGGCGGTTTAACTGTTTCATATCTTTACTCCTTCAGCCGATCCTGTTTGTGCTTGCACCATTAACTGTAAGTGGTTTGCAATATATAGCAGGAATTGAATCACCTGCTGTCACATTGGATTACATCTTTTTATTGTTGTCTTTTGGATTCATCCTTCAACTTCTGCGCATTGTAACTGAAAGCTTATGGACGTCTATAGCCTTTCATTTAGCCTTTCTCGAAAATTCTCGGTTCTTTGTTCTGCAGGGGGATGAACGCTTTATTACCTATGAAGAAATTGTGCCGGGTACAGGAGCGCTGTTTGTGATCTTTTTTATGTTGCTTATTGTCGGTACTCTGCTATTAATACCTGCAGTAATAGCTCGCCGAAATACTATTCAAAGGCACAACAAGAATAAGAGAGATGACCAAGATGTTTAATTTTTGAGATTGAATCAGTTCTAATCCTTCCGAATTTAATCAACTAGACTATGATTTATAAAATGATAATGAAGTATGGTGTGTAAAAGATGAAAATGGGTAATACATGATGCAGGTGAGTTATGAACCGGAATCGATATATTAACAGAATGAAATGTGCCAGACAGTTTTGAGCTTCTTGAAGGTGATGAAGTCGAAATAATTGTTAAAAGAAAATAAATGGGATTTCTACATAAACAAAATAATGGATAAAGTCTGTGAACATCGAGCTACTGAATAATCAATCCAGAAATAAGGGAAATTAACTAAAAAAATTGTGAGGGATATCCAGTGAAACGATTTATTTTAGTTATATCCTTATTGTCTGCTGTTGTTGCTTATCCAACTCAAGTAAATGCTAATTCAATGCCTTGTAGTGTAATACTGGAACCGGTGGATCAAAACCTTAAAAATGCAAAAGGTGTGGCATTAATCTATAAGGTGCAATTAAATCCACCGAGTGCTGCCAGAACGAATATAAGCATTCTTGCTGTCCACCTTCCCGAACCATCTTCTTATGGAAATTACGACAGTTATGAAGGATTTGCTTCTAAACCCGGTGAAATTAGTTGGCGGTTTAAACTTTATCCTACTCCTGAGGAAGAGAGCCCTAGTTGGGCGGGAAGATTTGACTTAATTACAGCCGAAATGAAGAATGTTAAAGTTCAAGTACGTCTTTCTCATTCTAGAACTCAAAAGTTGGGGCCAAGTGTACTAACGAGTAATATTGAATCTTGTAATTAGAAGTTACTTGAGGACGCAACCGTGTAAAACAAACTTGGAATGAAGTGAATGATTAAATCGATTATTTTGCCTGAAAAGAATGCAAAATAACTTTCGAAAAACCGATAAGCGAAGAATCGATAATGAGCATTGTCGCTGCGGTAATGTATTGGTTCTGGGACTCCACATTCCTTTGTTTAACTTAAATCACGTATTTTACAACGTTCACAACAAGTATAAAGGCCGCTGATCCGAACAACAAATACCCTGACCTTGTTTGTTTATTTGAAAGTGATTCCACTCCCACTAAAACAAAGAGAAGTGCAACTAATACTTGGAGAGAAACCAAGAGGAATTCACTTTGACTATATAGAGAATACACACATAGTATCAAAGCTGCACATGAAATAAAAATTTTTGAAGCTTTGAGCAAAGAACTACTCCTAATGAAGTTTTTATTAAACCTTAACACGTTACATTCTTTTATTGGAAAGGCAAAGAGATCAAGATAAAGAAGTATTTTAAATAAATTTAAAACAAAAAGAGCATTAATTTACATGCTCTTTTTTCAATTTCCCCGCATCAGATCCGACCGTCTCATTTGCTCAAGCCGGGTTCCTGATTGAAACTGTATGAAATAGTTTCAAATTGTTTTTTGGATTGATGTATTGGTCGTTTTCTGTTTTAAAACGTTGTATAGAAATCTTTCATTTTCTCTAAAGGCTTTGGCAAATTGTTATTACTAAATATTACTCCTGAGAAATGTATATGCATTCACACTTTCTGTCGTGAAAATTTAAATGTATTCATAAAAATGCCGCAGCATATCAGCAGTGCGCCGATGATAATGTTTATGGTGATCTGTTCGTGCAATTGCAGCCATCCAAAGAATAGAGCCAATACGGGAACGAACATTAGTGCCATGGATGCTTTTGACGCTTCGATTTGATTGAGCACCCAAAACCATACGACAAATGTAAAGCCGGTAGAAAGCAAACCATTAAACACCAATGACCATATCGCCTGATATGTCCACTCGGCTGAATGGACCGGTTCCAATATAAAGGAGAAAACCAATAACATGACGGCTCCCATCAGAAGATGCCAGGCATTCATATGAATGATATCGATATGCTTGAATTGAAGTTTGCTAAACACATTTGCGATTCCCCAGCTAAGCGCTGCCGCAAGGACGCATAGTTCTCCAAATAAAGCGCTTTGATCGACATGCAGCATTTCTTTTCCAAATATAAATAAAAGTCCAAAGAAGCCGCTTATCAGCCCGATCGTTTTATACACATTCATTTTTTCGTTTAATGTAAAATGGCTGATCACCGTAACAAATATAGGCATCGTATACACCAAAACAGAGGTTTTTCCTGAATCAACAAATTGCATTCCATACGTTAAGATCCCCATATAGCCCATACCCATCAGCAGGCTCATGATGATATAGCTTTTGACATGTGCTTTTCCTATTGAAAGTTTCTTTCTTTGAATGAAGAGAATGAGAAATAAAGGAACCGCCCCGATGAACAGGCGCAAAGCCGAAAACAAAAGCGGGGGGATGTCATGTATTCCAACTTTCATCGCTACCCAAGTATAGCCCCAAATTAGTGTGACAGAAATGATTCCCAGCATGACTTTTACCATTATAAAGCCGCCTTTCTTGTTTAAATATTCGTACTGGTTTCTATCATATGTTACATTTATATATAACTGAAATACATTTTTATTATCGGGGGTATAACCAAATGGTTATGAACATGAACCATCTTCACATATTTGTAAAAGTCGGGGAGAAATTGAATATTACAGAAGCGGCAAAAGAATTGTTCATCTCTCAGCCAGCGGTTAGCAAAGCGATTAAAAATCTGGAAAGCTCGCTGCAGCTGAAATTATTGATCAGAGATAAACATCATGGTTTAATGCTGACTGACGTCGGAAAGGAAATTTTGCTGCTGGCGAGGCAAATGAAGGGGATTGAAAGCAAAATATATCAAGTAGCCAACCGGGAAAACAAGCTGTTAAGCGGGAAGGTGAAAATCGGTTCATTTCCTGCTGTTTCAACAAATATCATGCCGCAGGCGATTGCGGCATTCAGATCAAACTACCCGCTGATCCGCATAGAATTGGTCGAAGGGACCTCTGATCAAATCAAAGGATGGGTCGAGGATCGGACGGTTGATATTGGGGTCGCAGCATCTCCATTTGAACCGTTTGAACATCAACTATTGTGCAAAGACTATATGGTGGCTGTCATCCCGCCACAATATGACGAATTAAAACAGGAAAAGCATGTCGACCTCAAAACATATCAAGATAACCTTATTTTTTGCAAAGGCGGTCATGAAATTGCGATGTCAAACACGTTTCAGCAGCACCGCATTGAATTAAAGGAAAACTTAACTGTGCAAAATGCCGAAACCTTGATCAATATGGTTAAAAACAACTTGGGCATAGGCATTATTTCAAACTTTACACTGTCATCTGTCCCGCATCAATTGATCAAAAAAGACATCTTTCCGCGGATCACCCGCGATATTGGCGTTATCGCGCATTCATTTGATGAAATAACGCCGGCGGCGCAAGAGTTTATCAAGGTCTTGAAAGCAGACGTGATTTAAATCCGTACACAAAAAAACATAAGGCGATCAATCATAAGAAAAAAGCAACAATTCGAACGTTGCTTTTTCCCAGTAACTTATTGAAACTTTGGGCGCTAGGAGAGCTTCAACCTGAAAAAGTCTTGACCCTGCCATTCGCAGGACCAAGACTTTTTTAAAAAGGGTTTTAACAATTATAAAAATTGGCAGTTTCAGCCTTTGTGGGATTCTGTTCCTTTACTTGTTTTAACGTTGCAACTATAAGAAAGCTAACAATTACTAATAAGAGCCATGAACTCACCTTTCCTAGATGAACGAGACTCCATGCCTTGGTTTGGTTTGGGTATGTCCAAGCCCCGAAAAATGTTGCGATATTTTCGGCTATCCATATAAAAAATCCGATGAGCACAAAAGAAAGTGCAAGCGGCATACGGTAGTGAGTTCCATTCACCTCGTATATGACCCATGATTGCCAAAAGACAATGATGACAAGTCCAGATAACCACCAGCGAATGTCAATCGAATAATGGTGGGTGAAAAAATTCAAATAAATTGCAGCCGCAAGCGGTACAACTACAAAAAACGGCGGCCACTTAACCAGTTCAACATTAAGCCTTCTCCACGCCTGGCATAGATAACTGGCTACACTTGCGTACATGAAGCCGCTATATAAAGGCACCCCAAACATTTTGGAATATCCTTCTTCTGGATAAGACCAGGAGCCCATATGCACTTTGAAAAGTTCAAGAGCAAGTCCAATTAGGTGAAACAAGGTGATCACTTTTAATTCATCCCGTGTTTCAAGCCCGGAACGCACCATCCACCACTGCATGAGAACGCAGATGATGAGCAGCCAGTCATACCGCGGCAAGAAGGGGAGAGGGATGATTTGTGTAATAGCCAAAGAGGCAAAAATAACGACAGGAAACAAACATGAAAGGGCCTGTTCCCAACCAAAACGAACGAGTTGTTTTAGGGCTCTCATGATGTGTGCCTCCAAAGTTTTTTTCTGGATATATGTAAGGCACGCTTAGATGGACATTGGGTTACGTCCATAGGATCACCGCCAAATCACTTTATTTTTCTTTTGATGATAAATATTTTTTCTTTATGAATCCTGTGTGTTTTCTTCATTTCGGTATTCCAGAATATCTCCTGGCTGACATTCTAAAGCCTTACAAATCGCTTCTAAGGTTGATAATCGAATGGCCTTTGCTTTTCCGTTTTTCAATATAGAAAGATTAGCCATCGTTATGCCAACCCTCTCCGAAAGCTCTGTTACGCTCATTTTCCTTTTAGCAAGCATCACATCAATATTGATAATAATTGCCATGTTCATCACCTCAGACCGTTAAGTCATTTTCTGATTTTATATCAATCGCTTCTTTTAACAGTTTTTGAAGAACAGCAGCAAAGACTGCTATCACCATTGAAGCAAAAATAATGACCAATCCGATGACAATGATACCCGGGGCGTCGTCTATCTCGGCCATGAGATAAAAGAATGGCATGCCTGCCGCAAACAAGATACTGATAGTGACCGCACAGTATTTAATATTCTTTAAAGCTCTTACAGAAATTTTAGAGAAAGCTTTGTTCTTGTCGATATAGCTTAAAAGCTTAAACGCTTGATAAAGAGCAAAGTAAAAAGGTATCGCCGCTCCATACAAAAAGATGAAAACGAGATATTGTATATAAGCCATATTTGGAAATAATTCTGCTGTATAATTGGCTATCCTAGGCACCACAAAAATGCACAAAGCAAGAATCGGAATTCCAATTAGAATAACAGCAATCTTTAAAAAGAGTGTTGACACTCGATTCATAAAAAGCACCTCACTTATTTATTGTCAAATTGAATTTAACACACGATTTATCGTTTTACAATAAAAAAATATTGAAAAGGATTATTTTATTGTTGTTATAAAATGATCTTTTTATTTTAGACAGTCACAAAAAGGCATCCTCATGCGAGGGAGATGCTCTATCATTTTAAACTTGTTCAACGATTTAAACCGTGTGTTTCAGTGAGCTCGGGGAATTGATGTGAACACTTAAAGAAATAGCTCTCTATGAGGGTTTTTTTATTGCTTAAAAATAAGTTAAATCAGCATCTAAATATTCAAACAAACGATGGGAAGAAATACATCAAAGGATAAGCTGCTGTTCATACTAATGGTCGGGAGGTAAACCGACTTATGATACAAATTTGGATCACTGGCCTATTATTATTGGCTCAGCCGAGCGAACAGCCTGACAGCTTAACGATCACACAAGAGGGACGGACGATTGCCACTGTTAACCGTGAAAACTTTACGATGCCTCTTCCCGGTACGCCGCTGATTGACCATGAAAAGTACCGTAAGTTCATCTTGCAGCTCGATCAGCAAATTTACCGTGAGCCGATAAATGCTGCACTTAACGATCAGGGGAGCATCATCCCTGGCAGGGTTGGTTACAAACTGTATCAACAGGCATTTATGGAAAAGTTTTATGCTTATTTCTACGGCCAAGGTCCCTCCAAGGTAGAAGTACCTGAATTGAATATTTATCCGAAAGTTGACAGCGAATTGCTGGCTCACATCAGTACGCAGAAGCTCGGTCAGTACGTAACTTATTTTAATTCGAGCAATGAAAGCCGTTCCCACAATATTTCACTTTCTGCTAAAGCAATTGACAACCATGTTGTTTTCCCTAATGAGACGTTTTCATTTAATCAAGTTGTTGGAATGAGAACACGGGACAAAGGCTATAAGAGTGCGCCCATTATCGTTAAAGGTGAGTTGTCTGAAGGCGTGGGCGGAGGAATTTGTCAGGTATCATCAACACTATTTAATGCTGTTGATCGTGCGGGGCTGCGAATTGTTCAGCGCTATTCTCATACAAGAAGCGTGCCATATGTTCCTCCTGGACGTGATGCTACAGTAAGCTGGGGAGGTCCAGACTTTCTCTTTCAAAACCAATATAATCAACCAATACTCATTCGGGCAAAACGGCATGGGGGGAGTATGGTTGTTACACTCTACTCTTCTGATGTGATCAATAACAAACTGCGAAAAGTTCCTAAAGCACCATCTCAGATACCGAAAGAAATAAATGACGAGCGGTAAGGCACATACTCTTAGATGGTTAAGAGCTTGTAAACTGCTCAACATCATGTTTAAGACACACTTTTATTGAAAAGCGAATGAAAAAGAAAGAAGGGATAAAAAAAGTGAAAAGGGTATTATTTTCCTTATGTGTTTTAATATTTGGATTTACCTTTGTTCAATCAAAAGCGCAAGCCCTGACTTTTACGGTGTTGCCCATTACACAAAAAACAGACCAGTGGTCAGTAAAAGTAAGTGAAGCAAAGAATGTAAAGGAATTTGCAAGACCTCAAAACGGGGAATATAAAGTATATTCCTTGGAAGTCAAAAACATAGGGGTAAAAGCAGCTACAGTTGATGTGCAACTGTATAGAAATGACCCTGATTCAATCACAAGGTTTTCACTTTTTGGTTGTCCTGATGAAAATTGTATAAAACAAAAAGAAGATTCTAAAACGTTAGCTGACAGTTTAAACGATGGTTCGCCGCTGAGGTTCAAGCATTTTATGCTGGCAGATAAGGCTTCTGAATTAGAAGTTAATATTATTTGGACACAAAAGGGGATAGAAGGACGCCACTTAAAACAAACCTTTAAATTCACTGAAGATGGCGTTAATTAGGCTTTAGAGCGGCATATTTCCAGAAAGGAAAGGGGAGAGTAAAACAAAAATGATAGGAGGGCTTTGATGATTAGATCCATTACTTTGCCAGAGGAAAAAACGAAAATAACAGTTGGAAAACCAATCAAAGATGAGTCAAACGTCAAAGTTACTGCGATTTATGACTATAGAGAAGAACCAGAGGAAGCGTTTTGGATACACTTATCCGATGGAAGTGAAATGTTTGTCGATGATCACAAAGTCTTGATTGAATACGAATAAAGAAAGGTATCGAAATGACCAAGCAGCTGGATCATTTCCTGCAGCTTAAAATTACAAAGAAAAAGACAGTTACACCTTTGAAAAACATGCAACGCAGTTAAACCTGAAAGCCGTCAATTTCAAAATTTTCTATGTCAAGATTTAGATTTTTCAATTGTTTCAACAAAACTTCAAATTTTAGGCAATCACCGTTTTTATATTCTTCAGGAATATCTTCAGGATGAGCAATTTTCATACCAGACTCAATCCATTGTTTACGATACAATTGAAATGCAGCCTCGATTAAATGATCCGGAGTTACAATAAAGCCTAATCTGACATCATGATCCTCACTGTAGCCAAACTCAAAATCACAGCATGGGCAAATATCAAACGTTTTTTGATACTTGCCTTTATATAAAGGATTTTGACTTAATCCTTTATATCCGCAAATTAAACATGAATATAATTTTTCTCTCAAATTAATCCCTCTTTTATCTGTTAATAAGTCATGATAACATTTTACCGCTTTGTGGTTCTCTTGATAAGAATTAATGGGTCTAATTATACTTATTCGCCTTAGGTGTAGGGAGTTTGGAGTGATAAAAAACAAAAAGCCCACTCTCATAAGGTGGGCTATATTCATTGATCTTTTCCTTAACCTCCGACCGGCCTTTCAGCAACTTGGATGCTAGATGGTGAATCTGTACTCAATTGCGTTAAAGCTACTCCACTTAATATCACAGTTAAAATAGACACGCAAAGCACTAGTTTTTTCATAAGATTCCCTCCACCTGATTCATTTTCTGTTCAGCCCAAAATAAAGGTTGTATAAGATGCTGATTTTGGCTTCGTATATGTTATTCTCCATTGATATGAGTCTTTCCTGTGCTTTATTGTAAAAATGAATGGCTTTCGCTTTTTCGTCAATTTTAAATTGTTCTTTAATCATCATGAATATTGAATGGATATAATAAATTGAATCTGCCCAAGATTCCTCTGCTAAAGCCCTTTCAAGAGACTTAATACACTCATTGGATTTGTTCCAGTCAGAATAAACGATACTGAGATTGTGATATAACTGTGCTTTCAAAAATTCATCTTTTACTTCCTTAGCAATGTTTATTGCCTCCAGATAATATTCTTCTGACTCTTCAAATCGTCTAATATCAGCATAATTTGCTGCTGCAATCATTAATGATACAGCCAGTTTGCACTTGTAATCAGGGTATCGCTTATATATAGTGATGGCATTTTTTATATAGTGTTGTGATACAACACTTTGTTTAACGAGAGTGTAAAGGTAGGAGACTTTGGAGTAAAATTCTGCTGCTTCGATCTCATCTGGAATTTCTGCAAGTTTTTTCTCTGCTAATCCGTATAAATTAATAGCTCGATCGTAATTTTTGTTATACGCTTCGTACATGGCTTCAAATAAATAAAAATTGTATTCCAATTTGTCGTTGGTTTTCTTAATAAAGGCTTGATTGTCTTCAGTAAAGTAAGTGTGCTTTTGTAATGGTTCTCCTCGTGATGAGTGTAACAACATCTTATGTCTTTCTTCTAATAAACTGTAATATGCAAGAACCTCCTGATCTTCTTCCATATCATCAAATTGTTTTTTTATTTCTGAGTAATACTTGATTGATTCATTAACCTTCTGTTTCTTTATAGCAATGTACCAATCATTAAGCGCAGTAGCAACAACTTCTGAAGCAATCTTGCTCATCTAAACCCCTCTTTCTCAAAATTCGAAAATATCTCATCAAGATATTACCACAATCATAGGGAATTTTGTTAAAGAATGTAATCGTTTTGGAAGGTAATTGACTCAATGAAATAAAAAATGCATGTAAGAGCATGTTATAAGATTTAGTTTTGTTCCTGTAGCGCTTTCATTTAAGTTCTTATCAGTAACATTTTAACCCCATTTTCCTACTAAGTATGAGGGCAGCGGAAAAAGCGGACTGTGGGTTTCTAACCTTGAAAAATCAGACAAGACGTCAATTGGATCTAATTACTTTTTAAATTTGTATTGGCAGGGGAGTAAGAAAGACGAAAAGAGGACTGTTGTTGAAAAAATCACCTTGTTCATAGATGGGAAAAAGTATGATGACAGAGAAGATTATGCTTTATCAGAGTATACAGGCGAAGAAATGCCAGGTGGAGGACACATGGAAGACCATATCGCTACCTTTGATTTTATGCCTGAAGATGAAGTGATAGGACATGATGTATTAGTTAAAGTGGAGTGGAAGACAGACGAGAAAAAACAAACAGAAGAAATCAAATTACATAAGAAGCCATGGTATAAAAGATAACGGTGATGATGGCCACTTTTTTATTTGCGGATCTCTAGGCACAGCAATATGAGCCCCTGCATAGGCTGAAATAAAAAACTTGTTGAGGTGTTTACTGTTGGAAAAGCAGCCAATCAATCATGAAGACAGAAACGTGCCGCAGCCTATTCGAAGTGATGGAGCCGGAGCTATTGATGCGGGACCTCGTAATATGATGCGAGATATTCAAAATCCAAATATACTTGTTCCGCCTGTTACAGACGAAGGTATGATTCCTAATTTGAGATTTTCATTCTCAGATGCACCGATGAAATTAGATCACGGCGGCTGGTCACGTGAAATCACCGTTAGGCAGCTTCCGATTTCGACCGCAATTGCAGGAGTAAATATGAGCTTAACTGCGGGAGGCGTACGTGAACTTCATTGGCATAAACAAGCGGAATGGGCTTATATGCTTTTGGGACAGGCCCGTATCACCGCAGTTGACCAAGAGGGGCGAAATTTCATTGCTGATGTTGGTCCAGGCGATCTTTGGTACTTTCCCGCAGGAATTCCGCATTCCATTCAAGGATTAGAACATTGCGAATTTCTGCTCGTCTTCGATGATGGAAACTTTTCTGAGTTTTCAACGTTAACCATTTCAGATTGGCTTGCACACACGCCAAAAGATGTTCTGTCTGCAAATTTTGGTGTCCCAGAGAATGCTTTTCACTCTCTTCCTTCAGAACAAGTCTATATTTATCAAGGAAATGTGCCGGGATCAGTCGCCAGTGAAGACATTCAGTCACCTTACGGAAAAGTCCCCTTGACTTTCAAATACGAGTTATTAAATCAAACCCCCATTCAAACGCCTGGGGGAAGCGTACGAATTGTGGACTCTTCTAACTTCCCGATTTCAAAAAACATAGCGGCAGCACTTGTTCAGATTGAGCCTGGCGCGATGAGAGAGCTTCATTGGCATCCCTATAGCGATGAATGGCAGTATTATCTGACAGGACAGGGACGCATGACAGTATTTATCGGGAATGGGACTGCGCGCACATTTGATTATAGAGCAGGCGACGTTGGATACGTGCCTTCCAATGCTGGACATTATATACAAAACACTGGTACAGAAACGTTATGGTTTTTAGAAATGTTCAAAAGTGACCGCTATGCAGACGTGTCACTCAATCAGTGGATGGCATTAACGCCTAAAGAATTAGTGCAAGGCAACTTGAAGGCTGGATCAGTGATGCTCGATTCTCTGCGTAAGAAGAAAGTGCCTGTTGTGAAATATCCCAGCACGTAAAGAAGTTAACCGATCACACAACGGATTTCACTATTGTTACGTTAAAAGCTGCAGTAGGGGTGAATGTTCATTAGAATACGATACACTGATATTAAATCCCTATGTAAGATACGTTATATAGGGTTTTTCTGCTTGCATAGTATTGTTGTGAACTTTAAAATGTTTATGTGGAAATGATAACCATTATCTAATTGACTACGGAGGCGAGAATGAAAGCACTCACGATATTATCCAGTATTACTGCTCTTGGAATTTCAATCTTTGGACAATTACTAGGAGTGCTAGATGATTCTTACGCTGTTGGAAATGCCTGGTTTGCAGGTGTTTTAGCTGGATTGATTACACTTCTTATTTTAATTGACAGTCAAGTGATGACCAAAAGCTACATAGTAAGTTTAAGTACAATTTTAGGCATTCTGGGAGTAGGATTTTTATATGTCCCAGCTGCAATAATCAACATTTTCATAGGTATTAAATTGGATAAGAAAAAGAAAGAAGAAGGCCGAAGATAAAAAATCCCTTAACTATTTCTTAGGAGGGAAAGTGTATGGATTTACCCACATGGGCTTATATCATATTTACAATCATAGGTGCTGCAGGCTTCATAAGTTTAATGTGGTTCAGTTATTTTTCTGACAAAGCTGATCAATAAAGCGATTTTCTGCAAGGATTAAGTTTAAATAAGCAATGTAAACCCTGTTGTAAAGGAGTTTACATTGCTTATTTATTTACGGTTTACATAATAATATTATTTTTCAGTAATGAAATTATCAATCGTATTAACAACTAAATGATCTGTGTACTAAATATTCATTAAAACTGGAATAGATCGGCACTAAGGACTAAAGCTTATTTACAAAATCTTATGATATAGAAATTCAATCATTACATACGATTCTGTGCAACAAGAAGCTCAGGTGAATTATTTTTAGGTGAGTTCACTAATGATGAAACCTGATATGCTTCCATGTCACCAGCATCATAAGGCACAAGTAAGCTTTGCAGATAATCAGGATTTGTATGTTGAGGATTCAGCCACTCTTTTTGATGATCATGAGTCAATATAACAGGCATTCGGTCGTGTATATCTTTCATGAGTTCATTAGGCTTAGTTGTTATGATTGTGCAGGTGTAAAGAGAGGTCCCTTGGTTTGTTTTCCACTTTTCATATAAGCCGGCAAACGAAAAAAGAGCAGATGATTTCAGCTTGATCCGCATCGGAATTTTGGTTTTGGGATCAAGCCGTTTCCATTCATAAAAACTGTCGGCTGGAATGATGCAGCGTTTGCTGACAAGCGGTTTTCGAAAGGCCGGTTTCTCGGGTAATGTTTCAGCTCGTGCGTTGATCATTTTATAGCCGATCTTTTCATCTTTTGCCCAGGGAGGAATAAGACCCCATCTAATCATGCCTAGGCGATTATTTGATCCATCATTGATGATTGCCAGGATGCTTTGTGATGGAGCGACATTATAGCTTGGATGGTATTCGTCTTTAGGTAAAAATTGATCGATGTCAAAGTGGTCAATAATATCTTCAAATGCAGAGAATAAAGTAAACCTGCCGCACATGTCCATCATCCTTTTTGGGGTTTTTGAATATTGTACAGGCTGGATAGATGAAAATCAAAAAGGCGAAATGCACTGCAAGCTAACGGTTGAAGGTAGAAGCAATAAGGGCGGAAAAAATGTTCAATGATAAAAAAGGACAGGCCAGTACCGATTATGTTTATTGATTTTAAGATTTTGTAAACGTGATTGAATAGAGGTTCCACTATTTGTATAATGACTTTGCAGCTTAGACTTTACATAACGAATGCGATAAGGAGGAAAGTGAAATGAAGAACATTGTGTGTGCTGTGTTGATGTCATTTTTCGCTTTTATCAGCTTAGTTCCAACAGTTGATGCTGCTGTCATTGATCATGACAAAGTAGTAGGATTCACTGAAGTTGCCCCAACTACTGTTTCTCAAAAAGCCGCAAAACGGTTCCAGTCGTATTTGAAGGTTTATAGCGGCTGTGTGCCCTTTCCGGCAGTAGACGCACAAGGCAATACGAGTGGCGGGTTACAGCCGACTGGAGCGCCTGAAGGGGGTTGCAGCAAACATACCGGACAAATTTATTCACGTTCAACTTGGTATAATGGCGTGTGGGCCATCATGTATTCTTGGTATTTTCCGAAGGATGAGGCTTCTCCAAGTTTGGGTCATAGACATGACTGGGAAGGCATCGTAGTTTGGGTTGACAATCCTGCTAATCAAAATCCACAAGTTTTATCAATTGCATACTCTGGACACGGAAAATTTACAAATGTTCAACCGAATGAAAGCAATATGAAGGATACACATCCATTAATTGCTTACGACAGCACATGGCCCTTAAACCATGAATTACATATTAGTGATCATGCAGCAGGGGGCACTCAACCATTAATCGGGTGGGAAGACTTAACTCCGGCAGCGAGAAATTCTTTAAATATAACAGATTTCGGTAAAGCAAATGTTCCTTTTAATGATCCCAATTTCAAGAATCATGTAGTGAAGGCATGGTTTAGATAATTAATTCAGCATTTTCATTACAAGATGTGTGAATTGACCCTAAAGACTTATTTATCAAAGTTTATATTGATCAAAGCCTCAAATTCCAATATATTGAAATAAAAAGGCTTGGGGGAATCTAAGTGAAAAAGTTCTTCACGTTAATCTTAGCTTTGTTTTTTATGACAATCAGTGCAGGGAATGCTTCAGCAGCTATTGTAAAAAATGAGGAAAAAGTAAGCTTTACGATGACAGAAAATCAAAAAGAGTTCATGATGTCCGATGATTCAAATCCAAATAGGCTTCCGTCTCAGTTCGGCTACAGATTCACAATTTTTGATGCGGAAGGATGCACAATTCATGCTAGACTATTTCGCCTTTCTTTATCAGGAAATGAAATCACGCTAAGTCGGCAACCATTTCGATTTCAGCGCAACTGATCAAGCAGAAGCGATGCCGTACAAGAATCATTATTTAGAGTTAACGAAAGATCAGGACTGTGGAGAAGTGAAAGTTAAAGGCTTATATGGTTATCAGTTTGATGAGTTGTACGAATATTAATAAAAGATTGAACGTTAAGGCCGGTCTAATACTTGGCCTTTTTTTACGTGTCTAAAGATAAGATGAAAAGGACATTGATTGAAATGTTTTTTACGAGTAGAAAAGCATGCCCGGCATAATCATCCCTCTGATATGGCAATTGGGGTGGGGAGCAAGTTCGGACGAATGATTTTAAATAAGAGCAAACCTAAGCAGTTTACATGATGTAGAGAAAAATTGATTTGTTAAAATAAATAATAGTCACGTTAACTCATTGCGAAAGGGGAATATTTATGTCCAAGACGGCGATAGTTACAGGTTCTGCAGGCGGATTAGGGAGAGGCATCGCAGAAAGACTATGTAAAGATGGTTTTCGTGTAGTGCTGCATGATATCAATGAAGCATTGCTAAATGAAACGGTTTCAGATTTTAAAGAGAAACACTTTCAGGTGATTGGTGTGAAAGGTGATGTATCAAAACGTGATGACCAATTCAATTTGGTTAAAGAAACAGTAGATCAGTTTGGCCGTTTAGATGTTTTTGTAAACAATGCGGGGATTGAAGCTGTTTCTCCATTTTTGGAAATCACAGAAGAACAACTGAATAGATTATTTCAGGTTAATGTGAATGGAGTTGTCTTTGGCACTCAAGCAGCCGCTGACCAGTTAATCAAACAAGAAACAAAGGGCAAAATCATTAACGCATGCAGTATAGCGGGTCACGAGTCATTTGTAATGCTGGGCACATATTCAGCGACGAAGCATGCGGTGAAGTCTTTTACACATTCAGCTGCTAAAGAGTTGGCGAAGTATAACATAACAGTGAATGCATATTGTCCCGGAATCGCAAAAACAAAAATGTGGGACAGAATTGATGAAGAAATGGTGAAACATAGTGATGATTTGCAGCCAGGAGAAGCTTTTGAAAAATTTTCTTCGGAAATAGCCCTTAAAAGATATCAAACACCTGAGGACGTTGCTAATTTGGTATCATTCTTAGCTTCAGATGCTTCAGATTACATTACAGGTCAAGCCATATTAACTGATGGCGGTCTCGTTTATAGATGATAAAAATCAATATATTGAAACTTTATAATATGAATTCTTTTTACTTGTATCAAACTGGTATAATAAAAATCGTTGAGAAGTTATCGTGAAAAAGTCATAAAGAGGAGCAAAAGGAATTGTTTCAGTACCTTCATCCAATCTGATGGAGGGAACAAGACCGCTTAAAAATAGCCTATAAGTAAAAAAGAGGCTCGGCGTTTTTTTACGCAGGCCTCTTTTGTGTCAGTAGCCAAATACCAGTGTTGTACTTTGTGATCCGGCGTATTTCGTGACAAATTCTTTTGTATACTGCGGCGTTTGGACACGGTAGCTGTAATTAGATCCGGGATTCCAGGAAGTCAGCGGAGAGGTTTGCTTGTTGAGAGACGGATAGCTGCCTGTATCCTTGAAATAACCAGTGCCCTTGTCATCAAGGATCCCGCCTTTTTCACTGCCTTTTCCAAAGTAATTATATTCGGAATATATTTTTGCTTTTGTGGCAATCGTAATGGCCTGGTTAAAGTTGTTGCTGTAATTGTTTTTAACATGAAAGTATCCGTATCTCATAAGACCCGGGCCTCTTACATACAGGTTCTCAAAATAATTGTTGGCGATTGTCATGTGGGGATAGCCGTCATATTGATGCTGCGAATCATCTGGGTATCCTAAAATCAAACCGTATTTATGATTCGCGAATTTTGAGTTGCTGATCGTGATATAATCTGCTGATTTTCCGATATACAGGAGCTTGTCCAAATCACTTCCGCTTGTACTATAGCTGTGGCCTGAGAATGTGACGTGGTCAATCCAATAGTTGATGCCGGAATCTAAATAAAGCTGGATATCATTATTTCCATTAATCTGCGGACTGTGTTCAAAAGTCAGATTTTGAAAAATGACGTTTCCAGAGGCAGATGAAGTTGTTAAATAAATATTTTTTAGCGTTTTTTTCGCGTATGAGCCTACGAGTGTTTTATTTGAACCAATGGTGACTGTTGTTTTCGAAGATGCGGAAAGATCATTTTGAAGCACTAAAATTTTAGGAGTTGATCCTCCTAGATGGGTTTTTAAATCATTTACGCTTTGAATGTAAACAATCTGACCGTTTTTTCCGCCCGTTGTGCTCGCTTTAGAAATGCCTTTTTCATTTTTAGCATTTCCCGCAAATCCTAAAAGGCCATTCGTTGAGGTATTTGGAAAATCGACGGCGCCTAACGCTTTTCCAGGCAAAAGAACCAATAACAAACTGAACATGGCCAACCATAAACAAAATCGTTTCATCATAATATGCTCCCTTTCAATTTTAATAAATTTCCTCGCGGGGATTATTATTACAGTTAATGGAAAGGAATAATAGGTTCTATCTTCCTAATTAAAGCCGGGTTTTTTAAAATATACGATCGCGTTTTAAAGACACACTTTCAATTGAAATAAGAAAGGATTGATACACCGTTGACTGCAGCAGCTTATCGAAACACCTTGCTTTCACTTTTATGTTTAACAGCTGGAATCGTGGATGTAATCGGGTATTTAAGCTTGGGACATGTGTTCACAGCTAATATGACGGGAAACATTGTATTATTGGGGTTGGCTATCGGCAAATCCCTTCAGGTCACTGTTTTTAATTCTTTGACTGCGCTAATCGGATTTATATGCGGCGTGATTATTTCAACACTGATGGTCGGAAAGGCAGAAAATACCCTTTGGCCTTCTGCTGTGACAAAAGCGCTTGCACTTGAAGCATTCATTTTATTTGTTTTTGCTTGTCTTTCTTTTTATTCGTCTTATGTTCCTGTATACATCCTCATTATTCTCTTGAGCATTTCGATGGGGGTTCAAACAATAGCAGCCAAAAAGCTGGGGATCGCAGGTATTTCTTCAACTGTGTTGACCGGAACATTGGCTTCTCTGTTAGAGGATTTGTCCGGCCGTTTGTTTTTTAAAAAGCAGAAGAAGACATTTTTAAGAGATGCTGTGTTAAGAGCGCTGGCCATTATCTTATATTGTGTAGGGGCTATTATTGTGGCTTTAGCTGAGCCTGATTTTTATTACATCATCATTTGGGTTCCGATCGTGCTGATATTTGGCATCATGATGACAGCTAAGTTAAAACTGAGCGGGGAAAAATAATTTTTCCTGCTTGGCTGTTGTCAGGCCAAAAACTCGTTTAATTTCGGTTATTGCTATAAGAATATAGCTCAATAAAAACAAGTCACTCGGCTGATGAGCATACTCGTTCATTCGTATTGATTTTTTCATCAAACATTTCCTTGGATATATGTATGATAGTGAATCTGTCATAAAATATCTATGAATCTATTTCCTCTTTCAAACCAGATGGATTGAGTATTACAATGATAATGATTCTCATTTGAAGTCTGGATTGAGGAGGACAGGTATGAAAAAGAAAATAAGTGCAGTTGTTGGCATGGTTTTGTTGATGATCCTTTGTTTTTCCCCGCAAGCTTCGGCAGCATTTGATGACCTGCATGAAGGCTATGCAACGTATACAGGGTCAGGTTATTCAGGAGGAGCTTTCCTGCTGGATCCCATTCCTTCTGATATGGAGATTACTGCAATAAATCCGGCAGATCTCAATTACGGAGGAGTAAAAGCAGCACTTGCAGGTTCTTATTTGGAAGTTCAAGGTCCAAAAGGAAAAACAATTGTCTACGTTACCGATCTATACCCTGAAGGCGCTCGGGGAGCGCTCGATCTGTCACCTAATGCCTTTCGTAAAATCGGCAATATCAAAGACGGAAAAATCAATATTAAATGGCGTGTTGTCAAAGCCCCAATCACGGGCAATTTCACGTATCGGATCAAAGAAGGCAGCAGCAGGTGGTGGGCTGCAATCCAAGTCAGAAATCACAAGTATCCTGTTATGAAAATGGAATATAATAAAGACGGAAAGTGGATCAACATGGAGAAAATGGACTATAACCATTTTGTCAGCACTAATTTAGGGACAGGCTCTCTCACAGTCAGAATCACTGACATCCGCGGAAAAGTTGTGAAAGACACGATTCCGAAGCTGCCTGAAAGCGGAACGTCCAATGCATATACAGTGCCGGGGCATGTACAGTTTCCTGAATGAAAAATACCAAACAGCGGACCTTTTCCCGCTGTTTTTTTTAGTATGAATAGATATCAATCATCAACATCCGCATGTAAAAACGCTTTAATCATGTTCACTTGCTGCTGCTTTGGATAACTTGTATACAGTCTGCTTGAAATCCGAATAGGATCTCCGAAAAAGTATCTTTCGTAGTGAGTTTCCCTTGTTCCGAATGAGCTCATTGTTAAATCCCAAGCCAAGCGGAAAATTTTCACACGTTCTTCAGCGTTTGTATTGGTTGCTTGGAGGTATTGATCAAGATCTTCCCGTATCTCTGAGTCAAACGCATTTTCTGTCGGCAGCGTCACCATTCCGCTAGCGCCAATTAACTGAATGATTTCAGTGAATCGAGGATATAGAGTAGGAATGATCGTACTGATGACTTGAAGAGGAATCAAACTGGGACGCATATAGCCGAATTCATCTAACTGAGCGTCATTTTCTGATTTCTCAATGAGTGCTTTGATGGTTTCCAACCCCACAATGATTTCAGAGAGTTTTTGTTGTATATGCTGATATTCAGAAACATTAATAGTGTCGACAAGAAGCTGTGCAACTCCTAATAGAAATTCAACCTTTATCATTTGCCTAATGACGACCTGATGAAAGGTAAAGGCATGAAAGGAGCTTTTTGTCATAAAATCTTTAGCTACTTCAACATTATCATAAAAAAACACACGATTCCATGGCACTAGTACCTGATCAAAAACAACGATTGAATCCATTTCTTCATACCTTGAGCTTAAGGGATGATTAAAGGATGATTCGCTTAATACAAATGATTCTCTTGTGATGAATTTAACGCCTTTTGTATTAGATGGAATTGAAAAAGCAAAGGCTTCATCTGTTTCAAAGAAAAATTTAGGTGCCGAAAAAACCAGGATTTCATCCGTTAACCCGCCTTGGGTTGCAAGCAGACGCGCGCCTTGTATAATTAATCCTTTTTCGGTCCTATCCATAACTTTAGCAGATATTGGTTTTTCACTGGAGCCAAAATAGGACTGTGACCGGTTCACTTGGGGAGTAATGAATGTATGGGTAAAGGAAAGATCGTGTTTAGCAGCTTGTTTATACATGTCTAGTATATGTTCTGGAAAGCAATTTTCTTTATCTCTTAAAAGCTCTGCTGAGGATGCAAAGCTCATCATGACCGTATTCATATAATCCGGACTTCTCCCCATCATTCCGTGAGTATGTCTAGCCCAATGTTCAATCATGTTCCTTCTTTTTCTCAAATCACTCTTGGTTTTAGGCTGAAGATATGAGAGACCGATTGGGTCATGTTCTCCAGGAAGGCAATAAGTCATTTCATTCATTAACTCATCCTTCGTTTGCAAATCATAAAGCGAGCTTTTGGTTTTGATTATTCCTTTAAATGCAGGATGATCAGAAATGTTACCCTCAATTTTTTTGCCATCATACCATATTTCGTTTTGTAGTTTATTTAATCGGTCAATGAATTCTTTTCCATTGATGATCCCCATATGACGTTTCGCTCCTTCACATCATGTTGCGTATTGTCATTATATTTTCGAAAGAACAGCCTGTTCAGCCAATTTGAGATAAGAAAAGCCTTTTTTAGTATGCCTTAATTAGAAAAAGCGAAAAAGAGAAATTCAAATACTACGCAGACAAGTCAGCAAATTAAAGAATTGGCTTATTTACCGAGTAAGACATCACTATAAAATTTTATAAAACATGTCGATATTATTGTCATGGGCGTAAGCGAATTGCATGCCAACGCTTGAACATTATTATGTCAATCATTACATCGTGCAGAAAGGGAAAACGACACATGAAAGTGAAAACAAAATTGCTGGGGATTATATCAATATTAGTTGTTTCAATGATTGGAATTGGAGGCTCCTCTGTTTTTATGATTTCTTCTACTGTAAAAAAGAATGAAGAACTTAAAGACAAAATGGAATTCCAAAAAGAGATGAAGCAGATCCAATATCGATTGACCGGGTTATCAAATGATGAAAGAGGCTTCCTGATCACCGGAGACAAAGAATATGACGAGGGAATGAAGGAAAAAGCAGAAGATGTCTTAAAGAGCCTTGATCGGATCAATGGCTTGATTGATGAAGAGAAATATCAATCAAATATTGAAGACATTAAAACAAGTTTCACTCAGTATAGAGCTTTAAATCAGCAGATATTAACAGCCTACTCTTCAGATCCTAAAAAAGCAGAAACCATCCATTTTGGAGAAGAAAGAACGTTAAGAAAAGACGTTGTAGATCCGGCTGTCGATAAACTGACAGATCGCCTGGATCAAGAGGTGGAGGATCTAAAAGGCGAAATACGCGACAATGGGAAAATGAGTCAATGGTTCATCATCATTGTCACAGGGATATCAGCAATGGCAGGCATTGTTTTAAGCTTATTGCTGTTAAAGTCCATTATGGTTCCATTGAGAAGTATGAATAAGCAGCTGGAGGAAATTGCTCACGGAGAGGCTGATTTAACCAAAAAAGTCATTGTTAAAAATAAAGACGAATTTGGTCAGCTTGCTCAATCTTTCAATTCTTTTACCCAATCATTAACTCAAATTGTGAAGCAGATCAGCAGCTCATCTGAACAAGTCGCCGCATCTTCCGAAGAATTATCAGCAAACGCGGAAGAATCGAAATCAACTTCTGAACAAATTTCCGGGGCAATGCAGATGGCTGCCGACAGCAATGTGAAGCAAAGCTCAATGACTGAAAAGAGTGCGGAATCCATTACTGAATTATTAGACAGTATATCATCTGTTGCTTCAAATACAGGTAACATAGCGGATCTTTCTTCTTCGATGAGAGACAAGGCTGAAATAGGGTCTAAATCCGTCAACAAAATGTTAGATCAGATGAAATTCATTGATACATCTGTAGATTCAGCCGGCAATGGATTGCAGGCATTGGTAGAGAGCACAGCTGAGATTAGCGATATTTCTTCACTGATCACAAATATTTCCGAGCAGACAAATTTATTAGCTCTGAATGCAGCGATCGAGGCGGCCAGAGCCGGAGAGCAAGGAAAAGGATTTGCTGTGGTGGCAGAAGAAGTTCGGAAATTAGCTGATGAAACGAATAAATCTGCAAACCACATCCAATCGGTGGTAACAACTATCCAAAATGAATCCATTGAAACGGTGAATAACATCAAGATTGTTCAAGAAAATGTGAGCTCAGGTATTGTTCTTTCTCAAGAGACAACAGGAAATTTCAATGAAATACTGAACCTGGTGGAACAGGTCACTTCTCAAATACAAGAAGTGGCAGCGGCAACACAGCAGCTTACATCAGGCGTTGAAGTCATTCAGCATACAGTTCATACATTGGCCGCTGGTACAAAAGAAACATCAGCAAATACAGAAGCGGTTGCAAAATCTTCACAGGAGCAGCTTAATTCAATGGAGGAAATCTCCTATGCTGCAGAATCTCTATCCCAATTGGCGGAAGAACTTCAAACCGTCATTAATCGTTTTAAATATTAATTAAGTTACATTACTTTTAAACCCCATCTTATTCGGTGGGGTTTTAGTCTTCCTTAATATCTGCTGGTTAGGAGATGTTAGCATTGATTCGGGAACAGTCATTTTTACTGTGTTTGTTCCTAAGAACGGAACTAACTTGTTTCTTTCAAGTTAGCCCCGTTTGAATGACTAGTCCAAATTTTGATCGATCGTTCCTTCAAAATAGTCATCGCTGACTTGTTCATGAGTTTCAGCCAATCCTTTTTCCAATTGCGTAGTTCCTTTATAATCCGAGGCGTCGAAATATTTTCCAGCTACATCCGTGGTGTCATTTATGTTTTCTTTATTATGAGTTTGAGTATCAGGGTTTACATTCTCTGTCTTACCACTTTCATTTAAAGATTGCTGAAAATCATATTCCTTGTCTATTGAAGAAAATCTTTTGTAGTCATCCGGTCTGTCTGCTCCATTTTTTTGAGTCACTTTTCTCACTCCAGATTATTGAATTTAACAGTGTCATATGGGATTAAGCAAAAACTTATTTCGTTCTTTTAGGATCGGAACCGTGTTTTTTAGGATCATCTGCTTTAAAAGCTGTTTCAGTCTCATGGTCATTTCTTATTTGTTCAATACTTGAATTTTGAATGCCTTTCTTACTCATTGGTTTCACCCCTTTACGAAAAGTGTTGAAATATCAACTCTTCTTATTCTGTCTGTTGGGCAGGTATTCATTCGCTTTTTTTCGTTCTCTTCCCATTTAGGCAAGAGAGTAAGTTTCATGTCAGTCATATTATTTAATATGGGTAAAGGTATTTTTGAAACCTATTGTTAGCCCACTGCGTATATCAGGATGCTTTATAAAGCTGGAAAAACACTGTACAAAACATTTGAAAAAGAGGAAAATCAAATAAATGTGCTTTTCAACCAATATGTTATCCCATTAAAAGAAAGCGCTTTATTCAATAATTTAAAAATAGAGGTGTTGGGGATGAGTATTCACATTGCTGGTGCGCCTTGCTGCTAGGGGGTAGACGATCCGAAAAATCCGTTTCTTCCCCCATGGGAGAGAGTGCTGCAGGAAGCATCACAAGCTGGTTATAAAGGGATCGAGTTGGGTCCATACGGTTATATTCCGATGGATATCGAGCGGGTTCAAGCTGAGCTTTCTAAAAACAATTTGTCCATTATTGCCGGTACCATTTTCGATGATTTAGTCACAGCGTCTCATTTAGAAAACTTGCTGCAGCAAGCAGACGATATATGTTCTCTTATGACAAAACTCCCTTTCTCTTTTCAGGAAAAGGACGGCCACTTTACACCGCCTTATTTGGTCCTGATTGACTGGGGGCATGACGAAAGAGATTACAAGGCGGGGCACCCTGACCAAGCGAAACGGTTATCTAAAAAGGATTGGAACCGTATGATGTCTCATATTCAGACAATTGCGGAACGGGCTTGGAAGCGATATGGCGTGCGGGCCGTCATCCATCCTCATGCAGGGGGCTATATTGAGTTTGAGGATGAAATTCAGCAATTATTAAAGGATATCCCATACGACATTGCGGGTCTTTGTCTTGATACAGGGCATTTGTATTATTCAAAGATGGATCCGGAACAATGGCTCAGAGAATGTGCGGACCGTATCGACTATATCCATTTTAAAGACATTGATGAAAGTGTATATCAGCAGGTGATGGGGGAGCATATCCGCTTTTTTGATGCTTGCGCAAAAGGAGTCATGTGTCCGATCGGCCAAGGAATCATTAACTATGATTCCATTCATAAATTGCTGAAAGACATTCATTATCACGGCTACATTACCATCGAACAGGAACGTGATCCGAGAAACTCTGATACTAGTTTAAGAGATGTCAGTCAAAGCATTGCTTATTTAAAAAGTGTTGGTTACGAGTGATAGGGAACCAGAATGATTAATGGCGAAAAAAAGGGTGGAAAGACCGATACGCTGGGCAATGGTAGGAGGCGGCCGGGGAAGTCAAATTGGATACATTCATCGCTTCAGCGGCATTGCGTGATCATGACTTCCAATTGGTTGCAGGCGCATTTGATATCATTCCGGTACGTCGGAAAGAGTTCGGTATAAATTTGCATGTTTCTCCGGAACGCTGCTATTCAGATTTTCGGAACATAATTGAAGAAGCGAAACGTGAAGATGGTATTGAGGCTGTGTCAGTCGCAACTCCCAATGCCACTCATTATGAAATCTGTAAAGCAGCTTTGAGTACCGGATTGCATGTCGTATGTGAAAACCTCTCTTTTACGATCGAAGAAGCAAAAGAACTAGAATAGAAGGTCTTGCAAAGAAAAACACGGGTTGTCGGCATTGCATATGGCTATTCAGGGCATTAAATGGGAGAACAGGCCCGCCAGCTGATCGCAAATGGGGATTAGGTGAAAATCGCATGATTCATATGCAATTTTGCACACGGATTTCACTCTGATCAGGTGGAATTACATAACCCGAGCACGAAATGCGAAATTTGCAGGTTCTAGTTATGTACTGGGGGATTTAGGCACTCATCCATTATTTTTATCTGAAGTAATGCTGCCGGAAAAAACTATTGTGTGCGAAACAAAGCTTTATGAAAGGCAGAGCGCCTCTAGAGGACAATGCTTATACAATCATAGGATATGATAATGGCGCGGTCGGCACGGTGTGTCTTCTTGTGTAAATGCCGGATCTATGCATGGCCAAAAAATTCGTGTGATTGGTTCCAAAGCCAGTATTGAATGGTGGGATGAACAGCCTAACCAGCTGCGTTTGCAAATACAGGGAAAACCGGCACAGATTTTAGAGCGCGGAATGGGATATTTATACTCAGAAGCATTACAAGGTGGCGGCCATCCTGTGTTTGAAGCGTGGTTAAATCTTTATTCACGGTTGCTGTAGCAATGGAGGCTGCTGATCGCGGGAAAGAATTGAGTCACATGTGGTATTCAGCTATTGAAGCGGGAGTGGAAGGTGTCCGTTGGGTGGAAAACTGTGTTTGATCCGCAGATAAAGGCGCGGTTTGAGGGATTATCAATAACATGTTGAAAGTGCTTCGAAAGCATACGTTATCAATCAGCAGGTACTGATGTGGAAAGGGCATATTGAGCCGTTTGAGGAAAGAACATTGATTGTGGCTTGAGCGGTTTATCACCGGTTATGGGTAAAGTTTTGGTGGTGGCCAATCTATACAGCTGAACTGAGAAGAGCGTGACAATGATTCTCACTCTCCTCAGATTTGCTTTATTCACCCTGATGTTTCTCAACTAATGTGAATGTCCATTCTTTTAACATATGTTTCTGTACATACTTTTTTCCGTTTATTTCAATGTAAGGAATGTCTGTCATGTCTCCGGCTAACTGTTTTGCCTCTGCTGTCGTAATTCCTAAAAAATGTGCGATGTAAAAGTGAATATCTCGTTCTTTTATAAGCAAGATATCACTTTGTTCATTACCTTTTGGGTGGTTCATTTGCTTTAAGCCTTCACCGATAAAATATCCAGCCAAAGCAATACCAATTGCTAAAAAAACGTCCATGTGCATGCCTCCAATATGTCGATGTAATGTTATACGAGCTTGGCATACTCCGGGTTTCATTATCTTGAAACAAAAATACAGCCAGAACGTGCTCTGGCTGTTATCTTTTCAAGCCTTTTCAATCTGCACACGGCCTGAAAAAAAGGTGGCGCCGCCGCCCATATCGGACAAGCGGTCTGGGGTAAGCGCGTTTACAAGCTGTTTTTTTCCCGGTTCATCCGCCCATAATCCTTGGCTGACTACGACACCTGGCAGCACTTGTTCTCCGACTGCAGCGGTCAGCTCGCATTCTCCCTGGCTGTTCCAAATTCGTACAGGATCCCCATCAGCGATTCCATGTTCATCAGCATCTGTTGTATTGATAAAGAGTTTTGGCGTCTTTTCAAGCTTGATGTGTTTTTCATTGTTCGAAAACGTTGAGTTTAAGAAATTATGGTTTGGCGCCGGAACATACATAAACGGATGTTCATTATCGCTTGCAAGAGGCGTATATGTCGGTAAAGCTGGGAAACCGTCTTGTTTCATTTTTTTCGAATATAATTCTATTTTTCCGCTTGGCGTCGGAAGTTTGCCCGGAAACAGCGGTTTTTCGCGTTTTGCTTTCATAAATGAATGCTTTGTAAGTGAATCGTAATCAATCTCCGCCAAATATGGATTATCTGGATGGTCAAGTGCCTGGCGGATTAATTCTTCATCTGAATCTTTGAGCTCCTGGTCTGTGAACCCCATTGCTTCAGCCAGTAATCGGAACACTTCAGTGTTAGACTTGCTTTCACCATATCTCTCAATCACCGGTTGCTGAAGCTGAATGTAATGGTGCCAGTAGGAGGTATAAAAATCAGTATTTTCAAAAGCGGATGTTGCAGGAAGGACAATGTCTGCGTATGCAGCCGTTTCCGTCAAAAACAAATCATGAACTACAGTAAATAGGTCTTCCCGCAGCAAGCCCTGTCTGACTTTGTTCGCTTCCGGCGCGACAACGGCCGGGTTCGTCCCGTAAATAAAAAGAGAGCGAATAGGCGGATCTGTTTCCAAAAGCACTTTGCCAAGCTGATTCATATTAAACGATCTCGGTGTGCGCCCTTTCAGTAAGTCAGGCCGCTGCAAGGCATTCGTGTTATATTCTAAAATTCCGCTGTTATGCTTAATTGCGCCGCCCCCTTTGTGCAGCCATTGGCCAGTGATCGCCGGAAGACAGGCAATTGTCCTTACAATCATCCCGCCGTTATCGTGATGCTGGGGTCCGTTTCCGATTCTGATAAAAGAAGGGGAGGTTTCCCCGTACATTCTTGCCAGCTGGTAAATATCTTCGGTGCTGACACCGGTGATCAGTGACACCTTTTCCGGATCATACTGTTTCACGTGTTCACGGAGATCTTCATAGCCGACCGTGTATTCGGACAGAAATGCTTCATCATGAAGGTTTTCTTTAAATAAAATGTGCATGATGCCAAGGGCAAGTGCACTGTCGGTTCCGGGTTTTATGGGAATAAACCAATCTGCGAGACGCCCTGTCTGATTTTTATGCACATCGATCACGACAATTTTGGCTCCCTGTTTTCGTGCTTTTTGGGCGATTGTAATTTGGTGCATGTTTGTGCTGACCGCGTTGATCCCCCAAAAAATAAATAGTTTCGTATGAATGGTTTCCTCAGGATCAATTCCCGCACTTATACCCATTGTATATTTATAGCCCTCAGATCCCGCTTTGCTGCAAATCGTCCGTTCGAGCTGGCTTGAACCCATGCGGTAAAAGAAGCGGCGGTCCATTCCTTCAGCTGTTAATTTTCCCATATTTCCGTAAAAGCTATATGGAAGTATGCTTTCAGCTCCCTCTTCATTAATCAGCTGTTTCCAGCGGGAGGTAATGGTATCGATCGCCTCTTCCCAAGAAATCGGTTCAAATATTGCTTGGCCTTTCGCACCAGTCCGTTTGAGCGGTGCAGTCAGCCGCTTTTCATCATAGATGCGCTCCGTCATGTTTCGGACTTTGTTGCATATGTTTCCGGCCGTAACAGGATGGTCGGGATCACCTTGCACTTTCACAATTTTTCCGTCTTTTTTATGTATTAATAATCCGCACTGATCCGGGCAGTCCAGCGAGCAAACGGATTTGAAAATGCCGTTTTGTTGTGTTGCAAAAGATTTCATGGCCCAGTTCCTCTCTCTAGTTAGATATTTTGTAAGAATTATAACATTTCGGATGATAACGTCAATTCTGAAAAAAGAGATTGACATCAATCTGAGACTTCTTTATGATAAACGTATTCTTCATTCTGAAAATTACATACTCAACATTTTCTATCCAGAGAGGTGGAGGGACTGGCCCTATGAAACCTCGGCAACATTATTGTGCCAATTCCAGCAAGCGTCAGCTTGAAAGATAGGAAAGCAAGGTTTATACCGGCGTCTGTCTGTAACAGGGCACGCGTATATATGAATCTCTTTCCATCTTCGGAAAGAGATTTTTTTTATGAAAAATATGATGAAAAGGATGTTTTGCACCATGACGGTTTTGGTTACAGCACCGTACAACGAAGAAGGACGCAAAGAGCTTGAAAAATTGTTCGGCTCGGTTGCTTATCATACCTGGAAGGAGCAAGGCCGGGCATACCGGGAAGATGAAATCATTCAGCTATTAAAAGCAACAAATGCGAAAGGCTTGATTACTGAGCTTGATCAAGTAACAGACAGCGTATTTGCATCTGTTCCAGAACTTTCATTTGTCGGTGTGTGCAGGGGAATGCCCTCCAATGTGGATGTGGCCGCAGCATCAAAAAGAGGCATACCCGTTTTTTATACGCCTGGACGGAATGCGCAAGCCGTTGCTGAAATGTTTATCGGTAATGTGATTTCCTTTCTCCGCCATACCAGCACCTCGAATCAATGGCTGAAGGATGGGAAGTGGGACAGCGATTACTTGCAGGCTTATGTCAAATTTAAAGGAAATGAATTAACGGGAAAAACGGTCGGCATGGTTGGGTTTGGCGCGGTTGGGCAAAGGATTGCAAAACTGCTGACTGCGTTCGACTGTAAAATAAAGTATTACGATCCCTACGTACAAGACGATCATCCCCAATATGAAAAAGTATCTCTTAAAACGGTTTTTTCAGTCAGTGATATCGTTTCTGTCCATCTGCCTCGTACTGAGGAAACACTTGGACTGATTGATCGGGCATATTTTGATCTGATGAAAGAGAGTGCGATTTTCGTCAATACTTCAAGGGCGGTTGTGGTAAATCGTGACGATCTTTTGTCTATATTAAAAGAACATAAAATCAGAGGAGCCATTTTAGACGTTTTTTATCATGAACCTCCAGAGGAATCGGATTACAAATTGATTTCATTGCCTAATGTTCTGGCAACACCGCATCTCGCTGGAGCAACCTTTGAAGTGGAGGATCATCACGTGACGATCCTGAATGAAGCCCTCAAAAAATGGAAGGTTGAAAAAACTCTTAATATTCCGACATTGTATAACAAAGATAAGCTAAAAACAGAGGCATAAGAAAGGAGGCTAACGGAATGAAAAAACAAAAAGGCTATCTCGTTTTTGATATCGGTACAGGCAATGCGAGAGTAGCGATCGTGAGTGTATCAGGCAGTGTTCAAAGGGTTGAACGGGAGGACATCGTGTATGCCACCGAGACGCTTTACCCGGACAGCCGTTATTTTTCTCCTCAGGTGCTGTGGAAGCAAGTCATGAGATTGGCAAAACGTGCGCTTTCCCGTTCGCATGATATTGACATAATAGGTTTGACATCGACGAGTCAAAGACAGGGGATTGTTCTGATCGATCAGAACGGTGACTCTTTTCTAGGGCTGCCGAACATTGATAACCGCGGCCGTGAGTGGGAGGAGAGCATACCCAATCAGGAAGAGATATACAGCTGCACAGGGCGCCTGCCGACCGCACTTTTTTCTGCGCTCAAGCTTTATGGTTTAAAAGAACGCCAGCCCTCTTTATGGGAAAAAACTGCAAGCTTTACAAGCATCAGTGATTGGGTGACGTACCAGCTGAGCGGAATATTGACATATGAACCCTCACAGGCAACCGAAACCCTGCTGTTTGATGTGAAGCAAAACACTTGGTCAGAAGAGATGTGCGGCATATTCGGCTTCTCCCCATCAATCCTTCCGCCTCTTGTAAGAGCGGGAACAGCGATTGGAACGATAACAAATGAGTTTGCGTCCGAATTAGGCCTTTCTATACATGCAAAGGTTATAGCAGGGGGCGGAGATACACAGCTGGCTGTGAAAAGCACCGGCGCTGCTCTTAAGGACATCGTCATCGTATCTGGGACAACAACGCCAATAACCAAAATTACTGCTGATCATGACGACACAAAACATAAAGCCTGGCTGAACTGCCATACAGAACATGGCCAATGGCTTGTGGAAACAAATCCGGGAATTACCGGCCTGAATTATCAAAAATTAAAACAGATTTTTTATCCAAATGAATCGTACGAAGTGATGGAGGAAGAGATTTCTGCACTTGCTAAAGAAGACAATGCATGTGTAGCGGCTCTCGGTTCTTATTTATCGGCAGAAAAGAATGCGTTAACGAGAGGCGGTTTTCTTTTTGATGCCCCGCTTTCAGCGCATTTAAAAAGAGCACATTTTGTACGTGCGGCGCTGCAAGAGATCGCATTTTCGATCAAATGGAACTTTGATATATTAACAGAGATTACTCCGTTTGAACGTGACTATGTTTGGGTGTGTGGAGGAGGATTCCAAAGCAAAGCGCTCACTCAATATATCGCGGACCTTCTTCAGAAAAAAATCTATGTCCAAGAGGGATATCATCAGGCATCTGTCGTTGGGGCTGCAGTCATTTGCAATGAAACCTTTCAATTGACGGAAGAGATGTCAGCAATTGTCCGGGTAATAGAACCGCAGGATTGTCAGGCCGAACTGGCTTTATATGAGGAATGGAAGCAAACACAGCGCTTTTTTTCAGGTTCAGAAAGCAAAGTGTTGTTATAAGGCGGCATTTGCTGCTGTTTTGAGGAAATATCTAATTTTCAGCTTTAATGAGGTAATACGGTAATTGATATTAGCATCTAAGGAGGAGACAGATATGTTTGATAAAATTGGAATACCAAAGCGGCTTGCCTGGGGGTTTTTAGGGGTTGTTTTGTTTATGATGGGAGACGGGCTTGAACAAGGCTGGCTCAGCCCTTTTCTGATCGAAAATGGGCTTACCGTTCAGCAATCCGCTTCAATTTTTAGCATTTACGGAATTGCGCTTGCCATAGCTTCTTGGTTTTCGGGTGTATGTCTTGAAGCATTTGGCGCAAAACGGACGATGTTTATGGGGCTGTTGTTTTATGTGATCGGTACAGCTGCATTTATCGTGTTTGGATTTGAACAGCTGAACCTCCCTGTAATGTATGTGACTTACTTTGTAAAAGGGTTAGGCTACCCGCTTTTTGCTTATTCTTTCTTGACATGGGTCATCTACAGAACACCGCAAAACAAACTGAGCACTGCTGTCGGCTGGTTTTGGATTGCATATTGCCTGGGCATGTTTGTGTTCGGTGCTTGGTACTCAAGCTACGCGATCAAAGCGTTCGGTTATTTGAACACGCTTTGGAGCTCTATTTTCTGGGTATGTCTTGGTGCATTCTTCGCATTGTTTATCAATAAAGACCGTTTTGAAAAGAAGAAAAGAAAAAGGTCAGAAACAGCCGAGGAGCTTTTAAAAGGAGTTACCATTCTTTTTACGAATCCGCGGGTGCTTACAGGCGGAATCATCAGAATTATCAACAGCATTGGTACATATGGTTTCCCAGTCTTTTTGCCGATGCACATGGCTCAGTATGGAATTTCAACCAATGTGTGGCTGCAGATTTGGGGAACGATTTTTCTGGGGAACATTGTGTTCAACCTCTTCTTTGGCATTGTCGGCGATAAGTTCGGCTGGAAAAATACCGTTATTTGGTTCGGCGGAGTCGGCTGCGGCATTTTCACCGTCCTATTATATTATGCACCTGTTTTCTCCGGCGGAAGTTTAGCGGTTGTCAGCGTGATCGGCTTTATTTGGGGAGGTTTGCTGGCAGGCTATGTGCCGATTGGTGCAATTGTGCCGACGGTGGCCGGAAAAGACAAAGGAGCGGCCATGTCTGTATTGAATTTGGCTGCAGGTTTATCAGCGTTTGTCGGCCCTGCGCTCGCTTGGCTGTTCATCGGTCTCATCGGGGCGCAAGGTGTTGTCTGGATCTTTGCGATCCTTTATCTTGCGAGTGCGGTCATGACGAAATGCATTCATATACATGAGGAAAAAGCAGTACAGGAGGAAACGTCTCCTCAATGTGCATCTTAATCAGAAAGCGCCCTGTTTCAGGGGCGTTTTTTTCGTCATTTGTTCAGCAATCAATGTAAGATTTCCGATAAGGAATGCCGCAAAAATGACTGATCTGGATGGGATTTCATCGTCACAATCAGCCGATACGAAACAAAATAAAAGTCAGAGCCGTTTGTTCCCCGTTAATTTCACGTTTTAGCTCGCCCGAATGTTCTCCCAAAACAGATTCATAGCGGTCTCCAATGCTTTTTTCTTCATTGAATTCACGATGATGAGCCATCAACACTGTATGTTATTATTGCATGAATTATCAAGGGAGCTGTTAAACTTTTCTAAAGAGAAATAGACAACATGTTGACAATTGAGTAAGAAATGTTATGATGATAAAGACAATATATTGTCTTTTTATGGAGGGAACATCGTGAATTATTCTAAAGAACTGAAAGATTTATTTTTAATGCAGCAGTCTTACGCTACACTTTTTTCCGCTTTGAACAAAATCCAATCACGCGGGGACGATTATTATGAAAGCTTAACGTCAAGGCAATTTATGACGATGGTTGCCATACTGCATTTACCGGAAGAGGAAACGACATTCAACAACATTGCAAAAAAATTAGGCACTTCAAAACAAAACATCAACAGACTTGTCAGCGGTATTGAAAAAAGAGGTTATGTCACCACTGTACCAAGTAAACGCGACAAGCGTGCAGTTAATGTGAAGATTACTGATTCAGGAAAGCGTGTCATGGAGGAATGCGGTGAAAAAGCGGTGTACTTTATGGCAGATCTATTTAAAGGGTTTTCGACTGAAGAGCTGGAAACATTGTGGGTTTTATTGAAGAAACTGTACAGTTTTGACGGAGAAGAACAGGATGGTTTTGAAGAAGATGCTGCTGATTTTGACATTGAACAAAATCGAGACAATTTGAAAACAAATTTATTGCAGGAATTCGCAAAACGGAGAATGTAAAAAGGAGCAAACTATGAACAACGTGGCGGCAGTAGAAAATTTGAAAATGCGGTACGGAAACAAAACGGCGGTAGATGGGATTTCGTTTGAAGTGAGAGAGGGGGAAGTGCTTGGCTTACTAGGTCCAAATGGTGCAGGGAAAAGCACAACCATTCATATTTTATCCGGGGTATTGTCGGCCAGTTCCGGAAACGTTTCGATATTGGGCCATAGTGTGAAAAAAGGGTCAAAGGAAATGAAGAAAGGCATCGGGATTGTGCCTCAAGATATCGCGATTTATGAGGAGATTTCCGCTGAGAAAAATGTTCGTTTTTTTGCGAGTCTTTATTCTCTCAAAGGAGAGGAACTGAAAGCCCGAGTAAAAGAGGCTCTGGAGCTTGTACAGTTATACGACCGGAAAGATGACAAGCCTAAGACGTTTTCAGGGGGGATGAAAAGAAGATTAAACATTGCGTGTGCGATTGCCCATCAGCCGAAACTGATTATCATGGACGAGCCCACGGTAGGAATCGATCCGCAATCTCGGCATCACATTTTAGAATCAATAAAAGAGCTGAAAACAAGAGGCGCAAGCATTATTTACTCGACACATTATATGGAAGAAGTCGAGGCGATTTCGGATCGCATTATGATCATGAATGAAGGAAGAATCATTGTCAATGGAACAAAAGAAGAGCTGTACAGAGAATTGAATAAAGACATAACATACGCTTTTCAGCTGACGCATGTTCAGCAATTAAATAAAAACTCAATTAGAGAAATGAAAGGAGTGACAGGAGTTGATTTCTCTGACCATCAACTAAAAGTGACCGTTCAGCAGAACCAAGATCACCTGAGTGAAATCATAGGAGAATTGGGTGCCCAAGGCTGCAGCATCGTAAGCATGAACAAAAAAGAGGCATCGTTAGAAACGGTATTTTTAGAGCTGACGGGAAGAAATTTAAGAGATTAGGAGAGCAAAATGAGTTTGTTAAAATTGATAACGTTTGATTTTATGAATATTTTAAGGAATCCGGTTCTTATGATCGCCAATACGGCCTTTCCTTTCGTTCTCATTCTGGTCATGGGCTTTGTTACGAAAAACAGCTTTGGAGCAGGCGGTGTCAGTTCGTATGATTATTACGGTGTGAATATGATGATTTTTGCTGCGGCTCTGATTGCGATGACGGCCTCTAATACGTTTATGGAGGAAAAGGTGAAGAAAGCGAACATTCGCATTGTGTATGCGCCGGTTTCGACAACTAGTATTTATCTTTCTAAATTACTATCAACCTTTATATTCAGTGTCATCATGTACAGCATGAATGTGTTGATCGCCCAAACGATTTTTCATTTGAACTTTGGAGGACAACATCTTCCGTATTTCATGCTCTTATTGTATGTATTTTTATTTTTCGGCTGCTGTTTTGGCACAATGTTCTGCTGTTTGTTGAAAAATGAAGAACAGGCAAACGGGATCATGCAAATTCCGATAGCTTTTTTTGTTTTCTTTGGCGGCATATTTTTCGGAATTCATAGATTTGGAGATACCGTCAATCAGATATCGCTTCTTTCTCCGATTAAATGGGTAACAGAATGTTCATTTCGCCTCATTTATGATCACGATTTCTGTATGCTGCTGCCTGTTATGTCAGGACTATTATTGGCTTCAATCATTTGTATTGCCGTTTCGCATGTTGTATTTAAGCCGGAGGGATATGTATGCTGAGTTTATTCCGAAACAGGTGGGAGCGAATCCTGACCAAAAAAGCCGTTATCATCATTGCAGTGATCATTATCCCTCTGATGATTGGCGTTGCGGTTATGTTTTCCGGGAAGCCTGTTTTCAAAGAAACGATCGCTTTTGTAACAGAGCAGGACAACGTGCAACATATGCCGAGTGATTCTGCTTTTAGAGTGGTAACGGTGCATCAGAAGCCGAAGTTTTCTGATCTGGTGTTAGGGAAATATGCAGCCATCGTAGAAAAAAATCAACGTGATTACAAAGTGACCACGTTGAAAAGTAAAGCGGATCAAAAAATGATCCAGCAATTTTTTGAGACTGGAAAAATGCCAGGCAGCTACCGGGGAGAGGATAAATTAAGGGCTGAACGGGGAACGGGAACGAATATATTAGGCTTTATCGTGATGCTTGTATTGATGCAAGGTGTGGCATTAGCTGCGTTATATCCAGAAGACCGGATGCTCAAAACCTTCAGAAGGATTTTAGTGTCTCCCGTGCATGTGGGGAAATATTTGTTTGTTCAGTTTATCTTTACGTTTTTATGTTTATACATACCCACTTACTTGGCCATCGTGATTACACATGTACTCTTTCATGCTGAAATTGGTTTCCGTTTGGATATTCTTGCTGGGTTACTGTGTGTTCTTACAGTGCTTGCAACAGCATTCGCTATCTTTATGGCTTCTGTGATGGATCGCAACATCAGTTTGATGACGAGCGGTATCAGTGTGATCACGTGTGTATTGTCAGGCTGTTTTATTTCTTTTGCTCCACATCATCCATTATTGAATGCCCTTTGTGCGATACTGCCGCAAAAAGCGTATATGACTTTCATTCACGGGGTAGAAATGGGCCATTCAATGTGGGAATACAAAGCTCAGGTTGTCTATATTTTGATGTGGTCGGCTGTGTTTTGTTTCCTTGGGGGTTTTATCACAAGAAGAAGGACCAATAAAGGGATTTATGAATAGAGGAAAAAGAACATGAGATGCATAGACCACTATGCATCTTTTTTATTTTTGTAAGTGATATGAGCATAAGAGGTGAAAATCTTGAAGGAAGTGATCAAGAATCAAGATGTCATAGCTGGTGCAGGTCCTGAATCGGACATTTAAAGGGAAGGGGATGTACATGCAGATCGAGAGAATGCCGTCCATTCATTCTCTTGATTTTAAAATAGAATACACATTTGTATCATAAGGGACTCCATTTTGATACATGTACTGTCTTAAGACACCTTCTTTTTGGAATCCCATTTTTACGAGCAGGCGATTTGATGCTTCATTTTCGGTAAATACAACTGCGCCAATACGCGTCAGTCCAAGGGCAGAGAATCCGTAGGATACAACCTTTGAAATGGCTTCTAATGCAAATCCGTTTCGCCAATGCGCCGGGACGATTTCATAACCGATCTCTGCACGCCTATGCTTTTGGGCCAAAGCATGAAAGCCAATTGTTCCGATCAATTCTTTAGTGTCTCTTCTTTCAATTCCCCACCGTATACCGCGCTTTTCTTGATAAAGGCCGGCAAACGTTTGAACCATTGAGGTTGCCTGTTCTATAGATTCCATGTTTTCAACTCCGTAATAGCGTGTCACCTTATGGTTTGAAAAACAAGCAAAAATGTCTTCTGCATCTTGATCTGTGATTTGCCTAAGTGTAAGCCGATCCGTTTCTAATACAGGAAACATTCAACCACTCCCCAAGTTTGTGTTTTCGTTTATGATATCCCTTTTATTTCCTCTTTTCTATAGTGAAATCAAACCTGAGGCAGCAAAGGAACGAATTTGTCTTTCTAGTTGCTCTTTGTTTTTGTTGAATTGTTTCAAACGATGGCCGTTTGCGCCTGATGGGTGGGGAAAGCCGCGAAGGCAAAACAAATTCCGGATGCAGTGCTGGCTGATCAGTGTATCACATACTGTTTCGGCTGCTTTTCCCAGCGGTATGAGAAGGGCCGGTTCTGTCAATAGTTTTTTAGCTGAAAGAAGACAGGATATTTGATAACAGAAGTGGTATGAAGCATATGCCGCAAGTCTCCAAAAAGCTGTGAGGCGCTTTGAATGCCTAAAGCCTGCGGCAGCCCGCATAAATCCAGCATGTTGATCAGGTTATGCCTCATCGAACCGGAGAGACCTGCTGCTTTTTTCGTGTCTACCGCCATTTGCTCAAGAGACCGGCCGCGCCGCAGACTTTCTGCGGCTGTTTCGTATGCTGTTTTCATCTGAAAAAACCCCGGCGTGATTCCCGCAATCACAATTGTGGCAGCACGATTGATATATTCATTATGAGGTGAATAATAGATGCCAAGTTCGTTTTCTTGATGGAGACGAAATGGAGAAATGAGTAAATCGGACTTTGTAGGAGATGAAGGAAGAGAATGTAGTTTCTCTGCGAACTCCTTTAAGCAGCGGCGGTTTACAATCATGCATAGTCCTCCTTAAAAATGATACCCCATTGTCCATTCTGATCGTAACAACGGGATATCATTCATCTTTATCTGCTATTTAAATGTCCTGCCTTCCACACCTCTTTGACAGCTTGAGGAACTTCTTTCACTTCAGCTGTTGTTAGTCGAAATACGTTTTTTTTCATTTGGACATCCTGCTGAATCTTCTTTTGTTTTTGCGTCAGCAACTCCGCCTCAGTCTTTAATCCTTCGACTTGTTTTTGCATTGCCTGCGTAACAGAGGTGAGCTCTTTTAGTGCGGGATCTATTTTTTTCTTGTTTTGAATCACATTAACCCCTAAGAAAATTGTAGAAATAGCCAATACAACGATGCTGATATAAACAATAACCATATGTTCACTCCTTTTCTTATGTCTTTACCCTGTTTCCGCTTTTTTAATCAAAAGAAATGATATTTGCACAGGTCGTTTGATTTGCGTATTGGATTTGTTGTACTTATAATGTGATATCGTACATATGTAAACAAAGAAAGGGTGCTTCAATTGCAAAGTTTACAAAATAAAACTGCTCTTATCACAGGCGGAGGCAGAGGGATAGGCCGCGCAACAGCTCTTGCGCTTGCGAAAGAAGGCGTGAATATCGGGTTAATCGGCCGGACTGCCGCAAATGTTGAAAAAGTGGCTGAAGAAGTTAAAGCACTTGGTGTAAAAGCTGCATTTGCTGCTGCAGATGTAAAAGATGCCGACCAGGTTAATCAAGCTGTAGCTCAAGTGAAAGAACAGCTCGGTGATATCGATATCCTCATTAATAACGCTGGAATCAGCAAATTTGGCGGTTTCTTAGATCTGTCAGCTGATGAGTGGGAAGATATTATTCAAGTCAACCTAATGGGTGTGTATCATGTCACTCGCGCGGTGCTTCCGGAAATGATCGAACGCAAAGCCGGAGACATCATTAATATTTCTTCTACAGCGGGCCAAAGAGGAGCAGCTGTGACAAGTGCTTACAGCGCTTCTAAATTTGCGGTTCTCGGGTTAACTGAGTCTCTTATGCAAGAAGTGAGAAAGCATAATATCAGAGTCAGCGCGTTAACGCCAAGCACTGTCGCTAGTGATATGTCTATCGAATTGAACTTAACAGACGGTAATCCTGAAAAGGTTATGCAGCCAGAGGATCTTGCTGAATACATGGTGGCACAATTGAAATTAGATCCGCGAATTTTCATCAAAACAGCGGGATTATGGTCAACAAATCCCTAAAAAATGAGAAGCCTGTCGCAAGACAGGCTTTTTTAATTGAATGTAATCCGTACTGGTAAATGAATACGCGAAAACCAGCAATCGTTTTAAATTGAAGATAACAGTGAAAATCGGCTATAATAGAACTAAATAAACTATGTACCGAATGTTCATTTATTTTTTTATATTCCGCTCCACATATAAACAGCTAAATTAGATTTTTGGATTATCAGTCTTTAATATAAAGAAGGAAACCAATAGATTAAAATTGAATATTTAGTACATAGTGTTCTCAGTTGACAGAAGAAGGAGTGCATATGATGAAAGAAGAAAAAAGAAGTTCAACTGGTTTTTTAGTTAAACAGCGCGCATTTTTGAAACTTTATATGATAACGATGACAGAGCAAGAGAGACTCTACGGATTGAAGCTGCTTGAAGTGCTTAGGTCTGAATTTAAAGAGATTGGTTTTAAACCAAATCATACAGAAGTATACCGATCTTTGCATGAGCTTCTTGATGACGGGATATTAAAGCAAATCAAAGTAAAAAAAGAAGGGGCTAAGCTCCAGGAAGTCGTTCTCTATCAATTTAAAGATTACGAGGCTGCCAAACTATATAAAAAACAGCTGAAAGTTGAGCTGGACCGCTGTAAAAAACTGATTGAAAAAGCGCTCTCAGATAACTTTTAAATATAAACAAACACCCGGCACAGCAGGATGCATCGGGTGTTTTCTGCTTTTCATTATACATATTTGTCGAAAAGAAACAATACAAATCAATGATGACCTTCAAACTTGACATCATTTCCTCACGTGGTAACATTTTAAACGTGTGAAAATGCGAACAAAAAAGCGAACAAAGGAGATGTTACCGATCTTTGATCAAAAGAAAGTAGCCTTTATAGGAGCAGGATCTATGGCGGAAGGAATGATATCAGGTATCGTTCGTGCCAACAAAATCCCGAAACAAAACATCTGCGTTACAAACCGCAGCAATACAGAGCGATTAGCTGAACTTGAACTTCAATATGGAATTACTGGCGCTACGCCCAATGAACTATGTATTGAAGACATGGATGTACTCATTTTGGCAATGAAGCCAAAAGACGCTGAAAGCGCTCTGTCATCACTAAAATCACGTATTCAACCCCATCAATTAATATTGTCGGTCCTTGCCGGCATAACCACCTCTTATATTGAACAATCATTGCTTAATGAACAGCCGGTTGTCAGAGTGATGCCCAACACATCCAGTATGATTGGCGCTTCTGCAACGGCCATTGCGCTTGGCAAGTATGTGTCAAAAGACCTGAAAAAGCTGGCCGAAGCATTGCTCGGATGCATGGGTGAAGTCTATACAATTCAAGAAAATCAAATGGACATTTTCACCGGAATTGCCGGCAGCGGCCCCGCGTATTTTTATTATTTAATGGAATTCATTGAGAAGACAGGCGAGGAAGCAGGACTCGATAAACAGTTATCTCGAAGCATCGGAGCACAGACGCTTTTGGGTGCCGCAAAAATGCTCATGGAAACAGGCGAACAGCCTGAGGTCTTAAGGGACAATATCACGTCACCGAACGGAACGACAGCTGCCGGGCTGCAAGCCTTGAAAAAGAGCGGCGGCGGAGAAGCCATTTCTCAAGCGATCAAGCATGCGGCTATGCGTTCAAAGGAAATCAGCGACGATATCGAAAAAACAGCTGCCCCGCTATCAGGAGTGATAAAGTGACGTCCGATACTAACATGAAAAGAGTCGTTGTGAAAATTGGGAGCAGTTCATTAACAAGCCTTCATGGAGAAATCAGCATTCGAAAATTAGAAGCGTTGGTCGACCAGATCGCCAAACTTAAAGATGCCGGCTATGAAGTGATTTTGGTCTCTTCAGGCGCAGTGGCGGCGGGATATCGGAAGCTCGGATTTATCCAAAGACCCGAGAAGCTTCCAGAAAAACAGGCATCAGCTTCAATCGGCCAGGGCCTGCTGATGGAGGCTTATTCAAAGCTGTTTTTGGCGCATGGCTATGTTGCGTCCCAAATTTTAATTACGAGAAGCGATTTTTCTGATGAATACAGATATAACAATGTCCGGAATACAATGAATGTACTGCTCGAACGCGGCATCATCCCAATTATAAACGAAAACGACACAGTGACCGTCAATCGGCTCAAGTTTGGCGATAATGATACACTAGCGGCAAAAGTCGCCGGATTAATTGATGCGGATATGCTTGTGATTTTATCAGATATTGATGGCTTATATGACAGCAATCCGCGCACAAATCCAGAAGCAAAAAGGATGCAGCGGGTGAGTGAGATAACGCCTGACATCGAAGCGTGCGCAGGTGATACTGGCAGCGGCGTCGGTACCGGCGGCATGCGCTCTAAGCTTGATGCGTTTAAAATCGTAATGGCCTCTGGCATTAAAGGATTTCTTGGTCAGGCAGATGTAAAAGATATTTTATATCAAGCTGTTCATCAAGAGGCAGAAGGCACCTATTTTGAAGCAGAGGGAACGCTTCCGTTAAACCATAAAGAGCAGTGGATCGCTTTTAATTCCGGCCCAGAGGGTGAAATGATTTTATCAGATGATTATTCACGAAAAATAACAAACGGGCAATCGAGTTTATATCTGGACGGTGTACAGGAGATTAAAGGGAAATTCAAAAGCGGATCAGTTGTTCGGCTGATGGATTCTCAAGGGGCAGAAATCGGGCTCGGAATCGTCAATTATTCTTCTGTACAGCTTCAAGAACTCGATAAGAAAAAAGAGCTGATGAACAAAGCAGTAATTGATCAGGAAGCATTTGTGTGCCATGTGGATTTATCTTTGCCTGTATATTAATCTGACAAGAGCAAAAAACCCGAAGCTTCTTTATAGAAGCTCGGGTTCGTTTTTTTATTGATACTGCTCCAGCTTAGAGAAGAATTGAATGACAAACTCATAAAAGTCATTCGCAGACGGCGCAAGCTCTCTGTTTTTCGGTTTAATAATTCCGACAGTCCGTTTCACTTGAGGGAACTCAATTGGAATTTTCACAGTAAAACGAGGTGTTGTTTCAGCAAACGTGCTTTCAGGCAGAAGGGTAACGCCCATTCCCGCGGACACCAAGCCCTTAATGGCATCCAAATCCTCACCCTCTGTAGAAACGAGAGGGGCAAAGCCGGCTTGTTTGCAAGCATCAATTGCCATTTTTCTAAGCACAAATCCTTCCGGAAACAAAACAAATTGGTCATTGCGTAAATCGATTAAATGAACCGTTTTTTGTTTGGCAAGCGGATGATTTAATGGAACAAGCGCGTAAATTTTCTCTGTGAATAAAATTTTTCCTGTTATGTCAGGAAAGTTCGTCGGCACCGGCCCTAATAAGGCCAAATCAATATCGCGGGTTCTGACAGCTTCAATCAGAAACTTATAGGAGCCTTGTCGCAGCAAAAATTCTACGTGCGGATATTCTTCTTTAAATGCTGAAATCACAGTCGGCAAAAGCTGGCTGGCGAGGCTTGTAGGAAAGCCGATCTTTACCGTCCCGCGATGCGGGTCGAGATACTCATCAATTTGTTCTTTCGCATAATCGATGGCTTTCATTGCCGTTTTCACATGAATCAAAAATTCTTTTCCGATCGGCGTGAGTTTGATATTTCTCCCTTCACGCTCAAATAAAGTCACATTTAATTCTTCTTCAAGATTTGCAATTTGTCTGCTGATTGCTGATTGGGCCACATGCAAATGATCAGCAGCTTCTGAAACGTGTTCACGTTCAGCCACCTCCATAAAATAGCGCAGTTGGCGCAGCTCCATGTTTGTCTCACATCCATCTATCTCATTTTGAGATTCTTTTGATCTAAATTATATATTGTTTATATCGTTTTGAAAACCTACAATGATTATAGAGTTGTAAGATTTTATGACCGGTATTATCGGAAATTGATCGGGGGAGAGGAATTATGACGTACAATCAAATGCCAAAAGCTCAAGGTCTCTACCGTCCTGAATTTGAACATGATGCATGCGGAATCGGCCTATATGCGCACTTAAAGGGCAAGCAGACTCATGACATCGTCAAACAGGGGCTTAAGATGCTTTGCCAGCTAGACCACAGAGGAGGTCAAGGCAGTGACCCGGATACAGGAGACGGAGCCGGCTTACTGGTTCAAATCCCTGATGCTTTCTTTAGGAAAGAGTGCAAAGACATCAATCTGCCGGAAAAAGGGCGTTACGGGGTAGGAATGGTCTTTTTCTCACAGAAGGAAGATGAAAGAAAAAAAATCGAAAAGCAAATCAATGCACTGATTGAACAAGAAGGCCAAGCCGTTCTTGGATGGAGAACTGTACCTGTAAATGTCGGAAAAATCGGAACAGTGGCACAGAAAAGCTGTCCGTTTGTCCGTCAAGTATTTATCGGCGCAAGTTCTGATCTGAAGGACAATTTGTCTTTTGAACGAAAATTGTATGTCATTCGTAAACAGGCTGAAAACTGGGGAGTTACGGAAGGTCTTGATTTTTATTTTGCCAGTCTTTCAAGCCAGACCATTGTTTACAAAGGCCTTTTAACACCTGAACAAGTTGATGCGTTTTATTCTGATCTGCAAGATGAAGCATTCGTTTCTGCTTTTGCGCTTGTCCATTCACGTTTCAGCACCAACACATTCCCTACATGGGAAAGAGCGCATCCAAACCGTTATTTGGTTCACAACGGTGAAATTAACACCCTTCGCGGAAACATTAACTGGATGAGAGCGCGTGAGCAGCAATTTGTTTCTGAAAGCTTCGGTGAGGACTTGAACAAGATTCTTCCAATTCTGAATGCTGACGGCAGTGACTCTTCCATTTTGGATAACGCATTTGAGTTTTTTGTAATGGCTGGACGCAAACCGGCACATACAGCGATGATGCTCATTCCTGAGCCATGGACGGAAAATACGCATATGTCTAAGGAAAAGAGAGCGTTCTACGAGTACCATAGTTCCCTAATGGAGCCTTGGGACGGACCGACAGCCATTTCATTTACTGACGGAAAACAAATCGGTGCGATCCTTGACCGGAATGGTCTCCGTCCGGCCCGTTATTATGTAACAAAAGATGATTATATTATATTCTCATCTGAAGTAGGCGTTATTGAAGTTGAACAGGAGAACGTTTTATATAAAAACCGTCTAGAACCTGGGAAAATGCTGTTAATCGACCTGGAAGAAGGCCGGATTATTTCAGATGAAGAAGTCAAAACACAAATTGCAACTGAGTACCCGTACCAAAAGTGGCTTGAGGAAGAGCTTGTCCAAGTGAATCCTGATCCGGAATCAAGAGAGGAAGAACAATTTACAGATCTTCTTACTCGTCAGAAGGCATTCGGATACACATATGAAGATATCCAAAAATATTTAATTCCTGTCATTAAAGAAGGCAAAGATCCTCTTGGTTCAATGGGGAATGACGCGCCGCTTGCTGTTCTGTCAGACCGCGCGCAATCACTGTTTAACTACTTTAAGCAGCTGTTTGCACAAGTAACGAACCCGCCAATCGACGCGATTCGTGAGCAGCTTGTGACATCTACGATGACTTGGCTAGGTGCAGAAGGTGATCTTCTTCACCCAAGTGAGCGAAACGTTCGCCGGATTAAACTATATACACCTGTTTTATCCAATGAACAGTTTTATGCATTAAAAACGATTGTCCATCCTGATTTAAAAAGCCAAAAAATCGATGTGCTGTTTTCAGAGGATCTTGAACGCGGATTAAAGGACATGTTCACACAGGCAGAAAAAGCCATCAGCCAAGGTGTAAGCCTGTTAATTTTATCAGACAAAAAGATGAACGGACGCCTGACACCAATTCCGCCGCTTCTGGCAGTCAGCGCGCTGCATCAGCATTTAATCCGCAAGGGGCTGCGTACAAAAGTCAGCATTATTGTGGAATCAGGAGAAGCGCGTGAAGTGCATCACTTTGCAGCTTTAATCGGTTATGGTGCGGATGCGATTAATCCTTATCTCGCTTATGCGACCTACAAGCAGGAAATTGATGAAGGCCGTTTAGATATTAGCTATGAAGAAGCGGTCAGCAAATACGGAAAGAGCATCACTGAAGGTGTCGTAAAAGTCATGTCCAAGATGGGGATTTCAACTGTACAAAGCTACAGAGGCGCCCAAATCTTTGAGGCAGTAGGAATCAGCCGCGATGTGATTGACCGCTATTTCACAGGAACTGCATCACAGCTCGGCGGCATCGACTTGAACACAATTGCAGAAGAGGCGAAGCGCCGCCACCGGGAAGCGTATCAGGATGATTACAGCAAAACGCTTGAACCGGGAAGTGACTTCCAATGGAGAAACGGCGGAGAGCATCACGCGTTTAACCCAAAAACGATTCATACCTTGCAATGGGCGTGCCGAAGAAATGATTACAATTTGTTTAAACAATATACAAAAGCGGCAGATGAAGAGCGCATTGGATTTTTGCGGAACTTGTTCGCATTTGACGGAGAGCGCAAGCCTCTGAAATTAGAGGAAGTTGAATCCGCTGAATCGATTGTCAAACGCTTTAAAACGGGTGCGATGTCATTTGGATCCTTAAGTAAGGAAGCGCATGAAGCTTTAGCAATCGCAATGAACCGTCTTGGCGGGAAAAGCAACAGCGGTGAGGGCGGAGAAGATCCGAAACGCTTTGTTCCAGATAAAAACGGCGATGACAAAAGAAGCGCGATCAAACAAATTGCATCCGGACGTTTCGGTGTCAAAAGCCATTACCTCGTTAATGCAGATGAGCTGCAGATTAAAATGGCGCAAGGCGCTAAGCCGGGTGAAGGCGGACAGCTGCCTGGCAACAAGGTATATCCTTGGGTTGCCGATGTCCGCGGATCAACGCCTGGTGTCGGATTAATCTCACCGCCGCCGCACCACGACATTTATTCGATTGAGGATTTAGCCCAGCTGATCCACGATTTGAAAAATGCCAACCGTGACGCAAGAATCAGCGTAAAGCTGGTGTCAAAAGCAGGCGTAGGCACAATCGCTGCAGGTGTTGCCAAAGCGACCGCAGATGTCATTGTGATCAGCGGTTACGACGGAGGTACAGGTGCCTCTCCGAAAACCAGTATTAAACATACAGGGCTTCCGTGGGAGCTTGGACTTGCCGAAGCACATCAAACGTTAATGCTAAACGGACTCCGTGACCGTGTTGTATTAGAAACAGACGGAAAGCTCATGACAGGCCGAGACGTTGTGATGGCTGCCTTGCTCGGCGCCGAAGAATTCGGTTTCGCAACGGCTCCGTTAGTTGTACTCGGTTGTGTCATGATGCGTGCCTGCCATTTGGATACATGTCCTGTCGGTGTAGCGACACAAAATCCAGAGCTTCGCAAAAAGTTCATGGGCGATCCTGATCATATTGTGAACTATATGCTGTTCATTGCTGAAGAAGTTCGTGAGTACATGGCTGCGTTAGGCTTCAAGACATTTGATGAAATGATCGGACGCACTGACGTACTTCATGTGAGTGAACGGGCGAAGGCGCATTGGAAAGCAAGCCAGCTTGATTTGTCTACACTTCTTTATCAGCCTGAAGGCGTACGGACGTTCCAATCGCCGCAAAATCATAAAATTGATCAATCACTTGATATTACAGCGATTCTCCCGGCCGTACAAGAAGCCATCGAGTCTGGAAAAGAAGCGGATGTTTCTATTGAAATCAACAATACAAACCGTGTAGCCGGAACGATAACAGGCAGTGAAATTTCGAAACGCTACGGAGAAGAAGGGCTTCCTGAAGATACGATCAAGCTGCAGTTTACCGGATCAGCCGGACAAAGCTTTGGAGCCTTCGTTCCTAAAGGGATGACGCTTTATTTGGATGGCGACTCAAATGATTATGTTGGAAAAGGGCTTTCTGGCGGAAAAATCATCGTTAAGTCACCGCAAGGATTCAATTCCGCTTCAGATGACAACGTCATTATCGGCAACGTAGCTTTCTACGGCGCGACAAGCGGAGAAGCATATATTAACGGACGTGCAGGTGAACGCTTTGCCGTTCGGAACAGCGGTGTGAACGTGGTTGTAGAAGGTATCGGCGACCATGGCTGTGAATACATGACTGGCGGAAGTGTTGTCGTACTCGGAGATGTAGGCAAAAACTTCGCGGCAGGTATGTCCGGCGGAATCGCTTATGTACTGGCCGAAGATGTAAAAGCGTTTAAACGCAAATGCAACCTTGAGATGATTTTATTTGAATCATTAGAGGATGAAAAAGAAACCCAGCAAATCAAAGCAATGCTTGAAAAACATGCTGCGTATACTAACAGCCAAAAAGCTACAGACCTGCTTGATCAGTGGGAAGACAGCGTGAAAAAATTCATCAAAGTCATTCCGAAAAACTATAAACAAATGCTCGCAAGCATCGAAGAGCAAAAAGCTGCAGGCTTATCAGATGAAGAAGCTATCATGTACGCATTTGAAGCCAACACGAAGCCAAAGCAGATTACAGCGTCATCGGGACAAAAACAAGCGGTAGTACAGTAAGGAAGGGGAGAGGAACATGGGGAAACCAACTGGATTTATGGAGATCAAACGAGAAAAACCTGCTGAGCGGGACCCTCTCACTCGCTTAAAGGATTGGAAAGAATATTCTGCTCCTTTTTCAGAAGAAGCATCGAAACGGCAGGGGGCGCGGTGTATGGATTGCGGTACACCGTTTTGCCAGATCGGTGCAGACATTAACGGATTTACATCCGGCTGTCCGATTTACAACTTAATTCCTGAATGGAATGATCTTGTCTACCGGGGCAGATGGAAAGAAGCATTGGAACGCCTTTTGAAAACAAACAACTTTCCTGAATTCACAGGGCGGGTATGTCCCGCTCCTTGTGAAGGATCATGTACATTAGCGATTTCAGACCCGGCCGTATCCATTAAAAATATCGAACGGACCATTATCGACAAAGGATTTGAGAATGGCTGGATCCAGCCTAGAATTCCTAAAAAACGAACAGGCAAAAAAGTGGCCATCGTTGGATCGGGCCCGGCCGGACTGGCGAGTGCTGACCAGCTGAATCAAGCGGGGCATTCCGTCACTGTGTTTGAACGCTCAGACAGAGCGGGCGGCCTTTTAACATACGGCATTCCGAACATGAAGCTTGAGAAAGGCATTGTAGAACGCCGGGTTAAATTGCTGACGCAAGAAGGAATTGATTTTGTCACGAACACAGAAATTGGCGTTGACATTACAGCTGATGAGCTGAAAGAGCAATTTGATGCTGTGATTCTGTGCACAGGCGCACAAAAACAGCGGGATCTATTAATTGAAGGACGCAACTCAAAAGGAGTCCATTACGCGATGGACTACCTGACACTCGCAACAAAAAGCTATTTAGATTCTAACTTTAAAGACAAGAAGTTTATTGATGCAAAAGGAAAAGATGTCATCGTAATCGGGGGCGGAGACACAGGAGCTGACTGCGTGGCTACTGCTCTGCGACAAAAAGCTAAAAGTGTGCACCAATTCGGCAAACACCCGAAACTTCCGCCGGCCCGCACGAATGACAATCAGTGGCCTGAACAGCCGCACGTCTTTACGCTTGAATATGCGTATGAAGAAGCGGAAGCAAAATTCGGAAGAGATCCGCGAGAATACTCCATTCAAACGAAAAAAATGGTTGCGGATAAAAATGGCAAGCTGAAAGAACTTCATACCATCCAAATGGAAAAAGTGAAAAATGAGCACGGAAAGTACGAGTTCCGCGAGCTGCCGGGGACGGAAAAAGTATGGCCTGCTCAGCTTGTCTTTATCGCTATCGGTTTTGAAGGCACAGAACAGCCGCTGTTGAAACAGTTCGGTGTTGATTCAGTAAATAACAAAATCAGCGCAGCATATGGGGATTATCAAACAAATATCGATGGCGTATTTGCCGCAGGGGATGCAAGAAGAGGCCAAAGCTTAATCGTATGGGCGATTAATGAAGGCCGTGAAGTAGCGCGCGAAGTGGATCGATATTTGATGGGGAGTTCAGTTCTTCCGTAAATAAAGGGGATTATCATATAAAAGAAACCGGTCTGAATATCAGCCGGTTTCTTTTTTTATTCCATTACGATTCCGATGTTGCCAAACTGTCTGCCTTCCTGCATTCTGGTATATGCTTCAAACGCTTTTTCTAAAGGATATGTGCGGTCAAGTACAGGGCGCAGCTGATGTTTTTCAATAAAAGCGAGCATATCATGAAATTCTTCACAGCTCCCCATCGAAGTTCCCAATACATTGATCTGAGGAAAGAATAAAGAGCGCACCGGAAAACTGAGGTCGTCGCCTGAGCTTGCCCCAAAGCTGACAATACGGCCGTTCGGTTTAACATGGCGGAAGTATTCCGAAAAGAGGGCGGGGCCTATGCTGTCAAGAACAACATCAGCCTTTTCTCCCTGCAGCTGTTCATCCCAATTGCTGTAGCTGTCAAATGCGTAATCAGCACCTAATTGCAGCGCTTTTTTTCTTTTCTCCTCACTGCGGGAGGTCACACTTACTGTTGCCCCAATCGCTTTAGCCATGAATAAAGCGTAGGTTGCAACACCGCTGCCGATGCCGGGTATCAATAGATGCTCGTCTTTTTTCAATTGGGCTTTTGTAAACAGGGCCCGATATGCAGTTAAAGCGGATAAAGGCAAAACGCCTGCTTCTTCCCAGGATAAATAAGAAGGTTTTTTGATTGCATTTTGTGAAGGAATGATCACGTATTCAGCAAGCGTTCCGTCAGAAGGGCCTCCCAAAATCTCCGGAACAGGCGGCACATTCTCTGTCAAATCCCAGTTCAATGTCGGGAAAATGATTACTTCTGTTTGAACAGCAACGTTTTTCACGCCTTCACCAACCTCTTCAATGATACCGGCGCCGTCAGAGCCCAGTATCACTTGAGGATCTCGTTCAGATTTGTTATTCATAAGAAACAGGTCGCGATGGTTTAGACCTGCAGATTTTAATTTGACTTTTACCTCTCCGTATCCGGGCTTTTTTGATGGAGCGTCTTGAAAGGATAACCCCTGAAGTCCGGTTTTTCCGTTGTGAATTACAGCTTTCATGCTGTCTGCCTCCTCATTGAATTGTATTTTCATATCTTTACATATTTTACATAGCGGTTTTCTTCGAGTAAAATGAACAAATATGATAGCTGATATCACTTTTTATCATAGCAAGAAGGTGAGTGCCTGTGGAAAGCGGAGATTTAAAGATTTTTCGGGCTGTTGCCCGTGAAGGAAGTATAACGAAAGCAGCCCGAATGCTGAATTATGTTCAATCGAATGTGACAGCCAGAATACATAACCTTGAGGAAGATTTGAATATCAAACTTTTTCATCGAACGAATCGCGGGATGAAGCTGACAGCTGCCGGAGAAAACCTATTGCAATACGCAGAGCAAGTATTATCCCTGTTAGACGAAGCTGAAAAATCGGCACAGATGAGCCAGCATCCGAAAGGGCCTTTGCGGATCGGATCGTTGGAAACAACAGCGGTAACGCATCTGCCCGAGCATGCGGCCTCCTTCCTCAGGCGTTTTCCTGAAGTTGATTTATCAGTGAACACAGCTGATACGCACAATTTGATTCAACAGGTTCTTGATCATAAGGTTGATGGAGCTTTTGTATACGGACCGGTTGAGCACACGGATATCAGACAAACCCCTGTTTCCCGTGATGAATTGGTTTTGATTTCATCACGGGAGGGGACGGCAGAAGACATGCTTCGGCAGCCGATGCTCTTTTTTGGAGCTGGCTGTTCTCATCGTGCCAGGGTCAAGAGATTGCTGAAGGAAGCAGGTATTCAAAATCAAAAAATCATAGAGTTTGGCACATTGGAAGCTATTTTAAGAGGAGTATCCGCCGGTTTGGGCACGGCGCTGCTCCCGAAGTCCGCTGTTGACTGCTCTACCCATGGTGCAAATGTGTATATTCATCAGCTGCCAGCAGCGTATCAAGACTTAGAGATCGTATTTATATACAGAAAAGACTTTTTTATGACGAGTGCGTTCCAGACATTTATTGATGAGGTAAACGAAATGAAAAGATGAAGACTGTTACGCTGCATAAGCTGAACTAAGAACGTAGCCGATTGTCAAGAAAGCCGTCATATGGAGTATCACCAAACCGTATTAAAGGCATTCGGATTGTTATCAGGCAGGAGGATGTTGTTTCTGTTCTTATATAAAGGTCTGCATACAAAAAAACTGTACTCATTTGAAACGAGTACAGTTTTTTTTCTTTTATTTCCGTTTTAAATTAATGCCGATCGCCGCGCCATTTCTGCTTGAATCAGCTACTCCTTTAAAGGTGCCGTTTTCATGGTCGATAGAAATGCTTTGTACGTTCCCGATATCCACCGGGCTTTTGCCGAATTTGTGGCCCATGCCGTTTAGTTTGCTGAGAACATCTTCAGGAACTCCGTCTTCATAGCGGTAAGAGCTCATGCTGTTTGTGTAAATTCTCGGCTCTTCAACAGCTGCTTTTAATTCCATACCATATTCGATGTGATAGAGAATGGTTTGCAAAACGGACGAAATAATGGTGGCCCCGCCAGGAGATCCGACAGTGAGGACAGGCTTGTCATCCTTAAATAAAATGGTCGGGGTCATGCTGCTTAAAGGCCGTTTGTTTGGCTGTACTTCGTTGGCTCCGCCTGGAACCGCATCAAAATCTGTTAGTTCATTGTTTAAAATGACGCCGTAATCAGGGACCATAATACCCGTTCCGAATAGCTGTTCAATTGTCGTCGTATAGGAAACAACATTTCCCCAGCGGTCGGCAACTGTAAAGTGGGTTGTTTGGCCTTCTACTTTGTCTTTCGGCTGTTCGACTTGCTTATAGTTTGCCGATCCTTCTTGGTATTTCCAAGGATCACCGGCTTTCGGCTTTTTATTGACTTGATCTAAGTTAATTAATTGCTGGCGTTCTTTAATATAATCGGGATGAAGCAGGCCTTTGAGAGGAACGTTTACAAATTCGGGATCACCTGCATAAGACGCACGGTCGGCATAAGACAAATGCATCGTTTCAGCAAGCAGTTGATATTTTTCCCATGAGCGGACATCGTATTGTGAAAGGTTAAAATCATCAAGTATTTCCAGCATTTGCAATAAGAAAATACCGCCAGAGCTTGGAGGAGGAGTAGTGGCGATTTGATAGCCTTGATAGTCTCCCCAAATCGGTTCATCAATTGTAATGTCGTAATTTTCTAAATCTTTTTTCGTCATTGATCCGCCGAAATCCTGTACAGTGTCAGAAAGCGCTTTGGCGAATTTTCCTTCATAAAAAGCGTCAGTGCCTTTTGAGCGAATGAGCTTAAACGTTTTTGCCAAATCCTTTTGAACCAGTGTATCGCCTTCTTTAAGCGGCTCGCCATTTGGCAAAAATACATCTTTTGCGGCAGTCCGTGACAGCTTTTCCTGATAATCAGAAATCGCATCTGCCAACACCGAATCAATCGGAAAGCCTTTTTCAGCGAGTTTAATAGAAGGGGTGATTAATTGCTTCATTGAACGGGTTCCCCATTTATCCAGAGCTTCTTCCAGCCCTTTCAGCGTACCTGGAACACCGACGGCAGTACCTTTTGTCACACGTTCAGAGAAAGGAATCGCTTTGCCGTCTTCATCGAGAAACATATCAGGAGTTGCACCTGCTGGAGCGCGTTCACGACTGTCAATGATCGTTGTATCCTTTGTTTTTCCGTCATACACCATCATAAAACCGCCGCCGCCAATGCCTGACATCATCGGCTCTGTTACATTGAGCGCAAATTGAATGGCAACTGCCGCGTCAATGGCATTTCCTCCTTTTTTCAGTACATCAGCACCGATTTCCGAAGCGAGAGGATGTGCGCTAGCAACCATGCCGTCTTTCCCAACATCTACTTGTTTGTACTCGTCATAGCTTTTGGGCGGCTTTTTCGCTTCCGCGTGAAAAGGGACACTTCCAGCGACTAACAGAACACTAAGCAGAGCTGTTAAACAGACGTTCCACGTTCTTTTCATGTTCTCCCTCCTATATGAAGCTGTTATGTTACAATCTTAGCGTAAAAAAATTACAGCGTTTTCACAAGTGACAAATGGTATATTATATAGAACATTCACCCGCTTTTCTGTGTGAAATTGATTATATTGTTATGAGCCATGTGCTATATTAGAATCAGCATACGGATTAAGAAAGGACTGCTATATGTATTTAACGATTAAAGAAACAGCAGAATATACAAATCTTTCAGAGGATTATATTAAAAGTTTGGTACAGGGAGGAAAAATCAGAGCCGTTCATGACGGTGAGCAATTTTTAATTTTTAAGGGGCAGTTCAAAACGCATCTCGAACAGCTGGAGAATTACAAAGCACTCGTGCAGGAAATCTTAAATGAACCAATCCCGGAAGATATCGATGTAAAAGATGAGGACTAGGACACAATTTCAAATTGTGTCTTTTTTTGTATATCTTTTTAAAAACAGCGAAAAACCAAAGCGTCAGATTTTTTTCTAAGAGGCTTTTTGATGATAGATAGGGGAATATGTATCAAATAGGTTAAAAGCTTTATAAGAAGCTTTAAAACTCATTTAAGAGGGAGGAGGTTCTGGAAAGCTTTTTCAACCGCCTATGTAACACTATGTATATTATGTTACATAAACGCCGCCGTACTTTGACTTTCAACGTTTTTCAGCTATAATAGTAACATAGACCTCAAAACGTTACATAATGGTTTTTAAGGAGTTTTTGGATGCATATTGTACAGCCGATTCGCAGTTTAGAAAAAATTCAAGATGTAAAACAGTATTTGCTAAACAAAAACAAGCGGGATTATTTTCTGTTTATTTTTGGCATAAACAGCGCGCTCCGCATTTCTGATATTCTGCCGCTGCAAGTGAAGGACGTTAAAAATAAAGATCATTTATGGGCGACTGAAAGCAAAACGAAAAAGAAAAGGAAGATTCTGATTTTAGAATCGCTGAAACACGAAATATACGAGTATACGAAAGACATGAAAGAAAACGAATATCTTTTTAAATCTGTACGGACCAGGAAACCGATTTCCCGCATTCAGGCCTACAGGATTTTAAGAGAGGCCGCCGCGGCGTGCGGACTCGAGGAGATAGGGACCCATACGCTGCGGAAAACATTCGGCTATCATTTTTATCAGCGGACAAAAGACATTGCCGAGCTGCAGAGAATACTGAATCATTCATCACCCTCGATTACAATGCGGTATATCGGTATTGATGAAGATACGACAAGGGCCGCGTATAAGGTTTTTGGAGGGCTTTAATACAAACCGCTTGAAAATATTCATCATCAGAGCTACTATATAAATACCAAAAGCTCTAGTAGCACAGCGGATAGTGCAGCAGTTTCCTAAACTGCAGGTCGGGAGTTCGAATCTCTCCTAGAGCGTTATATAACAAAATGACAATGGGCTTTTGGCCTGTTGTCTTTCTTTATGCCAAATAAAAAAACGCCCGCTTATGCAGGGCGTTTTTTCTTATATAACTGCGTCAAATTGATTGACTTTCCATTTTTTATTTTCTTTTACAAATGTCACTTTCCGTTTCGCTGCAGGTGATCCGTCTAAAGTAGGAACGGTAAATTGGTATGTGACTGTGCCGCCTTTTTTAGAGATCAGTTTAGCAGTTGATTTTTTCCAATTTAAAAGGTTGTCACCGTCGCCGATTGGCACGGCTAGTTTTCCTTTTGAAACAGTGAAGTGATAGTCTTTAAAGCCTTTTTCGATTGCTGTTTTTGTGAAAATAGGAGTTAAGTAATTCACTGCTTTTGCTTTAGTGCCTAGGTCACTGCACATGTACACGTATTGAAGATTTTGATACTCAAATGTACCTGATGGGCAAACTGCTTTTTTCGCTTTTGGATTGTGGCCGCTCATTGTGTTCCAAAAATGCTCTCTTGCTGATAACGCCAGCTGCAGTGCTTGTTTTTGTGATAAATCACCTGAAGTATTTTTCGCAAATGCATTTGTGCTTAATGACAGAATAAGTGCAATCGTTGTTAGAAATAGAAAACATTTTTTCATTGTGGTTCACTCCTTCAAAATCTCTTTCTCTTATGTTACAAATGTTACAATAATTACGGATAGATTACAATACTTTTGCATAAATTATTTTTTATTCTTTTACTCACAAGGAAATAGGCTGTTACTTGCTAGTTTATTCTTCATAAGCTAAAAAGATGTGTAAAATTAGAAGAATCGGGAAGGGTTTCATATGTACAGTGATGAATAATAACATGTTACATATCCTGTTTTTGTCAAAAGAATAGGGTCATGTTTACAAACGAATTCAAATAAAGGAGCTTTCAATATGGAAACATCACAAGAACAACTTGTAACTCAGAAGAAAAGCAATCCATCTGTCTGGCGGTCTATGTCACTCTTTTTAGTTCCGCTTCTGCTAAGCAATGTGCTGCAATCAGTCGGCCAGCTAGTCGGGATGATGGCTGTAGGCAGATGGCTTGGTGTTGATGCGGTTGCAGCTGTATCATCCTTTTTCCCGTTATTTTTTCTTTTAATCTCATTTACAATTGGGATCGGTTCAGGAAGCTCGATCCTGATCGGACAAGCCTACGGGGCGAAAAATGAGGAGCGGTTAAAGGCTGTTGTCGGGACGACGCTCACGTTTACGTTTTTATTAGGGGTTGTGTTAGCCGTCATCGGCAGTATTTTCACCTTGGATATTCTTCGTTTAATGGGCACGCCTGAAAATGTAATTCATGTCAGTGCCAGCTATGCACGTATTTTATTTTACGCGATGCCGTTTATGTTTTTATATTTCGCTTATACAACATTTTTGCGCGGAACAGGGGATTCTAAGACACCGTTTTATACGCTGATTGTGAGCACGGTCATTAACATAGCGCTTTTGCCTGTCTTGATCCTTGGCATGTTCGGTTTTCCGAAACTGGGCATATACGGTTCCGCATATGCAACCGTCATTTCCACGATTGCGACTTTTATTGTGTTAATGGTGTATTTGCGAAAACGAAACCATCCGCTGCAATTTGATAAAACAGTGCGCCGTTATTTGAAAATGGATAAAGAACTTCTGGCTCTCCTGCTGCGCCTCGGGATTCCATCAAGCATCAATATGATTCTCGTCTCATTATCAGAGATAGCGGTTATTTCATTCGTCAACCATTATGGCTCTAATGCGACAGCTGCATACGGCGTGGTCAACCAGGTAGCCAGCTATGTGCAGATGCCGGCCGTCAGCCTTGGTATTGCGGTGTCTATATTCGCCGCGCAATCGATCGGAGCGAACGAGTTTGGCCGCCTAAAACAGGTAATTCGTGTCGGGATTTGGCTGAATTATATCATTGGCGGTGTGCTGATCATTCTGATCTATGTTTTTTCACATCAGATTTTAGGATTATTTTTAACCGAACAAGAGACGCTTTACATTGCGCACCGTCTCTTGATGATTACATTGTGGAGTTACTTACTCTTTGGAAATGCCCAAATTATTTCTGCGACGATGCGGGCAAGCGGAACGGTTTTATGGCCGACCGTTATCAGTATTTTTGCCATCTGGGGAGTAGAGGTGCCTGTCGCGTTCGTACTTTCCCACTACACAAATCTTGAAATACTCGGCGTCTGGGTTGGCTATCCGGCTGCGTTTGCCGTCAGTTTGCTGTTGATTTATGGGTATTATCAATTCGTTTGGAAAAAGAAACAGATTACACGTCTCATCCAATAGCATCCCGAATCACACCGTTCAACATTTGAACGGTGTTTTTTGTTTGATAAAGAGAAAACATAAATGGAGGAAATATGGCACATTACATTGAATTCTTATACAAGCAATGAATCAAGGAGAGGTTGAGTACACATGGCAAACGATATTGAGAAGATTACGTATTTAGGAACACCTGCCATCAAAGCAGGCAACGAACATATAGAAATGATTGTCGTTCCTGAGTGGGGGAGCAACGTCATTTCTCTTGTGGACAAAACGACACAGCTGCAGCTTTTGCGTGAACCGGAAACAGCAGAAAGCTTTCATGATACACCAACATTGTATGGCATTCCGATCCTGTTTCCGCCTAACCGGATTAGTGACGGGACATTCAGTTTCCGGGGCAGAACATATCATTTTGATATCAATGAAAAAGATAAACACAACCATCTTCATGGGTTTCTTTATCAGGAAAAATGGAACGTAGTGACCATGAAGCAAACTGATGAAGAAGTGATCGTTGAAACTGAAATTGACCTTTCAGAGCTTCCCCATGTGTATAAGCAATTTCCGCATCATGCCGTTGTTCGGATGACATACACGCTAAAGGGGAATACTCTATTTAAACATGCGACGGTCATGAACAAAGGAAAGGAAGCGTTTCCTTGGGGAATCGGCTATCATACTACATTTGTATTTCCAGAAGAAAGCTCGTTATTCTCCCTGACAGCAGATCAGCAATGGGAGTTGGATGAGCGCCTGCTGCCGACCGGGAAACTGATGGATGTACCGAATAAAGAAGCCTTGCATGAAGGGATGGATTTACGCAGCCAGCAGCTGGATGATGTCTTTTTATCTTCTTATCAGAAAAGAGGCGGAGAAAATCAGGCAGTCATTTATCATCAGCATGCACATATAAGCATTATTTATAAGGCAGATGAACAATTTAAACATTGGGTTGTATACAACGCGGACGGAAAGCAGGGATATTTATGCCCTGAACCTTACACATGGGTGACAAACGCTGTGAATCTTGATGTGTCTCCATCACTCACTGGTGTAAAAGTGCTGGAGCCGGGAGAAGAAACGACAGCCAAAAGCAGTATCACCATTGAACTGAATCATCAATAGCCAATGATGAGGCGCAGAGAGGCGGGGTAAAAAAATGAAAAAAAGCATAAAGCTTTATGTTGCTGTTTTGCTGCTTTTCGTCGTTGCTTCGGTACCTTATATGCATCAGGCTGCGCAAGCGGCTGAAAAACAAGGTGCACTTGCCGGGCAGATCGATAAGATTTTAGCTGATCATCCTGCACTCGAAGGCGCAATGGCCGGCATCACCGTTCGTTCTGCGGAAACAGGCGCTGTTCTATATGAGCATTCAGGAGAGATCCGAATGAGGCCCGCCTCTTCTTTAAAACTTTTGACAGCGGCCGCATCACTTTCTGTTCTCGGCGAGGACTATTCCTTTACAACCGAGGTCCGGACGGACGGCAAATGTAAAGGGAAAAAGCTGAATGGAAACCTTTATTTGATAGGGAAAGGAGATCCGACACTTTTACCATCTGATTTTGAAGAAATGGCTGAGAAATTGAAACAATCCGGCGTGAAAGAGATCAAAGGCAATCTGATCGGTGATGATACGTGGTATGATGACATCCGATTATCGCCTGATATGCCGTGGAGTGATGAATACACATATTACGGCGCGCAAATCTCCGCTTTAACAGCGTCTCCGAATGAAGATTATGATGCAGGAACTGTGATTGTAGAGGTCACCCCGGGTAAAAAAGAGGGGGAAAAGCCTGCCGTTGCTGTATCTCCGAAGACAGATTATGTAACGATTAAGAACGATGCCGAAACGACTGCGGCCGGCCAAAAGAAAGACCTCACGATCGAAAGAGAGCATGGAACAAACACGATCACAATTGAAGGGAGCGTATCGGTTGAGGCAAGCAAGACAAAGGAATGGATTGCTGTCTGGGAGCCGGCTGGATACGCTTTGGATTTATTTAAGCAGGCACTAAAAAAACAAGGAATTACTGTAAAAGGGCACGTCAAGACGGGCGCTGCGCCCAGTTCTTCAGACGTGTTAATCTCTCATCGCTCAATGCCTCTGTCAAAACTATTTGTGCCGTTTATGAAATTAAGCAATAACGGACATGCCGAAGTGCTCGTAAAAGAGATGGGGAAAGTGAAAAAAGAAGAAGGAAGCTGGGAAAAGGGACTTGAAGTATTAAACAATGCGCTTCCGGAATTTGGTGTTGATCCCAATTCACTTGTCTTAAGAGACGGATCAGGTGTCTCACATATTAATGCTGTATCCTCAGATCAAATCTCACAGCTGTTATATGACATTCAAGATGAGAAATGGTTCTCAGCTTATCTAAATTCTCTGCCAGTTGCGGGCAATAGTGACAGGATGATAGGCGGAACACTGAGAAACCGGATGAAAGACACTCCTGCACAAGGAAAGGTAAGGGCAAAAACCGGATCGTTAAGCACAGTTAGCTCTTTATCCGGGTACGCAGAAACCAAGAGCGGAAAACCCCTTGTTTTTTCTATTCTTTTGAACGGATTGATTGATGACGAGGATGGAAAAGATATCGAGGATCAAATCGCTGTCATCTTGGCAAATCAATAATAGCGTCAGACCTGTTTTCTAAGGAAGACAGGTTTTTTTATGTCTTCAATAATATTCCGGTCGCATCTGCCAACAAATAGAAAGCTTACGCGCAACAGCAAATTAGCACAATCGAAAAATTAGTGTGTAAGACCCGAATCAGAATGATACTTTTATCACTTTATGTTCAAAAATTTGATGAATAAAGAAACCAAAACTAAAGAAATAATACTATATTCAAAAAAATGTTATAAAAATTTAATGTTTTTTATTGTACTTTAAAAAATATCCGTTAATATAGTGCATATATGGATTATATAGTCATATAATTTCTTTTATTGTCATTTTTCTACTTTTTTCTTATCCTCTTATTATGAGAACTGGAGGGAATCCGTTGAGCCAACATACTTATTCTTTAACCCATGCCCAAAGGAGAGTGTGGTTTACCGAACTGCTGGAGCCAGGTACCAGCATTTGCAATCTTACGGCCTGTGTGAAATTCAGAGGCAATATTGATCTTGATGTTCTAGAGGGCGCGCTGAATCATTCCATCTCCCGCAACGACGCCATCAGGTTTCAGCTGCTAGAAGGAGAAGAGCTTGAGCCGCGATTGTACCTTACTGAATATAAATATACTTCACTGGAAATAATAGATTTTTCAAATGTTGAAATGATAGAAATAGAGCAATGGATACAAGAACAAGCGAGAATCCCATTTAAACTATTCAACTCGCCTCTTTATCAATTTTATCTCCTTAGAATCCACAATCATGAGGTTTGGCTGTTTGCTAAATTCCATCATATTATAATGGACGGCATCTCCTTAAACGTGATGGGAAATCAAATTATAGATCTTTATCAAAAAATGAAAAAGCAAGATCCTTTACCCGATCAGCCGGAACCTTCTTACTTGAGCTACATCGAAAAAGAGAGTCAATATTTACAGTCTTCACGTTTTGCAAAGGACCGTTTATTTTGGACTCAAACCTTTCAGAATCCGCCGGAATACCACTCGTTAGCCGGCCAGACGTCTTTACAAAAACAGAGCACATCCGCATCCAGAGATACCATCACCCTTTCACCTCATCTAGGGCAAACGATTCGAATCTTTTGCGAAGAACAAAAGATCAATATCATTTCCTTATTTATGGCTTCATTTTACATATGCATCAGCCGGATCACTTCTAAAAAAGACCTTGCCATCGGCACCTACTATGGCAACAGAGGGTCAAAGGCTGAAAAAGAAATGCTCGGCATGTTCGTCAGTTCTCTTCCCATCAGAATAACAGCTGATCCTGACACGGACTTTCTATCCTTTGTCCGCAGAGTAGGCAGGGAACAGCTTTCCGTTATGCGTCACCAACGGTTTCCTTATAATTTGCTGGTAAATGAATTAAGAAAAGAACAGAAGGATTTACACAACCTTATCGGTATATCTATGCAGTATCAACCGCTCCAATGGCACAATGCAGACGGTTTTGACTATGAAACGGCGCTTTATTTCAGCGGATACACCGCGAACGAGCTTTCTGTTCAAATACAGGAACGGACAGACACCGGAACTATTCAATTAAATTTCGACTATCAAAATACCTTGTTTTCTCTTGAGGATATTAAGCGAATACAGAACCATCTGCTTACGTTACTGGAAAACGCCCTTCAACATCCGCACAGTTTCATAAAAGAATTAGATATGACTAATATAAGAGAGAAACAAAAATTGTTGTATGAGTTTAATAAGACGGAAGCTGTTTCGCCTGAAGTCCCGACCCTGCACGGACTGTTTGAACGACAGGCGGCTGTCACACCGGAACGGCCGGCCATCCGCTTTTCCGGCGGTTCGCTGACGTACGCTGAGCTTGACATGTATGCCGGCCGTCTGGCCGCGCGCCTCGCGGCACGAGGCGTCACGAAGGAAAGCATCGTCGGTGTCCTGTCTGAACGGTCACCTGAAATGCTGATCGCTGTACTTGCTGTATTGAAGGCAGGCGGAGCGTATTTGCCGCTTGATCCAGCATATCCAAAGGAGCGGCTGAGCTATATGCTGAAAGACAGCGGGGCCGCGCTCTTGCTGGCACAGCCGGGATGTTCCGCGCCGAACTTTTCCGGGGAGACGCTTGAAGTGGACATGGCATCTCTTGCGAGCGAAAAAGCAGAAAACGATGTGTTTACTCCTGCTGACGGCTGTTCTCTCGCCTATGTCATCTATACATCGGGCTCCACCGGGAAGCCAAAAGGAGTGGCCGTCGAGCACCGCCAGGCTGTTTCCTTTCTGACTGGCATGCAGCGTCAGTTTCCGCTTCAGGAAGATGACATTGTTATGGTGAAAACCTCTTTTTCCTTTGATGCGTCTGTGTGGCAGCTGTTTTGGTGGTCCCTTTCTGGCGCTTCGGCTTACCTGCTTCCGCCCGGCTGGGAAAAAGACCCGGCATTGATCGTACAAGCCATTCATCAGGAAAGTATTACAACGGCCCATTTTATTCCGGCTATGCTGAACAGCTTTCTCGATCAAGCGGAAATGAAAGCGCTCGGTGATGGGACAAGCCTGAAGCGTGTATTCGCCGGAGGTGAACCACTTGCGCCCCATGTGGCAGCCCGTTTTGCTTCTTTATTGCCGCAGGTATCGCTGATTCATGGCTACGGGCCGACAGAAGCGACGGTAGACGCGGCATTTTACGTGTTGGACCCAGAGCGGGACAGGGATCGCTTGCGGATTCCGATCGGAAAACCCGTACCGGGTGCGCGTTTGTATGTTTTAGATGCGCATTTAGCCGTACAGCCTTGCGGTGTCGCCGGCGAACTGTACATTGCCGGAGCGGGTGTGGCCAGAGGCTATTTGAATCGGCCGGCCTTAACGGAGGAGCGTTTTCTTGAGGACCCGTTTTACTCGGGTGAACGCATGTATAAAACTGGGGATTTGGCGCGCTGGATCCCTGAAGGACACATTGAGTTCCTCGGCCGGTTAGATGATCAGGTGAAAATCCGCGGCTACCGTATCGAGCCTGGAGAAATTGAAGCAGCGCTTAGAAGCATTGAAGGCGTCAGAGAGGCAGCCGTTACCGTTCGGACAGACAGCGGCGAGCCGGAATTATGCGCCTATACAGAAGGACTAAGAAGAAACGAAGTGCGGACGCAGCTTGAAAGAATGCTGCCGAGCTACATGATCCCAGCTCATATGATAGAGATGGAACGGTGGCCGGTTACGCCAAGCGGAAAGCTGGACCGAAACGCCCTGCCAGCTCCTGGCGGAGCTGCAGATGCGGAGACCTACACGGCGCCGAGAAATGTGACAGAGATGAAGCTTGCCCAGCTGTGGGAGGACGTGCTGAAAAACGGTCCTGTCGGGATTCACGACAACTTTTTTGACCGCGGAGGACATTCCTTAAAAGCAACGGCGCTTGTCTCACGGATCGCCAAAGAATTCGATGTACAGGTGCCGCTGAAAGATGTGTTTGCCCATCCGACTGTTGAAGGACTGGCTTCCGTTATCCGTGAAGGAACGGACAGTCCATATGAAGCGATGAAACAGGCGGAACAGCGTGAGGCCTATCCGGTTTCCTCCGCCCAAAAACGGATCTATGTCCTTCAGCAGCTGGAGGACGGAGGGACAGGCTACAATATGCCGGCTGTGTTAGAGCTGGAAGGGAAGCTGGACCCCGAAAGGCTGGACAGGGCTTTTAAAGAGCTAATCAAGCGCCACGAGTCGCTTCGGACATCCTTCGAACAGGACGAAAGCGGCGAGCCGGTGCAGCGCATCCATGACGAGGTGCCGTTTACATTACAGACAGCAGTCCTCGGCGAACAAACCGAACAGGAGACCGCAGCCGCGTTTATTCAGCCGTTTGATCTCAGCCAAGCGCCGTTGTTCCGTGCCCAAATCGTAAAGGTATCAGATGAGCGGCACCTGTTGCTGGTTGATATGCATCACATTATTTCAGACGGTGTTTCCGTCAATATTCTGATTCGGGAATTCGGGGAGCTGTACAACAACCGGACCCTTCCGGTCCTTCACATTCAATATAAAGACTACGCCGTATGGCAAGAAGGATTTAAAAAAGGAGACGCGTACCAGACGCAGGAGGCGTACTGGCTGAAGCAGCTCGAGGGCGAGCTGCCGGTGCTGGATCTCCCGGCTGATCATACCCGCCCGCCGGTGCGGAGCTTCGCGGGTGACAAGGTCTCATTTACGCTTGATCAAGAGGCCGCATCAGGCCTTCACAAGCTGGCACGGGAAAACGGAAGCACACTGTACATGGTGCTCCTAGCGGCCTACACAGCGTTCTTGTCACGCTTAAGTGGACAGGAAGATATCATCGTCGGCTCGCCAATCGCCGGCCGGCCGCACAAGGATCTTGAGCCGATACTCGGCATGTTTGTGAACACGCTGGCGCTGCGGACACGCCCGGAGGGCGGGAAGCCGTTTGTGGAGTATTTGCAGGAAGTGCGCGAGACAGCATTGGGAGCGTATGAGCATCAGGATTACCCGTTCGAAGAGCTTGTCGACAAGCTTGAATTGACACGGGATATGAGCAGGAATCCAGTTTTTGATGCGATGTTTATCCTTCAAAATATGGAAAAGCAGGACATGGATCTGGAAGAGGTAAAAGTCCGGCCCGCCAATTTCGCACATCACATTTCTTTATTCGATATTACACTAATAGCAACGGAAACAGATGGAGCCATTTGCTGCGAATTGGAATTTAGTACGGAAGTATTCCTGAAAGCTACGATTGAACGCTGGGCAGCTCATTTTATCGAATTTCTGCATGCGGCACTTTCTAATCCTGAAACAAACCTTTCACAAATAAACATACTTAGTGATCAAGAAAAACAAAATATAGTCTTTGAATTCAACAAAACTCAAGTTGAATTTTCCCAAAAAGATGTTCCTTTTCATCGCATATTTGAAGCGAGAGCTGAAGAAACACCAGAACATATAGCTGTTATTGATGACGAAACACAGATTAGTTATCGGCTTCTAAACGAAAGAGCCAATCGTCTGGCACGGACGTTGCAAAAAAGAAAAGGGACGAAGCCAACTGTGGCTGTTTTAGCCAAGCGGTCCATTGATGCAATTGTTGGAATCCTAGCAGTGATGAAAGCTGGCGGAGTGTATATCCCAATCGATTCACATTATCCAAAAGCTAGAATTGAATACCTTCTCCGTGATAGCGAAGCAGACATTCTTCTTTTGCAGCAGGAGTTGAAGCATTTGATTTCAAACTCTTCTGAATGTGATATACCTCACATCTGCCTTGATGATGAGAGCTCTTTTGAAGAAAACAGCTGCAACCTTGACTTATCTCCTGCTCCTGAGGATGTAGCATATATCATTTATACGTCAGGAACTACGGGCGCGCCTAAAGGCGTTATTGTCACCTATCGGAACTTTACTCATGCAGCTCTTGCTTGGCGGCAAATTTATGAACTGGATCGGAAGCCTGTCAGACTGCTCCAAATGGCGAGCTTTTCATTTGATGTCTTTTCAGGAGATTTAGCGAGAACATTGACCAACGGTGGGACTCTAATCGTTTGCCCAGATGAAAAGCGGCTGGAACCTGCTGAATTATATGGAATCATGAACTCTCGGCGAATCACGATAATGGAGTCAACGCCGGCTCTCATTATCCCAATTATGGAGTATGTATACCGTAACAAGCTCAAGCTTCCTGACTTAGACATATTAATTCTTGGTTCCGACATGGTGAAAGCTCAAGATTTCAAAACATTGACAGAACGCTTTGGCCAAAGCATGCGCATCATCAATAGTTATGGCGTCACAGAAGCGACGATCGATTCCAGCTGCTATGAAACAAGGATGGGAGAAGAGTACACGGGAGATAACGTCCCAATTGGCAGCCCGCTACCGAATGTACACATGTACGTACTCAGCCAGACTAATCAAATTCAGCCGATTGGCGTTGCCGGCGAGCTATGCATCAGCGGAGCAGGTGTTGCGAAAGGCTATCATAATAAACCTGACTTAACGCAAATGAAATTTATAGAAAATCCATTTGTCTCCGGAGAAAGGCTGTACAGAACCGGTGATCGAGCCTGCTGGCTTCCAAACGGAACGATCAAGCTTCTTGGCCGAATGGATTATCAGGTGAAGATAAATGGATACAGAATTGAAACAGAAGAAATTGAAAGTGTTCTGCTTCAAACCGGGCTTGTCAGAGAAGTTGCTGTTGCCGTTCAGCATGATAAGAATGGACATGCTGGTTTAGCAGCATATATTGTGCCTTCAGATGTCAATACGAATACTCTTCGTGCTGCTTTAACAAAGGAGCTGCCGGCATATATGATTCCTGCGCATCTGATTCCTATAGAAAAACTGCCGCTGACCCTAAACGGAAAGCTGGACAAAAACGCCTTGCCGGCACCAAATGATGTGTTCACACGTCCATATACGGCACCAGTTAACGACATACAAAAAACGATAGCGGAAATATGGGAAGATGTCCTGTCCATTGCTCGAGTCGGCATTCACGATTCCTTTTTTGAGCTTGGCGGAGACTCAATAAAAGCATTACAAGTGGCAGCACGGCTGGCCGCTGAAGGCTGGAGCATGACAATACGTGACTTATTCAGTTATCCAACGATTCAGGAGCTAAACGGACATATCACACCATTGGCATCTCAAGCTGATCAGGGACCTGCGGAAGGTGAAGCTGATCTCGCCCCGATTCAGCGAAGATTTTTCGGACAGGTTCATGCTTTTCACTACCATTACAACCAGTCCGTCATACTTTTCAGTGAAAAAGGATTCAATACTAATGCGCTTCGTCGGGCGCTGCGTAAAATAACCGAGCATCACGATGCAATTCGCATGGTTTTTCAACGAAATCAAAATGGCCATGTCGTTCAGTATAATCGCGGAATGAATCACAAGGATCATGAACTGTTCGGCATTCACATAGCAGACTGGACAAAAGAATCACTGGAAAGGACTCATCTTGATGAAAAACTAGCCGCTGAGGAAATCGGCATTCAAAGCAAAATGAATGTACAAAAAGGGCCTCTGCTGCAAGCAGGTTTGTTTAAAACGGCAGAAGGGGACCATTTGCTGATTGCGCTTCATCATCTTGTGATAGATGGCGTTTCTTGGAGAATACTGATTGAGGATTTAGCTGCAGCATACCAGCAAGCTTTAGAAAAACAAGAGATCCAATTACCGCCAAAAACGGATTCTTATTTGTCCTACGCCAATGGTCTTGCTCAAATTGCTGCAAGCAAACAATTACTTGCAGAAAAATCATATTGGCAATCAATTTTGGATGCTCACACTGCTTTTCTGCCTAAGGACACGGAAAATGTGCCAGGAAGACTGCAAATGAACAGCGATACAGCAGCGTTTGTACTATCCGGGGACTGGACTGAAAAATTGCTGTTTGAAACCCAGCAAGCCTATGGCACTGATGCCAACGAACTTTTGCTTACGGCGTTAGGAATGGCGCTTTCTGAATGGACAGGGCATGACCAAATCGTGATCAGCACTGAGGGACACGGTAGAGAAGGGCATGTGCCAAACATTGATATTTCACGGACAGTTGGATGGTTTACTTCCATTTATCCTATTCTGCTGGACATGAGTATTCCCGAGCCTTTCGAGGATCAGCTCGCATACCGAATTAAGACGACAAAAGATATGCTGAGAAGGGTACCGAACAAAGGAACTGGTTACGGATTGTTAACACACATAGGAGAACTGCAGTATAAAGAGCCTGAGGTCAGCTTTAATTATCTCGGCCAATTCAGCGAAGAGAAGGAAGCTGAAACGTTTCAATTATCATATTACCGGCCTCGTTACGAAATAGCGGGTGAGAGAGCTCGAGAATATGAGCTGGACATCAATGCCCTCATTACGGACGGAAGGCTTCAAGTAAAAGCGGTATACACCCAAGTGTTCAGCCAACACTCAATTGAGTGTTTTATGGATCGTTTTCACAGGCATCTTATCGAGATGATTGAGCATTGTTCTCAGAAAAAAGTACGCGAAAAAACGCTGAGTGATTTCAGCAATAAGGAATTAACGTTGTCTGCATTATCTAGCATCGAAGATCTCGTGAAAGATCTTTAACTTTTGAAAAGGTGTGTGGAATTGATGGCACAATCGGCACAGATTCAAGATATTTATCCGTTATCGCACATGCAGGAAGGAATGCTGTTTCATTCACTGGTGGATGTCAGCTCAAAAGCCTATGTCGAACAGACCTCTTTTACGATCACAGGGAATCTATGCATCGACTCGTTTCAAAAGAGCTTAAACCTTCTTGTTTCCCGGTATGATATTTTCAGAACGATTTTTATTAAAGAAGTCCAAGATCTTACAGGTCCGCAGCAGGTAGTCCTGTCAAACCGGGAATTGACAGTGTATAGAGAAGATTTTTCTCACCTGGCCGATCATGAACAGCAGGCTCTGATCGATGCTTTTATGACCAAGGATCGGGAAAAAGGATTTAATTTGCAAAAAGATCCGTTAATGCGTCTTGCCCTTTTTGATAGAGGCAACAGCCGATATACATGTGTCTGGACACATCATCATATCATCATGGATGGCTGGTGTCTGGGCATTATTCTTAAAGAGTTTTTCAGCATGTATGATTCGCTCAAAAATAACTCACCTGTACGGCTTGGCAGCACGGTACCGTACAGCCGCTATATTGAATGGCTCGGAGAACAAGATCAAGAAGAGACTGCTGCTTACTGGAGCGGATATTTGAAGGAGTACGGCAATACTGCATCTATCCCCCGGATAAATCCCCGCCCGGCGGACGGGGATTATAAAGCCGACCAGATCAGCTTTTCTTTAGCACCGGAAATGGTTGAGAAACTGACTGAGGCCGCCCAAAATTGGGGAGTGACATTAAACACGTTGTTTATGAGTATGTGGGGCGTGCTTCTCCATCGATATACTGCTGCTGATGATGCAGTTTTTGGCTCCGTTATTTCAGGACGCCCGTCAGCGATTGACGGGATTGAATCAATGGTCGGCTTGTTTATTAATACTATCCCAGTGCGAATTCGATCTGCGGAGGGTATGACGTTTTCTTCGCTGGCTAAAGCCGTGCAGGAGGATATTTTAGCATCTGAACAGCATGGGTATTATCCGCTTTATGAGATTCAAAACCATAGTCCATTGAAGCAAGGCTTGATCGATCATATTTTTGTCTTTGAAAATTATCCTGTACAGCTTCATCAGGCATTAAGCATCGAGAGTGAAAATGACGAAAGCGCACTGAAGCTTGGTGACATTTCAATGTCCGAACAAACCAATTACGACTTTAATATCGTTATTGTTCCGGGAGAATCATTTTATATCAAATTCAGCTACAACGCAGCCGTTTATGAACGGGAGGAGATGCTGAGGATTCAGGGGCATCTAAAACAAGCACTAGATTGCATTTTGGCACATCCCGATATTGCTGTCAGTGACATCAATATCGTCCCGCCGGAGGAGCAACAGGTTATCCAATTGTTTAACGAAACTGAGCGTCCTTATGTGAACAAAACGATATCCCAATTGTTCGAGGAACAAGCCCGCAAAACACCTGAAGCGGCTGCATTAAAAATGGGAGACGATTGCTGGACCTATCGCCAATTAAATATAAGAGCTAATCAGATTGCGCACGCCCTGATAGAAAAAGGCGTTGGATCTGGAGATATCGTGGCTGTGATGATGAACCGGTCAATGGAAATGCCTGCAGCTCTACTTGGGATTTGGAAAGCAGGCGGCGCTTATATGCCGCTTGATCCAAATTTCCCAGAAGAACGTCTTTCTTTCCTGCTGAAGGACAGTCAAGCAGCTCAATTGCTGATAGAAGAAAACCTTATGTCATTCATCCCGCCGCACTATGAAGGAAATATGATACCGATAGAACGTACAGAAAGCTACCAAACAGCAGCTCCAGATGTGCCGCTTGGTGATCTCGCCTATTTGATCTATACGTCGGGAACGACAGGGCGCCCTAAAGGTGTTCTAGTTAATCATCAAGGCATTGCCAATACATTGCAATGGAGACGGGAAGAGTATGGCATGACCGAACAGGATATATCCCTCCATTTGTTTTCATATGTGTTTGACGGCTGTGTGACGAGCTTATTTACCCCGCTTTTATCCGGTGCGTGCGTACTGCTGACAACAGATGACGAAGCGAAGGATGTGCTAGCCCTTAAACGAAAAATAGCCCGTTATAAGGTCAGTCACATGATCATTGTTCCTTCTCTGTACCGGGTGTTATTGGAAGTGATGACTGCTGAGGATGCAAAAAGTCTTCGTATTGTGACATTCGCTGGTGAAGCGGTCACGCCTGACCTGCTTGAGATGAGCGAAAAGATTTGTCCTTCTGCAGAATTGGTAAATGAATACGGGCCCACAGAAAATAGTGTGGCAACAACAATATTGCGGCAACTGAATGAAAAAGGGAGGATAACGATCGGACACCCGATTGCAAACACGAAAGTATTTGTTTTACACGAAAATCAAATGCAGCCGATCGGCGCGGCGGGCGAACTGTGTATTTCCGGCGAGGGTCTTGCAAAAGGATACTACAAACAGCCGGAGCTTACAGACAAAGCATTCTCCGATCACCCGTTCCTTGAAGGGGAGCGTTTATACCGAACAGGTGATGCAGGCCGCTTTTTGCCGGATGGAACGATTGAATATATAGGACGTTTTGATGATCAAGTGAAAATTAGGGGTTACCGCATTGAACTGAAAGAAATTGAAACGGTTCTTCGACAGGCGCCAGGAGTGAAGGAAGCAGCGGTACTGGCCCGTGATGTTTCTGCTGAGGAAAAGGAGCTCGTCGCTTATATCGTTCCGGAAAAAGGAAACAATCTCCCGAATTTGTATCGGCATCTAGCCGGGACATTGCCGCCCTATATGATTCCCGCAAGTATTACCAATATCAGCCGGATGCCATTAACATCCAGCGGGAAGCTTGACCGGTCAGCACTTCCTGAACCAGAAAACAATGTGAGCCTCACATATATGCCGCCCCGAACTTTAATCGAGGCTGATCTCGCACATATTTGGGGAGATGTGCTAAATAAACAGCAAATCAGCATTCGTGATGATTTCTTTCAATTAGGCGGACAGTCCTTAAAAGCGGCCGCACTGGTATCAAGAATACATAAAAAGCTTAATGTCGAGCTGCCGCTCAGTGAGGTGTTTTCTTATCCGACGGTTGAAAGCATGGCAGTCAAATTGACGAGCTTAAAAGAACATGCTTTTACACAGATTGAACCTGCGGATCAAAGAGAAGTCTATCCGCTGTCTTTCTCACAAAAACGATTATATGCTCTTCATCAGCTGGCAGATGACAGCACAGGCTATAACATGCCCGCTGTACTTGAATTACGCGGAAATCTGGATCGCCAGCGGTTGAGAAGCGTTCTCATAGAACTTGTGAATCGGCATGAAGCATTGCGGACTGTTTTTGTGCTTGACAGAGGAGAGCCCGTGCAGATCATTTATCCGGAGATTGCTTTTGATCTGAAAGAGCTTGAAATGGAATCAGAACAAATGCTTGAGTCCGCAATCGAATCTTTTATCAAACCGTTTGATCTATCGTCCGGTCCGCTTTTTAGAGCATGTGTCATTACAATGGGCAATAATCGCGGCTTTTTGCTGCTCGATATGCACCATATTATTGCCGACGGTGTCTCGATGAGCACTCTTGTCCAAGAATTTACTGACTTGTATTGCGAAAAAGAGTTGCCAGCTTTAAACCTGCATTATAAGGATTTTGCTGTTTGGCAGCAAGAAAAGTACCCGAAAGAGCTATACAAAAAACAGGAGGCCTACTGGCTCGATCAGCTTGGCGGGAGTCTTCCAGTATTAGAATTACCGCTTGATAAAACAAGACCGCGTCTCCCTGATTTCAGCGGCGGAACAATCGAAGTAAACATTGATAAAGACACGGCAGATGAACTGCACCGTTTAATGGTTGAAACGGGAACAACGTTGTATATGATTCTTCTGGCTGTCTATTCTATTTTGCTATCCAAGCTAAGCGGGCAAGAGGATATTGTCGTCGGCACGCCTGCTGCCGGAAGACCGCACGCCGATCTGGAGCGCGTCATCGGAATGTTCGTCAATACGTTAGCGATGCGCAGCCAGCCCGAGGGCCACAAAACGTTCAGCTCGTATTTGCAGGACATTCGCCACCTGGCACTGACGGCTTATGAACATCAGGATTATCCTTTTGAGGAGCTGGCAGATAAGCTCGACACACAGCGAGAGGTAAATCGCAACCCGCTGTTCGATGCAATGCTCGTGCTTCAAAGCAGTGAGGATTTCCAGTTCGAAGTGCCTGGTCTATCAATTTCGTCTGTCACTCCAAAACACGATATATCTAAATTCGATTTGACATTACACGCTGAGGAGCATTCGAGCGGGATTCACTGCCGGTTTGAATACAGCACCGCTCTTTTTGAAGAAGAGACCATTGCGCGATGGGCATCTCATTTTATTGAACTGGTGAAAAGTGTAACGGCTGATACCAAGATGAGAATTTCGGACATGCAATTGCTTCCTGCTGCAGAGCGCAATTTGCTCCTTGAAAAAATGGGACAGTATGCCGCTTATCCGAGAAATGAAAACATTGTAAGCTTATTTGAAAAAAAAGCCGCTGAACATCCGGAGCATCTCGCAGTGGTGTACGGTCACTCTCAGCTTACTTATCGAAACCTGAATGAAAAAGCTGAGCGGACAGCTGCTATGCTGATCAAACAAGGGGTCAGAACTGGCGATATCGTCGGTCTGATGCTCGATCGGTCACCTGATATGATCATTGGCATTTTATCGATTTTAAAAGCTGGAGGGGCCTACTTGCCGATTGATCCTGAATATCCTCAGGAACGTATCAGCTTTATGCTCAATGACAGCGGGGCAGAAATGTTGCTGACAGAGCACGGCCAAAACAAACCTGCAGACTACAACGGGCATATTTTGTATATCAATGAAGTTGAAAATGATTCAATTCCGGCTGATTTAAAAATTCAAACCCTAGCAGATCAGCCGGCATACGTGATATACACATCCGGAACGACTGGCCAGCCAAAGGGCGTTATTGTCGAGCACCGCAATGTGATCAGTCTCTTAAAGCATCAAAACCTGCCTTTTGTATTTGGCCATGAAGACGTCTGGACGTTATTTCATTCATATTGCTTTGATTTCTCTGTATGGGAAATGTTCGGTGCGTTATTAAACGGAAGTACACTAGTCGTGGTCTCTAAAGAAACAGCCCGTGACCCCCATGCATTCCGATTATTGTTAAAAAAAGAACGCGTCACTGTACTCAATCAGACCCCGACAGCTTTTTACGGCCTGATGCATGAAGATCAAAACCATACGGATCGATTAAACATCCGATACGTGATTTTTGGCGGCGAAGCTTTACAGCCCGGCATGCTTCAAAGCTGGAATAAAAAATATCCTGATACTGATCTGATCAATATGTATGGTATTACAGAAACGACGGTACATGTAACATTCAAAAAATTGTCCGCAGCAGACATTGCAAAAAATAAAAGCAATATCGGACGGCCGCTTTCAACTCTGCAGGCTTATGTGATGGATGCTCATATGAATCTGCAGCCGATCGGAGTTCCAGGGGAGATGTATATAGGCGGTGAAGGTGTGGCACGGGGATATCTCAACAGAGATGAGCTGACCGCTGACCGTTTTGTGCCTAATCCTTATCTTCCGGGGGATAGATTATACCGAACAGGAGATCTTGCTAAACGCCTGTCAAATGGCGAGCTGGAATACTTAGGCCGCATTGATGATCAGGTTAAAGTCAGAGGGCACCGTATTGAGTTAGGCGAAATCCAGGCGGCGCTTCTTCAGCTTCCAATTGTTAAAGAGACGGCTGTCTTCACAAGAACAGATGAGCAAGGGCAAGCAGCTGTATATGCATACATCGTGACAAAAGATCAACAGGCCGCGAATACATCAGAAATCCGGACTTCTCTAAAAACCAAGCTGCCTGATTTTATGCTGCCCGCCCGTTTGATACAGATTGACAGCATCCCGCTGACTGTTAATGGAAAACTTGATCAGAAAGCCCTGCCGGAACCTGATAAACACGATTATATTGCTGATGATATCAGCCCTAGAAATGAGATTGAAAAGGTGATGGCTGAAATTTGGGAAGAACTTCTTGATGTGGATGAGCTGGGCGTGAGTGCCAATTTCTTTGAGCTTGGCGGAGATTCTATTAAAGCACTGCAAGTTTGTGCCAGACTGAAGCAGCGCGGCTTTGAAACGACAGTACGTGAGATGTTTGAACATCAGACTCTTGGCGAACTGTCCGCTCGTGTTCGAAAAGCCTTACACGTCATTGACCAAGGTCCGGTCGAAGGCGAGATCACTTGGACACCTATCCAGCAATGGTTTTTTTCGCAATCTCTGGAAATCCATCATTTTAATCAGTCCGTTATGCTCTACCGGACTGAACGATTTGACGAGATAGCGCTTAAAAAGGTGCTAAAAAGCCTGGTGATTCATCATGACGCACTTAGAATCGTATGTCGGTATGAAGATGGCAGGCCTGTACAGATAAACAGAGGGATAGATCTTCCAGATAAGGAGCTATATGCTCTTGAACTGTTTGATGTAAAGGATAACTTAACAAAAGTGCATAACAGGATTAAGGAAGCAGCCAGCCAGATGCAGGAGCATATGCGTTTGGAAACCGGCCCCTTGCTTCACGCTGGATTGTTCAGGACCGAGAATGGTGACCATTTGTTTCTGACGATTCATCACTTAGTTGTTGATGCGGTTTCGTGGCGCATTTTGTTCGAGGATTTTTCAACAGCTTACAAACAGGCAGTCTCAGGAGAAACTATTAAACTGCCGCAAAAAACAGATTCATATTTAACGTATTCACAAAGTATAGCTGACTACTCTAAGAGCCGCCAGATGCAGCGCGAAGCAGCGTATTGGGATGAGCGTGAGAACCGTCACATCCAGCCTATTCCTAAAGACAATGACGCTGCGCCTAACACATTCAAAGATACAGAAGTGATTGATTTTAATCTGTCCCGCCATCATACAGAATTATTGTTAACGGCTGCAAATAAAGCATACAGCACGGAGATGAATGATATCCTTCTGACAGCTTTAGGCCTTGCTTTGCAGCAATGGACGGGCTATGACCAATTTAAAATCAGCATGGAGGGCCATGGAAGGGAATCATACCTTGAGGATATTGACATTAGCAGAACAGTCGGCTGGTTCACCTCGATTTATCCTGTATGGCTTGATATGAGCCATTCTGATCATAAGAACAAAGATGAGCGGCTGGGCCACCTCATTAAACAGACAAAAGATATGCTGCACCGTATACCGCATAAGGGCGCAGGCTACGGTGTGCTGAAATATACCAACAAAAAATGGGGCTCTGAGAAAGGCAGCCCGGACATCAGCTTTAATTATTTAGGCCAGTTTGATCAGGATATTCAATCAAAAGCCTTTGAGGTTTCTGACATCAAGCCAGGGAATGAGATCAGCCCGAACTGGGAGCGTCCTCATGCACTGGATATCAGCGGCGCCGTTTCTTCGGGATGCCTGAACATGCACATGATCTATAACAGGCTTCAATTTGAGAAAAAAACAATCCAAACATTTGCCGGGCATTTTAAACAGACTCTGGAAAATATCATTGAGCATTGTACGGGCAAAGAAAACCGAGAATGGAGCGCATCTGATTTCACCGATGAAGATTTAACACTTGATGAATTGAGTGAGATTATGGGTGCCGTCAACAAACTATAGGGAGAGGAGATTCACACTGATGCCGCAGCAACCCGAAATACAGGATATATACCCTTTGTCTTTTATGCAGGAAGGGATGCTTTTTCATTCACTGTATGATGAACAGTCAAGAGCTTATTTTGAACAGGCTTCTTTTACGATCCATGGACAGCTTGACTTGGAGCGTTTCCAGAAAAGTATGGATGCTGTTTTTGAAAGATACGAAATCTTCCGAACGGCGTTCATCTATAAAAATGTAGCCAAACCCCGTCAAGTCGTACTCAAGCATCGTCATTGCCATGTTCATTTTGAAGATATTTCTCATCTCAACGAAAGAGATAAAGAACATTGTACCGAGGCATTCAAAGAGCAGGATAAATCCAGGGGATTCGATCTCCAAACAGATGTACTGATGAGAATATCTATTTTAAAATGGGCGCCTGATCGTTATGTCTGTATCTGGAGCCATCATCATATTTTAATGGATGGCTGGTGTTTAGGCATCGTCATTAAAGATTTTCTTCACATTTATCAAGCGCTGGGTAAAGGTCAGCTTCCGGATTTGCATCCCGTTCAGCCGTACGGGACGTATATTAAATGGCTGATGCAGCAAGACCGAGAAGAAGCAGTTGAGTATTGGAAAAAGAGGCTTCAGCATTTCGAAAAAGCTACGCCTCTGCCGAAAAGAACAGATCAAATACCGGATGGGACATTAGAGCAGATCACGTTCACCATTTCTGAAAAAGAAACCTCCGAATTACAGAAAATCGCAGCAGCTTCTGGAGCGACACTAAACACTGTTTTCCAAGCTTTATGGGGGATTATGCTCCAAAAGTTCAATCGCTGCGGCGATGCTGTGTTCGGATCCGTTATATCAGGCAGACCTTCTGAGCTAAGAGATGTGGAAAACATGGTCGGACTTTTTATCAATACCATTCCTATTCGAGTCCAAAGTGATTCTCTTTCTTTTTCTGACCTAGTCAGCAGGATGCAAAAAGACATGACTGAAGCAGAAGCATATAGTTACTTCCCTTTATATGACATTCAGGCGCAGAGTGCTCTCAAACAAGAGCTTATCGATCATATTATCGTCTTTGAAAATACACCTACCCAGCAAGAGATTGAAGGGCTGAATCAGGCTGGATCATTTGATTTCTCCGTGAAGGATTTTGAGATGGAAGAGGTGACCAATTATAGCTGCAGTGTCAAAGTGATCCCAGGCCGTACGTTGTACGTTCGGATTCATTTTCATACCGGCGCCTATCAACCAAACATGATGTCCGAGATAAAAGATTATTTACAGCACATGGTCTCTGACGTCATCTCTGATCCATCTCTTCCCGTGTCAAAGATGACATTGCTAGATGAGAACAAAACACGGAAAATCGTTTCTCAAAACAACGGGGCAGTATCTGTTTCGCCTGAAGCCCCAACCCTGCACGGTCTGTTTGAACGACAGGCGGCTGTCACACCGGAACGGCCGGCCATTTGCTTTTCCGGCGGTTCGCTGACGTACGCTGAGCTTGACATGTATGCCAGCCGTCTGGCCGTGCACCTTGCGGCACGAGGCGTCACGAAGGAAAGCATCGTCGGTGTCCTGTCTGAACGGTCACCTGAAATGCTGATCGCTGTACTTGCTGTCTTGAAGGCAGGCGGAGCGTATTTGCCGCTTGATCCTGCATATCCAAAGGAACGGCTGAGCTACATGCTGAAAGACAGCGGGGCCGCGCTCTTGCTGGCACAGCCGGGATGTTCCGCACCGAGTTTTTCCGGAGAGATGCTTGAAGTGGACATGGCATCTCTTGCGAGCGAAAAAGCAGAAAACGATGTGTTTACTCCTGCTGACGGCTGTTCTCTCGCCTATGTCATCTATACATCGGGCTCCACCGGGAAGCCAAAAGGAGTGGCCGTCGAGCACCTCCAGGCTGTTTCCTTTCTGACTGGCATGCAGCGTCAGTTTCCGCTTCAGGAAGATGACATTGTTATGGTGAAAACCTCTTTTTCCTTTGATGCGTCTGTGTGGCAGCTGTTTTGGTGGTCCCTTTCTGGCGCTTCGGCTTACCTGCTTCCGCCCGGCTGGGAAAAAGACCCGGCATTGATCGTACAAGCCATTCATCAGGAAAGTATTACAACGGCCCATTTTATTCCGGCTATGCTGAACAGCTTTCTCGATCAAGCGGAAATCGAAAGGCTGAGTGACGGGACAAGCCTGAAGCGTGTATTCGCCGGAGGTGAACCGCTTGCGCCCCATACGGCAGCCCGTTTTGCTTCTTTATTGCCGCAGGTATCGCTGATTCATGGCTACGGGCCGACAGAAGCGACGGTTGACGCGGCATTTTACGTGTTGGACCCAGAGCGGGACAGGGATCGCTTGCGGATTCCGATCGGGAAGCCCGTACCGGGTGCGCGTTTGTATGTTTTAGATGCGCATTTAGCCGTACAGCCTTGCGGTGTCGCCGGCGAACTGTACATAGCTGGAGCGGGTGTGGCCAGAGGCTATTTGAATCGGCCGGCCTTAACGGAGGAGCGTTTTCTTGAGGACCCGTTTTACCCGGGTGAACGCATGTATAAAACCGGGGATGTGGCGCGCTGGCTCCCTGACGGACAAGTTGAGTTCCTCGGCCGGTTAGATGATCAGGTGAAAATCCGCGGCTACCGGATTGAGCCCGGAGAAATTGAAGCAGCGCTAAGAGGCATAGAAGGCATCAGGGAGGCAGCCGTTACCGTACGGACAGACAGTGGCGAGCCGGAATTATGCGCCTATACAGAAGGACTAAGAAGAAACGAAGTGCGGACGCAGCTTGAAAGACTGCTGCCGAGCTACATGATCCCAGCTCATATGATAGAGATGGAACGGTGGCCGGTTACGCCAAGCGGAAAGCTGGACCGAAACGCCCTGCCAGCTCCTGGCGGAGCTGCAGATGCGGAGACCTACACGGCGCCGAGAAATGTGACAGAGATGAAGCTTGCCCAGCTGTGGGAGGACGTGCTGAAAAATGGTCCTGTCGGGATTCACGACAACTTTTTTGATCGCGGAGGACATTCCTTAAAAGCAACGGCGCTTGTCTCGCGGATCGCCAAAGAATTCGATGTACAGGTGCCGCTGAAAGATGTGTTTGCCCATCCGACTGTTGAAGGACTGGCTTCCGTTATCCGTGAAGGAACGGACAGTCCATATGAAGCGATGAAACCGGCGGAACAGCGTGAGGCCTATCCGGTTTCCTCCGCCCAAAAAAGGATCTATGTCCTTCAGCAGTTGGAGGACGGAGGGACAGGCTACAATATGCCGGCTGTGTTAGAGCTGGAAGGGAAGCTGGACCCCGAAAGGCTGGACAGGGCTTTTAAAGAGCTAATCAAGCGCCACGAGTCGCTCCGGACATCCTTCGAACAGGACGAAGGCGGCGAGCCGATGCAGCGCATCCATGACGAGGTGCCGTTTACATTACAGACAGCAGTCCTCGGCGAACAAACCGAACAGGAAGCCGTAGCCGCGTTTATTCAGCCGTTTGATCTCAGCCAAGCGCCGCTGTTCCGTGCCCAAATCGTAAAGGTATCAGATGAGCGGCACCTGTTGCTGGTTGATATGCATCACATTATTTCAGACGGTGTTTCCGTCAACATTCTGATACGGGAATTCGGGGAGCTTTACAATAACCGGACCCTTCCGGCGCTTCACATTCAATATAAAGACTACGCCGTATGGCAAGAAGGATTTAAAAAAGGAGACGCGTACCAGACGCAGGAGGCGTACTGGCTGAAGCACCTCGAGGGCGAGCTGCCGGTGCTGGATCTCCCGGCTGATCATACCCGCCCGCCGGTACGGAGCTTCGCGGGTGACAAGGTCTCATTTACGCTTGATCAAGAGGCCGCATCAGGGCTTCACAAGCTGGCACGGGAGAACGGAAGCACACTGTACATGGTGCTCCTTGCGGCCTACACAGCGTTCTTGTCACGCTTAAGCGGACAGGAAGATATCATCGTCGGCTCGCCAATCGCTGGCCGGCCGCACAAGGATCTTGAGCCGATACTCGGCATGTTTGTGAACACGCTGGCGCTTCGGACACGCCCGGAGGGCGGGAAACCGTTTGTACAGCATTTGCAGGAAGTGCGCGACACAGCATTGGGAGCCTACGAGCATCAGGATTATCCGTTCGAAGAGCTCGTCGACAAGCTTGAATTGACGCGGGATATGAGCCGGAATCCGCTGTTTGACGTGATGTTTGTTCTTCAAAATATGGATCAGGAATCGATTCAGCTTGAAGAACTGCATCTCAAACCTGCAGCAAACAACGGGCATCAAACGTCCAAATTTGATTTAACTCTGTATGCTCACGAACAGCCCTGCGGTTTGCTGACGTTCCAAATGGAATTTAGTACGGACTTATATAAGAAAAAAACGATAGAAAAGTGGCTTCAATACTTCATCAATATGTTACTCTCCATCACCCAAGACAACAAAGCCGCTCTCGGAACAATAAATATACTAAATGAGGATGAGACCCATTACCTTATCCATGAGCTCAATCATACAAAAATAGATTATCCAAGAAATGAAACCATCAGCAGGCTCTTTGAAATGCAGGCTGAACAAACACCTAATGCCATTGCAATTGTCAGCGATACACAAGAATTAACTTACGCGGATCTGAACAGCCGGGCAAATCAAATTGCTTCAGTTCTACAGAGAAAAGGGGTAGGGCCTGATCATGTTGTAGCCTTGTTGACAGGACGAACGCCAGAACTCATAGCGGGAATGCTGGGCATTCTGAAAGCCGGGGGAGCCTACCTGCCAATCGCACCTGATCTGCCTGTTGAACGAATAGCTTATATGCTGTCAGACAGCGGGGCAACATTACTCCTTCGATCTGAAAAAGCAGAAAAACGGCAATTAGACATTGCATGTGAACAATTCATAATCGAAGACATTCAAAAGCAAGGAGAAACAAAGAACATTGAATCGTCAGCAGGGCCACATTCACTTGCATATATCATTTATACCTCTGGATCAACCGGTAAACCAAAGGGTGTCATGATTGAGCAGCGAAGTGTAATTCGTCTTGTTAAAAACAGCAATTATATTACATTTACACCTGCAGACCGTCTTCTCATGACATCATCAATCGGTTTTGATGTTGTGACATTTGAAATATTTGGACCGCTGCTAAATGGGGCAGCTTTGCACCTGTCCGATAAAGAAGTATTTCTCGATTCCTATCAGCTTCAGAGATACATAGAACATCATGGGATCACAACGATGTGGTTGACATCTTCTCTATTCAATCATTTGACAGAGCAAAATGAGACAACCTTTTCACAGCTGAATCATCTGATTATAGGCGGGGAAGCCTTGTCCGCAAGCCACGTCAATCGAATCCGAAATGTCTGCCCGGAAGTATCGATATGGAACGGATATGGACCAACCGAAAATACAACTTTTTCGACATGCTTCCACATTCAAAAAACATATGAACTTTCCATTCCGATCGGGCGGCCGATTGGTAATTCCACCGCTTATATCTTAAATAAATGGGGAATGCTGCAGCCGATCGGAGCTGTTGGCGAACTTTGTGTCGGCGGAGATGGCGTCGCCAGAGGATATTTGGGCCGTCCTGATTTAACGAAAGAGAAGTTTGTCCCAAATCCATTTGCGCCTGGCGATCGACTGTACCGCACAGGTGATCTGGCGCGCTGGCTTCCCGATGGCACAATTGAGTACGTTGGCCGTATAGATGATCAAGTAAAAGTCAGAGGCTATCGGGTGGAGCTGGGTGAGATCGAATCAGCACTTCGCCAAATAGACGGAGTCAAAGAAGCCGCTGTGTTGGCACGTACAGGCCAGACGGGGAGCAAAGAGCTGTTTGGCTACATCAGCGTAAATGCAGGAACGAATGCTGAACAAGTGCGTTCTCTTCTTGCGCGTTCACTGCCAAATTATATGATCCCGGCGTACATCATTGAAATGGAGACTCTTCCGCTCACATCAAACGGCAAATTGAACCGGAAAGCACTTCCTGAACCAGATTTCGCATCTAAACAAACGTACGTCCCGCCACGCGATGACCTTGAAGCACAGCTGGCATTGATCTGGCAGGAGGTTCTCGGCATCCAGAGGATCGGAATAGAGGATTCGTTTTTTGAATTGGGCGGAGATTCAATCAAAGCGCTTCAAGTTTCTGCACGCCTTGGGCGCCATGGGCTAAGCTTGCAGGTAAGTGATTTATTCCGGCATCCAAAGATAAAAGACTTATCACCATTTATCCGTAAGACAGAGAGAATCATAGAACAAGGTCCCATTCAAGGAGACGTTCCTTGGACGCCTGTTCAGCAATGGTTTCTTTCACAAGATATTGAAGAACGACACCATTTTAATCAGTCTGTCATGCTTTTCCATTCTGACCGTTTGTCTGAAGACGCCCTTAGAGCAGCCTTAAAAAAACTGGCGGAGCATCATGATGCGCTTCGGATGGTTTATCGTAACGATGACGGGCGATGGATTCAAATCAACCAAGGCATTCAGGAATCACAGCTGTACAGTTTAAGAATATCTGATCTTTCACAGTCCGAAAGCGGTTGGGAAACGCAAATCAAACAAGAAGTTGCAGATCTTCAGCAAAGCATCAATTTGCAGGAAGGACCATTGTTACATGCCGCGTGGTTTAAAACACTGACAGGAGATTACTTGTTCCTTGCGATCCATCATCTTGTCGTTGACGGTGTGGCATGGCGGATTTTGCTGGAGGATTTGTCAGCAGGGTACCAACAAGCATCTTCAGGCCAAGTGATCCAGCTTCCGCCTAAAACTGATTCCTATCAGGAATACGCAAGACGGATACAGGAATATGCCCAAAGCAGCAGGCTGATTCGTGAAGAGGTGTATTGGCGAAGTGTGGAAGAACAGCAAGCTGCGGAACTGCCATATGAAATGCCGCTTCATGAGAACACCGACTGCAGCAGGAGGGATTCGATACGCTTTTCACTCTCTGAAGCAGACACTGCCGTTTTGCTGCAAAACGTCAATCACGCCTATGGTACAGATACACAAGATATTCTGTTAACCGCAGCATCCTTGGCGATTTGTGAATGGACAGGCGGAAGCAAGCTCCGTATCGCTATGGAAGGACACGGGAGAGAACACATTCTGCCAGAGTTGGATATCAGCCGGACGGTCGGCTGGTTTACATCCATGTACCCGGCCCTCATAAGCTTTGAAAATCATAGGGATGAGCTCGGAACCGCAGTAAAAACCGTTAAAGATACACTGGGCCGGATACCAAACAAAGGGGTAGGTTACGGTATGCTGAAATACCTTACACACCCTGAAAACAAAAGCATTGCGTTTTCAAAAACACCTGATATCAGCTTTAACTATTTGGGCCAGTTCAACGACATCGAAAGACAGGACAGCTTCCGCCCATCAAGTCTTGGGAGCGGAAAGGATATCACTCATACATGGAAGCGTGAGCAAATCATCGAGATGAGTGCTATGGCAGCAGACAAAAAGCTTCATTTCAATCTTAGTTATCCGCCAGCCCGCTTTCATCGAAACACAATGGAGCAGCTTATCAACAGGATTGAACACTTTTTGCGGGACATTATGAAACATTGCGCCGGTAAACAGAAAGCAGAAAAGACACTGAGCGATTTCAGCAGTCAATCATTAACGGCAGAGGATTTGGACAGCATATCCAGCTTGGTGGAAGAATTGTAGAAAATCGGACAGGGAGACATGAACATGACAAAAGCGAATTCAATTCAGGATATTTATCCGCTGTCTTACATGCAGGAAGGGATGCTTTTCCATTCCCTCCTGCAAAAAGATTCACAGGCATATGTTGAGCAAGCTTCTTTTACAATAGAAGGAAAAGTCAACTCGCAGTTTTTTCAAAACAGCATCAACGCTCTTGTAGCAAGACACGATATTTTCAGAACGATTTTTATCAGCCAAAATGTTTCCTCTCCCCAGCAGGTTGTCCTGAGAGAACGGAACATCATCGTACAGGAAAAAGACATTACTCATTTAAACGAAGAGAAGCAAGCACAGTTTATCGAACAATTGAAAGAAAAAGACCGCGCCCAAGGGTTTCACTTGCAAAAGGATATGCTCATGCGCATCGCTCTGATTCAAACAGGAGAGAGCCAGTACACTTGTATTTGGACCTTTCATCACATCATGATGGACGGATGGTGCCTCAGCATTGTGCTAAAGGAGTTTCTCCATATTTACGCATCTTATGTAAATGCCACCCCTATATCATTGGAGCCGGTCCAGCCATACGGAAGCTATATCAAATGGCTGATGGAGCAAGACAAAGAGCAGGCAGTTTCATATTGGGAACATTATCTTTCCGGCCATGAACAGCAAACCATGCTCCCGAAGCAGAAAAAAACAAAGGGGAGAAGCAGGCAGGAACACGTTACGTTTTCATTCTCTAAGGAAGAAAGCAGCAGGCTTTCGGAGATTGCGGCAAGAGAAGAAGTAACACTCAGTACGATTTTCCATACCATTTGGGGTATTCTGCTTCAAAAATATAATAATAACGATGACGCCGTATTCGGTTCTGTCATTTCAGGAAGACCCGCAGAAATCGAAGGCATTGAACATATGGTAGGTCTTTTCATTAACACGATACCGATTAGGGTGCAAGGGGCAAAAACACCATTTATACAGCTCATAAAAGATATGCAAAAAGACCGTCTTGCCGCTGAAGCATACAGCTACCACCCTTTATATGAGATTCAAGCCCGTTCAGCTGTTAAACAAGGGCTGATTGATCATATTCTCGTATTTGAAAACTATCCTGTTCAGCAAGAGATTCAGATGCTGAACAAGCAGGAACATGCTTCTGATCTTTTTCAGATTCATAACTTCACTGTGGCAGATGAAACCAACTACAGCTTTTATCTTATGGTGGCGCCAGGAGAAGAAATCCATATTAAAATGAGCTATGATGCGGAGCAGCATGATCGGTCTTTTGTGCTTTCTGTCAAGGAGCATCTTCTAAATGCTGTATCACAAATCTTAAATAATCCGAATCTTCCGCCTGAAGAAATCGAGATCACGACAGATACTGAAAAGCGGCAGCTGATTGGGGAAATCGCGGATCGAACGCCAGTTTACGAAACCATCCATGCGATGTTTGAAAAACAAGCGGAAAAGACCCCAGATGCTCATGCAGTAATTGATCAAGCCTGCACGTTAACATACAAAGAACTGAATAAATCGGCTAACAGATTGGCGCGGCATTTACGAATGAAGGGTGTTGCGAGGCAGGAGCCTGTTGCGATCATGATGGAACGCTCTGCGGCATTGATCACCGGGGTTCTTGGTATCTTGAAAGCAGGCGGCGCCATAGTTCCAATTGATCCGCATTACCCGGCTGACAGAATCCGTTATATTCTAAATGACTGCGGCTGTTCGCATGTTGTTTCACAAGCTCATCTTTCCGCATCGATTGATAACAATTACCTTATCACTCATGCAGAAGATATTGAAAGCACAGAAGACGGCAGTAACATAAAGTCAGTTAACAATGCGGACGATCTGCTGTATATGATTTATACATCAGGTACAACAGGTAAACCAAAGGGCGTTCAATTTGAACATCGAAACATGGCTAACTTGCTGAAGTTCGAATTTGCTCACTCTGGGATTGACTTTGAAGCAGATGTTCTGCAATTTGCGACACCTGCCTTTGACGTCTGTTATCAAGAAATATTTTCTGCGCTTCTGAAAGGCGGCACCCTGCACATCGTGCCAGAAGCCATAAAAAGAGATGTGCCTCAGCTGTTTGCATTTATAAACAAGCATCAGACGAATATTGTGTTTCTCCCAACGGCTTTTATCAAAATGATTTTCAGCGAGCGGCAACTTGCGAACTCGTTTCCTTATGGCGTCAAACACTTGATTACAGCTGGGGAACAATTAATTATTTCAGACATTTTCCAAGACGTGTTACGTGAACGCGGCATACACCTGCACAATCATTACGGACCTTCAGAAACTCATGTGGTATCTACGTACACCATTCATCCGGGAGACCCTATTCCTGAGTTTCCGCCAATCGGTAAACCGATAGGCTGTACTGATCTATATATTTTGAATCACCAAAAACAGCTACAGCCATGCGGTGTACCAGGTGAACTCTATATTTCCGGCGCAAGTGTTGCCAGAGGATATGTCAATCACGATAAACTGACACGCGACAAATTTTCATCTGACCCATTCAGGCCTGGTGCGATCATGTACCGTACAGGTGATTTGGCCAGACGGCTTGGAGACGGCAACATCGAATATATAGGACGGGCAGACAAGCAAGTGAAAATCAGAGGTTATCGAATCGAGCCGCAAGAAATCGAAGTCACGTTAATGAATCATCCGGACATTAAAGAGGCTGCCATTCTCATCAGACAAGATCAAAACGGAGAACATGAATTATGCGCTTACTATTGCAGTGTACAAAAGCTGAATGCAATAGATTTACGCAGCTATATGGCTAGTGAGCTGCCAGAATACATGATTCCGGCAAAATGGATATGGGTTGACAGCATACCTCTTACCCCAAACGGAAAAGTAGATCAAGCAGCGCTTCCAGCGCCAGATGCTTCAATCAGCGGAAATCCATATGCTGCCCCTCGTAATCTGATAGAGGCAAAGCTTTCACAAATATTTGAAGATGTGCTGAAGAATGGTCATATAGGCATCCAAGACAACTTTTTTGACCATGGAGGCCACTCTCTAAAAGCAACAGTACTGATGTCACGGATCGCAAAGGAATTTCATGTACAAGTTCCGCTTAAGGACATCTTTGCCCATCCGACTGTAGAAGGATTGGCTTTAATCATTCAAGATGCAGAGGAAAATCCGTATGCAGCAATTGAGCCGGCAGAAGAAAGGAAGACATATCCTGTATCTTCGGCACAAAAACGGATATATGTGCTTCAGCAGCTTGATGAGGGTGTCGCCTACAATATGCCTGCGGTCTTAGAACTGGAAGGGGCACTGGATGTCGCTAAACTGTCTGCTGTATGTAAAGAACTGATCAGCCGGCATGAGCCTCTTCGAACTTCCTTTGTATCCGGGGCAGATGGCGAGCCTGTTCAGCGTATTCACACCGAAGTGCCGTTTACATTAAGTACAGAGACCGCTATCGAGGGGTTTATCCGCCCCTTTGATCTCAGCCAGGCGCCGTTATTTAGAGCGGGCCTTGTAAAAGTGACGGACGAGAAGCATGTATTGCTGGTTGACATGCATCATATCATTTCAGATGGCGTATCTGTTCAGCTCTTAATCCGAGAATTCACTGATCTTTATGCAAACCGGCAGCTTAAGCCATTACGGATCCAGTATAAAGATTACGCCGTCTGGCAGCAGCAATTTAAAAAGGGAGACTCGTACCAAAAGCAGGAGACTTACTGGCAGAAGCAGTTTAGCGGGGACCTTCCTATACTGGAGCTTCCGACAGATAAACGCCGTCCGGCAGAACAGCAATTCACAGGCGGAAAAGTAACCTTTCAATTGGATAAAGAGATCACGGCCCGCATAAAGCGGCTTGCCAATAAAAACAGAAGCACGCTTTACATGACGCTTCTCGCTTTGTATTCAGCCTTTTTGTCGCGGTTAAGCGGTCAGGATGATATCGTAATTGGTTCACCTATCGCCGGACGGCCCCATGCCGACCTTGAAGCTGTTCTTGGGATGTTCGTCAATACATTGGCTCTCCGCACACGCCCGGCCGGTAATATGACATTTGAAGAGTTTCTGAAAGAAGTCAGACAGACAGCATTAGAAGCATATGAGCATCAGGATTACCCGTTTGAAGAGCTTGTGGATAAACTCGGTGTGCAGCAGGAAATGAGCCGAAATCCATTGTTTGACACAACGCTAGTCCTTCAGAATATGGAACAGCAAAAGCTGAAAATGAAAGATATACAGCTTCGATGGAACGATTTGCAGCATCCCATATCGAAATTTGATATTTCTCTGTATGTTACAGAACACGATTCCGAGCTTTTCTGTCAGTTTGAATACAGTACAGCTTTGTTTGAGAAAGAAACCATCCAAAGGTGGGCCGGCCTTTTCACCACTCTTGTGGAACATACAGCTGTCAGCCCTGAAACAGAATTGGACGATATTCCACTCTTAACAAAAGAAGAAGAGAGAGCTCTCATTGAATCATGCCATCCGTTTCAGGAGACGGGCTATCCGATGAATCAAACTCTCCACTATACACTTGAACAGCAGGCAGCAAAAACGCCTGATCAGCCGGCCGTTATCTTTGAACATGGAGCGATGACCTATAAAGAGTTGAACGAACAGGCTAACCGTATCGCCTGGGAGCTGATCGGACGAGGAGTAAAATCTGAAACGACTGTTGCCATTATAGGAAAGCGTTCGCCTGAAATGCTGATTGGCATTTATGGCATTCTTAAAGCTGGCGGCGCTTATCTCCCTATTGACCCGGATTACCCGGAAGAGCGAATCAGCTTTCTGCTGGAGGACAGCGGTACAGACATTCTCCTGCTTCAGTCTTCCAGCCTTCATGTTCCGGCATTTGCAGGAGAGATTGTCTACCTCAATCAGGCAAATAGCGGACTGAAACATCGTTTGTCCAATCCGAATGTGAACGTTCTCCCTAAATCTTTAGCCTATGTCATCTATACATCCGGCTCTACCGGCAGGCCTAAGGGTGTGGAAGTTGAACATCGATCTGCGGTGAATTTTTTGAATTCCCTTCAGTCCCGCTATCGGCTGAAGCAATCAGATGTGATTATGCATAAAACATCTTACTCATTTGACGCTTCAATATGGGAGCTGTTTTGGTGGCCTTATGCCGGTGCTTCTGTTTATCTGCTTCCTCAGGGAGGGGAAAAAGAACCTGAAGTGATCGCGAAGGCCATAGAAGAACAAGAGATCACAGCTATGCATTTTGTGCCATCTATGCTCCATGCATTTTTAGAACATATAAAACATCGCCCTGTACCGATTAAGACAAACAGACTCAAGCGGGTATTTTCCGGGGGAGAACAGCTGGGGACCCATCTCGTCTCCCGATTTTGCGAGTTACTTCCAAATGTTGCATTAACCAATTCTTACGGACCAACGGAGGCAACTGTAGAAGCTGCGTTCTTTGATTGTCCGCTGCATGAAAAGCTTGAACGCGTTCCAATTGGAAAATCTGTTCATCATGTCAGAATGTATATCCTCAATCAGAAGCAGCGGATGCTGCCTGCTGGATGTATCGGCGAACTGTACATAGCCGGAGCGGGTGTGGCCAGAGGCTATTTGAATCGGCCGGCCTTAACGGAGGAGCGTTTTCTTGAGGACCCGTTTTACCCGGGTGAACGCATGTATAAAACCGGGGATTTGGCGCGCTGGCTCCCTGACGGACAAGTTGAGTTCCTCGGCCGGTTAGATGATCAGGTGAAAATCCGAGGCTACCGGATTGAGCTCGGAGAAATTGAAGCAGCGCTAAGAGGCATAGAAGGCATCAGGGAGGCAGCCGTTACCGTACGGACAGACAGTGGCGAGCCGGAATTATGCGCCTATGCAGAAGGACTCCGAAGAAACGAAGTACGGGCGCAGCTCGAAACACTTTTACCGGGATACATGATCCCAGCTCATATGATAGAGATGGAACGGTGGCCGGTTACGCCAAGCGGAAAGCTGGACCGAAACGCTCTGCCAGCTCCTGGCGGAGCGGCAGATGAGGAGACCTACACGGCGCCGAGAAATGTGACAGAGATGAAGCTTGCCCAGCTGTGGGAGGACGTGCTGAAAAACGGCCCTGTCGGGATTCACGACAACTTTTTTGATCGCGGAGGACATTCCTTAAAAGCAACCGCGCTTGTTTCACGGATCGCCAAAGAATTCGATGTACAGGTGCCGCTGAAAGATGTGTTTGCCCATCCGACGGTAGAAGGATTGGCTTCGATCATCCGTGAAGGAACGGAGAGTCCATATGAAGCGATGAAACCGGCTGAAAAGCGCGAGGCCTATCCGGTTTCCTCCGCCCAAAAACGGATCTATGTCCTTCAGCAGCTGGAGGACGGAGGGACAGGCTACAATATGCCGGCTGTGTTAGAGCTGGAAGGGAAGCTGGACCCCGAAAGGCTGGACAGGGCTTTTAAAGAGCTGATCAAGCGCCACGAGTCGCTCCGGACATCCTTCGAACAGGACGAAGGCGGCGAGCCGGTGCAGCGCATCCATGACGAGGTGCCGTTTACATTACAGACAGCAGTCCTCGGCGAGCAAACCGAACAGGAGACCGCAGCCGCTTTTATTAAACCGTTTGATCTCAGCCGGGCACCGCTGTTCCGTGCCCAAATCGTAAAGGTATCAGGTGAACGGCACCTGTTGCTGGTTGATATGCATCACATTATTTCAGACGGTGTTTCCGTCAATATTCTGATTCGGGAATTCGGGGAGCTGTACAACAACCGGACCCTTTCGGCGCTTCACATTCAATATAAAGACTACGCCGTATGGCAAGAAGGATTTAAAAAAGGAGACGCGTACCAGACGCAGGAGGCGTACTGGCTGAAGCAGCTCGAGGGCGAGCTGCCGGTCCTGGATCTCCCGGCTGATCATACCCGCCCGCCGGTGCGGAGCTTCGCGGGTGACAAGGTCTCATTTACGCTTGATCAAGAGGCCGCATCAGGCCTTCATAAGCTGGCACGGGAAAACGGAAGCACACTGTACATGGTGCTTCTAGCGGCTTACACAGCGTTATTGTCCCGCTTAAGCGGACAGGAAGATATCATCGTCGGCTCGCCAATCGCCGGCCGGCCGCACAAGGATCTTGAGCCGATACTCGGCATGTTTGTGAACACGCTGGCGCTGCGGACACGCCCGGAGGGCGGGAAGCCGTTTGTGCAGTATTTGCAGGAAGTGCGCGAGACAGCATTGGAAGCGTATGAGCATCAGGATTATCCGTTCGAAGAGATCGTCGATAAGCTCGGGATGACGAGGGATATGAGCAGAAACCCGCTGTTTGATGCCATGTTAGTCGTTCAAAATAATGATCACCAGCCATTGCATCTGCATGATTTGCAAATGAAGCCGTCACAAGTTTCTCATCTCGTTTCTAAATTCGATTTGACATTACAAGCATCAGAGAGTGACGGGAACATTCATTTCCATTTTGAATATTCAACAGCACTGTTTGAAAAAACAACTATAGAACGCTGGGCATCGCATTTGACTAATGTACTTAACATCATCGTTAAAAACCCTGAGGTGACACTCAACCATATCGACATCCTGACCCAAGAAGAGCGGAACCAGCTGCTCAATGAGTTTAACACCGGGCAAGCGAATCAATACGAAGAACAAACAATTGACCGTTTGTTTGAGCAGCAAGCTGCACGAACACCAAAAGCTTCTGCACTTGTCAGCGGAGACAAAACACTGACTTATCAAGAGTTGGACGAGTGGTCCAATGGAATCGCTCGTATATTGCGCAGCCGGGGTGTTAAACCGGACACACCAGTAAGCATCATGATGCCTCGTTCGTTCAGCATGATAGCGGCCGTACTTGGTGTTTGGAAAGCAGGAGGCTGTTACGTTCCCATTGATCCGGAATACCCGGCGGAACGGAAACGCTATATCCTCAGCGACAGCGGAACGAAACTGCTTATTACAATAAATGAAGCGGATTGGGGGGCACTTGCTGATTTTGAAGGAGAGATCTTAACGATAGAGAGCGCGGAGGCATACGACAAATCACCGCTGCCGCAAGTATCGTCTGCCCATCATTTGGCTTATATCATTTATACGTCAGGGACGACGGGGCGTCCAAAAGGGGTGATGGTCAAGCATAAAGGCATTGCCAACACTCTTCAGTGGAGGCGAAACGCTTATGCTTTCAACGAGACAGACGCCATCCTGCAGCTCTTTTCTTTCTCATTTGACGGCTTTTTAACAAGTATGTTCACACCGCTTTTGTCAGGTGCAAAAGCAGTTCTGCTTAAGGAAGAGGAAGCGAAGGACATTCTGGCCATCAAGCATCAGCTGTCTCATCAACGGATTACACATATGATTATTGTGCCTGTTTTATATCGAGCGCTTTTGGATGTATTGCAGCCGGAAGATGTAAAGACGCTTAGAATCGTCACTCTGGCGGGAGAAGCAGCTGACCGCGAATTGATACACCGTAGCCTGGCCATATGTCCACACACCGAACTCGCCAACGAATATGGACCGACAGAAAACAGTGTGGCCACTACCGTCATGAGACATATGGAAAAGCAGAAATACGTAAGCATCGGCCAGCCGATTGACGGGACCCAAGTGCTTATTTTAAATGGCAATCATCAGCTCCAGCCAATTGGTGTTGCGGGAGAACTTTGTATAGCGGGAACGGGGCTTGCAAGAGGGTATATCAACCTTCCGGAGCTGACAGAGAGAGCATTCATCCAGAACCCATACAAACCTGAAATGCGAATGTACCGAACAGGAGACGCCGCCAGATGGATGGCCGACGGAACACTCGAGTATCTGGGAAGAATTGATGAACAAGTCAAAATCAGAGGCTATCGTGTAGAAACGAAAGAAATTGAATCGGTCATCCGTTGTATAAACGGTGTAAAAGACGCCACCGTACTCGCTCATGTAACAGCATCAGGACAAACTGAATTAAGTGCTTATGTTGTGACCGAACCAGAATTGAGCACAGATACGATACGCTTAGAATTACAAAACAAGCTGCCGGTGTTCATGATTCCTGCGTTTATTGAAAAACTGGGCTCACTTCCATTGTCACCAAACGGTAAACTGGATCGCAGAGCACTTCCAAAACCTGTATTCAAGGGTGAAACTGAACGTCCATTCCGCACACCTGCCAGCAAGATGGAACAAATACTGGCGGATATATGGAAGGAAGTACTGGGGGCAGAAAAAATCGGAACAGCTGATTCATTCTTTGAGCTTGGAGGAGATTCGATCAAAGCGTTACAGGTTTCCGCACGGCTTCACCGGATAGGAAAACAGATGGCAGTGAAAGATTTGTTCAGCCATCCGACCATTCAAGAATTGGCAGCTTATATCCGGGATTCAGATACAAGTTCCAGTCAAGCTCCGGTTGAGGGAGACGTACAATGGTCGCCTGTTCAAAAATGGTTTCTTTCTCAAGATATAAAAGAAAGACACCATTTTAATCAGTCCGTTATGCTGCATCGAAGCACCTCTGTACAAGAAGACGCACTTCGCAAAACTTTAAAAGCAATAACGTGTCATCATGATGCGCTGCGGATGGTGTTTACACAGAATGAAAAAGGAAAGTGGAGTCAATATAATCGGCCGCTCAGTCATTCGGACGATGCGCTGTATGGCCTTCACATTGTTGATTTACAAAATCCAGACAATAGATCGTATGAGTCTCTTATCAAACGCCATGTACGTGATATTCAGCAGAAAATGGATTTGAAGAATGGGCCGCTGCTGCAAGCCGGTCTTTTCCGCACAACTGACGGTGATTTCTTATTTTTATCTGCTCATCACTTCGTCGTTGACGGCATCTCATGGCGAGTTCTGCTTGAGGATTTGGCTTTAGGCTATCGCCAAGCTGCAGGCGGGGAAGATATCCAGCTTCCGCCTAAAACAAGCTCATTCAAAATTTACGCGAAAAAGCTCTCTGACTATGCGGGAAGCCAGCAGCTTATGAAACAGTTCAAGTATTGGCGTGAAACCGAAGAATATGAAACAGAAGCACTGCCTTTTGATCATATCGACGGAACCATAGCAAACGAGAGTAAACGTTCCACGATTTCGTTTACCTTAAACGATAAAGAAACAGCTGCGCTCTTAAAAGATGCCAACAGCGCATATAACACAGATACTCAGGATATACTGCTTGCTTCTGTTATTCTTGCGCTGCGCCATTGGACCAATCAATCCGCTTTCAAACTATCATTAGAGAGCCACGGGCGAGAGGATGTATTAGACGGAATAGATGTGAGCCGTACGGTTGGATGGTTTACCGCCATTTATCCGTTATTGGTTAACCTGAACTCAGACCTTCCTGATCCGGAAGAATACATGGTTCATGTACTAAAAACAACAAAAGATACACTGAGACGCGTACCGGACAAAGGATTCGGCTACGGTGTCATCAAATATTTGACTCCGCCTGACAAAAAAGACATCGATTTCACAGGTTCGCCAGAAATCAGCTTCAATTATCTGGGTCAGTTTGAAAGCGGCAGCACAGCTGAAGTACCTGAGGAGGACGCCTTCTCTTTCTCTCCGCTGGGTGCCGGGGACGATATCAGCGCAACATGGAATCGTGAACAGTCGCTGGATATCAGCGCAATCGCCGCAGAAGGAAAAATGGCTGTCAGCATGACTTATGACAATACCCGCTTTCAGCGCAAAACGATGGAACAGCTTAGCGAGTATTGCCGTCAATTTTTATTACAGCTGATCGAACACTGCCAGAACAAAAGAGAAACAGAAAAGACGATTAGCGATTTTGATGATCAAGAACTGACCGAGGACGCGCTGCAAGAGATTGCTGATATGCTCAGTTTTCACTAATGAATCCGTGAAGAAAGGTGCAGACACTATGGATAACATCAAAAAAATCAAGAACATTTATCCTCTGAGTCATATGCAGGAGGGAATGCTGTTTCATTCCTTCCTTCGTAAAGAGGAGGGGGCGTATGTTGAGCAGTCGCTCTTCACCATCAAAGGAAGCCTAAGCTATGACTGGTTTCAGCGCAGTATTCAAGCCATCATCGACCGCCATGATATTTTCAGAACCGTATTTTTGCCGCACGTCCCGCATTTGTCGGGACCTCGGCAAGTCGTAATGACAGAACGCGAATTTCATTTGTACAGCGAAGACATTTCCCATCTGCAAATAAACGACCAGAATGAGTATATTGAATGCTTTAAGGAGAAGGACAAGCAGAAAGGCTTTGATTTACAAAAAGACATGCTGATGCGGATTTCTCTATTCAAAACAGCTGAAGATGAGCATGTCTGTCTCTGGAGTCACCATCACATTTTAATGGACGGCTGGTGCCTCGGCATCGTTCTGCAGGAATTTATGCAAATTTATCAATCTATCCATGCAGGAAAACCACTTTCTTTGGACCCTGTCCGTCCGTACAGCACCTATATTTCCTGGCTGACAAACCGAGACAAAGAAACAGCTGCGGAGTACTGGGATTCCTATTTAAAAAACTACAGCACTCCATCACCTCTGCCTCGTGTGTCTGATGAAGAAAAAAAAGAAGGTTATCATCGTGAGGATTTGATATTTTCATTAAATAAACCACTGACAGACAAGCTGAAAGAGACTGCCAAACAACACGGCGTCACGCTTGCCACCCTTATTCAGGCAGTCTGGGGCGTGATGCTGCAGCAATATAACCGCACAGACGACGTTGTATTTGGCGCAGTTGTATCAGGCAGACCATCAGAAATTCCGGGCGTGGAGCAAATGATAGGGTTGTTTATCAATACCATTCCGGTTCGTATTAAAACACATCAAGACGAAACGTTTCAAGAGCTGCTCAGACGCTGTCAGAAAGAAATGCTGGAAGCTGAGCCGTTCACCTGCCAGCCTTTATTTGATATCCAGGCAAACACCGCTTTAAAACAGGAACTGATTGATCACATTGTTGTATTTGAAAACTATCCGTTACAGCAGAAAATCGCCGATTCAGCTGATCGGCCCGATTCACCATTGCAAATCGATCAAGTTACGGTATCCGAGCAATCAGGATATAACTTTAACCTTGTCGTTGCTCCCGGGGAAGAACTTGTTATTAAGTTCAGCTATAATGCGTTTGTTTACGATGCTGCATGGATCAGCTGTATCAAGAGGCAATTGACACAAGCACTAAGCACAGCGGCACAGCACCCTGATATTCCCATTGCAGATTTTTCTTTTCTTGATGTAACAGAAAAAGAGCAGATTGTCACACAGTTCAACAATACAAAAACAGAGTATCCAAAGAATCGTACAATCATAGATTTATTTCGTGAACAAGCAGAAGAGACGCCAGACCATACCGCACTTGTGTATGATAATATGTCATTTTCGTATGAAGAGCTTGATAAACGGTCTAATGCACTTGCCAGAGAGTTATACCAAAATGGGTTTCGGAAAAACGAGACAGCCGGAATATGGGCTGCTCATTCTCCTGAATTTATTATCAGTGTGCTTGCTGTTTTAAAAGCAGGGGGAGCATACCTCCCGCTTGATGCTGAGCTTCCGCCTGAACGGGTCAGCTTTATGCTCGAGGAAACGCAGGCAAAAATGCTGATTATTCAAAAGGGGCTGGAGCAAAACGCTGCGTTCTCAGGAACATGTATTACTTCAGATGCACAGACATTGATGGAAGAAAACCATATCCCTATCAATATTGGCTCCAGCCCGGATGATCTTGCATACATCATGTATACCTCAGGATCAACAGGCCGGCCGAAAGGCGTCATGATCACGAATCGCAATGTCGTGTCCCTTGTCAGCAATAGTAATTACACTTCTGCGTCCGTTGATGATCGATTTATTCTGACTGGATCTATCAGCTTTGACGCCGTCACCTTTGAAATGTTCGGGGCGCTTTTACATGGTGCAAGCCTTCATATCATTGATAAATCGACAATGCTGTCTCCTGATCGGTTTGGGACGTATTTGCTTGAAAATGACATCACAGTGCTATTTTTAACGACGGCTCTTTTTAATCAGCTGGCTCAGGCTCAAGCAGACATGTTCCGCGGGCTCCATACGTTATATGTCGGCGGAGAGGCCCTCTCGCCTGCCCTTATGAATGCTGTCAGACACGCCTGTCCAGATCTGGCACTTCACAATATTTACGGGCCTACGGAAAATACGACATTTTCAACCTTTTTTGAGATGAAAAGAGACTATGCAGGGCCGATTCCGATCGGAAAACCAATCAGCAATAGCACCGCTTTCATCTTAGATGCAAAAGGGCGTCTTTTGCCGATAGGTGTTCCCGGCGAGCTTTGTGTCGGCGGCGACGGGGTCGCAAAAGGCTATTTGAACAGAGATGACTTGACAAATGCTGTTTTTTCTCCCCATCCTTTCTTGTCTGGAGAAAGAATATATCGTACTGGTGATTTGGCGCGCTGGCTGCCTGATGGAAACTTAGAATACATCAGCAGGATTGACAGGCAGATTAAAATCCGCGGAAAACGAATTGAGCCCGCCGAAATTGAAGCTCGCCTTTTAGAAATGGAAGGCGTTCAGGAAGCGGCAGTGACATTGAGAGAAAAAGATGGAGAGGCGCAGCTGTACACTCATTACGTTGGCGATGACCAAAGAACTGAAAAGGATATCCGCGCCGATTTGGCGCGTGTGCTCCCAGACTATATGATCCCGCAGCACTGGGTGCGTGTGGAGCGGATGCCGCTTACCGGAAACGGAAAAATAGACCGCAGCGCGCTGCCTATTCCAGAAAATAAGAATGACAAACGACAGGACATCACATTGCCAAGAAACTTGGTTGAAGAAGAATTGGCGAACATTTGGAAGAATGTCCTCGGTGTCAACACAATCAGTATTGATGATGACTTCTTTGCTCTTGGCGGACATTCACTAAAAGCGCTGCAGGTCATACACACACTGAAGCACCAGCAGCAAATTGACATACCGATTGATTTCTTGTTCGAACATCCGACAATTGCTCAGCTTGCCGAAAAACTTTATTCCAAACAGCTGACAGCGGCAGATGAACAGCATGTGATCAAACTGAATCAGCACGGTGCGCAAAATCTTTTTTGCTTCCCGCCGATATCAGGCTTTGGCATTTATTTCAAAGAACTTGCTTTATTGCTGAATGACAAAGCAGCTGTATACGGATTTCACTTTATTGAACATGACACCCGCATTGAACAATATGTCAATTGCATGACGGACATACAGCCTGATGGCCCATATGTTTTATTAGGCTACTCTGCAGGCGGAAACCTGGCTTTTGAAGTGGCACAGGCTATGGAACGCAGAGGATTGGAAGTCAGTGACTTCATTATCGTGGACGCTTATTTAAAAGAACAGCCTTTGCCTATCGATACCGGCAATGACGAATCTGCAGCATACCTGCCTGAAGCAGTCAGAGAAAAGGTGATGAAGAAAAAAAGAAACTATCAGGAATATTGGGCACAGTTGCTGAATAAAGGACACATCAAAGCAAACATTCATTTCATCGAAGCTGGAATCCAAACCGAAACCAGCGGGCATACAGGCTTAATGAAATGGAAAGGCGCTGCCTACGGAAACTACAGCGAATATACTGGTTTTGGCGCTCACAAAGACATGCTGGAAGGCGCATATGCTGAAAAGAACGCTGACATCATCCTTGACATTTTAGACAAGATCACTTCAAATCAAGCAATACTGCACAAACGATAAAGCGGACTAGCGGACAGAGGCCATTCTCTGTTCGTCTTTCTTTTTGTATCAAGAATGGATAGAAGACACTTGGGAATGATAACATCATCCTTTTTCTTGGAGGCTTCTCATGGACCATCTTTCTTTGCTTACTTTTATCATGTTGATTCTAGCCAGTTACAGACTGACACATTTGATTGTATTTGACAAAATCACGGAATTTATCCGAAAACCTTTTATGAAAAAGAAAAGGATCGTTGATCAAAACGGGCATGTAGATGAAAAAAGCGTGCCGGCTTCTAACTTTGGATACATGCTCAATTGCTACTGGTGTGCCGGCGTTTGGTGTGCCATCTTGATCGGGCTTGGCTATCTTTTTTTGCCTCGTATTGCAGTTCCAGTGATCTTTATTTTAGCCATCGCAGGAGCACAGGCGATTCTTGAAACAGCTGTCGGTGTCGGCGTAAAACTCATTGATGTGTTAAAGAGCCTGCAAACTATGATAAATGATAAAAAGTCCTAAAGCAGCAGACAAAATGCTTCAGGACTTTTTTCATTTATCTGGTGATATAGACATAAATCCTGATTTCTTCCATCCGATTAAGCACCCTTTTACAGCCCGGGAATACCGTAATAGCGAATAGTGAAAGTGATGTAATGGGGGAGAAGAAACAGAATGAAGGTTTGTCAAAAATCGATTGGCCGTTTCCTTGTCAGCTTGATCATCGGAACGTTTGTCATATCCGTTCCGTTTATGGCCAACGCGCAGCCTGACAGGGAACTGAGAGCCGTATGGATTGCTTCCGTATTAAACATTGATTGGCCGTCAAAAAAAGGTTTATCAGTCGAAGAGCAAAAACAAGAATATATCAAACTGCTGGACGATGTGCAAAAAATGGGGATGAATGCCGTTATTGTTCAGATTAAACCGACGGCAGACGCCTTTTATCCGTCCGCTTACGGACCTTGGTCTGAATACTTAACCGGTGTCCAAGGGAAAGACCCGGGCTATGATCCGCTAGCATTTATGATTGAAGAAACCCATAAACGAAATTTAGAATTTCACGCATGGTTTAATCCTTACCGTATTACGATGAATCATACGGACCTCAATAAATTGTCTGAGGATCACCCCGCAAGAAAGCATCCAGACTGGGTTGCCGCTTACGGAAAACAGCTTTATTATCATCCGGGCATTCCTGAAGCGAGAGATTTTATCGTTAAAGGCATTGAAGAAGTCGTAAAACGTTATGATATCGATGCCGTTCATATGGATGATTATTTTTACCCTTATAAAATAGCCGGACAGGAATTTCCTGATCAAGCACAGTATGAGCAATACGGAAAAGACGATTTTTCCAAAATTGATGACTGGCGGCGGGATAATGTGAACCAGCTTGTCAAACAAATCAACCAAACAATTAAAGCCGCAAAGCCATATGTCAAATTCGGCATCAGTCCCTTTGGCGTATGGAGAAACGCGGCAGATGACCCGACCGGATCGAATACCAAGGCAGGCGTCAGAAATTATGACGACCTTTATGCAGATACGAGACATTGGATTCAAGAAGGCGACATCGATTATATTGCCCCGCAAATCTATTGGAGCATCGGCTTTAACGCAGCAGCTTACGACGTGCTGGCTGATTGGTGGAGCAATGAAGTCAAGAATAGGCCTGTTCATTTATATATTGGCCAGGCAGCTTATAAAATCAATAATAACTTTGATCCGCCATGGTCCGACCCCGAGGAGTATGTAAGACAAATCACCTTAAACCGTCAGCTTGATCTTGTAAAAGGAAGTATGCATTTCAGCCTCAAAGACCTCAACAAAAATCCGCTTGGCATCAAAGACAGGCTCATCACCGAGCTTTACAGCCAGCCGGCATTGGTTCCGCAGATGCCTTGGCTTGACAGCACAGCCCCAAAAATGCCAAAGCTTACGAAAGTGACCGAAAACAAAAACGGCAACCTTCTGCACATGAAAGATCACCCATCAAATCACAAAACGAAAGAAACAGCCTATTATGCGATATACAGAGCCGAAGGGGAAAAGAACAAAACATTGCTGGCAACCGCGAGAAAGACAAATGAGCAGCAAACCTTCTTAGATGACACGGCAGATCCAAACACGAAGTATACGTATTATGTCACTTCTGCAGACCGGGTTCATAACGAAAGCAAGGCTTCCAAACGAAAGACAAAATAAGAAATGAGTAGGACGGCTTTCTAAGTCGTCTTTTTTTAAAAAGTTATTTGGGAGACAGGATACTTAAGATAAGCCGCTGAATTTGTTAAAGAAAAAAAGCGAGGGAGAGACTCACATGAATATGGAAGCGGTTTTTGGACATTTCCCAGTATTGGAATCTGAGAATTTAATATTAAGTAAAATCGAAGAGGAGCACGTACAGGATGTATTTTCAATCTACGATAATGACAAAGTATTCGAATACTGCGGCATCATCCCGAAACATAACATAAAAACGGTACATAAAATGATTGGCCATTTTGATAGGGATTACAACAAAAAAAGCAGAATCAAGTGGGGGATTTTTCCGAGGAAGCAAGAGAATACGTTGGTGGGAATCATTGAAGCGATGGATTTTAATCAAAAAGTAAACATGGTAACGATTGGCTTCTACTTGGCTGAAGAATACTGGGGAAAAGGCATTGCAACGGAATCCGTCAGCACGGTGATCTCCTTTTTATTTGAGAAAGCCAATGTAAATAGAATTCAAGCTGAAGTCATGCCTGCAAATGAGGTTTCAAAAAAAATCCTTTTAAAAAACAATTTTATGAAAGAAGGATTAGTCAGACAAGCTTCCTATTGGTCAGGAAAAGGAGTTGTCGATTTAGAAATATACGGCATTATTAAGAACGAATACATATAAAACTTTCTTTTTTGAAAAAAGAAAGTTTTCGGCATTAGCAGTATTGAAATCTCATGTATTCCATATTATAGTGAATTCAAAAGTTAGTTATTCAACTAACTAATTCATAAGGAGGAGCGTCATGGCAAAACCAAATGTCATTTCCAAAGAAACACTCATTGAATCAGCCAAGAAATGCATCTCAGAAAACGGGTTAGAAAAACTGACGTTAAAATCAGTTGCGGAACAAGCAAATGTCAGCCAAGGCACGGTTTATTATCATTTCCGAACGAAAGAAAACCTCATGCTGGAGGTGGTGCGCCACGTATGCGGCAGCTCATGGGCGAACGTAAAGAACAGTCGGCTCCCGACAATCGAAAAGATGAGAGCGGCATTGCTGTCAGCAAAATTTCGAACGAAGGAAAATGCAGATTATCATCGGTTATTTTTAACGCTGATCGTATCAAGCTTTCAAAATGAACAAATCAAAGAGCAGCTAAGTCATCTGCTACAATCGGAAAATCAATATCTGACAAAAGAGCTCACTCAATTGTGGGGCGAATCTCCAATTGATGGCGTTTCCTTAACAGCCTGGGGAATAATGCTGAATGCTTTAATTGACGGCCTTGCCATACAGTCTCTCGTTTCCGATGATTTTCCATCAGAAGATGTTTATCAGGAGCTCGAATTGATGCTGGTGAAGCTGACTGAAAAAATGACGTAACACAAAAGGAGACCAAACATGTTTACTCAAAAATTACGTCTTGTCCTTACATTTTCATTTCTGGTCTGGTTAGGTGCTACACTATTTTTTGTCCTGTTCGGAGACGCTGTTTTAACTGATCCGGCCGAAGAACCTTTTTTGCTGAACTTTCTTCTCCTGGAAGCGGGCACCGCTCTCGTTTTATGCCTTGTGTTCTTTCTCTATCAAAAACTCGATCAATCACAGTACGCTGTCATCAAGCTTGGCATATGGGGATCAGCGGTCGGGTTATTGATTGATACGTTTTCCCTTTGGAATCATCCCATCATCTTCCCGGCACTATCAAAAGGGCAAGTCATTGCATTTGCCATATGGATGGTATGCGCCTATGCCTTGTATTTGCTCATCCCGTTGATGTTTTCACATAAAAAATGATTCAGTTTTAATTTTCAGACTTCTTTTGTCAGGGAATGATTACAGAACTCGCCTAATAGGATGTTACAAAGATGTGAAGGAGGAACCCACGTGAATTTTGACCTGACAAAAGAACAGCAAATGGTGCGTGAAATGGTAAAGGATTTTGCGAAAAAAGAAATTGCTCCTCACGCTGAACATGTAGATCAAACGGGCGATTTCCCGATCCAAACATTTAAAAAAATGGGTGAACTCGGGCTGATGGGCATCCCATTTCCAGAAGAATACGGCGGTTCGGGAGGAGATACGGTTTCATATGCCTTAGCGGTTGAAGAAATCGGCAAAGCCTGCGGCAGTACTGGATTAAGCTATGCTGCTGCGGTCTCGCTCGGCGCAAGCCCTCTTTATTACTTCGGAACAGAAGAACAAAAACGTGCGCATTTGACTCCGCTGGCTTCGGGAAAAGCACTCGGATCATTCGGCCTGACGGAACCAAATGCCGGATCAGATGCAGGAGGCACTCAAACAAAAGCGGTTACAAATGGTGACGAGTATGTGATCAACGGCGAAAAATGCTGGATCACGAATGCAAGCTACGCACGTACAGTGATTGTGACCGCAGTAACAGGCAAAAACAAAGACGGAAAAAACATCATCTCCGCATTGATCGTACCAACTGACACACCCGGACTTACGATTACGAGCCCGTACGATAAAATGGGCGTCCGGGGTTCAAATACAGCGGAAATTTTGCTTGAGGATGTCAGAGTGCCTGTGGGCAACTTACTCGGCGATCCAACAAAAGGGTTTAAGCAGTTTTTATATACGCTGGACGGCGGACGGATCTCCATCGCTGCTCTTGCAGTCGGCATCGCCCAAGCGGCACTTGAAGCATCATTGGCATATGCGAAAGAACGAAAGCAGTTCGGACAGCCGATTTCTTCCTTTCAGGCGATTCAATTTAAACTTGCCGACATGGCGATGGAAATTGATCTGGCCCGGCAAATGGTGTTAAAAGCTGCTTGGCTGAAAGACCATAACCGCCCGTTCACAAAAGAAGCGGCGTATGCCAAGCTGTTTGCATCTGAAATGGCGACAAGGGCTTGCAATCAAGCCATTCAAATCCATGGAGGTTCAGGCTACATGAAAGAATATGGGGTAGAACGGATGCTGCGGGACGCAAAATTAATGGAAATCGGTGAAGGCACATCTGAAATTCAGCGTATCGTGATCGCCAGACAGCTTTTAAAATAAAATGTAAACGCTTTCGATTACTTGGAAAGGAGGAACATTGCATGGCTGAACTCATCCATTCCACAATCGGCAGACTGCTGGAACAAATCGCTGAAACCTATCCCGATCAAGAAGCGGTTGTTTATCCAGACAGAAATATCCGCTATACGTACGCCCAATTTAACAGTCTGTGCCGTCAAACCGCTAAAGGACTTATGCGGATGGGTATTGGGAAAGGAGACCACGTAGCCATATGGGCGTCGAATATCCCCGAATGGCTTGCCGTTCAGTTCGCCACCGCGAAAATCGGAGCCGTGCTCGTTACCGTCAATACCAATTATCAAGCACACGAGCTCGATTACTTGCTGAAGCAATCGGATGCTGCGGCGCTTATTGTCATGGATTCTTACCGGGGCACAGCTTACACAGATATCGTGAACAGCCTAATTCCAGAGTCGCAGGAAGCAAAGCCCGGCCAGCTGAACTCAGAACGTTATCCCTTTTTAAAAACGCTCATTTATATTGGCGAAAAACGTTTGCCTGGCATGTATCATTGGGACGATACAGAGATATTGGCGAAAACAATGACGGATGCTGAGCTGGAAGCAAGAATGAACAGCCTTGAAAAAGACGATGTGATTAATATGCAATACACATCAGGAACGACTGGATTTCCTAAAGGAGTGATGCTGACTCATTTTAATGTCATCAATAACGCTGCCAATATCGCTGAATGTATGGCATTAACCTCTCAAGACCGCATGTGCATCCCGGTTCCATTTTTTCACTGCTTCGGATGCGTGCTCGGGGTTTTGGCGTGTGTGTCCGTCGGGGCAGCCATGATACCTGTACAAGAATTTGATCCGGTTACCGTCCTTAAAACGGTAGAAAAAGAGAAATGCACAGCGCTCCACGGCGTGCCGACCATGTTTATCGCAGAGCTGCATCATCCGGATTTTGAAGCATATGATTTATCGACGCTCCGAACAGGCATCATGGCCGGTTCTCCTTGTCCGAGTGAAGTGATGAAAGCTGTCATTGAAAAGATGGGCATGAAAGACATTACAATCGCCTATGGTCAAACTGAAGCCTCACCGGTCATTACGCAAACAAGGGCAAATGATTCCTTCATCCGGAGGGTCGAAACAACCGGCCGTGCCCTGCCTCATGCAGAAGTGAAAATCGTAGAACCCGGGACATGTCAAGAAGTTCAAAGAGGCGTGCAAGGAGAGCTATGCACCCGCGGCTACCACGTCATGAAAGGCTATTATAAAGACGAAGAAGCGACTAGAAAAGCAATCAATCCCGACGGATGGCTATTTACCGGTGATCTTGCTGTCATGGATGAAGACGGGTACTGCCGCATCACCGGAAGATTAAAAGACATGCTCATTAGAGGCGGCGAGAACATTTATCCGCGGGAAATCGAAGAATTCCTATACCGGCATCCTGCTATTTTAGATGTACAGGTCGTTGGTGTGCCTGACGCCAAATTCGGGGAGGAGGCCGCAGCCTGGATTAAACTGAAAGACGGAAAAAGCGTTTCACCTGAAGAGCTTAAAGCCTATTGCAAAGGGAAAATCGCCCGCCACAAAATTCCGCGTTATGTTATTTTTACAGACGACTATCCGATGACAGCTTCAGGCAAAATTCAAAAATATAAACTGCGTGAAAAAACGATTGAAATGTACCGCTTATCATCATGTCAATGAGGTGAAGTCATGTTTACAAAAGTACTGATCGCCAACCGCGGAGAAATTGCAATGAGAATTATCCGAACGTGCAGCCGTCTCGGCATCAAAACGGCTGCGGTTTTTTCTGAAGCAGACCGAGACGCGCTCCATACAAAGGCAGCCACAGAGTCCTATTTCATTGGGGAATCAAGAGTCAGTGAAAGCTATTTAAATATAGAGAGAATCATAGAGACGGCGAAAAAAGCAAACGCCGACGCCATCCATCCCGGCTACGGGTTATTATCAGAAAACAGCCGATTCGCAGAACGCTGCAAGCAAGAAAACATCGTGTTTATCGGACCTTCACCCGATATCATTGCAAAAATGGGCAGCAAAATTGAAGCACGAAAAGCAATGGAGGCCGCAGGTGTCCCTGTCGTTCCCGGTGTTTCTGAATCCCTCGGAGACCTTCAGGCAGCCTGCCACGCTGCAAATCAAATCGGCTACCCTGTCATGCTGAAAGCTTCAGCGGGCGGAGGAGGCATCGGAATGCAGCTTGTTCAAAACGAGGAAGCATTAATAAAGGCGTACGAGGGGAACAAAAAGCGCGCAGCAGATTTTTTCGGTGACGGATCGATGTATATAGAGAAAGTGATTGAACATGCCCGCCACATCGAAGTTCAGCTTTTGGCCGATCAACACGGCCATGCAGTACACCTGTTTGAACGCGATTGCTCTGTACAAAGGCGGCATCAAAAGGTCATTGAAGAAGCGCCGTCATCATTTTTAGACGATGAATTGAGAATGAAGATCGGGCAAACGGCCGTAAAAGCAGCAAAAGCAATCAGCTATACAAACGCAGGCACCATCGAATTTTTAGTTGACCCGAACCAAAACTTTTATTTCCTCGAAATGAATACGAGATTGCAAGTTGAACACCCCGTGACTGAAGAAATAACAGGCCTGGACTTAGTTGAGCAGCAGCTGCGGATTGCTGCGGGCCATACACTCACATTCTCTCAAAAAGACATCAAACGAAACGGGCATGCGATAGAGGTCCGAATATATGCGGAAGATCCCAAGACCTTCTATCCGTCACCGGGTACAATCACTGCATTTTCACTCCCTGACCAAAAAGGAGTCAGACACGAGTGTGCAGTAGCAAAAGACAGCACCGTCACTCCTTTTTATGACCCGATGATCGCCAAAATGATTGTCAAAGGCCAAAACAGAGCGGAGGCAATTGAAAAACTGGAGACAGCGCTCCGTGACTACCGGATAGAGGGAATCAAAACAAATCTCCCGCTTCTCATACAGGCTGCTTCATCAAAAGCATTTAAAGAAGGGGATGTCACGACTGACTTTTTGAAACAACACCTATAAAGGAGGCAGTTGTCATGACAGTTAAGATACAAATGGCGGGAAACCTGTGGAAAGTGCACGTCAAAGCTGGCGACCAAATTGAAAAAGGCCAGGAAGTTGCCATTTTGGAATCAATGAAAATGGAAATTCCGATCGTTGCAGACAGAAGCGGAACCGTAAAAGAAGTCAAAAAAAATGAAGGCGATTTCGTGAATGAAGGAGACGTGCTGCTCGAACTGAGCGATTCCATTCAATAAACTGGAGGAAGACCATGTCATATCCTAAAAAAGTGAAGATCAAAGAAGTCGGCCCGCGTGACGGCTTACAAAACGAGCCCGAATGGATCGCAACAGAAGATAAAATCGCTTGGATCAACCAGCTTTCCCAGACAGGGCTTTCGTATATCGAAATCACATCCTTCGTTCACCCAAAATGGATTCCGGCACTTCGAGATGCTATTGACGTGGCAAAAGGCATCGACCGTGTAAAAGGGGTAACGTACGCGGCACTTGTCCCGAATCAGAAGGGGCTGGAGAATGCGCTTGAAGGAGGCATTGACGAAGCTTGTGTCTTTATGTCTGCAAGCGAGACGCACAATAGAAATAACATCAATAAATCCACTTCTGAAACTCTTCAAATTCTTAAACAAGTAAACGATGACGCAAAAAAAGCAAACCTCACAACAAGAGCCTACCTCTCAACCGTTTTCGGCTGTCCGTACGAAAAAAATGTCCCCATTGAACAAGTCATTCGCCTTTCTGAAGCCCTATTTGAATTCGGGATTTCTGAACTGTCGCTTGGAGATACGATCGGAGCGGCAAATCCCGCTCAAGTTGAAACCGTGCTTGAAGCTCTTTTGGCACGATTTCCGGCAAATCAAATTGCCCTGCATTTTCATGATACGAGAGGAACGGCGCTGGCAAACATGGTCACAGCACTCCAAATGGGCATCACGGTGTTCGACGGCTCAGCAGGCGGGCTTGGTGGCTGCCCATATGCTCCAGGTTCGTCAGGAAACGCCGCGACTGAGGATATCGTGTACATGCTTGAACAGATGGATATCAAAACCAATGTAAAGCTCGATAAACTGCTATCCGCAGCCAAATGGATAGAAGAGAAAATGGGCAAACAGCTGCCGAGCCGAAATTTACAGGTATTTAAATCATCTTAATTAAAGAGAGGACAAAAACAATGGGAGAATCTATTCTTTTTACTGTCCAAAATGATCACATTGCCATGATCACCTTAAACAGGCCTCAGGCGGCAAATGCTCTTTCAGCGGAAATGCTTAGAAGCCTGCAATTAATTCTTCAGGAAATTGAATTCAACTCAAACATCCGCTGCGTTATCCTCACAGGCACCGGTGAAAAAGCGTTTTGCGCGGGGGCAGATCTGAAAGAACGGATAAAACTGAAAGAAGATCAGGTTCTGGAAAGTGTATCTCTCATTCAAAGAACCGCGGCTTTACTTGAATCCTTGCCGCAGCCGGTCATAGCTGCGATAAACGGAAGCGCATTAGGCGGCGGGCTTGAATTGGCATTAGCATGCGACCTTCGAATCGCAGCTGAATCTGCTGTGCTGGGCCTTCCAGAAACAAGGTTAGCCATTATCCCAGGCGCCGGAGGAACCCAAAGGCTGCCGCGTCTGATTGGCAGAGGAAAAGCAAAAGAATTAATTTATACAGGCACACGTGTAACTGCACACAAAGCAAAAGAGATAGGTCTTGTAGAGCAGGTCACGGCTTCTTGTGACCTCATGCCAAAAGCAGAAGAACTGGCCGCAGCCATTTCTGCTAACGGGCCGATCGCTGTCCGTCAGGCTAAATTCGCAATCAATAAAGGGTTGGAAACAGATCTTGCTACTGGTCTGGCGATTGAACAAAAAGCATATAAACATACTATTCCGACTAAAGACAGGAGAGAAGGGCTTCAGGCGTTTCAAGAAAAAAGACGGGCCGTATATAAGGGAATATAAAAGGGAGGCAATGCTCATGGATTATGAAAAGGAACGAACAGAACGGGCCGAACGGATACAAAAAGGCGGGGCGGAAAAGTATCATAAGAGCAACCAAGAAAAAGGCAAGCTCTTTGTCAGAGAGCGGCTTGCTCTTTTGTTTGACGATGACATCGAGCTTGAAGACGCTTTTTTTGCGGAATGCATGTCAGACGGGCTTCCCGCTGACGGAGTCGTAACCGCCATCGGCAAAATCAGCGGCCAAACCGTCTGTGTGATGGCAAATGACTCAACGGTTAAAGCAGGGTCATGGGGGGCGAAAACCGTTGAAAAAATCATTCGCATTCAAGAAACAGCCGAAAAATTAAACTGTCCGCTCATCTATTTAGTCGATTCAGCGGGTGCCAGAATCACCGACCAAATCAATGTCTTTCCAGGTAGACGCGGTGCAGGAAGAATTTTTTACAATCAAGTCAAATTATCGGGACGCATTCCGCAAATCTGCTTGCTTTTCGGCCCGTCTGCGGCAGGAGGCGCTTATATTCCAGCCTTCTGTGACATTGTCGTCATGGTAGATGGTAACGCCTCCATGTATTTAGGCTCGCCGCGGATGGCAGAAATGGTCATTGGCGAAAAAGTGTCCCTCGAAGAAATGGGAGGCGCCCGTATGCATTGCTCAATCTCAGGCTGCGGAGATATTCTTGCAAAAACTGAAGAAGAAGCCATACGTCTGGCACGGGCTTATTTATCATACTTTCCGGCAAATTATCAAGAAAAAGCGCCCATGCAAAAGAAACGCCCGCCAAAACACTTCGACATCCCGCTTGCCGACGTCATTCCGCAAAACCAAAATGCACCTTTTGATATGCATGAGCTGATTGAGCGGGTCATTGATGAAGGCTCATTTTTTGAAATCAAAGCTTTATTTGCACCAGAATTAATAACGGGCCTCGCACGAATCCAAGGACAGCCTGTCGGTATTATTGCAAATCAGCCAAAGGTAAAAGGAGGCGTCTTATTCCACGATTCCGCAGACAAAGCGGCTAAGTTTATTACCTTATGTGACGCGTTTCATATCCCATTGCTGTTCTTAGCAGATATCCCCGGCTTTATGATCGGCACAAAGGTAGAACAAGCGGGTATTATCAGGCACGGGGCAAAAATGATTTCAGCGATGTCGGAGGCAACTGTACCAAAGCTCTCTGTCATTGTCCGAAAAGCGTACGGTGCGGGGTTGTACGCAATGGCTGGGCCGGCCTTTGAACCAGATTGCTGCTTAGCGCTCCCAACCGCTCAAATCGCCGTCATGGGTCCTGAAGCAGCTGTAAATGCCGTCTATGCTAAAAAAATCGCCGAGCTGCCGATAGAAGAGAGGGCTCAATTTATCAGCAGCAAACGGGAGGAATATAAAGAGGACATTAATATATACCGCCTGGCTTCAGAGATGATCATCGATGCCGTGATCCCAGCCAATTCGCTGCGGGATGAGCTGGACAAACGGCTGAAGGCATACATGACAAAGGAAATGACATTTACAAATCGAAAGCATCCGGTGTATCCGGTATAAAAGCAATGACTCAGGAGCGTAAAAAAGCGCTCCTTTTATATATTTACAATAATTACATTATGTAAACTAATCAACTTTGCATAAAACGCTATGTTTTTTAGAATAGTAAATAAAGGCTGCCGCACCTCTAGCGGCAATTGTCAGTTCATCATAAAAAGGGGCCTACATTATGTATCATTTATATTCACATAACGACTTGGACGGAGTAGGGTGCGGAATCGTAGCAAAATTGGCATTCGGAAAAGATGTTGAGGTCCGGTATAACTCTGTCAACGGCTTAAACGCTCAAGTCCAGTACTTTTTAGAAAAAGCGAAAGAGAGCAACAGACAAGACGCGTTATTCATTACCGATCTCGCCGTCAACGAAGAAAACGAAGAGAGATTGAATGAGTATGTTCATGCGGGCGGAAAAGTGAAGCTGATTGACCACCATAAAACAGCCCTTCATTTAAATGAGCATGAATGGGGATTTGTTCAAGTGGAATACGATGATGGACGGCTTTCATCGGCCACATCGCTTTTATATGGCTATCTCGTTGAAAATGGTTTCATGAAACCGACAAATGCCTTAGATCAATTCACAGAGCTCGTCCGCCAATATGATACATGGGAGTGGGAGCGGTACGATCAAAAACAGGCGAAGCGGCTTAATGACCTTTTCTTTTTGCTGTCAATTGATGAATTTGAAGAAAAAATGATTCAGCGTCTTTCTGCGCATGATGAATTTTTCTTTGATGATTTTGAAGAAAAACTGCTTGATTTAGAAGACGCAAAAATCGAGCGCTATCTACGGAGAAAGAAAAGGGAAATGGTGCAAACCTTTGTTCATGAACACTGTGTGGGCATCGTTCACGCAGAATCGTACCATTCAGAACTTGGAAACAGGCTCGGAAAAGAAAATCCGCATCTCGATTACATTGCGATTTTAAGCATGGGGTCAAAACGGGTCAGCCTGCGCACCATTCATGATTACGTCGATGTTTCAGAAATCGCCGGCCGATACGGAGGAGGAGGGCATGCAAAGGCATCAGGCTGTTCGATAACCGACGAAGTATATGATTTGTTTGTTGCTGAAGCATTCCGGATTGATCCTGTCCGGCCTGATGCTTTCCGTAACATCTATAATCTAAAGGGATCAGCGAACGGATCATTATACGAAAATCGCGCACAAATGAGATTTTTTCTGTTCCCTTTAAACAACGAGTGGAATATCCAAATTAACGGGGAAACACAGGATGAAACATTCGCAGCATTTGAAGAAGCAGAATGGTTTATTAAAAGAAATTATGCCGCATCACTCGTTCGTGATGAAGTATTTGTCGCATTTTTAGCGGAGCATTTGAAGCTGGCAAACCAGCATCGCAGATAAAAAAATATGCATAGGGGAGAATCAATCATCCCTATGCATATCCGCTAGCTATCGTTTAAATATGGCTGCACGTTTTTTAATCACAAAATAAAGGGCGATAACGACAATCGCCAGTATCATAATCGGCGTTGTATAAGTGCCTGCAATGTTCTCAACGTCATCCCACTGACTTCCAAGCTGGATGCCTAAATAAACAAACAAGATAGACCACGGAATGATAGCAAGTACAGTCAGTACCACAAATTTGAGAAACGGCATTTTAGCAATGCCTGCGGGAATGGATATCGCATGTCTGACAACTGGTATAAAACGTGCCGAGAAGACAACACCCGTTCCGTACTTTTGAAACCAGTTTTCTGACATGTCAATATGATGCTTTTTAATCAATAAGTACTTCCCGTATTTGTCCAAAAACGGTCTGCCGCCATAGCGTCCGATCCAATAAATAAAGATCTGGGCAATGGTGCCCCCGATAACACCCGCAATAATTGCGCCAATAAATCCAATCGTGCCTTCCGATACCATATAGCCGCCATAGGCCAATACAATTTCACTCGGGATGATCTCAATCATTAAGCCAATTGCAATGCCCGCATATCCCATATTCGTCAGCCATGTTAAAATTTCGCTTATCAAACTGCCCACATTCTTCACAACCTGTCCTAATCTTTTTCACTATTATATGACTGATTGACGAGCAAGATGGTTACAATTTTTTTATCGCAGCATTTCTTTCGTTTCCCGTTTGATCACATCTACTAAATAAGCCAAAAGCTGAGATCTCATTTCGGGGCGCATTAAGCCGATTTCAGTGCTCGCTTTAAAACAGCCCAGCTTATCGCCAATGTCATATCGATTTCCTTCCAGCAGCCGGGCATGGATAGGCTGCTTACAGCAAACCTCACGAAGCGCATCTGTGAGCTGAATTTCGTTGCCCGCGCCTCTGCCAATTGACTTCAAAACGGGGAAGATCGAAGAATTCAGCACGTAACGTCCCATCACGGCGATTTCCGAAGGCGCTTCTTCAGGAGAAGGCTTTTCAACTAAATCTGTCACTTCATACACATGCCCTTGAGAGCCTGATGTATTTATAATACCATATTTACTGACATCCTCAGGGAGAACTGACTGTACTCCGACAACCTCTGTGCCATAAGCATCGTATACATCCATTAATTGCCGAAGAGCCGGTTTTTCAGACACCATAATATCATCGCCTAAGAGAACGGCGAAAGGCTCATCTCCGATAAAATGCTCCGCACACAGCACCGCATGGCCTAATCCGAGGGGTTCTTTCTGGCGGATGTAATGAATGTTGGCCAAATCGGCAATCTGCTGCATTTCCTTAAGCGTCTCCGTCTTGCCTTTTTCCCGCAAATTGAATTCCAATTCCGCCGACCGGTCAAAATGATCTTCAATCGAGCGTTTGTTTCTCCCTGTAATAATCAGTATATCTTCAATTCCTGACTCTGCGGCCTCTTCTACAATGTATTGGATTGCTGGTTTGTCGACGATCGGGAGCATTTCTTTCGGCTGCGCCTTTGTCGCCGGCAGAAATCTCGTTCCTAAACCCGCTGCGGGAATGACCGCTTTTCTCACTTTTTTTCTCATTCATCTTCACTCCTGATCCTGTATGTTTTTCAGCGAATCTCCAAATACCCAGATTCGGTTTCCGATAAAATTCACCATCATTCCGCCGATAGTGGCGGCGAGCTTACTCACCAAAAGCGAACAGCCGCCTTTTTGAAACAAATAAAGCAGCAAAAAGGTAATCCCAGACGCGGCAATATTAATCATGAGAAAGCGCACGATCTCTTTCCCGCCGGCCTTACGTTTAACACGAAACGTCCAACTCCGGTTCCACACATAGCTGTTGATGATACCTGCAGAATAGGAGCAGATCTGCGCCGGCAGATAAGGGACATGACAAGCGGTGAGAAGAAAGAAGACACCAAAATCTATCAGCGTATTGCCGACGCCCACGGTGCAAAAACGGCCTAATGTCTTTATTTTTTCTTTCAGCATAACGGCACCCGGCTTTGACCTCCCTTCATAAAAGATGCGGATGGCTGTCTTATTTGTTGATATGGATTACTTTAGCGGACAGTGTTGAATAAACAATTAATAAAATATGAACAAAACATGAAAAAGTAATGAGGCCTTGCAGATTCATTAAGTTACCATTTTGATAGTTTGGGTTGTCGCATTTTGCTAGGAACCTAAGTGTTAACGTTATTTAGTTAACATTAATTTTCAGGTGAGAAAGAACGTGATGCAGAAAAAACATATTACAGTGTCAGAATGAGAACTTCCCAGGACGTTCCCATGAACAAGACGGAAAACAGCTCATCACTTACAACGGTTTACAGGAAGCGGTGAATGCTTATTACATAAAGGCTTCTCGGACACCTGATTTTATGCAGATTCAGCTTGAAAGCGTTAATGAACCGGTCAAAACGATCCGCCCTTTAACGATTGCCGTACATCAAACAGCTACGGTAGAAAAAGGGCAAACCACAGGTCAGGCCGTAGTCATTGACGGCGTATATACCGTTCAATAGTTCTTATACTCTTGAAAAAAACAGCCGCTCTGAACGGCTGTTTTTTGTGCCTGAATACCTTGTTCACATATGGATGACAAAATATGACGGGTTTCGAAAGGGGTTTGCGGAGTGCTAACGAAATGTCTTACAAAGAAGAGAACAATGGAAACAGGAATCAGCAGAAGAAGCAGCCGGAATTCAATAGATTGAAAAGTTCCGCGCCTTGATTCCCTATCAGCCTACAGCAAGACTGAACCAGAACCAAAACAATTTGTTTCTAATGATATATTCCTCTTATGATGATGCAGCTCGCATTCAGCAATGTAATGGACCGATTTACTTCGTCAATCAGTTTCCAAGCAGGATCATTCATATGTTCTGCGTCGTATTTCAACCTCGCAGAGTTTACTCATCAAGATCCATTTCTTGTGCAACATCTATAAACAAGCGCCATCAGTTTACAATCCTTCACAGATATACAGATTAATTTTTATAAAAAAACAAAAAAATATGGAATTTCTGACACAATTATGCCGATAGACCTAAAACATATGTACATCGAGGGCGCGGTCTAAGTGAAGAAGAGTCGGTAACAGCCTTCCATTCCGACTCCTGTCATCTCTCTTAAAGACTGATTTCTCGGTGTCAGCCCCATTTTATATTTAATGAACAAATGTAATCCAGGCCCTTTGTAAAACCGAACAATAACTCCTACAAAAGTATTCTATACACATTTATTATAATCATGCTAGGATGTTAGATAAAGGGATATTTTGTATAATATTGTATCCCTGTTCAATGTGATCGGAGGGAGCTCATGAACAATCTTGCCTTTTTATTTCCTGGACAAGGATCTCAATTTGTAGGAATGGGCAAAAGTTTTTGGAATGATTTTGTGCTCGCAAAGAGATTATTTGAAGAAGCGAGCGATGCGATCTCCTTGGATGTAAAAAAACTGTGTTTTAACGGTGATATAAATGAATTGACAAAGACAATGAATGCGCAGCCCGCTATTTTAACCGTCAGTGTGATTGCTTTTCAAGTGTATATGCAGGAGATAGGGGTTAAGCCTCGCTTTCTTGCAGGTCATAGTTTAGGCGAATACTCTGCGCTTGTCTGTGCCGGCGCTCTTTCATTTCATGATGCCGTTACACTTGTAAGGCAGCGGGGAATTCTTATGCAAAATGCGGATCCTCAGCAGCAGGGGGCGATGGCCGCCGTGACTCAGCTCCATCTTCAAACATTGCAAGAAATATGTTCGAAAGTGTCGACGGAAGAATTTCCCGCAGGTGTCGCCTGCATGAATTCAGACCAGCAGCATGTGATTTCCGGACATCGGCAAGCTGTGGAACGTGTCATCAGGATAGCGGAGGAAAAGGGGGCCAAATATACTTATTTGAATGTCAGTGCGCCTTTTCACAGTTCGATGATACGATCAGCATCCGAACAATTCCAGACTGTATTACACCTGTATTCCTTCCGGGATGCCGCATGGCCGATCATTTCGAATGTCACGACTCACCCTTACAGCAGCGGAAATTCGATCAACGAACATCTCAAGCAGCACATGACGATGCCGGTAAGATGGACAGAATCGATGCATTACTTACTTTTACACGGAGTGACGGAAGTCATCGAAATGGGCCCAAAGAATGTCTTAGCCAGTCTGCTGAGAAAAATAACGAATCATATTGCACCTTATTCTTTAGGGCAGACATCTGATCTTCATCTACTTTCCAATTCAACGGAAAGAAATAAAAATATTCTCCACTTACGCAAAAAACAACTGAATAAATTGATGATTCAATCCACCATTGCGCGAAATTACAATAAGGATTCATTGGCTTATTCCAACATGACTACGCCATTATTTACGCAAATCCAAGAGCTGAAAAAGAGAATGGAAATACATGAAGATGAGCTTTCAGAACAAGAACTCGAACATTCGATCCATTTGTGCAAATTAATTTGCGAGGCTAAACAGCTTCCGGCTTGGGAACAATTACGGATTTTAAAATAAAGCGCCCAGGAGGGGACCTATGTATACCAGTCAATTCCAAACCTTAGTCGATGTCATTCGGGAAAGAAGCAATATCTCTGATCGCGGGATCCGTTTTATCGAATCCGATAAAAAAGAGACAGTTGTCTCTTACCGCCAATTGTTTGATGAGGCACAGGGGTTTCTTGGCTATTTACAGCATATCGGCATTCAGCCGAAGCAGGAAATTGTATTTCAAATCCAAGAAAACAAATCATTTGTCGTTGCTTTTTGGGCTTGTTTATTAGGAGGAATGATCCCGGTACCGGTCAGTATCGGAGAAGATGATGACCATAAGCTGAAGGTCTGGCGCATTTGGAATATATTAAATCATCCGTATCTGATTGCCTCTGAGAAAGTATTGGATAAAATAAAGAAATACGCCGCAGAACACGATTTACAAGATTTCCATCATCAATTAAACGAGAAATCTGACATTATTCAAGATCAAACCTACGATTACCCCGCTTCTATATATGAACCTGATGCGGATGAACTGGCCTTTATCCAATTTTCTTCAGGATCGACAGGACATCCAAAAGGAGTCATGTTAACGCATCACAACTTAATACATAACACGTGTGCCATTCGAAATGCTCTGTCCATTGATTCGAAAGACTCTTTCTTATCTTGGATGCCTTTAACGCATGATATGGGGCTCATCGCCTGCCACCTTGTTCCCTTCTTAGTCGGAATCAATCAAAATCTAATGCCTACAGAATTATTTATTCGCAGACCTATCCTTTGGATGAAAAAAGCTCATGAACATAAAACCAGCATTCTATCCTCTCCTAATTTCGGATACAACTACTTCCTTAAATTTCTGAAAAACGAACCAGACTGGGATTTATCCCATATCAGAGTCATCGCAAACGGTGCAGAACCGATATTGCCGGAGCTATGTGACGAATTTTTAAAAAGATGCGCAACATTCAATATGAAAAGATCCGCCATTTTAAATGTTTACGGTTTAGCGGAAGCTTCAGTCGGCGCAACGTTCTCTAAAACAGGCGAAGAATTCGTCCCCGTTTATTTGCATCGCGATCATTTAAACCTCGGCGAAAGAGCTGTAAAAGTCAGCAAAGAAGATCAAAATTGCGCTTCATTCGTCGAAGTGGGACAACCTATTGACTATTGTCAGATTCGAATCTCCAACGGAGAAAATGAAAGAGCAGAAGACGGAATCATCGGCCATATCCAGATCAAAGGAGACAATGTGACGCAAGGGTATTATAACAACCCCGAAAGTACGGACAGAGCGCTGACTTCTGACGGCTGGGTAAAAACAGGAGACCTTGGGTTCATTAGTGAAAGTGGTAACTTAGTCGTAACCGGAAGAGAAAAGGACATTATTTTCGTGAACGGAAAAAATATCTACCCTCACGATATTGAACGGGTCGCGATTGAAATGGAAGAGGTTGACTTAGGAAGGGTTGCCGCCTGCGGTGTATATGATCAAAAGACGCGAAGCGGAGAAATCGTGCTCTTTGTTGTTTTCAAAAAATCACCTGAAAAATTTGCCCCGCTTGTCAAAGAGATTAAAAAGTATTTGTACAAGCGGGGCGGCTGGAACATAAAAGAAGTCCTTCCGATCCGAAAGCTTCCAAAAACAACCAGCGGAAAGGTTAAGCGATATGAACTGGCCAGACAGTATGAGGCAGGGAATTTTTCGATAGAGTCTGCCGCCATCAATGAATTTTTGGAGAGCCGCCCTGAAAAATCCGGACAGACGCCGATTCATGAGATAGAAACGGAATTGCTGTCTATCTTTTCCGAAGTGCTCGATGGAAGAAAGGTTCACCTCACTGATAGTTATTTTGATATGGGAGCAAATTCATTACAGTTATCGCAGATTGCTGAGTGCATAGAACAGAAATTTGGGCGCAAGCTTGCCGTTTCCGACCTGTTTACGTATCCTTCCATCACTGATTTAGCGGCATTTCTGTCTGAAAACCATGCTGAAATCAATCATGATGTGACAGAGAAGCGAAGCCAAATGTCGCCGAAAGACATTGCCATTATCGGAATGTCGCTCAATGTCCCGGGAGCATCGACTAAAAGCGATTTTTGGAATCTGCTTGAAAAAGGAGAGCACAGCATTCGAGAATACCCTGCATCTCGGCTGAAAGATGCGGCGGATTATTTAAAGTCCATCCAAAGTGAATTCAATGAGAATCAGTTTGTTAAAGGTGGCTATTTAGATGAAATCGACCGCTTTGATTATTCGTTCTTCGGTTTAGCTCCTAAAACGGCTCAGTTTATGGATCCAAATCAAAGACTGTTTTTGCAGTCTGCATGGCATGCGATGGAAGATGCGGGCTATGCCGGAAACAGCATGAACGGGAGTCGGGTCGGGGTATATGCAGGGTACTCGAAGGTGGGCTACGATTATGAACGCCTCCTTTCTGCCAATTATCCGGAGGAACTTCATCAATATATTGTAGGCAATCTTCCTTCAGTGTTAGCCAGCCGAATCGCTTATTTCTTAAATCTAAAAGGGCCGGCGGTCACAGTGGATACAGCTTGTTCTTCATCGCTTGCTGCCGTTCATATGGCGTGCAAATCTTTAAATTCTGGCGAGTGTGTAATGGCTATTGCCGGAGGTATCCGGACATCGCTCTTGCCGATGCGTATCGGACTTGATATGGAATCTTCGGACGGGTACACGAAAACGTTCAGCAAAGATTCAGACGGCACGGGCTCAGGTGAAGGCGCGGCGGCAGTCCTATTAAAACCTTTGCAGGATGCTGTTCGCGACGGAGACCATATTTACGGCGTGATCAAAGGGAGCGCGATGAATCAAGACGGAACAACCGCAGGTATTACTGCACCGAACCCGGCAGCTCAGACTGAGGTCATTGAAACGGCCTGGAAAGACGCGGGCATTGCTCCTGAAACGCTGTCATTCATCGAAGCGCATGGCACCGGAACCAAGCTTGGAGATCCGGTTGAATTTAACGGGCTTTGTAAAGCATTTGAAAAGTATACAGCAAAAAAACAATTTTGTGCGATTGGTTCTGTTAAATCGAACATCGGTCATTTGTTTGAAGCGGCAGGCGTCGTTGGGCTGATCAAATCTGTCCTCATGCTGAATCAAAAGAAAAACCCGCCGTTAGCCCACTTTAATGAACCCAATCCGTTCATTCATTTTCACTCTTCACCGTTTTATGTAAATCAGGAAGTTACGGAGTTCACATCCGGGGATGAGCCGCTGCGGGGCGGAGTCAGCTCGTTCGGTTTTAGCGGAACGAATGCTCATGTGGTGTTGGAAGAATATATTTCTCAAAGTGAGGAAGCACTCGCGGACGAAAATGAGCCGCACCTATTTGTTTTATCCGCTCATACTGAAAATTCACTCTATGAACTCGCGCAGCAGTATCGGCAATATGTATCGGATGGCAGCCAAGCTTCATTGAAGTCCATTTGCTATACAGCCAGTACAGGAAGGGCTCATTTGGATCATGGTATGGCCATGGTTGTATTCAGTAAGCAAGAATTATGTGACAAGCTGACCTCCGTGGTTCAAGGAGACAGCCATCTTCCCGGGGTACACATTGGTTATAAGAACTTGAAGGAAATGCTGCCTGCTCATAAAGAAGAGCTGAATAAACAAGCTGCTGATCTGATTGAGCAGTGTATACGTACGCATGATGAACGAATCACATGGCTGAATCGCGCCGCCGAATTATTTGTGCAAGGAGCCGTTATAGATTGGCGCGCGCTTTATGCCGGTGAAACTGTACAAAAAACGCCATTGCCCTTATATCCGTTTGAACGGAACCGATGCTGGGCTGAAGCTGACCATTTGCGCTTAAACGAGGACGAAGAGAGAGGAGAAGCGGCATTGAATATCAATCAAACGAAGGCGCATATTGAATCCTTTCTGAAAACTGTAATCGGCAATGCTTCGGGAATCAGAGCGGATGAACTCGATTTGAATGCGCATTTTATCGGGCTCGGAATGGATTCCATCATGCTGTCACAGGTCAAAAAAGCCATCGCTGACGAATTTGGTGTAGACATCCCGATGGATCGTTTTTTCGATACGATGAACAACCTTCAAAGTGTCATAGATTACTTGGCTGATACCACTCCATCGTCCTTTGCATCCGCACCAGCTCAAGAGAATGTTCCGGCGGAGGAAAAACTGGTCATTTCAGAAACACAGTCTGAATCTGGTCACAGAGAAGAGCATCAAGAGCACATGCTCGAAAAAATAATCGCTTCTCAGAATCAATTAATTCAGGATACCTTGCAGGCTCAATTAAATAGCTTTAATTTGCTGAGAAACAGCGGACATCATTCCGATGTGAAAGACTACGCTAAAGCACTAGAAAAATCAATTCCTTCTGTCAAGCAAGGGACGCCGACCGTCACTGCAGAAAAGAAATTGGCTCAAGAAGCGAAACCCTATGTTCCTTTTCAGCCCCAGAACCTGTATGAACAGGGACACTATACCGCACAGCAAAGACGATATTTAGAAGATTTCATCGGGAAATACGCAGATAAAACGAAAGGTTCCAAACAATATACGGACAAAACCCGATTTGCTCATGCAAACAACCGCAACTTGTCCAGTTTCCGTTCATACTGGAAGGAAATCGTGTACCCGATTATTGCCCAACGTTCTGACGGTTCCAAGATGTGGGATATTGATGGAAACGAATATATCGATATCACCATGGGATTCGGGGTTAATCTTTTCGGGCATCATCCGCCCTTTATTACACAGGTTATCGATGATTCAATCCGTTCATCGTTGCCTCCGCTCGGCCCGATGTCGGATGTCGCCGGTGAAGTTGCCGATCGAATCCGCACATGTACCGGTGTAGAAAGGGTCGCTTTCTATAATTCCGGAACAGAAGCCGTCATGGTTGCCCTTCGTTTGGCAAGGGCGGCAACAGGAAGAAAGAAAGTTGTGGCGTTCTCAGGCTCTTATCACGGTACGTTTGACGGCGTATTAGGGGTTGCCAGTACAAAAGGCGGGGCTGCGTCTGCGAATCCGCTTGCTCCAGGCATACTGCAGAGCTTTATGGATGATTTGATTATTTTGCATTACAACAATCCAGATTCGCTCGATGTGATTCGCAGTCTTGGAGATGAATTGGCAGCCGTATTGGTAGAACCTGTACAAAGCCGCAGGCCGGATTTGCAGCCGGGAGCATTTTTGAAAGAACTGCGGGCGATCACGCAGCAATCCGGGACAGCCCTGATTATGGATGAAATTATTACCGGATTTCGGATCGGTCTCGGCGGCGCGCAGGAATGGTTCGGCATTCAAGCCGATTTGGTGACCTACGGAAAAATCATCGGCGGCGGACAGCCGTTAGGGATAGTTGCCGGAAAAGCTGAGTTCATGAATGCGATCGACGGGGGAACCTGGCAGTATGGGGACGACTCCTATCCACAGGATGAGGCGAAACGCACGTTTGTGGCCGGCACCTTCAATACTCACCCGCTTACCATGAGAATGTCATTAGCCGTGCTTCGCCATTTACAAACCGAGGGAGAACACCTGTATGAGCAGCTAAATCAAAACACTACCTCCCTGGTCGATCAGTTAAATCGCTACTTTGAACAATCGCAAGTGCCTATCCGTATGGTTCAATTCGGTTCTTTATTCCGTTTTGTCTCATCGCTTGATAACGACTTGTTCTTTTACCATCTCAATTATAAAGGGGTCTATGTATGGGAAGGACGCAACTGCTTCTTGTCTGCTGCGCATAGCGCGGATGATATTGAACATATCATTCAAGCCGTTAAAGACACGGTGAAGGATCTTCGCCGAGGCGGATTTATCCCGGAAGGCCCGGATTCCCCTAACGACGGCAGCCATAAAAAATCCGGGACGTACGAGCTTTCACCTGAACAAAAACAATTGGTTATGGCATCCCATTATGGGAATGGAGCTTCTGCAGCTTTAAACCAGTCTATTATGCTAAAAGTGGAGGGTGAACTGCAGCATACGCTGTTAAAACAAGCCGTGCAGCATATCATCGACCGCCACGAGGCTTTACGTACGGTGATTCATGTGGATGACGAGGTACAGCAGGTGCAGGAACGGATAAATATAGACATTCCTGTCATTGATTTTACCGGTCACCCGGATGAGCAACGGGAGTTGGAAATGCAGAATTGGCTGACAGAAGATGCCAAGCGGCCATTTCATTTTCATGAACAAAAGCCCTTGTTTAGAATCCATGTGCTTACATCGACTCAAGATGAACATCTGATTGTGCTCACGTTCCATCATGTCATTGCCGATGGATGGTCAATCGCTGTTTTTATTCAAGAGCTGGAGAGCAACTATACAGCAATTGTACAAGGAAAACCGTTTCCGCCAAAAGAGGCTGCTCCTTCATTTCGTCAATATTTAGACTGGCAGCAGGCGCAGATTGATAGCGGCCATTATGAAGAAGGCGTCCGTTATTGGCGGCATCATTTCTCTGAACCGATACAGCAGGCAGTCCTGCCGAGCGTCGCTTCCGCCCGTTATCCGAACGGATATGAGGGAGACCGATGTACCATCAGGCTTGGACGGCCTTTAAGCGAGGCTTTAAAATCATTAAGCATTCGGATGAAAAATAGTGTATTTGTGACAATGCTGGGCGCATTTCATCTTTTTCTGCACCAGCTAACCAAACAGACGGGTCTTGTGATCGGGATTCCTACAGCAGGTCAATCGCATATGAAACATCATGCTCTGATTGGAAATTGCGTCAATATGATTCCTGTTAAGAATACGTCTTCTTCAGAAAGCACTTTATCCGGTTATCTTGGCAGTATGAAAGAAAACGTGAATCACGCCATGCAGCATCAAGCTGTTCCGATGACACTGGTAGCCAGTCAGCTTCCGCACGATCAAGTGCCGGATATGCGTATTATCTTTAATTTGGACATGCCTTTTCGAAAGCTGCATTTCGGAAAGGCGGAGGCGGAGCCCATTGCATACCCGGTGAAACGCATGCTGTACGATTTATTTCTTAACATAACAGACGCGAATGAAGAATATGTTCTTGATTTCGACTTTAAAACGAACGTCATCAGTCCGGAAATCATGAAAAAGTGGGGAGCGGGCTTTACGAAATTGCTGCAAAAAATGGTTGAGGAGGATTCTGTCCCTCTTGATGCCCTGATGATGTTTTCCGATGAAGAACAGCAAGATTTACAAGAACTGTATGCCGATCACCAGCAGCGGGTCTCTTCAATAGTAAGCAAAACGGCAAACTTTGCTGACGCCTACGAGGCGCCGGTAAATGAAACGGAGCGACAGCTGGCGCAGATTTGGGAGGAACTTTTCGGCCTTGAACGGGTTGGAAGATCAGATCGCTTCCTGGCTCTGGGAGGAAACTCACTCCAAGCGACGCTGATGCTTTCCAAAGTTCAGAAGACATTTCATCAAAAAGTTTCCATCGGACAATTTTTCAATCACCAGACTGTTAAGGAATTAGCACGTTTCATTGAGAATGAAAAGAAAGTCATGTACCTCCCGATGAAGGCTGCTGAGAAAAAAGCGCATTATCCGACATCACCGGCGCAGCAAAGAGTATATTTCCTTCACCAAATGGAACCGGATCAATTGGCTCAAAATATGTTCGGCCAAATATCAATTATAGGGCAGTACGATGAGCAGGCCCTGATTTCTTCTCTTCAGCAAGTCATACAGCGGCATGAAGCGTTTCGCACGTATTTTGAAATCTCAGACGGCGAAATTGTCCAGAAACTTGAAAACGAAGTTGATGTTAACGTTCATGTTCGGACAATGAGCCGGGACGAATTTGATGACTATGCAGACCGGTTCGTAAAACCGTTCCGCTTGGAACAAGCTCCTTTGGTCCGCGCGGAGCTGATCAAGATTGATAACGGGCAGGATGAGCTGCTCATTGATATGCATCATATCATTTCGGACGGTTATTCCATCAACATCCTTACAAATGAATTGCTGGCCTTATATCATCGGAAACCATTACCGGACATTGAATTTGAATATAAAGATTTCGCAGAATGGCAGAACCAATGGCTGAATGAGGATGCCATGAAACAGCAGGAGACATATTGGCTGGAACAATTTCAAGAAGAAATCCCGGTTCTTCAACTGCCGACAGATGGTTCAAAAGCGGCGGTACGGTCTTCCGAGGGGCAGCGCGTGACGTGCTCTCTGCAGCCGAATGTAATCCGTTCGCTGCAAGATCTGGCGCAAAAGGCGGGAACGACCCTTTATACGGTGCTTCTGGCCGCCTACAAAGTGCTGCTTCATAAATATACAGGACAAGAAGACATTGTCGTAGGCACGCCTGCTTCAGGAAGAAATCATCCGGATGTCGAAAATATCATCGGGATTTTCATTCAAACCATCGGAATCCGGACGAAGCCGCACGCCAATAGAAAGTTTATGGATTATCTGGAAGAAGTAAAGCGGCAGACGCTTGACGCTTTCGAAAACCAAGACTATCCATTCGACAGGCTGGTTGAAAAATTAAATGTACAGCGGGAAACAACAGGAAAATCACTGTTTAACACGATGTTTGTGTTTCAAAATATTGAATTTCATGAAATAACGCACAATGAATGTACATTTAAGGTGAAAGAGCGAAACCCCGGAGTCTCTTTATATGATTTGATGCTGACGGTCGAAGATGTCGGGCAACAGATAGAGATGCATTTTGATTTTAAACCGGGACAGTTTGAACAAGAAACTATTGAACAGATCACAAAACACTATATCAGCATTTTACACAGCCTTGTTAAGCAGCCGGAGATGACGTTGTCTTCCGTTCCTATGCTGTCTGAAACCGAACGGTATCAATTGCTGACGGAGTTTAATGACACAAAGACGTCGTATCCGCATAACGAAACGGTTTCTCGATGGTTTGAAATTCAGGCGGAACAGCGGCCTGATCATGAAGCCGTTATTTTTGGCAATGAGCGGTATACGTACAGACAGCTCAATGAACGGGCAAACCAATTGGCGCGAACGTTACGGAGAAAAGGCATACAAGCGGATCAATTCGTTGCCATCCTCTCTCCTCATTGTATCGAGCTGGTTGTTGGAATTTTGGCTGTGCTGAAATCCGGCGGCGCATACGTGCCCATTGACCCTGAGTATCCTGAGGACCGGATCCATTATATGCTGAGGGATTCAAAAGCGAAGATTGTGTTGACACACCACAACCTGCAAGATCAATTACCTTATGATGGTGAAGTTGTGCTTTTAGATGAGGAAAACTCTTATCATGAAGACCGCTCAAATCTTGAATTATTCAGCAATGCGCATGATTTGGCCTACATGATCTATACGTCGGGTTCCACTGGAAATCCGAAAGGTGTACTCATTGAGCACCAGGGGCTGGCCAATTATATTTGGTGGGCGAAAGAAGTTTATGTGACAGGAGAGAAAACCAACTTCCCATTATACTCCTCCATTTCTTTTGACCTGACGGTGACTTCGATATTTACACCGCTGGTGACGGGAAATACCATCATTGTCTACGACGGAGAAGACAAAAGCGCTGTGCTTTCTGCGATTATGCAGGACTCAAGAATCGACATCATCAAATTGACCCCGGCACATTTGCATGTAATCAAGGAGATGAATATAGCAGGCGGCACCACAATACGGAAAATGATTGTGGGCGGAGAAAATTTAAGCACCCGTCTGGCCAAAAGTGTCAGCGAGCAGTTTAAAGGCCGGCTGGACATTTTCAATGAGTACGGGCCGACGGAAACTGTCGTCGGATGTATGATTTACCGTTACGACGCAAAACGGGACAACCGGGAATCTGTACCGATCGGCACTGCGGCTGCCAACACGGACATTTATGTGATGGATGCAAACAGAAACCTGGTTCCGATCGGGGTAATCGGTGAAATGTATATCAGCGGACCCGGCGTTGCCAGAGGGTATTGGAATCGCCCAGATTTAACGGCAGAGAAGTTCGTTGATAATCCGTATATCCCAGGAGCGAAGATGTACAAATCAGGGGACTTGGCTAAGCGATTGAGGGATGGAAATCTTGTATATGTCGGACGCATCGATGAACAAGTCAAAATCAGGGGACACCGAATCGAACTTGGTGAAATCGAAGCAGCGATGCATAACGTGGAAGCAGTGCAAAAAGCCGCTGTTACAGCCGAAAAAGCAGAAGACGGCCTAAAACAATTGTGCGCGTATTACGTAAGTAACAAACCTATAGCGGCTGGGCAGCTTAGGGAACAATTGTCATCGGAGCTCCCGGACTACATGGTTCCGTCCTATTTTGTCCGTCTTGAGCATATGCCATTAACGTCCAACGGGAAAATAAACCGTAAAGCACTGCCCGCACCCGAAGCAAGTCTGCAACAGACAGCTGAATATGTTCCGCCGGGCAATGAGGTGGAGTCCAAACTGACAGATTTATGGCAGGAAGTGCTCGGAATAAGCCGTGTGGGGATCAAACATAATTTCTTTGATCTCGGAGGAAATTCCATTCGCGCGGCGGCCTTAGCCGCCAGAATTCATAAAAAGCTGGATGTAAACCTGACGCTAAAAGACATATTCAAGTTTCCTACCATTGAACAATTGGCTGACAAGGCGTTACACATGAACAAAAATCGATATACACCGATCCCGGCAGCAAAGGAAATGCCCTATTATCCAGTTTCTTCAGCTCAAAGGCGAATGTATTTGTTAAGTCACGCAGAGGGCGGCGAGCTGACTTACAATATGACGGGTGCCATGAGTGTGGAAGGGACGATTGATCCCGACCGGTTAAACGCCGCTTTCCAAAAATTAATCGAGCGTCATGAAGCTTTGCGGACCAGCTTTGAATTATATGAAGGCGAACCGGCACAGCGTATTCATCAGAACGTCGAATTTACAATAGAACGTATTCAAGCAAGCGAAGAAGAAGCGGACGATCGTGTGCTTGATTTCATCCAAGCGTTTGATTTAGCCAAACCGCCGCTGATGCGGGCCGCACTGATTGAACTAGAACCTGCGCGGCATGTGCTTGTGGTTGATATGCATCATATCATTTCTGACGGCGTATCCGTCAACATTCTGATGAAAGATTTAAGCCGGCTCTACGAGGGGAACGAACCCGATCCGCTTTCTGTTCAATATAAAGACTATGCAGTTTGGCAGCAATCAGATATTCAGAAACGGAATATCAAAAGTCAGGAAGCGTACTGGCTGGATCAGTTTCGTGATGACATTCCTGTACTGGACATACCTGCGGATTACGAGCGGCCTGCCGTACGTGATTACGAAGGCGAATCCTTTGAATTTGTTATACCGGAACACTTGAAACAAGGCTTAAGCCAAATGGAAGAAAACACAGGAGCTACACTGTATATGATTTTATTGGCAGCCTATACGATTCTTTTATCCAAATACAGCGGACAAGAGGATATTGTCGTAGGAACGCCATCTGCCGGGCGGAATCATTTGGATGTGGAGTCGGTCGTGGGAATGTTCGTCAATACGTTAGTCATCCGCAATCAGCCGGCGGGCCGTAAAACATTTGATGCCTACTTAAACGAAGTAAAGGAAAACATGCTGAATGCCTATAAAAATCAAGACTACCCGTTAGAAGAATTGATTCAGCATTTACATCTTTCGAAAGATCCAAGCCGCAATCCTTTGTTCGATACGATGTTTGTGCTGCAAAATCTCGATCACGCTGAATTGACACTCGATTCCCTTCAGCTCAAGCCGTATCAGTTTCATCATCCGGTTGCCAAATTCGATTTGACCTTGTCGATTCAGGCGGACCAAGACAACTATCACGGCCTGTTTGAATATTCGAAAAAACTGTTTAAGAAAAGCAGAATCGAGGCTTTATCAAACGACTACTTACACATTCTATCCGCGATTTTAGAACAACCAAGCATTCTAATCGAACATATCGGATTGAGCAGCAGCTATGAGGAAGAAGAGAACATGCTTGATTCTATTCAATTGAACTTTTAGGGAAAAGCATATATTTATTTGTTTAAATTATACAAAATGAGGTGCTCCAATGTCGGTATTTAAAAATCAGGAAACGTACTGGGATAACCTGTTTGATGAAGATGACAGCCTAAGCGCATTCCCTTACTTTAAAGCAGCAGATAAGGCGCCATTGGCCCGTACCGGCTATCAGGAAAAATGCATCTGCCGTTCCTTATCTCCGGAAGTATCCCAAAGAATAATTACAATGTCTAATCATTCTGAAATGGCAGCCTATTTGATTTTATTGGCAGGGATTGAATGCTTGTTGTATAAATATACGGATCGAACGGGGCTGATTCTTGGCATTCCAACGGTATCGAAGCAAAAAAGCAGCCAGTCAGCCGTTAACACCATTGTCCTTTTGAAAAATACGCTTTCAAGCCAGAGCACGTTTAAAACCGTATTCGAGCAACTGAAAGAAGCCGTTAATGATTCGCTGAAAAATCAAAACCTGCCGTTTCGAAAAATGGTTCAGCATCTGAACGTGCAATACAATGATGAGCATATGCCGTTGATTCATACCGTCGTTTCACTTAACGAAATTCATTCCTTGCAATTTAAAGAAGATGCTGCAACCGATACGCTGTTTCACTTTGATTTGGAGAACAACGGGATTCATTTGAAGCTTTTTTATAACGGCAATCTGTACAATGAGCGCTATATGGATCAAATTGTATCTCATTTGGATCAACTGCTGTCTGTGATCTTATTTCAGCCCCAAGCTGCGATCCATAAGGCAGAGGTCATACCCGAAGCGGAAAAACAGAAACTATTATTTGATTTTAATGACACCAGCGCAAATTATTCCGGGAGCAGAACCGTCTATCAGTTATTTGAAGAGCAAGCAGAAAGAACGCCTGATCATGCAGCCGTCAAGTTCAAAAACTGCCATTTGACATACAGGGAATTGAATGAACAGGCCTGCCGTTTGGCAAGAACATTGCGTAACTGCGGAGTTCAAGCCGATACGTTAGTCGCCATTCTGGCTGATCGTTCATTAGAGATGATCGTGTCTATTATAGCCATTTGGAAGGCGGGGGGCGCTTATGTGCCCCTGAACCCTGAATATCCAAAAGAGCGGCTTCAATATTTGCTTCATGATGCGAATACAGATGTTCTCCTTGTTCAGCGCCATTTGAAAAACATCCTCACCTTTGACGGACCGACGATCGATCTGAATGATGAAGCATCTTACCATGCCGATTGCTCATTGTTATCACCCATAGCGGAACACAACCATTTAGCCTACGTCATTTACACCTCGGGCACAACAGGAAAGCCGAAAGGGGTCATGGTTGAACACGGCGGCATTGTGAACTCGCTCCAGTGGAAAAAGGCGTTTTTCAAGCATTCTGCCAAGGATCGAGTGCTTGTCTTGTATCCCTATGTTTTTGATGCATTCATTTTAAATTTCTTCGGCCCGCTAATCTCGGGTGCAACCTTGCATCTTTTGCCGAACGAAGAGAATAAAGACCTTTTCGCCATTCAAAATGCCATGAAACAAGAGAGGATTACACATTTTTCAACTTCTCCCCGTCTTCTGAAAACGATGATCGAACAGATGAATGCAGAGGACTTCATTCATGTTCAGCATGTTGTTGTAGGCGGTGAGCAGCTGGAAGCAGATACAGTTGAGAAGCTATATTCTCTGCAGCCTCACATCCGAATCAATAATGAATACGGACCGACAGAAAATAGCGTGGTATCTACATTTCACCCTGTCCAGTCCGCTGATGAACAGATCACAATCGGCAAACCGGTGGCCAACCACCAAGCCTATATTTTAGGAGCGCACCATCAAATCCAGCCGATCGGCGTACCTGGAGAGCTGTATGTCGGTGGAGCCGGCGTGGCCCGCGGCTACCTCAATCAGCCTGAATTAACGGAAGAAAAGTTTGTTCAGCATTTGCTCCTCCCTGGTCAAAAGATGTATAAAACGGGTGACCTCGCCAGATGGCTGCCAGATGGAAGGATCGAATATTTAGGGCGAATCGATCTTCAAGTGAAAATTCGCGGATACCGTATCGAGATCGGCGAGGTAGAGGCAGCCTTGTGCAATCTTGAAAAAGTTCGTGAAGCTGCAGTCGTTGCGCGGGAAGCCGAAGACGGAGCCAAGCAATTGTATGCCTATTATGTCGGCGAGCCTTCTTTGTCCGTTGCGCAGTTCAGAGACGATTTGTCCCGTAAACTGCCGGATTATATGATTCCCTCCTATTTTATCCATTTGGAACACATACCGCTCACTTCCAATGGGAAAATTGATTTGAAGGCTTTGCCTGCTGCCGAAGAAAAAACGCGGACGGATAACGAATACATAGCCCCGCGAAACTCAACAGAAGAACTGCTGGCGTCTATCTGGCAAGAAGTATTAGGAGCAGAGCGTATAGGAATTCTGGATAATTTCTTTGATTTTGGCGGAGATTCGATTAAATCAATTCAGGTGTCTTCGAGATTGTATCAAGCCGGTTACAAGGTGGATATGAAGCATCTGTTTAAATACCCCGTGATTGCTGAACTAAGTCAGTTTGTAGTGCCGCTCGGCAGAATGGCTGATCAAGAGGAAGTGAACGGCAGGACAAGTCTGACCCCGATTCAGCATTGGTTTTTTGAACAAAAAATGCCGAATGCACACCATTACAATCAGGCCGTCATGTTATATTCGGCGGAAGGCTTTAAAGAGGCTTTGCTTCGCCGGACGATGGAACGCATCGCCTCGCATCATGATGCCTTGAGGATGATTTTTGAAAAAACGCCGAATGGATATGCTCCGCGAATTACAGGCACGGATGAAAGTGAATTATACCATCTGGAAGTGATGAATTATAAAGAGAAAACAGATCCGGCTCAAGCAATTGCCGATAAAGCGAATGAGATTCAAAGCAGCATGGTATTAGAACAAGGGCCTTTGATGAAGCTTGGTTTGTTCCAATGTCCGGACGGAGATCATTTGCTGATTGCAATTCATCACTTGACGATTGACGGAGTATCCTGGCGAATTTTACTTGAGGATTTTGCAAGCGGTTATGAGCAGGCAGAGCGCGGACAAACGATCCGCCTCCCGCAAAAAACAGATTCATTTCCATTCTGGGCGGATCAATTGTCCAAGTATGCGGCGGAAACCGACATGGAACAGGAGATTGCTTATTGGACTGAGCTGTCAAGCATGAAACCGCAGCCATTGCCCAAGGACAACATCGGCAAAGGTTCGTTATTAAGAGACAGCGAAGAAGTGACGATTCAATGGACAAAAGAGGAAACAGAGCAATTATTAAAACAAGCGAATCGCGCCTACAACACGGAGATCAATGATCTGCTGCTGACTTCATTAGGACTCGCCGTTCACAGGTGGACTGGCATAGAAGACATTCTCGTGAATTTGGAAGGCCACGGGAGAGAACCGATTATTCCGGATGCGGATATTTCCCGGACAATAGGATGGTTTACAAGCCAGTATCCTGTCGTACTGAGGATGGAAGCCGGAAAAGATCTGTCGCAGCGGATTAAGATCGTCAAAGAAGGACTGCGCCGTATTCCTGATAAAGGAATGAATTACAGCATCATCAAATATGTATCCGGGCGTCCGGAAGCCGCCAGTCTGCAGCTGAAGCCGGAAATATCGTTTAATTACTTGGGGCAATTTGACCAAGACCTGGAGCATCAAGCTTTACGCATATCGCCTTTTTCCACAGGGTTATCGATGAATGAAAACCAAGAGAGAACGGCCGTGCTTGATTTGAACGGCATGATAGCTGAAGGGAAATTATCGATAACACTGAGCTACAGCAACAAACAATACGAAAGATCGACTATGGCGCAATTTGCACGAAATTTGAAAGAAAGTCTGCATGAAGTCATTGCGCATTGCGTAAGCCGGCAGCAGACTACCCTGACGCCAAGTGACATTCTGTTAAAAGATATCACAATAGACGAACTGGAACAGCTCTTGGAGCAGACGCGTGAATGGGGCGAAGCAGAAAATATTTATCCATTAACACCGATGCAGAAGGGTATGCTGTTTCACAGCTTGTTTGACCCCAGTTCAGGTGCCTATTTTCAGCAAACGATGTTTGATCTGCATGGAGATCTGGATATTGACTCATTTTCGAAAAGCTTGGATGGCTTATCACAAAAATATGATATTTTCCGCACGAATTTTTACAGAGGCTGGAAAGATCAGCCGTTGCAAATCATATTCAGAACGAAAAAGATCGGTTTTGAATTCATTGACTTACGTGAGATGAAGGAATCACAAAAAGAAGAGATGATTCAGGAATATGCCAGAAGAGATAAGTTACAGGGGTTTGACTTAGAAAGAGGCGCGTTAATGCGGTTACTCATTCTTCGTACGGATGATACGACATACCGTTTTATATGGAGTTTTCACCATATTTTGATGGACGGCTGGTGCCTGCCGCTGATTACAAAAGAAATATTCGAGCATTACTTTGCCTTGCTTCAGCAAAAGCAGCCTGAACAATCGTCGATTACTCCGTACAGTCAATACATTGAATGGCTCGGCCGGCAAGATGCAGAAGAGGCCATGCGTTATTGGGATCAGTATTTGGAGGGATATGAAGAGCAAACCATCCTCCCTAAGGATCACCATGCGGCGGAAGATGAGCGATACATTCCGGAGAAAGTGACATGTGAAATAAGCACCGACCTCACTTTGAAAATGAAGCAGACGGCCGGCAAACACCATGTCACGCTGAACACACTGCTGCAGACGGCATGGGCGGTTTTGCTGCAGAAATATAACCGAAGCCGAGATGTTGTTTTTGGAAGTGTTGTATCCGGAAGACCGGCTGGAATTCCAAACGTGGAAACCATGATTGGCTTATTCATTAACACCATTCCCGTCCGGATCCGATGTGAAGCCGGGACAACGTTTACCGAACTTATGAAAGAAGCGCAGGAAAAAGCAGTAGCGTCTCAAAAATTTGAGACGTACCCGCTATACGATATTCAAGCACGTACAACGCAAAAGCAAGATTTAATTACACATTTAATGATATTCGAAAATTATCCTGTTGATCAGTATATGGAAAGCATAGGCCGGCAAAACGGATCATCCATCACAATTTCCAACGTGCAAATGGAAGAACAGACCAACTATGATTTTCATTTGACCGTTGTACCGGGCGAAGCGATGAACATCTATTTTGAATACAATGCCAGTGTGTATGATCGCTCAAGTATAGAGCGGATTCGGGAACATTTCATGCAAATCTTGCATCAAGTCATGACAGATGCGGATATCCAGGTGGAGCAAGTGGAATTGTTAACGGAAAACGAAAAAAGAACCCTTCTTCATACTCTTAACGACACGGCTGCACCATTTCCGCAGACGCCGGTTTATCAATTATTTGAAAAACAATCGCAGCGTACGCCCGATCAAGCGGCCGTCATCGATAAGGACAGGGAGCTCACGTACGGAGAGCTCAATAAGCGGGCAAACCAACTGGCGCGAACGTTAAGAGCGAAGGGCGTGCAGGCGGATCATCCTGTGGCTGTCATCAGCAGAAACAGTATCGAATCAGTAGTCGGGATCCTTGCCGTTTTAAAATCAGGTGGAGCCTACGTCCCTATAGATCCGGAATATCCGCAAGACCGCATCCGGTATATGCTGGATGACTCTCAAGCCGGAATCGTTTTGATGCAGCGAGATGTCAGGGAACAGCTTGCCTATGAAGGCGTCACGGTTTTACTGGATGATGAAAGCTCGTATCACCAAAATGACTCTGACCTTGCACCGATAAGTGATGCTAGCCATTTGGCATATGTCATTTATACGTCAGGTTCCACAGGCCGGCCAAAAGGCGTATTAATCGAGCACCGAGGTTTGACCAATTATATTTGGTGGGCGAAAGAGGTTTATGTAAAAGGCGAGAAAACCAACTTCCCGTTGTATTCGTCAATCTCTTTTGATCTAACGGTGACTTCTATTTTCACACCGCTTGTCACAGGCAATACGATCATCGTCTATGACGGAGAGGACAAAACAGCACTGCTTGCATCGATTGTGCAGGACCCGAGGGTGGATATCATTAAATTGACGCCGGCCCATTTACAGGTTTTGAAAGAAATGAATATCGCCCATAAAACGGCTGTCCGAAGAATGATTGTGGGCGGGGAGAATCTAAGCACCCGGTTAGCCCAAAGTATTCATAAACAGTTTGAAGGCCGAATTGAAATATGCAATGAGTACGGACCGACGGAAACCGTTGTCGGCTGCATGATTTACCGTTACGATGCCGTGAAGGACAGGCGGGAATCGGTACCGATTGGAACGGCTGCAGCAAACATGAGCATTTATGTGCTGGATGAGAATATGAAACCCGCGCCGGTCGGTGTTCCAGGAGAAATCTATATCAGCGGTGCCGGTGTGGCAAGAGGATATTTGAACCGGCCGGAATTGACGGCAGAGAAATTTGTCGATGACCCGTTTGAACCCGGAGCCAAGATGTATAAGACCGGAGATTTGGCGAAGTGGCTGGCTGACGGAAACATTGAATATGCGGGCAGAATGGATGAACAAGTGAAAATCAGAGGCTACCGTATCGAATTAGGCGAGATCGAGGCGGCACTGCATCAAGAAGAAGCGATTAAGGAAGCTGTTGTTACAGCTAGAGAAGATATCCACGGGTTTAAACAATTGTGTGCATATTACGTGAGCGGCGGGCAAATAACGGTTTCCCGGCTCCGGAAACAATTGTCTCATACTCTGGCAAGTTATATGGTTCCGGCCTATTTTATCGAGCTGGATGAAATGCCTTTAACCTCCAACGGAAAAATAAACAGAAAAGGGCTGCCGGTTCCGGATTTCGGGCTGCAGGACAGAGCAGAGTATAAGGCTCCCCGAACAAAAGTGGAAGAAATATTAGTTTCCGCCTGGGAAGCTGTATTAGGTGCAGAGAACGTCAGTATTCTGGATAATTTCTTTGACCTTGGCGGAGATTCTATTAAATCAATCCAAGTGTCATCAAGATTAAAACAGAGCGGATACAAAATGGAAATCAAAGACTTGTTTCAATATGCAACGATTGCCGATTTGAGTCCGCATATCAAGCAGAATCTGCGTATAGCCGATCAGGGTGAAGTCAAAGGAAAAGTCAGCCTGACTCCTATTCAGCATTGGTTCTTTGATCACATAACAATAGAACCGCATTATTATAATCAAGCCGTCATGCTGTATGCACCGGAAGGTTTTCGGGAAACGCCGCTTCGTCAAACCCTGCAAAAGCTTGCAGAACATCATGATGCGCTCCGCATGACGTTCCAGCAGACGGAAAAGGGGTACGAGGCACAGTTTGCAGAGATTGCTCAAAGCGGGCTGTACCACCTTGAAGTCCTGAATCTGAAAGCAGAATCCGACCCGGGGCAGACAATTGAAGCCAAGGCTAATGAGATACAAGGCTGTATGCGTTTAGGTGACGGGCCGTTAATGAAGGCCGGATTGTTTCAATGTGCAGATGGAGATCACTTGCTGATTGCCATCCATCATTTGATTGTAGACGGGGTTTCATGGCGCATTTTATTGGATGATATGGCTAATGGTTACAAACAAGCTGAGAACGGGCAAGTGATTCAACTGCCGCAAAAAACAGACTCTTTCCAATTATGGGCCAAGAGGCTTTCAGAATATGCGCAAAGTGAAGCCATAAGACAAGAACAGGAATATTGGACAGAGATCGAACAAACCGATGTGAAACCGCTGCCTAAGGATTTTCATGAAACACATACGACTTCAAAGGACAGTCAAACGGAAACCGTGGAATGGACTATAGAAGAAACGGAGCTGTTATTAAAACAAGCGAATCGCGCTTATAACACTCAAATAAACGATTTGCTTTTAACCTCTCTGGGTCTTTCCATATCGCATTGGTCAGGACTTGAACAGATTCCGATACATTTAGAGGGACACGGAAGAGAACAGACGATTCAAGATATGGATATCTCCCGTACGGTTGGATGGTTCACAAGTCTGTATCCGGTTGTGCTTCACGCGCAGCCAGGCAAAGAAATCTCTGATTATATCAAGACGACCAAAGAAGGACTGCGCCAAATTCCGCATAAAGGGATCGGATATGGAATAGCAAGGTACTTAAGCGGGTCAATGCCATCAAAACTGAATCCGGAGATTAGTTTTAACTACCTGGGGCAGTTTGACCAAGATTTGCAGCAGCATGCGATTCAATTATCCTCCTACTCCTGCGGTTCAGACTCAAGCGGGAATCAAGCCAGACCGTATGTATTGAATATAAACGGAATGATAACCGAGGGCCGGATGAGGATTGCGATCAGTTATAGCATCAAACAGTACGCAAGAGAAACGATCAAGCGGCTATCGGAAACAATTCAAAGCCGCCTGCGGACAATCATTACGCATTGCGTTCATAAAGAACAATCGGAACTGACACCAAGCGATATTTTGTTAAAAGGCATGACCATTGATGAATTGGACCAGCTCCTCATTCAACTGCCGTATTCAGGTGAGATCGAAAACGTGTATCCGCTCACTCCGATGCAGAAAGGAATGCTCTTCCACAGCTTGCTGGATGAGGACTCATATTCTTATTTCGAACAAGCATCGTTCGATTTGCAGGGAGAGTTAAAGATTGATTGGTTTAAAGCAAGCTTGGAACGATTATTTGAAAAATACGCCGTGCTCAGAACCCGTTTTTACAGCGGCTGGAACGATACTCCTTTACAAATCGTCTATAAAACACAAAAACCGCAAATTTATTTTGCAGATTTGCGTGACATAGAGGAGCACCGGCGTGAGGATAAAATCGCTGCCTATCAAAGAGAGGACAAGGCAAAAGGATTTGACTTGGCTCGGGGTCCGCTGATGCGCATAGCGATTTTCCGTATGGAAGACCGTAAATATCATTTGATTTGGAGCTTCCATCATATTGTTATGGACGGCTGGTGCCTGTCTCTTATCACGAAGGAAGTGTTTGAGCATTATAGCGCCTTGCAAGAAGGCAGGGAAACAGAACCACCATCTGCAGCTCCTTACAGCGACTATATCGAGTGGCTTGACCTCCAAGATCAGGGAGCGGCCAAACGGTACTGGAGCGAGTATCTTGAAGGGTATAAAGGTGAAACCAGGCTTCTTCATAAACGACCGCAGCATGAACAAAAAGCATATGCTTATGCCAATGTGATCTGCGAATTAGACCAAGAACAGACAAAACGGTTGCAGCAGATCGCAAATCAGCATCAAGTGACATTAAATTCGTTGATCCAAACATTGTGGGGGGTTTTATTACAGAAATACAGCGGGTCCGGGGACGTTGTATTTGGCAGTGTCGTGTCGGGAAGGCCTGCGGAAATTCCTGGTGTAGAACAGATGATCGGCCTGTTCATCAATACCATTCCGGTTCGCATCCGCTGTGATGAGGACAGCTCTTTTGCTGAAGCGATGCAAATGGTTCAACAAAAGGCATTGACTTCCCAAGCATTCGATACCTATCCTTTATATGAAATTCAGACAAAAACGGAACAAAAACAAAACCTGATTGACCATATCATGATCTTTGAAAACTATCCGATAGGACAACAAGTTGAACAGGCAGGCCATCATGATGCGGGACTGGACATCATGAATTTTCATATGCAAGAACACTCCCACTATGATTTGAATGTGGTTGTCATTCCTGGCGAAAAGCTTGCCATCCATTTCGGTTTTAATGAAAACGAATATGAAAAATCAGAAGTGGAGCGGCTCCGCGGGCATTTTGAACAGCTCATGCAGCAAGTATTGCAGCAACCATCTGTCAAAATAGAAGAATTGGAGCTTCTGACTCAGCAAGAAAAAGAACATCTGCTCAGTCGTATTCAATCTGACGAGATGGATTACCCACGTGAACAAACGATTCATGAGTTGTTCGAGGAACAAGCGCATCGTGCACCTGACCATGCGGCGGTTGTATTCGAGGGTAAACAATTAACCTACGGAGAACTGAACCGGCGATCCAATCAGCTAGCGCGAACCTTGCGGGCAAAAGGAGTGCAGGCGGATCAGCTTGTCGGCATTATGACTGAACGCTCTCTGGAAATGATTGTAGGCATTTTGGGGATTTTAAAAGCGGGCGGAGCATATTTGCCGATAGATCCTGATTCTCCGCCTGAACGCATCCGTTATATTTTAAGTGATTCGGGCATCAGCGTATTGCTTTATCGTGAGAAGCTGCAGAATAACATCGGCTTCCCAGGGACATGTATCGATCTCATAGAGGAACATGCCTATCACGAAAAAGACAACGGCCTTGCGCTCTCTTATCAGTCGAGTCAACTGGCCTATGCCATTTATACTTCCGGTACGACGGGCAAGCCTAAAGGCGCGTTAATTGAACATCGCCAGGTCATTCACCTGATTGAAGGACTTCGCCGCCAAGTTTATTCTGCCTATGATGCCGAGCTGAATGTAGCCATGCTTGCTCCATATTATTTTGATGCTTCTGTTCAGCAAATGTATGCTTCCTTGTTGTTAGGACATACCCTGTTTATTGCTCCTAAAGAAGTCGTGTCAGACGGTGCAGCATTATGCCGTTACTATCGGCAGCATTGCATTGACATAACCGACGGAACACCTGCCCACTTAAAGCTCTTGATAGCTGCAGGTGATTTGCAGGAAGTCCCGCTTCGGCACCTTTTAATAGGAGGAGAGGCTCTTTCTAAAACAACAGTAAATCAGCTCATGCGATTATTCGGCGATTATGGCGCTGCGCCTGCCATCACCAATGTATATGGACCTACAGAAACTTGCGTAGATGCGTCCCTTTTCAACATTGAATGTTCTGCCGATGCTTGGGTACGCAGTCAAATTCATGTCCCTATAGGCAAGCCGTTAGGCAGCAACCGCATGTACATTCTTGATTCAAAAAAGCGGTTGCAGCCTGTGGGCGTTCAAGGCGAGCTGTATATTGCAGGGGACGGTGTCGGGCGGAGCTACTTGAACCTGCCGGAACTAACGGATGAAAAATTTGCTGCCGATCCGTTTGTCCCGACGGACCGAATGTATAGAACCGGTGATCTGGCCCGCCTGATGCCGGATGGAAATATTGAATTTATCGGCCGGATTGATCATCAGGTGAAAATTCACGGTTTTCGGATTGAACTCGGTGAAATCGAATCGGTAATGCTGAACGTTTCTGATATTCGAGAAGCCGCCGCAATTGCCCTTGAAGATAAAGATGGAGAGTTTTACCTATGCGGATATTATGCTGCGGATAAGCCAATACAAATCAGTGAACTTCGCGAAAGTATGGCACGGTATTTACCGGGATATATGATACCGGTAAATTTTGTGCAGTTGGATAAGATACCGCTGACGCCAAACGGGAAGCTGAACCGTCAGCTATTACCGACTCCGGTCAAAAAGCGGGACAGAGGCATAGAATACGTGCCGCCGCAGACTTCGGCAGAAATCCATCTGGCAGCAATTTGGCAGGATGTTCTCGGTTTAGAGCAGGTGGGGATCCGAGATAACTTCTTTGATATCGGCGGACACTCCCTGCGGGCAACGGCGCTCATTGCAAAGATACAAAAGCAATTGCATGTCCAAATTCCTTTGCGAAACGTGTTCCGTTTCCCAACCATTGAACAGCTCGCGCGGGAAATCACGACGATGGAGCAAACCGGGTATGCCGGGATTCCTGCAATTGAGAAAAGACCATATTATCCGGTATCTTCGGCGCAAAAACGATTGTACATTCTCAATCATCTGGAAGGCGGAGAACTCAGTTACAACATGCTGGGTCTGATGGCTGTCGAAGGTAAGTTTGATCGTGATAAGCTGCAGCAAGCCTTCCTCGCACTGATTCAACGTCATGAATCTTTGCGCACCGGTTTTAAAATGGCCGGCGGAGAACCTGTTCAGTATGTCTTGGATCACGCAGAGTTTGAAGTAGAGTGGTATCAGGCAGAAGAAAATGATGCAGGCCTTTATATCCGCCAATTTATTCGCCCGTTTCATCTGGAGAAGCCGCCGCTGCTTCGTGTGGGGCTGATTGAACTTCGACCTGACCGCGGAATTCTGCTGTTTGATATGCATCATATTATTTCTGACGGAACATCTATGAGCATATTGATTAAAGAATTTATTCGGATTTATGAAGGAGAGACATTACCGCCCCTGCGCATCCAGTACAAGGACTACGCAGTATGGCAGACCGGAGAAGCGCGGTTAAAACAGATCCAAAACCAAGAAGCCTATTGGTTAGAGCTGTACAGCGGCGACGTTCCTGTCCTTCATCTGCCTACAGATTATATACGGCCGTCGGGACGGGATTTTGCGGGAGCTACGATGCATTTCACGCTTGATAAGCAAAAAAGCGAAGGATTAAAGCAGCTCGCATCCCAAACCGAATCTACTTTATATATGGTGCTCCTTGCGTCTTATACCTTATTGCTTTCAAAATACAGCGGCCAGGAAGACATTATTGTTGGCAGCCCAATAGCGGGGAGACCGCATGCGGATTTGGAACCCATTATCGGAATGTTTGTGAATACACTGGCGATGAGAAATTACCCCGAAAAAGGGAAGACGTTCTCTCAGTATCTGTCCGAGGTTAAGGAGAATGCCCTAAAAGCTTATGAACATCAAGATTACCCGTTTGAAGCGCTGATTGACCAACTGAATATCGCCAGAGATTTGAGCCGTAATCCTTTGTTTGACACCATGTTTGTGCTTCAAAACACGGAGCAGGAACAGTTAGATATAAATGACGTAACTTTCAAACCATACCCAAGCGAACATACGATGGCTAAATTTGATTTAACCTTAACGGCTGTGGAAGAAGACTCGGGTATTCATTTCACGATGGAATACTTGACGGCCCTGTTTAAACCGGAAACGATCGAACGTATGATGGGGCATTTTGTGCAGCTGATTGATTCGATTATCAAACAACCTGAGGCCGAGCTGGCTGATTTGGATATGATAACACAAGAAGAGAAGAGTGAAATTCAGAAACTCTTTAACGATACTGCAACCGCAGAAAAACGTATTCCGCCAACGATTCATCAACTTTTTGAGCAGCAGGCTGAGCTTAACCCGGACCATGAAGCTGTCGTGTTTGAAAATCAGACTCTGACTTATCGTCAGCTGAATGAACGTTCCAATCAGCTGGCGCGCGTCCTTCAAGATAAGGGTGTAGGCACAGATCAGGTGGTTGCCGTTCTCACGAATCGCTCAGCAAATATGATGATCGGCATTTTAGCCATATTAAAGGCCCGCGGAGCATTTCTTCCTATCGATCCGGAACTTCCTGATGAACGGCGGGCTTTTTTGATGAAAGACAGCGGCGCCGGTGTGCTATTGACTAGTGCAGGTCATGCCATTCCGCCGCTCTTTGAAGGGGAAGTACTTCTGCTTGACGATCCGTTACTATATCAAGGTGGGACAGATAATCTTCAACTTTCCTATTCGGAAAATGACTTAATGTACGTCATTTACACATCTGGTACAACAGGGAAGCCAAAAGGGGTTCAATTAGAACATAAAACGATGACGAATCTGTTCGCATATGAACGAGATCATACGCAGCTGCGTTTTGACAGAGTGCTGCAATTTGCTGCCATGAGCTTTGATGTCTGCTATCAAGAAATTTTCTCCGCTCTTTCAAGCGGAGGGACACTCTTTATCATCAGCAATGAGGCAAAACGGGAAATACGTCAGTTCAATGATTTTGTCAGAACGCACAGGGTACAAACAGCATTTCTTCCGACCGCGTTCCTTAGGCTCCTTGGCTCGGAGAAACACTATTTCGAACCGTTTGCCGAGTGCGTGGATCACATTATCGCTGCGGGAGAACAGCTCATCGCAACAAGTATACTGCGTGACATGCTGGCGCACCACCATGTCACTCTTCATAATCATTACGGTCCGTCGGAAACGCATGTCGTGACCATGTATACCGTTGATCCGAATATTAATCAGGAGCTTCAGCCGATCGGCAAACCGATTTCAAATACGGAGATTTTCATTTTAAATGAGGCCGGAACGCTTCAGCCTGTCGGGATCGTCGGTGAGCTTTGTATTTCCGGGGTCAGCTTAGCCAGAGGTTATCATAACAGGGAGTCTTTGACGCTCGAAACATTTGTTCCGCACCCATATGACACGAAACAACGAATGTATAAAACAGGTGATCTGGCCCGTTACCTTCCCGACGGAAACATTGAATATGCGGGAAGGATGGACCATCAGGTCAAAATCCGCGGTTACCGGATTGAGCTCGGCGAGGTGGAAGCCGCTCTGCTAAGCATCGAGCATGTTCAGGAAGCCGTTGTCCTGTCAAAAGAAAATGCAGATGGACAAAACGATTTGTATGCCTATTTTACAGCGGAGCAATCATTGCCGATCAGTCAGCTAAAAGAAAAACTTGCTGATCAAATACCGGGCTACATGATTCCTTCATACTTCATCCACCTGGAGGTACTGCCGTTAACCTCCAATGGAAAAGTAAATCGAAGAGCATTACCGATTCCTGAAGTCGGTTTGCAAACCGGGACTGACTACGTCGCTCCGCGGACGAGTATGGAAGAGAAGCTGGTATGCATCTGGCAAGACGTTTTGAAGGTAAAAGAAATAGGCGTGAAAGATAACTTTTTTGATCTGGGCGGCCACTCGTTACGGGGAATGACGCTCATTGCCAAAATCCATAAGGAATTCAATAAAAGCATTTCATTAAGAGAAGTATTTCAATATCCGAAAGTTGAAGAAATGGCAAAGGCCATTGCTGAAGCTGAAGCCTGCGGACCGGATTATATTCCGGCTGCCAAAGAAAAAGATGTCTATCCTGTATCCTCCGTGCAGAAGATGGTTTACCTGTCAACACAGATCGAAGGCGGCGAACTTAGCTACAATATGCCGGGAATCCTTGCATTAAAAGGAAAAATCGATATGAATCGCTTACAAATCGCTTTCCAAAGACTGATCCAGCGTCATGAGTCGCTGCGCACCGGATTTGAAATGATCCGCGGAGAACTGGTGCAGGTGATCAAACCGCAAATGGAGTTCTCTATGGAAAGGTATAAGGCAGCACCTGACGAGGTTGAGGAACTTTTCCGCGCCTTCTTGCGGCCATTCGATCTCAGCCAGGCTCCATTACTTCGGGCTGGACTCATCGAGTTGGAACAAGACCGGCATATTTTTATGTTTGACATGCACCATATCATTACGGACGGCGCCTCCATGAATATTTTTGTCGAAGAACTGATTCAATTGTATGACGGCAGAGCGTTAGCTCCGCTCCGTATTCAATACAAAGACTTCACTGAATGGAAGCTGCAAAAAGAGCAAAGAGAACGAATCAAGAGGCAGGAAGAGTATTGGCTGGGTGTATTTCATGAGGAGCTTCCGTCATTCGAGCTGCCGAAAGATTTTGCGAGGCCGCCGGTGAGAAGCTTCGATGGGAAGCGGCACAATTTTGTGCTCGATAAGACTGTCATCCAAGGTGTAAAGCAGCTGGAAGAATTGACCGAATCGACCGCTTATATGATTTTGTTTTCGGCCTATTCCATACTGCTGGCTAAATATAGCGGCCAGGATGATATCGTCGTCGGTACACCTATTGCGGGGAGAATGCATGAAGATTTGCAACATATCATCGGAATGTTTGTAAATACATTAGCCATCCGTACCGCTCCGATGGCGGAAAAGACATTTATGGATTATATAACGGAAACAAAAGAAACAATGCTGAAGGCTTATGAAAATCAAGAGTATCCTTTTGAAGAATTAGTTGAAAAACTGGGTGTGAAAAGGGACTTAAGCCGCAATCCATTGTTCGATACGATGTTTGTCATGCAAAATACGGAACAAACGGATATTGAGGTAGACTCTCTCGCCGTCAGACCTTACGAACAAACAAATACGGCTGCCAAGTTTGATTTACAGCTGACCTTTGTAATAGACCAGGATGAGATACAAGGCAGCTTTGATTACTGCACGAAGCTATTTAAAAAGAAAACCATTGCTGTATTGGCCAAGGATTACGTCATGATCCTCTCGGCGATTTTACGAAATCCATCCATTCCTTTAAGAGAAATTCAATTAAGCGAAAAAGTAAACAAAAGTAAACACCTCGCAAGCACAATCGAATTGGATTTCTAATAATGGCCGGCGCGGCTGTCCCGGCACGAATGCCGCGGCTGCCGCAAGCCGCCTTAAAAACAGGAATGAAACCAACTGGAGGGATATGAATGTCAGAATTCAAACAACAGGAGTTGTTCTGGGGCCGCATGTTTCACGCGGAAGACCGCCCCAGTGCATTCCCTTCGTTTCAAGTGTCCGACTCAACATTAAAGCGTGATGTATCGAGTGCATCTGACTGTATTCACAGTTCATTGAGTTCAGATGTATCACGGCGCATCCTGACCATGACGAATCAAACGCCAATGGCCGTCTATCTGGTTCTCCTGATCGGAATTGAGTCCCTATTGTACAAATACACGGGGGAAGAGGGTGTAATTACAGGGGTTCCAACCTTTGAAGATGAAACTGATGAAGATCTTCGTTTAGATCAGCTCATGTTAATCAAACAAAATATAAATGCCGACAGTACGTTTAAATCTATATTCCATGAACTGAAACATACGCTGGACGAAGCGATCCTATATCAGGACGTTCCCTTTGATAAAATGGCCGGACAGCTGCGACTGGACTACAATACAAATCATTTGCCAATCATCCATACGGTTGTTTCATTAGAGCAAATTCATTCTAAGCGTTTCATAGAAACGGCTGCTTCAGATGCCTTATTTCAGTTTGCTATGGAGGAAGACTCGATTGATGTAAAGTTATTTTTTAATAAACAAGCCTATGACCGTCAGTATATGATGCAGGTAATCGGGCATTTAAACCGTCTATTTTCTATCATGTTATTTCAGCCAGACCTCACTCTCGGTGAAGTAAATATTTTGTCTGAAGCGGAGACAAATACATTTCTCGTTGACTATCATCATACGAAAACTGAATATCCGCGAGATAAGACGATCTATCAGTTATTCGAAGAACAGATGAAACGAACACCCGATCAAGCAGCCATTATTTGCGGAGAAAAACAATTCACGTATCGTCAGCTCAATGAACGTGCCAATCAATTAGCCCGAACGTTGAGAGCCAAGGGCATGCGGACGGATCGGCTCGCAGCCATCATCAGCGATCATAACATTGAGGTGGTAGTTGGAATACTGGCCGTATTAAAAGCGGGCGGTGCCTATGTGCCAATTGATCCGGATTATCCGAAGCATCGCATACAGTATATAGTAGATGACTCCCAAGCTGATATTGTCTTGATGCAGAGCCATCTCCGAAAGCAATTGGAACTTACGGGCACAATGGTTTTCATCGATGAGGAAAGTTCTTACCACGAAGACGGCTCTGACCTTGAACCGATCAGCAGTACGAAGGATTTGGCCTATGTCATCTATACGTCGGGTTCCACAGGCAAGCCTAAAGGTGTGGCAATTGAGCATCAAGGCTTAACCAATTATATTTGGTGGGCCCGCAGGGTATATGTCAAAGGAGAAAAAAACAACTTTCCGCTATACTCGTCCATCGCTTTTGATCTGACGGTAACGTCTGTTTTTACTCCGCTTATTACCGGCAATGCCATTATTGTCTACGGAGGAGAAAACAGGGCGGCCTTGCTTTATTCCATTGTGCAGGATCCGAGGGTGGATATTATCAAATTAACCCCGGCTCATTTGCAGTTATTAAAAGAAATGAACATCTCTCCTGAGTGCACCATTCGGAAATTAATTGTTGGCGGCGACAATTTAAGCACGCGTCTCGCCCAAAATATCAGCGGACAATTCGGCGGCAGAATCGAAATCTTTAACGAATACGGCCCTACAGAGACAGTCGTCGGCTGTATGATTTATTCCTTTGATCCGCAAAACGACAGACGGGAATCAGTGCCGATCGGAACCGCTGCGGACAATATGAACATTTATGTACTGGATAAGAGCATAAAGCCGGTGCCAATCGGCGTCCCGGGAGAAATTTATATCAGCGGGGACGGCATTGCCAGAGGTTATTTGAACCGGCCGGAATTAACGGCGGAAAGGTTTCTGCGGCATCCCTTTGTACCGGAGGGGAAAATGTACCGGACGGGAGACTTGGCCAGGCGGCTGCCGGACGGTAATATCGAATACCTCGGAAGGATCGACCACCAGGTGAAAATCCGCGGTTACCGCATTGAAATCGGTGAAGTCGAAGCCGCATTTTTTCATATACCGCCGATTCAAGAAGCCCTCGTTATTGCACAAGAAACCAACGGGGAAACATCTTTGTGCGCCTATTATACGGCACAGCATTCTTTAACCGCAGGTGAGATCCGGGAACATCTGTCCCGGCAGCTTCCGGCCTATATGATACCTGCTTATTTCGTACAGCTGAAAGCGATGCCGCTTACTTCCAACGGAAAAATAGATCGTCAGGCACTGCCTGTTCCAACAGGAAATCTCACGGGCAATACCTATACAGCTCCGCGGACAGAACTGGAAAAAATCCTAGCCGGAGTGTGGGAGTCGGTATTAGGCGCAGAACGCGTCGGAATCGACGATCATTTCTTTGAGCTGGGGGGAGATTCAATAAAGTCGATTCAAGTGACATCAAGCTTATATCAATCAGGGTATAAGCTTGACATCAAACACTTGTTCAAGCATCCGACGATCGCTGGGGTTGTTCCTTTTGCAGAGCCGGTCATCCGAATCGCTGAACAAGGAGAAATTAAAGGCCGGTCGCTTCTGACACCGATTCAGCATTGGTTTTTCGCCCAGCAATATCCGGATTTGCATCATTATAACCAATCCATCATGCTTTGTTGGAAAGAGAAATTGGATGAATCGAAGCTTCGCAAAGTCATGAGGAAGATTGCTGAGCATCACGATGCTTTACGTATGGTTTATGTTCCGACAGAACATGGATACCAAGCCCGAAACCGGGGGATCGATGAAGGAGATTTATTCAGCCTTGAAGTGTTCTCCTTACTTGAAGAAAACAACCCTGCCCAAACGATAGAAACGATCTCCAATGACATTCAGCAATCCATCCATTTAGCCGAAGGTCCGCTCATGAAACTGGGATTGTTTCAATGTCAGGATGGAGATCATTTGCTGATAGCGATTCATCATTTGGTCGTCGATGGCGTATCGTGGAGGATTTTACTTGAAGATATTGCAGCAGCTTATGAGCAGCTTCAAAACGGCGAAGCGATCCGGCTTCCGAAGAAGACAGACTCATACCTTTTATGGGCTGAACAATTGAAACGTTATGCAGAAAGTCAGGAATTCAAAGCAGAAAATCAATACTGGTTCGGGCAGAAACATAACCCCCAACATACATTGCCAAAGGACAAAGAACAGGAGACCGGTCTGGCCGAAGACCGTGAAACGATCATCGTCCAATGGACGGCGGAAGAAACCGAATCTTTATTAAAAAAATCTAACCGGGCCTATACGACTGACATTAACGATTTATTGCTGACCGGACTTGGAACGGCTATTCATCGTTGGACCGGTTATGAAGACATTCTCATTCATCTGGAAGGACACGGCAGAGAATCTATTTTTCAAGACCTTGATATTTCACGTACGGTGGGATGGTTCACAAGCCTATACCCGGTTTCGCTCCAAATTAAGGCAGACCAGGATATTTCGCAGCGGATTAAAACAGTGAAAGAAAATTTGCGTAAGATCCCCCAAAAAGGAATAGGTTATGGCCTGATTAAGTATTTGTCCGATCACCCGAAGGCTTCCGAATTTACCGGACAGCCGGAAATCAGTTTCAATTATTTGGGTCAATTTGATCAAGATTTCCGAAACGGCAGGATGGAGGTATCTCCTTACTCAAGCGGGAAAACAGTCAGTGACAAGCGCCCCATACCCTATGCACTTGATATCAATGGCATGATTTCAAACGGTCAATTGTCGTTGGCAATCAGTTATTGCGGTAAACAATATCAAAGAGAAACAATGGAAGCCTGTGCCGATCTCTTAAAAAGCAGTTTGCAGCAAGTCATCGAACATTGTGATGCTCAAGATCAAATTCACCTGACGCCAAGCGATATTTCGTTAAAAGATATAACGATCGGTGAACTAGATCAATTTGTGCAACAAACACATCACCTTGGTGAAATTGAAAATATATACCCATTAACCCCTATGCAGAAAGGAATGTTGTTCCATAGCTTGATCGATTCGGCTTCCGAAGCTTACTTTGAACAAGCTGCTTTTGATCTGAAAGGTTTCTTGGATATCGAGGCATTTAGGATGAGTTTGGCGCAGCTGGCCGAAAGATATGACATTCTTCGAACTCTTTTTTATACAGAATGGAAAGATCAGCCTTTGCAGATTGTATTCCGGCAAAAGCCGATTGAAACGGTCGTTGAAGATATTCGCAGCATGAACAGTCATCAACGCAGCGAGTTTATTGCCGATTTTGCGAGAAGAGATAAGGCGCGAGGATTCAATCTCACACGAGATGCTTTAATGCGCGTATCGATACTGAGGACAGATGTAGACCAAGCGCGATTGATATGGAGCTTTCATCATATTTTAATGGATGGCTGGTGTTTGCCTCTTGTTACGAAAGAAGTGTTTGAAACCTATTATGCGATTCTTGAGCGAAGGCAGCCGAAGCGGGGAGCCGTCACTCCATACAGCCGATATATCGAATGGCTGGATAAAAAAGATCACAAGCAGGCAGCAGCCTATTGGCGTAATTATTTGGAAGGCTATGAAGGGCAAACTGTTTTGTTACAAGAACAATCCTCCAACCAGCCGAAAGGATACGAAAGAGGAGAGCATGCGTTTCGTTTAGGAAAGCAGCTCACAGACGAGATCAAACGGGCCGCAAGCCACCATCAAGTCACGCTCAATACATGGATACAAACCGCATGGGGTCTATTGCTGCAAAGATATAACGGGAGTCAGGATGTCGTTTTCGGCACTGTCGTATCCGGCCGGCCGGCAGAAATCCCGGGAATTGAAACTATGGTCGGTTTATTTATCAATACCATTCCCGTGCGTATTCATACGCAACCTGAAATGACAGCTGCACAAGTATTGAAAATGAACCAGGAGCGGGCACTGGCTTCTCAAGCATACGATACATTTCCGTTGTATGAAATTCAGGCTCAAACTGAGCAAAAGCAGCAGTTGATCAATCATATTATGGTATTTGAGAATTACCCGGTCGAGAAACAAATAGAACATATGAAGCAGGATGACAAAGCATTAGACATTATCGATTTTCATATGGAAGAACATACCCATTACGATTTTACTTTTATAGTTATGCCGGCCGGAGAAATTGAAATTCGTTTTGTATACAATCGTGATGTTTATGATCAAGCATGTGTCGAACGGATGCAGGCGCACTTCATGCAAATCATTAAGCAAATGGCGGACGATCAGGAAACTCGCGTCCAAGAACTGAATATAGTAACAGCGGATGAACGATCGCTCCTGATAGACAAGTTTAACGATACGGCGGCCGAGTATCCAAACAAAAAGACGATTCATCAATTGTTTGAGGAACAAGCGGAGCGAACGCCGGAGCAAGTGGCGATTGTTTTTGAAGATCAGAAGCTGACGTATCGGGCATTAAATGAACGCGCTAATCAGTTGGCCCGAACTTTGGTCGCCAAAGGACTTCAGGCTGAGCAGCTTGTTGGCATTATGGCGGAACGTTCACCGGAGATGGTGTTAGGCATCCTCGCTATTTTGAAAGCGGGAGGAGTTTATGTACCGGTCGATCCGGAATATCCGGAAGAACGCATCCATTATATGCTTGAAGATTCTAACGTCTCTATATTATTATTGCAAAATCATCTTCTAAAATGTACCGCTTATCAAAATCATGCTGTCTTCCTTGACGATCCGTCATCATACGACGCCGAAGCATCCAATCTCAATCTAAGGACAGCCCCAAATCAATTAGCCTACGTCATCTATACATCAGGAACAACGGGGAATCCGAAAGGAACGCTCATTGAACATAAAAATGTGGTCCGTCTATTATTTAATAACAAAAACCTTTTTGATTTTAACGCATCGGACACATGGACTTTGTTCCATTCCTTCTGCTTTGATTTTTCAGTGTGGGAAATGTACGGAGCGCTGCTGCATGGGGGCAAATTAGTGATTGTTCCGAAACAAACAGCAAAAAACCCCGAAAGGTATTTGCAATTGTTAAAGTCGGAAGCAGTGACAATTTTAAATCAAACGCCAAGTTATTTCTATCAACTGATGCAGGAGGAGAGAGCATATTCCGAATCCAATTTAAACATCCGAAAAATCATATTTGGCGGAGAGGCGTTAAATCCATCCTTCTTGAAAGACTGGAAGATTAAATATCCTTTAACGCAATTAATCAATATGTACGGCATCACGGAAACCACCGTTCATGTCACATATAAAGAAATCACGGAACGAGAAATCGCCGAAGGCAGAAGCAACATCGGACAACCTATTCCTACCCTGCAAGCGTATATTTTGGACGAATATCAACGCATTCAGGTAATGGGCATACCGGGAGAGCTCTATGTTGCAGGAGAGGGACTGGCTAGAGGATATTTGAACCGCCCGGAATTAACGGCAGAGAAATTTGTTGAACACCCATTTGCCCCAGGCGAAAAAATGTACAAAACGGGAGATGTCGCCCGATGGCTGCCTGACGGCAATATCGAGTATTTGGGAAGAATTGATCATCAGGTGAAAATCCGGGGCTACCGGATTGAACTCGGCGAGATCGAAACAGCTTTATTGCAACTGGAATCTGTCAAAGAAGCGGTCGTCATCGCGATTGAAGAAGAGGGCTCCAAGCAGCTGTGCGCCTACTTGACAGGAGACGAATCATTCAATACGGCGCAGCTGAAGCGGCATTTGCTGAACAAACTGCCCGCGTATATGATTCCAGCCTATTTTGTACAAGTAGAGAAGATGCCGATAACCGCTAATGGAAAAATCGACTGGAAAGCTTTGCCGGCTCCTAAGGGAAATAGGCTCACCGGAACCGAATACGCAGCACCCGAAACGTTAATTGAAAAGCAGCTGGCCGAGATTTGGAAGAACATTTTAGGTCTCACTGACCCGGGGATTAAAGATAATTTTTTTGACGTGGGCGGCCATTCACTCAAAGTTTTGCAAGTTATTCATCAAATTAACGCCAGTATGGGAATCAAAATGCATTATCAAGCCGTATACGATTTTCCTACCATTGAAGCAATGGCACGCGCCATTCAAGCAGCGGTGTTCGAGTCCAAGACGGATAACGTATTCGTCAAGATGAATCAGAACGGTTCTATCCCTGTGTTCTGTTTCCCGCCTTTAATCGGGTATGGGCTGGTTTATAATGAAATGGCGAAAAGACTTGATGGCAGCTGCACCGTCTATGCCGCTGATTTCTTAGAAGAGCCGTCTTATGAGAAAGAGATCGTTGACCTGTATGCAGAAAGTATGATAGGTATTCAAGAAGAAGGGCCTTTTGTTTTGCTTGGTTATTCTTCGGGCTCGAATTTGGCTTTTGAGGTTGCTAAAGCCTTGGAGAAGCGTGGACGCGTCGTATCAGACATTATGATGCTGGATTCTAAAATAGCCGTTTCTGTGACTTATTTATCGGAAGAGGAAACTGAAGAGATCATCCATCTGAATCTGGATATCATTCCGGATTATTATAGAGAATTATTAACCATTCCTTCGATTAAGGATAAAATCAGAAGCTACCTTGCGTATCACAATGAACTGATCAATTCCGGCACCGTCAACGCCAACATACATCATTTGGTGTGTGGCGATTTGACTGATAGAGGATGGACGCAATCAACTGTACAGCATTACCTTGAGTACAAATTAAAAGGAGACCATGTGACGATCTTTGAACCTCATAATATCGAAGAAAATGTGGATGCAATTCGATCTATTATAAAAAGGATTGAAGAACGGCATCATCAAGGACTTATTCTTGATGAACAACTGTCAATGGGATCGTTTGCGGGAGACGCAAAGTTTGACAAAATGTAAATGATCAAGTGTAAAACGCCGCTGGCCTGGCAGTCAGCGGCTTTTTTTATTAAAAAGGCGAGAGTAATACTCCTGTGTTTGCAAGGCTTACTCTAGAAGCGTTCTTCATGACCAGTTGTCATCAAATGGTAAAAAAATCATCATCCATTTTAAGGAAAAAAGAAGGATGTCAAGTTATTAGAAAAAAGTGTAGCGTATGTTTATGGGTTCTAGCTTTATTATTGAGTTGCTTATCTGCGGAGTCTGCTTTTGCTGCCGGTACTACAATTTGTCATCAAATGTTAAAAGACCCCCAAATTTAAAGAAAAAGGAGGAGCGTTAAGTTATGTGTAAAAAGTGTAGCGTATGTTTATGGGTCCTTGCTTTATTATTGAGTTGCTTCACTGGGAAGTCTGCGTATGCTGCCAGTACTACAATTGCAAAACATGCAGGGAATTCAAACCCGCTTATAGACCATCATTTGGGAGCAGATCCGTTTGCGCTGACCTATAACGGAAGAGTCTACATCTATATGTCAAGCGATGACTATGAATATAATAGCGACGGAACGATTAAGGATAATTCATTTGCCAATTTGAATAAAATATTCGTCATTTCTTCAGCAGATATGGTGAACTGGACAGATCACGGAGCGATTCCTGTAGCGGGTGCCAATGGGGCGAATGGCGGCCGGGGGATTGCCAAATGGGCAGGAGCATCATGGGCCCCGTCAGCCGCGGTGAAAAAGATCAATGGTAAAGATAAATTTTTCCTTTATTTCGCAAACGGCGGCGGAGGTATCGGGGTTCTCACCGCAGACAGCCCGACCGGCCCATGGACAGATCCGATCGGAAAAGCGCTGGTAACGCCAAATACGCCAGGAATGTCCGGTGTTGTATGGCTTTTTGATCCGGCAGTATTCGTAGATGATGATGGTACCGGTTACCTATATGCCGGCGGAGGCGTTCCGGGCGGTTCAAATCCCACGCAAGGGCAATGGGCCAATCCTAAAACAGCAAGAGTCATGAAATTAGGGCCTGATATGACCAGTGTTGCCGGAAGTGCATCTACGATTGATGCGCCTTTTATGTTTGAAGATTCGGGAATGCATAAGTATAACGGAAAATATTACTATTCCTATTGTATTAATTTCGGGGGCGCACACCCGGCCGATAAACCTCCAGGTGAGATCGGCTATATGACCAGCTCAAGTCCTATGGATTCTTTTTCGTATAGAGGGCACTTTCTGAAGAATCCGGGAGCATTTTTCGGAGGCGGCGGGAACAATCACCATGCTGTTTTCAATTTTAAAAACGAGTGGTATGTGGTGTATCATACTCAAACTGTCAGCTCCGCTCTTTACGGGGCCGGCAAAGGATATCGCTCTCCCCATATTAATAAGCTTGTGCATAATCCAGATGGCTCCCTGCAAGAGGTAGCGGCAAATTTTGCAGGTGTCAAACAGCTATCCAACTTGAATCCATATAACCGGGTAGAAGCGGAAACGTTTGCCTGGAACGGACGGATTTTGACAGAGGCATCCTCAGCACCCGGCGGGCCGGTCAATAATCAACATGTCACAAACATTCATAACGGAGACTGGATTGCTGTAGGAAATGCAGACTTCGGGTCAGGCGGTGCCAGGACGTTTAAAGCAAATATAGCATCGGTTGGAGGCGGAAAAATAGAAGTGCGTCTCGATAGTGCAAACGGTAAGCTTGTCGGAACCTTGAATGTCCCTTCCACAGGCGGAACGCAATCTTGGAGAGAAATAGAAACTGCGGTAAGCGGCGCAGCCGGTATTCACAACGTATTCTTTGTATTTACCGGAACTGGTACAGGAAACTTGTTTAATTTTGATTACTGGCAGTTTACGCAAAGATAGGAGAAAACCTTTTGTTTGTAAATATAAAATGAGACAGTACAGATTTTTCTAATACCGTAAAAGACAGATGAAGGAGAGGAAAAAATGATTTCATGCGTAAAAAAACCACTTTTTGTATTATTGGTATGTTTCACTATGCTGTCAGTCATACTAACCGGACCAGGCGCCACTGAAGTTTTGGCAGCAAGTGATGTAACAGTTAATTTATCTGCAGAAAAACAAGTGATTCGCGGATTTGGAGGAATGAACCACCCCGCTTGGATTGGGGATCTTACAGCAGCTCAAAGAGAAACTGCTTTTGGCAATGGACAGAATCAGTTAGGTTTTTCAATCTTAAGAATTCATATTGATGAAAATAGAAATAATTGGTACAGAGAATTAGAGACTGCAAAGAGTGCGATCAAACATGGAGCAATCGTTTTTGCTTCTCCCTGAAATCCTCCAAGCGATATGGTCGAAACCTTCAATCGTAATGGTGACACATCAGCTAAACGGCTAAGATACGATAAGTACGCCGCATACGCGCAGCATCTTAACGATTTTGTTACCTTCATGAAGAATAATGGTGTGAATCTTTATGCGATTTCCGTTCAAAACGAACCTGATTATGCACACGACTGGACGTGGTGGACTCCGCAAGAAATGCTTCGTTTTATGAGAGAAAATGCCGGTTCGATTAATACCCGTGTCATTGCGCCTGAGTCATTTCAATACTTGAAGAATTTGTCGGACCCGATTTTGAACGATCCGCAGGCTCTTGCCAATATGGATATTCTCGGAACCCACCTTTATGGTACTCAGGTCAGTCATTTTCCTTATCCTCTTTTCAAACAAAAAGGAGCGGGGAAGGACCTTTGGATGACGGAAGTATACTATCCGAACAGTGATAACAACTCGGCGGATCGATGGCCCGAGGCATTGGATGTTTCACATCATATTCACAACTCGATGGTAGAGGGAGATCTTCAAGCTTATGTTTGGTGGTACATTCGCAGATCATACGGTCCTATGAAAGAAGACGGTGCGATCAGCAAACGCGGTTACAATATGGCTCATTTCTCGAAGTTTGTGCGTCCCGGCTATATAAGGGTTGATGCAACGAAAAACCCTAATCCGAACGTTTACGTGTCAGCCTATAAAGGTGACAACAAGGTCGTTATTGTTGCCATTAACAAAAGCAACACAGGAGTCAACCAAAACTTTGTTTTGCAGAATGGATCTGCTTCTCAGGTATCTAGATGGATCACGAGCAGCAACAGCAATCTTCAACCTGGAACGAATCTCAATGTAACGGGCAATCATTTTTGGGCGCATCTTCCAGCTCAAAGCGTGACAACATTTGTCGCAAATCGTTAAGGGTACCTAAGGCAAGTGGTACCGCGTTGAAATTGAGCGATTTTCCGATCGGAAAATCGCTTTTTTCGTGTCTTGCGTCTGAAGCATGCAGCATTAAAGACTTTACATGCGGGAGGCATCAGTTTGTCATTGTGAAGGCTGCAGGTCAAATCCTTGAAAAATCAGGGAAGATGACTAATGATGTGCGACTGACAGAAATAGAGTTACATTTTGAAACAGATATTCACATGATTAAAAAACATTTACACGAATATGATAAATGTTCACTTTACTCGTTAAAAAACTATTAAACATGGAATCTTCTAGAGTTAGAGAAACTATATTTCGGCTGTATTATCATGGCACAATTAACGCCAACTTTGATAAAGCATTAATAGATCCTAATTTGGAGGTGTGGTTAAATGGCTAGAAGCAGATTTTACGAAAAACCAGACATTGATCCAAAGAGTTTAGAAACTTCTCGATAGCCAAATTCATTTAGTCATGTTTTTTAGAGAATTCGATATTAAGGACTCTAAGCTGCAACATAAGATTAAGTAAGTACTTTGCTGACTTTATGGGTCATGGGCTGCTTGAAGATCATAAATATTTTGAAATTGTTAGCGATCACAAGAAAGTCAGGGAGTAGATATGATTCACTGAAGATAGGATGTAATAGTTTCACAGTTTTGAAAAGCGCTTATAGAGCAATGTATGTATTTCACATTCGCCACTTTTATTAATTAAGGGGGAACAAGAAAATGAAAACTTATGACGCATTTCCAGAACCAATTGGCGGCTATACTGTCGGTCGAACCCAGATGGATTTTGAGTACACGGCATCAGATCGCTCAAAAAGAGAACTGACGGCGTTTGTGTACTATCCGTCCGACAGTAGCGAAGGTAAGGCTACATCAACGTACATGTTTCCTGAAGTCTACGAGATGTTTAATGAGCAGCCGCTTGTCACTGCGTATCTTAAAGGGAAGGATGTTTTCTCTATAGATATCAAGACCCAGTGTTACGACGACCTTGCTCTCTCCGGGAAGGAAAAGCGCTATCCGGTGTTATTCTATGTTTGCGGCGGGGGCGGTTCTCCAGAATGGGGTACAGTGATCTGTACAGACTTGGCAAGCATGGGATATGTTGTGGTAAGCATCGGTCATCAGAATAGCACGATGTATAAGCGTAAAGAAGGGCGAATGTTAAATGTATCAAAGGATTTTTCGGATGTCATTATGGCGTTTTCTGAAGATCCGGAGATGCTGGCGTTGGCTGGTAAGATGGAGATGCGGCCTGACGATGAAACTGCTATTGAGATGTGCCATAACGTGCTTACACTGCCGATACTTGCCAAGTTAACAGAGTATAGTGAATTACAGGCAGAAGATGTAAGGTATGTAGCCGATTATCTTTACAAACTGGACTCTGGAGAGCTGAATTCCATCTTTAAGGGCAGATTGTTGCTTGACATCGGCATGGGCATAGTTGGACATTCTTATGGAGGGCCTACGACGGCGATTGTTTGCCGGGACGACGACCGGTTCGCCTGCGGGATTGGCTTGGATAGCGGTGCGTTCGGCCTTCTCGACAGCGACCTTAATAAACCCTTTTTGCTACTGTTTTGTGAACCTAACTATAACATGAATGCGATAATTGGCGCTAACAATAGCATGGAAACCTATTATTTCTCTGTTGATCGTGTTGCGCATTTAGATTACTGCGACATCGTGTTTACCAGTGTTAATAAGGAACTCAGAGGCGAACGGGATGCTATGGAGATGCGAAATCTTGTTACAGACTATACGAAGAACTTTTTTGATCATTACATACTGCAGAAGGCTGCAAGTGTGGAAAGTCTGGCATACGATGGCGTGGACTTGATCAAGAAGACCAGCAACAAGTGACATAACCGAGAGGTTGCTGATAAACGCATGTCAAAGAGCTAGCCGTAAAATACAGTATGATGAAGATTTCAACTATATGGAAGTGTAATTATTGAAGGCTTTATTGATTGGATAGAAAATGAATGAGACGAACAACTCCTAACTGAAAAACCTTTATGACCGATTTAATTTATTGAGGACGTAAAGGTTTTTTGATATTACAAACAAATGGGTGAAACTGTAGATAAATTAGAATGGGTCCTTGTTTATGTCCCTGTATTCGAATTTTATCTAGTTTACATAATATATATTCTAGGAAGTAAACAAAATAAATAAATTTCTGTCTCAATATCAAAGTATACTTAAGCTAGTGAGACAGAAAATGAAATTTTACAGTTGAATCTCTAATCAAAAAAATGGCGTAGTCAATCCATAATAAACCGCTTCTAAATCTTCCAGCGTCATATCGCCATATGCACATTTGATAACCGAGTCCGCAAACACATCGTAGTCATAATCTGTAGAAAATCCTTGCTGCAGCTGTTTTTCGTAAACTTCGATCTGTTCTTTTTGATTTTGGATGTCTTTTTCCTTACCTGGATAGTCCGGACCATTGATTACATCATTCATTTCTTTGAACAGCACCATATACTGTTTCAATGTTTCATCCACAATGTAAACCTCCTTATTTGCTGTATAAGATGATGAAAACGGACATCAGCAATAATGATGTCCGTCAAACGCATAACTATTTGGGTTCTGTTCCCCAAATCAGTTTTCCGTGATTATATAATGTGATTTTTTTCGTTGTTTTAAACGTATTGGATTGGAAAAAGGAATAATCCCTGCTTTGTGCATAATTGCTCCAGTCATCATTATGAAGACGAAGCTGAACGTCCCCGGTGCTTGCTCCCGGTGACAGCGTTCCGTTTTTAAAACCTAGTTCCAGATAGGCATCTGCGCCTTGCTTAGGTTTATGTAACATCACAAACTTGTGTGTCACATTGCTGCATCCGATCTGCGCGTAGTCACAGTCATAGTTTTGGCCTTTGTTTTTCGCGTTATACCAGTAACGGACAGTGACATCTTTTAAATCAACCGTGGTGCTGCCATTATTTTTCATGTGAATCTGCGGGCGGATTTGGTTGCCGTTCACACTTCCATCACCTACTCTGTATTGCACAGAGATACTGTTTTTCTGTGTCGGTTTATCTTGTGTTGGCGTTTCAGGGCTGTCCTTTGTCGAATCTTTGGTGCCGAGAATGTTTTCTCTTACGAATGTTCCTGAAGCGGATAAATCGGATAACGGCCAGCCGCCTGTTTTAGATGCTCCCGGCTTTAAAGCTGAAGACGATTCCTGCTTATCAGAAAGATTCCAGTTCACCCAGCTGATATTCTTGCTATTGAGATAATTCAGCCATTCCCGCGACTGGTCAAGAAATACTCCGCCATTTCCGGAAGCATCACTTGTCCCCCATTCCGTCACAAAAATAGGCGCTCCTTTGCTGAGGGCATAGTTTGCTTTATCCCGTAAAAACTGGCCATGTGTGCCGGCATAAAAATGAAGCGCGTACATGACATTTGCATCCTTTAGCTGATCATCGGCAGCATCATGCACATCCTGGCTCCATGTACCGGTTCCAACGATGATGAGGTTGTCAGGATCATGTTTACGGATAACGGAAATCACTTCTTCCGCATACGGTTTAATATCACGCTTCCAGTTCACATCGCCGTTTGGTTCGTTCGCAATTTCATAAATGACGTTTGGCGTGTTTCCGTAAAGGCTCGACATTTCCTCGAAAAATTCTTTAGCCTTCTCTTTATTTTGATTTGGATTGCCGTCATTTAAGATATGCCAGTCAATGATGACATATACCCCAAGCTCTTTTGCCGCTTCAACCGCTTCTTTCACTTTGTTTTTCACAGACGGATTATCAATATAACCGCCGTCTGCCGTATACATCGCCGCTCGGAAAACCGTAATGCCCCAATCGTCTCTCAGCCATTTCAAGCTGTCTTTATTGACAAAGTCGCCAAACCATTGCAATCCGTGTGAACTAATCCCCTTCAGCTGTACCGCTTTGCCGTCTTGATTGACTAGCTGTGTACCTTTTATGCTAAGCTGGCCATTTATGGATACTGGCGTTTTTGCCTCTGCTGCAGATGCTTCTGGAGCCGCCAAACCGCTGGTTGCTAATAATGCAATGAATAAACATACGATTAAGATAGAGACTGAACGTTTCATATATGATATTTTCTCCTCCTTTAAATTATATAAAATATGCCTAGTAACTCACCGCTCTCCCTCCCTTTCGCTTTTTAGCACGGACTCATTGTAAAAATCTTTCTCACGATTGTCTATCAACCTAATTTCTTGTTTTTAGACGGCTTAAAAGCCTGTCTATTTGCTCTTTTTGTCTTATCTCAGATACAGCTGACACATGCGGAACCAAAGATAAAAGTGTTTAACCAGGACTTTACACGTTATTTTTTTATGTAATCAAAACATTCCGCTTCTTTTGGGCAAATAAAAAGCTGCATTCAATATATTGAATGCAGCCGTGTTCTTATGCTTCTTGTTTCTCATCTTCCCAAGTTTCAGCGTTTTTCAGACCCGGGATGTTTTTCGCTTTGAATACAGGATCTAATCCTTGCTTACGCTGTTTCGCGTAATCTTTATACACTTTATAAGCAACGTTTGACAGCAGCGCAATAACAATTAAATTAATCAGCGCCATGATACCCATAAAGAGGTCCGCCATATCCCAAACGATTTGGAAGCCTGATAAAGATCCATAGACAACCATCGCAATAACAGCGACACGGTAAATATTCAGCCATGTTTTGCTTGTTTTAATAAATTCAATGTTTGTCTCGCCATAATAATAGTTCCCGACAACTGAACTGAATGCAAACAAGAACATTGCGACTGCGATGAAGCTAGGCGCCCATCCTCCAATATGATGATTAAGGGCAGCCTGCGTTACTTGGATACCATCACCTTTTGGTGTTACACTATACAGCAAAATAATGAACGCTGTGGACGTACATACGATAAATGTATCGAAAAATACGCCTAATGTTTGAATAAAGCCTTGCTTTGCCGGATGCGATACATGAGCCGTCGCAGCCGCGTTCGGAGCGCTTCCCATTCCTGCTTCGTTCGAGAAAAGTCCGCGCTGAGCACCGATAACGATGATGCCTCCTAATCCGCCGCCGACGATTTGCTCAATACCGAAAGCATTTTTAACAATTGTTGCGATAATGCCAGGGAATGCCGTTATATTGGTAATAACGACAAACAAAGCAATGAGGATATAAATGCCTGCCATAACCGGCACGATTAACTGTGATACAGCTACAACACGTTTCAAACCGCCAAAAATGATAAACGCAGTTAAAGCTGCCAGAACGATGGCTACAACTATTTTGTTTACATGGAATGCGCCATCCAACGCCCCTGCAATTGTATTCGTTTGAACAGCGTTAAAGATTAAACCGAATGAGACCGTAATTAAGACAGCAAAAACAACGCCAAGCCATCTGACCCCAAGACCCTTTTGGATATAGTAGGCTGGTCCACCGCGGAAGTTATCTCCGTCCTTCACTTTATAAAGCTGCGCTAACGTACTCTCAACAAAACTTGAAGCCATCCCTACAGCAGCTACAACCCACATCCAAAATACAGCGCCCGGTCCGCCTGTCGCAATTGCTAAGGCTACACCAGTCAAATTCCCTGTGCCGACTCGGGATGCGGCCGAAATAAAGAATGCCTGCATAGATGAGACACCTTTATTTCCTTCTGGTTTCTCCCCTACTATTCTGAACATTTCAATAAAGTAACGGAATTGGATAAAACCAAAACGTATGGTAAAAAACAATCCAAGCCCTATTAAAATATAAAATAGGTAATTCCAGATGAAATCACTTGGAATATTAATTAAACTGTTGAAAAATGACCCCATATTTACCTCCCGTTTTCATCAATTCATGGTGAATTCAAATTTGATGTTAGATTTTTTAACATAACGAGTCTTATTATATCACAATATGTCGAATTAGGAAGTTTTTTCGTGAAGATTATTGTTCTAGATTGAAGTTCACGCCTTCGGTCTCTCTCTATTATTTTCCTATGAATAGAAATATTTCTTATAAGCTTGTATTTTAAAAAGAGTTCTCTTTTAAAATAGTAGAATTTCTCCCCTGGCACTTTCTGTTTCCTTTGATACATAAAGTCATATATCCTAAACAACAAACATATCATCTAAGATGCGTTTTCATTCACATCTTAGACCGGGTATACATACACTAATAAAAGAAATTTCTCTTTCAAAAATAAGCAAAAAGATATATACTTAACAAAGTGAACTTTATTTTTAAATTTAATAAATCAGGTTTACTTTTGGGATGGATTGGGGTATTATTATAAAAATATTCAGTAATATTAAAGGAGGGGAAGATCATTTGAAAAAGGTAACGATACTGAAAGCGTCCATCTTGTTCTTGGCGATTGCCAGTTTTCATTTGTTCTCAATCCCCCATGCCTTTGATATTGGCCATCATTATAAAGCTGTAGCCGACCAGCAGGAAATGCATGAGATGAAAGCCGGCCAAAATGCAGATGATGAAAAGAAATCCATCGCAGGAGCATTTGCGCTGACTGCTTTATGGGCAATGGCTGTTCTGCTTATAACCGCTGAAAGCAAAAATACGGGTTACTCCCGCAGGCGCCAGCGCAAAAAAAGCTTTATACTGGCCAAATTTTATCAATCGTCTTATTTCGGCAAACTTCATGTTCAACATCACCCGATTATATAACGAAAATATGAGGAGGCTGTTAAACATGTTGTTTATCTTAAGAATGGTGATTTTAGGCTTATTTTCTTTCACAGCGCTGAATTTATTTGCATGGCAAGGAATCGAAGTCATTCATGCCATGACAGATCTTTTCTCCAGCCATGAAAGCTGATTAAAAAACAAACGAAACCCGCTCGCATAATGTGAGCGGGTTTTTTATTATTGTTCTGTATGAAGGCGCCAGACAGCTGTGACCTTGCCTGACTCCTCTTCATCAATAAAGAAAGAGCCATTGCTGTATCTGTCGTTAGTCCGGAAGTCTTTTGCCAGGAGTTCTTTTCTGTCACCTTTTTCTGTTTCCGCCATAAATCGCTGATGAAGACCGCAAGCAAACAATGCTGCGACTCGGTGAGGGTTCTTCTTCAGTTCCCTTAGCATTACGACACCGCGTTTTGCGCGGGATGTTTTTTCAAATTCAGAAAGGCTCATGCGTTTCACCGCTCCCCGCTGAGTGAACAACACAATTGAATCGGATTCTTGAAGGATCTCTCCGGAGACAACAAAGTCATCTTCTTTTAGGTTAATCCCTTTGACACCTGCCGCACGTGCGCCAACTACATTTACTTCGTCTTCTCCAAACCATAGGCCGTACCCTAGGTGAGTGGCCAAAAAGATCTGGCTCTCCCCATTTGTCACATGTACATCAATCAGTTCGTCTTCACCCTTCAGATTTAAGGCCACAAGCGCTTTAGAATAACGCTGTGCTTTATAATGGGTGAGTTCTGTCTTTTTCACCATGCCGTTTTTCGTGAAGAACAATAGATACGCCGACGGGTCAAATTCTTTTATCGGTATGGCCTTTACAATCGTTTCATCACGATCAATGGTGATCATATTTGAAAAATGCTGGCCCATGTCCTTCCATCTGATATCAGGCAGCTGGTGAACCGGACAATAGATGTAGCTTCCTTTGTTCGTAAAGAGCAGCAGCACATCCGTCGTATTCATTTCAAACTGATGCAGCATCCTGTCCGTATCTTTCATTCCGAAATCCTGACCGTTGGAAGCGGCAAATGAGCGCTGGCTCGTCCGTTTTAGGTAACCATCCTTCGTAACGGTCACATATACGTCCTCAGACGCTACCATGACTTCAAGGTTAATTTTAATTTCCTCAATTTTTTCTTCAATCACAGAGCGTCTCGTGTCTGCATATTTCTTTTTCAGTGCTTTTAAGCTGTTTGTGATCACTTTTAACAGCTTTTTATCATTGCTCAGAATGGATTCGAGCTCTTCGATTTTTTTGCCGAGCTCTTCTGCCTCTTCCTTCAGCGCTGTGATATCTGTATTGGTTAAACGATATAGCTGCAATGACACGATGGCTTCAGCCTGAGGCTCTGTAAAGTCATATTTCGCAATCAAATTGTTTTTAGCGTCACGTTTATCGCTTGAAGAACGGATCGTTGCAATGACTTCATCCAAAATGGACAAAGCTTTCATAAGACCTTCTACGATGTGATGTCTGTCTTTTGCTTTTTGAAGCTCGTAGACAGACCGGTTTGTGACGACTTCCTTCTGGTGGCCGATATATGCATCCAAAATAGACGGCAGGCTCATCAGCATCGGACGGCGGTTATGAATGGCCACCATATTAAAGTTATATGTGATCTGCAAATCGGTATTTTTATATAAGAAATTCAAAATGCCTTTGGCATCCGCTTCTTTCTTCAGTTCAATGACCACTCTCAGCCCTGTCCGATCCGTTTCATCACGAACCTCTGAGATGCCCTCAACCTTTTTATCAAGGCGGTACTCGTCCATTTTTTTCACAAGGTTGGCCTTGTTTACTTCAAATGGAATTTCCGTAATGACAATTTGTTCACGTCCGCCTCTGATGGCTTCAATTTCAGCTTTTCCGCGGATAATAATTTTTCCTTTTCCGGTTTCGTAAGCTTTTCTTATGCCGTCAACGCCTTGAATAATACCGCCTGTCGGAAAATCAGGCCCTTTAATGACTTCCATGAGTTCATCAATAGAGCAAGATGGCATTTGAATACGCTTAATGACAGCATCAATGACTTCTCCCAGATGATGAGGGGGAATGTCGGTCGCGTATCCTGCTGATATCCCGGTAGATCCGTTGACCAATAGGTTAGGAAACATCGCCGGGAGTACAACAGGCTCCTTGCTTGTATCATCGAAGTTCGGCACAAATTCAACCGTATTTTTGTCAATATCCCGAAGAAGCTCAGATGCAATCGGAGATAATCGTGCCTCTGTATAACGCATGGCTGCCGGGGGATCTCCGTCGATGCTTCCGTTGTTCCCGTGCATTTCGATTAACACATTTCGCACTTTCCAATCCTGGCTCATCCGCACCATTGCTTCATAAACCGAACTGTCACCGTGCGGATGATAGTTACCGATAACGTTACCGACCGTTTTGGCTGCTTTTCTGAAGTTTTTATCAAACGTGTTTCCATCTGTATGCATCGCATACAGAATTCTGCGCTGTACCGGCTTTAAGCCGTCTCTTGCATCAGGAAGCGCCCTGTCTTGAATAATATATTTACTGTAGCGTCCAAAACGGTCGCCGATGACCTCTTCTAATGGTAAATCATGAAATAATTCTGGCTGTGACAATCATTAAACCTCCTCAGCGACCGATAAGTTTTCATTTTCTAAAATATTGCTTTCATCATCTAAGCCGAAAGCGACGTTTTTCTCAATCCACTTTCTGCGCGGCTCTACTTTGTCTCCCATTAACGTCGTCACACGTCTCTCTACACGTGCCGCATCGTCGATTTTGACTCTTACAAGCGTGCGGGACTCCGGATTCATTGTCGTTTCCCACAGCTGGTCTGCGTTCATCTCTCCAAGACCCTTGTATCGCTGAATGGTATATCCTTTTCCGACTTTTTTCAGGACATCATCCATCTCTTCATCAGACCATGCGTATTCAATGATTTCCTTTTTCCCGCTTCCTTTGCTGACCTTATATAAAGGAGGCAGTGCAATGAACACCTTGCCATGCTCAATGAGCGGCTTCATATAGCGATAGAAAAAGGTGAGAAGCAGGACTTGAATATGAGCGCCGTCGGTATCGGCATCTGTCATAATGATGATTTTGTCATAGTTGATGTCATCGATTGAGAAATCTGCTCCGACACCCCCGCCAATCGCATGAATGATCGTATTGATCTCTTCATTTTTAAAGATATCAGCAAGCTTAGCTTTTTCCGTGTTAATGACTTTACCGCGTAAAGGCAGAACCGCTTGGAATCTGCGGTCTCTTCCCTGTTTAGCTGACCCGCCTGCTGAATCCCCCTCAACGAGATACAATTCATTCTTTGCCGGGTTTCTCGAACCCGCAGGCGTCAGCTTCCCGCTTAATGTCGCTTCTGATTTTTTTCGTTTTTTGCCGCTTCTTGCTTCTTCACGGGCTTTGCGTGCCGCTTCGCGCGCCTGGCTCGCTTTGATTGCTTTTTTAACAAGAAGCGTTGCAGTATCCCGGTTTTCTTCTAAAAAGTAAGCAAGCTGCTCTGACACAATCGCATCAACCGCTGATCTCGCTTCACTAGTACCGAGCTTTCCTTTTGTTTGTCCTTCAAATTGAAGAAGCTCCTCAGGAATGCGAACAGAAATAATAGCTGAAAGCCCTTCCCTTATATCGGTGCCTTCCAGGTTTTTATCCTTTTCTTTCAGCAAAGCCACTTTTCTCGCATATTCATTAAAAGCACGTGTCATCGCTGTTTTTGCACCTGACTCATGAGTTCCGCCGTCTTTTGTTCTGACGTTGTTAACAAACGATAAAATGTTTTCAGAATAGCCGTCGTTAAACTGGAACGCAAAGTCTACTTCTATTGAATGATGCTCTCCCTCAAACGAGACCACTTCAGACAAGACGTCTTTTTCCTCATTTAAGTAAGCGACAAACGCTTCTATGCCGTTCTCATAATAAAAGGCCTCATGTTGGTCATTGCGCTCGTCAATCAGCTCAATTTTTAATCCTTTTAACAAAAACGCAGATTCTCTTAAGCGCTCGGAAAGCGTTTCAAAATTATAAGTTGTTGCGCTGAACATCGTTGGATCTGGCTTAAAGTGCGTAAGCGTTCCTGTCTTTTTTGTTTTGCCGATCTTTTCAAGAGATGTAACCGGTTTTCCTCCATTTTCAAATCGCTGCTGATAGACGAAACCGTCCCGCTCAATCGTAACCGTCAGCCATTCAGATAAAGCATTCACGACTGATGCACCAACTCCGTGCAGCCCTCCGCTTGTCTTATAGCCGCCTTGGCCGAACTTTCCTCCGGCATGAAGCACCGTTAAAATCACTTCAGGGGTTGGTTTGCCGAGCTTATGCATTCCGGTCGGCATGCCGCGGCCTCTATCCTGGACAGAAATACTGTTGTCTTTATGTATTTTGACGATTATGTGATCTCCATGGCCGGCAAGCACCTCGTCGACAGAGTTATCTACAATTTCATAAACCAAGTGGTGCAAGCCACGCGCGTCAGTAGAACCAATATACATACCCGGCCTTTTCCTGACGGCCTCAAGGCCTTCGAGCACCTGTATGGCATCTTCGTTGTAATCAAATTGCTGTTTTCTAGCCAAACGTACAAACCCCTTTCAAAAACTAACATTGTCTTTCTCTTTTTCAGTGTTACGCATCAATTGTATAAAGTATTTGTTAAAACCTCGCCTCGAGCCGGTACTGCCTTGGACTCCCCATTATAACCAATATGTTCGCAATCGCAACATAGAGCTAACGAATCAGTTCGCAAAACATCGGTTAGTGCTGTTTTTACACTACGAGAACGTATGTTTGTTTATTATATATAAAGCAGCAGACCTTCGCAAATCGAACGGCCGAAACCCAGCTAGACAAGGTATTCAAAAAAAGCTGTTCAAGCTTTATTGTATCTGTTTCACCGTAATACGCAAACAATATCTTAAAATTAAAAAGCAAAAATCCTTGAATTCACAAGGATTTTTGCAGTTCTGCACCTATTTTGTTACAGCGTGCGCCACTTTTATGCACAGATCCATGATAACCGTTCTGTCTTTTTCCTTTAGCATCTGGTAAGCTTCTTCGTTTACCAGTCCTTGCTGTGCCCAAAATACTGGGGCATCTGTCTCCAAAAACTCTTCCGCCACGCCTGGCAGCTGTTCTGAGCGCCGGAATACATTGACGATGTCAATCGGACCGTCAATCTCTTTTAAAGATGAAACGGCTTTGACACCAAGTGCCTCATCAATTGTAGGATTAACGGGAATGATTTCATAGCCCGCATCCTGCATCGCTTTGGAAACCATATGTGACGTTCTATCCGGGCGGTCCGAAAGCCCCACCACCGCGATTCGCTTGCTTCTTTCAAGAATCTCTTTAATTTCCGCTTTGGAAGGGTTTTGCATCATGTACCACTCCTTTTTTATCTATTTTACACGATCAAAATGTAAGAAATCAAAATATGATGCATGTTTGATTGAATTTGCAAGCAAACTTTAAAAAAACTTATCATCAGATTATGATATCTCATGTTAAAATAGAAAGAAGGGACTTTGAAAAAGGAGAAATGTAGATGTTAATTGCTTTATTGATTATTTTGGCCTACTTGATAGGCAGCATTCCATCTGGCTTAATTGTGGGCAAGCTTGCCAAGGGAATTGATATTCGGGAGCATGGAAGCGGCAACTTAGGCGCTACCAATGCATTCCGTACGCTGGGCGTAAAAGCAGGTTCGATCGTGATAGCCGGAGATATTTTGAAAGGGACGCTGGCAACTGCATTGCCATTTCTCATGCATGTTGATATTCACCCGCTTCTAGCAGGGGTCTTTGCAGTTTTAGGCCATGTGTTTCCCATCTTCGCTAAATTTAAAGGCGGCAAAGCCGTGGCAACGTCCGGAGGCGTTTTGCTATTTTACGCACCTCTGTTATTTATCACGATGGTTGCGGTATTCTTTATCTTTTTATACTTGACTAAATTTGTTTCTCTGTCATCGATGTTAACAGGGATCTATACTGTTATATATAGTCTCTTTGTCCATGATAAGTATTTATTGATTGTCGTTACCCTGCTCACTATTTTTGTGATATACAGACATCGGGCGAACATTAAACGAATTATCAATAAAACAGAACCTAAAGTGAAATGGTTATAAACCTTCTCTTTTGACACAGAATAGCCTAATACGTTTATAATAGAGAAAATTCAAATGAAGAACAAAGGGGTGTTCTGTTATGAATATGACAATTAACGAAGACGCACTGAACTGGTATAAGGAAGAGCTCGATTTAGAAAGCGGAGACCAGGTTCGCTTTTTCGTCCGCTACGGCGGCTGCAGCAACGTTCAAAAGGGATTTTCCCTCGGAGTGGCAAAAGATGCCCCACAAGAGGCTGGAGCCACTGCAGAAGCCGGCGGCATTACGTTCTTTATTGAAGAAAGTGATCTATGGTACTTCGATAACCACGACCTTCTAGTCAGCTATTCAGAGGACGCTGGTGAACCGGTTTTTGAATACCAATAAAAAAGAACGCACATTATGTGCGTTCTTTTTTTACAAATGAAATCGTATAAGATGATCAGTCAGGTTTTCTTGTTCCAAAATATATTTTTGTGTCTCACCCAGCAGATCAAAGTGAGGAAATTCACTTTTTCTATGTATCCATTCTTTTTTTAAACCGTACGCCGCTCCCCATTGAATCAGCTTATCAATATCTGCACAGCCGGCTTTTGTCACGGTCTTTGCTTCTGGAAACCGGTCATCCAGCCAATAATGTGTTAAAAATGCGATTTCTCCTCTTTTCACGGCGTGTTTCCACCGGTTGAGTTCCTCACGTTTTACACCAAACGCCATATCTCATTCACTTCCCTATTTTTTGGCCTTTTCATATGCTGCGTGCCAATCTGGGAAAGCTTTGCGGAACTGAATAGGCTTAAAGCTTTCTTTATCCACACAAATATGAGATGAGGTGGCTTCGATAGAAAGCTCACCGGCCGGATTATAAATGTGATAACCATAAATGGTTTTAAAGCCGTTGTATTCCTCTATCCATGTGTGCACAACCGCGGTTTCTCCGTAATGAAGCGGCTTTTTATAGGAAATATTGATATCAACGACTGGAGAAAGAACGCCTTTCTTTTCCATATCACTGTATAAAAAGCCTAAGTCCTTAATGAGGGCCGTTCTGCCGAGCTCCATCCACACAAGATAATTTGCGTGATAGACAATCCCCATTTGATCTGTTTCTGCATAACGCACTTCTATTTCTTTTTTTGATACATGCAAGATTACTCTGCTCCCTTAACGTCAATTTAGCCCCATTTTACCATAATCAAATCAGAAAGAAAAAAACCAGGTTTCCCTGGTTTTTAAGAGCGGTATCCGTTTTCTCTCGCTGCGGACTCGTCTTGAATTTCATTGCGAAAAGCTTCGATGCTCTGTTCGCGTCTTGCATTTTTTTCTTTGATGCGCTGCTTATCTTCTCCCGAAGCAAACTCCATTGATTCTTCTGCTTCTTCTATGTTTTCAATTGTGTTTTGAACCATATCCTGCAATTTTTCTACATTATCAGAACGATCATCAGGTTTTGGCTGCTGCTGATATTGATTTTGGTTATTCGTCATTCGGATGTACCTCCTAGAAATAAACTCGGTTCGGCGTTACTCGCCTTTTGTCTGCATGATGATAGGCTGCTGCCCGGAAGTATCATGCATTTTTTCCCCTTTATTGGCTTTATATTTCACAGGCTTTGTACCCAAGTGGCTTGGAGCATATTGAGGCTGACCGTTTTTCTTGTTGTTTCCCATGTTTATCCCTCCTCAACAGATAGGATTCTCAAAAGGAGGGGTAAACATGAATACAAATTAAAGGTTATTTTTGCTTAAAGCGCTGTTCAAGCTTTTCCTCAAGCTGATTTAAATACTCTGTATTGGTCATCAGCTCTTTTTTGTTTTCCATGACGAGCTCATGAAAAGAACGCTTTCTCATCTTCTTCACTCTTCTCACCTCCGCATATTCTTTTATTTTTTCCAATTCTGAAAACTTGTAAGCATATCTGAACATAAAAAAACTGAATCTAATCAAGATCCAGTTTTTGTTCCATTTCTTTTTTTGTCATGGTGCCAATGTGTATGTCTTGTATGACGCCTTTTTCATCTAAGATATACGTCGTTGGGTATGACATCACATTATAGTCAGCATTAATCCCTTTTTTATCAATCAGGATGGGAAACGTTAAGTCATAGGTATCAGCAAACGCCTGAACCTGTTTTTCGCTTTTCTCAGCTGAAGTGAAATTAACTGCAACAACCGCAAGTTCGTCAGCGTGCTCTTTTTGCAGCTGTTCCATCGCTGGCATTTCCTGACGGCACGGTTTACACCAAGTTGCCCAGAAATTGAGCAGCACTTTTTTGCCTTTTGTATCTTGTAAGGAACTTTTCTCTCCTGATAGCGTTTTCAAAGAAAAATCAGGTGCTTGCTGTCCCTCTTCAATCCCCACTTCTTTTTTGCTGTATGTTTGATACAAATTCCATCCCATATAACCGGCAAGCACGATAAGCAGGATCCCTGCGAGCCATTTTTTCAGCATATGCCACCTCCGCAGCACACTTTGTCATAAAAAGAAGAGAAAGCTTAATGCCTTCTCTTCCTATTGATTCATCAGGACTGCTTCATTTTATCGCGAAGCACCATTTGCAGGATACCGCCATGGCGGTAGTAATCAATTTCAACTTCACTATCAAAGCGGACAAGTGCTTCAAATGTTTTTACATTTCCGTCTTCATCAATTGCTCTTACTGTAACGATATCACGAGGGCGTACGCTTTCATCAACATCTACCTCGATGACTTCTTTACCAGTTAAGCCGAGTGTTTCCGCATTTTCACCTTGTTTAAATTGAAGCGGCAGCACACCCATGAATACAAGGTTGCTTCTGTGAATTCTTTCAAAGCTCTCAGCAATTACCGTTCTGATGCCAAGAAGGTTTGTTCCTTTTGCAGCCCAGTCACGTGAAGAACCCATACCATAGTCTTTTCCAGCTAATACGACAAGACCGGTTTTATCTTCTTTGTATCTCATGCACGCATCATAGATCGATGTTACTTCACCAGTCGGCCAGTACGTTGTAAATCCACCTTCTGTACCCGGCGCAATTTGGTTTTTGATGCGGATGTTTGCAAATGTTCCTCTCATCATGACTTCATGGTTACCGCGGCGGGAACCGTAGGAGTTAAAGTCACGAGGAGAAACACCTTTCTCTTGCAAGTACTTTCCGGCAGGCGTGTCTTTTCCGATTGCCCCTGCAGGAGAAATGTGGTCGGTTGTGACTGAATCGCCAAACTTACCGACAACACGAAGACCTTTTAATGGTTCAACCTTGCCTGGGTCAACAGACATTTCTTCGAAGAATGGCGGGTTCTGAATGTAAGTTGACTCGCTATCCCATTTATATAATGCTTCATCTGTTGTTTCTATCTCGTTCCAGCGCTTGTTATCGTCAAATACCGTTTCATACTCTTTGCGGAAGAGCTCAGGCGTAACAGTTTGCTTAACAAGTGAATTAATTTCGTCCATTGACGGCCAAATGTCGTTAAAGTATACGTTTTGACCATCTTTGCCCACACCGATCGGATCGGTTTTCAGGTTAATGTTTACCGTTCCAGCCAGCGCATATGCCACAACAAGCGGCGGTGAAGCAAGATAGTTGCCTTTAACAAGCGGGTGAATACGCCCTTCAAAGTTACGGTTTCCGGAAAGGACAGACGTAATCAGAAGATCATTTTTCGCAACTGCTTCTTCAATTTCTGGTGAAAGCGGACCTGAGTTTCCGATACATGTTGTACATCCGTACCCAACGAGGTTAAAACCAAGCTCTTTCATGTATGGAAGAAGGCCTGAATTCACAAGATATCCTGTAACGACTTTAGAACCCGGTGCAAGTGACGTTTTCACGTAATTAGGCACCTTAAGCCCTAATTCAACCGCTTTTTTCGCTACTAGTCCGGCGCCGATCAGAACGTACGGGTTTGATGTATTCGTACAGCTTGTAATCGCAGCAATGGCGATTGCACCCGTTTTCATAACTGTTTCTTCGCCGTTAAGGAGTTTAAATTTAATTTCTTTATCTTCTTCTTCAGGATTTAAACCGAATCCTTGGTTACCAGCAGGGCTGACCAAATGCTTTTTAAATGTTTCCTGCATAGCAGAAAGCGGGATTAAATCCTGAGGACGCTTTGGACCTGATAAGTTTGCTTCAATTTGAGACAGGTCAATTTCAACCACATCAGTAAATTGAGGGTCTTCAGCATCAGGAGTATAGAACAAGCCATTACTTCTGCAGTATGCTTCGACAACATCAATATGTTCAGGATCACGGCCTGTCAAGCGCAGGTAGTTGAGCGCTTCTTCATCTACTGGGAAGAAACCGCATGTAGCGCCGTATTCCGGAGCCATGTTCGCAATTGTTGCGCGATCCGCAAGCGGCAGTTCAGCAATTCCCGGTCCGAAGAATTCAACAAACTTGCCGACAACGCCTTTTTGACGCAGCACCTGTGTCACTTTTAAAGCCAAGTCAGTGGCTGTTGTTCCGTTTGGAAGCTTGCCGACAAGTTTCGCGCCGATTACCTCAGGAACTGGGAAATAAGAAGGCTGTCCAAGCATTCCCGCTTCAGCTTCAATTCCGCCGACACCCCAGCCGAGAACGCCGATACCGTTAATCATTGTAGTATGTGAGTCTGTTCCGACAAGCGTATCAGGATACGTTACAAGCTCGCCGTCTTCTTCAATGGCATGGACGACACTTGCAAGGAACTCTAGGTTTACCTGGTGCACGATACCTGTTGCAGGCGGCACTGCCTGATAGTTATTAAACGCTTTCTTTGCCCAGCTTAAAAATTTGTAGCGCTCTGCATTTCTTTCGAATTCCAAGTCCATATTAATAGCTAACGCATCTTCTGTTCCCGCTTTATCAACCTGTACAGAGTGGTCGATAACGAGATCGACAGGAATTTCAGGGTTAATTTTATCTGGATCTCCGCCGACAGCTGCCATCGCTTTACGCAGTGAAGCAAGGTCTACTACTGCCGGAACCCCTGTGAAGTCTTGTAAAATAACACGAGACGGTTTGAACGGAACGTCGATTTCCTTTAATTCGGCAGTTCCCCATTTTGCCAAATTTTCCACGTGTTCTTTTTTGATGACGAATCCGTCAACCTGACGTAATACTGATTCTAAAAGAACTTTGATGGAATAAGGAAGCTTCGAAACCTTCCCGATACCTGAATCTTCTAACGCTTTTAAAGAGTAGTAATGATATGTTTTCCCATTTGTAGTAAACGTTTTTCTCGCTTGGAAAACGTCTTTTGCTGCAGTTTTTTGCTCGTTTGCCATTCTCCAAAATCCCCCTTCAGATCAGATCATTCTCAGATGAACGTAAATTCCATCACAATTTTCTCACAATTTCATATTAAAACAAAATCATACATAAGTAAATATCAATGTTTTTATTAAATACAATAAGTTCGGCTTATCGGACGAATGTACCGGTAATTATTACTGTTTATGCTCTCTCATATAACGCAACAAAAGGAGCCATATTATGATTGAGGTGATAATGATGGTCAAAAGAAAAGCGAATCACGTAATAAACGGAATGAATGACGCGAAAAGCCAAGGCAAAGGTGCCGGCTACGTCGAAAACGACCAGCTTGTACTGACTGAAGCTGAACGCCAAAATAATAAAAAAAGAAAAACCAATCAATAACACCGGACTCTTTTAAGGAGGTTCTATTTTATGACCAATAAAAATACAAGTAAAGATATGCATAAAAACGCCCCTAAAGGACACAATCCGGGTCAGCCGGAGCCTCTCAGCGGAAGCAAAAAAGTGAAGAACCGAAACCACACAAGACAGAAGCACAACTCAAGCCATGATATGTAAGAAAAGCAGACCTTAGTGTCTGTTTTTTTATGCGTTCACCCATTTCTGATCCTCCGCATATGATGTAAAGCAAGGTTGATATGTGGAGGAATGCTTCCATGACCCATTCAAAACGTAATGATGCTAATGATTTCGATGGTATGGATGAATGGCTTCGGCAATTTTTTGAAGACCCCTTCGCCTGGTACGACGAAACATTGCCTATTGATTTATATGAAACAAGTCAGCAGTATATTATTGAAGCGGATCTGACTTTTTTAAAGCCGACACAAGTAACGGTTACCCTGTCTGGATGCGATTTCATCTTAACGGTCAAATCGTCAGGACAGACTTTTGAAAAACAAATGATGCTTCCTTTTTATTTAAATGACAAAACCATTCAAACCGAATGTGAAAATCAAATACTCACAGTTGCCGTCAATAAAGAAACAGAAGATGGTTCTTCTTTTTCTCTTCAATTTCCTCTCAGCTAACATAAAAAGTCACTTTCATCCCCTATTATGAAAGTGACTTTTTTCCGTCCATTTATCGTCAAATACCCTCTAGTGACTCTCCCATGGCCAAATAGCAGATTCACTATACAATAGAATATGATCTACTATCTCTTTTGACTAGACGTCTATCACTTTTTTCTATTCTTTTTTTACTGTGTTCTTCTAATCTCTCTTCGTATACAATATGGTTAGAATAAGGGGGAATGTTTGATGCTGGAAGGCTGGTTTTTGTGGTTTATTCTGTTTTGGGTGATCATGATGGTTGTCTTATTATCAATCGGCGGTTTTTTTATGTTTCGAAAGTTTCTAAAGCGTTTACCAAAAGAAGACGGCAGGTCAGAGCTTGATTGGCAGGATTACTATATCAAAAACAGCAGGCACTTGTGGAGCGATGAAAACAAACAATTTCTGAATGAATTGGTATCTCCGGTTCCTGAGCTGTTCAGAGATGCAGCAAAAGCCAAAATCGCAGGTAAAATCGGTGAGCTTGCATTAAAAGAAAAGGTATCAAAGATTGATCAGCAACTGATGATCAGAGGCTATATTCTCGCAACTCCTAAAAGAGACCATACCTTCTTAAAAAGGCATCTGCGAGACAAAAAAATCGATCTCGAACCTTATCAGGCCCTTCTTAAATAAAAAACCTTTCCTGACAGGAGGAAAGGTTTTTTAATTCATTTGAATATTAGCTGACTGCAGCTCGTTATGAAGTTTTCGGTATGATAAATACATGGCGATTCTCCACGGCACAATCATACCGAAAGCCAGAATCCAAAACATTCCGCTAAGTGCGCCGTAGTCAATCGATGTGCTTAAGATCGATTTCATCACGATTCTGATCACTAAAAGACCGACTAATATAAATACAAATGCTTTAGAGCGTTTCATGTAAATTTCATTATTTTTAATTTCAAACTTAGAAGTTTTGATGAGAAAAATAGAGAAAATCACGCCTAAAGTGATCGCTTCTAAAAACTCTGCACCAGTTACCCAAAATACCGGAAATAAAAACATTAACGCTCCCGTACTCATAAAAATCGGCGGAAGAATGATTTTTTTCGGTGAAACGGGCTTGTCAGAGGACTTTATTCTGACCACCATCACAGCTACAGCCATTAACATAGCAATAATCGATGAAACTATAATCATCATACTTATCATTCCTTTGTTTCTCGGAGTGTTGATACTATATACTATACTCCAAAACAATAAAAAAAACCATTTTGAAAAGAAATGACTTTAATGGCCCATAACACGGCTAACAGCTTCTAACACTTTTGTTTCCTCGAACGGCTTAACAATAAAGTCCTTTGCTCCCAGCTCAATCGCTTCAGATACAATTCTTTGCTGGCGCATGGCAGTGCACATGATGACCTTCGCTTTAGGATCAAAGGTTAAGATATCACGAAGAGCCTTAATACCATTTTTCACTGGCATTGTAATATCCATTGTCACGATGTCCGGCCGCAGTTTTTTATACATGTCCGCCGCTTGCTCACCGTCCGCCGCTTCGCCTGCGATTATATAATTTGCCTCTTCCAAGATCTCTCTGATTTTCACTCTCATGAACTTGGCGTCGTCTACAACTAAAACTCTTGTCATATTCCCCTCCAAAAATCGATTTCCACAGATAATAGTCTTATTGTACCAAAAACAAAAGGATTAGTAGTAGTTCGAAAGTAATTTACCGTCAAAAACCAGTAAATCCTCCAAACAGATCAGACAGCAAAATAATAATCAGGCTCATCCAATCAAAGAATAACAGCACACCAATCACAATCATCAAAACGCCGCCTGCTTTCATGATTAAAAGCTGGTTCTTTCTTATCCACTTCAGCTTTGTGATAAAAAAAGACAATAAAAGAAACGGAACAGCAAAACCGAGTACATATAACATCATGTACGGCACCGCTGAGCCTGGATTTGTGCTTGCAAGTGTGATAACAGCCGCTAATATCGGACCGGTACAGGGCGTCCATCCCGCCGCAAATGCCATTCCGATTAAGACGGAACCTAAAAACCCGCTTGGTTTGTGCTTAAAATGGATTCTGCGCTCTTTCATGATCGCCTCTGGCCGGAACACGCCAAGCGTAATGAAACCGAACAAAATAATAAGCAACGCGCCAATTTGCCGAATCGCATCGTGATAATCCCTAAACAGGCTGCCAATAAAAGATGTTCCATAACCTAAAGCGATAAAAATGACTGAAAAGCCAAGCAAAAAACACAAAGTATGAAACAAGCTTCTTTTCTGCAGCAGCAGTTTTTCTGTTTTCACATCATCCATGCTGACCCCTGTAATATATGACAAGAAAGCTGGGTAAAGCGGCAGGCAACAAGGTGAAATAAAGGATAGGAATCCCGCTCCAAATGTCAAAAAATAATTCACGTCTCCCATGTCATCATCCCTTCATGATTTGACATTCCTTCAAGTTATGACAAAATCATTTCATTTTTTTAACACTTTCACTTGAAGGATTTCTATTTTTAGAAAAAACTTATATAATTTAATTTGACATTGAGATATTGTACTCCTTCTCATTTGAAAATTAGTATAAATATGGATATAATATAAACATTCACTTTGAAGATCTAATGTATGAAAGGATACATCCCTGTGATTAGAGAGCATCTATTAAATGAAATCGAAAAAAAAAGAGCAGAGCTGCTGCAAATTGTCATGGCGAACGGAATGACATCTCATATTACGATAGAGCTCAGTCAGGAGCTTGACCATCTTCTCATACAATATCAAAAGCAGCGCCTTCGAGCAGTAGCGGGTGATGATTGATTGCAAAATAAAAAACCCGTATAAGGGTTTTTTATTTTATAACCATGTTTCTCTATATCATAATCTTTACGTATTATTTCGTTTGATTATTCATGGCTTTCATCATTTGATTGATTTTCTTTTGAGAAGGTTTCATTCCCATTTGCATCATCATCATGCGTAACATTTGTTCATTAATAGGCGGATTCTTTTTAAGGTAGCTCATCATATATTTACGAGCAATAAAAAACCCGAGTGCAACACCTATGAGCAATGCAACAACGCCCACTAGGATGCCAACCCATAAAGTCATTTTATTTCCTCCTTCATGTTGTCTAGTTTAAAGTGTACTAAACCAAAAGCTATTATACAACATTTACATCTCTTTTTCTTCGGTTTTAGACAAAATTTCTTTCTTTCACCGGATTTAGCCATCCATACCGCTTCGAATTGAAATCCATTGCTAGAAAGCAAGGGCTTACTTTTCTCAACACTTCAAAGAAAATCGTTTCTGCCTCGTAATCCCCCGAAGCCACAATTTCTATCATGTGCTCCTTCATCATAAACGTCGCATGGCCTTTGGCTTTCGGCAAAGCTAATCTATAAATATAATCCAGCTGCCTGTAATCCGCATTGTTTAAATTCATTTTTAACCGCTGATGCATATGTAAAATCGGGATTGGCTGTGTAATATATTGAATCTGTTTCTCTGTCATTTCATACTGCTGCTTTGTCAGGCTTGTCCAATGATAGTCTTGAAACAGCTCAAACATAACCGATTCCCGCCCGAAATAGTGATTGGCAAATTCCTCTTTTATCAGGTACGTATAGTAGTGACGTTCCATCTTTTCATCCCCTTTTGCGGCAGCATTTCATTTGCTCTCTATTATACAAAAGAAGAAAAGAAAGAATTGTCTATTACTGTTAAACAGCCAATACTATTTTTGTCGGATAAACAAGAAAAAGAGGATGATTTGACTCATCCTCTTTGAAAGACTTACTTATTAAGTAATGCTTTAACTCGATTCACTACGTTTGGAACTGAGAAGCCGTATTCGTTGATGATGGTTTCGCCAGGAGCAGATGCACCGAATCGGTCTATGCCGAGCACATCTCCTTCAAGCCCTGTGTATTTGCCCCAGCCAAATGATGCACCCATTTCAATCGCAAGGCGTTTTTTCACATCTGCAGGAAGGACAGTGTTTTTGTATTCATCAGATTGTTTCTCGAAACGGTCCATTGAAGGCATGCTGACAACAGAAACATCAATATTTTCTTTTGCCAGTTCAACCTGTGCTTCAATCGCAAGACCTACTTCTGAGCCTGAAGCGATGAGAAGAGCGTCAGGTGTTTCGTTTTTAGATTTAGATACGACATATGCTCCTTTTTCTACTCCCGCCAACGCTTCTTCAGCTGTTTGGTCGATCGTAGGAAGGTTTTGGCGTGTCAGTACCAGCGCTGTTGGCTGATCAGTGCTTTGCACTGCAAGCTTCCATGCTGCCGCTGTCTCATTGCCGTCTGCAGGACGGATCAAGGAAAGATTAGGCATCGCACGGAGTGAAGCAAGCTGTTCAACAGGCTCGTGCGTCGGGCCGTCTTCACCTACCGCAATACTGTCATGTGTGAAGACATATGTGACAGGAAGACCCATTAATGCTGCAAGGCGAATCGCTGGACGCAAGTAATCAGAGAAGACAAAGAAAGTTCCGCCGAATACACGAAGTCCGCCATGAAGCGCCATGCCGTTTAAGGCTGCACCCATCGCAAATTCACGAACACCAAACCAGAAGTTTTTACCTGAGTAATCAACCGCTGTAAAATCACCGGCATTTTTAATTGTCGTTTTGTTTGACCCCGCTAGGTCAGCAGAACCTCCGACAAAGAAAGGAATTTTTTTCGCAAGTCCGTTGAGAACTTCACCGGAAGATGCACGGGATGCCAGGCTGCTTCCTTTTTCATAAACAGGAACCTCTTGATCCCAGTCCTTCGGAAGCTCTCCTTTGATTGCCAGCTCAAGCTGTTCAGCAAGTTCAGGATAAACTTCTTTATATTTAGCGAATTGGGCATTCCATTCCTGTTCTTTTTTCTCGCCTGATTCTTTAACCGCTGCAGCGAAATGCTCATATACTTCTGACGGAACGTAGAAATCCTCTTCATACGTCCACGCGTAAGCTTCTTTTGTTAACTTGCTTTCCTCTTTACCAAGCGGCGCACCGTGAACACCGGATGTGCCGGCACGGTTAGGTGAACCAAAACCGATTGTCGTTTTCACTTCAATTAATGTAGGTTTCTTTTCATTTTGGCGTGCTTTTTCGATAGCCGCTGTTAATTCTTCAATGTTGTTTCCGTCCTCAACATAAAGAACTTCCCAATTCATGGCCTCAAAACGCTGTTTCACGTTTTCAGAGAATGAACGGTCAAGATCTCCATCGAGAGAGATGTCATTAGAATCGTATAATACGATCAGACGGCCAAGCTGAAGATGGCCTGCGAGTGAAGCGGCTTCAGAAGAAATACCTTCCATTAAATCACCATCACCGCAAATACTGTATGTATAATGATCGACTACGTTAAATGAATCACGGTTGTAAGTTTCTGCTAAATGGCGTTCAGCAATAGCCATTCCGACCGCCATGGCAATTCCTTGGCCAAGCGGACCTGTTGTTGCATCAACACCGGCAGTATGTCCAAATTCCGGGTGTCCAGGTGTTTTGCTGCCCCATTGGCGGAATCCCTTGAGATCTTCGATGCTAAGATCAAACCCGCTTAAATGAAGCATGCTGTATAAAAGTGCTGATCCGTGTCCAGCAGATAAAACAAAACGGTCACGGTTAAACCAGCCAGGGTTTGCCGGACTTACGTTCATAAATTTTGTCCACAGTGTGTATGCCATTGGAGCGGTCCCCATTGGCATCCCTGGGTGACCAGAATTTGCTTTTTCAATAGCGTCTATTGACAGTGTGCGAATGGTAGCAACTGATTTCTTTTCAATTGTATCCATAAAAATCCCCTTCCTTATGTGTTGTACCCTTACATCATAAATGTCTGACGACTTTTTCTCAACTGTTTCAGCTTAAATTTGAGAGAAACTTGTTGAATTTTGTCACATAAAAGTTTTGCTTATAGTATATACAAAAGAGGAATACGATATTTCCGTATTCCTCTTATATTAGTGAAGTTTGTTATTTCTTTGTTCTCTTTTTAGTTTTTCTGGTGTTACATCATTGCCTTCTGGGTCAATGATTTTCACACTTTTTAAAGTGTTTTTCATAGAAGAGCGAAACCCTTTCAGGTACTCTTGACGGAGCTTTTGCTGTTCGGCTTTTTCTTCTTCTGTAATAACGCCAGCTTTGGCTTTGGCAGCAAGTTCATTAATTCTTGCAATTTTTGCGTTTGAAATCATGTTAAACTCCTTTATTGCATTTTGTCTATATAGTACTAGATCAAAAAGAGTTTTACAACTGATTCACTCGGCTGTCTCTTCATTCTCTATGTATTCCTGAAACCGCCGGTGGACGGTCGCTTTAGACACATCATAGCCAAACCCTCTTAGCGTAGCCGCGATTTCTGCGAACGTCAGTTTATTCGCTCTTAGGCGGACGATCTCTGAGATTGGTACCTCTATTCTTTCTTTTCCGCTGTTTTCATGTTGGTTTTTCAGGTTTTTTTGCGGTTTAAACCCGTTTTTTACTGCACGCTTCATTCCCCGCTTGATTTTCATGTTGTGAATTTTCCGCTGGTACTCTTCCACAATGCTGACGATCTCCAGCACCATCGAGTCAGCCTCCGATAACTCCAGTTCCCCTCTGTGAGCTGTTGTATAGACTTTCACACCTTCTCTGTAGATACAATGAAGCAGTGCGATTTTTGCATTTCCCCGTCCAAGCCTAGTCTCATCCTGAACCAAAATAACATCAATTCCCGAATTCTTGATCTCATCGAGCAGCTCAAATACACCGTCCCGGTCCATTTCATATCCGCTGGCTTTTTCAGAAATCACTTTGACGACTTCCATGCCGTTCTCGGCTGCAATCGCTGTAAGCTCCTCCTCCTGCCGCTTTAATGAAGTCTCCTGCTGTTCTTTATTTGTACTTACGCGGGCATAAATGAGTGCTTTCATTTTTTCTATCTATCCTCTCTATCTTACAGTTGCCAATTCATATGCATCCTGATGCTTCTTTTTCAACGGAATCACCAATTCATCTCCCGGCTGGATATCAGACGTCTGAAGATGATTGTTATCAGCTACCCATTCAATAAATTCACTTTTGTTTATCTTTTTTTTATCTGCTACCTGATCAGCAATTGACCATAGTGTATCGCCTTGCTGAACTTCTATTTTAACATACTGATTAAGCTCCTGGCCGCTGCTTGTATATGACAGCAAAAGGATAACCGCGCTCAAAATCACTGTGAACAGACCGACAAAAATAATAGATTCTTTACTCATGCTCATAACCTCCAACAGGAATGTTTGTTCGCCTTTTTATAATTTCAGTATATACGAACACACGTTTCTGTCAATTGTTTTTTCGAACCTATGTTTGTACTGTAAGGAAAATCATGCTATAATCTTCTTAAAATCGACGTTTTGAGGTGCAAAAAATGACGAAGCTATCAAAAAGGCAACTTGATATCCTCCGTTTTATTAAAGCAGAGGTTAAATCAAAAGGATATCCGCCTTCCGTGAGAGAGATCGGAGAGGCTGTCGGGCTTGCTTCCAGTTCAACTGTCCACGGTCACTTGGCCCGTTTGGAAACAAAAGGGCTGATCAGACGGGATCCGACAAAACCAAGAGCTATAGAAATTCTTGATGAAGAAGTAGACATTCCGCAAAGCCAGGTCGTTAATGTGCCGGTCATCGGGAAAGTCACGGCGGGATCTCCTATTACAGCAGTAGAAAATATTGAAGAATATTTTCCGCTTCCAGACCGAATGGTTCCACCTGACGAGCATGTGTTTATGCTGGAGATTATGGGAGACAGTATGATTGACGCTGGTATTCTCGATAAGGATTATGTCATCGTTAAACAGCAAAACACAGCGAACAACGGGGAAATTGTAGTTGCGATGACAGAAGATGATGAAGCTACGGTAAAACGTTTCTATAAAGAGGATACTCACATTCGCTTACAGCCTGAAAACCCAACGATGGAACCTATCATCTTGCAGAATGTCAGCATTCTAGGGAAAGTGATTGGCGTATTCAGAACCGTCCACTAATCTATTGATCTATCAGAAGCATAAAACAACCCCCTCTTCCTTTATGGAGAGGGGGTTTATTGTTCAAAAAAAGCAGGCCCGCCCTAACTTTTAGGTGCGAGCCTGAATAGGAGGAAAAAGAACATCATGTTTACACCATAATTATCCACCAAAAGATTGTTGAAGTCAAGAAATTTTCTTTCCTTTAGGAAACTTTTATGAATGTTGTCTGTTTAAAACATTAGACGTTATCTTCTTAAAAACGTTTCATTTTCTGAGGTCGTGGAATGATAAGGCTTCATGTTCATTTAAGGAGCGCGACAACTGAATTTTATGAAAATTTAGTACATAGTTTAGTTAGTTCAACATATACTAAAAAACAGCTCACTTTCTTAATCGTCGTGAGCTTTAATCAAAATGAAAATATTCTATACCATAACTGCCCTTTACCCGAACACTTGTGCAGTATTCTGAATGCTCTTCGGCAAATATACGGTATCGATGAAATGGGTCAATAGAAACCTTATCCTGAGCTCTAAAATCTAACCAGCTGCCGCTGAATTGCTTCGTGCTCAGCGTAGTATAATCCCCCGTAAGCCCCAGCCGCTGAAGTTTAATCTCAACTGAGCAAGTATTGGCCCCCAAGATCGTAAACTGATAACCTAAAAAATAGTCGATTGCCGAAACATCACTGATATTTTCCAAAACAAAAGATTTTGTACTGTCATTTAAAATAAAGTCTGTTTTGTGCTCAAAATCTAAAGCTGTCGCATGGGTACTGCCAATGCCAAAAAAACACATCAAAACTGCCGATATGGCCAAGATTTTTATTTTCAACTTCATCCCTCCTTCACCATATTTTACCATACATGAGATTTATGTATATGTTCTGTGTGATATTTCGAGTTTGTTTTAATCATAAAATTCCATATGCGTTTTTTCCTGTTTATAATAACGAAGCCTGTCTTGAAGGGTTCCGGTATGAAATTCAAATTTGTGGCCGTCAGGGTCGGTAAAATAAATCGATTTTCGATCGCGTTCATCTCGTTCTCTGCCAGGCAGAATATTGGCATGAAACCTTTTTAATTTTGCTGACATGTCCTCAAACTCCCGCTCTTCAATGGTAAAAGCAATATGGGTATAAGACGCCTTAATGTCATTTCTCGGAATGTCAGGTTCTTCATTAAGTGCAAGCCAGATGCCATTTAAATCAAAATATGCTGTTGTTCCCCCCTTTACCAGCAGCTTGGCACCAAACACATCCCGATAAAAATCAATCGATGTATCCAGATGAGAAACTGAAAATAACAAGTGATTGATTCCTTTTATCTCCACAAATCATTCCTCCTCGAAAGCTGATCATCCATATGTACGTTCTTTTACCAAGAAAGTTCCATACAGCCAGAAAAAAATACCAGTGTAAACAAAACCGGTTTGTTCAAAATAATGACTGTAACAAACATGGTCTTACTTGCTAGGAGTTTCCTCAAAAATAACAATTTAGGTGGTCAAATGAAACATATCATTGCACTTGCTTCAAAGATTGCTTTCTCTCTCGCCCTTTTATATGTAATTTTGGACAGAGTCTATCACGCGCCCTTTTTAAGCGTGCTTTTTATTGCATTTTTCTTAGGTTTTGTATCATACCTTTCCGGTGACATGATCGTTCTTCCGAGAACAAACAATATTACAGCTTCATTGGCTGACTTTGGACTTTCATTCGTTATTCTTTGGGTCTTTGTTTTAACTCAAACAAGAAACGATTTCCCACCGTTTGCAGCCGCTCTTCTTTCCGCTGCCTGTCTTACTGTTTTTGAATACTTCTTTCATCGGTATTTGCTGGAAAATGTGCTGGATGAAACCTTTCGAAATGAACTGACAGCCAAGGATAACACTCTGCAATATCAAACAGAAGCCGCAGATGAGCTGTTTCCTGACGTTACGAATGAGAAGCATGAGGAATAGGAGGCTGCCTTGTCGCCTCCTATTTTTCAGTAGTTACTTTTTAAAAAACTGGATATCACTTCTGTAAAATCATAAAACCTCTCATTTTGGGTAACAGATCTGCTTTCTAAGGAAAAAATGCCGAACAAAGATTTTCTAAAACCTGTGCTCATTTCTAGCTGGATGCTCAGGCCTGTTTTTGATTTGTTTGCAATGTTATTCGGACTTACGCCTGCATGCGGATGGTCCGTACTGAGCAATACAGCAGGAAAACCGGCATTTTTTAGTTTCTCAACTAAATCTGCCGCTCTTACGCGATCTGTACCGCCGACTTCGATCTGCTGATCTTCTTCTGCATATCCGTGCAATGAAATGACATATTCATGACTTCCCGTCATCTTCAGGGCCCGGGGCTCATCAAAATGCGTACTCGTAATATGCAGCACTGAGTTTCCTGACGATTTCAAGCCTTCAAATAAATACATCGAGTACTCTTTGCTGAGCTCTCTCGCTATTTCACTTGTCCCGCCTTCAATACCTCCTCCATGAATGGCTAAAACAAGGACAGGACTGCCGGTTTCCTTCGTAACAATGCCGTAATGAGAAGGATCTTCATTGTTTTTTAATTCCTCAAAATTCTGATATACATCTTCAGCATATATTGAAGAAATCGGCGTGAACACCACAAAAATAAACAATAATTTTACAATTTTAAGAGTTGATGGAAAACATTTGGCTATGTTACAATCAACATGCTTCAAGGAATGGAGCAAACGGCGGAGCAGGGATACTTTGGCCGGTTTCATCTACTCCGCCTCTAAGTCCAAATAAACAGGATGTCGGTTTCTTTGAGGCTTTAGCACGAATTCTCTCATCCTCCTTGTTAAATTTTTGTTAAATTCACAATATTATATACCATTAGCCCGGGCGCTGTTCTTCTCATTTCTGAATTTATGAAAAGTAAGTTGGCACCACCTTTATCCCAATTCCCATATCAAACAGAAAAAAACGCACCTGCCCTTTGGCCTGTGCGTTTTTACCTTCTTTTCATTCTTCTTTTCTTTGCTTTATTCAGTTTCATGATGTTTTTTTCAATTTTTCTTATTTTTCGCCTTTGCGGGATTGTTTTCACTTCACGATAAACAGCGATAAACCCGCTTAATGTCACTGCTGCGATGTAAATGACTCGGTGTTTGATAAACCGGTCAGCGCGTCCATGAACATCCGCCTCTTTTTCCAGCCTTTCGATCACATCTTTATCAAACAGCTGATCGACATACAGTTGTTTCATTCCCACTGCAAATCCCGCAGCCAGCCAAAGAATCAGAAAACTACTGATAAAAAACATCACAATATCCTTCCTTTCCCGTCTAGATGCGCAGAATGGGAATGTGGCTGATTGAATCGTCAAACAGGGTTTCAGCCGAAGCCTCTTCTCTATGTTAGGTTCTTTCATTTGGGCGGGCAATATGTGTAATGCTGTAATGAACAGTTAGAAATTTTATTCCAAACAGCCACATGTGATGAATGGCGGTTAATCTGTTGTCATGCGCAGCTTCTATCAGAAAGGTTTCAGATAAAGGCAGCGGACAAGTTCCCGCTCTGGTTTGCAGATAAATCCCCTCATCTCCAGCTCCGCTTTTTCTACGCCTACTCGTCAAAACCAGCTTCTCATGATGATGATAAGGCTTTAAAATACCTGTCATGCTGCTGAACGGAAGCGGGAGGGAGATGTTCATATACCCTTCTCCATTTGAACGATACACTGAATATAGAGCGGTAAAAATGGTTTCGTTTTTCTCATTTGTTCTGATCCAGGCACGCACTTTGTGTCTTCCGTCTTTTTTCGAATTGACACCCTTTATCGTGCTGTACATCCTATACCAGTCAGGGTTCGTCGACAGATGTATTTGGCCGGTTCTTCTGCTGAACCATTCGTAAACAATTGCAAACGGCCGAAACCATGTGCTCCACGTCACTTTTGCCTTTACATCATAATCAATGGTTTGTTCATAAAACGATAGAATGAACGGCGCCAGATTTCCCGGTGAAAAATCTTTTGAACGAAGGATTCCCATATCATCCACAAGCCCTCTGTATTGAGCGTTATTTTCAGCTTGAATGTTAGCTAAAAAGTCTTTTCCAATCCTTCTTTTTCCGTAGATACGGCTGAATGTCTTTACGCTGTCTGCATCAAAAGGCTTCGTAGCTTCTATTCTCCATCCAATGAGAGCGGGCAATATAACAGCAAACGCGTTGACAAAACCGTGAATCCAAATCATCTGATTGATGGTCAGTGTAACCTCTTGCCGAAATACACCAAATGAATAAACCATCGAGAAAGTGATCGTTATCATTAAAACGGCCGAAGAAAGCCGAATAAGAATTTTACCCGTCTTGCTCCGAAAAGCTGTGGTGAACACCAAAAAAGCGTGAAGATAAAGGGCCGCCATATAGATGCCAACCGCAATGACATCAAGTGTTTTTGAATATGTGATGCCAAGCGCGATAAGAAGGGGCGAAAATAAAATTACCCATGTTATCCACCTGTACAACATCCGCTTTTTTCTGGTGATTCTCCCGAGCAAGCCGTTAAAGATTGGAATCAGAAAAGCAGAATAGTGAAAGTGGACAGCAGTCAGCAAAATGATGAGAGGGCCAAATTGCATTATCTTCAAATGTGCAGCATAAGCAAAAAACCAAAACCCTCCGCCCGCCAAATAGATAAGCCCGAACAAAATTGATGTCTCTTCAATTCTATGTATCTTTGTTTCCCAAAGGCGAAGGATTCCGTAAAACGCAAGAAAAATTGTGTACATCCACCAAATCAGAGCGAAATCTCCGATGTCTGTCACAAGAGCCAGTACCGCAAAGAAAGCGGCTGCCGGATAGCACTTTATTAACCCAGATTCTAGAGATTGAGCAGCCCGGAGCGGCGATTGATGAAAGACAAAAGGAAAAATTCCCGGTACAAAATAAAGAATGGATAGCAAAACAAGTGTCTCTGCCACTGATATATGGGGTGTTTCCGCTGCAAGAAATCCTATAAAGCAAAGCGTACTGATCATGCCATTTCGTTTTAGCATGGTTCTCTCTCTTCTTCCTGAAACGTTCCTTTATAAAAGAAAAGAGTACCGAGAATTGTATTTTGCACATGCACTTGAATGGTGAAGCAATTCTTGCTTTCGTCAAACGTTTCGCAAACAACTGATGTACCCGTCAGCCATTTTGGCAGCGGTATTCTTTTTCCGCATAGCAATAGCCATTGCTTTCCCGATGTAATCGTAAGAGAGCCATCAGGAGATGCCTCGAACGCTAAAACAGACAGCAGAAGATGAGGTTTGCCGAAGAAATCAAGTATTCTATCTTCTTTTTCGTCGTAAACCATTATCGCGTCAAAGAAACGTTTATTGCCTTTAAAGTAAAATGTACGATTCCATTCTATCCCGATATGATCCCGATTCATAAGACAAGTTCTATTTTGTATCGTAAAAGGGATGTCTTTTCCTCTTTCTGAAAAGAAGCACCTGAAAAAAACACCCAGCTTTAACAGCATTCTGACCAGAAAAGAGCCTCCGCTTATCTCTGACATCGTTCCTGTCCCGCTGAATGTATGAGATTCGTCTAACTGATAGCGTTTTTGCAGCTTGGGATGCAGCAAATGATAGTTAATGATCGTTTTTTCATAAATCGAACTCACAATGTCACTTCTTTCTTTTTCGTTTTGTGTGCCAGGCACTGGGGAGCTGAAGACTAAGAACACCGCTTGCCGCAGAAAACACACACAACAGCATCGATAATAATATCTCGGAACCTACAAAAGCGAATCCAGCAAAGATACAAGCCTGGCCGGCGTGAATGATCCATTTTCTCTTTAAAGGAATCAGCCATAACATACCCATACCTATCTCCGCTGTTTCTGCAAAAATGCTTGTTTCAAAACCTGTAAAGCCTTGATAAAACCAAAACAGACTGAAAAACAGACATATTATCACATAGACGATAGCAGATCGAATTGTGTGTTTGGGATGTTTATTTTGCTCGATCCAAAGCCTTAATGCATCAAAGCTCCATGCAGTCGCCCAGCCAAGCAGCGGCCGAAATAATAAACGATCGATCCATTTTCCCGGCAGTCCGTAGGCTGTCTTATATTGGTACTGTGTTAAAAAAGTAATTTTCCCGTTATCTTGCTGTATGTACTTCCAGTAGCCGCTGCCGTGCTGAATCAGAGATAACGGATGATCAGAGCCAAAAGCCAGTGAGGAAACTCTTTCAGATGAACCTTCGTTGATAACACCAACTGTTTCTCCTGTACCTGATACCTTTAATCCAAAGCCTATCCTTGTTTCGTAAAGAAACTTCTGCTTTTCGTTTGGCTGCTTATGCAAATATGTGATATTTGAAAACCGGAGGTCCCATTCCTTATGCAGCAATGGGTTTTGTGTATATTGCCAGAGCTTATCCAGATCAGATCTCATTTCGATTTCTACATAAATCGGTTTCTGTCTCACAGCCCCTCCTCCCTTCTATTTCAAGCAATTCCTATATTAGCATATTGACTATTTTAAAAATGCTTTCCTCCCAAAAAAAAGTATATTTCAATCCCGAAAAATGCATAGAAAAAGAAGAGATGTTTCTTCTCTTCTGATTTTAAGCACCTATTTGATTCATTGTTGTGTTTTAACCGTTCCATAATGAGTAATTGTGGCGTTAACGCTGTACGTGATGGTAGCCTTACTGAAGGTGTCATCCCAATTATTTTTCACCTTTTTCCATAAGTCCGGATGTTCAAGTCTTAATGATTCATCAAAACCCGCAACATCTGCTTTATAATCATCCTGAAGTTTTTTTAATACATTACCGACTATTTTCTTTACTTCGTTTTCAGTATTCGTTTCAATACGTTCTAAAAACTGGGTGTCCAAAGTCTCTTTTGTGTTCCAGTTTTCAACCAAGTCCCCTTCTGATTCAATATCGACATGGAATGAAATATCTGTTCCTTTTACTATGGGCTTGATTTTGCTTTTTATATAATTGATATCGTACACAATCACCTGTTGGCTCTTTTTATCATAGCTTTTGACAACTCCGCCTTTTCCTTCCCCGGCAATCCATGTAATCCCCTCCGTTTCATATTCATTTAAAGTGCCAATCATTTTTTTAGACTTCCCGTTGATTACCGCCGCTCCGGAATACTTGATTGCTCCATTCGCCGCTACCACATTTTGCAGTAAAAAGCTGCTGCCAGAATGAAGTTTGCCGATTAGTTTCGCGAGTGTCACAGGGGGAAGAATTCTTGAAACTTTATGTTCATTTTCACCTAATCCAACCAGCCGAAATGCCGGAATTTCACCGCTCTCTTTCAGCTGGAGGGCTTCCCTCGCCTCCCCTTTTGCAGATAAAACAAGACAGCTCAGCCTAATTTCATTATCACGAAAAAATTGATCCAGCATTTTGTCGATAGGATATGTACGCAGCACATCTTCACTCATGACAACAACTTTTAAATGCGGGCTAAACACTTCACGGTCCCTTCTTAACGCAATCTCGCTTCCAATCTGCTGTAACGAATCCCCTGTTTCACTAATATTAATATACGCTTTCTGCGCCCCTTGCCCGCCACTGCCTCCACTGCTTGTCCCCGCACCTGCCGCTTTTTCATTAACAAATTGATAGGTTAGCGTAATGTTGTCTTTTTTCGGATAGCTCCCGCCTTCTTCTTTTAATTCTTTCTCAGTGTTTGTTTCTTTCCCTTTATCAATTGCGATAGCGAATGTGAGACCCAGCTCTTCTATTTCCCGGCTGCTCCAGCACCCTGTTACACAAATCATCAGCAGACATAATATAACGATAGCGGACACTGGATGTTTTATTTTACTTTTCACCTCTTTTCCTCCATTTCGATATAACTAAAAGCAAAATCGGCAAAGCGCCAAATATATACAAAGCCATATGACTGACCATATCACCCAAAATAAACACATCATTTTCATTTTTCGGCATGCAAGAGAGGATATAAATAACAGGAAGTAGCCCAAACATACATGAAATGGGTTTCTTTTTGAAAACTTGCGAGACTCCTAAAGATGCTGCATAAAAAGTGATAATAAATGTGGCAAAAAGCTGCATAATCCAAATGACTAGCAAAAATGATTCAAACCGTTCAAAGATTAAACCCGGTATTTCAAAACTTCTCATCAGGTCAAGTCCCGGCCATGTTCTCGTCACAACACCATCAACTGACAGTGCACCGATGACCATAATCAGGGTAATCATATAAAAACACGTTACAACCCCTGTACCCATGAACACCGCCTTCACTGCATTCTTCGGCTTCTTCATAAACGCTACTAAGATGAGCATAATTTCTGAACACGTAAATGAAAGTGTCGTTGTCTTAACTCCTTTGAGGACCGGCATTATTCCATTACCTAATACAGGGCGTAAATTGTTGACCTCAAATATACCTATACTCATGAGGGCTACAGTTAAAAAGATGATAACCGTAATCGGAAAGATCATTTCAAATAGCCGGGCAATTGGATCGAGCCCTTGTGTTATCGAATAAAGCCCAATCCAAAGAACTGTCATAATAATGGCCCAAAACGGTGTCCCTTCAAGGAGAAAAAACTCCACAATTTCGCACATGACTCTGACTTCAAATGCACCGAGTGCCAGAAAATAAGTAATAAAAACAATACTGATCAAACGGCCGAGCCATTTTCCTACAATATGTCCGGAGTATTCATAAAAGGTTTCCTTAGGATACTGCTGGCTTAATTTAACTATAATTATCCCGGCTATTACCGCAATGCCCCCGCCTAATAAAACTGAAATCCATCCATCAGGAGATTTCGTTTGTTCTGTTACTGTCCGGGGGAGTGTAAGAACTCCGGCGGCAAGCATATAATTAATGATGATAATCGTTGCCTGAGCGGTTGTGATTTTACTGGTTGGGCTGAACATGAGACTTTATCACCATCCTGTCGAGTTCGTCACTTCACCCGTTTTGTATTATCTGTATTCATCATTTTAGGCCGGCGCTTCATGACTAAAAGAGGCATTCTGATGACGAAGTCTTTCCAATCTTTCAAATGATAAGGAACTGCCGGACTTGCGTATGGGACACCAAAGCTCTTTAGCTTTACGACATGGCTGCTTAGAAGCAGATAATACATAATGACACCAAATAATCCAAACACCGCAGCGCAAAACATCGCGCCAAACCGAAGCATCCGAAGTGCTATGCCTGTACTGTAATGCGGGATGGCAAATGAAGAAATTGCTGTGAGCGCAACGACAATGACCATAATTGGACTGACAATCCCTGCCTGCACAGCTGCTTCTCCGATGATTAATCCGCCAACTATGCCTATTGCAGGTCCGATCGGTTTTGGCAGACGCAACCCCGCTTCTCGTAAGATTTCGATTGCAATTTCCATAAATAAAGCTTCAATGATGGATGGGAACGGAACACCCATACGCGTCCCGGAAATTGAAATTGCCAGTTTGGTCGGAATTAACCCCGGATGAAAAGAAATAAATGATATATATAAAGCCGGCGCAAATAACGTTATGATTGCCGCAATGAACCTCAGCAATCTGATGAGCGAGCTTGGGAACCACCGTTCATAATAATCTTCAGGTGATTGAAGCACCATGCTGAAAGTGACCGGAACAAGCAAGGCAAACGGAGTGCCGTCAAGCAGAATGGCTACTCTGCCTTCCATTAATCCGCTTATAACGCGATCAGGCCGTTCTGTACTCTGCACTTGCGGAAAGGGGCTCAAATAATTATCCTCAATTAACTGTTCAACGTAGCCTGATTCCGGCAAATGATCTATCTCAATCCCTCTCACTCTTTTTTTTACTTCCTCGACCACTTTTGGATCTGCAATGTCATTCATATAAGCGATGATTAAATCCTTTTTTAGCCGTGTCCCTACTTCAAATTTCTGCAATGTTAATTGATCATTTTTTCCTTGCTGTCTTAAAAGAGCTGTATTCGTACTCAACTCTTCTGTAAAGCCCGTGCGCGGCCCTCTGACAAGCGCTTCTGAAAGCGGCTCCTCGATACTTCGATTTTGTTTTTTTACTGTTCCCAGAAGAAAGGCCTGCGGCATTCCATCGATAAGAAGCGCTGTTGAACCCATGAACACATTCAGCACGATATCACTGATTTTCTCTGATTCTATAACATCACTGACTGATACGATTTGATTCTTTATAGATTGCGGAGTAAAAATGTCTTTGCCGGAATGAGAAATTTCATCGCTTACCTGATGATGATTCATGATTAACGCTGATAGTCCTTTATTAATCATATCCTGATCAGACAATCCATCAACAAAGATCAATGCCGATTTCACATGTAAATGAGTGATCTCAAGTTCCCGGATATGAACGTCTCCGTTATGTCCGATCTTTCTTTTTACTAGCTCAATGTCGTCTTCAAAGTTACCGGTTAACACATCATGGTCCTGCTTTTCAGCTTTTGAATGATCTGATCCTTGATGCTGCTTCTGTGTTTTGTACTGATTGCTCCGCCACCTCATGATTGCACCTTCTTATGTATGAATCCAAGTAAACACTTTATAGATTGCATATGGAACGAGAAATACAACTAACGCTTGAAACCATACTGTCCAGTCAGTAAGTGTTGATACCATGTTATCCATCTGTCAATTCCCTTCTCTTTCATAGGATTATTTTTCCCATACATCTATTATTTATGTTCGTCTTTTTTCACAATAAAAAAAGCATGATGAACGTCTTCATCACGCTTTAGAGAAATCGATGTTAAAGAAGGTTCAGAAGAAACCCGCCAATCACACCGGTGACTACAACCATCCAAGGAGGCAGCTTCCAATAAGCAAGCATACTGAACAATACGGCCGCAAACGCAAAATCAATCGGATTCAAAATCGCACTTGTCCAAATCGGAAAATAAAAAGCTGAAATTAAAATTCCGACTACCGCTGCATTCACTCCTGCAAGAGCTCCCTTTAGTTTAGGATTCCTCCGCAAAGCATCCCAATATGGCAACGCACCTAAAATAAGCAAAAATGCAGGCAGGAAAATGGCAATGGCGGCTAACGTTCCTCCCTGCCAGCCGCCCATGACCGCACCAAGATAGGCGGCAAATGTAAATAACGGCCCCGGCACAGCTTGTGCTGCACCATAACCTGCTAAAAATGCTTCTTTACTGACCATTCCAGCTGGTACAAACTCCTGTTCCAATAGCGGCAATACAACATGTCCTCCGCCAAAAACCAAGGACCCCGCCCTATAAAAGCTGTCAAACATAGAAAGCCAGCGCATATCCGCAGTTTCTCGCAGAACAGGCAGAAGAACAAGCAACCCGAAGAATAATGAAAGACACGCTGTTCCGAATGTCTTAGAAATAGGAAAATGGAAATCCGATTCTTTTTTGTCGATAGACTCTTTAAACAGCAGAAAACCAATCGCTGCGGAGATGATTATAATACCTGCTTGAGTAAACACGGTTTGCCATAAAAGTGAAACAACCAATGCAAACAAAGCAATCGTTTTTCGCTTGACATCAGGAGTCAGTTTTTGAGCCATTCCTGCTATAGCATGGGCAACAACTGCCACCGCCACGATTTTTAAACCATGAATCCAGCCGGCTTGCTCTATATTGGTATTTTTTAATAAAAGAGCAAATATGATAAGTGCCAAAACAGAGGGCAGCGTAAAACCTAGAAATGAAACGATACCGCCGAGTAATCCGCCACGCATAACACCAATCCCAATCCCAACTTGGCTGCTCGCCGGTCCAGGCAAGAACTGGCACAAAGCAACCAAATCAGCATAGCTTTTTTCATCCAGCCATTTTCTTTTGCGAATATATTCTTCATAGAAATAACCCAGATGAGCAATGGGACCTCCGAATGATGTAAACCCAAGTCTTGTTGAAACAATTAAGATTTCTATCAGAGTTTTAAAGCTGCTGCGCTTATGTTCGTACATCTCTTCCTCCACATGTTCTCATCATTTTAAAAAAGTATATTAACCACTTAAGTATAAAAAACTGAAACATGTATGCAAGTGCTTGTTTGAAAATGATGCAGAACAAACGGAAAAATGCTGACACTCCTTACCTTTTTTATCATAAAAAAAGACTCAAAATGAGCCTGTTTGCAGTCGGGAATAGACTAAAATTCCAGTTTGAAGCTTTCTGCCTGATCTGAAACTTCCACAGGTATCCCCATTATCGTTTTCGGTTTTGAAACGTAAACAAAGCGCATCTCTTCCTCTAATTGCTGAAACGTTTTTTCACTGACTACAATTCTAGCCGGCTTTCCTGGGCTGTTATCAATAGCTGCTTTGATTTTTCCAAGCATAAAAAACCTCCTGTTTTAGATTCTAAACCAGAAATATAACCATAATGAGATTAATGACAGCTAAAACTCCTGAAACATATGCTATACGTTTGCTTTTCCTCCAGAAAAACAATACATTGGCTAATAAAACAAAACTGATGAACGCATCAAATCCTCGCAGAACGATTGGGCTGAACAGGATTTCTGGTTCAAAAATAACCATTGCTACTGTACAAACAATCATGAGTGAAAGGACATAAATATACACTTTCCACTCTCTCACTGTATTTTCTTTCTCGTACACGCAGCCCCTCCCCCTTTCACAGATTAAACCGGATGACTGATACAAGGTTCATCAACAGACTGCAGCATAATTCATACAAGCTATGGACATGATCTTATTAGTTATTATATGATTTAAATAAAAAAACATCATATGTCAAGAGGTAAACGAAATGGATCAAAATCATCAGAATACATTACCCGATATTACGAAAAACATTACTCTGGAAGCACCTATTCAGAAGGTCTGGGAGACAGTCTCGTCTTCAGAAGGCATCGCCAAGTGGTTTATGCCCAACGACTTTCAGCTGAAAGAAGGACGAGTATTCCACTTACAATCACCGTTTGGACCGTCTCCTTGTAGAGTTTTGACTGTTCAAGTTCCCACTGAACTTTCTTTTGAATGGGATACAGACGGATGGGTCGTTACCTTTCAATTAGAAGACTTGGGAGAAAAGACGAGGTTTACCCTTATTCACAGCGGATGGAAGGAGCCAAATGAAGTGATCGGCAAAGCAAACGAGAAAAGCTCCATCATTCGCGATAAAATGGATGGAGGCTGGACAGGTATTGTGAATGAACGGCTTCGTAAGGCTGTCGAAGAATAAAAAAGAGAGAGTATCTCTCTTTTTTGTTTTCGAAAGTCTAAGTCCATCAATCATAAAACGTAACGGTTTTTGATTTACCAGAGTAATCGGTAACAAAGAACTCCGCCTTGTTATTGCTTCCATCTACAAATTTCCCGATACTGCTAAAGGTATGACATTCTCCGGGCGAAAAATAATTTGACCCTACATAATCATCAGGATTGTCACCGGCATCATCTTCATATAGGTGCAGCGAAACAGAAAAAGGAGTGCTTCCTGAAAGACATACTCTAAAATCTCCTCCGCTCGAATACACTGTCGGACTTGAATAAGTATATGTGTAAGTCCCCAGCTTATCCCACTCCCCAGCTCCAGTGGTTCCCGCTTTTTCTGCTTGTGCCGTTAATGGAAAAACCGCAGCGAACCCTAAAACAGACAGGAATCCAATTACCTTATTGTATTTCATCATCCAGATCTCTCCTCTATTTCAATCATAGCAAGTCACAGTACTATACGTAGTCATTTCTTTGTGCCTGATATGCCATCCCGTATGGCAGCGATATGATCCCTATAGCCTCAACACAGCATTTGATCTAGCTCACCTCCTCGCATCTTTTTGTTAATGGCATTGGACATTATATTCTGCAGCAGCCGTTTTATGAATATTATCTCAACACGCCTGCTGGCGGTTTTTAAAATGTTCAAAATAAACGTATTTCCATTTAAACCGCCATCTCTTATAATTTGTTTAGAAGGTTGAACTTCAATCAGGAGGAAAAGAACATGGAATTAAGCTTCACAAAAATACTCGTTATTTTATTTGTAGGCTTTTTAGTATTTGGTCCTGATAAACTGCCGGCGCTTGGCCGTGCTGCTGGAAAAGCCTTATCAGAATTTAAACAAGCGACCAGCGGACTGACTCAGGATGTAAGAAAAAGTGATTCAGAAAACAAAGATGACAAACAAATGTAGGATAAATGATTTGGCCGATGAAAAATCGGCCTTTTTATTTTGATTTGTTTCTGTGTCACCTGCCTCTTTTTCTATGAATTTGGACAGCCCTTTTTTCCCTTTATGATTTAAATTGTCCAATCCGCACAATCTATTCGCCATATAATAAAGCGTATTAACAATAAAGGAGGAGTATATATGGGTTATTACAAAAAATATAAAGAAGAGTATTATACGGTCAAAAAAACGTATTATAAGAAGTATTACGAATATGATAAAAAATACTATGACCACCATGATAAAAAATATTACGACTGTGATTATGACAAAAAATATTATGACCATGATAAGAAATATTATGATCACGACAAAAAAGACTATGATTATGTTGTAGAGTATAAGAAGCATAAGAAACATTACTAAACTCCATTAACATCTCCTCGTTTTCCTTTTTCCCCGGCTAAATGCCGGGTTTTTTTGTTTGACCATTGTTCATATAATCTGAAGCTTCCCGCCTTTTTTTATGTAGACCTTAATGACTGAATCTGAATTTAAAATGAATATTTAGTACATAGTTTAATTAGTTTATATAGAAGTATATTTATCCCGCTTTCAAGTATTGCAGTTACAATGAAAATTTTGTAAACTCTTTGAGGATCATACATAAAGGGAGAGATTGTTTGTCTAAAAATAAAGTATTTTATCTCATTTTACTTTGTCTATTTATATCAATTGTCATGAAAAGCTTTGATGTGATAAGAATGATTGCCAATGTTAGCTGCTTTGTTTTCGTTTTGCTGTACGTTAAAGAGGAAATAAAAACATATACACGTAAAGCGTTAGCGATCCTAAGCATTTGTTTTCTTTTCTTAGTCAGTTTCTGTACTTTTATTATTTTAAAGGGACAAGCAGTTATAAAAGATCACCCCTTCCTTACCGGCTGGGAAACGATAGCGATCGTTCTCTTGATTATCGTTTCTATAAACACTTGTGCTTTTATTTTGAGGAAGGTTTCAAATCGGTTAAAACAATTGAAAACAGATAGATTGTAGGAGCAGTTTCTCTACATAAACAATCCAATATGAAATTTATGAATAAAATGAAATATTTTGTTGATTTATATACATAAACCAAGTACCAAAATAAGGTATAATGAATGACGAAACCACTATCAAAAGGGGGAATTTTGTTGAAAAAAGTATTGATTGCAGGTGCAGTAGGAACAGCAGTTCTTTTCGGAACACTTTCATCGGGTATACCAGGCTTGCCCGCGGCAGACACTCAAGTCGCAAAAGCGGCCTCCCAGCTGCCTAAGGGGATCGGCGGCCGCGCCTACCTGAACAGTTCTGGCGCAGTTTTTACAGCTAAAATTAAGCTGCCTGACACCGTAAAAAATGATGACTCGGTCTCTACGCCTTACATTTATTCAGGCTTTAGCGCAAAAAGCGGAACTGAGGCGGATATCGGGCTTCAGTACAGCAAACAATACAACGTCTGGAAGCCCCTCATGAAGGTTGGGTCCAAAAATGAAGAAACATACATCGAAGGAAAAGACAAATTCACATACAATAAAGGCTTCCGTCCTGGAAGCACAGTCCAAATGACAATCTATAAAAATTTGAACGGCAATACACGTATGACCCTCTGGGGAACGAACAATGACGGTTATACCGGACGGATTATCACGGAAATTCAAGGAACCAACATCGGCACGATCTCAAAATGGAAAACACTTGCTACTGCGGCTGTTTCTTATGAAAGTCAGCGTAATGCCATCAAAGCAACTTTTTCAACAGCTTTTAACAATATTACAATCGACAATAAAGCTGTCACACCTGTCGTAGATACACAAGATTTCGCAAAGGTTGCTGTTTCAGGAAATAACGTTACGATTTCTGTTAATAAATAAAGCAACAAAAGACCGCCGGCATTGCCAGGCGGTTTTCTTATCATTTTCCATCCACATAAAGAATTCGGTTCGGATTCCAAATCCTATAGAGATTTACGAACAGAAGCACTTTCCTTTTCTAATTTTTTCATGATTATAAAAGAGTAACAAACAAAAGTTGAAATTTTGAAATAACTTTGGTATGATTAATTCAATTACTATTGAACTACATAAAATTAAAAGCCCCTCATTTGTGGGGCTTTCAATTATTCTTTTAATAAAATAAGTACCTTGAAGCTTAGGTTGACAATTACACTAACAGAGTTGCAATGTTGGGTCATTGCTTGATTATTATAAAGTGAATTATCGAAATCTTCAGCTCCTTTGTTTATTTATATCATATTTTAATATAGGGTGGAATTTGTATGAAATACGGAAAAACAGGTCTTTTTGGGATTATTTTAGTTATTATTGCTCTTCTGATATCAATGTATTTTATGTTTAATACAAAAGCGTTGATACCTGCTGGATACGATCTGGCTATTCATGGTATTGTTATTTCAAGAACATTAATGATTGCTTTCACTTTGTATCTAGTTTCAAAATTAGGGTATTTTCTTCTTAATAAAAAAGATTAGCTTCAAAAGCTAATCTTTTTTTATATGAAATTAATAGTTTTTTAGAGCATATTCTCCATACATAGGTTTTTTAACTACGTATTTTTTCTTTGATACACATTTACCGGTAACAATATCTTTAAGACAGTTGTATCCTTCTTCTACATTATACCTAACTCTATATGCCATATAAACTCTTTTATTAGCTCCAACATTTAGAGTATATCCTTTAGAGCTAGCTACAGAGCCTGCAGTAGAGATTCCTAAACCACTAATAGATCCGCTTACAGTTGTTGTAAAAGTAACTGTTTTGTTTGCAGTAATGGATCCCCCTTTACTCCCCGTTGCTATATTATCAGAAACTCTTTTAAAGCTAGACCAGCTTTTATATGTTTTAACATTCATCTTAACATTACGAAAATCGTTCACAAATTGCGCAGTAAACTCCCCGCCTCCTGAGTTACTTGTTAAGCCAGTTGACTCGTTTGCAAATACGGTATGCACCTGTGATTCAATTGAGACAGGCTTGTCTGCCCCTTTTTCAGCAGCTAATACATTGCCATTAGGAAAAGCTAAAATAAATAGAGCTATGGAACTAATGGCTAACTTACAAAAAACTTTTTTCATCGACAACAGTCCTTTCTATGTATTCATTTAGTACCATATAAGTATACAATTTCTAGAAATATATTTAAATGGTTATTTTCAAATATTAAGAATATTTTTAATGGAAATATAGAGAAGCAAGGGTTACAGTATAATATTATTTGACATGGTGCTTGTTCACCATATTCTGCCGAATTTCAGACCAAGTTCACTTAGAAATGGCATGAACACAATTCCGTGCTAAAAAATATGAAACTGCCCCCTTTAATTATGGTTAAGGGTAGATTCATATCTTCTTTTGGTTGCATTTATTCAAGGACCAAAAATATTGCATTTCAACCCTCAAAGTGCACAAAGTAATCGTATTTTCGATCTTGGTCTTTTAAGGTAAAATATGTATATGTTAATATTAGGTTTACACTTTAGCTATTCAAATGTTTAAGAAATCTAGAAAGGTTGATGAAAATGAACCTTTATTTAATTGTAGCTCTTGTTATTTCAGTTTTTTTGAATGTGATCTTATGTATCCAGTTAGCAAAATACAAAACCAGTCATTCCACTAATATAAGTTGGAAAGAAAGGATGGGACTCGACAATCCCTTTACAGCTATTGTATGGGCTTTTCTTTGCATTACAATATTCTTGAGCCTTATGGTATTATTAGCAGGAATTAACACCTTATAAAACCACTGCCTTTTCATCGTTCATTCAATTTTTTCAGACCAAAGAATCCGTCATTCTTTAGTACACAAGACCCTCTAACGCTTTTCTAACAATCCCTTTGCTTCGATTGCTCTCTAATTTTGTTTTCTTTTTAATGAACAATAAAGAGGCAGCATTAAACTGCTACCTCAAATGAAAGCCTGTCCCCATGTTTATAGTTGATTAACTTGAAATCATCAATGGTAAAGTCATAAAAATCTTTTACTTCAGGATTGATCCATAATTCAGGTGCTTCAAACTGTTCTCTTTCCATTTGAATTTTCAAATTGTCTATATGGCGTGTGTAAATATGGCAATCACCAATGTTAAAGATATATTCACCAAGCTCATAACCAGTCACTTGAGCAATCATGCGCTGCAAAACATTGTACTGGAATACATTGAATGGATTCCCCAACGCCATATCATTGCTCCGTGCTCTTACCTCTAGGTGGAGTTTTCCTTGCTTAACATACCATTGCGTCTCGTATACACATGGTGTTAAGGCCATTGAGTCTAATTCATCAGGATTCCAAAGCATTGTAATGTGTCTCCGTGAAGATGGGTTGTTCTTCAATTGATGCAGAAGATAATCAACCTGATCTACCTTTTCTCCATTTAGATTTCTGTTTTTCTTGCCCAGCTGGAATCCATATGCATGTCCGATGCTGCCATCTTCTTGTTTCCACTGATCCCAAATATGTACGCCCATTTTGTTCAATTCAGTAACATCGTTCGATTTCAGCTGCCAAATCCAGAGCAACTCTTTAATCGCTGTTTTCCAGGCAACTTTTTTTGTTGTTAAAATAGGAACTTCTGAGTTGTCGAATCTCATTTGCTTGCTGATGATGCTTAGTGTGTGAGCCGGTGTTCCATCAGAGTCCCACTTTGTTCTTACATTAAATTCTTCGTCTGAGATTCCATTTTTTAAAATATCCTTGATAATTGAATTGTATTGTTTATCAAATTGGGTCATGACTGTTCATATCCTTCTTTCTTTTTCAGTTTCTAGGCATTTCAAGAAATGATTTTACGATACCAATTTTATCGACAAAAACTATGCATGTGCAGATAAAATGAGATTGTGATTCCAATCATTGTGTGCTTAAAGAGGAGTTAGCCCCTCTTTTACACCTGTATTTCCCTATAACATAGTCTGTCACATAGCTCATAGTTACCGCCAGTTTGAAACATACACCGTTGATAACATCGTTGAGGATTATAAGAGATGATTTGATATTGAGGCACATGAAAATTAAAATAGTAAGGTGTCTGTGTGTACCAAATTGGATATTGTCTAAACATATTAATTCCTCCATTCGCTCCCCTTGGCTTAATGCATTGTATTTACCTCAATATCAATTGTCATTTGTCCATGTGAAATTGGGCTTTGTTTAAAACAAATCCCTCTAATTTCATTCATTTGATCATTGCACTTTCTTTTATTGTATTTGGTAACAGATCATTCCCTCTTTAAATCGTTTCGACTGGTTTTACTGATTGTTGAGCTTCCAACGCAGCATCAGAAATAATATCATAGAGCTCCTGACTTTTAACCAAGCAAATATTCTTCAGCATTTTCTGGAAGTCCCTCTTCTTCTTCATACACTTTCATCTAATTTATTGTAATTGAATCCATTCTCCTGCTCTTATTTTAATAAGTAATTTATCCATTTTGTTTTCAGAAAGTTTTTAAACAGCCTCTTTTTACAATTATTATTTCATTTGACTATACCTTATCATTGAAACTTCATATATTAATTTCGATTAGAATAAAAGGAGGGCTTTAATTGGGTTATTACAAAAAGTATAAAGAAGAGTATTACACTTGGAAAAAAACGTATTACAAAAAGTATTATGATCATGATAAGAAGCATTATGATTGTGACAAAAAATATTATGATCATGATAAAAAACATGATCATGATAAAAAGTATTATGATGATCACGATTATCATTATGAAAAAAAGTTTTATGATGACGATGATCATTACTATGATTTTGTCGAATCATATAAAAAACATCACTAAATCACTTAAACATCTATTTATTCCCTCGGTGACATACCGGGGCTTTTTTATTTATGAAAACATGTCATTAACTTGGCTTTAAATTAGTTTCATTTGTAGTTTTTATTTGCCCTGTCCTACTCTTTATTCTAGATAAAAGTATTCTTTTATTGAAATCTGAATCTTCCCTTTTCCCTATTTATGTTAAAATGAGTTAAAGGAAATTGTGGTGTATTTATGCTCGACTCAGCTTTTCTCTTGCCATACTTAATGGTTCTTTATTTTTGCTTTATATTTTATAGACTCATAAGACGAGTCCTTTACAGAAAAGGCCGGCTACCCATACATAAACATATCGTTATCTTTTGTTTATTGGTTTACTTTTTCAACTTGATTAGTGTTACATTATTCCCTATGCCAATAGATGCTGATTTAATTAAGGATATGAAATACGACTCTTATATCCCATTCGTATCAGGAAATAACTTTATCCCGTTTTACTTTTTTGTAGATGTTTATCATGAAGGACTGCAATATTATGTAATTAGATCAATTGGAGGAAACCTAATATTATTACTGCCAGTTGGCTTGTTGTTTCCTCTTTTATTTAAGAAATTAAATAACGTAAAAAGAATTTTGCTAACTGGATTTTTCATATCTTTGTTTATTGAACTAGCACAGCTTTCGATTTCAGTGTATATAAGATCTGTTTACAGAAGTTTTGACGTAGATGATTTAATTCTTAACACCTTAGGAACTGTGATAGGGTATTGGCTCTTTTTCATTTTAAGCATGTTTTATAAAAGAGTAACTTATCGCTTTAAAAGTAATACCTCAATAAACATTGAGTAATTTTTTGATCTATCCATAAGGTAATATGTACCTTGGCTGTAACCTCCATAAGGTCAATTACACAACATGAAGGCAGCCAAGGTTTTATTATTTACTTCGTTCCCGTAGAACCGTGCCCGCCTCTATCTTCATTCCCTAAACGCTCAACTTCAATTAATTCAAGTGCCGGCATTTTTTTCATAATCCTAAATTGACAGATACGGTCTCCCTTTTTAATTTCTGTATCACGTAATGCGTAAGCAGGAAAGAACCAAAAATCGTTGTCTCCCTTGTATGACTCATCAATAACCCCCATTGAGTTTGTTTGAATAACGCCAAAATTCTTATATGTACTTGAACGGGGAACGACATGTGCTTCGTAACCCTCAGGCAACTCCATTGCTACACCTAATGGGACAAGTTTAAATTCATCTTTTTTCATTGTTACATCTTCGGCAGCCCGAAGATCAATCCAATCTCCTTGCTCAATTTTGCTGATTCTTGTTTGTGTTTCATCTAGATATTTGATTTTAATTTGCATTGTCATATGTATTACTCCCTTTAATTATAGAATTATTATACGGTAAGGCCTGTTCTTGTGTCATTGTCATCAGTTATAAGTTGAATCTCTTCAAAGTCGTTCTTTAGAGCATTAATGAAAAGCTTTTCAATGACATTTCTGTCTTTACAGTATATCGAAACATAGCTGCTATCTGCCAACAATAGGACAAGTTCGCAATCACTGTCAACAAACTCTTCGTATGTCTGGACTAGATCAACCGCTTGTCCAAATGGATATGCTTGCAATTCAACGAAAATGGTATAGTACTGATTGGTTTTTAAGTAAGACTGCCCCTTCAACAACTGAGTTGTCTTTGAAGAATTCCTGATCATCTAGCCCATCTGTTACAAAATAAGTTTCTCCCCTCATTTTCCACATATAATGAGTGATTTCAAACGGTTGCAGTATTCTCCATAGGACATTTCCATATTCATTCGGTATTTGAAAACTAACTCCCCTTTTCATGTAAACCCCTCTCTAAAATCATACTCAACTGTTAGGTTAGCGTAACAAGAATCGACTGCCATTTGATACCGCTCTTCTTTCTTATAACTCACTTACTTTACAAATTTTAATTAGTTCTTCTAATTTAATCAGTCTCATTATTTTATCACTTCCCTATCAAAAATGATTATTGAAAGGTTTTGCTGTTCTCCACCAATTCAAGCACTACGTTTAACTTCTCTGAAAGCTACTGTCACAGGAGTCAGGCGGAGTTTTTAGACCGGCCGACTCCATTTATTTTTTATTTAAACAACACAAGAAAGACAGCCAAAATAATCTGACTGTCTTTTACAAAACGATTGGTTGTATAATTTGCTTTGCTATGTACTTGCGTAGTGGGAGTACTCTTTCAGTTCATGATTTTATTATAAATAATTACACCTCAATAACTGACTTTTCAGGGGTATCTTTAACGTGTCGAGAACGAAAATGCTCTTCTAGTTCTTCAAGTGTACGCCCCTTTGTTTCCGGCATGAATTTGTATACAAAACCGATTGCCAATACACCCAAAGCGACGAATATAAAGAATGTAAAAGACAAACCTGCAGAGCTAAGCAAAATCGGAAAAGCAAAACCGATCATAAAGTTTAATATCCACAGAAAAAAAACACTTATTCCAGAACCAAGCCCTCTTAATCTTTGAGGGAATATTTCCGCAATGACCAGCCAAGTCACAGGGCCTACGCACCCTTGCATAAAGGCAAGAAATAAAACGGTCAAGGAAAGTACAACATAAGGGAGTGCTGCAGATCCATCAAGCACTATTGAGAATATTGCAATGAATAAAAGCGCTGTAGTCGTTCCCGCCAAACCAATCAATAATATTGGACGCCGGTTCACTTTTCCGACCAGCCAAATCCCAAATATAACTGCTATAACTGATATCAGCCCATTCCCAATATTAGCGATTAAAGCCGCTTTTGTACCAAAACCAGATTCTTTAAGGATTTGAGTGCCATAATACATAATCGAGTTAACACCTGTAATTTGATTCACTATGGCAACACCGATTCCAATCAGTAAAAGACGGCGCAGCCATGGTGTAGAAAAGTCCTTGAGTGATGCCTTCTCTAGTTCTGTATCTTTTTCTACCGCTGCTTGAATTTCTCTAAATTCAGCTTCTGCACGCTTATCTTCTCGAATTTCTTTAAGAACACGCAGCGCCTCACTTTTTTTCCCTTTGGAGGTTAGCCATCTCGGGCTTTCTGGCACCTTGAGCATACTGGCAAATAACATGATAGCCGGAACGGCACAAAGGGCAAGCATGTATCTCCAAACATGTCCGGTATTTGCCATTGTTACACCAAGGATCGCATTAAAAACATATGCTAAAAATTGCCCGCCGACAATCATTAGCTCATTTTGGGTTACCATACGTCCTCTCTTCTCATGCGGTGACATTTCTGCCAAAAAGGCCGGAACCATCGCTGAAGCTCCACCAACAGCCAGCCCGAGCAAAAAACGAAAGATCGCCATGATTGAAACATTAGGGGCTAATGCTGTTCCGAGAGATGCCAGGAAGAATAGAAAAGAAAGATGAAGGATCATTTTCCGGCGGCCATAGCGATCAGCTAATCTGCCGCATAACAACGCTCCAAACGCCGCACCTAATAAAAGAATACTTGTCACAAGCCCTTCTGTAACCGGTGTTAGATGAAGCTGATCTTCTCTCGCCATAAAAGGTAAAGCTCCATTTATAACTCCGGTGTCATATCCAAAGAGAAGCCCTCCAAATGTTGCTGAAATCATAATTAATTTCAATCTGCGATTTTGATGTTCATTCATATCCATTTTCCCTGCCTTTATTAAGAATACTTAATAATTTCCTTTCGGTATGGCTATTGAAACAAGGATATAGAATTTTAACTAAAAGTAAGATCGTTTGAAAATCATGTCTATCTTAGATTTCCGGCTCTGCATTTGTAATCGCTTTCACTTTTCACCAAAAGAGAAAACACAAACTCTTAATTGTTATGTTGTAGTGATGTTTTTGTCACTTTATTGTCATTTCTGATATTATCATAATTCCAAAAGCGTTTTAAGTCAATGAAATTTTCGGAATTATTTGTTTTTATCTTTTCGAGGATATGTTTTGGTTATTTTATTGGCAAGTTCATATTTTACCGTTTGTAAATTCATTGTATGAAGCTCCCATGAAATTATGGGTATATCCATTCACAAAAAATGTCCATATCGTTATAATGATGAAGTTAACCGATTAAAAGAAGAGCATACAAGAACTTACTTGCTAAAGAGGGAATCAAAAATGAAGAAAGTTTTAATGAGTATTATCACATTGGTTTTAAGCATGAATTTGGCAGCCTGTGGATCAAATCACGCAGAAAAAAGCCATTCAAAAACGAATGAAAAAGAACAGGTCTCTCAAGGTACTCCATCTAATGTTGATAAACAGCTAGAACAAAAGGCTGGCACATCATATTCAAAAAAACATAAGAAATTAGCGGATGTTACATTAGATAGAGCAGTGGATGGAGATACGATTAAGGTTATTTACAATGGAAAGAAAGACACAGTTCGCTACTTGCTCGTTGATACACCTGAGACGAAGAAACCGAATTCTTGTGTTCAGCCGTACGGTGAAGATGCGTCAAAACGAAATAAAGAATTGGTCAACAGCGGTGAGCTGCAGCTGGAGTTCGATAAAGGCGATCGAAGAGATAAGTATGGAAGACTGTTAGCTTACGTTTATGTTGACGGCAAATCTGTTCAAGAGACATTATTGAAAGAAGGGTTGGCCAGAGTAGCATATGTATATGAGCCAAACACCAAATACATAGACCAATTCAGACTAGATGAGCAAGAGGCAAAATCAGAAAAACGTTCAATCTGGAGCAGGAATGGATATGTGACTAATAGAGGATTTAATGGCTGTGTGAAATAGAAAGATCCTACGGTTGAATAAGCAACAACAAAGCAGAATGCAACTTTTAAAGAATTGAGTGAAACTTCTAATGCAAATGAAAATAAAACCTCTTATGCTGCAGCGTCAACTGGAGGAACAGAAGCGTTTGCAAATTGAATTAGAAAAAAAGCTCTGGCTTGTCTAGTTTCCATTCTGCTTACCAAGCTAAAACAGACAGAGATCATGACAACTATGCCTGTTAAATTTTCTGCTGTGTAAGTAATGCCAGAGGATCTGTATATTCCTAATAGTTAGAGTTAATCCTGCTTTTTAAACATGAATCTTGTTGACTAACGTAAAAACAGCTATTTAGATAATAAAAAAGCACCCTTCACGTTAAGGTGAGGGGATATTTTTGTATGAAACTTACTTTCGGTTTTATCGTAAATCAAAAATTCGGACTGAAACACGAATCAAAACTTAAAAGGATTAATTTCTTTTTCCTCCAATAGTCAGTACATTAGTCGTTACATTAGCACTGCCATTACTTTGATATCCCTCTACCGTAAGCGCGGTTTCATACATCTTACCCATTGGCATTCCTAAGCTTTCCCACTTCTTGAAGTGTTCGCTGACAGATACAGTTCCGCTCGTTCGTTTTGTCTGCCGGACACTCCAATACTGTTTAAAGGTTGCGATACCTATAATAGAAGGCTGGTTGATTCGAATCGTTTCATAAATGTCATATGTGCCTCCATCAACAGTAAAACTACCCTTCGGCGTTCCGGTCGGTCTATAGGTGCCCCAATTATCGACGATGTAATATTCAACGAGCGGGTCCTTCGTCCATCCATACACACACAGATAGGAATTTCCTCCTGGATTGAAGGTTGCGTTATAATGAATTGATATGTTTCCAAGTTGTGAGTGAGTCTTGGTAGAGTCGAATTTCTTGCCTTTTCGAAATAACGCATTCCCGATGTTATTCCACTGGGCACTAAACGCGCCGCCGCTATTGAGCGTCATACTGGTGTTCCCGTGATCCTTCCACAGTTCATAGTCATAGCCATCGTGGGAGCCGGTTTGATTTGAGGTAATTGTAGTTGCCGCCTGTGCGGACCATGCAGGTAATGTCAGCGCTAGACTAAATAAAACTGCTAACAAAAACCTCATTCTTTTTTGTTTCATTTGGTATGCCTCCAGTTTGATTAGATTGTATTTAGGTCTTACCGTAATGTTTTGTTTACTCACCACCTTTCAATGCAGTTATATTATTGTTCCTGCTAACCTCTTAAAAAGTTTCGTTTATCATGTAATAGCTTTATGTTTTTGATGGGAAATAGAATGGAGCAACTGATTTTTTGATGCCGCTTTTAATTTGGTTACCAGATATATAAACCCAATGATGCATCTGTAGTGAGTCATCAAAGGGCTTTGATGATGATTAGCCGTTAATTGTTCTTACGTCATTTATCATTAGTTTTTTCGAAAGCTCTTTAAAGCTGTATTTAGATCCTTTGTGTGAGTGTAAATTTTTTTATACAAATCGAATAGTGTTTTGTATTTTTGAACATTTTGTTCCTTTGGAAAAAATGCAGCAGCCTCACGAATGAACTTCTCTGCACATTCTTCAAGGGATTCAAACCACCCACTTCCAAAGGCAGCTAGCATCGCAGCCCCCAAGGCTGGACCTTGTTCATTTTCTAACTTGATCACCCTCGCATTGAAAATATCAGCTTGCATTTGCAGCCACGTTTCATTTTTAGCTCCCCCGCCAATAGAAACAACAGTATGAACTGATTTCCCTACTTCGCGGAATAACTCAATTGATTCATGTAAAGAGAATGTGATCCCTTCCATTATCGCCCTCAAAAAGTGCTCTCTTTTGTGGGCCCCATCCATTCCGATCAAGCTTCCCCGAATAGAAGAATCAGCATGCGGCGTTCTTTCACCAACCAAATAAGGAGTGTATAGCAGTCCATTTGATCCTATCGGAATAGATTCTATCCCCTGCAATAATTGCTCAAACGATTCGTTTGGTGCAAACGTTCTTTTAAACCAGTCTAAGCTGTATCCTGCAGCGAGCGTGACTCCCATCATATAAAAAGAATCCTCTTTTCCATGATTAAAAAAGTGCACTTTCCCTTTAAAGTCTCTTTCTTTGCCTTCTTCGTAGGAAAGTATGACCCCGGACGTCCCAATACTGCATAATGTTTTTCCAGAAGAAAGAATACCGGCCCCAATAGCACCGCAAGCATTATCTGCTCCCCCAGCGTACACTTTTGTTTTTTCTAACAATCCGGTCTTCGCCGCAACGTTCGGAAGCAGCGATCCTACACAATCATGAGATTCAATCAGCGGAGGACAAATACCTGTAGAAATACCAAATTGATTGCAAATCTCATCGCTCCACTCCTTGCGGGTCATATGTAAAAGTAAAGTGCCTGCTGCATCGGAGTATTCGGTGTGAATGACACCAGTCATACGGAATCTCACATAGTCTTTCGGAAGCAAAAAAACAGCAATTTTTTTAAAAAGTTCAGGTTCATGTTCCTTCACCCATAACATTTTAGGTAATGTAAACCCTTCTAGAACACGGTTTTTTGTGATGTCAAGCAGATGATCGCCAAATGTCTCGGTCATCCTGATACATTGAAGCGTCGTTCTGGTATCATTCCAAAGGATTGCATGGCGTAACACCTGCCGATCTTTGTCAAGCAGTACTAATCCATGCATTTGTCCCGAATAGCTTATCCCGTCAATATCCTTGGCTTGAACGTTGGATTTAGAAACCAATTCAGCCAATGCATTAATTGTTTGCTGCACCCAGTCTTCAGGATTTTGCTCACTATATCCCGCCTTCTCTTGAATGAGCGGATAACTTTTGGACGTTTCTGCACAAACCTTGCCGTTTTGATTGACTAAAATGGTTTTAACAGCACTTGTTCCAATATCTATTCCAATGACATACTTCATTTTTTCACTCCTTAACCTTTAAAAAACCATTCACTCTAAATAAATCCCAATTGTAGAAATTACCCGTCATAACAATAAGCAAAAGTAAAGGCATCATGACGGGTAGATCGTTGACTTGGTATCTATAGCAGGATCTGGAGCTTATCCTGTTATACTTCTAAAATGTATTGGTTCAATATCGCTTTTAATCGCTCCTGTCTTCCAGACTCGTTTTTCATTGATTTATTGTTGAGCGCATATTGCTCAAGCATCTTGAAATTGGCTCTTCCTTCTGCAATTTCGAGACCAATCCCTTCAGTAAAGCTGCGATAACGATGTTTAATCACATCTTCAAACACACGATCTTCGACTAATTTGTGGGCGACTTTCAATCCTCTTGCAAATGCATCCATCCCTGCAATATGGGAATATATTAGATCATCAGGCTCAAAAGAAGATCTTCTGACCTTCGCGTCAAAGTTTAATCCGCCGCTTCCAAGGCCGCCATTTTGCAGGATTTCGTACATTGCTAATGTCGCAGAATATAAATCTGTCGGAAATTCATCAGTGTCCCAGCCTAAAAGAGGATCACCCTGGTTCGCGTCAACAGAGCCAAGAAGTCCATGTACTCTTGCCATGCGTAATTCATGCTCGAATGTATGCCCGGCTAATGTGGCATGATTGGCTTCGAGATTTAATTTAAAATGATGATCTAAGCCATATTGCTTCAAAAAGGCAATGGTTGTTGCGGCATCTGTATCATATTGATGCGTGGTCGGCTCTTTTGGTTTTGGTTCTATCAAAAACTGCCCTGTATACCCGATTTCTTTCGCATAATCCACTGCCATATGCATGAATCTGGCCAAATTATCAAGTTCAAATTTCAAATCGGTATTTAACAATGTTTCGTACCCTTCACGGCCGCCCCAAAATACATAATTCTCGGCGCCAAGCTCTTTTGCTGTTTCTAATCCTTTTTTCACTTGTGCTGCAGCATACGCAAACACATCTGCATTGCAAGAAGTCGCGGCACCATGGACGAAACGGGGATTCGTAAACATGTTTGCAGTATTCCATAATAGCTTAACATTGCTAGTTCTCATGTAATCTTTCATCAGACTCACTATAATATCTAAATTTTGGTTTGTCTCTTTTAGCGTACTACCTTCTGGTGCAATATCCCGGTCATGAAAAGCAAAATATGGTGCATCCAGTTTTTCAAACATCTCAAATGCTGCTTCTACTCTCGCTTTCGCTAAATCCATGCCTTTATACTGATCCCAAGGTCTTTGCATCGTAGCTGCTCCAAAAACGTCTGTGCCATCAGCGGTAAATGTATGCCAATAAGCAATAGAAAATCGCAGATGCTCTTTCATTGTTTTTCCGCCGATTACTTCTTGAGAATTATAATATTTAAATGCTAAAGGATTAGTGGAATTTTTCCCTTCGTAAACCACTTTGTTTACGCTTCCAAAAAAGTTAACTGAACTAGAATGAGAGTGAGCCATGTTATGTCCCCCTTAAAAATAAATTCAAAACATGATAATTCAAATTCAGGCACATTTATAAGTAAGTTGTATATTAGTTTGTTGTTCAAACAAACTAACTTATTTTCATCTTATATAACCCCATCAGTATTTTCAATATTTTTTTTAGTTTTTTATGAACACATTCGATATAATAAAGGTAAGATTCGCTATGTAGTATGTTTCAAATTGAACACACAAAAATTTCAACTTAATTTAAAGGTTATACAAATGGAGTGGATGAAGTGGATATCGCAGATCAAACCTTTGTCAAAAAAGTAAATCAAAAGTTATTATTAAAAGAAATACTTAAGAACTCACCCATTTCAAGAGCAAAATTATCTGAAAAGACTGGATTAAATAAATCAACTGTTTCATCACAGGTAAGCACATTAATAAAAGAAAATCTTGTATTTGAAATAGGTCAGGGACAATCAAGTGGCGGAAGAAGACCTGTCATGCTTGTTTTTAATAAAAAGGCGGGATACTCTGTGGGAATAGATGTAGGTGTGGATTATATTAATGGCATTTTAACAGACCTTGAAGGGTCAATTGTGCTTGATCAACACCACCATTTGGAATGCAATTCTCCAGAAATAACGAAAGACATTTTAATTGACATGATTCATCACTTTATTACGCATATGCCAGAATCTCCGTACGGTCTTATTGGTATAGGGATATGCGTGCCTGGGCTAATTGATGAAAATCAAAAAATTGTTTTCACTCCGAACTCCAACTGGAGAAATATTGACTTAAAACCTTTCATACAAGAGAAGTTCAATGTGCCTGTTTTTATTGAAAATGAGGCAAATGCCGGCGCATATGGAGAAAAAGTATTCGGTGCTGCAAAAAATCACGATAACATTATTTATGCAAGTATCAATACAGGGATAGGGATCGGTATTATTATCAACAATCATTTATATAGAGGGGTAAGCGGATTCTCTGGAGAAATGGGACATATGACAATAGACTTTAATGGCCCTAAATGCAGTTGCGGAAACCGAGGCTGCTGGGAATTGTATGCTTCAGAGAAGGCTTTATTAACATCTCTTCAGACGAAAGAGAAAAAAGTATCCACTCAAGATATCATAGAACTCGCCCATCTGAATGATATTGGAACTTTAAATGCGTTACAGAATTTTGGATTCTATTTAGGAATAGGCCTTACCAATATTCTAAATACATTCAATCCACAAGCCATTATTTTAAGAAACAGCATAATTGAATCGCATCCTATGGTTTTAAATTCAATTAAAAGTGAAGTGTCAGCCAGGGTTTATTCCCAATTAGGCAGCAGCTATGAATTATTACCATCTTTCTTAGGAAAAAACGCACCAGCGTTAGGGATGTCCTCCATTGTTATTGACCATTTTCTGGATATGGCTACAATGTAATTTATAATTAATAATGCACAAATCTTTATGTTTTATGCTCATCTTTAATGCTGAATAGGAGTATAGGGCGTCTTCTACTATGAAAAAGGAGTTCTAAAATAGAAGTCTCCTTTTTCATATGCATATTATTTTTCTTTATAACGAAAATATCTAAAGTCGGCCGGAATATGATTACCGCTGGTATCTTGGCATTGCATCCCTACAAAGGCTCCTGTGAAGAATCCTCCTCCACGGATGTAATCATCTGATAATTTTTTCGTTTCTAATGAAATGTCAATTTTTTGCCAATCTTCTTTGTGAAAAGAATAGAAATAAGTATAGTTTTCTCTTTCAATATTTACTTTTAAATATACATACTTAACCTCCCGAGGAATAACGATTTTATTTTTTAATGGCTGTGAAAGAGAAAAGTTATCACATATTGTTAATTCAAGAATACGGCCAAGTTCTTCATCATGTGTGATTTGAAGAGCTGTCCAGTTCTCTGTATTGTAATAGTTCACCAATCCAGCAGCTTGTTGAAAATTTTCCGGATAAAATGCAACAGCGGTTTCCGCTTCAAAATGGAGACTTTGCCAACGTCTGGCTACAAATGCCTGAGTAAAAGTCGAGGTTAATGATTCATGGCCGTGTAATCGTAAATGATTTGGCACTTGAGTCAATGAACCTAATTCATTTGTAAACGGAATCCTTAAAGTTTGAAAGTTAATATTTAATTTTGAGTCCTCGAATTCATCAACTTCCGGGTACGTTGCTTCAAACGCTGTTTCGGGTATAGAAGGCGCTTCTACCTCCAAGCTCCCTTCTTTTCCGCCTGCTACATAGGGCCATTCATCTTTCCAATAAAGTTTTTGAATAGCTGTTTCTCTCCCCAAAGGACAATATCCTCTCTGCTGAAAAATTGAATCATCACCCGGATGAATAGGACGTCCCGTTAAATGAGCTAAATACCACTCACCTGTATGTGTTTGAACAATGGATGCATGCCCGCATTTCTGCAGCGGATTTTCTGGATCATGCCATGACGTTAAGATGGGATTATCAGGATGAACTTCATATGGACCCTCAATATTTGCAGAACGGGCAATTGTAGCAGCGTGTTCGAACCGTGTTCCTCCTTCTGCGGTTAATAAATAATAATAGTTCCCGATATGATAAAGGTGCGGAGCTTCAGTCAGCTTTCTATCCGTTCCTTTAAATATAACTTTCGGTTTACCAATTAATTTTTGCTCCTTATCAGAATATTCCTGTATGACAATTCCTCCGAATGCGTGCCGATCAACACGCTGATCCCATAACATATTTAATAAATATTTTTTTCCATCTGTATCATGGAATAAAGAGGCATCAAACCCCGAGCTATTTAATGTAATCGGCTCCCCCCAGTCGCCATGAATCGTCTCACAAGTCACTAAATAATTGTGACAATCTTTCCACGCCCCGTCTACTACCTTAACATCCGTATAGACCAGCCAAAACTTTCCGTCGCTATAACTTAAACATGGCGCCCAAACCCCGCCTGAATTAGGGTTTCCTTTCATGTCTAATTGTGAAACTCTCTGTAATGGATGTGCAACTAAGTGCCAATTTACTAAATCCTTTGAATGGTGTATCTGGACTCCTGGAAACCACTCAAATGTAGATACAGCGATATAATAGTCCTCTCCTACCCTGCAAATACTTGGATCGGGATTGAATCCTTTAAGCACTGGATTGATAATCTTCAATTGGAACTCCCCCTCAGCTATTTTCTTTTGACTCATCATTTTTCAAGCCTTGAAATCATCAATATGATCCAAATAAACTTTGTCTCTATTCTCTAATTCTCGAACCATGTTTTTATATTTTTTCTCATCTAAGTTATAGAAATTAATATCGATCATGGCTAAAACAAGCAAAATCGCGGGAATAACGGTTGCTGTAATTAAAATTCCCGTTAATGCCTCGGGAGTTTGTGCCTGATTTGCCACATATCCAAATTTATCCAGAACCAGCCCTGGTACAATCCCTCCCAAGGCCATGCCAAACTTAAAGAAAAATCCAATAACAGCGTATATGAGCCCGCCCATTCTTTTCCCAGTCCTATATTCTCCATATTCTATTGTTTCAGGGATGAGCGCCCACATATATCCCCCGGCAGTGAGACTTCCAGCAGCAGCAATTAATCGAAAGAAGAGAATGAGGTATATATGACTTGAAGGAACAAACAGCAAAGCTAAGAGGCCGATAATATTCAGTAATAACGCATAGTTAAGTAATTTCTTCTTCCCCAATAATTGATGAAGCCTTGGAATAAACGGTAAAATAACCAGAGCAGGCAAACTTCCTATCAATCCGTACCACTTCACTAAATCCTCTCTTCCTAAGTTATACGTTACGTAATAGATGCCAACCGAATTGCTGATTGAATTCACACCAAAAATAATAATAAAGAAAATACTCAATACAACAAGCGGACGATTAACACGAAACTGCTCAAATATATCCGATAATTTAATTTTCTCTTCAGACTTTTGAAGAGCGACACGCTCTTTTGTACTTTTAAAACAAAAGATTAACAGGCATCCGCCTATTATTCCCAAAATACCCATGGTTAGCTGCCAGCCAAGAGATTCATTGCCGGAAGTATCGCTTAAATAAGCAGCCAGTAAAGGAACAAAAAATGCAACGACAAGTCCCCCAAGATTCGCAAATAACATACGAACAGATGTTATACTAACCACTTCTTGATTATTTCTAGTCATGGCAGAAGTTAACGCGCCATACGGAACGTTTATCGCTGTGTATGTAAGCGACAAGCCAACATAGGTCATATAGGCATATATTAATTTCCCCATATCCGAAAAATCTGGGGTTGTAAAACAAAGTATTGCTAATACTGCAAATGGAAACGCTCCGAATAAAAGATACGGTCTAAAGCGTCCAAATCTGCTATTCGTTCTGTCTACTATTGTTCCAATAAAAGGATCGGCGAGAGCGTCAATTATTCTAACCACTAAGAACATCGTACCGGCTGTTGACGCCGATAAACCAAATACATCTGTATAGAAGAACAAAAGATAAGTAGACACCGTTGCATAAATTAAATTACACGCAAAATCTCCAGACGCATATCCAACTTTTTCAACCATGCTAATCTTCTTTACATTTTCTCTGAGCATGATTTCTCCCCTTTTCGATCCTTTAATAAGGAACATTATGAAATGGTATAATAATTTCTCGAATTTATGGGCAGTAAACGTTTTATAAAGCGCTTTCAAAAGAGCACAAAAAAATTATAGTGATCTACTTTCCCAGAGCATTTTCATCATCTAAATGGTGATCAGCAAGCAGGAAATTCATCTTTTTTATATACCCGGCAAAGGATAAAAACCTCATTCTTTCGTTCTTTATATTGTTTAGCTCCATTAAATTGATCCTCTTATCCCCCTTCCATCCATATATAGCAAGAACCATATCTTATGGACAATTAAAGTTCGGCTCATTAGTTTGTTGATCAAACAAACTAACTTGAGTTAATATTATAAAATACTGTCGGCTTTTTCAACATTTTTTTCAGAAAATTTAACCTGATCTGAGATAAATATTGGTTTTATCATCTTTTTGTATATTCAGTTTTCAACTATTTAAGAAATGTCGCGTATCAATTAATGACGCTGGGTCCTTTTTTGATACAGTTCGCTACTTACTGTAAACACTCCAAAAGCTAAAAAACAGATCTCCTATGTAATCATGTGACGAAAATGCATCTAAACGAAATAAAGAATTGGTTAAAAGCGGTAAGCTTCAATTAGAGTTTGATACAGGTGATTGCAGAGATCAGTATGGAAGGCTGTTAGCTTAGGTTTATGTTGATGGCAAGTCTGTTCATGAAACACTTTTGAAAGACGGATTGGCCAGAGTAGCTTATATGTTTGCAACTTTAAAAATTGAGTAATACTTCTACCGCAGCGTTAACTGGAAAAACAGAAACGTTTGCAAATTGCTTTGAGTGATACCCGAATGGAGTACTAGTTCCCACCCTGCTTACCAACCTTAAATGGACAGAGATCATGACAACTTTGCCTGTGAAAGATAATTGAAAGCTTGCGGCTTTCTTTTATTCTTTAAACCAAAAAGACGCTCAGTAAGATTTTCGGGGATAGCCTCTTTAAACAACCATCTAGATTTTACACTGAAAAAGCTTTTGAATAATGAACGACACCTTTTACATTTTCGAGAGAATCCTTTGATAACTCTAAAGCCATAAATACTTCGTCAGGCACCTCAAATGGGGCTTTGATATTCCATAAACTAGCTGGCTTAAAACCAAACTTTGGATAATAATCTTTATGCCCTAAAACAATGGCTGAACGATAACCAAGCTCTTTTGCTTTTTTTAAAGCAACAAGAATTAATTGACTCCCGATTCCTTTTCTCTGATACTCAGGTGCAACAGAAACCGGAGCAATCGCTAAAGAATCGACTGCGTTATCACCATCCACGATTTTTATTTTAGATAAAAGAATATGCCCGACGATCTCTTTTCCATTTAAAGCAACTAATGAAAGCTCAGGAATAAATGCATCTGATTTTCTAATCTTATTTACAAGGAAATGCTCCTTCTTGTCGCTATATTTTTCATTTAAAAAAGCTTTTTTAACAATGTCTTCAGTTGTATTATATTCATGAGTAAGTTCTTGTCTGATGAAAAATTCCATTTTTTAGTCTCCTGTTCTTTTTGTTAGTTTACTTTATTCTATAATAGGCACTTCCCTAATAATAGTTATATCACATTATTTGACCTCTGGATTACCCCTGTCAAATCTCATAATCAACTCTTCCGATCAACCCAGCTGAAATTTATTATCACATGAAACAAATCCATGTATCAATGCACTATGCTGAAGCAGCCTAAACATTTATAAAGACCAAAAAACTTACACCGTTCGCCGTATACAATGTGCATTTGTTGCAGTTCCGCATCTTCAAAGAGCCTTAAACGATTCGAAGTCCATAAACAAACAGAAACTAATTGGTGCATCATTATATAATTTAGAGAACTGTTATTATAAGATGAAAGAGTATGACAAAGATGGTACGAAGCGACCTTCTCCCTCACACGTTATTTACATTGACACACATTTACTTCAAGATGAAGGATATTAACAAAGCCTTGATTCTTTACAAAAAAGAATCGAAAAAGCTAGAGCCTTTAATGATGATGTTTTGATTGCTGAGTTTAATTATTTAAAAGCTTTATATATCGACTCTATAGATAAACGCACAGTTTTCCAAACTTTTTCTGCACTTAAAGATAATGTTATGTATCCAGATTTAGAGGAATTAAAAAAGCTTGTCGATGGAGCCACTTTTTGTGACTTTGTCAACAAGCTGAAAGAGGCCTATATCAGGCCTCTTTTTTTATCACACGATTTCACTGCACAAGCCATTCCCTGCATGAATCAGTCAGTTTTTGCAATTCATTGATAAAAACACCTGCATGGTAACCATCACATACTGCATGATGACATTGCAGTGCTACAGGCAAGTATGTCTCTTTTCCATCTGAAAAGAATTTCCCGTTTGTTATGATAGGGAGCAAATGGTCGCTGTTCGCCAGGTTCAGATGAAAGCTCGTAAAGTCAACCCATGGAATTGAGGAAACGGAAAACGTGTTGGCAGGAATATTCTCTTTTGCCCATAATCCTTTTTTGTCTCCAAACCTCTCGATGTCCCTCACATAGTTTTGATAAAACCGTGGAAAATCACGTGAATATTCCGACCATAAGGCGGAAAAGGTCTGATCCTCCTGATGAAAAAACGTATAGCACGGATTCATCTGTTCCCAACATCCCAACTGCCCGTCATGAAATGCCGTTCTGAATTCAGGGTGGGCGTTCACTATTCTCGACACCATATAAATAAAAGCAGGATAGAACTTGACTTTCTTGTCTCGCAGTTTGTTCAGCAGCCCGGTCACATTGATGTTAGCCGTTATGCTGTATGAACATTTCCCCGCTTTCATGTAATGTTCAAAATAAGGTTTTCTATGCCATTGCTCAAGTTCAATTCTTTGAAAATTCATGTTTAGCCTCCTAAAATAATGGAATTTTTATTTTAGGAGGGATGATCCACTGATTTCACCAACATCCACACCTCATGTCATCTTTCTTCCATTACAATAACATGTAACGGCTTTTCGGAGCAAACGAAGGAAAACTCCTTTGTCATCTTGCTCAACAGACCCGTTAAGGTCTGCTTATTTCTTGCAAATTCTGATGAAAAGCTTCATTTACGGATTTACAATGTGTATTCTTGGATCTTCAAGTATCTCAAATAGTCTCGACCCTGTTTTGATTCCAAAATCTTTTTTAAGCGCAGGAGATGCAGCTAATACTACACTTCCCTGTCTCTCCGTATTCCCTGCAACAGCAAGATAACATGTTAAAGGATTAAGCCCTATTGTTACAGCCGAAACAGAAGCATAAAAGGATTTCATATCGACACAAAGTATATTTTTACGTGGAAATTGTGAGTAATCAATCATTGTATGTAACTCCTATGATGTGATTCATGTTGACTGTATTGTCGTTCTGATCTTAAACGTGAAGCTTTTGTTGCTCAAAGTTAATGTAATGTACTCTGCCGGCGACATTTTCAACGAACCCGTTGTTAAATACCGGCTCTTTATTAAATTCAAGTGCTTCAGAAACAAGAATATCCATCTCTTCAATTTGTTGAGCGTCTAAGGATAGCTTTTCAATTTTTGATACATCAAGTAAGTCTTGTAGCTTTGTTAAGTGTTCTGGGAGCATCATTGATGTCCATTTGATTGTCCCTCGATCTCTAAGCAATTTGGCTCACTCCTTTATCGATCTAATATTAACAGAACAAATGTTCCTTATTAAATATAAACAAGAACAAAAGTTCGATGTAAATGTTGGTAATAAATAAAACTCCTTATAAAAGGGGGTTAATTATGAGCATATTAAGTTGCCATATTGCTTAGTGTTTCATAGATAAGAAATGTAAGACAAAAATGCTGTCAAAGTGATCTCAATGCTTCGCTTCTGCTATCATCCTCTAATTAAAGTTGCAATGGATTTAGTTAGAATTCCAGATATAAAACATACAACTGTCATGATAGTCACCCAGATTAAAAAAGTCGGCTCTAACCCTATTTCAATTAGCATAAAAACTAAAGAGAGTACAAATATAATCAAGGTTGTTACCCATACTCTTTTGAAAATAAAGTATCCTATTATCCCTAAGATAAATGATACAGCCGGCAGTACTAGTAGTATTAAAAATGCAGGACCACCCAAATGAGATATCCTTCTAATCTAGAAACGTACAATGATTGGTTGTTTAACCACGTATCCCTCTTTTAAAGCCCTAATAAACAAATAAGGATCATCTTTATATAACTCGTAAAAAATTGTCTCTAAGCAGTTCAAAATTAATCAACCGTATGTATAAGTCTTTGTCTGATAAATTTAATTTGTTTCTAAAGTAATTAATTGCTTCATCTTGTTCTTTAGAAATAATGTTTGGCATTTTTCCAATCTCCTATTTGTATAATGTTTTAATACACACTATATTGGGTAAAAATTTGTAGAGGTGATTTCTTTGAATAATGATCATAAAGTTACTCATTACTCTTCATTTATTTTTTCAACAATCATGGTATTGCTGGTTGCCATCTTTCCACAGTACACTTCTTGGTTTGTAGCAGTTTTCTTCTTGGGTTTTGCACTTATCTATACATTCCAAAAACATAGAACAAAATCGTCAAAAGCACTTTCTTATATTTCGTATTTTTTATTCATCGTTTCATTGACTTACACTTTAGTTAATATGTAATAATAATCCTCCCTTGTGGGAGGATTTTTGTTTAAACTTATTTCTCAGCAGCTTTTGGGCCACCTGTATCTGTAATGATAAAGCTATCTGATCCAATTTTTTTCTTGCGATCTTTGTCTTCATAAATTGTAACATTGTGGCGTGTCATTAGTGTCGCCCCGGCCATTTTAAACTCTTTACGATCTTTAAAATAAACAACAGGATACTCGCCTAAGATAATCATATTTGCTAATCCAGCTAAATACGAAGACCATCCACCTGAAGGAAGGTTTAATGCAAATCCTAGAGTCTGAACAACTGCAGCTAAAGAATATTTTTCAAACTTTGTGCTTCCATACTCAGTTCCTGCTGATTCCCAGTCATTAGCAGCTGCTTTAATGTTTTGACTGTTGGCTGTTTTAAGTACATTAACTGGTTGATTAACACTTAATGTATTTGTATGGTTCTTTCTGGCTTCTTCTTTAGCTTCCGCCCCAGCCGCAAAAGGTGAAAACAGCCCACCAATCACCAATGTTCCAACAATACCTACCTTACAGATTGTAGAGTTCAAGGTTATCCTCCTCCAAATGTAAAATTGTGTATATTCGGCTATTACCCCATATTTATCCATTTAAACTATAATATGAATTTTTCATTTTGACTTTTTAGACAAATTCTAGGTTACTTTAAGACTTCTTCAACCGTATAAATCATAACTTTAGTTACTTATCAGATTAAATTTCTTTTAATTCCTCTGACTAAATGAAAAATTATTTTCAACTAATTTGTGCTAGTTGTTCACTCTTCAATTTTTGATACATCAAGTAAGTCTTGTTTAAGCTGTGTTAAGTGTTCTGGGAGCATCATTGATGTCCATTTGATTGTCCCTTGATGTCTAAGCAATTTGGCTCACTCCTTTATTCAATGCAAATCAGAACGATCGTTCGATGCAATATTGGTAATGCTATTCCATATCTCGAGTGATCCTTACTTAAAACAATCTACATGGCTCCAAATAAAGAAACCTCTAAAAATTCGAAGACACAAAAAATAACAAGGGTATCAAAACCCTTGTTATTTTTCATACGGCCGAGAGGACTTAGGTTATTCACCCACTAGGCCCTCAACATAATAAATTATGAAAGCTTGTTTTCATTACACTCTCTATCTTCCTTTTTCATCATTTCTATATGTTTTTACGAATTATGGTTTAAAAAAGAAAAAGGTACCGTTTGGTACCTTTTTTATCTTTATTTCGTATTTCTCGTGAATTTTGGTAGTCCGAATACAATTGCTATGATGCCGCAGATCCCGATTAAAACAGGATAGAAAGAGTAATGCAAGATGCTGACAGGTGAAATATTTCCAAACTTCCCGGCCGATAACATCTGCGCGCCATAAGGAATTAAGCCTTGTATCACGCAGGAAAAGATATCTAAGATACTTGCCGACTTTCTATTGTCAATTTTAAATTCATCAGAGATATTTTTGGCAATCGGCCCGGCTGCAATAATAGCAATCGTATTATTGGCAGTAGCTAGGTTAGTAACGCTGACCAATCCGGCAATACCGGCTTCAGCACCTTTTTTCGAATGGATTCTTTTAGAAATGAATCCCAGTAAAAAGTCAATCCCTCCGTTTTGTTTCATGACGCCGACCATTCCGCCAATTAACATTGAAAGGATGATAAGATCAGACATTCCGGCAATTCCATCCGTAATTGCTTTAAAATAAGACTCAAACGTCAAGCTGTCGCTTGCAACCCCTATAATTCCTGTTAAGATCAATCCGCCAAAAATGACAGCCACCACATTAAAACCAATTAATGCAAAGACTAACACGCCAACATAAGGAAGTACTTTAAACCAGCTGTAAGATTCAGCTCCGATATGTCCTACGTGTCCTGTCGGTATAAAAAATAATAAAATGACAGTTATGATAGCAGCAGGCAAAACGATCAAAAAATTCGTTTTAAATTTATCCATCATTTGTGTTTTTTGTGACCGTACTGCCGCGATGGTGGTGTCCGAAATAAAAGAAAGATTATCTCCAAACATAGCTCCGCCGACAACAGCTGCAATAGCGATTGCAGTAGACAAGCCAAGTTCTCCGCTCAAACCGGCGCTAATTGGAGCAACTGCCGCAATCGTCCCCATTGATGTTCCCATCGAAACAGAAATAAAACAAGCAATGATAAAAAGCCCTGGCAGTATAAACTGCTGCGGAATAATGCTCAAAGCAAGGTTGACGGTTGAGTGTACCGCTCCCATCGCCTCAGCTGCAGAAGCAAAAGCACCCGCTAATATAAAAATGATAACCATAATAATAATATCAGGATGGCCCGCACCGGAAGCAAACCATTCTATTTTCTGATTGAGCGATTGCTTCTGGTTAAATGAAAGCGCGAAAGCCGATGCTATAATTGCCGCAATCAATATTGGCAATTTATAGAAATCTCCAGTCAATACACCGGAGCCGACAAAAAGGCCTACAAATAAAACTAGCGGCAATAGCGCCCAAGGATTTCCATTTTGTTTCATCTAAGTAGCCACCTCTAATTTCAGTATCAAAGTCGTTAAACATAGTCTAAGCAACATTCCATACTTTAAAAGGCTACAGTAAAAAAGTCAAGCGGAAAAATAGTATAGTAATTATTAAATTAATAACAGAAAAGAAAAAAGGATTTTTCAAGGAGAGGAAAAAACACTCTCATCAACAGATTATTTGGAAAGTTCCTTATACAAATACGACTGTTTGATGAGGTGTGTTTAAGCAGGAATATCCAGAAAATTAAAATTTATTTTTATTAAACTTTGGGAAGCTGGCTACATGCAACGATACAGGGCATAAAAACTGTTTTAGCTATTATCAATAATATAAAAAGGAAAGGTTTCATACCCTTCCTCTTATGCACCAACTCAATCTGCGGTCATAGCAATTGTTATTTAAAAAGCAATTTCAGAGAACACGAGAAGCGTTTACAAGAAAATAATTTTCAATAAGTAAAAGCACCCAACTTAATAGTTGGGCGCTATTTTCATATTCAAATTGAGTTCTTGTAAGCACTAATTGCTTCGTTACGTAGTAACATGTTATCTTTGTTAACCATGCCTAAGTTGTAAGCTTTTTTAATAATATCTAATACCTGCGAATCCATTGCAGAAAGACTACCCCACCATTTAATCTAGATTTCCAATAATCTAAAGACTTATTTAGGTCAAGTGAGCTTTTTTTATTCTCGGGTTCAACTACGTCATTTTTCTCAAGTTTCTCACAGAATTCACTAAAACCAATGGATGAAGGAGTTGGATTATTCCCTCCATACCCTTCTGTAGCCAAGCTGCAAAATGCTAAGAATTTCGGATCATAAATAAGATCACTTGAGTCTACATTTACCATCGATAACCACAATCCTTTCAGAGCTTTTTATAATCATAGAGCACCCTTTCCATCTTTACACATGTTAAATATCGACAATTGTTCGAATGTTTTAATGATTGAATAAAAAAGAACCTGCATTAAGCATGTTCTTTCCCTAATTTACAAACTTTTGTTTTATGGATAAAACCATTATTTTATTGGGAATTTTGGATGTAGGTTCGAACAAGCAACAACCTTGGTATTGTGTTGGTCGTATCAGCATCCCTATCGTCAGCTAAAGCCAACAGTACAGATACTCAGTCATATGAATTTCCAACTTACAAAAAGTGAGATCCAGCAAACAGCTATTTAATTCAAAAGGGAACTTCCATCAAACCTAGCGCATCTTTATGAGTTTCAAAGAGTATAAGCACCAAAAGATAATAAACCAACACCTAGTAGAAGTGCTAAAATCAAACCACCAAAGAAATAAAATCCTCCCATGAATCTCACTCCTTTTCAGTATCATTTTGCCATTGTAGAAGCAATCTTCTTGATTAACTCATGTCCGTACCTACTTTCTAAAGTTGTATTCGTTGGTGATGACGCCTTTTCAGAGTGACACTTCTGGTGTTTTGTGGGTGATACAAGATTATACCAATAGAAAACAGATAAAAAAATCCCTTGACACCAATAGTGACAAGGGATTGAAAAATTAATACTGAGACATATACTGTTCGCGTTCCCAAGGATGTACTTGCGTGCGGAACATATCCCATTCGATTTCTTTTGCTTCGATGAAGTGTTCGAATAGGTGCTCGCCTAGCGCTTTGACCATGACTTCGTTTGATTTGAACTCTTCTAGCGCTTCCGCAAGTGTTGCTGGAAGGTCAACGATTCCGTTTTCCATGCGCTCTTCTTTGCTCATCACATAGATGTTGCGGTCGATTGGAGCTGGCGCTTCCAGTTTGTTTTTGATTCCGTCTAAGCCTGCAGCAAGCAATACGCTTAGTGCAAGGTACGGGTTAGCAGCTGGATCTACGCTGCGCACTTCAACACGTGTGCTGATGCCGCGGGAAGCCGGGATACGGATAAGCGGGCTTCTGTTTTGCGCGCTCCATGCTACGTAGCAAGGTGCTTCATAGCCAGGAACAAGACGTTTGTAAGAGTTTACTGTCGGGTTTGTTACTGCTGTAAAGCTTGTTGCGTGCTTCACGATACCTGCAATGAAGTGTTTCGCTGTTTCACTTAACTGAAGATCTGCGTTTTCGTCATAGAATGAGTTAACGCCATCTTTGAAGAGTGATAGATTACAGTGCATACCGGAACCGTTCACACCGAACAACGGTTTTGGCATAAATGTCGCATGCAGGCCGTGTTTGCGGGCAATTGTTTTGACAACCAGTTTAAACGTTTGGATGTCGTCACAAGAGCGGACTGCACCAGCATATTTAAAGTCGATTTCATGCTGGCCAGGCGCTACTTCGTGGTGAGACGCTTCGATTTCAAAGCCCATCTCTTCAAGCTCAAGTACGATATCGCGGCGGCAGTTTTCTCCCAAGTCAGTTGGAGCCAAGTCGAAATATCCGCCTTTGTCGTTTAGTTCAAGCGTCGGCTCGCCTTTTTCGTCTAATTTGAATAAGAAGAATTCAGGCTCAGGCCCGAGGTTGAAATCACTGAAGCCTAGGTCTTCCATTTCTTTCAAAATCCGTTTTAAGTTGTTTCGCGGGTCACCTTCGAAAGGTGTGCCATCCGGATTGTAGATATCACAGATGAAACGTGCTACTTTACCTTTTTCAGCTGTCCATGGGAAGATAACAAATGTATTTAGATCTGGATACAGGTACATGTCTGACTCTTCGATGCGAACGAATCCTTCAATAGAAGAACCGTCAAACATGACTTTATTATCTAGCGCTTTTCCAAGCTGACTTACAGGAATTTCAACATTCTTGATCGTCCCAAGAATGTCAGTAAATTGAAGACGGATATACTTGACGTTTTCTTCTTTTACTAATTTTACGATATCTTCTCTAGTGTACTTTGCCATTTCGTAAAACTCCTCCTCTAAAAGGTAAATGTATATAGCAAAACAGTTGCTAACGGATTAATGAAAGAAGCGGGACATGTCGCCTTGACGGAATGTATTCCCTCTTTGAAAACGGCCGGCTTGCATGAGCTCGTTTTTTAGGAGCTGTCTCAGCTCGTCATCGGACAGATCATGTTTCATTGGTTTTTTCGTCTTCTCATTTTGTTTTTGCTCCGGCTCGGCTTCTGCTTTCGCCAGAATCTGTTTGATTCCTGCCATATTTACACCTTGTTCTATCAGGTGCTTGATTTCTAACAGTTTATCTACATCATGAAATGAAAATAATCGTCTATTTCCTTCGCTTCTAGCTGGAAATATTAGTCCATTTTCCTCATAATATCGAATTTGTCTTGCTGATAATTCAGTTAACTGCATGACAATTCCTATTGGAAATAAAGGCATTGAGCGGCGAATATTATCACTCATCTCAATTTCCTCCTTTTCTTAACTTAGTTTCATTATAGGTGATGTTATATTTTGTGTCAATACGATGTAAGGATTCTTAACATGAAATTCAGTGAAATTTTTAAAAAATTTAAATTAATTGTTTTTCCATGAGTGAATCCACTGCACTGCATATGGCATTCTTCACATGCGAATAGGTTAATCCTCCCTGAACATACGCTACATACGGCGGGCGGATAGGGCCATCTGCTGATAATTCGATGCTTGCTCCCTGAATAAATGTGCCTGCTGCCATAATGACATCATCTTCATATCCCGGCATGTAGGCCGGATAAGGCGTCACGTGGGCATTGATCGGCGATGCAAATTGAATCGCCTGACAAAAGGCAATCATCTTTTCTCTGTCAGAAAACTCAACGGATTGTATCAAATCTGTTCTTTTCGCATCCCATTTCGGGTTTGAAGTGAAGCCCAGTTTTTCAAGGAATCTCGCTGTAAACACCGCTCCTTTTAAACTCTGAGACACAACGTGAGGCGCCAAAAAGAAGCCTTGATACATTTCTTGGAGCGAGTAAAGAGATGCTCCTGCTTCTCTGCCGATGCCAGGTGACGTCATACGGTATGAGCAAGCTTCAATCCATTTCGCTTTTCCGACGAGATAGCCTCCTGTTTTCGCAAGACCGCCGCCGGGATTTTTAATGAGAGATCCCGCCATCAGATCGGCTCCGACATGGCAAGGCTCAAGCTCTTCCACAAATTCTCCGTAACAGTTGTCCACAAAGACGATCAGGTTTTTATTGATTTCTTTTACAAAACGGATCATTTCTTTTATTTCACTAATTAAGAAAGAAGGACGATTTGCATATCCTTTTGAGCGCTGAATGCCGATTACTTTCGTCTTCGGATTGATCGCTGCGGCGACTGCATCATAGTCTATTTTTCCGTCTTCTGTCAGATCAACCGCATTGTAGCCGATTTGAAAATCCTTTAATGATCCAGCGTTTTCTCCGCCTCTGACGCCCACAATTTCTTCTAGCGTATCATATGGCTTGCCCGTTATATAAAGGAGCTCGTCCCCCGGTCTGAGCACACCGAACAAAGCAATCGAGATGGCATGGGTGCCTGAGATAATTTGCGGCCTTACAAGCCCCGCTTCTCCGCCAAACACATCCGCATAAATGCTCTCAAGCGTGTCTCTTCCGATATCATCATAGCCGTATCCTGTAGACGGTGTGAAATGAGTGTCGCTTACTTTGTGTTTTCTATAGCTTTGAAGCACCCTCCATTCATTGCGCTCGCTGATTTCTTCTATTTGTTTATGAACGCCGGCAATGTCTGATTCCACTTCCATTGCCGTTTTTTTCAATAATTCTCCGTGTGTTAATGTGTCAAACATGTCTTTGAATTTCCTTCCTACATATACTTCTTTAATTCACCGATGATGCTTTGCTCTTCTTGCAGATAGCCTGATATGTCGTACCGTTCATTTTCTTCATTAAAATAGAAGCGGTCAACCATCGTTTCCGATTTGATTCTCGAAAGGAGCTTACCTTCACTTGCCGGCACATGCGCTTCAAAAGATGTTAACAGCTCTTGGCGCAAATAGCGCTGAATCGCTTCTTTAAACGTTTCAGCGTCTTCCTCAAATTTCGCACTGACCATAATGTGATCCCTTCCGGCGGACGGTATAAAATCAGGCAGCTTTTGATCACGTTTATTGTAAGCTGTCAGCATCGGGATGTCATCTGCTTCAAGCTCTTCAAGCAAACGAAGCACCGTTTTTTCGTGTCCCACGTAATCCTCATTTGAGGAATCAATCAAATGAAGGATCAAATCCGCTTCCTTTACTTCCTCAAGGGTTGACCGGAATGCAGCAATCAGTGTCGTCGGAAGATCCTGAATAAATCCTACTGTATCTGACAGAAGCACGCTGTAGCCGCTTGGCAGGACCATTTTTCTGGTCATCGGATCCAGTGTGGCAAACAGGAGGTCTTCTTCATAGCTGTCAGCACTTGTCAGGCGGTTGAACCATGTTGATTTCCCTGCGTTTGTATATCCGACAAGCGCAATTTGAAGCACACCGTTTTTCTTTCTTCTTTCACGGTATCGGCTTCTATGGCGAATGACAGTTGAAAGCTGTGTGTTGATTTCATGAATGCGATTTCTGATATGGCGGCGGTCGGTTTCCAGTTTCGTTTCCCCGGGACCTCTCGCCCCAATTCCTCCGCCTTGCCGGGAGAGATTGATCCCTTGCCCCGTCAGACGCGGAAGTGCATATTGCAGCTGAGCCAGTTCAATCTGAAGTTTGCCTTCTCGCGTTCTTGCCCGCTTTGCGAAAATATCTAATATCAATTGCGTACGGTCAATCATCTTCACTTCAATCGCTGTGGCCAACGACTTCAGCTGACTTGGAGACAGCTCATCATTAAAGATAAGGAGATCAGCTTCAAGCTCTTCCACCAGTGCCTTCAGCTCTTCTACCTTCCCTTTTCCTATATATGTAGCGGCGTCAGCCCTGTTCCGTTTTTGTGTGACGCTGGTCAATACTTTTCCGTCTGCTGTTTTTGTCAGAGATGCAAGCTCTTCCATAGAATTTTCAAAATGCTCATCCGTGATATGCGGCAGCTGACATCCGACTAAAATAGCTTTTTCCTGTCTTGTTTCCTGTTCGTTCAAATGGATGTTCCTTTCTTTTGCATATTGGGCAGTAGTATTATCATACCAAACCCTGCATGTGTATACCACAAATCGATTGCTTTGAAAAGCAAGAAATACAGCAAAAAACAGACCTCTCGAAAACTGAGAGGTCTATACAGAGCCAGACGCTTCTTCTTTAATGGAAAGATCTTGGCTTTTAATAGTCATCAAGTCGCTTTTTAAGTATTGATCGCCCATTAAAAGCCTCATGGCTTGCGCTCTGATCGATTTTTCGATCACATTTCTGACAAAACGTCCATTACTGAATTTAATGGGACTTGTTGTGCTTTTGACTGTCATTAAGTAATCTTTCAATTTCCATTCCGCTTCTTGACTGAGCTGGTATTCCCTATCAGCGATCATTCGTTTTGCAATCTCCATGAGCTGGGTTACAGAATAATCCGGAAAATCAATGGAGATGGGAAACCTTGATTGGAGACCTGGATTTAATGAGAGAAAATGATCCATTTCCCGAGAATATCCGGCGAGTATCAAAATAAACTCATGCTGTTTGTCTTCCATATGCTTTACGAGTGTGTCGATCGCTTCTTTCCCAAAGTCCTTTTCGCCGCCTCTTGCCAGCGAATAGGCTTCGTCTATAAACAAAATGCCGCCTAATGACTTTTTGATTAAATCTCTCGTCTTTTGGGCGGTGTGGCCGATATATTCCCCGACCAGATCAGCCCGCTCTGCTTCTATCAGATGGCCTTTTGACAGGACATTCATTTCAAAGAACAGCCTGCCAATCAGCCGTGCAACGGTTGTTTTTCCTGTTCCCGGGTTTCCTTTAAACATCATATGCAGCGCTTGCTTCCCCACCTTCAAGCCTTGCTCCGCGCGTTTTTGGTTCACAAAAATCCAAGCGTATATTTCCTTGATGTTGCGTTTCATTTCCTCCATCCCAACCAGTGCGCTCATCTCTTTTTCTATTTCCTTCAAAATGCCGTGCTTCGCTTCGTTTTTTTGCAAAGCGGCTTGATATTCCGCCTCAGCCTCAGCATTTGTCAGCACTTGCTTTTGCCCGTTTAGAATAATGTTGATCTGTCCGTTGTTTTTATAAGTCACAGCGCGCTCCAACATTTTCACCTCTCTGTTCTCTCTATATGATATTCAAGCGGATGCCGTTTGTGACAAACGCCTATCATGTGTCGAAACAATTGCTTTTTTCGGGAACGATAAGGAATCTTGCGCTTTCCCGAGAAATACTTTATTTCTTATTGTATTCACGGACATGGGGTGGACAAACCAAGAGATTTTGTTTTTAATCATTTTGTCAGAACACTGAGCTATAAAAATGGTGATATTTCTTTGGATGTATCAACCTCTTTATCATTATTTTCTCAAGTATCAGCAAGAAGCATCGATATGAAATCCCTTATTCTTTCTATAACCTTGTCGGACAGTTCACTTAAACGAAGCCCGAGCGGAAACTTCCGACGATACCGTGTTCTTTGTTCATAACGTACCCCGGTTTGGCGTGCGGCTTTCGGTTTTGAACAGATCCAATCCAAGAATACAGGACACTCACACCTGTCAGCATATATTCGTAGTTAATTTGCCAGCCTCATTCACCTAAGATACTGACACATTCTCTTTCTTCTATTTATAAAGAGATGTCTTTAACGACTCGTCCCTTTCTTAGCATATGAAAGGTGCTCCGCTTGTAAATTTACGTTCCAAATGTCTGCTCAAAATTAGAACACAAAGACTAAAACGAGACGGAATCAGTGTAAAATAAAGCCGAACCCATAATACCCACAAACAAATGACATGTCTATATTTTTTATTCGAATGGAATCTGCTGTCGCTTCATGTTGAATTGTGCGCTTTCCCGAGAAATAATTTCCGCATGCGTAAGGGTTATTTCCTCATTTTTCAGACAGATGATACTCGTACAAGCAGAAGCCGTGTTTTTTCATATCCTGTAATGAGGTGATGAAGAATGGTTAAGATTTTTATTGATCCTGGCCATGGCGGGTCTGATCCAGGTGCAACAGGAAATGGCCTTCAAGAAAAAACGTTAACCCTGCAAATCGCTTTAGCTTTACGTACAATATTGACAAATGAGTATGAAGGAGTTTCTTTGCTGCTGAGCCGGACAAGCGACCAATATGTCAGCTTAAGTGACCGGACAAATGCCGCAAATAACTGGGGAGCAGATTTCTTTTTGTCCATTCACATTAATTCCGGGGGCGGCACAGGTTTTGAAAGCTATATTTACCCGGGTGTAGGAGCTCCGACAACAACTTACCAATCTGCAGTTCACTCTGCAGTGATACAAGCTGTCGACTTCGCCGACCGCGGCAAAAAAACAGCAAACTTCCACGTCCTAAGGGAGTCGGCAATGCCTGCCCTATTGACCGAGAACGGATTCATTGATACCGTTGCTGATGCAAATAAGCTTAAAACAAGCAGCTTTATTCAAAGCTTAGCGAGAGGCCATGTAAACGGGCTGGAGCAAGCCTTTAACCTTAAAAAAACATCCAGCTCAGGGTTATATAAGGTTCAAATCGGCGCATTTAAAGTAAAAGCGAATGCGGACTCACTCGCTAGCAGTGCCGAAGCTAAAGGCTTTGACACGATTGTCGTTTTAAAGGACGGATTATACAAAGTGCAGATTGGCGCATTTTCGTCCAAAGACAATGCGGACGCTCTTGCTGCCAGAGCGGAGAATGCCGGATTTGACGCAATTGTCTTTCTAGAATCATAGTCTAGACGCGGACGAGCGTTTCATAAAAAACCCGGCTCCTCATCACGAGAAACCGGGTTTTTTTATTCAAGAATATCAACAACAAATTGTGACCATGTTTCCAGACGGTTATAGATGTCGTCCTGTCTTAATTCTGAGACTTTCATCCATTTACCCGCAATTTGTTCTTTCTCCTTTACTTCCACTTTTGAGCCAGGCTTCAACTCTAGCGCAGAAAGAATACCGATATGCACTTTGCCGACACTGTTTTCATCATCATTGATGAGTCCAAGTGTGACAATCGCCTGTTTATCCTCTTCATGTATTTGCAGTTCTTCGTCAAGCTCACGGTCTGTGTTCAGCTTTAAGACTTCAGCAAATGAGGCTGCTCCTTCGATGGCGTTCATATGGCCTCCAAAGCCGAGAGAAAGCTTATTGTGCAGACGTGATTCTCCGCCGCCAGCCAGCCGCTCATAAAGGAAAACTTCATCTTCGCGCTTAATGACGACATAGGGAATCGGCTGCTTGTAATGAGGATCTTCTTCTGCGTCTCCCCTTCTCATTTCACGATAGGCTTCTTCGATCTGAGCCATGATTTCTGCTACTCTGCTATTTTCACTGTTCACGCCCTGAAAGGTTAAGCTCTCTTTCTTAAACACGTCGTCGCGTGGGGCGACCAAAATCATTTCATCCATCTTTCCCATGGTTACTGCGTCCTCCTTATTTAACCTTCAAGCGAAAAGAGCAGATATTATATCTGCTCTTTTTCATCTCCAAAATAAAAGTCATCGTCTTTGAGCGGCTCAACTGTCGCTTTTTTATAACCGTTCCCCTTCATAGAGAAGAAGTCATGTGATTTTGTTTTTGTATTTAATCCGTTTAAAACGATCGGATTAATATCTTCCTCTTCAAAGTATGGATCAAATCCAAGGTTCATCAGCGCTTTATTGGCATTATAGCGGATGAATTTCTTTACATCGTGTGAGAGTCCGACTTGATCGTACAAGTCTTCTGTATACTCAAGCTCATTTTCATATAACTCATTCAGAAGGTCGATCGCAAAGTCGCGAAGCTCTGCTTTTTTCTCTTCTGTCTGCTTATTATAGATTTCCTGAGCAAGGAGACCCACATAGACGCCATGAATCGCTTCATCACGAAGGATCAGGTTGATGATTTCACCGCTTTGCATCAGTTTTCCTTGTCCGTAGAAATATAACGGATAATAGAAACCGCTGTAGAAGAGGAAGCTTTCCAGATAGACGGAAGCAACCATCGCTTTGAACAGAGAAATCTCGTCATCTTTTTGAATGGCTTTGTAAAGTCCGACGATGATTTGCGCTTTTTTCTGCAAATATTTATTTTGTTTAACCCATTCGAATACTTCATTAATCGTTTCAGTCGGTGCCAGGGTCATGAAAATATTAGAGTACGACTTCGCATGGACAGCGTTCTCCATCATTGCCATAAAGTTCAGCACCGCTTTCCGCTGGTGACCGTCTACGTGTTCAGCCACGATTGGCATTCCCGTATTCCCCTGCTCTGTATCAAGAAGAGTAAGTCCGGCCAGTACCTTCATATAAGTGTCCTGCTCGTTTTTTCCGAGGTACTTCCAAGTGAGGAGATCGCCGTTTAAAGCAATCTCTTCCGGAAGCCAGAACTGTTTCACGTTTTGGTTATAGAACATTTGGGTAAAATCGTCTTCATGCTTTGACCAGTTTGCTGCGTCATAAATTTTTGTCACTATAAACTCTCCTTTAATCAAACAACACAAGAAAGGCAGCTGTCTTGCCCAGTATCTTTCGTTCTTGCATAGTAAATGGTTTTAATTCCTCTGTGATGTGCATACAGATCGATTCGGTTTAAATCACGAGTCGTCATTGTGTCTTTTAAGAACAATGTGAAGCTGATTCCCTGATCAATGTGCTGCTGGATAGTCGCGATCATATCTACAACCTTGAACATGTCCATATCGTAGGCTTCTTTATAGAAGAACCAGTTATTAGATGCAAGCCCAGGCATTGGGTAGTACGTTTTTGAGTTGCCGTATGTTCTTTCTTCAATCCGTTCCATAATCGGCATGACAGACGCCGTGCTTGATTGAACGTATGAGATAGAGCCTGTAGGCGCAATGCATAATCTGTAGCTGTGATACATGCCGTGTTCAGCCACAAATGCTTTTAGCTTTTCCCAGTCCTCTTTCGTTGGGATATGCATGCCTTCAAACAGGTTGGCGATTTTTTCGTATTTCGGTGAGAAATCAGTTGAAACGTATTTGTCGAAGTATTCACCTGTCGCATAGGTTGATCCTTCATATTGATCAAACGTTTCACCCTTCTCTTTTGCGATTTCTGCAGAACGCTGGATGGAGTAGAAGTTCACCATCATAAAGAACGTGTTTGCAAAGTCACGCGCTTCCGGACTTTCATACGCAATGCCGTTTTGCGCAAGGTAGCCGTGAAGGTTCATAGCGCCGAGACCGATTGATTTCATCGCTTTGTTTGCCCGTCTTACAGCAGGCGCATTGCGGATATCAGTCGTTTCAGACACGTGTGTTAAAGAGTCTGTCGCAAGCTTAACTGTCTTTTCGATTGATTTGTGCTCCATGACGTTGAGAATGTTAAGCGAGCCCAGGTTGCAGGAAATATCCAAACCGATTTCATCTTCTTCATCATAGTCTGTGTATGAAGAAACCTGAGATGCCTGCAGCACTTCAGAGCAAAGGTTAGAAAATTTCACCTTGGAAATATGGTTATTCGCATGCACTTTATTCACGTTATCTTGGAACATGATGTATGGATAGCCTGATTCAGAACGAAGCATCGCCAGTTTTTCAAGTAATTTCCGCGGGTTGATTTTTTCCTTTTTCACCCGAGGGTTGTCGACAAATTTGTCGTACATTTCGTTCATGTCCATCTCATCCATGTGCTGGCCGTACTCTTTATAAATCGTGTGCGGATAAAATACGTAAGCCGCTTTGTCCTCACGCGCAAGCTCAACGAACTTATCCGGAATGACAACACCGATAGAAAGCGTTTTGACGCGCACATCTTCATCGGCAGAAATCTTTTTCGTATCGAGAAAATCATTGATATCGCGGTGGAAAATGTTTAAGTACGCCGCGCCAGATCCCTGTCTTTGTCCCATTTGGTCAGCGTAACGGAACGCGTTATCAAGAAGCTTCATGACGCCTACAACACCTTTTGTGGCATTTTCAACATCTTTAATGGCTTCACCTTTCGCGCGAAGCTTGGACAGGTTAAGAGAAACCCCGCCGCCCAGTTTCGAAAGCTGCATGGAAATATCGATCGCTCTTGAAATATCGTTTAATGAATCATTGACCTCGAGTAAGAAGCAGCTCACCAGTTCACCGCGGCGTTTTCTGCCGGCGTTCAAAAATGTCGGTGTGCTCGGCTGGTATTCCTGATTGATCATCAGGCGCACATATTCTTTTGCTTTCTCAGTGTCGCCGTTTGCGAAGAACAGCGCGACAATTGAGATCCGGTCCTCATAACGCTCGAGGATTTTTTTCTTGTCATTCGTTTTCAAAGCATAGTCATTATAGAATTTAAACGCACTCATGAAGGAAGGAAAACGAAACTTCTTAGCGTAAGCTGTCTTAAACACTGCTTTAATGTCTTCAAAAGAATAAAGGCTTAAGAATTCCTCTTCGTAGTATTGGTTTTCAATCAAATAATCCAGCTTCTCTTTTAAATCGTGAAAGAAAACTGTGTTTTGATTGATATAATCTACAAAATAGCTATGTACAGCCTCTTTATCCTTATCAAACTGGAATTTTCCATCTTTTTGGATCATAATTTCGTTATTTAACTGGATCCATTTTGGCACTTGATTTTGTGACAACTCTTTCTACCTCCTGAGTAAACAATTCAACGTCTTTAGATGTGCCGCTGAGTTCAAATTTGTGCAAGATCGGCACCTGATATTGTCTTGAAATGGTATCGGCGCTTTTTGCAAAGTTATCGCCCCATACTTTATTGCCGCTCGAAGCGACTCCTAATAAGAGATGGGCGTATTTTTCGAGAAATGATTGTGTTGATGCCGGTACCTGACCGAAGTTTGTCGTGTAGGTGACCAAAACAAACGGAGTGTCCAGGTGGTCAATTTCGTCCACCTTGCGTATCTGCTGAAAGCCTATTTTGTTCACAAACCGCTGAACATTCCCTGTTTTTGAATCAAATATGATTTGTACCACGTTTTATCACGACCTATCAAAAAATATGAATCTCTCATCACTAACACTATATATAGTATACTACCCTCTAGCAAAAACACAATATATAGATTTGTTTTTATGAAAAATTCATATTTTGATCAAATCAGGCAAATGGGCAGACTCATTAGGGCCCAAAAAAGAGAGCAGAACGAGAATCATCTCTCGTCCTACTCAGGGTGTCGTTTTTAAGCCGATGTATATCATAACATGAAAAAAAACTGCTTAGTAGTCTAGATTTTTTTTTCTTAAGCTATCACAGCATTTTTCGCTCTCTACTGTTTCTTCTATTTCAACATCCGCACCGATCTCTTCTAAAACCGCCTTCAAAGCGCTGATAATTGACGCTTCTCTGATTAATTCTTTTCCGTTCACAATGATGCTTGTTCCGTATTCATAGCAAGAATCATCTTCGCAAATTTCTTCCCAATGATTCACGATCACTTTATGCTTCATTTTTTCACCCTCTGCTTGATCTGTGTCTGTATTTAGTTTAGCGGGTAGCATCCTCTTTGTAAAATCGGATGCTTGTGAATTTTATTCAAGCTCATCATCCGCGTATTCTTTCTTCAGCTTTACCTCATTGCGGGACTCATTATACTCATAAATTTTAATATAGCCGTCCTCCATAACCCCAAAATGATTATGCTCAAGCGGGAACGAGGTTGGCTGAGGCGTATCATCATCTGAATTGCCGCTGTCTGTTTCAATGATGGTTTCTTGGTTCCCGCACGCCCCGAACAGCAAAAATACAGCTATCCACACAAGCACAATCCTGATTCGTCTCAGTTCTGCTTCACTTTCAAACAAGATCGCGTCACTCCCAGATTCAGATTTTTACATGATATTCGTTATAGCCTTACATATGTTGATCTCATAAAAAAAGACCGTGCCTTGGCATGGTCAGCTTACAGAACAACTTGGTTCATTTTAAAAATGGCTGCCGAGATTCCCCCGACAGCCTCCCCATGCGTTGACATGGTATTTTTGTAATCTATTCGAGTTCAAGCTGGACGTTTTTTTGCGGCGCAAACGTTGAGATCGCATGTTTATATATAAGCTGCTGCTTCCCTTCCGATTCCAGCAATACGGTAAAGTTATCAAAGCCTTTCACTTGGCCACGCAACTGAAAGCCATTCAGCAAAAAAACAGTGACATACGTATTTTCTTTCCGGATTTGATTCAAAAACTGATCCTGAATATTAATCGGTTTCATGTTTCGTCCTCCTTGATTCTCTATATCATACAGTTTCGATTAAAGTTCGAGTTTTCCTGCTATATGTGTGAAAATTTCCTTTTTTTTCAGCTCCATATCAACGGGCGGTGTCATATCGAACCAGGTAACCTGCATTTTGTTGCGGAACCACGTCAGCTGGCGTTTCGCATACCGTCTTGAGTTCTGCTTTAGCTGATCGACAGCATCAGAAAGTGTCACAAAACCGTCAAAATATGCATATAGCTCCTTATAGCCTATCGCCTGTATCGACTGACAGTCTCTCACATTCCGGTCGTAGAGGCATTTCACTTCCGGAAGAAGACCTGCCTCCATCATCATATCGACCCGCTGATTAATTCTAGCGTAAAGCGTGTCTCTGTCCATTGTCAGTCCGATTAACACTGCATTGTACAAGAGTTCTCGTTTTTGCTCCTTCAAATGCTGAGACATCGTTTTTCCAGACGTGTGTAAAATTTCCAGCGCACGAATGACTCTTCTTGTATTATTCGGATGAATTGCAGCTGCTGCCTCAGGATCTGCCGCAGCAAGTTTGGCATGAAGAAAGTCAGCGCCTTCCCGCTCCGCAGCTATTTGCATGCTTTGTCGAAAAGCAGGGTCGTTCGCCTCTTCCGTAAATGTATAATCGTACAGCACAGATTGTATATAAAGCCCTGTACCGCCGACAATCATCGGAAGCTTTCCTCTTTTGGCAATCTCGCTGATTTTGTTTCTCACTAAGCCTTGATAATCGGCGGTGGAGAAGGAATCTTGGGGATATAAAATGTCAATCAGATGATGGGGCACTCCCTCCATCTCCTGTTCGGTGATTTTAGCTGTTCCAATATCCATCCCTTTATAAACCTGCATCGAATCTCCGCTGATAATTTCCGCGTTCAAGGATTTAGCTAGCTGAATACTTAAATTTGTTTTCCCCACTGCCGTCGGTCCGACTAAAATGACAACGGGCTGCTTCGTATTATTCAATATGTATCACTCTCTTTTATAAATCTCCCCCCATTATAGCATTCATCATGTACAACCACCTATCCATTTTGCCCTTTTTTTGCACCGGTAAACATCCTGCTACCAGCCGAGCGGCTCATTGCCGACGATTTCTCTCGTCCTTCCTTTCAGGGCATGCCGATGCGTTTTTCTTCCGTCATCTTTCGGATCATACACAACGCCTCCGTACCGGATCTCAATCGGTTCATTATAGGCCAGATACGTCGTTTCTTCGATTTCGTGATAATGAGTGCCGTCTGCTAAGGGAATCGCAGGGCCCGAGACTCCGTAATACCGGTGGAAATGACCGCTTTCAAAAGACGTAATCCCAGTAAAGTAGTGTGTATGCTGATCGGTATTCGATCCATTAGCCGGCTGAGTAAATCCTTCAATGAGATGATAATGTCCCTGTTCTTTGGTTGTTTTGACATGATAAGCATGTGCGTGAGGCGGCGCTTTTAACCAGTCAGACGGATACAGGCCCAATGTGATCACATCCCTTCTTTTTCATCAAACGCCCAATCAAATCTGGGTAGGCTGAATACACTGCATCATCTACAATTTATTACAGGAGGAAATAAAAAATGAACGAGATAGAGAATTTCACTGCTGAAGATACAAGAATATTTGGAAGACCTTTTGGGTTTGGAAGACCTGGATTTGGCTACGGGTTTGGATTTGGCCGTCCATTCGGATTTTACGGGGGGCCTTTTTTCGGCGGCCTTGTAGGCGGGCTTGTAGGAAGCGCTTTATTTAATCCTTATTTCTATGGCGGATATCCCTATTATCCGTTTCCTCCATATCCTTATTACTATTAAACACAACAGACCTCTTAAAAAAGGGGTCTTTTTTATGTCAGTGAAAATGAATCTCTTGACTCATACTTAGGCATACACTAATATTTTTCTAGCTGAGATTTTTATGACCTAAAAACATATTTGAAGTGAGGAGAATTTACAATGTTAATAGGATACATATTCCTCACGATTGCCATATGCTCGGAATCGATAGGAGCGGCCATGCTGAAAGTGTCTAACGGCTTCAAAAAATGGAAGCCAAGCGCCCTGGTCGTGATTGGCTATTCCCTCGCCTTTTACATGCTGTCGCTGACCTTAAACCATATCCCCCTGAGTCTCTCATATGCGACATGGAGCGGTGTGGGCACGGTGCTGACGGCAGTGATCGGAGTGAAATGGTTCAAGGAAGAACTGAACGTGAAAGGACTAATTGGAATCCTTTTATTAATTTCAGGGGTTGTGTTACTTAACTGGCAGTAAGGAGTGATGATCATGAAAGGATTTCTTTATTTGGCTCTTGCCATTGTATCTGAGGTTTTCGGGAGCACGATGCTGAAGCTTTCAGAAGGATTTACACAAGCCTGGCCCATTATCGGAGTCATTGCCGGGTTTCTTTCTGCTTTTACCTTTCTAAGCTTTTCTTTAAAAACAATTGACTTATCAAGTGCGTATGCGACATGGTCAGGCGTTGGAACGGCGCTTACAGCCATTGTCGGATTTTTGCTTTTTGGCGAAACCATCAGTTTAAAGGGAGTGTTCGGGCTCACGCTTGTCATTGCAGGCGTCGTCGTGTTAAATCAGTCAAAAGCCCCTGCTAAAGAAAAAAAACAGACGGTCTGTGAGTGACCGTCTGTTTTTTTATTCACCAGCCCGTTTTACAGTGGCCTCAAGCTGCAGCTCGACATTTCCTTGAACTGCGCGTGAAATCATGCATGACGACTCCGCCTTTTCACAAAGCTTGTGCGCCAATGCAATGTCTTCTTGTGAAGCATCATGTTTGAGCATGACGGAGGGACGGTGAATGATCTTTTTGTATGTAAAGACTCCTTTTGTGACGTCGACAATACCTTCTGACTCCATCTGCAAGTCTTCTTTTTCCAGCCCGCTTCTTTCCATCATCGCAGCAAGTGTAATAATGTAACAGGTCGCTGCCGCCCCGAGAAGCATTTCATCTGGGTTGGTCCCCTCTCCCGGTCCATCCATTTCTTTAGGAATAGAAATAGATGTGATGAGGTTTCCGCTTTCGATCGTACCGACGTCATTGCGGTTTCCCGGCCAGTTCGCTTTTAAATAAAAATGATGATCTGCCATCGTATGTTTTGCCTCCTTTTATGATCCTATTTCAGTCTACTGATCTTCTCTTATTTTGTCTTCAGATCTGCTTGTTACGAATACTCTTTTTCAAGGACACTTTTGATCGCACGAACATAAGCATAAAATTCACTGTTCTTTGTGTATTTCCTATTTTTATAATAAAAATCATCGAAAAATGCTTCTCTCTGTTCGCGGCTGATTTCCAGCTGGATACTCAGCCCTGTTTCCCCTTGGTTGTTAATGTTTTCGGCACTCAATCCAGCGAGACCGCTTTTAGACGACGCTAGCTCAGCCGAAAATCCTCTTCTCTCAAGGGCTCTTACGATCATTTTCGCCCGCTTTCGGTCTGTGCCTCCAACAAGTGTATTCTTGTTCTCCCCTTTATATCCGTGAAAAGCCACAACATATTGGTGCTCCTTGATTTTCTTTGCAGCCAATGGCTCATCAAAGTTGGTGCTTGTAATGTGCAGCGTTTGGTTATCGTGTGACTTCAGCCCTTCAAACAGGTATGTAGAGTATTCATTATTGAAATACCGCACAAGCTCGCTTACTCCGCCTTCAATTCTTCCGCCGTGCGGAGACATAATTAAGACATTGCTTCCCTTTTTTTCATTATAAGAAATATCATAATCGGCTGGGCTCTCATTTTCTGCCAAGCTGCTGAAATTTGAATATGTATCTGGCTGATCAGATGGTTCAGGTTCTAATGAGTAATGAACATATCTTAGGAATAAGACAATGGCTAAGACTAATATGACATTTAGTATAAATCTTCTCATGTTTAACTCCTTTCATAAGAATGGCACGGTTCATTATATGAGGTTTAGCCAATAGGTTTTATCTTACCATTGTATACACTATATCATCAGTGAAAAAGTTCCCGGTTTCAAAAAATCAATTGAATGTCACAGTTAATAGCGGTTCATTTCAAATATGAGTGAAAAAAGATTGAGAGGAAAGGCAAAAAAGGTAGGAACAACCTCACTTGGTAATTAAATGTATAGAGGTTTAAGGAGGGTTTTTCCAATTAACAGGCTGCCCGGTATACAGAAACGGACAGCCTGTTATCGTCCTGCAAAATAGAAATTTTGCTTATTTGTTCTCACAAAGTCACAGGAGAGAATAGAGTCTAACAAAAACGTTCTGATCTGTTGTTTCGAAAAACAAAAAGCTTTGATTTGCGTTTTGCTTTTCTGTCTTACAATAATCGTTCTTTTGCTTATCGTTCCGTCTTTCTTCATATATATAATGCTGATTGGCATTTGGCTTTCCAAAGACCGATGTAAGAAGAAATTCATCCAGCTGCACCCTTCCTGCCTGTTTAATATGACAACATTATAATACGAACAAACGTTCTTTTTCAATGTCCAATGATTGCCACGACTTATGAATCTTTCGTATCTGATTCGAAAGGTTCATAAAAACCAACTCATGTCTGCCTCTTATAAAGGACAAACAAACTTACCAAACCTATCATCTGTTCATAGAGTATACAGAGAACCTTATAATAGGAGGAAAATACATGTTTGGGTACTCTATGGTACAAATGGTGAGAGCAAATGCTCATAAGCTAGATTGGCCGTTACGGGAAAGCGTCTTGCAGCTTTACAAGCCCTTCAAATGGACTCCTTGCTTCTTGCATCAATTTTTCGAAACCAAATTGAAAAACAGAAAAAAAATGTCAGTCATTATTGAATTTGAGGAAGGCTGTCACGAGACCGGCTTCCAAACGGCTGGACAGGTACTGCAAAAAGAAAAACGCAGCAAGCTAAAAAGCCGCTTCAACAAAATCAATTGCTGCAGCGCGGAGGTTACTCCTTCAGCGTTACATTCTCTTCTTTCTGAATGCGGCGATATCCGCAAAGTGTATTTAAACCGAGAAGTCAAAGCGCTTCTAGACACGGCAACCGAAGCAAGCCACGCGAAGGAAGTCGTTAGAAACGGGCAAACCCTGACAGGAAAAGGCGTTACCGTCGCTGTTGTCGATACAGGAATCTACCCGCACCCTGATTTAGAAGGCAGGATTGTCGGATTCGCGGACATGGTCAATCAAAAAACCGAGCCTTATGATGATAATGGTCACGGCACACACTGTGCAGGTGATGTTGCAAGCAGCGGCGCGTCCTCTTCCGGCCAATACCGCGGACCTGCACCGGAAGCCAACCTAATCGGTGTGAAGGTGTTAAACAAGCAAGGTTCAGGAACGTTAGCGGATATTATTGAAGGTGTAGAGTGGTGTATTCAATACAATGAGGACAACCCGAATGAACCGATTGATATTATCAGTATGTCGCTCGGGGGCGATGCGCTTCGATATGATAATGAACTGGAAGACCCGTTAGTCAGAGCGGTTGAAGAAGCGTGGAACGCGGGGATTGTCGTCTGTGTCGCTGCCGGAAACTCAGGGCCTGATCCACAAACGATTGCAAGTCCGGGCGTGAGCGAAAAGGTGATTACAGTAGGTGCGCTTGACGATAACAATACCGCAAGCAGCGATGATGATACAGTCGCTTCCTTCTCAAGCCGCGGGCCGACAGTATACGGGAAAGAAAAGCCTGATATATTAGCGCCCGGTGTTAATATTATTTCCCTTCGCTCTCCGAATTCTTATATCGATAAGCTTCAAAAGTCAAGCCGTGTAGGATCTCAGTATTTTTCAATGTCAGGAACATCGATGGCAACACCAATCTGTGCAGGAATTGCAGCTTTAATCCTTCAACAAAATCCTGACCTTACACCTGATGAAGTGAAAGAGCTGCTAAAAAATGGCACAGACAAATGGAAAGATGAAGATCCGAATGTTTACGGAGCGGGCGCTGTAAACGCAGAAAATTCCGTTCCCGGCCATTAGACAGCATCATAAAGCCGGCAAATCTCTCTCAGCAGAGTTGCCGGTTTTATGTTTTGAATTTTCATAATAATGAGATAAAATAATAGAAAATGGATGAAGGAAGTGGGTAAAATGCCATATTATATCTGCAACACATGCGGTGTACAACATGCGCAGACTGTAAATCCGCCTAACTCATGTCTGATTTGCGATGAAGAAAGGCAGTATATTCATCCGGATGGACAATCTTGGACAACCCTTGAAGACATGCGTGAAAAAGGAAACCTTCAAAACATCCTCAAAAAGGAAGAAGAACAACTTTATAGCATCAAAACTGAACCAGAGTTTGCGATCGGACAGACAGCATTTCTTATCCAGCATAATGGCTTTAACGTGCTGTGGGATTGTATTTCATATCTTGATCAAAAGACAATTGACCAAATCAACGAATTAGGCGGTATCCAAGCCATCGCTTTGTCTCATCCGCATTATTACTCTGCTCAGGTTGAGTGGGCTGAAGCGTTTCAGGCCCCGATCTATATTCATGAGGATGACAAAGAATGGGTGGCAAGGCCAAGCAATCACATTCATTTCTGGTCAGGTGAAACTCTCAAGATGAAGCCGGGACTGGACCTCTACCGCCTGGGCGGACATTTTAAAGGCGGTGCTGTTCTCCATTGGAGCAAAGGCAATGAAGGGAAAGGCTGTCTATTGACCGGGGATATCATTACGGTTGCGGCGGATCGGAACTGGGTCAGCTTTATGTACAGCTATCCAAATCTCATTCCCCTTCCCGCTTCCAAAGTTGAGGAAATAGCAGCCAAAATGAAACCGCTTCAATTCAACCGGCTTTACAACGCTTTTTCTAAAGTTGTCAGAGAAAATGCCGGCGAAGCCGTCCAGCGTTCTGCCGTACGTTATATCAAGGCTCTGAACAGCGAATTGTTTCATACATAAGGGGCGAGGCGGTTCTTATGCGTGTAAAAGATGCAGCAATTGGGAATAGTATCGTGTAGATCAAAAGGAGGAATATTGATGGCATACACGAATACACAGCTATCTCAATGGCTGGAATCCAAAGTCGGCCAGACGCTTGATATTAGAAAAGGCGAATTGACCCATGATGAAGAGGTTTCAGATTTGGATCAGATTGTTCTCCACCTTCAAAAAGTGGGTATAAGAAGCACGAATCATCCTGATGACTATGTTGCAAAAGAAGAACTTGTTTTAGAAGGCGAAGGAACAACTTATACTGAGGATGGGGACGTACCGCTTCCGCAAAATGCCTATGAGATTCCTTTATTAGGTGATATTCATATTCACCAAGAAAACGAAGGATTAAAGGTTGTAACAGATCGTGCAGTATACACAATTGATGTTCAGCACAGCTGACAGTCACTCGAAGCAAAATAATATAGCTTAGCGCCTTTGAGCACCATTCAAAGGCGCTGCTTTACATGGACCCACTTTTTCATTTTTTCGTTCTTCACCCTATTGAATGCCGCCTAAAATAGATATATAGTTTTAGAGACAGGATTAAGTTTCAAACAATTCCGTTTTTTACTACAACTTGTTTAACAGAATGTCATCTATTTACCCTATTAGGCGAGGAGAATGCACATGGAAAAATTGATGTTTCATCCGCACGGAAAAGAATTTCATCACGATCCTTTTTCAGTTTTGGGCCGATTTAGAGAGGAAGATCCCATTCACCGATTTGAATTAAAACGGTTCGGCGGCACATATCCGGCTTGGTTAATCACCCGTTACGATGATTGTATGGCCTTTCTAAAAGATAATCGAATTACAAGAGATGTAAAAAACGTGATGAGCCAAGAACAAATCAAAATGCTCAACGTCAGCGAGGATATCGATTTTGTATCCGATCATATGCTGGCAAAAGACACACCTGACCATACCCGCTTGAAATCACTTGTTCATCAAGCATTTACTCCACGCACCATTGAAAATCTACGTAGCAGCATCGAACAAATTTCTGAACAGCTTTTAGATGAAATGGAAAAAGAAAACAAAACGGATATCATGAAATCCTTCGCATCCCCTTTGCCTTTTATTGTTATATCTGAATTGATGGGAATTCCTAAAGAGGATCGGGCACAGTTTCAAATCTGGACCAATGCGATGGTTGATACCTCTGAAGGCAATAGAGAGCTGACAAATCAAGCCCTTCGTGAATTCAAAGACTATGTCGCCAAGCTGATCCATGACAGAAGGATACAGCCAAAAGACGATTTAATCAGTAAACTTGTGCATGCTGAAGAAAACGGCAGCAAGTTAAGCGAAAAAGAGCTTTATTCGATGCTGTTCTTGCTGGTCGTAGCGGGTCTTGAAACGACCGTTAACTTACTCGGATCAGGCACCCTCGCATTGCTTCAGCACAAGGAGGAATGTGAGAAGCTGATGCAGCATCCTGAAATGATTGCTACTGCGGTTGAAGAATTGCTGCGCTACACCTCGCCTGTCGTGATGATGGCAAATCGGTGGGCCATCGAGGACTTTACATACAAGGGGCATTTAATCAAAAAAGGAGACATGATCTTTATAGGCATTGGATCTGCCAATCGCGATCCAAACTTTTTTGAGAACCCTGAAATTTTAAATATCAATCGGTCGCCGAACAGACATATTTCTTTCGGCTTTGGCATTCATTTCTGCTTAGGAGCGCCGCTTGCCAGGCTGGAAGGCCACGTTGCATTCAACGCACTTCTAAAGAGATTTCCGGATATTGAGCTCGCGGCAGCGCCTGATGAAATCCAATGGAGAAAAAATGTCTTTTTAAGAGGGTTAGAAAGTCTCCCTGTCTCACTTTCAAAATAACATATTCAAAAAGCCCCCTTCAAAAGGGGGCTTTTGTGTTTCTCAGCGCTTCACCAATTCATCTTCCTTTTCTTCTCTTGCTTCATGTTTTTTCCGGAAAGCCTTAAGGAAATTCGCGTTCACTACTCCCTTGTTTGAATAGAGCTTTTCGCAAAATTCTAACATGGCTCTGGACGCTTTTGGTTCCGTTAATATCATGAAGTGGTTGCTTGAATCGACATCTATCAGATTGAACTGGGGAATTTGACGCTCCCATTCCTCCCAGTAGGCAGCTTGATCGAACGGTGCTTTTTCATTTGAGAAAGTGAAATAAATGTCTAAATCACCAAAGAAAGACCTGCTTTTGTTGCGGAAGTAATAACATTTTACCGCCTCAGGATCAGGCAGAGGCTGTACAGTGTACACTTCAAAATCATAGGCACGCTGTGTTTTTATCATTTGCTGAGTCTGCGCACGTATTTGCTTCTCCGGTTTGTTTAATCCCCGTTTCTTTGCCAAATCGATCAGCTCAGACAGGAATTCTTCATCCTCTCTGCTTGTGTCTACCTCTTCGCGGCTGATGAGAACGTCAGTAAGTTTATCCGGCTTCGCAATCGATGCCAGCATTGTATTGATTGTTTGCAGCATTGACGTTTTCATAGAAGCCTCATGCTCTTTCGTCTCAGAACTGTATGGAGAGTCAATCATCACCATGCTTTTGACAGTGAGGCCTTGGCTTTGGAGCTGGCGTGTGACTTCATATGCAATCATTCCGCCTAAGGAATATCCGCCTACATCGTAAGGGCCTTCCGGCTGTATGGCTCGAATGATCTCTATATAATAGGAAGCCATTTGTTCAATTCCATGCAAAGGAGCATGTTGAGTCATAAATCCCCTTGCTTGAATTCCATAAAAAGGTCGCTGGCTTTTTTGTGCAAATTGCTGATAGATTTCAACGCCTCCTACTCCTCCATGAAACCAAAATACAGGGCGCCCCCGCTTGCCGTCATTTAACGGTATCAATTCCGGAAATGTACGAGTGTGCTCGTTTTGTATGGATGAATCCTCCTGTTTCTTTGCGATCAAGTCCGTCATATCCTGCACGGTTTGGCATGCTTGCAGCTCCGGCAAGGTGATGAAAGGATCAACTTCTGATTGCAATTGCTGTAATAACTGTATGCAAGAAATCGAATCAAATCCGTAATGCTGCAATGGCTTATGAGGATGCAGTTCTTCTGGAGCCATCCCTAATACATCAGCTAACATGTGATGATCGCTGCTGTTGATGTGCTCATCGTGTGATACAGAGAGCGTATTCTCTATTGCTTGAAAGCCATTCCAGCAGTTTCTCTTTTCAAATGGATAGGTCGGCAACGGTATTCTTCGTGCACCTTTTCCTTGATAAAGCTGCTCCCACGGGATTTGCACCCCTTTTGTCCAGCAAAATGCAATCTTTTCAAGGTTGTTTTCAGACAACAGTGTCTCTATTACCATTTCTCTTAATGGACCATCAAGCAAAGTTTCGATATCTGATGAGCCCTCTTCTGCATTTCCGCTAAAGACGGGTACAGACCTTTTCGGCTTTTCGCCTTTTTCCGCAGCTGTTAACCAGTCTTGCAAGCCGATTACGAGTTCTTTTTTACTGCGGACGACCAGCGCCAGCCGTTCACCCATCTCCTCTCGCCCGGTTTGAAGTGTATAAGCATAATGTTGGAATGACAGTTCTTGTTGTTTGTTCACATAATCTAGCTGCTGTTGAACAACGGCTTTTAGCCTGTCCTGGCTCTTTGCAGAAAGGACGATCATGTATGCTTCATTCTCATTCATATTAGCCGGTGCTGTTGGTGAAGGAATATATTCTTCTAAAATGACGTGCGCATTTACGCCTCCAAAGCTATAGCTGTTGATACTCGCTCTGCGCGGGATTTTACTGCCAGCGCCGTCCTTTATATCCTCCCACTGCTGGTTCTCTGCAGTCATTCTAAAACGGGTGCCCTTCATTGACACCTGATCATTCAAAGAAGAGAATCCGGATATGCCTGGTATTGTTTGATGCTTCATCGCCATGCTGACTTTCATAAGAGCAGCCATGCCGGAGACCAGTTCACCGTGTCCAATGCTTGGCTTTAAGCTGCTGATATAACATGGCGCTTCCTCCTGTACTTCTTGTGGAAGTTCCAATTCAAGCTGGCTTAATCCTGAAATTAACGCACCCATTTCTATCGCATCTGCCAATGGAGAGGCGATCCCATGCGCTTCTATATAGGTTACTGTTTTTGGATCGATTTGCGCTCCTTGATAAGCCTTAAACATTGCATCCTTCATACCAACCGGATTTGGCGCGTGAAGTGACATTCCCCTGCCGCCATGCGATACACCTGTACCTTTAATAACCGAATAAATATGATCAGAATCATCTATGGCTTTTTGCAAAGGTTTAATGATGAGAACCCCTGCTCCTTCACTTCTGACAAAGCCATTCGCATCTGCTTGAAAGGATTTGGCCTGTCCTTCCGCACTCAAATATCCCATTGAGTCGAAGCCAATGAAGCCTTTTGGTGAAAGCAGCAAATTCACAGCCCCGACAATGGCTTGCTCACATTCGCCATTTCGGATGGATTGTATGGCTCTGTGCAAAGCCACAAGAGCTGATGAGCAGGCAGCTTCGTAATATTCGCTTGGCCCTTTTACATCCAGTGCATAGGAGATACGGTTTGGAATTAAGGAAGGAATCACAGCTGTATCCGTATTGCCGGCTGCGACGAACACTCCTGTCGGACGGCCGGATAAGGCCTGTCCTGTTAAGCCTGCGTCTTCCATCGCCTTCCATGCATGTATCAAGAGCAGAAACTCCTGCGGATCCATATGTGCCGCTTCTTTAGGTGAAATGCCAAAAAACAGCGGATCAAACTCACCTATTCCTTCAATAAATCCGCCCCATTGAAGACTTGATGGTCCCTCTTTATCAGCTGAGGCAAATTTACGCCAGTCCCAGCGTTCTTTTGGCACTTCAGAGATACAGTTCCTTCCGTGAATGATATTATCCCAAAATTCCGTTACACTGTTTGCTTTCGGAAACTGTCCCGACATGCCAATAATCGCCATACCGTCGGCCATAAGTTCGGTTGATTTATCCGTCTTCATCTCATAAGCCGGTATTTGTTTCATTTGGTTTTCGATTTGAGCTGAGCGTTCCTGCTGCTGATTAACTTCACCAAACATTTGAACAAATGATGCTTCATGTTTGTCCGCAAAAAAATCGGTCAGCTCTTGAACAGTCGGATATTCAAAAAACAACGTCGGATTTAATTCGATCTTTGTCTCTGATTCCATCTCCCTTGTTAATGCAACCAATTGAGAAGAATCGATTCCTAAATCCATAATATGAGCTTTTGAAAGAGACAGTTTTGACGGGTCGGCCATGTTTACTGCCAGTTTATCTGTTACATAGCTTCTGATACGATCTTTTAAACCGCGGTTCTGATTTTCATTGCTGAATTGATTTGAAACACGCAGTTGTTTTAACGAGTACCCCGAATAGTGCAGCACCGTTTCTGACGATTCATTGATCACATCTACATCGAACAGCAGCATGTCACCTGTATTCTTAACCAATGTAATCAGAAGCCAGCAATCCTCTTGTATCGTATGATTTGTAAATTGAATATCATTGATTCCAAATGGCAGGAAACTGCCCTCAATGTCAAATTGCTCTAAGAAACTGAGGATAGCCAAGTAGGCGCTGTTTGTCATCAATGGGCTTACAGTGTAATGATGCCCGTTTGCCAGACCGCTTTGAGGCAGGCGAATTTTTGCCAGTATCGACATATTGTCTCTGTAAAGATGAGTAATCGTCTTAAATAGCTCTCCCCACTCAGGCCCGTTTCCAGTTTTATACATCTGATCGATGTGATGAAGCTCGGTTAATGAATGCTTTAAGCTCTCGATATTGACTTTTTTTGGATCAAAAGAACTTCTTCCGCATTGTCCGATTGCGGCGGGCTTCCATATATCAGAGGCCATCTCGCGATACATGATGTGTAATTCTATGACATGATCCTTTTGAAACGGCTTTGCCTGCAGTTCAATGGTCTCGCCTTGTTTGATGACAATTGGATTGATATAGCTTAATTTGCTGATACGGCCGCTGTTTTCCTCAGGAAACAAATTAAAAAATGCATCAATGGCCAGACTGCTGTATGTTGCACCGACAAGCACCCGTTCATTGTTGAGCGCGTGGCCCTGCACGTAAGGCTCATCATATGTGAATTGGTCTTTGACCGGATGATTGATATTGCTTTCGACAGCCGATGTTTTCCCATCACCTGCAGGAACATCGAAATGAAATGCTGTATGATGATCAAATGCATAGTGAGGCAGATGAACCCAGCCGGATCGGTTCCCTTGAGCAGCTTCTTTAAAATCAATGGATGCCCCTGCTGCCCATTGCTCTGCTGCACTTGTTTTTCTTTCCTTATGGGCTGATTCCGCGCATGGCTGTAAATCGAATGATGTATAAATACCTTGCTGGAGTGAACTTTCTTTTGATGTTCGGAACACCTTTAGTTTTTCAATCAGTTCCTGAGTCGATGTTACTGTAAATGCAGCCCTATGCTCTAAATCGTGGTTTCTCCTGTGTAAAGCCTGTACAATTGGTTCAATATCCAGAGCATCTTCCTTCTCTAAAAACAATTGCATGTGTTCAAGATAGCTGAGCAGGCTCCATTTTGTTTTTGCTGAAAAAACGGCTGTAAATTCCTCCTGGCGGGAAGCGATGTGTTTCTCAGGGGCCCTCTCCATATATTCTTCTATAATGAGATTGGCATAGGCTCCCCCCGCTCCGAAGGAATTGATCATGCTTCTGCGAGGCAATTTCTTTCCGGTTTCAGGATCATTCAAGCGATGCCATGGCTCCGATTGTTCCTGAAGATAAAAAGCCGTGTTTTCCAGTTGAATATTTGGATTGACAGGTGTTGCGTTGATTGTCGGCACCAGCGTGCCCTTCTTCATCTGCAGCAGCACTTTTGTCAGCTGAGAGATGCCGGAAGCCGCCTCCAAATGCCCCAGGTTGGATTTGACAGAGCCAATCGCACAAAACTGTTTCTTATTTGTGTATTGCTGAAACGCATTTGTCAGGGCAATCACTTCAATAGGATCACCCAGCGCTGAACCATTTGCCGCTGATTCAATATAGCCGATAGTCTCCGGATCAATGCCCGACTGCTGAATCGACTTGGCAATTAATTTTGCTTGCTGCTTCGGGTCTGGAGCTGTATACATCTGTCTTCCGCCGCTATGGTTGGCAAAGCTGCTTTTGATCACAGCATAAATATGATCCTGATCCTCAATTGCCTTCGAAAGCGGTTTTAACAGAACAGCTCCAACGCCTTCCCCGGGAATAAGCCCGGTTCCTGTGCCAAAACTTTTGCTTTGATTTCCGCTTTCCAGCAGATTGGCTCGCTCCAAAGAATCATACTTTGAGAGATCGAGTGTTAAATTGACCCCTCCTGCAATTGCCATAGAGCAGCTTTTCAATTTCAGGCTTTCACAGGCAAGATGAATGGCATTTAATGAACTGGAGCATGCTGAGCTCACAGCAATACTCGGTCCGGTCAGGTTGAAAAAATGGGAAACGCGGTTTGCGATATGCCAGTCTCCCCCATTTGAGCTGAGGACTGCCTGCTCTAATGATGGTATATTCCAAAAATACTGGTTATACATATTCCCAATAAAAACGCCCACTCCGGTGTCTCCATCCCGCAGTTCATCCAGCCTGGTTCGGGTATAGCCGCCATCCTCAAATGTTTCCCAGGCGGTTTCTAAAAATAAGCGGAGTTCCGGCGTCATTTCCATTACTCGGCTTTGCTCCACCTCAAAAAGCTGATGGTCAAACGATTCTATGTCTTGTAAAAAACCGCCATAACGCTTCTGATCTGCCGGCTGTATTGAATCTTTTGATAATGTTTTCAATAACGATGTGCGCCATCTGGATTCCGGAGCCTCTGTAATACAATTGTCTCCAGCGATTAAATGCGCCCATAGCTCTTCTAAGCTATCAGACATCGGATAGCGTCCGCTGACCCCGATAATTGCGATATCTTCTATACTAGGATCATTCGTCTGCACCACTTGGAAATGGCTTGTCTTTTCCTTTTTCAACTCGTTATTTGATGCTTGCTGAGTTTCTTTGACCTGCTGCTCTTCGGCAAAGCGGCGCGTGTTAAAAGTAAACGGCTTATTAGGAGCTGTACGTTCTGTTTGAAGAGGCGCTTCATTTTTTGCAGGCTGTTTCTTTTCTTTTAACAATGTTGTCCGAAGCTTGCTTTCGTGTTCCTTAATTAAATAATCGACGAGTTCTTTCGTGTTGTTATGTTCAAATAAAATGGTTTTTGGAAGATCCCCCGTCACTTTTTCTAATTCACGAATGAAATTGACCTGCAAAATCGAATCGATTCCATACTTTTCGAATGTCGTATCTTCGTGAATACGCTCTGGTGATAGTTTTATTGATTTTGCCAGCGTATGCTTCACAAATTGTGCCGTTTGTTCAATGAGAGAAGCATTTTCTTGTGAATGATCTTTTTCAGCATCTATTTGTAAATGGCCTGTATCTTCTTCTGTCTCAGTTTTCTTCTTTTGCCGGACGACTCCATTACTTTCAGCAGCAATGATCTGCTGGCCGAGCTGATGTGATTGTTCAGCCATAAAGGATACATAGCGATATCCCTCACTCTCAAGCACCATCTTCCAAGTGTCCGGATACAGACCCGGGCAGCCCGGTATACGGAGGTCAGGATCCTCATACAGCCACCAGCCCTCTAAAAGGCCGAACGTCAAATGCGAATATATATTATGATCACTTATTTCATTTAATAGGAGCAGCCCGTTCTTTTTCAAAACTGCTTTTGCATTTCGCAATGTCTGCCGGATATTTTTCGTCGCATGAAGCACATTCGCTGCAATGACCACGTCATAGCTCCCCGGATCAATATGCTGTTCAGATGCCGGCTCCTCCACATTAAATCGTTTATATGTCAAATACGGATTGTCCGGACCGTACTTATTTTCTGCATGCATTAAAAATGCTTTAGACAGATCTGTATAGCAATATTCTTTTATATGTGTCTGCCATGCTTTCAATTTTTGAAAAACAGCCGCGCTTGTACCGCCGGTCCCGGCTCCGATTTCTAATATTCGAATCTTCGCCTCAGGCTCTTGCTTCAGACGTTCTTGCAGGTAGGCCGCTAACGTGTCCGCCAGCACATCATTAAAATAGTCTGCGACTTGATTGTTTTTATAGACCCCTTCTACTAAATCCATAGATGAATTCGGAAACAGGATATCGGTGGCAGACGCCTTGCCGGTCAGAATATCCGGCAAGGCTTTCAGTGCTGTCTCCACCAATGTCACCATGGCTTTCATATTATTGTCTTGAAGCAGGTCAGATTTTTGTTCATTCCATTCTTTCCACAGCTCACTCATGGTGCCTATTGAGCGTGTTGGAACATGTCCGTTCTCCGTTCGCTTGAGAAATTGATGCCGTTCTAAAATCGATTGGCTTTCTTCAAACCATCTGCCATAGAAATTCTCCAATACCGGCTGGGATTTACTTTCTGTGAAAAACCCTATGGACTGTAATTGTGCGAAAAGCATTTTACAGAGAATGTCTTCTGTGTTCAGCATTGGCGCTTCCCCTCCTATAACAGTTGTTGAATCTTTGTGCTGTCACCCGGGTGATAGCTTCGCAGCTTTTGAATGGCGGAGCCGTGAGTTTCCGGGTAAACTTCAATAGTTTCTTCTGTCTGTTCCGCTTCATCATTCGTTTCGTTTGCCATTTTCATCATCACTAGCTGCTTCAGCGGTCCCCCGAGCAGCAATTCTAATGCTTCCATCGCTTCAGGGGCTTCAATAGAGCCAATGCCTGCCTGAGCCATTCTCTTCTGATAATCCGGTGAGGAAACCACACCGACGCTTCCCCAATAACTCCAATTCATCACGGCTACTGTACAAGGCCATACTTGAGAAAGCCGTTGTGCAAAAGCATCCTTAAAGCTGCAGCCGGCAGCGTAATTGCTTTGTCCGGAAGCTCTCGCAAACGATTGTACGGAAGAGAAAAATAAAACAAAGTCGAGTGGTTCATGCCGGAAAACTTGAGCCATTCGCACACTGACATCAACTTTTGCAGAAAGAACGTTCCTGAAACATTCCTCATTCATATTCATCAGGCTTCGGTCTTGCAAGACAATGGCCGAATGAATAATGCCGTTGATTTCTAGATGCATTTGTTTCGTTGTTTCATAAGCGCGCTCTAATTCCTCCCGGTTCGCCGCATCAGCTTGAATGTAAAACGGGGCAGGCCCCAGACGCCCAAGTCTGTCCAGCTTACTTTGAATAGCTGCATCCATTTTTCTTCTGCCAATCCAAACGATCTGCGCCTGGTATGTTCTGATCATATATTCGCTCCAGGCTTCGCCTATTCCGCCTGCGCCGCCTATCACGACATAAACGCCTCCGTGTTTATACTTCGTGTGCACCGGTTGATTGTTGTGTACTGGAATCAAGCGCAGTTTATGCCAAAGCTGATTTCGATAGGCCCAAGTATTCCCTTCTTGATCAGCAGGCAGGGAAAAGATCTCAGACACCGGCAAGTCCTCATGGTTCTTGACATCGATTAGCTTTGTCTGCCAATTTGGATATTCTTTTGCCATCGAACCGATCAGGCCGTGCACAGCGGCATCAGATGGGTCGACAACATCATCCTGATCAACACATTGCGTGTTCGCCGTCACGACCGTCCAGCTTATGGCTTTTTCACCATAGCCTAAAGAGAGCATTGCCTTAATGAGCCTGAACATTTGAATCACGCCTTGATCTTGGGCTTCAATCATGTCATCGCCGACTTCCCCTTCTGTCACACGAGAAGGAGACAGCCGCACAATATGGTCAAACGGTCCGAGTGCTTCAAGCTGGTTTGCAATCTCATGATTCGATGCGTTCGGTTCAATGTGCAGCTCTTTGGCAAACGGGAACTGTCTTTGAACAGCTTTTCTGCTGTTGTCATCCCCTCCGAGGATGACAATACGCTCATCTGCAGGAGGAATGATGTTCTTCTCCTGTTTCACTTGATCCCATACCGGCGCCATAAGAAGCGATTCATCAAGAGATGCCTTGATATCTGGTGATGTCGGCTCATCTTGCGGCTGTATGTCTTCTTCCAGCACCCTTGAGGAAATACCCTTGATTCGTACACACACTCGACCTTGATCATCACACAGATCAATATCCAGTCTCTGTATTCTGTCCTCATTTGGACGAGATGTGATAGACACCCACATTTTGTCTGTACACGGACTACATATTTCAAGCTCTTGCAGCGCAAAAGGCAGGGAAAGCTGCTCGTCACCTGAATTCAACTTCAGCCCGATCGACGCTTGTAACGCAGAGTCTGCCATACTTGGATGGAGAACGAATTCGTCCAGCGTGTGGGATACACCAGGAGGCAGTGAAAGTTCTGCCAAGGCCTGATTGCGGCCGATATAAAGCCGATTTATTCCTTGGAAACCAGGTCCGTAATCTATACCGATCGCCTTAAATAATTCATAGCATTGTTCGTGTGAAAGTGTGCTTAGGTTGCATTGGTCTTGAAGCACGCTGATATCCTGAACTTGAATGTCTCCTGCTTCGCTGATTGATGCACTGCCTTGACAGTGTATCTTTCGCCCATTGCGCGCATCCTCTGTAAAGATGGTAAAGGCAATCTCACCGTCCTGCTGAGGATCTAGACTGATATCGACTTGAACTGGCTGGCCGTCCGCCACAATCGGCTGTACCCACACAACATTTTTAATGTGAATAACAGATTGTGTATCTTTGATTCCTCTCACTGCTCTAGTAACGGCAGCATGAACCATCTCAAGATATGCAACACCCGGCATGACCCGGCTTCCCTTCACCTTATGATCGGTGAAAAAGAACTCAGCACCTGTAAAGGTTGAGCTGAAACGCTGCTCTGACAAATCGGATGTGTTGGACTGTACTAATGGGTGCAAAGCTGCTGTTTCGACAATAGTTGTTGCATGATGTGCGAATGCTTCCTCTTTCATATCCGTTATCCAGTAGCGTTCTTTTGCAAATGGATAGGTTGGGAGGCTGATGCGTTTCGGCTGTTTGCCTCCATACAGTTTACTCCAATCTATTTCCATGCCTTTTATCCATAAATCAAGCAGCCTTTCATATATTCCGGGCTCCCAGCTGCTTTTGAGCGTTTTCTGTATTTCATCATCTGATCTCAATGTCTGTACGATCCCTCTGTTTCCTCTGCCTGACATGTACTTCGCACTTGCATGTCCAGCTATAAAGAGGTTCAGTTTTTCCAGCAAGTCCTCTGCCGAAACAGCGATAATCCCTAATCTCTCCTCCATTGCATCACGCCCCACTTGGAGTGTATAGGCAATATCAGTGAGATCATGCGCTGTGGTAGATTGCTTGCTGATAAAGTCTGCTAATTGCCGGGCTTGGTCTTTCAGGCGATCTTCATCCTTTGCCGACAAGATAAAGATGCCCGGGTGTTGTTCTGTCACAGCTGGTGCTTGTGCAGGATCAGTTGTTTCTTTTGGAATATATTCCTCAATGACAACGTGGGCATTGACGCCTCCAATGCCAAATGAACTGACGCCCGCGCGCCGCGGCAGCTCTCGGCCGGATTCATCTTGCAGCGTCTTCCACTCTCTCGGTTCCTGCACAATATAAAACGGGCTGTCTTCCAGTCTGATATACGGATTGATCGTTTCACTATGCAAACTTTTTACAAGCGTCTTATGCTTTAGCTGCAATAACACTTTAATGACTCCCGCCACACCGGCCGCCAGCGATAAGTGGCCGATGTTTGTCTTTGCAGATCCGAGTCCGCAATGACTACCATGAACAGCTGGGTCTCCCGTTTTTTCATACAGCTCTTTAAATGCCGCTTTCAGGCCGTTGATTTCTACTGGATCACCAAGCTCTGTTCCAGTTCCATGCGCTTCAATATAGGTCACAGTTCTTGGATCGATTCCCGCTTTTTCATATGCTGTTTTTACGACATCCGCCTGAGCCTTCGGATTAGGAGTCGTCAGAGAGTTTGCGCGGCCTCCGTGGTTTACCGCACTTCCTTTGATGACACCGTAAATATGATCTCCATCTCGTTCGGCCGCTGTCAGTTTTTTCAGGAAGAGAATGCCGGCACCTTCACTGACTGCGAACCCATCAGCTCTATCAGAAAATGTTTTGCATCTTCCTTCTTTGCTCAGCGCCCCGGCTTTATCATAGGCGATATGACCTTGCGGTGTTACGACTGTGTTGACACCTCCTGCAATCGCCATTTCACAGTTTCCGTTTTCAATTGCGCAAACAGCATGATGAATGGCGACCAAAGAACTTGAACATGCAGTGTCAATCGGTTCGCTCGGTCCATGAATGTTCAGGAAATAACTAACCCTATTCGGCCCGGCGGAAGGACTCATATTCGCAGCTGCTGAGCCTTCTATATCTACATTTGACAGCAGCGAACTGTACCCCGTGTTTCCAGTCCCGATATAGATGCCCGTTTTGGTTCCTGACAGGCTTCTCGCTGAGTATCCCGCTTCTTCTATCGCCTTCCACGCATAGGTCATTAACAGGCGCTGCTGAGGCTCCATCTGCTCGGCCTCCAGCGGAGATATGCCGAAGAATAATGGATCAAAGTCAGCCACTTCATCAATAAAACCGCCCCATTTGACGTTTGTTTTATTCGCTTCTTTTAGAGGGTCTCCGTAATACTCCTGCCAATCCCAGCGGTCTTTTGGAACCTCTGTAATGCAATCTGCCCCCAATTTCAGATTCTTCCAGTATTCGTCGATGTCCTTTGCCTTCGGGAACACCCCGCTCATCCCGACAATCGCAACAGGCTCAGGCACGTGATCAGCTGCCTTTTGCACTGGCGGAACCGATGGTTTTACAAAGCGGTTCTCAGTTGAAAATGCTATGTTTTTTATATTTTGTTGTGCAGGCTGTAAAGGCTGCTCAGCTTTGGCAGGCGTTTGGGCTGTAAATGCATTTGGATATTCTTTTGACAGATACGCTGCAAATGCATAAACAGTTGCGTGCTCAAAGAAGATCGTAGGCGTCAGATCCAGCTTGTGCTGCACATTCAGTGTATTTGCGAATTCAGTCAACGTAATCGAATCAAATCCATATTGATTAAACTCCATATCCGGGTCAATCTCTTCAGGTTTGATTTTGAGCAATTGAGAGATTGTTTGCTTTAAAGTTTCTTGAATGTGGTCAAACAAACTGTCTTGGCCCATTTTTTCCTCAGATGGCATCGATGCTTGCGTTGTTTTCATTGGAGCATCATCAGAAGACGGCTTTTGAGTCATCTTTTCCCTCATCATGTCTTTAATGCCTTCCATGACGATGACTTGATCTTTGCCAAATGCCAAACCTTTATACAGTGCCTGAATGCCGGTCTCGGTCCGCATTGGAGTCACACCCGTGTTTTTCAAAGTCATGTTTTCAATTTCTTTATTCGCGCGCATGCCGCCTTCCTTCCAGAGCGGCCAATTGATCGACAATGTTTTTCCGTGCCTGTACATGGCGGTCACAAGCGCATTTCGATAAGCTGCATAACTGTCCATAAATGCGTTAGCCATCGCATAATCTGCCTGCCCCGCACTGCCGGCGACACTTGATATTGAAGAAAAGAGGATAAAGAAATCTAAAGCAAGATGCTCGGTTGCCTCATCCACATTCACAAGCCCTTTTACCTTAGGAGCGAGAACTTGTGTCAGCTCTTCATTGGTTTTGTTCATGAGATAATTATCTTTAATCAGCCCTGCGCTGTGAATGACGCCATGCAAGTCTCCATAATCAGACGTAATGCTTGTGATGAGCGCGGAGGCTGCTTCCGCTTGTGTCACATCAACCCGCCTGTATTCTGCGCGAGCCCCCAAGTGCTGAAGCTCGTTAAGCTGCGCCTGCTGATCCGCATTCAGCGCAGATCTGCCTGTCAGAATGAGCACAGACTGTTCGGTTTGACGAGCAACCTCTTTTGCAAAAATAAATCCAAGTCCTCCTGCACCGCCCGTAATGAGGTATACACCCTTATCTCGCCACGGCAGGCTTATTTCCTGATCAGCCATTTGCATTTCGCGTAATTCATTGATATACCGTTTGTCCGTTTCATATTTGATGTGCTGATCTTCTGCGTGTCTTTTATTCTCGTTCAGTTTTTCTATCATACTTTCAATGTTTTCATTTGAATCAATTTCTATCGTCTGGCCTATCAGTTTTTTATTCTCCAGGCCGGCGGTTTTAAGGAGCGACGATAGCCCTGAGAATGAGTACTCCTTTCTTTGTGCAGAGGTAAGCAGCTGGATCAGAACATTGCCCTGAGGTCTGCTTTTGAGAAGGCCCTGGACCGTCTCAAGCGCTTGTTCGGCATAATCTTGGAACCTCTCTGCAAGTCCTTCGCGGTCAGACTCCAAAACGATGCATTCGGCGCCTTTCAGTCTTGATTCAAGACTGTCTTTTGAGAGTCCGTTCATATTACAAAGCATGACAATGTGCCGTTCATAATGAGGCTCAGGACTTTCTTTTTCATCATCCTTAGGAACCCATTTTTCTTCAAACATCAGGGTTTCCAGTGTTTGATCAGGTTCTGCCGATCCAGAGCCGCCTTCCGTTGCTCTGAAAGACAATCCCTTTATCCGTACGCAAACATTGCCATTCTCATCTAACATATCAATATCTCGCTTTTGTACCTTATCAGTTGCCTTGCTGTCTTGACTGTATCTTGCGTATACCCACATTTCTGACGAGCAAGCTCCGAAGACTTCAAGCTCTTGTACCGCAAAAGGCAGTGTCAGCTGGTTATCACCCGCGCCTGTCAAAATGCTTGACGCCTGCAAAGCAGAGTCCATCAGCCCCGGGTGCATTTTGTATTGGCTGAGTGTATCTAAAGCAGACGGATGCAATGACAATCTTGCCAAAACAAAATGTTCAGCTGTATAGATTTTTTCCACACCGCGATAAGCAGGACCATATTCAAAACCGATCATTTGATAGGTGTCATATACTTCGTTAACGCTGAAATGGCTTTCCTGACACTGCTCCCGCAAGGATTGCAAATCAACCACCGGGAGATTTTCAGCAGGATTCAATACTGCGCTGCCTTGACTGTAGACGATTGACTGTTCGCCTGCAGTGTCTGGATTACCGTAAATTTCATAAGAGATCTCACCATTTTCCTCCGGTAAAAGCCTGATGTGTACTTGCTGCGGCTTGTCCTCTACAACAATAGGCCGCACCCATACCGCGTTCTTTAGCTTCATGGTGCATGGAACATCTTGTAGCTCTGCAGCCTGTTCAACGGCAGCCCGCGCCAACTCAAGATGCGCCACCCCCGGCAAGATCCGTTGGCCTTTGACAACATGATCGGCAAGGAAAAACTCTTCTCCCGTATAGATGGAGCTAAACCTTTGTTCCGAGAGGTTCGATGTGTTTTGATGCATTAATGGATGCAGCACGGTTCCGCCAAGTCGGGAGGCTGCTTTGTTCGCTTTAGGGCTGTCGCTTTTTTCAATATGATCAGAGATCCAATAACGGTCTTTTGCGAAAGGATACGTCGGCAAGCTGATGCGCTTTGGTAGATTCTCGCCATACAGTTTCGTCCAGTCTACATCAAGCCCCTTTACCCATAATTCAAGCAGTTTTGCGTACTTTCCCCGTTCCATCCATTTTTCGACGGCTTCTTGAATCTCTTCGTCCTCTGTCAGCATTTGCAGTGTGCCTTTATCAATCCTGCCTCTGAATACATCCTCCACATTGTTTTTGCCTGCAGCAAAGTCTTCTAATTTTTGCTGCAAATCCTCAATGGAACCGGAAATAATCCCAAGGCGTTCTTCCATCGCGTCTCGTCCGGCCTGCAGTGTATAGGCAATATGGGTCAGATTTACATCTCTATATGTTTCCTTATCAAGCGCAGCTGCCAGCTGCTGTGCTTGCTCTTTTAGCCGCATTTCATTTTTGGCTGATAAAATGAAGATACCCGGATGTTCAGGCGTGATGGACGGTATATTCTCATCGGCTGCTTCTGGAATATATTCCTCAATAATCACGTGGGCGTTTACGCCGCCGATTCCAAATGAACTGACACCTGCTCGGCGAGGCAGTTCTTCTCCCCGTTCATTTTTCAGCGCTTTCCATTTTTCCGTTTCCCGTACGATATAGAACGGACTGTTTTTCAGCTGAATGTACGGGTTCACGGTTTCGCAGTGAAGACTTTTCACTAAGGTTCTGTGCTTAAGCTGCAATAATATTTTAATGATCCCTGCTGCACCGGCTGCCAGCGATAAGTGGCCAATGTTTGTCTTTACAGACCCCAGTCCGCAATAAGGGTTGGCTGATGCATCCCCCTCATTCACACCCAGTGCTTTAAAGGCTGATTTCAATCCGTTAATTTCAACCGGGTCACCAAGCTCCGTCCCGGTTCCGTGCGCTTCAATGTAGGTCACGGTTTTCGGATCAATTCCCGCTTTTTTGTATGCCGACTGAACGACATCCGCCTGCGCCTTCGGATTAGGAGTTGTTAAAGATTGTGCACGGCCGCCATGATTGATTGCGCTGCCTTTTATGACTCCGTAAATGTGGTCTCCCGCTTCTTCAGCCGCTTTTAATTTTTTCAGAAACAGTATGCCGGCCCCTTCCCCATGAGCGAAACCATCGGCTTGATTTGAAAACGTCTTGCATTTTCCTTCTTTACTTAGTGCACCCGCTTTATCAAAGCTGATATACACTTCAGGAAGGATAATCGTATTCACGCCGCCGGCTAATGCCATGTCACAAGTGCCTTCCTCAATTGAAGAGATCGCGTGGTGGATAGCCACCAATGAGCTTGAACACGCTGTATCAATCGGTTCGCTTGGCCCATGCAGATTCAGAAAATAACTGACCCGGTTCGGACCGACTGACGGGCTCGTATTGGCAGCCGCCGAGCCTTCTATTGCCGAGTTGGCTTTCGACAAAAGGGAGCTGTATCCAGTATTTCCCGTTCCGATGAAGACGCCTGTTTTTGTGCCAGATAGACTTTTCGCCGAATATCCTGCATCTTCGATCGCTTTCCAGGCGTAAGTCAATAGTAAGCGCTGCTGAGGTTCCATTTGTTCAGCTTCACGCGGGGAAATGCCGAAAAATAATGGATCAAAATCGGCAATTCCGTCAATAAAACCGCCCCATTTTACGTTCGTTTTATTGACTTCCTTCGTTGGATCACCTTCATATTCACGCCAATCCCAGCGGTCTTTCGGAATTTCCGTCATGCAGTCTTTGCCCTCTTTTAAGATCTTCCAGTACGCATCAACATCTTTCGCCATAGGGAAAATCCCGCTTATGCCCACAATGGCAATTGGCTCATGCCCAGCATCACTCTGTGCGGCGTTTGGCAGCATAACTTGCTGCTTTCGGCGTCTTTTAGCATTAACATGCAAGGCTTGCTCCGGTTTGGCAGCAGGCTGAACCTGGGGCGATGCAGCGCGCACAGCAAATGTGTTCGCAAAAACCGCTTGATATTCTTCTGACAAATGCTTGCCAAACGCATGAATCGTCGGGTGGTCAAAAAAGACGGTTGGCGTCAGCTCTAGTTTATAGGTGCGGTTGATATGGTTCGTGAATTCCGTCATTGAGATAGAATCAAATCCATACACCGTCATCTCGGCATGATCATCAATCGTTTCAAGCTTGACCTTTAATATCTTGGCGACCTCCCGCTTTAACATCGCCTTTACTTTATCCAGCAAACTGTCTGTATCAATGTTCTTTACTTGTTCAGTCATGCTTTCTGTTTCCTTCTTTTTTATAGGCGCTGAGGCGTTTTTTGCCAGCATGTGTTGTTTTATTTTCTGCACATCGCCTTCGATCACCATTACTTGGTTTGCCTCGGAATGAAACGCTTGATATAATGCCTGAATTCCTTTTTCTGCTGTCATAGGAACAATCCCGGCCATTTGCACAAGCCTTTTTTCTGTTTCTTGATCGACCTTCATTCCGCCCTCTCTCCATAACGGCCAGTTTACAGAAAGCGTCTTCCCGTGCCGCTGGCTGAGATCGGCAAGCCTATTTCGATATCCTGCATACATATCCATAAATACATTGGCTGCCGCATAGTCAGACTGACCGATGCTTCCTAAACTTCCTGAAAGAGATGAAAAAAGAATAAAGAAGTCCAATGGAAAATCCTTGCTCGCTTCGTCTAGGAAAACAAGCCCTTTTACTTTAGGCGCCAGTACGTCGTGCAGGTCTTCGGCTGATTTATTGACCATGTAGCTATCTTTGATGATTCCCGCGCTATGAAGAATGCCGTCCAGACGGCCGTATGTTTTCTGAATTCCGTCAATGAGCTGGTAGACTTCAATCTTATCGGTAACATCTGTTTGCTGATAGGTGACCTCAGCCCCCTTGCCGTGAAGCTCTTTAAGCTTTTTGCTTTTGCTTTCGCTAAGAGGTGAGCGGCCCGTCAGAATGACTGTTGCATTCTTCGTTTGTTCCGCGATTTCTTTTGCAAAAATAAGACCTAAGCCTCCGGCACCTCCTGTAATGAGATAAACGCCATCGTCTTTCCACGGCTTGCCGATGTCAAAGTTTTCCTTTTTGATGTCACTCCAATCAGCAATGTACCGTTTACCGTTGTGATATTTGATATATGAATCGGGGCTCGTTTGATTTTCTTTCAGTTTGCCAGCAATGCTTTCTCCGCTTTCTTCACTGCTGACTTCAATCATTTGGCCGGTTAGCTTGGCATTCTCCTGCTCAGCAGTTTTCAGCAGTCCACTCAATCCTGAAAACAACTGCTGTTCTCCTTCTGCAGAGGTTACGATCTGAATGAGCATGTCGCCTTTCGATTTCTTGCGGATGATCTCTTGTACCTTCTTAAACACTTGTTCCGTATAAGAATGGAAACGCCCATCCACTGAAGAAGGCCTTGCTTCTAGGCTGTATACATGGACATCTTCGATTGCTGCTTCAATCTGTTCTCTCGCCTCATTGCCATATTCACATAGGAACACGAGATGCTCTGCATATTTTTTTGCTGCCGCGCCTTCAGCTTCTTTTTCTTGCCAAACGGGCTGAAGCAATAAAGTTTCAGTGTTCATTTTTAATGGTTCGGTTTGTATATCTGCCTCCATCACTCTCGTCGAAAATCCTTTCATCCGCACGCAAATCGTGCCATGCTCATCGCATAGGTCAATATCGACTTTCTGTATCAAATCTCCCGGTTTGTTTTTCGAGTTGAATTGAACATAAACCCACATGTCAGAAACGCATTGATGAAAGACCTCAAGCTCCTCCAGGGCAAATGGCAGTGCGGCCTTAAAGTCTTCACTGTCTGAAAGTTCCGCCCTGATGACGTTTTGCAAATATTCAGCAGCCTGTAACGCCCCGTCCATTACACTTGGATGAAGAACATAATCGTCTGACGTATGCATCACAGATTCGGGCAGTGATAATTTGGCAAGCAGCTGGCCGTTGCCTTTATATACGGCCTCTACACTTTTGTAACCAGGACCGTAATCGGCTCCGATCATTCCTTCATAAAACGAGGCAGCGTCCATTCTGCTTTGATCACATCGGGTTTTGATCTCAGAAAGATCAAGCAATTTTTCTTGCTTTACCTGAATCAATTCAGCTATACCCTGGTTATATACAACTGGTTCTGCATCAGCAGATTCCGGCTCACCATACATCCGATAAAGAATGTGTCCGCCGTCTTCATCATAAAGTCCGATGTTTACTTGAACCGGCTCATCCCCTGCTACAACCGGGCGAATCCACACGACATTTTTCAGCCTGATTCCAGTTTCATGATCCTCCAATCCGCCAATTCCTTGTTCTATAGCGGCTCTTGCCATTTCAAGCGTGACCGCCGCCGGCAAAATCGCCATGCCTTTAATGATATGCTCGGAAATAAAATACTCTTGTCCTGTGAAGATGGAGCTGAACCGCTGCTCAGACAGAACCGATGTATTATGGTGCACCAAGGGATGTAAACGCGATGGTTCAACTGTTCTTGGTTCGCTGGTGCTGCTTTCAGGCCAGTACCGTTCTTCAGCAAAAGGGTATGTCGGCAAACTGATGCGGCGCGGCTTCGTATTTTGATAAAGTCTGCGCCATTCAACGTGAAAGCCTTTGGCCCACATCTCGGCAAGCTTTTTCAATTCTCCTTTTGACATTCGTGATGCAGCCAGTTCTTTTGCTTCTGCGTTTCCAAGCAACTGTTCAGCGGAGGTCATTCTCGTTTTTTCTCCTTGGATACAGCCTTCTTCCAGCGGCTTTCCATCCACAAAAGCTTCCAGCTGCTGTTTCCATTCTTCCAGATCGTTCGCCATAAAAATGACCCTGCTGTTCATTGCTTCCCGGCCGATCTGGAAGGTGTATGCAATATCTCTTAAAGTGATATGAGCTTGCTCGTTATGACTGATATAGACCAGCAGTTCCTTCACATATGCTTGGAGCCGCTCTCTGTTTTTTGCTGATACAGGAATGAGGCAGAGCAGATTTCCCTCGTTCTCGGCCCTCACATCAGAGTGGTTTTCATATTGCTCAAAAATAGCATGGGCGTTAGTGCCGCCAAGACCGAATGAGCTCAGAGCCGCCCGATGGACACCTTCACTTTTCTCTAACGGCTTTCGTTCCCGGACAACATAAAAGGGAGAGCTTTCAAAGTTAATATTCGGATTCGGCTCAGTGCAGTTGATGGTCGGTGCAAGTTCATTATGGTATAAACTCATCGCAACTTTAATGCATCCGGCTAACCCAGCACCTGTATCTAAATGGCCGATATTCGTTTTCACCGAACCAATTCCACAAAATTGTGTTTTGTCAGTGTATTGCCTATACACTTTATTTAAAGCAGACATTTCAATAGGATCGCCTAATTTTGTTCCCGTTCCGTGCGCTTCAATATAACTGACCGTTTCGGGATGAATGTTGGTTTTATCCAATACTTGCTGTATCACTTCTGTTTGGCCTTTTACACTTGGCGCATAGAAGCCGGCCTTATCTGCGCCATCATTATTAATGTCTATTCCGCGCATAATGGCATAAATATGGTCTCCATCTTTTACGGCATCCACAGCTTTTTTCAGCAGGATGACCGCTACGCCTTCACCTCCGGCCATTCCATCTGCTGAAGCATCGAACGCCTTAACATGTCCGTCGCTTGAAAAATTCAACCCGTTTTGGTGCACGTAGCCTATCGCTGATTGCGCGTGCAATGTTGCGCCTCCGACAAGTGCGTATTGAGATTCACCTGATGTCAAGCTTTTGTATGCCTGATACAAGCCGACTAGTGATGAAGAGCAGTTAGAATGAACAAAATAGCTTGGCCCCTTTAATCCGAGCTTATGCGAAATCATCGTCGGAATGGTTCCGCTTTGAGCTAAAACCCATGAGACATAGCCATCCGGTGATTCATGCCCTTCTGTTGCCTCCTTCGGCAATAACGTTCTGTATGAATTGTTGCTTGCAGACATATATACACTTGTGCCCGGAATCTCCTTTGCCACATATCCCGCATCCTCAATCGCTTTCCAGGAATGCAGCAATAAGAGGCGGAGCTGAGGGTCCATATACTCAGCATCTTTCGGAGAGATTTGAAAGAAACCGGGGTCGAATAAATCTTTCCCTTCGATCGCCGATTGCACAGGCACATAGTCAGGATGTTGAATCAATTCTTCCGGAACGCCGTTTTCGCGAAGCTCTTCTTTAGAGAAGAACTGAATGCTTTCTTTGCCTTCTTTGATGTGATTCCAAAAATCATGATGATTTTTCGTACCCGGAAACTGGCAGGATATCCCCACAATCGCAACACTGTCATCAAAATAAGGAGGAATCGTCTGCTGCGGGTATTTTCCATCTCTTTTGACATCATGATTGCCTTCATTTTGAGTCGCAGCTTGATCTGAGTTTTTCATCTCCAAAATGTATTGGCTGATCGCACGGATCGTGGAATACTCGAACAGCTCAGTGACACTAAACTCACAGTCCAGTTCTTTTTTGATTCGTTCAGCCACAGCTACAGCCAGAAGCGAATCGCCGCCCGCATCGAAAAATCCGTCTTCCGTCCCAAAGCCGCTGACCTTGAGCGTTTCCTCCCAAATACGAAGCACCTGATCCTCTATTTTCGTTAACTGCAAGTGATTTGGTTTCTTTCTATTGAAAACGATCTCTCGTTTTTCCAGTTCTTTACGGTTCACTTTCCCGCTAGGGGATAACGGCAGCTCATCTAAGCGGATAAAGTGTGATGGTATCATATATTCAGGCAGACTGGATTTTAGATGACGGCGCAAATCTTTTGGGTCTGCAAGGGAATGTCCGCTTTCCTCTGTATAATAAGCAGCGAGCTGTTGATGGCCTTCCAGCTGCTTTACCACTACCGCCTGATCTAAAATGCCCGGATATTCACTCAGCTTTGTTTCTATTGCACCCAACTCTACGCGAAAACCGCGTATTTTGACTTGGCTGTCAATCCGCCCTAAATATTCTATGTTGCCGTCAGGGAGCCATCTTGCTGAATCACCCGATTTATAAAGCTTCGTCCCTGGTTCAAACGGATTGTCAATAAATTTTTCAGCCGTAAGCCCTGGCTTATTATAGTAGCCTCTTGCCATACCGGCTCCTGCGATGCAAAGTTCACCAGGCTGTCCGATTGGGGCAGGCTTCAAATGCTGGTCCACAATATAAATTTTCACGTTGGAGAGAGGCTTTCCAATCGGTGTATGGTGACTTGCGATATCTCCTTTTCCGCACCCAAAATACGCAGCGTAAATGGAGGCTTCGGTAGGTCCGTAAATATTGTCAACACGGCAGTTTTTAAAGATCGATACCGCCTTTTTCACTAATTCTTTAGGAAAAGCTTCACCTGCAACCATCATATACTTGAGCGGTCCATTATCAGTTAACTGCTTGTTGTCTTTCGCCGTTTCTAAAAAAACATGCAGCATAGCCGGCACAAAATTAATGTGGGTCACTTGATATGTTTCAATATAATCCATGCATTGCTGCGGTGATTTCTCTCCGTTTGGCGGAAGAATCACAAGGCGGCCGTTTCCGATAAACCATCCGAATAATTCCGAGATCGAAACATCGAAAACATAGTTCGTCTTCAGTAAATATGCATCCTCAGCAGTCACAGGATAGTGAGATTCAAGAAAATTCAGGGTATTCATGATGCTCCGATGTTCTACCATAACCCCTTTAGGCTGTCCGGTGCTTCCCGATGTGTAAATGATATAAGCGAGATGCTCCGGTTTTACTTTCCGCTTTAAACCGCTGCTTTGCAGATCTGTATAACCGTTTCGGCAAGCCAAATCGATATTGATTGCTTTTATATGGCTGCCAGTTAATCCGCTGATCCTTTGATGAACGTTAGATTGGGTCAGGACAATGGACGCCTGACTGTCTTTGAGCATGTACTCCAACCGTTCTTGCGGGAAGCTTGGATCTAACGGCACATACGCTCCGCCGGCTTTCAATATTCCTAGAATACCGATAATCATATCAAACGAACGCTCTGCACAAATTGCAACGGGGTGTTCAGGTCCAACCCCCTGATGTTGAAGGTAGACTGCCACAGATGTGCTTTTTTCATCTACTTCTTTATATGTAAGAGACCTGTCTTCGAAAATCACAGCAACCGCATCTGGGGTTTGTTTCGCTTTTTCCTCGAATATTTGATGTATACACTTGTCATTTGGCGTATTTGTGCCTGTCGCATTCCATTGTTCCAGTAAACTGCTTTGCTCTTGATGTAACTGCAAAGAGTAGGTTTCAAGCGGCAAAGACGGGTCCTCCATCATGTGTTGCGCGAGCTTCATATAGTTCTCCATCATACTTTCAATGAAGGACAATTCATATAGATCAGGATTATATAAAATATGAAGCACCGTTTCATTTTCTTGCTCGTATATTTCGAGTGCCAGCTCAAATTCTCCCTCTTGCCGAATATCCTCCATATATTCAATGCCAAGCGTTTGATATGATTCAAGCACTTTTTGTAAACCTGTTGTCTGAAAGAAGTTTTGGTACAGAAAGGCTGTTTGAAAAACCGGCGAATCCGCAGCCGAGCGGTCTACATTGAGCTCTCTTACCAATGCAGGGAACGGATATGCCGCATGGTCCAGACCGTCAGCCATTGTCAGCTGAAGCTCCTGGATAAATGCTGTGAATGGCTGGGATCCGATATTCTTGCTCCGAACAGCCATCATATTGATAAAGTATCCGATAATAGATTCAAAGCTATCTTCAGGCCGTCCCATTGTCGGAACGCCGACAATGATATCCTTTTGTTTTGTATAGTGATGCAGCAGTACCTTGTAAATGCAGAGAAACACAGCCGATTCATTCACATGATAGGTGCGGGCAAACGATTTGATTTGATTCCTCAGGTTATGAGGGAGCAAGCTTTTATAAGCTTGCCCCTTGAATTTTCGTGCTGAAGACCGCGGACGGTCAGCAGGAAGATCAAGAACTTGCAGATTCCCAGACAACTGTTCTTTCCAGTAAGCGAGATGCTCTTCCCCTTCTCTGCTGTTCAGCATCCGGGTTTCCCATTCGACAAAATCGTAATAATCAGCTGTTAATGGCTGCAGCACGGGCTCAATCCCATTCAGCAATTGCTGATACGCCTCGAAAAGCGCCGATATCAATGTCAGCATCGACACCCCGTCAAATATGATATGGTGAATCGTTATGAGCACAATGCATTCTTCTTTTGATCGATGAAAAAGATGTGTGCGGAATAACGGGCTAGCTTCCAAACGAAAAGGTTCTTTTGCTTTTTCTTTTAGAAAAGGCAATACCTCTGCTGATTTCATTGCTGATATATCCTCTTCCTCAAAATAAAGAGCCCCAGATGACTTAACCGTTTGAAATGGAATGCCATTCTCCTCTTGAATCACACTAGTTAAAACAGGATATTGTTTCTGTACAAACAGAAGGGCTTTCTTGAACGTCTCTGCATGTATTGGTTTGCTGATGCGAAAGCATAAAGGAAGATTATATGCACTCATATCAGGAGACATTTTTTGAAGCATCCACAGCCCTTTTTGCCCTTCTGATAGCGGGCTTTTGAACTGCCGCTTCATGCCTTGAAGATGTTCTTCTACCTCAGTAATGGTTAATTCTCCTGATCTGAAGGCATCGAGAATTTCTTTATGATTCATACGATTTACTCCCTTCTATGATGTTTTGCACACTCTTAAAATCCAATTTTCCTTGCGCCACCTCTTGCATTAATCCGATGATCTGTTCGTCTGTATACGTGCCCTTTGTTTGATGTGCTGCCGCGCTTTGATTGTGTCTTTCCGCTTTCGAGGCCAAATGAGCGGATAGAGCTTGGACAGTCTGACATTCAAGGATTTCCCGGCCAGTCATCTTCATCTGCGTGGTTTTTTCGATATGACGCATCAATTTTCGGCCAAGAATTGAATCCATCCCATAATCCAGAAAGTTTCTTTTGAAATTGATTCGATCCTCAGATATGCCCAACTCTCGTGCTAAAAATTGAACAATGATCTTTTGAATGTGTGTCTTCCTATTTGGCTCGTCAATCTCTGTTTTCATGTCTTGTGTATGCGGTTTGACGGACTCTGATTGGTGATTGCCTGATGAAACCCAATATCGCTCCCTTGCAAATGGATAGCCAGGTAAAGGGAGCATCCGAACGTCATCACCTTCATGAAGGAGTTCCCAAGGGATCTGATATCCTTTCACCCAACATTCCGCAATGTTTTCCAAATTTCTCTCTTTTGCAAAAGCTTGCAGGAAAGCTTCATCTTGTTCTTCTAACATCCCTTCCGTATGTCCTGTATAAAGGAATGCCTGTTGGCCTGATACCCCACCATTCTTCATCGCTTCCGCATATTCCTTCAATTTTCGCACCAATTGCTCCTGATTGTTTACAACGATCGCGAGCCTTGCTTCCATGGCTTTTCTCCCCACCTGAAGTGTATATGCAATATCAGGTAAAGAAAGGTTATGATTCTGCTCAAGATACACAATCATGCGGCTGACAGCATCCTGAAGCCGATTGTCATTTTGGGCTGAGAGCACGATGACCTGCGGACATTCAGCCGGCTCTTTATGTGGCTGTGTGAACGGCTGCTCATCCGGGATGTATTCTTCAATGACTGCATGCGCATTGGTGCCGCTGATTCCTGTCGTGCTGATTGTTCCCATCCTCGGCTTCTGATTTTCCCTGATCCATGGACGGTTCTCTTTACAAAGCACGAACGGGCTTTCTTTAAACTGAATATACGGGTTGTCCGATTCACAGTGATGAGTAGCCGGAATGGTCTGGTTTTTCATTGCCATCAGCATACTGATTAAAGCAACCACCCCTGACGCTGCAAATGTGTGACCGATTAAAGGTTTAATCGAGCTCATCATGCAGAATTGCTTCTGCTTCGTATATTTGCTGAACACGCTCGTTAATGCTTGGACCTCAAGCGGATCTCCAAGATTTGAGCCGGTACTGTGTGCCATCACATATTGAATATCGAGCGGGTTGATTTCATTTTTTTCATAAATGTTTTCGATCAATTCCGCCTGGCTGAAAGGATTTGGTGCAGTAATGCCATTGGTTTTGCCATCGTAATTCACACCGCTGGCCTTTATGCAGCCATAAATATGATCTTTATCTTCAATTGCCTTTGATAATGGTTTCAGGAGAACAGCAGCTACTGCTTCACCTGGCACCAAACCATTGGCATCCTGGTCAAACACTTTGCATTGTCCGTTCGGAGAAAGCATTTCGGCTCTTGTCAGCGCCTCAAAAGACATTTGAGAAATATTCAGGCTGACGCCGCCGGCTAAAGCCATTTCACAATCTCCTTGACGCAGGGCTGAACACGCCTGATGAATCGCTACAAGTCCAGATGAACATGCTGCTGTCAACGCCATATTAGGCCCTTTTAAATCTAATGCGTATGCGATTCGCGCAGATAATGTGGCGTTTTGCGTTCCATTAATGTAATCCGTATCTCCGGTTAAATGCGCATATTCTCCTTCTTCCACACCTACATAAACACCACAGGATTTTCCTTTTATCCGATGTCCCATATAGCCAGCGTCTTCAAATGTGTGCCATGCTTCCTCTAGAAAAATGCGCTGGCGCGGATCCATGCTTTCAGCTTCTTTAGGCGATATTTGAAAAAACAGCGGATCAAACCGGTCTATGTCCTTCAAAAATGCGCCCCATCTCGGCACTGCTTTTTCTGGATCTCTGTTAGCTCTTCCCCAGTCCCAGCGTTCTTTCGGAATCTCAGAGATACAATCTTTCCCGTTTTTCAGATTGTCCCATAGCTCATGAACCGAATCAGCTTGAGGAAACCTGCCGCTCATGCCGATAATGGCGATTGGCTCAGCGTGAGACTGCCGGACGCTTTTTTTATTGGTTTCTGGTTCTACAGAAACAGGAGCATCAGCTTCAGAAGGCTTTTGTGCCTCAGATGCATCATCCCGGTAAAATGCTTCGATCAGCTCTTTGTGATCCGTTAAGAAGAAGCGGATCAATTCTTGTAAAGTCGAATAGCCAAAAAATAAAGCCGGTGTCACTTCAATGTTGAAATGCTTTGATAATACATTCGAGAATTTAGCCAAATAGATCGAATCAAATCCGAAGTCGGCCCAATTTTTGTTCAAATTCAGCTTGTCCTTTGAGATTTTAAGTAATGCGTGAATATGCTCTTTCAAATCGTGTTCTAAACGCTTTTCAATGCTTAGCGTTTTGATCTCGTCCCTTTTTTCTTGTGCAGCAGGGGCTTGAATGGCCGGTTCCTGAATAGGTTCAGTCATTCCTAAAAAGCGGCTGACCCGGCTGGGCTGGCCGGCTATCACGAGATGCTGAGCATCCTGCTGAGACAGGATGTGTTCAAACATACGGATGCCTTCATCCGCTTCTAAGAAGCGCTGGCCGCTAGATTTCAGATACATATCAGTTGTTTCTTCATCACCGATTTTCATTCCGCCATCTTTCCATACAGGCCAGTTGATGACAAACGTTTTGCCGCTATGAAGCTCGTTTCTGTATTGTGCATAAGCCATTTGGAACCGATTCCCGATTGCATAATCACAACAGCCAAAATCTCCTAAAATCGCAGAAGATGAAGAAAAATAACAAACAAAATCAAGATTTTCATTTTTAAGCCATTCATCAAGCGCTATCGTACCGTTGATTTTCGGTTCAATGATGCGCCGGAAGCTTTCGATCTCTTTGTCAAAAATAGCAGAATCGCTCTCGACTCCTGCTGCATGAATAACGCCATTTATAGCGCCGAATCGGTCTTTCCCTCGTTTCACGCAGTCTCCCATCGCGATAGGATCAGAGACATCTGCTTCTGCATACATGGCTTCGCCGCCTAGATCCTTTACTTCTTTTATTTTCTTTTGCTTTTCTTCATTGAAAGGCGACCGCCCTGTCAAAATAACGTTTGCGGCATAGTGTTTAGCCAAATGCTTGGCGAATAAATAACCGAGCCCTCCTAAACCGCCTGTAATCAGGTAAGTACCGCCAGACTTCAATTTGCTGTTGTTCGGTTGTATCGCTGTCTGTTCAATGTGACTTACATATCGTTTGCCATTCTGATACAAAACAGTTTGTTCAGTTGAAGCCTGTAATTCCGTCCAGATCTTTCGTGCCCAATCATCCATTGATTTTTGATCTGCCGGCTGAAAGATTCCAGTCACTTTTGTATGTGGAAGGACAAGCCCGAGTGAACGTTCGAAGCCAATCCATGATTCCAGATAGCTCCGGTCAAGACCATTTTCAAAACGTCCTGCCAGCAGAAGCCGTGAAGGATGAAGCTTTGCCGCGGACATACCTTGTAATAGATAGACAATCAAGGAATGGTCCTTTATACAGCTCGCGTCTTCCGCAGGCCACATATAAAGGATTGCATCTGGCTCTCCATGTTCTTCCTGAATGCTCTGGAAGGCTTTTTCAAAAGTGGCGGGTTGTTGCCGTACAATCTGATAGCTGTTTTGAGATTGTTTGCTGTACACCTCACCCTGCGAAATAAAAATGACCTTGGTGTCTTGATCAACATTTTTCACAGATGCAGCAAATGCGTTTTGTTTTTCTCTATCAGTCAGAAAACAGATGAGCGTTTTGAAGCGTTTCGATGTGAGAGATGCAGGCTCTTCTTTCCACACTTCTTTAAAAGTCATCACCTCGAAATGTTCTTCTGTTTGCTGTTCACGATGCTGTTCTATAGACGCCGGGGCCTTTGCCGTGCCTGGTGCCCAGTAACGTTCTTTTGCAAATGGATATGCCGGAAGACTGATCCGGATCGGCTTATGGGTTTCGTACAGCTTATCCCAGTCAAAAGACAAGCCTTTCACCCAAAGATCCAGCAGTTTCGTGTATTTCCCTTTACTCATCCATGCCTCTATAATTTTTTCCGTATCTTCATCAGCTGATAAGACCGCTAATGCTTTTTTGTTATCATCAATGTGATCCAAGTAGAGGCTGTCTGTTTTGTTTTCGATAAAATCGTTTAGTTTTCTTTCAAGATCCTCTAATGATTCTGCTATAAAGCCCAGCCGTTCCTCCATTGCTTCACGGCCCGTTTGTAAGGTATAGGCGATCCGGATCAGATCTGTTTCGCTGTACCTTTTTTCTTGAATGGCTGTGAGCAGCTGCTCCGCTTTTTCTTGAAGCCGTTCCATGTTTTTAGCTGACAGCACAATCAGCGCAGGAGGATGAGCTTCAGCAGTTTGCGATTCTGTTCTCGGAATATATTCTTCCAGGATCATATGGGCATTGGACCCTCCGGCGCCAAAACTGCTCAATCCGGCACGTCTCGGCACCTCCTGCCCGTCAATCACCGGGCGCTTCCATTCACCAAGATCCTGCTGAACGACAAACGGCGTATGGTTGAATTCAATGTTTGGATTCAATCGCTGAGAATGCAATGATGGCGCAATTTGGCCGTATTTAAACTGAAAAAGTATTTTTGTCAGCCCTGCGATTCCAGCTGCACTTTCACAATGGCCGATATTTGACTTGCTGGAGCCAATCGCGCAAAACTGTTTCTCTTGCGTATCTTCCTCAAACGCTTTTGTTAATCCCGCTATCTCAATCGGATCTCCTAACGCGGTGCCTGTTCCGTGCGCTTCCACATAACTGATGGTTCGGGCAGGAATGTTGGCGCGCTCAATCGCTTCTTTAATCACCTGTGCCTGTGCATGAGGATTAGGAACGGTATAGCCATTCGTTTTTCCTCCGCTGTTAATCGCACTGGCCTTTATCACACCGTAAATATGGTCGCCGTCTGCTATTGCTTGCTGCAACGGCTTTAACACAATAGCTCCTACTCCTTCTCCGTCGACAAATCCATCTGCGTCATCGCCGAATGATTTACATGTATCACTTGCAGAGAGCATATTCATGACAGATAAGTTCTGATAATGGACCGGATCGACAACTAAATTAACACCGCCGGCAATGGCGCAATCACTCGATCCGCTATAAATGCTTTCCAGCGCTAAATGAATCGCTGTCAGAGAGGATGAGCAGGCAGTATCGACGGCAAGACTCGGGCCTTGGAAATTCAGCAAATAGGATATTCTGTTGGCGATAGACCAATAGCCGTAGCCGGTCGGATAATTTTTGTTCATGACTCCGGCAAAGACGCCGATTTTTCTGCTTGTACAGAGCGTGTCAGGCGTGTATCCCGCATCTTCTATACTTGCATAAGCGGTTTGCAGAAATAATCGCTCCTGAGGGTCCATTCTTTCTGCTTCGAGCGGAGAAATCTGAAAGAATAAAGGATCAAACTTGTCCATATCCTTGATAAATCCGCCCCATTTTGTATAAATCGACCCTTCTTTTCCTTTTTCTTTATCGTAATAGGCTTTCCAAACCCAGCGTTCTTTCGGAATTTCCTCAATACAATTTCTTCCTTCTTTTAAGTTGTTCCAAAAATCTTCTGCTGTTTCAGCCTGAGGATAACGTCCGGAAATGCCGATAACGGCAACGTCACGGCTGGCAAGAGCGTGTGTTGGCATTTCTTTCTCCCTGCTGAAGCCGAGCTTGCGAAAGCGCCGCGATCTTTTAGCGGCCTGTCCAGACTTTTGTAAAGATTCATTTTTGCTTGCGGCTGGTGTCTTTTGTTGAACTTGACGGTCAAGACCAGTCAGTTTCATGAGCGCTTCTGATTTTGTTTTGATTAAGTGTTCCACTAACGCGTCAATGGTCTGATACTCGAAAAATAAAGTGCTGCTTACATGGTCAAATTCTTTACGCAATGTATTTGTCAGCTGGACAACGACGATAGAATCAATACCGTACTTTTCAAGCGGTTCAGATGACTCAATCTTGCCTGCAGGAATTTTCAATGTTTCTCCAATTAGTTTTTTCATATATTCTGTGCTTTTTTCTCTGAGAGCGGCAGTATTTGATTGTCCATCTTTCTGCGTATCTATGTTTTGTGTATAGGCTTGCTCTTTATTAGACGCGGGGGAAACATCCTTCTCTGGCGAGACCACACTTTTCATCATCATACGGCGAACCAGTCCATTGCTTGAGGCTGCAACGATCTGGTGACTGAGATCATGGGCCGCTTCGGCCGGGAAGAAGACAGATTCAAAGCCTTCGCTTTCTAGTGCCGCTTTCCAGCTGTTAGGATATAAGCCTGGGCAGCCGGGAATCCGCACTGCAGGATCTTCATACAGCCACCAGCCTTCCAAGAGACCAAAGGTGATGTGAGGGAACAGGCTGTTTCCCGCCATTTCATTCAGCAGCAGCATTCCGTTGTTTTTCATCACTGCTTTTGTATGCCGCAGGGTTTGACGGATATTTTTTGTCGCATGAAGGACATTAGCAGCAATGACGACATCATAGCCGCCAGCCTCGATCTCCTGCTTGTCAATCGGTTTTTCTACGTCAAAAAGCTGATACGTCAGGTACGGATTTTCCGCCCCATATTCCTTTTCTGCATGCAGCAAAAATGCTTTCGACAGATCTGTATAACAGTATTCTTCGATATGATTTTGATAGGCTTTCAGTTTTTGAAAGATTCCGGCACTCGTGCCGCCTGTGCCCGCGCCTATTTCCATAATGCGAATCGATGCCTCAGAATCATGCTTCAGCCGTTCATTCAGGTAAGCTATTAACGTATCGGCAAGCACTTTATTAAAATAGTCTGCCACTTGGTTTTGCTTATAAATGCCTTCCACCAATTCCATTGAGGAATGCGGGAACATGATATCTGTGGCAGGCACTTCCCCTGTCAAAATATCCGGTAATGCTTTCAGCATGGTTTCTGCTAATACAACCATTGCCTTTGTATTGCTGTCTTTGAGCCATTTTTCTTTTTTCGCATTCCATTCTTGCCAAAGCAGCCCGATATCCTCTGCTTGATCCTTCATTACCAATGAATCTCCATCTCTCTTAAGGTAATCATGCTGCTGAAGAAATTCACTGCTTTGCTGAAGCCATTTTTCATAAAATTCACGAGTCTTGTATTGTTGAAGGCGCTCAACTGATAATCTATGACCATCAAACAGCCCGGCCGTTTGCAGCTGGCCTAATAACAACCTGTAAAGAAGATCGTCCAACTCTTCATGTGTAACTCTTTGAACTTGTCCTGTTTTCGGCAGGCGCTCCTTCAGGCTTTCAGCGTCTGCTGAAGGGTCCTCGGGATAAAGGGTGATGAATTCATTCTGATTCACACCTTCGACTGCGACAGGTTTTGTCGTATGAATGAAAGCCGTTTGGCTGACTGGCCCAGAAAGCAGTGCTTCCAGCGCCTTCATACCTTCCGCAGGTTCAATTAAACCTAAGCCAATTTGATTCATGAGCTGTACATATTGTTCATCCTCGGCCGCTTCACTGTTACCCCAATATCCCCAGTTCATGACTTTTACAGGGCAAGCCCAGCTTTGGGAGAGCTGGTGAGCAAAAGCATCTGCAAATGCACAGCCAGAGGCATAATGGCTTTGCTTTACGTTTTTGATATGAGCTACAAGCGAAGAGAAGAATAGTACAAAATCCAAACGTTCATGTTGGAACACTTGAGCCGTACGGACACTGGCATCCACCTTGGCCGCCAGTCCGGTTTCAAATTCTTCCAGTGTCATATTTTCCAGGCTTTGCTCAAATAAAACCATTGCAGAGTGGACGATCCCGTGAATGTGAGGATGACGCTTTTTCACTTGATCATAAGCCTGCTGCAATGAATGCATGTCCGCTGCATCGGCCGAAATATAGTAAGGCTCAGGGCCAAGCTCGGAAAGACGGTCTACTTTCGCCTGAATGGCATCATTGATTTGACTGCGTCCAATCCAAACGATTTGCGCCTGATAGCGGCGGATCATGTACTCACTCCATGCCTCCCCGATGTACCCGGCACCTCCGATGACCACATATACTCCGCCTGTTCGATATAGCGTGTCATTTGACGGTGAATGGCGATATGGGATCAGTTGCTGCTGATGCCATTGCTGATTCCGATAAGCCCAAGTGTGGCCAAGATGGTCAGCAGGGAGCGTAAACATTTGATGTACCGGCCATGTGCAACCTTCTTCAAGATCAAGAAGACGGATGTTCCAATGCGGATATTCCTTAGCGATTGTGCCGGCGAGTCCATGAATGCTTGCATGAGCGGGATGTACTGTCTCGTGTTGAGTAACCGGCTGCGCTTGGACGGTCACAAAAGACCATTCTAGCTTTTTCTCACCATAGCCTAATTGAAGACATGCCTTCACAAGCTTAAATGCCTGAAGAACAGCCTCTCCTTGTCCCTCACTAACCATATTCTCTGGGTGTGACGGGGCAATCCACAATACATGGTCAATGTCTCCGCACGCTTGCAGCTTGTCCGCTATTGCAGCAATGTCATCTGCAGGCCGGATATCTACAAATGAAACCTGAGGATGATGCTGCTTTATTAACATCCGTTCACCTTCAGTACCGCCGCATAAAACAGCCTGCATCCCAACAAACGAAGCATTGTCTTTACCATTTGGAGAAACCGGTTCCCAGGCAGGGATCATCATTGTATGCCCTGTCAGCGGAGAATCAGCTGCTGCTTGAGGTTTGGTCTGCTGTTCTCCCTCAAGTGCTCGCATCGAAGCCCCCTTCATTCGAACGCAAACGTTCCCGTTCTCATCACATAGATCAATATCGTACTTCCTGACCTTGTCCTCCGCTTTACTGTCTAAACTGTATCGAATATAAGACCAAATCTCCTCAGGACACGGGCTGAAAACGTCAAGCTGCTGCAATGCAAACGGGAGAGACAGCTGATGGGCTTGCACGTCAGCTTTGACTGAGCTAACGATAAAACCGACCGTGGCATGGAAGGCGGAATCCATCAAACTCGGGTGGAGCGTAAAATGCTGCTTGCCGTCTTTTAGAAAAGCAGGTAACGAGATTTTTGCAAGCAATCGATCTTGTCCGACAAGCACTTTTTCAATCCCTTGATAGCCCTTGCCATAGTCAAGCCCAATCTTTCGAAACGCTGTATAGCATTGTTCTGACGTCACTGTATCCAGGCTGCATTCTGTCTGTATTGATGCAAGGTCTAAAACAGGAGTGTCCGCTTCAGCTGAAATGACTGCACGACCTTGACTGTGTATCATCGGGGTTTCTTCTTTATTTTCAGAGCTGCTGTAAATGTCAAAGGAAATGTCCCCGTTATCCTCAGGATAAAGGCCAATATGTATTTCTTTTGGTTCACTTCCTATCGTGATAGGACGAATCCAGACGATGTCCTTAAGCGACACAACTCTTTGTTCACCTTCCAGATCCCCCGCAGCTTTTTCGGCTGCTTCCCTTGCCATTTCTAAATAAGCAACACCCGGCAAGATTTTTTGTCCCTGCACAACATGATCAGATAGGAAAAATTCCTTGCCTGTAAAAACAGAGCTAAAGCGCTGCTCAGTAAAGTCTGACGTATTGCGGTGCACCAGCGGATGTAAGGTATGATCTACTGTGCTGTTTTTTGTTTCGGGAGCCGGTATCCAGTAGCGCTCCTTAGCAAATGGGTATGTCGGAACACTGATTTTAAGCGGCTTGCGATCACCGTATAGCTCATCCCAGATGACCCGCTTTCCTTGAACCCATGATTCCGCCATCTTCTTCAATTCGCTGTCTGCTATCGTGTTGTTTCTCAGCGCATTCTCCGATGTTGGCCCGGCGGCCTCCTGATTCTCCTTGGCTTGTCCGGTCCAGCAGCCATCGATCTCTTTGTCACCATTTGCAAACGCCCGAAGTTTAGCAGTTAAATCCTTTATGTCCTTCACGATGAAGGCTGCCCGTTCCTCCATTTCCACCCGTCCTGCCTGCAATGTATAAGCTAATGCTATAATATTGATATCCTCGCTAAGAAAATCAAGGAGTTTTAGAGCATAAGCCTGCAGACGGTCTTTGTTTCTCGCGGACAACGGAATCATTATTTGGTCATTTTTCGCTAAAACCGACTCTGAAAAACTCTCTGCCGGGATATATTCCTCCAAAATAAGATGTGCATTTGATCCTGAAGCGCCAAACGAACTTAAACCGGCACGGCGGGGATATGTGATGTCCATCCCGTTTTCTGTCAATGATGGCTGCTCCCATTTTTTCGTTTCATGCTGGACAAAAAACGGGGTTTGATCGAGCTGCAAATATGGATTCAACTCTTCTGAGTGTAATGACGGCACCAATGTTTTATGATGCAGCTGCAGGACAGTCTTCGTTAAACCGCTGATGCCGGCTGCAGATTCGGCATGACCAATATTTGATTTCACAGAACCGATTGAGCAGAATTGCTTGTCCTGCGTATTGCGGCTGAAAGCCTTCACCAATCCTTGTATTTCAATCGGATCCCCTAATGAGGTGCCAGTGCCATGGGCTTCAACATAGCTGATGGTGCGCGGATCAATTCCTGTTTTCTCTAAACACGCTTCGATAACATCAGCTTGAGCTACCGGGCTCGGAACTGTAATTCCGCTTACTTTTCCTACATGATTAATTGCACTGCCTTTGATGACAGCATAGATCCGGTCGCCGTCCTGTTCAGCTTTTCGCAGCGGCTTTAACAGCACTGTTCCGACACCTTCTCCGGATACGTAGCCATCCCCACCTTTGCCGAATGTATGGCAATAGCCATCACTTGAGTGCATCCCCACACTGCCGTAGCTGATATATTTAGCCGGATGCAGTGACAAATTAACACCTCCGGCAAGCGCGGCCTCACATTCTCCATTCCGGATGCTCTCTATTGCCAGATGAACCGCAGTTAATGAAGAAGAGCAGACTGTATCCACCGCCATGCTTGGACCGTGGAAATTACAATAGTAAGAGACCCTGTTGGCAATTTGCGCATAATTCAGTGATAAAGGAAATGCATTTTGTTCTGATAGAGCCTCCGCTCCTATAAGGGAGTAGTCCTTATGCATAACACCTGCAAATACGCCGACATGCTGCCTTTTATTTTCTCCCTGCGGTGAAGCAATTGTTTCTGGTGTATACCCCGCATCTTCAATAGCTTCCCAGCACGTCTCTAAAAATAAGCGTTCCTGAGGGTCCATGGTTTCCGCTTCACGGGGTGAAATCCTGAAAAATTGAGGATCAAAACAATCAGCATCCTCGATAAACCCGCCCCATTTTGACAATGGCTTGCCCGAAGGTGAATCCAGCCCATTGTCTTCCTTCCATTCCCAGCGCGAGTTTGGGATCTCCGTGATGCAGTCGGTACCTGTCTTAAGATTTTCCCAAAATTCCTGTATGTTTTTTGCCTTAGGATAACGGCCTGCCATTCCGATAATGGCGATATCTTCCCCAAATTCTCGTAAAGAGGGAGCGGCGTCTGAAGAATCCTGCATTGGTTTAGGAGACTGGCGGACTGTTTCGTCCGCCTCTCCCATTGAATAGTGTTCAGCAAGATGCGCAGCTAGTTCTGCAATCGTTGTATATTCAAACAGCAGCGTTGGCGAAAGATCCGCTCCAATCTTAGCCCCTATCTCCTGAACTACTTTAAGCAAAGATGGTGAATCCATCCCAAGCTCATAGTATCCAGCGTGGATATCCATTTGTTCTGCCGGCCTTTCAAGCTGTTCAGCAAGCAATTGTCGCAAATACGTTTCAAATGCAGTATAGTCCAGACCGGTATTCTGAGAGACAGCATGTCTTTCTTCTTGAATTTCTTTGGCCGAATGAAAGGCTGACCCTTCCCGTACAGACTTGCCTGCAAACTGTTTCAGCTCGGCCACTTTTTGTCCGGAGGAATTAAAATATTCAACCGTCATATAAGTGAGTTCTTTCTTCTGGCGCACAGATGAAGAGAGGATCCGGGCTGTACATCCTTTTTGTAATCGTTCTGAAGCTGAAAACGATTCATAACACAATGGAAGATACATCGTTTGTCCTGAGAGCAGGCAGCTTGAACCTATGCCGCTGCCGTCAATGAGAGTCGGGTGAAACAGAAACGCCTCAGAATGAAGCAATGCTTCCTGTCCGACAGATAGATCAATTAAAGCACCCTCTTTGGTTTCATAAATCTGCCCTTCTGCCTTCATCATGCCTGTATGAACTAATTGTTGAGAGCGGCATTGTTCATACAGATCATCTAAATTCAGAATCCTGTCAGCTGTACTTTTCCACTGATTAAGGTTTATGGTTTCGGCAAAAGCAGTCCGTTCTTTACGACGCATTTCAGCCGTCACATATTGTCTTTTGTCCGTTAGCGACTCGCCATGCTGTTTTTGTCCGTCGATGATGATGGACCATGTCCCCTCCTTGCTTTCAGACGCGTGAATGGTCAGGGCGATGTCATGCGATTCGTCTGCGGTCAAAGGGTAAAAAATGGTCAGGTTTTTTAATTCAAGCTCTTGGTATGAGAAACCATGTTCTTGGAATACTTGATAGATCAAATCGATATAAGCAAGGCCGGGTAATAACGCTTGTCCATATACCTTATGGTTGGACATGATCGGATTATTTAATGAAATGTGCAGTTGTTCAGTTATCATTTTCCCACTCCTCTCTTATTTGAAAGTTTTCCAAAACATTTCTTTAGAAGCCCCCGTGCCTGAAAGCACTTTTTTCTGCACGGTCTGAGCCGATGGTTCTCTTAAAACGGGCTTCCGATTTAATTCCGGCAGAGGCAAAGGTTTTCTTCTGATTGCACGCTCGGCCGAGTCTTTCCAGCCTTCTACAATCAGATGGGCATTCGTGCCGCCATCAGCAAAACAATTGATTGCCGCAGCCGGCGTTGTCTCCTTCCACTCGTCTTGCGATTTACAGAAATACAAATCAGTCTCTTCTATATCAAAATGCGGCATGTTTTCGTCACCTGACAGGAATGGAACCAATTGTCTATGTTTCAGCATCAAAGCGACTTTAATCAGGCTCGCTATTCCTTCTGCACATAAAGGGTGACCGATGTTAGGTTTCACTGATCCCAGCCCTAATGGCGCCTTTGAGCCGGAACGGTAAATGGCTTGAATCGCCTTCAGTTCAAGTAAATCTGTCACCGCTGATCCCGAGCCATTCGCTTCAAGATAACTAATCTCTTCAGGCTTTTTGCCGCTTTTTTCAAGCGCTATCTGCATGACATCCTTTTGCGCCTCGAGATTCGGTGAAGATGGGCCTGCCGTTCTTCCGTCATTGTTGATAGCGGCGGCTTTAATGACAGCATATATGGAATCTCCGTCTTTGAGTGCCTGGCTGACGGTTTTGACGAGAACCATGCCCACGCCTTCTCCTAAAATGACACCGTCTGCCCGCTTATCAAAAATATGGAATGACGGCTTATCACATAAGAGTCCGCGCTCCTGAAACATTTGATGCGCATCAGCATCAAGCAAACTGACGCCGCCGACAACCGCTGCCTCAATATCTCCGCTCCGCAGAGCCTGAATGGCCATATTCAGTCCGACCAGTGCAGAGGAACAAGCAGTATCCAGCACAATACTCGGGCCCCTTAAGTCAAAAAATTGTGAGATGTTAGCTGCTAAATAATTTTGTCCGCCAGCGACAATCGGATTTCTTGCTTTTGAAAGACTGGACGGATCAGGCTTGTGCTGGCTGCGGCCTCCTATATAAACACCAGCCCTCATGCCTTTCACTTCTTTCTCTGTATAACCGGCGTGATACCACAGCTTCAGGCTTTCCTCCAATACGGCCAACGCTTGAGGGTCCATCGCTCTGACATCGTTCTCGGACATCATGAAGAAATCATGATCAAATCGATTTATATCATCAATGAGGCCCGCGTAATTAGAGCTGGAGTGCCCGAATCGTTCAGGCAGTACAGGTTTAATCGCAGACTGACCACTACGTATTAAATCCCAGTATGCCTCAAGTGTTTCCGCTCCAGGGAACCTGCAAGTAAGACCGATGATGGCGATATCTTCTGCAAGACCCGCCGTTTTTTTATGACTTATTTGTTGTGGCTGCTGTTCTTGCATGGGCGCCTGTTTCACTGCCGATTGTGCCTTAGCAGGTATTTGTGTCTCAGGAACAGATGGATGCAAAACAGCTGACACGTCATATTTCGATATGAGCCAGTTTGCAAAGGATTCTATTGTCGGATATTCAAACAAAATCGATGGATCAATATCTCCATTGAATGTTTGGTTCATCTGCTGTACCAGCTGAGCCAATATAATTGAGTCGATTCCGTATTCTTGGAAAGGCTCGTCTGTTTCAAAGTCTTCAGCTGATATCTTCAGTTCATCTGTAAAAAGAGTTACGAGCCAGTCAACTGTTTCAAGGAACAGGTTTTGAGGGCTGGCTTGCTCTTTAGTCTCAGGATGTGAGAGGGCTTCAACAGGCAGTGACTGTTGCATAAGCTTGTCAGGCTTCCATACATTTGTATCTGGAATCGCCGGCAGCACGACAGCACAGTGTGTATCTGATAAAATCTGATCCAGCAGTTGTAATCCCTCATCGTTTCTCAAGCTCACCAATCCAGTCTGCTCTAAAGCTTTGCTTCGAACCTCACCTAAACCGGTCTCCTTCCAGTTAGGCCACTGAATGCTGACAATTGGACATTCACCTTTATGAGCTTCTGCAAAATAATCCATAAAAGCATTCGCCATCGCGTAATCAGCTTGTCCGGCTGAAAGAACAGGAATGGCCGCTGATACTGATGAAAACAAGATAAAAAACGCCAATGGTTCGTCTTTAAGCAGGTCAAATAACGTTTGCAGGCCTTCGACTTTCGGTTCAAGCACCTGTTCGATCTCTTCTAGTGATTTTCTGATAAATGCCGGATTATGTTTGTTCACCTTCCCGGCACAGTGGATGACTCCGCCAATTGCCCCCATTGTTTCGTGTATTGTCTTCAGGCTCTGTTTGACAGCAAATGAATCGGTCAGGTCCAGAGACAACACTTGAACTTGCGCACCCATGGCTTCTAGCTCTTGAATGGCTTTTATCTTCTCAAGTGAGGCATTTTTTACTGAATTCCACTGATCACGCGGCGGCAGCTCTTCCCGGCCGATGAGCACCAGCCGCTTAACGCCGTATGTTTTCACAAAATGCCGCGCACACAACGAACCGAGACCTCTTGTCCCGCCTGTAATCAGTAGGACTTTGTCTGATGAAAACGATACTTGCTTAGGAGTAACCTCGGCTTCTACTGGTTTCTCTGCCAAATATGCGCGATACCTCTGTCCGTTTCGATAACATACTTCTGATTCGGCACTATTAGCATAAAACTCGTCTGCGATCAGTCTGGCCAGCTCCTCATGAGAGGCTCCGCACTCCATGTCTGCGTGTCTTGATGTAAGATGGCTGTACTCGTTTTGAAGCATGCGGTATAAGCCGGCCCGCGAAGCACCGGACAAATGAACAGCTTCATTTGCGTAAGCCTCCAGCCCCTTCGTTACACCCAAGATCATTAAATTGCGCTTGCTTGTACGTCCTTGCTCGATCAGCTTTTGGAGCCAGTTTATCCAGCTTGTAGACTGCTCACGGCTCGTTCCGCATCCGATCAGATCGATTGCTCCGTCAACATCTTCATAGTCAGCGGCAGATACATGATCGAGCTCTTGACTGTTAAATATACGGTAATCTAAGAAATACTTCGAAAGCTCTGCCGCCAATGCCATAGTTTCCTCGTTTGCTAATATGGCTACGGCTTGATTCGTGCGTACTGCTGGTTCAATCGGACAACACTGCCACTGTTTATGCAGAATGCAATGCTTAGTAAGCGGTTCGGAGTGAGGCAGTGCTGAACCACTGTTTTCGGTGTTTTCTTCTAGATTTGGCAGCCAGTAATATTCTTCTGCAAACGGATAAGCAGGCAGACTGATTCGGCGAGGCATGTGATCTCCATAAAGTCCGTTCCAATCGACCTGCAGCCCTTTTACCCATAATTCCGCTACTTTCTTGAGTCTTTTCTTCTCTATCCATGTTTGCAGCAATGCTTTGGCATCGTGATCTGTTTCAAACAGCTTGATTTCGCTTTTCTTCGTTTTCACGTGAGCGGCATATAAGTTGCTGTTCGGTACATCTGCCAAATAATCATCCAAAGCTTTGATCAGCGATTCTCTTGAATCCGCCAAAAACGCCATCCGATAATCCATCGCTTCACGGCCCGTCTGAAGTGTATATGCCATATCCTCCAGATTGATTTCTTCAATCGAATTTGTGAAATCTTTCATTGCTTTTGCATAGGCCTTCAGCTGCTGCTCTTTTTTCGCTGAGAGTACAAAGAGTGTTGACTGATACTGCTTTATTAATCGATCATCCCTCTTTTCAGGCTGATATTCTTCTATCACGATGTGGGCATTCGTCCCGCTATATCCGAAAGAGCTTACACAGGCCCTCCGCGGTTTTCCGTCAGCCGTTTCCCAAGGCTTAAGCTCCGTATTTACATATAAAGGAGAATGCTCAAATTGAAAATGCTCATTCGGCGTCGTGAAGTTCAATGTCGGCACCAACATTTTATGGTTCATACACAATAACACTTTTTGAACTCCGGCTACTCCGGCCGCCGCAGATGTATGGCCAATATTGCTTTTGACTGAACCGATAGCGCAAAACTGTTTTTTATCTGTTTTTTCTTGAAAAACGGTAGATAAGGCCTCTAATTCAATTGGATCGCCTTGTTTTGTTCCGGTGCCGTGCATTTCTACATAACTAATACTCTCAGGATCTATTCCGTATGTTTCATATATACCTCTTTCCAGATCCATTTGGCTTTTCGCACTCGGTGCCGTGATTCCGTTTGTTTTCCCGTCCTGATTAATACCTGAGCCAATGATAATGCCGTAAATATGGTCACGGTCCGCTTCCGCATCTTTCAGCCTTTTCAGTACCAACGCACCCGCACCCTCGCCGGGCACAAAACCATTCGCGCCATTGTCAAATGCTTTACATTGTCCATCAGGTGAAAGCATGCCGGCCTCACACATACTGATGTAAGATTCCGGCGTCAGGTATAAGCTGACACCGCCAACCAGCGCCATATCAATTTCTTTGTTTATGAGTGCCTGTCGTGCTAAATGTGTGCCGACCAATGAAGATGAGCATGCGGTGTCAATAGGAATAGCAGGCCCTTTTAAATTAAGAAAATACGGAATACGCGCCGCAGCAATCGCAAAGCTGTTCCCGGTGGCGTTTGCTCTTGCCTGCCGATTCAGCATAACTCCATATTCATTGCTCATAATCCCGAGATAAACGCCGCATTTTTTCTCATTTAATGTTCGGGCGTTATATCCAGCGTCCTCAAAAGCTTTATAGCCTTCCTGCAAAAATATTCGATGCTGGGGATCCATCAGTTCAGCTTCTGACGGCGGAATATTAAAAAACAACGGATCAAAATGTTCAATATCATCAAGCATCCCCATTGATTTGCAATAGCTTTTTCCTTTTTGGTTCAGGGCAGGATCATAGTATTTGTCAACGTCCCAACGTGATGTTGGAATGTCCCGAATCGCATTTCTCGCATGAACCAGGTTATCCCAATATTCTCTTACATTACTGGCGCCCGGGTACCTCCCCGACATCCCGACAATGGCTATCGCATCCTCTCGGTGATCTTGTTGAATAGGAGCCGGTTTCTGCTCATGCTCTTTCTTTATTGGGTATTGAACAGACTGAAGCGGACGGTCTGACGGCTTTGCCTTAGGGAGTGCTGCCGGCTGTTTCACATGTTTAACAGCTTCAGAGACCTCATGCTGATCTGTCATTTCTTGCTTTCTCTTAAAATGCGTTCCAAGCTCGGACTTTAGCATCTCGGCAAAATCACGTATCGTTGGATAATCATACACTCTGGTGACTGAAAAGGACGTGCCATATTGCTTATTCACCGCTTTTATCCATTCGAGCCCGGTAATCGAGTCCATTCCGATATCGATGAATGCTTCGTCAACATCCACCTCGTTGGGCTCCATGAATAACACGTCTGCTATGCTTTCCCTCAATTCTTCATGCAGCGTTTCAATTGCCCCAGTATATTGGCTTGATGCGGATATTTCTGCTGCTGCATATTGAATGGTTGCTGCAGGTTCCTCCTGCAGCGGCTGATGATTCTCTAACGGCTGCAGGGATATATTGTCCGGTTTTGGAGCGGGTGCTGCTGTTTTCTGTTTCATCGGCGCGTACGGCTCGGTTTGTTTTGAAACCTCGATTCCTGCTGTTTTTTCTCCAGATTGTGTGCTTAACTCTTGTGCTAAGTAAACAGCGAAATCACGTGTTGTCGGATAATCATAAACCTTGGTGACATTTAGTGATGTGCCATACTGTTTATTTATTGCTTTTATCCATTCGAGTCCGGTAATCGAGTCCATTCCGATATCAATGAATGCTTCGTCTGGATCAACCTCATTTTGATCCATGTACAGCACTTCCGCTAAGCTCGCCGTTAGTTCATCGCACAAGGCTTCCGCCGCGATCGTCTTTGTTTCTGTATCTGATGGAAGCGGAGATGCCGCACGCTGCAAACGATCCTGATTGGCCATTAAAGGCTGTAACGTGATATTGGCAGGCTTACCGCTGGCTTCTTTGGCAATAGACGGCTTTTGAATGACGGGCTGTACCGAAGCGGCCGGTTCGTCTTTTCTTATTTCCTCAGCCTTTGCATTTACGTCTATCCAATAGCGATCTCGTGCAAAAGGATAGGCGGGTAAACTGATGCGCCGCGGTTTTTGATCTTGATAGAGCGCGCTCCAATCAATACGCAAGCCTCTTACCCAAAGGTCTAAAACCTTCGCGTACTTTCCTTTTTGCATCCATGCCTCGATTGTTTTTGACATATCTTCATCAGCGGCAAAAGCGGCAATAGATTCTTTATTGCGTTTCACTTGTCCTCGATAGACATATTCTCGATTTTCTGTTCCAGAGATAAAGTCATTGAGTTTTTCTTCAAGTTCCACCATCGTCTCAGCAACGAACGCCAGACGCTCATTCATCGCTTCACGACCGACTTGCAGCGTATAGGCGATTCGGTGCAAATCTGCTTCAGCATATCTTTGTTCACGAATGGCATGCAGCAATCGCTCCGCCCGTTTCTGAAGTTTTTCCTCATTTTTTGCTGAAAGCACAATGACAGCCGGCTGTTTCCCCGCTGGCGAACGTTCCTGCTTAGATTCGGCAACATGTTCTTCTATTAAAATATGGGCGTTTACTCCCCCGGCGCCAAATGAAGAGATGCCTGCGATTCTCGGATATTCGATTTCTTTTCCATTGACAGAAATGATTGGCCTCTTCCATTCTTCTAGCTCTTGCTGTACTTTAAACGGTGAGTTAAGGAAATCAATATTCGGATTCAGCACGTTTGAATGCAGGGAAGGTGCAAGCTGCCTGTATTTCATTTGGAGCAATACCTTCGTTAACCCTGCGATACCTGCCGCACTCTCACAGTGCCCGATATTTGATTTGGCCGAGCCTATTGCACAAAATTGTTTGTCATCCGTTTGTTGCGTAAACACTTTGGACAGCCCAGTCATTTCAATAGGATCTCCTAGAGAGGTTCCCGTGCCGTGCGCTTCTATATAACTGACTGCCCGCGGGTCAACCTCCGCTTCCACAAACGCCTTTTTGATCACATCAGCTTGGGCATTCGGGTTTGGAACTGAGTAACCGTTTGTTTTTCCTCCGTGGTTAATAGCTGTCCCCTTAATGATTCCATAAATGTGATCGCCATCTTCAAGAGCTTTAGACAATGACTTAAGAAGCACTGCTCCAACGCCTTCTCCCGGCACATAGCCGTCTCCGCCCTGTCCGAAGCTTTCACATCGGCCTTTGCTGGACATAAATTTGTTCTGCCCAAGCATCAAATATTTATTTGGGTGGATTGAAACATTCACGCCGCCCGCGAATGCCGCCTCACACTCTCCGCGCTGCAAGCTTTGACAGGCCAAATGAATAGCAGTTAAAGAAGAAGAACACATGGTATCCAAAGCGATACTTGGCCCATGAAAATCAAAATAATAAGATACCCGGTTTGCGATGGATGATGGATTTCCTGTTAAAGCCAGAGACCTGCCCCGCACCTGCTCTTGCGCTCCATACAGCTGGTATTCTTCGTACATGACACCTACGTAAACACCGACGCTTCCGCCAAGCTCCGAATCACGCTTACGGCCGAGATGCTCCCTTGTATATCCTGCGTCTTCCATCGTTTCATACACACACTGCAAAAATAAACGCTCTTGAGGGTCCATTAATTTTGCCTCACGCGGCGAAATATGGAAAAACTGCGGGTCAAACTTGTCTACATCCTTCATGAAGCCGCCCCACTTGCTGTAGGTTTTTCCAGGCTTGTCCTTATCTTCATCATAATAGAGACTATGATCCCAGCGGTCTTCAGGAATTTCCGTAATACAGTCTCGCCCGTCCCTCAGGTTTTCCCACAATTCATAGATGTTCTCTGCCTGTGGATAGCGCCCTGAGATACCGATGATTGCAATTTCCTCTGTTCCCTTTTCTCTTGACTGTTGTTGCCCTTTTTCTTGCAAAGGAAAGAATCCAGACTTTCTTGGGGCAACAGAGATTTCTCTCTTTTCAGGCTCTGAATCAGTTTTTGTATTTTCCGCAGCAGAAGGTTTGTCTTTTTCAATCCCCAAAATGTCCAGCAGCTTTTCTCTGTGGGATTCAGTAAAATACCGGGTTAATGACCGAATATCCTGGTATTCAAAGAACAGCGTCTTGGACAAAGATCCAAATACTTTTTCTAATTGACCAGTTACATGCATGATCATAATAGAATCGATCCCGTAATCCTCAAGAGGAGCTTCAGCATCAATTTGGCTGGCCGGCAGCTTGATAACCGAAGAAAGCACTTGTTTCACATAGTTCTCTGCTTTTTCTCTCAATGTCTCTTCATCGGCTCCAAAGACAATGTCTGCTTTTTCCGTATCCTGATTGTCATTTGTATTTTTCATATTTTGGGATTGGCCTTGACCATGTCCCGTTTCATATAAAAATGCACGAATCCGATTGGCAACACCTGATGCCACCAACAGCTGCGGCTTTCCTGACGCCCAGCCATGGTATAATGCCTGAATCCCATGACCTGTTTCCATGGCCACCATGCCTGTTTCTTTTGTCAGCATCCTTGCAGTTTCAGCATCAATACGCATGCCCCCGTCTTTCCACAGCGGCCAGCACACCGAAAGCGTTTTTCCGTAACGTTTGCGGAGCGCTGCTTGGCCATTTCGATATTCGCTGAATGCATTCATAAATGCATTTGCCATTGCATAATCAGCCTGTCCCGCACTTCCCACTGCTCCCGCACCTGAGGAAAAAAGGATAAAGAAGTCGAGCGGAATATCTTTCGTTGCTTCGTCAAGATGAATCAGACCAGTTACCTTTGGAGCGAGCACGGTTTGAATTTCTTCTTTCTTTTTCTTAATAATGAAATTATCTTTTATCATACCGGCGCTATGGATGATGCCGTCCAAGCCGCCGTAAACATTTTGAATCTCTTCTATTAAGGCATCAACAGCTCGTTTCTCTGTCAGATCCGCTTTTCTGTAAACTGCTCGGACGCCAAGTTTCTGTAGCTCTTGAAGCATCGCCTGCTTCCTTTCATCGAGCGGAGAGCGTCCTGTCAGGATTACAACAGCATCATTCGTTTCGTTTGCGATTTCATTTGCAAAGATGAAGCCAAGACCGCCTGCACCGCCTGTAATCAGATAAACCCCTTTATCCTTCCACAGTATGTCAGCACTTAGGTGCTCACCAGACGTCTCTTTCCATTTGCTTACAAAACGTTTTCCTTGCCAATAGCGGATATGCGTGTCACGAGGACAGCGTCTGTTTTCTTCTAATATTTCGAAGATGTCACTAGCAGACACCCCAGTATCTAATTCAATCAGCTGTCCTGTCAGTTTTGGATTTTCTAACTCAGCCGTTTTGAGCAGTCCGGTTAAGCCGCTTAATAGCTGCGGCTCGTTCAATGCAGGCACCGCCACTTGAATGAGTGTATGTCCCCCGGCTTTTGAGTGCAGCAGCTGCTTGATTTCTTCAAATAACTGTACGGCATATCCTTCAAACCGTTCATCAATTGCCTCTGTATGATGCTGCAGTACTGTACAGTCAAGATGATTCCGAATACTTTCCATTTGTTCTCCAAAATCACAGACAATGATTTTATGTGTCTCATACCCTATAAGCTCTTGCTTCTCTGCAGGAGCATTTTCTTCCCAAACGTGTTCAAACAGCAGCGTGTCAATTGTCTCAGAAGGATTTTCTGCCTCTGTTTCTAACACTCTTGCAGAATAGCCCTTCATTCGCACGCAAACCTGCCCCTCTTCATTGCACAAATCGATATCAAGCTTCTGCATACGATCCCCAGCTGCACTGCCCTCGCTGTATGTGATCCGTACCCACATAGACGCCTCGCAGCCTTTGAAGATTTGAACATCCTGTAATGCAAAAGGCAGCATTGCCTTTCTGTCTGTTAAACTCGCATCGCCTCCCAGCCTCAAACCGATAGATGCTTGAAATGCCGAATCTATCATGCTCGGATGCAGAACATAACGGTCTTGCGTATCAGAGATCACAGATGGCATCGTCAATTTTGCTAGAACTCCGTTTTTGCCGGCATATATGCTGTCGATGGCTCTGTGGCTGTCACCATAATGAATTCCCATGTCCGCATAAGCGTCGTAACAATCAGAAGGTGACAGAATCCGCTCTTTATCATTTGCCTTCAGTTCTTCAATGTTTATTACCGGAGATTCATCAGCCTCACAAAGCACTGCACTCCCTTGTCCGTATACAACTGGCTCCTTCTCTGCGCTTTCAGGCTCCTGGCAGATTTCAAATGCAATCTCACCATTGTCTTCAGGATATAAACGTATGTGTATGTCTGCTTGCTGTTCTGTAACGGCAAACGGCCGAACCCAGACGATATTCCGGAGTCGGAATCCTGTCGGAAACTGATTGGCAGCTGCCTTTTCCACAGCCGCACGAACCATCTCCAATAAAGCTGCACCGGGTAAAACCCGCTCGCCCTTAATGACATGATCCTTCAGGAAAAATTCACGTCCCGTGAACGCTGAACGGAAGCGTATTCCCGACATGTCGGACACATTTTGATGCAGAAGAGGATGAAGGACATGACCTTCCCGTTTGGATCGATCAGTCGCTGCCTCCGCTTTCGGCACCCAATAACGCACCTTCTCAAAAGGATATGTCGGCAAGCTGATCCGCTTTGGTTTCTTTCCATCGTAAAGAAGTTTCCAGTCAATCGAAGCTCCGTTGACCCACTGCTCTGCAATCAGATCGAAATTTCTTTGTTCCAGCGATTTATGTACCGTTTCGGCAGAAAGCGATAAATCGCTTCCTCTTGACACTCGGCCCATCCAGCAATGCTGAACGGTTTCGTGCCCTTCTATAAAAGCCTTCAATTGACCGGTCAATTCTTGAATTCCATCTGCTACAAAAGCAACCCGCTCTTCCATCGGTTCACGACCTACCTGCAATGTATAAGCCAAATCTCTAATCTGAATCCCATCATGAAGAAAATCCAAGAGACGCTTTGCATATACATGAAGACGTTCTTGATTACGGGCAGAAAGCGGGATAACAGCCGGCATTTCAGAATCTGACGGCAAAGTAACGTCCTGCTCCGCTGTTTGAGGAATATATTCCTCTACAATAATATGTGCGTTGGAACCGGTCGCCCCGAAGGAACTGATACCTGCACGGCGCGGATAAGGGAGGTCTTTCCCATTTTCCTTAATAACAGGCTGCTTCCACGTTTCTGCTTCATGCTGTACATAAAATGGAGACTTTTCAAATTCCACGTACGGATTCAGTTCTTCCGAATGCAAAGAAGGCACGAGAGTCTGATAGTGAAGCTGAAGGGCAACTTTGCTTAAACCGCTGATACCCGCTGCGGATTCAGCATGACCGATGTTCGATTTAACAGAACCGATTGAACAGAATTGCCGATCCTGTGTATATTGGCGGAATGCTTTCACCAACCCTTGTATTTCGATCGGATCTCCTAAGGACGTACCGGTTCCATGTGCTTCCACATAACTGATCGTCCGCGGGTCAATTCCCGTTTTCTCCAAGCATGCCTCAATCAGATCAGCTTGGGAAACCGGACTCGGCACTGAAATGCCGCTTACAGTGCCCACATGATTCACGGCACTTCCTTTAATCACGGCATAAATACGATCTCCGTCTTCCTCCGCCTGGCGCAAAGGCTTTAATAAAACCGCACCAATTCCTTCGGCCGGCACATAACCGTCCCCATCCTTGCCAAATGTACGGCAGTGCCCGTCAGTGGAAAACATATCCCAGACCCCGTATGTCATATATTTATTAGGATGCAGGGACAGATTCACTCCGCCTGCTAACGCGACATCACACTCACCGTGGCGAATGCTTTCCAATGCCAGATGTACAGCAGTCAGAGACGAGGAGCATACCGTATCAACCGCCATACTCGGACCGTGGAAATTACAAAAGTAAGATACACGGTTGGCGATTTGCGCATAGTTGAGCGAGAGAGGAAACACATTTTCCGCTGATGCTTCTTCAGCGCCGACTAGTGTATAATCCTTGTGCATGACGCCCGCAAAAACTCCTACATGATGCCTTTTATTTCGTCCTTTAGGCTTAGCCAACGTCTTTGGTGTGTAGCCAGCATCCTCAATGGTTTCCCAGCAGGTTTCTAAAAACAGCCGCTCCTGAGGGTCCATTGTCTCTGCTTCTCTCGGCGTGATTCTGAAAAATTGAGGATCGAAGCAGTCTGGGTCATCAATAAATCCGCCCCATTTGGAAATATCCTTGCCTGAAGGAGATGTGATTCCTTCAAAGCGCCGCCAATCCCAGCGCGACTCAGGAATCTCGCTAATGCAATCCTTCCCCTCTTTCAGATTGTTCCAAAATTCATGAATATTGTTCGCCTTCGGATACCTGCCCGCCATACCAATTATTGCAATGTCGCCTGCCGCCTCAGAAGGTATAACAATAGAAGATTCAGTACGTACGCTTTCAGCAGTCTTATCGTCGGTTATGCGATCAGAGACGTGTTCTCTTTCATTTTGAACAACGGAACCGGCGGCACTAAATTGCTCGGCATATTCCTCGGCAAGAAATGCTGACAACTCTGCAATGGTAGTATGCTCAAACAGGAGAGTCGGCGAAAGGCTCTCACCGATCTTGTCACTGATGGTTTCTACCACTTCAAGCAATCCTGATGAATTCAGTCCCATTTGATAATAGCCGACCTGTTTTTCAATCTGTTCAATCGGCTTATTGATTTTGTCTGCGATTAATTGGCTGACGAACTGTTCAGCCCCGCCATAGGCTCCCATACTGCCGGTTGAAGATACGGTATCAGCAGCATGAGTATGCTCAGCTATGTCCTTACTCGTCTCTTGTTTATCCTGTACATCCTGATGCTTTCCGCTAATCAGCTCTGCTTCACGCACTAGTTTGCTTGTGAAGTTCTTCAGTTCAGCCACTTTTTCTCCGGAAGCATTGAAAAATTCAAGTGTTACATAAATCAGCTCTTTTTCCTGACGGACGGAGGAACGCTTAATTCTCGTCATACAATGTGTCTGCAAAAGTGCTGAAGCGGAAAAGGATTCATAAAACAGAGGCAAATACAGCCTCTGTTCTCCTTTAAGCAAAGATGTGAGCAAATTGTTGGCCCCCACCCCGCTCCCATCTATGAGAGTTGGATGAAACATAAAGCCTTCTGCGTGACGCATGGCCTCTGAGCCGAGAGAAAGATCAAGAAGGACGCCGTCTTCCTCTTCATAGATGCAGCCTTTCACTTTCATATATTCACTGTGCACCAATTCCTGACGTCTGCATTGTTCATATACATCATCAAGCTGAACAACGTTCCTCGCAGATGCTTTCATCTGACCGATCTCCAGTGTTTCTTCAAATACAACCGGGGAATGAGCGTGCATGTCAGCCTTCATATAGAGCTTTTCTTCTGAAGCTTCTTTCCCGCCACTTTTTTCAAGGCCTTTGGCTGTGATTTGCCACTTTCCTTCTTTTTTCTCCGTACATTGGATATTGAGAACAATCATCGCATCCTGTCCCACCATCAGCGGCTGATAGATGGATAAATTTCGCAGCTGAAGCTCTGAGCAAGAGTAGCCATGTTCTCTGAATATCTGGTAGATCATATCGATATAGGCCAATCCCGGAAGGACATTTTGTCCGTAAACCACATGGTGATATATAAACGGATTTTTTAACGATAATGTGAGTTGTTTCGTTATATTTTTCACGTTAGACCTCCACCTCATAAGTATCCCATATGTTTGCCGCATCCATTTTTAAGGTCTCCGCTTCCGGCTTTGACTTGCCAGGCGAAAACGCCCGTTTCTTTAATTGAGGAGGCGATATTGGATTGCGCTTGATCGCGCGTTTTTCATCTTTTTCCCACGCCTCTACGATGACATGAGCATTCGTCCCCCCATCGGCAAAGCAGTTAATGGCCGCCGCAGGCCGCGAATCTGTCCATTTTTCCAGCGTTCGGGTGAACGTGATATTCGCTTTCTGTTGATCGAAATGCGCCATCTCTTTTTCACCTGATAAAAACGGGACAAAACTTCGCTCTTTCAGCATCAGCACAACCTTAATAAAGCTGGCGATCCCTTCTGCACATAGCGGATGCCCGATGTTTGGCTTGATTGAGCCGAGAGAAAGAGGCGATGAGTGACCGGAACGGTACACCGATTGGATCGCTTTCAGTTCAAGCAGATCGGTTACCACTGAACCTGACCCGTTTGCTTCAAGATAGCTGATGTCCTCTGGTTTTTTTCCGCTTTTGGCAAGCGCATCTTTCATGACTTCCTTTTGCGCCTCCAGATTAGGTGTTGCCGGTCCTGCCGTTCTTCCGTCATTATTGACCGAGGCCGCTTTCACGACAGCATATATGGTATCTCCGTCTTCCAGCGCCTGTTTTACTGTTTTTAACATGACCATTCCGACGCCTTCACCTAAAACAACTCCGTCAGCACGTTCATCAAACACATGGAAGGATGAATGTTTACTTAAAATGCCGCGCCGGTCAAACAGCCTGTGAGAAGCATCTGAGCTTAGCAAGCTGACACCGCCGACTAAGGCAGATTGAATATCACTGCTACGCAGCGCCTGAATGGCCATATTCATGCCGACCAAAGCTGACGAACATGCTGTATCAACTACAACACTCGGGCCGCGGACATCGAAAAATTGTGAAATATTAGCCGCTAAATAATTTTGGCCGACTGTCACAATCGGATTCTTAGCATGATGAAGACTCTCTTCATCAGGTTTGTGCTGGCTTCTGCCCCCAATATAAACGCCGACAGGCTTCCCCTTTATTTCCTCAGGTGTATATCCGGCGTGATACAAGAGTTTCAAACACTCTTCCAATACGAGTAATGCTTGCGGATCCATTGCCCTTACATCTTCTTCATGAAGCAGAAAGAAATCAGGATCAAAATGGCTGACATCATCAATCACGCCGGCATAATATGGCGTCTTGCAGCCCCAGCGCTCTGCCGGAACCGGACCGATTGACGAACGTCCCTCAGATAATAATGACCAATAGGTTTCCAGCTTATCTGCTCCCGGAAAGCGGCAAGACAGCCCGACAACAGCAATATCTTCTGCATGGGAGCCCGGCGAAATAGTCGCCGGCGCTTGTATCTGGGCGGCAGGAGCACGATCTTTCGCAGGGCCAGTAACACCTGCCTCCATTTTGCTCTCCATAGGTGCTGCTGTTTTCGAGATCCTGTCTCCGAATAAAGCGGACAGCGTTTCGGAATAAGAGCTGATCAGCCAATCTGCGAACCTTTGAATTGTCGGGTATTCATATAGAATAGATGGATCGAGCGCTGCTTCTAATTTGCGGTTTATACGTTGGAGCACCTGCGCCAAAATGATCGAATCCACCCCATAATCTTGAAATAATCCGTCAATTTCGAAGTCTTCACGATTAATTCTCAGCTCTTCGGTAAACAGTTCAACAAGCCAGGACTGTGTTTCGGATAATAGCCCATCACTTTTGGAAATGTCATCAATCTCTTTGATGTCTGTGGCCAGCGGGCTCTGCAAAATTGCTTCCTGCTCATGACGTTTCCTCCGCTTCATCAGCAGCTCCGGCTCCCAATTTGTTTGATTCGCCACCGCAGGGAGAACAACCGGATCGAGTGTTTTCGATAAGATTTGATCTAGAAAACGTAAGCCCTCTGAATTTGTAATGCTCAACAAGCCGCTTTCCCGATATACATGATTTGTCACTTCACCCATACCGGTTTCTTTCCAATTCGGCCACTGAACACTGATGATCGGCGCATTTTTCTGATGTACTTCCGCAAAATAATCCATATAGCTATTGGCCATCGCATAATCAGCTTGTCCCGCCGAAAGCTCAGGGATAATGGCTGAAACAGAAGAAAATAATACAAAAAACTGTAATGGCTCGTTACACACGTGGCGATATAGCGTTGTCAGCCCAGCCACTTTAGGCTCCAGCACCCGCTGAATATCATCGGCAGTTTTTCGGATGAATGCCAGCGTATCCATATCGGTCAGACCTGCACAATGAATGACACCGCCAATCGGCCCTATTGTTTGCCTGATATGTTGCAGCGTTTGTTCAACATGAGCATCATCAGATAAAGTAAGCGACAGCATTTGCACTTGCACACCCTGCGCTTCCAGCTCCCGCACTGCCTGGATTTTCTGTGCCGCGGATGTGTTTGATGTCTCAAAGCGAGCCCACTCCTCTCGCGGAGGAAGCTGCTCTCGTCCAGTCAGCACCAGCTTTTTCACTCCATAGCGCTCCACAAAATGCCGGGCGCATAATAGTCCGATGCCTCGTGTCCCGCCTGTAATGAAAAGCACATGCTCTTTAGGGAAGGTCATGCTTTGTTTGACTCCCTTACCTGTTTCAGGACGCGCTTTTAGAAAAGCCTGATACCGCAAACCGTCTCTGTAGCAAACCTCCGTATCGTGAGAATCCGAATAGAACTCATCAGCGATCTGCTTGGCGAGACGATGATAATCAATGCCCCCCTCTGCATCCATATGCCTTGATGTAAGGTGACTGTACTCACTTTGAAGCATCCGATACAAACCAGCTCGTGAGGCTCCAGCCATCCGGACGGATGTGTTTTGAAACGATTCGAGCCCCTTCGTCACACAAAGCAGCCTGAGTCCCTCTTTATGCCCGAATTCAATAAGCCTTTGCATCCATTCAATCCAATCCAGCCGGTCTTCATCATGTTCACCGCAGCCGATGACATCCACTAGACCGTCAAACTCTTTCCAATCGATGTCTGACTGATAACAGTCAGTCCGGCTCACATCTAATAAAAGGTGATTCGGAAAATACTTAGACACTTCAGCTGCCAAATCTGCTGTCTCTTGATTGCTCAGGATGGCAACCGTTCGTGTCCCCGGCACTTTTGAACCAATCGGACTCAAACTCCATTGTTTTGTCAAAAAACATGCGGTGCGCTTTTCACTAGTATCAACAAGTTCTGAATGTTCCTTTGCCGGTAGCCAATAGTGATCCTCCGCGAATGGATATGAAGGAAGACTGATCAGGCGCGGTTTGGTTTCGCCATATAATGTATTCCACTGGATCACTACGCCTTTGACCCATAAATCCGCAAGTTTGGCGTATTTTCTTTTTCTGAACCAAGCTTCAAGTGCCATTGCCATATCCTCATCTGCTGTAAAAATGGCCTGGGTTTCTTTATTGCGATTAGACTGCCCCCGGAAGAATTCACTAGTTTCTTCCTTACCGTCAACAAACGCTTGCAGTTTTTCTTCAAGTTCCTGCATTGTCCCCGCAATACACGCCAGACGCTCATCCATCTCTTCGCGCCCAACTTGCAGGGTGTAAGCGATACGGTGCAAATCCTGATCTGTATATCTTTTCTTGCGAATCGCCTCCAGCAATTGTGAAGCGCGATCTATTAGCCTATTTTTATTTTTAGCCGACAGCACAATTATGCTTGGCTGTTCTGGTGCCGTTTGTTCTGAATTCACTTTTGGAATATATTCTTCAATCACAATATGTGCGTTTACTCCGCCAATCCCAAACGAACTGATTCCGGCACGGCGCGGAAGCTTGTTTCCGTCACGATCTGTTACAGCCTTCCATTCCTGTTTTTCCTGAACGATGTAAAACGGACTGTCAGCCAGCTGAAGATAAGGATTAAGCGTCTCGCAATGCAGGCTTTTCACTAACGTTTTATGCTTCATTTGCAGCAGCACTTTGATCAGACCAGAAATACCTGCGGCAAGCTCTAAATGACCAATATTGCTTTTAACTGAGCCGATGCCGCAACGGTTCTCTGGAATGTCCGCCTGGCTGCCGCCTCTCTTATTGGATAGTTCCTTAAACGCGGCTTTCAGCCCGTTTATTTCAATCGGATCCCCCAATTCAGTCCCCGTTCCATGGGCTTCAATATATGTGACCGTGCTTGGGTCTATGCCTGCTTGGCGATATGCACGCACCAACAGATCAGCTTGGGCTTTCGGATTAGGTGATGTCAGGGTATTGGCTCTTCCGCCGTGATTTTCCGCCGTCCCCCGAATAACGCCGTATATATGATTCCCGTCACGCTCGGCATCTGCCAGCTTTTTCAGCATGACCATTCCGACACCTTCGCCTCTGACATAGCCATTTGCATCGGCGGAGAAGGTTTTACACCTGCCGTCTTTGCTGAGCATCCCCGCCTTGCTGTAGCTAATGTGCGCCTCTTCGGTCAGGATCGTGTTCACACCTCCTGCAATCGCCATCTCACAATTGCCGCTTTGCATAGCGGTTACAGCACGGTGGATGGCTACAAGAGAGCTGGAACAAGCTGTTTCGATTGGTTCGCTCGGACCGTGGATATTTAAAAAATAACTCATTCTATTCGGGCCAACCGAAGGGATCATATGACCTGTAGCCGCATGGCCTTCAATCGGAAGATTCGCTCTATGGAATAGATCTTTATAACCCGTGTTTCCTGTGCCGACAAAGATCCCCGTCCCTGTACCCGAAAGGCTTTGCGGCGAGCAACCCGCATCTTCCAGCGCCTTCCATACAAACGTCATTAAGAGACGCTGCTGAGGATCTACATAATTGGCTTCTCTCGGCGAAATACCAAAAAACAACGGATCAAACTCTGCGACACCATCAATAAACCCGCCCCATTTGATGTCGGTTTTATTGACATCAGTGTCAGGGTTTCCATAATGCTCCCGCCAATCCCATCGATCTTTTGGAACCTCTGTAATGCTGTCTTTGCCTTCCTCAAGATTTCTCCAAAATTCATCTATATCCTTAGCACCAGGGAATCGGCCGCTGATGCCGACAATCGCAATCGGCTCAAAATCGGCAGTCTGCTTTTTGCTTCTTTCTTCTTTTGCAATAACAGGCTGTTTGAAGCGGTGCTTGCTTCGTGTTGTGATTTTCGGCACAGTAGAGGATATTGTCTGTAACTCTTCTTGCCCCTCTGATTTTTCGACCTCCTGAACAAAAGTCGCCTCATGTTCATCTATCAAATATTGAGCCAGGCTTTGGATGCTTCCATATTCAAAGAAAATGGTCGGCGTAAGCTCCAATTGATATGCCTCATTGATCTTGTTTGTAAAGACTGTAAATGTAACCGAATCAAATCCGTATTCACTCAGCTCTGTATTGACATCAATATCTTCACTATCTACTTTTAAAATCGCACTGACCATGTTGCCTAATGATGCCCTCAGGCTGTTTAAACTGTGTAATGAGCTTGACGTTTCATCTGTGTCATTAACAGCAGCATCTTGATTTAATTCTCCCGGATACGCCGCAATTACATATTCAGCCAAGCTTTGGATGCTTCCATATTCAAAGAAAATGGTCGGCGTTAGTTCCAATTGGTACGCTTCGTTGATCTTATTTGTAAAGACAGTAAATGTTACCGAATCGAATCCGTACTCACTCAGCTCTGTATTGACATCGATATCGTCAGTGTTTACTTTTAAAATCGCTCCAACCATTTGAATGAAAGACGCTTCTAATTTTTGAGTTTGACCGTGAGCCTGATCTGCGTTTTTCTGCCCCTTCCGTTTGGATGTCGTTTCTGCAGAAAGCAGTTTTTGCTTCATTTTCTGAAGCTGCCCTTCCATCACAAAAACTTGCGGCTTATCGGATGCTATCCCTTGATAAAATGCTTTCAAGGCGCTATCTGTCGGCATCGGGACCATTCCCATGGTTTTCAGCATTCTCTTTTCATCTTCAGCGCCGACTTGCATACCGCCTTCTTCCCATAACGGCCAGTTGAAGGAAATGGTTGAACCGAATCGCTTCTTAGATGCAGCAAGAGAACTGCGGTATGCAGCAAATGCATCCATAAACGTATTGGCCGCAGCATAATCGGCTTGTCCAGCGTTTCCTAAACATCCTGAAACAGATGAGAATAAAATGAAAAAGTCCAATGGGAAATCCTTACTGCATTCGTCTACATGTAACAACCCGCTCACTTTTGGCTGTAACACTTCTTGAAACTCTTCCTTCGTTTTATGAACGATGAAGTGATCTTTAATGCTGCCTGCACCATGGATAATTCCGTTGAGAGTGCCATACTTTTCTTTGATTTCCTCCATGAGACGCCGAACCGCCCTCTGATCACTTACATCAGCTTCTCGATAGACAACCTCCGCCCCCATGCTTCGAAGAGCCTTCAGTTCATTTTCCTTACGCTCACTTAAAACAGAGCGTCCCGTCAGCACAATGGTGGATCGAACAGTTCGATTGGCAATTTCCTTTGCAAACAGAAGGCCTAAGCTTCCGGCTCCGCCTGTAATCAGATAAATGCCTTCGTCTCTCCACGGCATATGAAACTCATTAGCGTAAGGAAGCGCCATTTCCCGCCAGCCTTTCACAAAACGGTTTCCAGCCTCATATCGAATCTGTTTATCAGCAGGCCTCCGGCTATCATCTTTCAGCTTGAGATGAAGATCATTCATCTCTTCAGGCTTCTCAATCTCGATAACCTGAGCTGTAAGTTTGCTGAATTCTAATTCAGCTGTTTTAAACAAACCGGAAACACCGGCAAACAATTGTTTCTCTTTTTTCAGCGGAACGATAGCTTGAATGATGATACGGCCGGCAGAATGCTCACGGATCTTGCTTTGCATGAGTTCAAAAATGTTCTGCATGTAACATTGATAACGTTCAGCAATATGTCCTTCAGCTTCATTCAGTGTAATGACACGGGCATCCTTCATGTTTGATGCAATGCTGTCGGTGAAGCTTCGTTCAGTTTCAAAGAGAACAACGATATGCTCTGCGAATGAAAGATCTTCGTCCTCAAATCTACCATTCTGTTCTCTCCATACCGGCTCAAGCATTAAGCGTTCATGCCGTGATAAAGGCTTGGATGAATGGACCTCTCCTTCCAATACTCTCGTTGAGAATCCTTTGATCCTGACACATACGTTTCCACTCTCATCAAGGACATCGATATCCGCTTTCTGAACAACCCCCCCGGAGAGATCACTGTCACTTAAGCGAGCATATGCCCACATAGCAGAGGAACATCCTTTGATCACCTCAAGCTCTTCAAGCGCAAATGGCAAAATCAGCTTTTGATCCGTCAATTCCTGCATGATGCATATTGTTGCCGTCTGCAAGGCGGAGTCCATGATACTTGGGTGCAGTACAAACTGTTCCTTCGTTCCAGAAACGATTTCTGGGAGCTTCAGCTGCGCCAGAACCTCTCTGTTTCCTATATCAACATTCTTAATTCCTTGGAAGGCCGGACCATGGAACATCCCTCTGCTTCTGCCTTCTTCGTAAAATTGACCAGGCGACATCTTTCCTTTGCCGCAGCGGCGTGAAATTTCAGCGAGATCAGTAACCGGCGTTTCGGCGGCAGATACCAGCTCCGCGCTGCCTTGACTATGAATAACCGGGTCGGCCCCGTCTTCCTGTGTACTGTAAATCTCAAAAGTGATTTTCCCATCTTCTTCAGGAAAGAGACCGATATCCACTTGAGCCGAATGTTCGTCAACCACAACAGGCTGAACCCAGACTGTATGATTCAATCTGATTCTGACCCCCTGGCCATTATTGCTTCCCGTCGCCTGCGTGATAGCCGCGTGCGCCATTTCAAGGTACGCAACACCAGGGAGCACCGGTTTTCCTCTTACCACATGGTCTCTCAGAAAGAATTCTTCACCAGTAAAAACAGAACTGAATTTTTGTTCAGAAAAATCAGATGTATTCTGATGGAGCAGCGGATGGATGGAACCGATCTCTGTCTGATTGCCGGATATCTGACCCGACGGCTTGCGGTCATCCTGCGATGGCCAGTATCTTTCTTTTGCAAATGGATATGTCGGCAGACTCATTCTGTATGGGCGCTCACCTTTGTAAAGCTGCATCCAATCCATATGCGCTCCCTTGCTCCAAATCTCCGCAAGCTTGTTTACTTTTCCTTTGGCCATCCATTTACGGATCAGTTCCGCGCTGTCCTCGTCCTCCGTCAGCCATAAAATCTCCCTGTCATTGTGCTTACTTCCTTGAAAACAGCCTTCAATCGCTGTTTTTCCATTGATAAAATCTGTGAGCTTTTGTTTTAACTCGTTCACATGATCGGCAGTAAAGGCAACGCGATGCTCCATCTCTTCCCGCCCGACCTGTAGGGTATACGCAAAATCAGGCAGCTGTCCGTCCTCAAGTCCTTTTCTTTCCAAATAGGTCAGAATATCCTGCACATACTCTTGCAGTCTCTCTTTATTTTTTGCCGAGATCGGTATGATGCAGGTCCCGTCTATCTTTCTTTTGTCAGAATCTCTTTTGTATTGTTCGAAAATCGCATGAGTGTTTGTCCCGCCAAGCCCGAACGAGCTTAGTGCAGCCCTGTGCGTTTTGATATCACGGCTTAACGTTTTCTTTTGATCGACGACGTAAAAAGGAGAGCTGGATAAGTCTGTATTTGGATTAGGCACCTTATAATTGAGGCTCGGTGCAAGCTCCTGATGGTAAAGACTCATCACGACCTTAATGCAGCCAGCCAGACCGGCGGCCGTATCTAAATGTCCGATATTGGTTTTCACCGATCCAATGCCGCAAAATTGCGTTTTATTTGTGTATTGCCTGTAAACATTTGTTAAAGCTGCCAGCTCGATTGGATCTCCCAGCTTCGTTCCGGTTCCGTGCGCTTCTACATAGCAGATGGATTCAGGCTGTATCTCCGTTTGATTCATGACCTTTTGCACCACGTCAGCCTGCCCTTTGACACTCGGAGCATAAAAACCGACTTTGTCAGCGCCGTCGTTATTTACACCTATGCCTCTCAGCAAAGCATAGATATGATCCCCGTCCTTTACAGCATCCGCTGCTTTTTTCAGCAATACAACAGCAACACCCTCACCGCCTATCATTCCGTCAGCTGAAGCGTCAAAAGCTTTAATATGTCCGTCGCTCGAAAAGTTCAGTCCCGGCTGATGCATATATCCGATATTTGACTCGGTATGCAGTGTTGCACCGCCTACTAAAGCATAAGCAGATTCCCCCGACTGCAGGCTTTTATAGGCAGAATGCAATCCAATCAGAGACGATGAGCAGTTGGCGTGGACGAAATAGCTTGGCCCTTTCAGCCCGAGCTTATGAGAAATCATTGTCGGAATCGTCCCGCTCTGCGCAAGCACCCACGAGACATAGCCGTCAGGCGTTTCCAGACTTTCTGTTGTATCGGACGGCAGCAGCGCGCGGTAAGAATTATTGCTTGCCGACATAAAAACACTGGTTTGAGGAATCTGTTTCGCAGCATAACCCGCATCTTCTATTGCTTTCCATGAATGAGTCAGCAGCATCCGAAGCTGCGGGTCCATAAATTCAGCGTCTTTAGGAGAGATTTGAAAGAAGCTTGGGTCAAATCTGTCTTTTCCATCAATTGAAGATTTAGCCGGGACGTATCCGGCATTCTCCGCGATCTCCTCTGAAATACCAAAGCGCTGAAGCTCTTCCTTACTGAAAAACGTAATGCTTTCCTTGCCGTCTCTGAGGTTCTCCCAAAACTCATCATGATTTTTCGCCCCTGGAAATTCACACGATATACCAATAATCGCTACACTATCCTCATAATAATCTGGGAGATCGCTCATCTGGGTGGACTGATCTATATGAGCAGCCGGTTCTGTCGGCATAGAGGCGCTTTTATCGCCCATTCGCTGTTCAGTGATGTATTGGCTGATATTTTTGATCGTTGAGTACTCAAACAGGTCTGTGACAGAAAACTCACAGGATAGCTTATGTTTGATGCGATCAGCCACAGTAACCGCGAGAAGCGAATCCCCGCCAACATCAAAAAATCCGTCTTCCCATTCAATGTCACTCATTTTCAATACATCCTGCCAAATGGCGAAAACAGCTTCCTGAATGTTCAACGGAGAGATCTCCCTTTGCTTTGGCTGCTTCGCAGTTAATTCGTTATGCTTAAGACTGTTTCTGTCTATCTTTCCGTTCGGTGTCAACGGCATATGGTCAAGCTGAATAAAATAAGAAGGCACCATATAGGCAGGCAAAACGTCTTTCACATAATGACGCAGCTCCCTCGCCGCAAGAGATGCATTTGCATCTTTAGTTGTATAATAGGCAGCAAGCTTATCCATTCCATTCTCCTCAGCTGCGACAACGACGCAGTCCTGAATGCCGGGATACTCACTGAGCCTGCTTTCAATATCGCCAAGCTCAATACGGAATCCGCGTATTTTCACCTGATTATCGATACGGCCTATATATTCAATTCGTCCTCCCGGAAGCCAGCGCGCCATGTCTCCCGTTCGATAAAGCTTCGTTCCAGGCTCAAAAGGGCTGTCAATGAATCTCGAATTCGTTAATTCTTGCTTTTTGTAATAGCCCTTCGCCACGCCGTCCCCTGCAATGCAAAGCTCACCCGGGACACCAGCCGGAACTGGAACAAGCTGAGAATCCGTAATGTACATTTGTGTATTGGCTATTGGCTTTCCTATTGTGGCATGTGAGCATTCTTCGTTAATGCGCTGAACCGCTGACCAGATGGTTGTTTCTGTTGGCCCGAACATATTCCAGGCTTCGCTGCCCGTATGTAAGAAATATCGTTTTAACGTCTCAGGCAAAGCTTCGCCTCCGCATAGAATTTTCACTCTCTCTTCATTTTCCCAGCCTGCATAAAAGAGCATCTTCCATGTAGCAGGGGTTGCCTGCATCACTGTCGGTTTGATCGTTTGGATGTCTCGTTTCAGTTTTTCAACGTCTTTTGTATGTTCCGTTTGACAAATATGGCAGTGTGCCCCCTTTATCAAAGGCAGATATAACTCCAGGGCAGCGATATCAAAACAGTAGGTTGTGACAGCGAGCATTTTATCCTCTGGCGAAAGACCCGGCGTTTCTCCCATTGAAACGAGAAAATTTGTCAAAGCTTTATGCGGTATCATGACACCTTTTGGCTTCCCTGTGCTGCCGGATGTATAAATGACATATGCCAAGTTTTCCGGCGTGACAGTGCGTGTAAGCCCTTTTCGATCAGAGGCAGTTTGAGCGATGTCATCCCAATCTTTATCTAACAGAGCAGTCTTGACACCGTTCCAGCGTAAAGTATTTACTAATTCTGATGTCGTCAGCGTAATGGAAACTTCACTGTCTTCCAGCATGTATTCCAGTCGATCAGCCGGATAGGACGGGTCTAACGGCACATATGCTCCGCCAGCCTTGAGAATCGCCAATAATCCCACCAACATGTCCAGCGATCGATCCACATAGATTCCCGCCAGACGGTCAGGTCCCACTCCATGCGCCTGCAAATAAATGGCCAGCTGTGTACTTCTTTCATCGAGCTCCCGATACGTCAATGTTTGATCTTCATAGCTGACAGCCGCTCTATCAGGCGTCTTTTTCGCCTGCTTCTCAAATAATTCATGAAAACATGTATATGGATACGTTTTGTCAGTGGCGTTCCATGCTTTGAGAATCATCTGCTCCTCTGCTTCAGGTAACAAAGAATACTCTTTTAACGGCTGAGAAGGATTCAACATCGCCTGTTCTGTTACATAAACAAAATGATCGAACATAGCGGATATAGAAGCCGCATCAAACAGCCCGGTATTGTATTTGATATTCAGCTCCATTTTTTCTTCTGTTTCCCACAGTTCAAATACTAATTCGTATTCACCCTCTTGATGAATACGCTCAACGAAATCGACAGAAAAGAAATCAGCATAGCGGCTCAACAAGTTTTGATAGCTTCCAGATTGAAGAAAATTCTGATAGAAAAAAGCGGTTTGAAATACTGGTGAACCCGTTTGGCTGCGAGGAACATTCAAATCCCTCACCATTTTCGGAAAAGGATAAGCTGCATGATCAAGCCCATCCAACATGGTGAATTGCAATTTTGAAATAAATTCAGAAAAAGTGTCTGCCGGGTTCAGCTCACTCCGAATCGGGAGCATATTGAGAAAATGTCCAATGGAAGCATCAAATCTTTCTTCCGGTCTCACCATCGCCGGCACGCCGACAATCTGTTCCTTTTGGCCGGTATAACGGCCCAGCAGCATCATATAGCAGCTCAAGAATACCGTCGAAACATTCACAGATTGCTCTTTCGCAAACGCCCTGACTCGATTCATGAAGCCACTGGACAGCTGCCGGGTGTATGTATCCTCTTCAAACTCAGAATCGGCTGAACTTGTACTGACCTTAGGCAGCTGAAGATTCGGCAAAGTTCCCGATAGCTGTTTCTGCCAGTATGAACGATGCTTCGTACCGTCTTTTCCGGCAAGCATGATCTGCTCCCATGCCGCGAAATCATGATAAATGGCAGGAGAAACTGATATTTCCGGCTGCTGCCCTTCTAAAAGAAGCTTATAGCTGTCAAACAGACTGCGTATAAATGTGACGGACGAAACTCCGTCAAAAATCATATGGTGAATGACAATAAGCAAAAAATGCTCTTGATCAGATCTGGAAAAACTCATAACACGCACTAACGGGCTGTTTTCCTTTACATACGGTTCCTTTACTTTCTTTCTAAGAAAAGTAGGAATATCAGACTTTTTCATACCTGAGATGTCTTCTGTCTGGATTTCAAGTGAAAGCGCTGGCTCATTTTTAAGAAATGGCACTCCGTCTTTCTCTTGGATGACGTGCTTTAAGATCGGATGCTGCTTCAATACAAGGCCGAAAGCCTCTTGTAATGTTTCTAGGTGAAGCCCTGACGAAAATCGAAAACAGAGAGGTACGTGATATGCACTTTTTTCAGGTGACATTTTCTGCAATGTCCATAATCCTTTTTGAACCTCAGAAAGAGGCTGAAAAGATGCCTGACTCCTTTCCTGTTCCATTTTGGATGTGCCAGTGTCCTCTCTGTCAGCAGACAAGCTGCTGATGTCTTCACGTTCAGATAGATAGCGAGCCAAGCGTTCAATCGTAGGATATTTATGTATCTCTCTGGCTGTGAGTTTGAAGCGGTATTTTTTCTCGATAGACCGAATGAGCTTCATCATCTTGATAGAATTCACTCCAAGACTCTGGATAGTTGCATTTGGCTCTACCCAATCACGGGAAATGTGCAGCTCCTCAGTCAAGCAGCTGAGCAGATGCTCCTGTATCTCTTCCCTTATTTTTATCGCATGATCTGCTTGCTGTATCTCCCCGTCCTGTACCGCATCGTTCATCCTGTTGGATTTGTGAAGCAAGTAGTCGAACTCCCCATTTTCAAATGAAGTTTTCAGCTGGGTGCGCTGGATCTTCCCGATAGCCGTTTTTGGAATCTCTTCTTTTTGTACCGGCAGCAAATATTCTGGAGTAACTCCGATCGCCTGAGAGACATGGGATTGTATCTTTCTAAGAAGCTGAGACATCTGCTCATCATTCATTTTTGCGGAAGTAACAAAGAAGATTGCCAGCTGATCCGTTGAATTCTGACCCACGCGGACTCCGCAGGCAGCTGTATAAGAAGTTTCGATTTCCGGTAATTCTTCAACAGCAGACTCAATCGCATGACTGTAGTAATTAATCCCGTTAATGATAATGGCATCTTTCGTGCGCCCCGTAATGGTTAAGCGCCCGTTTCGCAAAAAGCCAAGATCTCCAGTTTCAAACCATCCATCTTCTGTAAACACACTCTCATTTAAATCTGGGCGCCGGTAATAACCGCTTGTAACGGAAAGTCCAGAGACTTGAAAACGGCCAATCTCCCCTTCCTCAACCACTTCATTTTGGTCATTCACAATCCTCATAGAGAATCCTGGAATTGGGGAACCTATTTCAACAAAATGATCGTCATCACTAGTTGCAGCCCGGGTAAACTCATGAGAGAAAATAACGCCGGATGAAGTTTCGGACATTCCCCATGCAGGTCGGATGGCATCAGCAGGCAATCCATGAGGTTCTAAAAGCTCAAGCATTCTGCGCCCTACCTTGGCTACCATTGCTTCGCCGCCATTGAGCATGTAACGCATTGAGGACAGATCCCATTTCCGATCTTTCATTTCTTCTGCAAAATCAGTGACAAGACCGAACGCAAAATTTGGCGCCCACGTAACAGAAGCACGGTAATGATCAATCCAATCCAGCCATTTCAGCGGCTCCATTAAGATCGTTTCACTTGAGACGTTAATTTCTTGGCAGCCAAGATAGACATCCCGCAAATGCAGCATCCCGATGCCCCCGACATGATCAAACGGCATCCAGTTAAATGTGATATCTTCTCTGGTGAAGCCTTGCATTTGAATAATCCCTTTCACCATGCTCATAATGTTTCGATGATTAAGCATAACCGCTTTGGGCGTTCCCGTACTGCCTGAAGTCAGCAATAAAAGCGCTAAGTCTTCAGGACTGGATTGATGCCAATTCGTCTCTGCATCAGCACTGAGCAGATCCTCTACAGCAATTGCACGGAATCCTTCAAGGCCTTGCTCTCTTGCCCAATCGAGCATTTCCTGGTGCATGTCCTGATCAGTAATTACCGTCGGCTTGTCAAGAAGCGTCCATGCGTCTTTCAGCTTTTGAGTCCCGCTGCTCGATTCAACGTACGTTGGCGGAACGGCTAACGGAGCCGGAACAATGCCTGCTAAAACACACCCCCAGAACGCAGGGAGAAGCTGTGAATTGTCGCCAAGCTGCAAAATCACGTTTTGTTTTGCTTTCAAGCCTGATTGGCGGAGCCCCTTCACGATACGCAGTGCATCATTCCACAATCGTCCATATGATTGGTACACTTCAGTTCCATCCGGCTGCAAATAAATGATTCCCTTTGTATCCCCAAGCTCCGCAGCCGTTCTGTATAAAACTTCAGGTATTGTTGCCGGCTGCTCTTCAGATATATGTAAAGGCTCACCATAGCTGACAGAAGGGTTAGCTAATATGCGGGTATTATCATTATTTCTCATCGCGCTGCCTCCATTTCACCTGCAATTTTTATGTAGGTTCTCAGTTAATTTCCATACATACCTTTGATTCTCGTTTTGACTTCGTCATGATGAAATGTTTTCTCATGCATCATCAATTCCTGTTCTATGACGCGCGGCAGCTGCTCGCGAAGCGGGGCCACCAAATGATCTTTCAATGTAATCAATGAGTTTCTCGGCTTTTCCGCCAGTTCACTCGCCAGCTCCACAGCATAATCTACTACTTCCGCACGAGGCAGCACTTTAAAGGGAACCCCTCTTTTTTCAAGATCTGCTCCCCGGTAGCTGCCCGCATTCATTAATATTTCCTGGGCCAGGCTGAATCCCAGTTTTTTAGGGACGATAAAGGTAGCGCCCATACCAGGCGTAAATCCGTATTTCATAAAATTAGCCGTATACACGCTCTCTCTGCTTAGAATGACAATGTCAGCAAAGAGCCCCATGACAAAGCCGCCTCCAATTCCATGGCCCTGCATGGCCGCAATGACTGGAATCTCACAATCCAACGCCAGAGAATAAAGATTGTCATCCGTGAACTTGGTCAATCCCTGCTGAATTCGAAGCAGTCCTTCTTGTGTTCCTCCTGAAGCAAAATAATTATCATATCCCGTCAAAATGACCGCTTTATAATCTGGTTTCTGCCGAATGAATTTAAACGCTTGAATTAAACCGTCTGTAAGTTCTTGTGAAAACGCGTTTTTATGAGTGCGGTCATGCATCTTTACCTGAATAATGGCGGGCTCAATTTCGATGAGCTCTACAACAGAATGCGTCATGATGTCCTCCTAACGGTTCTGATTGTCATCTTTTCAAATGATTACTGTTCCTCCCATGGAAATTGCCCTGTCTCAACATACCTGATGATTCCCATTTGGTTTTGAGGATCAGAAAACATGTCTTGATTTGCAGTTAAAGCGATGGATTTCGAACGGCTGACTTGATGATCAAGTGAGCTGATATACTGTTTATAACGTGCGATTCCTTTTTTATTCAGCCTCCGCAAGCGCAATAAATGCTTTCTTAGCAGCACCTCACTTTGAGCATCAAAGGCATCTATTAACCCCCATTCACTGGCTTCCTGAATGGAAATCGGCTTTGTCATTAGCGTCATATAATGCGCTTTCTGCCAGCCGATCCGGCGGATCAGAAACGGTAAAACACAAGCCGGATACAGACCGAATAACAGCTCAGAGAGACTGAATGACGCCGTTTCATCAGCAATGGCAATATCTGTGGCAGATACGAATCCAAGGCCGCCGGCATTCACTTTTCCCCTGACATGCGAAATCGTGACATAAGGGCCAGTCTGCAGTTTCAGCCACAAATCATAGAGAGGCTCTTGGGAGCTTGCCTGTTTTTTGCCGCTTTTCATTTCCTGATAGATTTCTTGAAAATCAGCACCGAAGCAAAACACCTCGGGAAGCCCTTCTAAAACAACAACCGTAACTGATGATGTTTCACATTGGGTTAACACTTGTAAACATTCTTCTATGAGTGTGTCATTTATCGTATTATTCGCTTCAGGACGGTGAAATGTGATGTAGCAAACCGACTCATGAATGCGGACCTTTATCGTTTGATAGGTCACGAGATCCACCTGTACTTCCGATGAAACTCAGAAATCTCTTCTAAAAACAATCGAGGCTTCTCTTGAGTAAACTGCATGATGCCCGGTATCATCTCAAAATCCAGCTTTACATTGCGCGTCCCGAATCGCACCATCCCGCTCCCCTTAAACAACAGCTCATACTCATCCATGGAGAGCTGATATCGGCGATCTAAATGCTTCTCAATGCCAAATGAGCGCTGGCGTTCCTGGCCTTGCGGTGTTGTTATTCCGCTGTAAAATTCAGAACAGCAGCCTGATCCGTAAGAAAAACAGCCGATTCGTTTAGGCGAATCAAACCGCCCTTGGTCTATCGTGCTGGCCAATGCCAGAAACAAGGCAGCCCCCATAATATTTCCAACCCTTTGGCAGTAGTTTAAACCTGGCTTTACCCGATTTAAAAAATCCGTTTCAATCTCAGCTGTTTTCACCTTCGCCACCTTACGCATCATTGTCCGGTGCGCACCTTTCACCATCCCGCCAAAAGGCGTATGGTAAGCAAGATATTGAAACGTGTCCTGATAATTGGCACCGGGTACACGTTTTTGATATTCCAGAAAGGTTTGTTCACAGCAATCCAGATATGACATTAAAGACAGGTCAGAATCTCCCGCTTCACTATCAGGAATGGGACGGCAGGTATCCATCACTTCATAGCCGTAATAGCCATTTGCTCCCGGATCTATCTGAAACACCTCGGGATTTTCGCCTACTAAAACGGCCACCGCTCCCGCTCCGGCACTCGGTTCGGCATAAGACCAGTCTTCACTTAAAGCGTCTCCGCCCTCAGCGATTAAAAAACGTGAAATATCACTGGCGATAACCAGTGCTTTGGCACCCGGAGAGGTCTGGGATAATATAAAATTCACCGCCATCTGAAATCCCGCTGTTCCTGAATAACATGCCTGTTTAATCTCAAACAAACGGCAGTTGCGGTTCAGCCCTAAATATTCATGGATATATGTACTTAACGATTTCCCAAAGTCGATCCCGGATTCAGAACAAGTGATTAACAATTCAATCCGGTCCTTCTCGGATTCGGATAAAGCGTCAATAATCGGCTTAGCTGCATTGACTCCAAAGGTCACAGGATCTTCATAAGGCAGTGCTACCGCTTTTTCTTTCATTAATAAGTTTTCAAATCTTGCAGTATCTAAGTGTCTGTATTTGGCCAGTTCCATGACATCAAGGTACGCCGTTCCGCCAAAGACATTCATCGCTTCTATTCCGGCTGAAACCATTTATGATTCGCCTCCACATTTCTCAATGTTTTGTATACAAACCGCGGTGTTCATTCCGCCAAAGCCCATGCTTAAGCTCAGCGCATTTTTGATGCGGTATGAAATCGATTTCTCATTTACCCAATGAAAGGAATCATCGATTGGATGATCCAAATTCCGGCTCGGGTGCAGGGCAGATTCTCTCATTTGCAGCAAAACAGAAACAATCTCTACGATTCCCGCCGCACTGAGACCGTGCCCGGTTATCGATTTTGTTGCGTTGATATAAGCATGGGAAAGCCGGCATGCATGCAGCGCCTTTAATTCAATTTCGTCCCCAATAAAAGAACCTGTGCCATGGGGATTAATATAATCAATGTCTTCTGGTGAAAGACCGGCACGTTTCAGCGCTTCCTGGATGACATAAATCTCTCCTTCTAAAGAAGGATCGGGATTCCGGTTCCCGTCTAGTTTGATTGACCACCCAGACAATGCTCCATAAGGTTTGACACCTCGGCGGACAGCCGTCTTCTTTCGTTCTATCACCAGTGCGCCGCAAGATTCTCCATAAATAAACCCGTCTCTGTTCTGATCAAAGGGACGGCACGCTTTCTCAGGCTCATCAGCATATTTGTCCGTTCCCATAGCGCCTAAAGCCCTGAGCGCTCCGCATTCCATGTAAGAAAGATCCATTAATGCACCCAGTGCTATGCAAACATCAACCTCGCCTGATAAGACTTGCTGAATCGCATGAATCACTGCTAACTGGCCGCTGGCGGAGGCTCCTCCCGCCGTATAAGCTAAGCCTGTGATGCCAAACTGATCTGTGCATAGCCCGCAAAGATCGCTATCCATGAAAGACAGGCCATATGCCGGCGAAATAAAACCAGAGCGGTCTTGATAACTTTCATAAAGCTGTAAGGTTTCTCTCTGCTGAAAATTTGACCCGCCGACTACCAGTCCGATACGTGCAGAATCGACATCATCTAATTCAGCCTCCTCCCAAGCCTCTGAGAGGGTCACCAATGCAGTACGGCTTGAAAATGACGCTTTTCGCAGCAATTTTTTAGAAAGGCGGTCGGGATAAGACAATGACGCAATTTCAGCGCCGATAAACCGGCTGTCTTTTTGTCTGCCCGGACGCTCCATGACACCAAAGGCATGCCTGCCGGACAGCAGCGAAGAAGCAAATGCCTCTTTCCCTTGACCGATGGCAGCCGTGACGCCTACACCGGTCACCACCACCTCAGACAGATTGCACTTTGTCATAAAGCACCTCAGCTAGTTCGCCGATGTTTTTCGCCCCGGACAGCTCAATCCTTGGAATCTTTAATGATAGATCCTCAAGCACCATTGTGATAATTTCAGCTCTGTCTACAGAGTCAGCTCCTAACTCAACTAACTGATCTTCAGGCTCAAACCTGTGTCCGTCTAATTCAGGTAGCACCTCGCAAATATTGGTGACTAACACTTCAAAAATTTTCTGTTTATCCATAACGCGCTCTCTCCTTCAAGGGATCATTTTAGTGCTTTTTATAGGTATATTTTCATAATATTCGAACGATTAATCTTATGCTGTCTGCTTAATGCGACGGTTGATACATTGATTGCATCCGTTCATGAAGCAATGCTGCTGTTTCTGTCATTAATTTTTTTCCGATCTCATCCACATGGCGATTGCGCCAGTTTTCTAATTCCGACCCTTTGACCCATTGATTAAAGGCTCCCAGCGCCGGACCGCAGTGAATTTGGTAATCGACCTTGGAATGTTCGTTGCCGCTGATTGCCAAGTTGGAGCTGTATCTGAAGTACCATCGGAAAATCAAAGCCATTTTATGCTTCGGATTTTGTTCAGCCTTCTCAATTTCTGCTACGGGATAATGTAATGTCATATCTTCATAGATGTCTTCTATACTGCGTTTGAAGTATTTCTCCTCAAGCTGAGTCAACGTTTTTGCATCCAGCTCACGTATTGACCCATATCGCTGGTACAGTTCATATAACTTGTTTGCCCGCGCCGGAAAGAACACGCCTTTCTTCAGCACTTGTACTTTGCTGCCAGATTCGAACATATCACCCGCAGGCGCATAGGCTGTATCTTGTACATTCATTTGCTGAAGCAAATCCTTTACTTTGTCACTTGTTGCCGCCTCAACTGTACATTGATTGATTGAGCCTGTAACAATAAAATCCGCACCTAGCATAAAAGCTGCCATCGCTGCATCAGGCGTTCCAATTCCTCCAGCTGCACCAACCCTTACTATTTTCGGATATTGATATTTTTTCATCATTTCATCTCTTAATGATGTCATGGCCGGCATCAGGCTGTATGCCACACCGCCATCTGTATGACCTCCTGAATCAGCTTCCACACAAATATCGTCAGCCATCGGAATGCTACGCAGCAACTCAGCTTCATTCATGGTGATTTTATTTTCCCCTAAAAGCTTTTGCAGCATATTCTCAGGCGCAGGACTCAAAAATGATTCTGCAACTTCCGGCCGTGATATTTTCGCTATGAGACGATTTGAGCACATGACGTCACCATTGGGGTTTCGTCTCACTCCTTTTGCGCGATACCTTACCAATGCGGGAGTGACACTTAAAAATGCTGAAGCTTCCACATTTCTTACTTGATGCTTTAATAAAAGGTCGATCATCTTTTCTTCTGATTCAGTATGTTTCATATTGTGGACGAGATTTATGCCGTAGGCTTGGCCTTCCCCTAGTTCACCTTGAATGGTGAGGATCGCATCTTCAACCTCATTCAAGCTCAGGCCGCCTGTGCCAAAGAACCCCATCATTCCCGCTCTTGACAGCTTTACTACCATTTCTTTCGAAGCAATGCCGCGGTACATTCCTCCTGCAAGATAAGCATATGTAAGATGATAATCCCGTTTAAATTCAGCACTTCCTAAAGACTCTGCCGTAATCCCAGCTTGAACATTATGTGGATGGTCAGCAGCTTCTGGATGACTTAAAGCAAGTTTCTTTTCGGGTGCATGCGTTAACGGTTCTGCTTCATTTTTAATCCGATGGATGAGACTAGTCAATACAGTTCCAGGCCCGATCTCTTCAAACTCCATTTCTCCTCTTCCCATCAGAAAACGTATGCTGTCCGTCCATTTCACTGTGCTGTCCATTTGTTCAGATAATGTCTCCTTTAACCTGTCCTGATGATATGGCTCTGCATAGACATTGGAAATAACCGGGATAGCCAGAGGCTCAAAATGGAATGAGTCAATAAATTGCTTAAATTCCTGTTTTGCTTCGTTCATATATCTGGAATGAAAAGCCCCGCTTACATTTAAAACATGAAACAGCTTTACATCCTTGGTGTTTTCAAAAACAATTCGCGCTTTTTCAATCTCTTTTTTTTGGCCGGAAATCACAATTTGCCGGGGCGTATTTTCATTTGCTACATCAATGGCATGAAGACGGTGCTCTTCTAAAACGGCTGTAACTTGTTCCTTATTCAGGCCGATCACAGCAGCCATTCCGCCTCCTGTAATCCGCCCCATCAGTTCGCCTCTTTTTTTGACAAGTCTTAATCCGGTTCCGAAATCAAATGCACCCGCTGCAAACAGCGCATTGTATTCTCCTAAGCTATGTCCGGCCGCAAAATCAGGTTTTCTGCCGGTCTCCTCCAATCTCTTCAAATAACTGAGTGCATTGACGACGTACAAAGCCGGCTGTGTGTATTGCGTATGATTTAAATCCAAATAGGATTCTTCGGTACAGAGCTTCTCTATTGAAAAGCCCAATATTTGATCTGCTTGATCTGTCAAATGCCGATATTGTTCAAACAGCCCTTGTCCCATTCCCTTTTGCTGGGAGCCTTGCCCTGGAAAAACATATGTAATCATCTTGTAAACTTCCTTTCTGGTCTACGGAAACACTCAACCGTATTCAGATTTTTCAGCTCCTGATGAAATGGTGTCATGATCGAGCAGCTGCGGTTAGCTGAATCTCCCGGGAGCAGCTGTTTCACAAAAGCAGCTAAGGTGCCGGATGGCCCCAAATCGATAAACCGGCATGCATGCTGACTTTCCAAATATCGAATCGCTTCGCGAAATCTCATTGGCTTTCTTACCGCATCCCAAAAGAAATGCTTGTCCATTTCGTGAAGGCAGCTTCCCGTTAAACTCGATACAACTGGTATTGACGGGTTTTTAAAAAATATTGACTTTAAATATTCTGCATAGGCACTTTCTGCCGGATCAATAAGTGAAGAATGAAAGGCATAGGACACAGGCAGCAGCTGGCAAAGAATCTGTTTCTCTTTTAAGTCCTCCATGATCTGCTTTATGTTTTCTTCTTCACCAGAAATGACGAAGTGCGAATCATAATTGATAGAAATGAGTTCACTGTTTTCAAATAGTTGTGGATGATCATTCAGTAATTGCGGTTTATCAAGAATGGCCAGCATTTTCCCTTTATCGCAGGATTTTTGGATGACAATAGCCTGTTCAAGTATGCAATTCAGTATATTCTCTGCGCCTGATACACCAGAAACAGCCGCTGATGAAAATTCTCCCAGACTTGATCCCAAGACGTAATCAGGATAGATTCCCCTATCTTCCAAAACTTTGTATAAGGAATACTCAACCATAAAGATTGCAGGGTGGGAAAAAAGAATGCTGTCAAACGGATCCGACACACGTTTATCCGGATGATAGATTTCTTCAACAATCGATGCGCCAATGCGCCGTGCTGCAATGGCATCCATTTCAAGCATCAATTGGCGAAACACGATATTCTCCTTAAATAATTCCTTCCCCATATGATAGTACTGGGAACCTTGTCCGGAAAACATAAAAACGAGCGGTTCATTCATGTGCATACCTTCTTTTTTTATATTTATGACGGCTATTTTGATATCTCAACTCATTGTATGCAATACATAACAGCGATTGAGATCCGATTATTTAATCGGTAAGACATGATGTAAAAAAGAAAATGAGAAGAATCAACTTTAGGAGGATTGCTATTAGTGCTCTGGATGCAACTCTTTTATGAAGTGGTCATAGATGTATGTTGTTAGTCTCAAAAATAGTTATGACAGGATCAGCAAAGAACATCGACTCTAAATTTGGGTGCGGTTAAAAAGTAGGCCATCTTGATGTGAGAGCGATGGTCAGTCATGATATTCCGGCTGTCTGACATAGTTCAAATGTCTAATAGGGTGCGGATATGTTTGATCAGCCTCTTTATGTAACAGTATATAAAGTTATTCATTTAGAAACAGTGTCTATTGAACGATTGCGTCTCTAAAGCTTTATACCCTAAATAAAAGGAAATCTGTCCTTAGCCTTGCCTATGCGGTGCATGGTCTTAGGAACAATCATTTTCAGCGGGGCATTGGTTCCGCATCTTTCTTAATACGGTGAATCAACCCTGTTAAAACATTTCCTGACCCTATTTCCTCAAACTCCATTTGGCCTTTTTTCATTAAGTAGCTTATGCTCTCAGTCCATTTCACTGAATGATTGATTTGATCGGCCAGCGTCTGCTTCATAAATTCGTATGTATACGGTTTGGCATACACATTAGAAATAACCGGGAGAGACGGAGGCGAAAAATGGAAGGTATGAAGAAACTGCTCGAATTCTTCTTTTGCTTTATTCATGTATCTGGAATGAAACGCGCCGCTTACGTTTAAGAGGAGTACCATTGTAACTTCAGTCATCGTTTCAAAAAGAGATGCGGCTTTTTCGATATCATCTTTTCGGCCTGAAATCACTATTTGATATGGGGCGTTCACATTAGCGATATCAACATTGTGTAAATGGTATTTTTGCAGAGCCTTTGCAACCTGCTCTTCATTTAATCCCATAACAGCGGCCATACCGCCGTTGCTCACCATACTCATCAGCTCGCCTCTTTTTCTGACAAGCTTTAAACCTGTCTCAAAGTCAAAGGCCCCGGCTGCAAATAGCGCATTGTACTCACCCAAGCTGTGCCCGGCGACAAAGTCAGGCGTAGCTTCTGCTTCTCGGATTTTTTTCAGGTAGCTTAATGCGTTTACCACATATAAAGCCGGCTGAGTAAATTGCGTTTTGTTTAAATTAGAATAAGGATTTTCTAAGCAAAGACGTTTAATTGAATACCCTAAGATCTCATCTGCCTGAGCCGTCAGTTCTTTAAATTCAGCAAATAGATCGCTGCCCATTCCCTGTTTCTGTGAACCCTGACCCGGAAAAACATATGTGATCATTATCTCAAAGCCACCCTTCCGATAAGTAGATTTGTATCACTTCTGTATGATTTTTTTAAAAAATAGTGATGACCGGATAAATAGTAGCATGTTCATGTTGATGGTAACCTCTGTCAATATGTCCGTCAAGTTAATTTTTCCTACAGTTTACTCGATTGCTTTCCTGCTTTTTTCAATTAAGGTATAAAGGATCAGGGCATATCACACAACATAAGAAAAATGACCTGCATCACATAAAGGTCGCCATATGCTGACAATGCGCTTCAACTTATCACCTGAGCCTTTTCGATACAAATCAAATCCTTCTATGTAATCATTTTAAAAAATACTAATTATTTAGATATTCGAAGAAAAATAGGATAATAGATTCAGAAGAATTATTTAAAATCAAAAATACCTTTTTGGTTTTTACGGGTGCGAAATTTCACAAAATATTCTATCTTATCAATTTGAAAATAAATATTATGCTGATAAAGATCCTCTATCGTATAACCGGGCGCTTTGCCAAATGAGTGACCAGGATAAACCCGTACATAGGGTGAAACCTCTGACTTAATCCTTTGAATACTTCTGAACATCTCTTCCGCAGAACTGCCATCATCCTCACATATGCCGCACCCTTCTGTAAATACCGTATCTCCTGTAAAAATACTATTAGAAAACAAATAACACATTCCGCCGGCTGTATGCCCCGGTGTAAGAAGGCATTGCGCACTTGTGTTTCCTATGCTGATCGTCTGATGATCATGAAGGCCAATTAAATTTCTGCATCGGAATTGATAATAATCAATTTCTTTTTGGGACATATAAACTTGAGCGTTAAACATCTTTGTCAGCGGCTCTACCAGGTTTACATGATCATAATGAGAGTGTGTCAATACAATCGCTGTTAATTCAGCTTCGAGTTCTGAAAGTTTAGATGTTATTTTACTCAGTTCCCATGAGGGGTCAACAACAATTGCAGATTTACTTACAATATCTTCAATGATATAGCAATAATTCGTCCAGCCCTGATACCTTGTTTTAATTGGATGTACCTTATAAGTAAGATTCATTTACACCATTCCTATCATGTAAAGTTCTTAAATGAAAGTTAGACAAACTGTTCAACCCTCAGTCCGTCTTTCATTCCACTTTACCAAACGGCATGATTGTTTTCCATTTTTTTCAGAGGCCCTTGTTCTTTTTGCATATAAAAAAGCTATTCCTTTGGAAGCATGTCCAACAAGAATAGCTCTTCGTTTAGGTATTTCTTTCTTCTATCCCACATGTTTCTTCTATGCAAATTGATGCTACATGCTGCATAATGACACGTTTGATGCGATCTTTATTCACTCGCACAGGGTCAAGCATCGCATGTAAAGCCAAGCCGTCAATTAGCGCGTAAAGTCTCTCAGCTTCAATGTCTTTATCAGCATTCTGCTTCAGTAAATCAAATTCATCTAAATAGGCAACCAGATTCCGCATGCCGCTGTAAATCCCGTCATGATCCGCATCAAACATATCCTTTTTATGTCTGGCGTAAACCGTAAAGGCGAACCACACCTCCATCTCTCTAATCGTTTCTTCATTCGTTGGGACAATTTCAAGCAAAATATGCAACACTTTTTCCTTAGGGGGCAAATCCTTCATTGCAATGTCCTTAATTCGGGCCATCGCCTTTTCCTGAACAAGTTTCATTGCAAAAACAAGCAGTTCATCTTGAGTAGAAAAATAATGGCGCAGCGCACCCAATGACAATCCTGCTTCCTTTGCAATGTTTCTGGCTGAGGCTCCCTCCATCCCCCGTTCTAAAATCACGCGCCACGTCGCTTCTGCAATTTGTTTTCTTCTTTTCTCATGGTCAATTTGTTTTGGCATAGCTTTATTGTAACAAGAAAAAAATAAGAGAGCAATTTTTATAATACAGTTGTGTTATAAAAATAAAGATGATAAAATATCATTTAAATAATACAACTGTATTGAAAAGAGGGGAATGGATTGAACGGTATCGCATGGATGATTGTCTTCTGTGAAATTGCGTTTTGGGTTGTGATTGTTTTAGGGCTTGCTGTACGCTACCTATTCAAACAACGTACTTTAGGATTGCTATTCTTGGCCTTAACCCCAGTCATCGATTTGATCTTATTAGCGGCAACTGCTGTGGACCTTTACCGCGGAGCATCAGCAACTGCTGCCCACGGGATTGCGGCTGTTTACATCGGTATATCGATCGCTTACGGGAAACAAATGATTCAATGGGCGGATGAAAGATTTCAATATTATGTGACAAAACAAGGAGCCAAACCGCTGAAGCGTTATGGAATGGATCATGCCAAGCACTATGCAAAAAGCTGGATAAGACACGTGCTGGCCTACCTTATTGGTGCGGGATTATTAGCAGGAATGATCTACTTCATCAATGATTCTGCCCGAACCGAGGCATTAAGCGGCATTCTTAAAACATGGACAGTCATTTTAGGCATTGATTTTCTCTTTACCGCCAGCTATTTTATTTGGCCAAAAAAAGAAAAAGCTTCGGAGAATCTCAGGAGTTAATATGAAAAAAGAAGGTCCTTTTCGCTGGAAAAGGGCTTTTTAAGTTTTTGTAAAAATATGTTATACTGTTTTCCGGTGATCTACTGGGATCTCGACCATTGCTGTTTTCATTAAAATAAGCTTAGGAGATTCATATTACAATGAGTAAGTAAGCATGTGAAAGGAGTGTCGTGCTTGAGCCAAAAAGAACAGAACGAGCAGTTTAAAGAGGTAAAGCTGAGCTCGAAATTAATCGTAATTGTATCTATCATTCTTATCGTTGCCATTGCACTAGCAGTGATCTTCGGCGGCTATTTCTTCGGGATGAAAGGGTTATTCTCTATACTGGGCATCACATACGATTCCAATCAAGCATTAGTTTTATTTATTTTAGTCTGTTTTGCTGCAGGCTTGATCATAGACCCACTCACAATGATTGTCTCTATGATTCTGACAAAATCACTTTCATTGAAAAAGACTGCACTTTTTGCTTTTATCCTGTACTTTATCAGCAATTTCATAACGATCTGTTTTGCGGATTACTTTATGCAGTCAATATATATCCCAGATGTCTTGCTTTTTGTGATATCAGCATTGATGGCTTTCATTGAACTTGCATTTGATGAACAGCCTAATGAAGGAACTGTTAAAAACAGCCTGTGAGATTTCAAGTGGTTTTTACTCTTACCCAGATTGAAATATGAGAGAACAAAAATACATTTCCATAACTGATACACTCAAACAACAGCTCACATCTTTTTGCTTTCTCATCACAAAAAAACTCCCTGTTCATAAAAACAGGAAGCAAAACAATGTTGATTTGATTTAGATTCTGCATTCATAAATAATTCCTTCAATCTCATGCTCAAGCTCATCCAAAAGGATAATTCTATTTGAATCGAATGTCATGTTCCCACCTCCCTACCTAAAATATACATTTATTTGAATTATTTGCAACATTTTATTATGGCAAGGGATATGTCCATAAACCCATTACGAAGAACATGGGCAAAATATGGGCAAAGTCATTTATTTGATCTTCCCCATTTCGCCATTAAAAAGTCTGCTTATTCTTGATCAAGTTACATTTCATTTGCTATTCGATTTGCAAAATATTCTTTCCAAACCATGAGAGCTAGTGGAACTATTGCTAGATCTGTTCCTTTAGCATTAAAATCATTAACACTAAAGTTTTACTGGATCATTTACGTGAGCTAATTCATGAAAAAAGACATTCAGACCTCTATTGTTTTCTGGATTATCTTTATCTTTTGCTCTAATATTAGATATCATCTCCGTTAAAATTTCAGAGTGATAAACAATAGTAGCTTTTTGTATATTCTCGGCTCCTAAATACTTCACCATCATCGCACGGCCATTTCCAATACTATCATTTGTATATCTGAGAGGCTTGCCTTTTTCCTTGAGTACTGCAAATAAATCTTCTTCATAGCATTCAGTAAACACTATTTTCTCTAACTTATCTGTCTTTAAAATTGTGTTGGCTAGATTCTCTATAACTTTTTAAATAGATCCATTTTATTATCACTTAAACTATATTGTTTATTATCTATTTCGATAGCATTTCTTATCTCTATTTCCAAAGTTCCACACCCCCTTTTCATTTAATACCCTATTTTTCTCAATTCCCCATATGTTTTATACTGTGCAACTCGTCGAACTGCGCCAACCCCTTGCCCTATCTGTTTTCAAGCTAAAACCCTAAAATGAATTACACACCTGTTATCTTTTATGGAACTCAAAAAAATTAAAATAAAACGTTCACCATAGAGTTCTGGATGAGTCATTAAAAACAATGTTAAAAAAGCTAAATGCTAAGACACAGTTTAGCAAGTGATTAATCCCAATAAAAAACGCTCTCCCGATTTTAGGAAAGCGTCTATCGATTTGATTTATTGCTTATTACTTAAATATTTCTAGGGAAACACTATAAAGTGGTTTTCATGAAGCTTCTAGTCATAGGCCGTTACTGTCCATTTTAAGAATAACCAACCTTCTCTATTTAGGATAGAACGGAGTTGATCCTTTACTCACTTTATTTCTTTTTTGTTTGGTAATAGGTTTATTCACGTATTTTTCACCTGAATTAATTGTTTTATCAACTGCGTTACTCTTTTCTTGAGCAATTGCACTATCTCGCGTATCCTCGGCTGCATTACTTTCCTTCATAGCTATTGCTGCTCTCTTTACATTGCTAATATTTGTAAGCTCAGGGTTTTGTTCTTGCGTTAAATAAAGATTAATGTTTATTTGAAGTGGTGTATCTTCTAATACTTCTTCTATTTTCTTTTTTATTTCTTTATTTATTAAATCTCTATCATTGATTTTAAAACTCCTGTCCATATGTCTTTCTGGTCTATTAAACATGGTGCTTTCACCTCTTTCTAATAAAAAGATACCACCCTACTACTGTTTAAGAATGTAGATAGGGTGGTGCCACTATTCCCCTTAAATAGCACTCAGCTAATGTTTAGGAGTCCAGATTTTAGAACTCCCTTTATGCTTACCGTCATCTTTCTTATATTCAGTGTCTTTTTTACGTTTTTTATGCTTAACAGACTGATCAAAATCTGAATTTTCGGGATCACGAGATGCATTACTATGACCTTGAGCAACTGCGCTTTTCATTGGGTTATCTGAAGCTTGACTATAATCTTGGGCAATTGCACTGCCGTCGTTATCCTCGGCCGCATTACTATTTCTAATAGCAATTGCAGTATCAGCAAAATCTCCAATCGAGATTAGTACCGGATTCTGTTTTTGATATTTTTTTGACTTTTCCTTATCTTTTTCTTTATCTTTATGATCTATATCTTTATATTTATCATCAAAAAACATATAATAACCTCCCTTATATTAATCCTTTTTGTTTTTTACAGATTGATCAAAATAACTATCTTCAGGGTCCCTAGATGCATTACTGTAATCTTGAGCAACTGCACTATCCATCGGGTTATCTGAAGCACTACTATGACCTTGGGCAACTGCACTGTCATCATTACACTCAGCAGCATTACTATTATCAATAGAAATTGCAGAGTCATTAAAGTTGATAATACTAATTAAAATAGGTTCCTGCTCTTGATCCGGCCGCTTTTTCTTTCTCTTTTCCACGAATTATTCACTCCTTCATATCAATAATTTTTATTCCATATAAGGTATAATCTTTCAACAATTTTGTTTGGACAAATAGTACAAGTTATGCTATTTCAAACATTTTCCTTAAGACCATTTTTTATATAAGGATTTAGCAATTAATCAAATACTATATATTTGCCGATCACTTACCCTCTCTTTTTGAAGATATCTCATAAATGAATTCCATTCCTGTTTATGAAGATTTAAAGAAAAGACTCATCCTTGTTGTTTTGGATGAGCCTGGTTATATTTTAAATTTCTTCATATCGTTGTTCATGGCGTCTTGATTGATTCCGATGTATCGCTAGGTTGTCCCGCCAAACCCCGCTACATCACTCGTTTGAACATCTTTTCATTTCATAAGTGGTGTTATTTTACGGCTATAGGCATACTCTTTTTTTGTATCCATGTATTATTATTTGGATCATACATATAATTTGTGTCCGTAGTTTTCCCTTTATAGGGACCACCTAATACATATATTTTTCCACCCACTACAGCAGTGGCAGCAGAGGTTCGATCTTGAGGCAAACTTGCTTGCAGTGTCCATTCTTGGTTTGCTTCAGTTGATGTTTGTTCAGCATGTGCCGGTATATAACCCGCTATCAGTGAAAAACCAAAAATAAATAAAAACAATATAATTTTTTTTCAAAATTAACCCTCCTAAAGATTTTACATCTATTTATATCGTCACTTTTTTTGTGTTATTAATATTAGGAGCTTATCTTTCAGGAGAAAACCAATTCTGTTGGAACCTTCATACAACATGTCTATGGCAAATAAGAATTTAGGATAGTAAAAATTGCAGATTAAATTGATCATTTTGCATTTTTAAATCACTCCGTATCCTATTTCCTTATTTTCCTATGGCAATATCTTGTTGAAGGGATTTTCATTGAAAAGATATGATCATGAAAGTATTTGAAGCAAAAACACTGCTTTCCGAGTCTGACAACTGTACAAAAGAATACAAAGATTTAAAAAGTAAAATGGTCAAATTAAAGAAAGCATTCAAAGCTGTCGCTGATTTAGATGACAGCGAGTTTTCAGGAAAAGGCGCCAATAACATCAAATCATTTTATGAAGATCAGGCCGGCATTGATGACCAATGGATTGATCTAATTAAAATGAAAATATCTTTTTTAACGAGTATTCCTGGTATCTTGGAAGACGCTAGCTTATCAGATGCCTACATAGAAGAATCCTTCCTAGAGCATGAGTTGGCTAATGCTAATTCTAAGTCAAATTCCATCATGTCAGAACAAAAAAAGGCCATCACAGACACCTTAAATGAAATACACGATATCCTTCCCTTAGATGTTTTTTCAACGACGATTTTAAAAATGAGTTATCTTCTGCTGAGAAAAAACGAAAAAATACAGTCGAGAAAATAAGTGAAGTCGATGAGAACCTAACGTCAGAATACGCCTTATCGGAAGCAAATGAACAAATGATTCAGGCTGATTACCAAGCACTCATAAACGCAACAGCAAAAGTCAAGAGTTCCTCTCCCATCCACTATAACGCAAAGGCCTATAGAGACAGTGAAATTCACAAAATGACTGAGGATGTAAAAAAACAATCAACTGATTATATCGCCTTTAAAGATCAGCAGGCCGAACAAAGAAGGATAGTAAAAGAACAGGAAGAGCTAGCGAACAGGCCATGGTACGAAAAGACGTGGGATGTTGTTTGTAATTTTACAGGGGAAGTCTCTGGATATTATGATTATAAAAGAGCCGCCGATGGCGTGGATCCTGTAACCGGCGAAAAGTTGACAGAGGGCCAACGTGTAGCAGCTGGCGCGCTGGATGCGGATGGTAATGTACCCATTGTGGGATGGGCAGGTAAATTAGGCAAAGGTGTAAAAGCTGTGACTCAACTAACAAGGCCATTTATAGAGCAGACAAAGCACTTGATATCTATAAAACATCTAAGACCTTCCCTGCCCTTCAAACTTCCAGTAAAGGACTATACGGGCTTACTTCAGCAAACGGTTTTAGAAGCCGTAACCGGCCGAGATATGTTTGGGAATAAGATTTCCGAGGAGAGACGTGAGAACAGCTTAAACAGTGCGCTTGCCTCACTTGCTCCAATAGGAATGATTGGTGCAGGTAAAGCATTAAAAATAAATTCTGGCGCAGGTAAACCTTCCAACTTATTCAGAGGAGAAAATTTCCCTTATGCAACAAAAAGACCAAATGGTATCGGCAAATCTCATATTTCGCCTGAGACCGGGAACCTTGTCCCCGCAAACAAAAGCGGAATGTATCAAGGCCGTCAGGTAACTGTTACGGAACATATTTTAGGAGGGTATAGGAAAGGCGGAAAATCCAATAGTCCATATACCAGTTTTACAATTAACAAAAAGATAGCAAAAGGTTATGGTGAATATACTTTTGAATTAAATATACCAGCTCTACGAAAAGCCATACGTTTTGGAGAACTAAAAGGAGTTGCTATCCTGAATCCAAAACAAATTGAGAGACTTATAAAAAACGACACGAGACAAACAGACAATTGGAAGAAAAAAGCTATAAATGGACTAGTAGAGATACAGAGTAGTTGTTAAAGGTGAGATACCAAAAGAATACTTAAAAATGTTTCCAAGGAGTGAAGAGTATGTTTCTTTATTATCAAAATGAATGCTTAGGTGAAATAGATGGAGCAACAATAGAGGGGCCTTGGACTTACGGAAAAATCAAACCTAATGAGAATATGGAAAAATTCAAAGAATTTTTTAGAGCAGTGGTGGATGGAGATGATCCTTCTGCAATTGAGAAGTTTGACGATGCTCTACTAGATGATGATAATTGGTTTATCATCGACAATGAGAAAAAAAGAGTAGGAATTCTTTTCCAGGAATCTACGAAGAAGATAACCAAATAAATTGGAGATGGAGATAAAAACAAACAGGCCCCCTCATAAAGAGGAAGGCCCTTTTTATTTCAATTTCGCTTCAATTTTCGCTTTAGTCTTAGGTCCGTAAATATTGTCTTGCCTAAGCCCCAGTATAGAATAGAAAACTGCACTCATTTTGTTTTAAAATAAAGTATGGAACGCATATAGTAGTTATTGCTGGCTGTATGTGCAACTAATGTCTTTTTACTTTGGAGAAGCATTACGTTTAATACTCTAACAAAAATTCTTTTCTGACGTAATTAGGTTTTATGAGTGATGCTTCATTGTATCTTGAATAGTTCGCTCAAAGTTCAAATGAAAATTCTTAAATTAAGTCCTTTGTTGTATATATTAATTTTAAGAAAAGGAGGGGTTTGTGATTTTTTATTATGAAGTAATTTGTATAAGTTGCAGGAAAAAATTTAGAGTATATGAAGGCACATTGAAATATAAGCAATTTAAAGAAAATATGAAAGGAAAATATACTTGTGAAGAATGTGGTCATAACATACGTTTAGAGGCTATAAAAAACTTTTTTAAATAACTTTTTTTAAAGAATTTCTGATCATTCACAGTATGTTAACTATAAAACTGGAAAGCCTGATTTAATAGGTTTTTTTGCATAAAAAAACCCCGGTTTATACATCGAGGGTAGATTTTTATGATTAAACGTCCTTTTTATTCTCTGGCGTCATATCAATTCTCTTTTTCTTTTTCGTTTTCTTCTCGATTAGATTGAAGTATGGCCGTTTAGCGTCTCTTACTCTCAGCTGCAGAATATCAGATATGCGGAGCCCTGAATTGATACTGGTCACGAATAACATGTAATTCTTCATGTTTTGCTTTTTTAAAAACCTCTTGATGTAGAAGATACATTCCGGATCACATATTGGTTGAACAAAATTCATTAAGAAGCCGTAGACTTCTTCTCTCAGAGCAATCGCCAGCCGATAGAGAGCTTTTGCTTTTACACGATAATAGCTGCGCTGACTAAGCCCATTTCTGCATACACTTCATAATCGTACATTTCTTCCGGCTTCATATAGAGCATGACAATGATCTGCCGATCTCTTTGAAAAAGCCGGTTAACAGCCCTTTGAATCCTTTTTAAGAATTTGTCACGCTGAATCTCCCAATCAAGACGCTTTAATGCTGCATCTTCTGTAGAAGAATGAAACTCATTTGTAATGCTGGGCGGAACAATACTGTAAGTAGGTGTAACCTTTGGTAAAAAATCATCTGGCACCTGCAAGAGATATAACCGGTATTGATCAAGCAGCTTCTCTGCTTTTGATTTAGTCGCTTCTTCGTCAATCTGAGGAATGTTTAATGTTAATTGATCATATTTTTACCCTCCCGTTTATTTACGTTTTAAAACCCCACCTTTGCCTCTTTTCAATCTTGACCCTACCATTTGCCGACAAAACCGTTCAGAACGCTCCTGCGCGTTTTTATTGGACTTTTTCTTCCTCTTCTTCATGCCGTCCCTCCGTTCAAATAAAAACTGACACCAACCAAAGCACAGATTTCTCTGTACAGTGATCAGTGTCCGCAGGCGTCTCCATCTTGGACCTGTGCTATTAGGATGTCTTCATGGTTTTCTATCCTTCTTTAAGAGATAATTATAAAAAAGAGTTTCAAGTAATTTATGATTTTTTTTATAGTCTAAAATACTCTGCAAATGATGTATTAATTTAAACATAAAAGCTCCCATTACTATTGTTTGTATCCCTAATGAGATCCATGTAACCATGGCAACATCAAAATCTTCTTGTTTTAGATTCGGTTCTCTAACGGCAGTGTTAATAAGAAGCGCAAAAAAACTGGTAATTATCGAAACAAAAATAGTTGGAATGATATTCTTTAGAAATGTTATTGTAGAGCCTGCTAGTCTATCTTCATTTTGTGATTTTAGATAAGGTAAAAGATATTTTTCTATTTGATTTACAGTAAAATTACGAGACCTCAAGCGTTTTTCAAAAGCTTCATAAACAACCTTTTTTTTCAAAAGATGAAACTCCCGAAACCCGGCTAATCTTGCAAATTTAGTTGAAGCCTGATTTACACTTAAACCGGTAAGAAAACAAAAAGTAAAGAAAGAAGCTAATAAAAGTACTGTATAAGGTAATTTATTTTCATATAAGTATTTATCTAAGAAAAACCAACATAATATATACAACACTAAACAAGAAATTAATTTACAAAAAAGGAGCAAATAAATCTTGTTCTTTTCTTGAGCCCTCTCTTTTTTTATAAAAGGTGAATCTAAAAACATGCTCTTAAACTTCTTAACTTTTTTTACTTCCATGTAAAGTTCGAATAATTCATTCTCTATATCCATCACTGCATGACACCTCCTTATCGTAATTACGAAAAAAAGAATAGAAGGTTTCACTTTATTGCTAGTTATAACTCAGACTACTGTTTAATGAGTGTAAAAGATAACTAATATAAGAGTTTTGGTACTATCTCCCAACCACTACGGCAGTACTTCCAATGCGGAAATACCCCCTGCAACTGCGATTGCTACCAGCCAGATATGTGTTTTATCCCGTTTTGCGATAATGGTATCACCGATCATTTTCAGATCGTCTGACTTTGCCACGAGCACCGGTATGTAATCGGGATGTACTTTCAAATATTCCGCCGCCTGCTCAACTGTCATCGCTTCGTCTTTCGTGGCTTTGACTGCCCGCTGAAGCTCAACTTGTAAAGGAATCATCATTTTGCACCGCCTAACACTTTTGGATTTTGATATACGTCACCTATCACTTCTAACTGTATTCCGCTATTTAACGGGATACAGTTGATATTGCTTGAATTTAGTGTTAAAGCATAGTAACCATTGAAGTAACAGACCGTGTATGTTCTACCAAGAAAAACGGCCAAATCATGTTCGTAAATCTCTCTGCCGTTTTTATCCTTCAGCCCAGTGTATAAATCCCTATTAATAAGTTCAATTAATAAAGTGATAAACGCGGTTCTAGAAAAAACAGATTTGCACCATATTACTCCGCATGATCTAAGGCATACTCATGCAATCATGCTGTTAGAAACTGATGCTGATCTCAAATATGTTAGTGAACGACTTGGCCGATACTACAGTCAATATTGACTGCAGATGTTTATATTCATATCACCAAAAAACACAATAAAAAAAGCATTGATCAATTCGAAGAATATCTCAATGCTTGAAAAATGTATGGACAAAATATTGGGCAAAGGGTATTACCCTTTGCCCAACCCCGCTACATCACGCGTTTGAACATCTTTTCCATTTCATATGTCGAATGGTGTATGATGATCGGCCGGCCGTGCGGGCATGTAAATGGGTCTGATGTGCTTCGGAGGTCGTCCAGAAGCGCTTTGATTTCGTCATTTCTGAGGTGGCGGTTCGCTTTGATGGAGCCCTTGCAGCTCATCATAATCGCCGCTTCCTCGCGCAGTTTTTTAATATCAATATGTTTGGAGTCGAGCACCTGCTGAATGATTTCTTCTATCAGCTCAGCTTCTTCCCCCTTTGGAAACCAGGCCGGGTGGCAGCGGACGATGTAGCTGTTTGAGCCGAATGACTCTAAAAAAACACCGACGCTTTCGAGTTCTTGTTTGTGCTGTTCAATAATCAATGCCTCGTTCGTGGAGTAGTGGAACGTCAACGGCACGATCATATCCTGCACCTCAGATTCAACCTCTCCCACCTTTTCACGGAAGTATTCGTACTTAATACGCTCTTGGGCGGCGTGCTGGTCGATAATATACAGGCCGTTTTCGTTTTGTGCCAATATATAAGTCCCATGCATTTGGCCGATTGGGTACATAATCGGCACCCGCTCAGACGTTGGCTCTGGCTGTTCTTCTTGGTGGTATTCTTGCTCAAATGCTTCAGGCTGTTCTTCTGAAACATCAGGCACCTCAATGCTTTGTTCCTCATCAACGATAGGAGGAGCATTAAATTGGAGAGGAGGCAATTCTTCCTCCGCATCAACCGGCTCTTTCACGACTGAGCTGAGCTTCATTGGGGAATAAGATGGCGCAGGCGCTTTTTCCGGAACTTTTCTTTCCGCAGGCTTTTCATCAAAGGTTATAAACTGTTGCTCATTTTTGATGACAGGTACTGATTTTTTCGGAAGCTGGGCACTCGGAATCAGCTGCTGCTGTTTAAATACATCTTTAATTCCGTCACGAATTAAGTCATGTAGCTCTGTTTCCTTGCTGAGACGGACCTCAAGCTTCGATGGGTGCACGTTGACATCGACTAAAATCGGGTCCATTGTAATTTCTATAAAGGTAATCGGATGACGCCCAATGGGCAGAAGCGTATGGTATCCTTCATGGACCGCTTTGACGAGCGGGAAATTTTTAATGTAACGGCCATTGATCACAGACGACATATAATTTCTCGACGCCCGTGTAATCTCTGGGAGAGCGATATATCCCTTTACTTCAAAATCCAAAGAGCTCACATGCAGCGGAAGCATTTTTTTGGCGACAGCCGTTCCGTAAATCGCTGCCAGGACATGACGCACATCTCCGTTTCCGTTCGTTTGAAGCAGGTTTTTCCCATGATGGCGCAGGCGAATTGATACCTCCGGATGCGCCAGTGCAATACGGTTGACTACATCAGTAATATTTCCAAGCTCTGTATGAACGGTTTTCATATATTTCAAGCGGGCCGGTGTGTTAAAAAACAGGTTAGAAACGACGATTTCAGTTCCCTTTCTGCTTGAGGAACGTGATTCAGAAATGACGTTTCCTCCTTGGAGGACGAGCTTCGTCCCTGCGCCCTCACCGGTGCTTGTCGTAATCTCCAGATGGGAGACTGACGCGATACTCGGCAGTGCTTCTCCCCTAAACCCAAGCGTTCTCACCCTGAATAAATCATTTTCATCTTTAATTTTACTCGTTGCGTGGCGGCGGAAAGCACGCTTGCAATCTTCATTTTCCATTCCTTCGCCGTTATCCAACACTCGAATGGATGCAAGACCTGCTTCCTCAATATCGATTTCAATGACTGTGCTGTCAGCGTCGATCGCATTTTCCACCAATTCTTTGACGACTGAGGCGGGCCGTTCCACAACCTCGCCCGCCGCTATTTTATTTGAAAGCTCATCTGACAGCTGGATGACTTTTGCCACATTCATCACCCCGTTTTAATGTAATTTCTTTTGCAGCTTGTACATCTCATTCATCGCTTCAAGCGGTGTCATATCTAATATATTAAGTGATTTGAAGGCATCAAGCACTTGCTTTTCTTTTTTTGAAAGCTTCGGCGCTTCAGCAGGCTTTTCCGCTTCATCAAAAAAGGACAGCTGTGCCGGCTCTTCTTTCACCTCGGGCTTTTGCTTCTGCACTGGCACTTCCGGTTTGTTCCCTGAATGCTCAAGCTCTTTTAAAATATCTTGAGCGCGCGAAATGAGATCTTCCGGCAGCTCGGCAAGCTGGGCTACATGGATACCGTAGCTTTTGTCGGCTGCCCCTTCTTTTATTTGATGAAGAAAGACAACCGTTCCATTATATTCCTCTGCACGCACATGAACGTTTTTCAGCTGATGCAGCTTGTCCTCAAGAACGGTCAGCTCGTGATAGTGTGTGCTGAACAGCGTTTTGGCGCCGATATGATCGTGAACATATTCGATAATCGCTTGTGCCAGCGCCATACCGTCATAAGTGGACGTTCCCCGGCCGATTTCGTCAAACAGAATAAGGCTGTTTTTCGTCGCATTGACAATCGCATTTTTGGCTTCAAGCATTTCCACCATAAATGTACTTTGTCCGGAAATCAAATCATCTGCAGCGCCGATTCGCGTGAATATTTGATCAAAAATCGGAAGCACCGCTTTCTTCGCGGGTACAAAGCAGCCGATTTGCGCCATGATGGAAATGAGCGCGATTTGTCTCATATACGTACTTTTCCCTGACATGTTTGGACCGGTAATGAGAAGCATTTGTCTGTTATCGCCCATTATACAATTGTTCGGGACATATTCCTGGCTGTCCATGACTTTTTCAACAACCGGGTGTCTGCCTTCAATCACTTCGACTTCATCTTCAGAGAACTCCGGTTTCGTATAGTGACGATTTTCACTGATTGTCGCAAAGCACTGAAGTGCATCAAGCTCGCTCATCTGTTTGGCAAGCTGCTGCAGACGCGGAATATACCGCTTCACTTTCTCACGCAGTTCGGTGAACAGCTCGTATTCCAGTTCGCAGATGTTATTTTCCGCTTCTAAAATGAGCGCTTCTTTTTCTTTTAATTCAGGTGTGATGTAGCGCTCTGCATTCGTTAACGTCTGCTTCCTCTCATAGCGCCCTTCCTCAAGCAAGTGCAAATTCGCTTTTGTCACTTCAATATAATAACCGAAAACTTTATTGAAGCCGACCTTTAAAGAGCGAATGCCTGTGTATTCACGCTCCTGCTGTTCCAGGCGGGCAATCCAGTCCTTTCCGTTTCTGCTTGCATCACGGTATTCATCGAGCTTTTGATTGTATCCGTCTTTAATCAGGTTCCCTTCTTTTAACGATAAAGGAGGGTTAGCGTACAGCGCTTCTTCCAGCAATTCAAGCACATCCCCGCAAGGATCAATCCGTTCCGCACGTTCCTTAGCTTTGTCATGAGCCAGTGAAGCAACCAGCTGTTTGATACCAGGCACTTGCTTTAACGATTCCTTCAGCTGAATTAAATCCCGTGCATTGACATTTCCGAATGCAACACGGCCTGCAAGGCGTTCTAAGTCATATACTTCTTTTAAACGTTCACGCAGATCTTCCCGTTCAAAGAAATGGGATATCAATGTTTCCACCATTTCTTGGCGCTCTTCGATTTGATTGACTCTGATGAGCGGCCGGTCAATCCACTGTTTAAGCAGCCTGCCTCCCATGGCAGTTTTTGTTTCATCCAGCAGCCACAAAAGAGAGCCTTTTTTATTTTTCGAACGGATCGTTTCAGTGAGCTCCAAATTTCGCTTTGAGTACAAGTCAATTTTCATCGCTTCCTCAAGCTCATACACCTGTACGGGCTGAAGATGATCTAGGCTGCGCTTTTGGGTTCTTTTCAGATACGTATATAAGCGTAAAAACGTTTTTATTACATCTCCATCATTTAAGTGCTCAATGATCGTTACGTGTTCGTCTGTTTCTCCGTCTTCAATTGAGATCGTTGCACCGCACCGCTCTTTCAGCTGTACGACCTTATCAGGATCCATGCTTCCTGAAACGACGATTTCCCGTGCACCGACTGAATAAATTTCTGATATGACGTCTTCAAGCCGTTCAATCAAGACAGCCAAATTTTCTCCCGTTGTTAAATCAGACAGCGCCAGTCCGTATCCGTTCGAGCAGACGGAAACAGATGCGATAAAGTTGTTTTCTGATTCATGGATGCCTTTACCGTCCATTACTGTTCCGGGCGTAATAAGCTGAACCACTTCCCGTTTCACGACGCCCTTTGCGGCTTTCGGATCTTCCGTCTGTTCACAGATCGCCACTTTGTACCCTTTTTTAATAAGCTGCTCAATATACGCAGAAGCAGAATGATACGGCACACCGCACATCGGTATTTTTTCAGCCGCACCGCCGTCTCTGCTCGTTAATGTTATTTCCAGCTCTTGTGACGCTTTTTTGGCGTCCTCAAAAAACATTTCGTAAAAATCACCAAGGCGAAAAAATAAAAAGGCATCCTGGTGCTCTGCCTTTATTTTTAAATATTGCTGTATCATAGGCGTATAACCGGCCATTGTTTAATCCCTCACTATGTATCAACGTTTCTTTTTTCCAGCCTTCATTATAACATAAACAAAAAGTGATAAAAGAATGATATATCAATATAAAAAAGAGACTTGGGGGTACTGCCTCCCCTAGTCCCTTTTTTATTCTTCAGGATCTCCCACTAAAAATTCAGGATTGATGTCTTCCAGCTCTTCATCAAGCTCATCTTCCCAATCTTCTTCGTCCTCTTCTTCCCAGTCAGGATTAACCTCAACAACAACTTTTGTTTCTCCCACCACTTCCGCCAAAAATTCCCTTTCTGCCTGCACAACAATTTTATTTCCATTCGGTGAAATGGTCACTTCAAGACAGTTAGGCTGCTGAAGGACTTTCGCAATCACTTCATGCTCATCATCTAAGTAATTGTTGTCTCTGTATCTGAGTTTAATGACATCTACGTATTTCACCCGTTCTGTGACAACCTCTGTTTTTGTGTTGTCCGCGTAAGAGTACCATACGTTTATATCATAATACCCTTCAATTTCTACTGTTTTCCCGATTTTTTCAGCGTCATACTTGTGGTTAATGATCCAACCACCCAAAATGCTGCTCGGTTTTTTCTCAGGGGAGATGGTATTGGTGCATTGGGTGAATTTTCTGCCTTTCGCTACTACCGCCTTCGTAATAATTTCCCTGTATTCAGACATTCCGGCATGCCTCCTTGTTCTTCTTCGTGTTATCTTATGCTGGGCATTTGTCTAGTGTGCATTTTTATAATTAAAATATAAAAATACAAAGTTTCTGTTCCATTGTATGCAGGCGCGCCTAGAAACTTTACTTATAAGTGCGATAAAGTTTCTTCGCGGGTGAGAACCCCAAAAAATACTTTGAACATTTGGCACATAGATTTTTTAGTTCATTTTTACCCGCATAAGTCTAAAAAAACACGGGCCTGTAAAGGCACCGTGTTTAGAAAGAACAGCTGTTATTTGAATGCTTCACCTTTGAACCGGTTTCCCCTTTCAGAAGGTTTCCGCCGGTTGACGTGATGATTTCATTTGTGACTTGGTTGGAAATGGTGTGTGCAACGAGCTGCAGAAGGTCATTTACCTCCATCTGCGAGTCTCTGAATTCCTGGATGACAGGAATCTCTTCAAGCTCTTCTTGCAGCGCGTCAATTTTTGCTTCTACTTGTTTGAGCGCTTCATGCTTTTCGTAATGCTTCAGATTGACAGCTTGCTTTTGCAGGGCTTTAATCTGATTAATGATTGCAGACACTTTGTCATTCTCATTGATTTGCGCTTCAGCCCGTTTGAAAAAATCAACCTCTTCTGTTTCAGAGATCATTTTTGCAAGGTTTCGTGCCTGCTGCACAATGTCTTTTTTTGAGTAGAGCGTCATCTTATTTCACCTCGATTGCTTCTCCTACCATTTCTCCGTCAAGCGACCATGTTTTCGCTTGCTGGATTTTCACGCGGACGATTTTGCCGATTGCTTCCTTCGGCCCTTTGAAATTGACAAGCTTGCTTTTTTCAGTGTAGCCGGCAAGAATATCAGGGTTATTTTTGCTTTCACCCTCAACTAATACTTCGACAACCTGGCCTTCGTATTCCTTCATTTTTTTAGCAGAAATTTCATTCACTAGTGCGTTCAGACGCTGCAGACGTTCTTTTTTCACGCGCATCGGTACATTATCTTTCATTTTGGCAGCCGGAGTGCCCTCACGCGGAGAATAAATGAACGTATAGGCGCTGTCAAACTCCACTTCACGGTAAAGAGAAAGCGTTTCTTCAAACTGTTCGTCCGTTTCGTTCGGGAATCCGACGATAATGTCCGTTGTCAAAGATGCATTCGGCATTGCTTCCTTAATTTTTCGAACGAGCTCCATATAACGCTCTCTGTCATATTTGCGGGCCATCAGTTTCAGAACCTCTGAGCTTCCTGATTGAACCGGAAGATGAATGTGATCAAGCAGGTTGCCGCCTTTTGCCAGCACTTCAATAAGGCGGTCGTCAAAGTCACGCGGATGACTCGTTGTAAAACGGATTCTTGGGATATCGATTTTTCTCAGTTCATCCATCAAATCACCGAGACCGTACGTCATATCTTCAAAGTCTTTTCCGTACGCGTTTACGTTTTGGCCTAATAGTGTAATTTCTTTGTAGCCTTCGCTTGCAAGCCTTCTCACTTCCTGAATGATCTCTTCAGGGCGGCGGCTTCTTTCTTTTCCGCGTGTGTAAGGCACAATGCAATACGTACAGAATTTGTCACAGCCGTACATGATATTGACCCAGCCCTTAATTTTTCCGTTCCGGACTTTCGGAAGGTTTTCAATAACGTCCCCTTCCTTGGACCAAACTTCTATGACCATTTCTTTTGAAAGGTATGCTTCTGACAAAAGCTCTGGCAGGCGATGGATGTTATGCGTTCCGAAAATCATATCGACAAACGGATGTTTTTTCAAAATCCGGTTCACGACTGATTCCTCTTGGGACATACAGCCGCACACGCCTAAAATCAGATCGGGATTGTTTTTTTTCAGCGCTTTTAAATGCCCCAGCTCACCAAACACCTTGTTCTCGGCATTTTCGCGGATTGCGCATGTATTTAACAAAATAACATTGGCATCGTCAACAGAGTTTGTCGCTTCGTAACCGAGCGCCATAAAAATCCCTGCCATAACCTCTGTATCGTGTTCATTCATTTGGCAGCCGTACGTACGGATATAGAACTTCCTTCCGTCTCCCAGCCCTTTAAATTGTTCAGAAATTTTAAAGTCATTATGATAAGTAACGGCTTCCTTGCCTCGTTTTTTCGCATCTTTTAAGGAAGGCGGAATGTAAACAGCTTCAAAGTACTTGCTGTAATCCTTCTCGGATTTTTTGTCCGATGGATTAACTTGTCCGCTCTCTAATTTTTGTTTTTCATTCATGTCATGATTTCTCCTTTCAAACCAAACTTCCACCCTCCAGTATAAAGGTTATTGAAGCTCTGCACAACTGGCAACCTATCATTGTACACTCATTGAGAATAATAATCAATAAGGAATAAAAAGAGGAAGAGTATTCTCTTCCTCTTACAATAGCTGGAGTTCTTCAGCCGTCTTTTTGATGACGTCAAGCGCCTCATTCAGTTCTTCTTTGGTATGCTCAGCGGTGATAATCGTGCGAATTCTGGCTTTCCCCTTTGCAACAGTCGGAAATACAATGCTTTGGGCAAAAACGCCGCGCGAAAGGAGCTGATCAGAAAATTGCTTTGCCACACCTTCATCACCTATTAAAATCGGAAGAATCGGCGTTTCACTCTGTGTGAGAGTCAAACCCATTTTCATAAGCATTGATTTAAAATAGGCCGTATTTTCCCATAAGCGCTCCATATGCTCCGGCTCCTCCAGCAATACATCAATCGCTTCCATACAAGCTGCGGTGACAGCCGGCGGATGGGACGTGCTGAATAAAAACGGACGGCCTTTATGGCGCAAATAATCGATCAGCACCTTTGAACCGGCAGCGTAGCCACCGAGCACTCCGATTGCCTTGCTTAGCGTTCCAACCTGAATATGGACTCTGCCGTCAAGACCGAAGTGGTTCACCGTTCCCCTCCCGTTTTCGCCAAGCACTCCGGATGCATGGGCGTCATCCACCATCACAAATGCGTCATATTTCTCAGCGAGCGCTACAATATCAGGCAAAGGGGCTATGTTGCCATCCATGGAAAATACGCCGTCTGTCACAATCAGACGTATCCGATAATTCATTGACTTTCTCAGCACCCTCTCTAAATCACTCATATCAACATGCTGATACACCTTTTTATCCGCCTTTGTCAGCCTGATTCCGTCGATGATAGAGGCATGGTTTAATTCATCTGAGATGACAATATCTTCTTTTGAAAGAATACTTGAAAGTACGCCTTGGTTGGTTGTAAAGCCTGATTGGAATACAAGTGCCGCCTCCGTTTTTTTAAAGGCTGCCAGCTTTTGCTCAAGCTCTTGATGCATTGTAAGTGTACCGGCAATCGTTCTCACTGATCCGGTGCCGGCTCCAAATTGCTGAACAGCCTCCTGCGCGGCTTTGATGAGTCTTGGGTGTGAAGTAAATCCGAGGTAGTTATTAGAAGAAAGCTGAATGACGTTTTTGTGATTTACTGTGACAGAAGGTCCCTGCATTGATTCAAGCTGTTTTATCTCTTGCCATGTATGGTTTTCTTTCATTCTATCAAGCTCTGCTTTTAAAAACTCAAATTCCTTCGTCATGTTTATCCCCCTATTATGGAATTAAAATCACTTTTCCGCACTGGCCGCTTCTCATCAGTTCGAATCCTTTCTCAAACTCCTCTAACGGAAACTGATGGGTAATAACAGGTGAAAGATCGAGCACGTTTGATCTGAGCAATTGAGACACCTGCCGCCATGTCGAAAACATTTTTCTTCCTGTGATTCCTTGGATCGTAAGTCCTTTAAATACCACTTTATTCGTCAAATCAATTGTCACTGGATGTTCCGGCAAGCTGAGAATATGAAATCTTCCGCCATTCGCAGCCATCGCAAGACCTTGGGCAATCGCTGAGGGATGGCCCGACATTTCACAAACGAGATCCGCTCCTTCCCCATCCGTTAAAGCGCTTACAATTTTGAGCGGATCTTCTTTTTCAATAGAAACAGTACGTGCAGCTCCCATTTGTTTGGCGAGCGCCAGCCTGTATTCATTTTTATCAATCGCAATCACCTGAGAAGCACCTGCTGTTTTTGCAACCGCAACAGCCATAAGACCAATCGGTCCGCATCCAATGACTGCAGTCGTCCCTCCTGCCGGCTGGCTCTCGAGTACTGTATGAACCGCATTTCCTAAAGGCTCTTGAATGGAAGCAACCGCTGGGTCCATATCGGCGGGATTCTTCCAAACGTTATCAGCGGGGACTTTTACATACTCCGCAAAACAGCCTGCTGTGTCCACCCCGATAATAGCAGTATTGGTACAAACATGAGATTTTCCGGTTACGCAAGGGACACATTCACCGCAGACAATATGCGTTTCAGCAGACACATACTCCCCCACTTTTACACTGCCGACATTCTCTCCTACAGCTTCAACAATGCCGCTGAACTCATGGCCGAAAACATAAGGTGTTTTGATTCTCTGACGTGCCCATTGATCCCAATTATAAATATGCACATCCGTGCCGCATATGGAAGCAGCTTTTACTTTTATGAGGACTTCATGTTTATCAATCTCAGGAATGGGAACTTCAGTCAGCACAGCACCAAACGCCCCGTCCTTTTTCATTAGAGCTTTCATCTTTCCACTCTGCATGTACAATCCTCCTTGAAAAATTCTTGTTACATTCGGATTGTACCATGATATGGAATAAGCGTAAATAGCACTGTCTTTCTGAGAAAGACAAAAGTATCCGTCTTGAAAAATGGACGAAATTTTTTTCTGAAACGTTCTAGTTCATTTCTGACTTTTGTATTCCCGTCATTTATATGCCGAAAATACTATCGGAAGAAAATATCACAATAAATGAAAAACAACCTGTTTGCATGAGGCAAACAGGTTGAGAATGCTTTATTTGTTTTTAGCGAGGCTCCACGATTAATTTAATCGCCGTTCTTTCTTCACCATCGATTTGAATATCAGTAAAAGCCGGAATACAAATCAAATCTACGCCGCTAGGCGCCACAAATCCCCTGGCAATCGCCACAGCTTTTACAGCTTGGTTTAATGCACCCGCTCCAATTGCTTGAATCTCGGCGGCCCCTCGCTCTCTTAACACACCTGCAAGCGCACCTGCCACTGAATTTGGACTCGATTTTGCTGAAACTTTTAAGATTTCCATTTCTGCTCCCCCTTAGTTTTACAATGGATAAGTGAGTGTTCATTAGAACAATCATTATTAGATGTTGCTATCCAAAAAGCCATCCCCACAATGCTTTTCAAAAATAGCGGGCTACCTTCCATTTTTACTATATTCACTAAGGAGTTGCTATATTCCTGCTTTTCTTTTTAATATTTTTATAAAATAACCATATGTTCAATTATTCAAAGAACATGTGATCATCATTGATTAAAATACGTTCGATTTTAACGGCTTTTTTCGTTTGATCATCGATGTCGATGACAACACCGCTCAGTGTTGTTTTTCCTTCAGCGACAGTAAAACGCACTGGAAGGTTTGTTTTGAAGCGCTTGATAATCGTCTCTCTGTCCATCCCCAGTATACCGTCATATGGGCCAGTCATTCCTACATCAGTAATATATGCTGTACCCTTCGGCAAAATGCGGTTATCCGCTGTTTGCACGTGTGTATGAGTTCCAACAACAGCTGATGCCCGTCCATCCGTGTACCAGCCAAGTGCGAGCTTCTCACTTGTCGCTTCAGCATGGAAGTCGATAAAAATGTACGGTGTTCTTTTCGCAGCTTCTACAATCAATTCATCCACTTTTAAAAACGGATCATCAAGCGGCGGTAAAAACGTGCGTCCCTGTAAATTAATGACGGCAAGCTCTTTGCCGTTTGCTTTCACATAGGTTATCCCTTTTCCCGGTGTTCCCTCTGGAAAGTTTGCGGGGCGAACCAAGTTCGGAACGTCATCTATAAAATCGAAAATTTCTTTTTTATCCCATGTGTGGTTCCCCATTGTGATTGCATCTGCACCGGCTTGGATTAAGCTGTGATAAATTTTTTCTGTCAGGCCTTTTCCATGTGCAGCATTTTCACCATTAATAATGGTAAAGTGAGGCTTATATTTTGTTTTTAGCTTTGGTACATATTCTTTGACCATGTCACGGCCCGGTGAACCGACAACATCTCCGATAAATAAAATTCTCATTTTGTAAATCCTTTCTTCTTGAAAATTCCTTGGCCGTCAAAAAAATAAAGTGATGCTTAGCGCATCACTTTATTTTGCATACTCTACGGCTCGAGTTTCTCTGATTACCGTCACTTTAATATGACCTGGATAATCAAGCTCGTCCTCAATTCGCTTACGGATATCTCGCGCCAGTCGATGAGCTTCAAGATCATTAATTGAATCCGGCTTCACCATAATGCGCACTTCGCGTCCAGCCTGAATCGCAAATGATTTTTCTACACCTTCGTAGGACTCAGAAATTTCTTCGAGCTTTTCAAGTCTTCGAATATAATTCTCGAGCGTCTCACTTCTTGCGCCAGGTCTTGCAGCGGAAAGTGCATCTGCTGCAGCTACCAGCACAGCGATAATAGAAGTCGGCTCTTCATCCCCGTGGTGTGATGCAATACTGTTAATCACGACTGGGTGCTCTTTATATTTGGTCGCAAGCTCTACCCCGATTTCAACGTGGCTTCCTTCTACTTCATGGTCAATTGCTTTTCCGATGTCGTGAAGAAGGCCCGCACGTTTAGCAAGCTTTGCGTCTTCTCCAAGCTCCGATGCCATTAGACCGGCCAAGAATGCGACTTCCATGGAATGCTTGAGCACATTTTGACCGTAGCTTGTACGGAACTTTAAGCGGCCGAGGATCTTGATGAGATCTGGGTGGAGGCCGTGAACGCCAACCTCAAATGTCGTTTGCTCACCCATCTCACGAATATAGTCATCGACCTCGCGGCGAGATTTTTCAACCATTTCTTCAATCCGTGCCGGATGAATACGGCCATCCTGAACGAGTTTATCAAGAGCAATCCTTGCTGTCTCACGTCTGATCGGATCAAATCCGGAAAGAATGACAGCTTCAGGTGTATCATCAATAATCAGGTCAATACCTGTCAGCGTTTCAAGCGTACGAATGTTACGCCCTTCCCGTCCGATGATACGTCCTTTCATCTCATCATTTGGAAGATTGACAACTGATACCGTTGTTTCGGCAACGTGGTCCGCTGCGCAGCGCTGTAAGGCGAGTGAAAGAATGTTTTTCGCTTTCTTATCCGCCTCTTCTTTCGCACGGTTTTCAGTTTCTTTTGTCATGATGGCGATGTCATGTGAAAGCTCGTTTTCAACCCGCTCAAGAATGATTTGTTTTGCTTCATCACGAGTCAGACTCGAAATTCGTTCCAACTCTGACTGCTGCATACGAATCATCTCATCCACTTTGCTTTCCATCTCTTCAATATGTTGTTGTCGTTCATTCAGAGAATGATCTTTCTTCTCCAACATCGCTTCCCGTTTATCAATTCCCTCATGTTTGCGATCAAGGTTTTCCTCCTTTTGGAGTAAACGGTTTTCTTGTTTTTGAAGCTCATTTCGTCTTTCACGAACTTCCTGTTCAGCATCTATTCGAAGTTTGTGGATTTCATCCTTTGCTTCAAGCAGAGCTTCTTTTTTCAGTGCTTCAGCATCACGCTTTGCATCTTCAAGAATTTGCTCGGCTGCACCGCGTGCGCCCGCAATTTTCGCTTCGGCAATGGTTTTACGAACAAAGTAGCCAACAACTAAACCGAGTAGAATCAGCAAAATGGAGATGAGAACCATCATAATTGGGGTCATACTTTCACCTCCTCTTGCTATGAACTTGGTTGTTGCTTAAATAAGTGTCGGCATGTACATTGTCTAGTTTTCTCAACATACAGAACCTTCACAGGGAATGAGTATTTTCATCGCCCTTGTCAAGTTTAAATGGTTTAACAATCATGTTAAAAAAACAAATGTTACAACTTCATTGTAAATGTGTCGGAAATACTTGTCAAGCTTGCCATCTTAACGATTGCGACCAGATGCCTTTTAGCGTGCCGAATGCAATCCTTCCAAAAGAAGATCATGAATTATTCTTGATTCAAAAGCTGGTATATTTTATTGTTCACTTGGCCGAGTTTAGCGTTATTTTGAATGTTTGAGAACAAAACTACAATCGTTTGCCCAGATTTGCTAAAGCTGTTCAAGATGTTGAAGCCCGGCATGACACCATGGTTTGAATAGCTTCCGGGAGCAACATAAAATCCCATACCGTATGTAGAGCTGCTCCCTGGTGTCAGCATCTTTTCATAGCTTTTTGGCGAGTACAGTTTGCCGTCTATCAGCGCTTGGTCAAATTTGTACATATCTATAGCACTCATATATATATCACCGGCCCCATACAGCTGGGATAAATCAGGCATATACGGTGTAAACGTTCTGCCGCCCTTCAGCTTATACCCGACAGCAGGATAAGGTTCTTTATTATATGTTTTATAAAAGCCTGCATGCGTCATTCCCGCCGGTTTAAAAATATGATTCGTTATGTATTGTTCATAGGACTCGCCGCTCACTTCAGCAACAATATAAGCGAGAACAGAATAGTTGGAATCCTTATAGTCCCATACGCCCGGCTGGCGTTTGATTCCCTGACGTTCTATGTCTTTTACTAAATCTTCCGGAGTGATTGCGCCGTTTCCTTCAATATGTCCGTTTATTCCCGATGTATGTGTAAGCAGATTCTTCAAAGTAATCGTTTGTCCGTTAGGGAAATGAGGTAAATACGTGCTTACCGGATCACTTGTCTGAAGTTTCCCCTTTTCCTCAAGCTGCAAAATTGCGGTTGCAATCAGCGCTTTTTGTGACGAACCGATATAAAAAGATGTCAATGGATTATTTTGAATGTGATGTTTACGGTCTGCATAACCAAAACCTTTACTTGTTACGATTTCTCCATTTCTGACAATCATGGCTGTTCCGCTGAAACCGATCTCATTTAAATAATTGCTTATTTTTTGATTACGATCGACTGTTTTGATTTGTTCCTCTGTTTTTTTGGCGGTTTTCTTTTTGACTTCTTTTTTCTGACTGGTATCTGAAACTGCTGCAGTTTCTTGAGATGGCTCGTTTTCTTCACTATTTCGATGAAGCGCATTCCAAATCGTAAAGCAAATCATCACTGCTAAAAGACCAAGCAAAAGTTTGCCTCTTTTATTTAGTTTTCTCCGTCTGCGTTTTGCAGTTCTCCTGCGGGTTGGGCTTGTCATTCATTTTTTCCTCCCAAAATAAATTCCATTTTGCACACGTTTTGTTAGACGAATAAAGCACTGAAAAAGTTGTCAAAAAAAGCAATATTTTTATCATTTTTTTGCAAAATACAAAAAGGCTGAGTTTTTCACTCAGCCTTTTGTATCATTTCAAACTTATTATATTTTTATTCTTCAAATTCGAGTTCTTCTTGTGCCTCTTCAGCTTGCTGCTGCACTACTCCGTGATTATCCAAGCCGTAATGTTCACGAATTTGCTCCTGGATCATCAGCATGATATCTTTATTTTCTTTCAGGAATTGTTTTGCATTTTCACGGCCTTGTCCAAGACGCTCTTCTTCATAAGAGTACCATGAACCGCTTTTTTGCACGATATCAAGTTCAGTTCCAAGATCAATGATTTCGCCTTCTTTTGAGATGCCTTCTCCGTACATAATGTCAACCTCGGCTGTACGGAACGGCGGAGCCACCTTGTTTTTTACGACTTTGATTTTCGTTTTGTTCCCCATTACGTCGTTGCCTTGTTTCAGCTGTTCAGCACGGCGCACTTCGAGACGCACGGAAGAGTAGAATTTCAGCGCACGGCCGCCAGGAGTTGTTTCCGGGTTTCCAAACATAACGCCGACTTTTTCACGAATTTGGTTAATGAAAATCGCAATTGTCTTCGATTTGTTAATGGCCCCTGAAAGCTTACGAAGCGCTTGAGACATTAAGCGTGCTTGTAAACCGACATGTGAATCTCCCATGTCGCCTTCAATTTCCGCTTTCGGAACGAGAGCCGCCACAGAGTCGACTACGACAATGTCAACTGCACCGCTTCGAACCAACGCTTCCGCAATTTCAAGCGCCTGCTCGCCTGTATCAGGCTGAGACAGTAAGAGCTCTTCGATGTTGACTCCGAGCTTCTGCGCGTATACCGGATCTAACGCATGCTCCGCATCGATAAACGCGGCTTGTCCGCCTTGCTGCTGAACCTCAGCAATCGCATGGAGCGCAACAGTTGTTTTACCTGAGCTTTCAGGACCGTATACTTCAATAATCCGTCCGCGCGGATATCCGCCAATTCCCAGTGCCGTATCAAGAGCGAGGGAGCCGCTTGGGACAGTAGAAATTCTTGTATCTGTCTTTTCTCCCAGTTTCATAATGGAACCTTTACCGAACTGTTTTTCTATTTGTTTAAGAGCCATATCTAAGGCTGCCTGACGATCACTCATTCTATTTTTTCCTCCTTTATGTTACCACTACATATACTATACCCTGTTTGAAGGGATTTGCCAAGAAAAAAGCGAACGCATATTCGGATTTTTTCCTGGCGTGATTTCTATCAAAATATCATAATGCATCAGAGAAATCATGTTTTCTTAGGAGGATAATGTGCTGAAAATATTATTTTTGCTCTAAAAGCTTCAAGATTAAATGGCAGCCGTATTTAGCGCCTCGTTTTCTGATTCCCGTTCTGGAGCCGGCAAAGTGAAACTCGTGAACCTCTTCTTTTCCATTTGCTGAAATACCGATAAACACATGTCCAGGCTCATGCCCTTCTTGAGTATCAGGTCCTGCTACACCGGTAAAGCTGATGCCGATGTCGCTGCCAGTGAGCTTTTGAACACCCTTTGCCAGCTCTGATGCGCACTCCTTGCTGACCGCGCCAAAACGATCTAATGTTTCCTTCTTGACGCCAAGCACATTCTGCTTCACGTCGTTTGTATAGCAAACGACGCCGCCGGCAAATAATTTTGAAGCCCCGCTAAGATCCGTCAGCCATTCAGAAAACAGCCCGCCGGTAAAACTTTCCGCCGCGGAAATCGTAATGCCTTTTTCCTTACATGCTTTAGAAAGCTCTTTTACAAGGGAAGTATCATCGTAGCCATAGAAAAATTCACCGACTCGTTCTAAGATAACAGCCTCTGTTTCTTTTAACAGACGCTCTGTTTCCTTTTCGTCAGCATGTTTGGCTGTCAGTCGCAGCGTCACCTCTCCGTCAGCCGCCAAAGGGGCGATTGTCGGGTTCGTTTGTGCATCAATAATGTCTTCCAAATCGGCTTCAAGCTGAGATTCGCCGATACCGAAAAAGCGAAGAACAGTTGAAACAATTTTTTCATTTGAGCCCATCTTTTTCAGCAGAAGAGGCTTTGCTTCATTTTCAAACATTGGACGCAACTCGCTTGGTGGCCCAGGAAGAAGCATATAAAAGCGCGATTCATGCTCTGTGAGCATTCCCGGCGCCATTCCAAAGTGATTCGCCAGTACGTCAGATCCTTCGATCACAAGCGCCTGTTTGCGGTTATTAGGTGACATCGTGCGTTTGGTCCGTTTGAAATAGTCCTCAATGGATTGGAACGCTTCATCATTTAATACGAGCGGACGTCCCAGCGCGTTTGCAATCGTTTCTTTCGTCAGATCATCTTTTGTCGGTCCGAGACCTCCTGAAAAAATAATGAAGTCAGAGCGTTCTTCAGCAATGCGGATGACTTGCTTCAGCCGCTCCGGATTATCTCCGACTGCTGTATGATAAAATACGTTAACTCCGATCTCAGCGAGCTGTTTACTGATAAATTGAGCATTTGTATTGGCGATCTGGCCAAGCAACAGCTCTGAACCGACTGCAATAATTTCTGCTTTTTTTGGAAATCCCATGACGTAAGTCCTTCTTTCTTAGTTAGATGTTTTTAGCGCTTCCCAGTTTTTAGAGAAATATTCCCAGCCTGATACGACAGTAAAGAAGACAGCTACCCATAGCGCTAAGTCAGCAAACGGGAATGACACAAGTTCAAACGGAAGATTATGAAGAAGCAATGCGGAAACCGCAATGATTTGTGCCCAGGTTTTAATTTTACCAAGCATATTAGCAGCTACTACTTCTCCTGTTCCGGCTAAGACAAGCCTTAAACCTGTGACGGCAAACTCCCGGCTGATAATCACAATGACCATCCAAGCTGGAGCAAGATCAAATTGAACAAGGATAATTAACGCTGCGGATACAAGCAGTTTATCCGCAAGCGGATCAAGAAATTTCCCGAAGTTTGTCACGAGATTCAGTTTTCGGGCATAATACCCGTCCACCCAGTCTGTTGTGGATGCAATAATAAATAAAATAGCGCCCGCCAAGTGTGCGACCGGGATCGATTCGTCTCCAAATTCGAGCCTGCCCCAGTCAAACGGCGCCAGCATGATAATCATGAAGATTGGGATTAATGCGATTCTAGCTAGTGTGATTTTATTTGGTAAGTTAAACATAAAGCCCCTCCAGTTTCATACTCGGACGTGAAGAAAAGTCATCTGGTAATTAAGATGACTTTTCTTCCTTTTTATTTACAATCTTAATGGTTTGTGCCATCACATCATTCGGATCAAGTTCATAAGAAAGAACCTTACCGTTGATTTTTATTTTCAGATTAGGTGCATATCCTGTGCGGATTTCAACTTGTTTCTGATCAGTTATGTCTTTTTTATAGGTTTCGTCTTTTTTGAGCGTTCCCTCTTTTAACGAGCTGCTGTTTTCATCGCGCACTCGAACCCAAGAGCTGTCTGATGCCTTCAGTTCAAGCTCGATTTTATCAGCGCCGGACACTTCATAAGTCGTTAACGATCCTTCAGTGCCAGCCGCTTTAATCTCCAGTTTATCACTGTCACTTTCTTCTTTTTTATCTTCATTTTCTTTTGTTTCTTTTTTAGTGTCTGCCTCTTTTTCAGAGCTGTTATTTTGATTCTCTTTTAGTGTTGAATCTTTAGGGATTTCATACTTGCTTTCACTTTGCGTAATTGATTTTTCAGATGCCGCATTGTTATCATCGCTGTTTTTATGATTCGCAAATTGAATGATCGCGTACACAATCGCAATTACGACAATCACGCCGAGAATCACAAGTATTGTTGGCAGCAGCTCCAGCGCCTTAGATGCTGGCTTTGGCATTTCCTTTTGAAGATTCATGCCGGAGATCTTTTCAGACACATCGTCATGATACGTATTCGGGATATCTTTTTTATGCTCCTCAAACAGCTGATCCGCATCTAGCCCGACGGCTTCTGCATATTGCTTGATGAATGCCCGAACATAAAACTTCCCCGGAATAATGTCATAGTTTCCTTCCTCCAAGGCGGTTAAATACCTTTTTTGAATCTTTGTTGCCGCTTGGAGATCATCCAATGACATTGCTTTTTCCTCTCTGGCTTCTTTGAGCCGGATTCCTAGTTCAGTCACAACAAACACCTTCCAATTTTAAAAATCAAAGCTTGAAAACCCGGATTGATCAAACATTTGGGGTTCCTCGGCATGTTCATATGTAATAACCTCATCAGGGTCATTTCTCAGTTCAATAATATAATCAAAGTCATCTAGTGTATACTCTGTATTTTGAACGAATATGTCTGGATGCTCCACCACTTTTGTTGCAGGCAGCCTCATAATTTCTCTGACCAGCTGGAGATGGCGTTCTGACCCTCTTCGTGTTGACACAATTCCGTCAACAATAAAGACATTCTCAGTGCTGTATTCATCGGCAATCAGCTGGCTTCTTATCGTCTGCTTCAGCAAGGTTGATGACACAAAAAGCCACCTTTTGCTTGCACACACGCTGGAGGCCACAATTGATTCTGTTTTCCCGACACGCGGCATACCACGAATTCCGATTAACTTATGGCCTTCTTTTTTGAATAGTTCGGCCATAAAATCGACTAATAAGCCTAGCTCGTCCCGTTCAAAGCGGAACGTTTTCTTGTCATCGGCATCCCTTTGAATGTAACGGCCGTGGCGTACGGCAAGACGGTCGCGAAGCCTTGGTTCTCTCAGCTTCGTTACTTTAATTGTTTCCATCGTTTTTAAGATTGATTCTAATCGTTTAATTTGATCTATATGGCGGCACCTGAGGAGCATTCCCCTTCTGGAAAGATCGACGCCGTTTATCGTTACGATGTTAATAGAAAGCATCCCAAGAAGAGATGAAATATCCCCGAGCAGTCCGGGGCGGTTCACTTGAATTTCATATTCAAAATACCATTCGAGCTTTGCCAAATGATATACCCCCTTCATTGTGGCAAAATTTTACCTTCCTTTATCATAAAGCATTTTTCTCTAATTAGAAAGAAGAATGTTGCTGTGATAAGGAAAACATAAAAAAGAGAGGAAAAATCCCCTCTCTTCCTAGTGAGTGCTGTTATTTTCAACAAGCTTAACCATCATATTGGCAATGGCGTGCTGTTCATCTTTTGATGCTACGCTCCAAAGATCTGCCAGCACTTTTTCCTGCTCGTTCTTAGATTCCACTTCATTAGCCAAGTAGCTGCCGATTTCTGTCGCAAGATCTGTAATAGTATCTTGGCTCATACCTTGATCTTGCGCATAGTTCAGACGGTCGCCAAGGAAGTTTTTCCAGCTATCCCAGTTTTCTAATACTGACATGCTTGTTTCCTCCATTTCATGTGAAGTTACAAGATTATTGTGTCCTTCGCAAAAGAAACTATACACCGAATATTTTCGGATCAGCAGTGCCAGCCGCCATTCACCGACAAAATTTGGCCAGTGATATATGACGCTTTTTCAGACAGGAGAAAAGCTGTTGCATCCGCAATTTCTTGCGGCCGGGCCAGCCGGCCGATCGGGATCTCATCAGCGATCTCTTCTTTTTCAGACGGGGTGAATTGATTCATCATATGTGTATCAACCGCGCCTGGCGCTACGGCGTTTACTCTGATTCCGCTTGGCGCCAGCTCTTTAGCCAGTCCTTTTACAAACGAGTGCTGAGCTCCCTTTGCCATGCTGTACAGCACTTCACAAGATGCTCCAGTCTCTCCCCAAATAGAACTGACAGCCACAATTGCTCCTGATTTCTTCCGGATCATGCCTGGAAGAAGGTTTCTCGTCAGCATATAAGGACTCGCCACATGGAGCTGAACCATTTCCTGGACCGTTGCATTATCCACATCCGTAATCAGCCCAAAATGGCTTCTTCCGCTATTTAAAATAATCGCATCAATCGGCTGAACAATTGAACCTGCCAGCTTATCTGCTCCTTCTGGCGCGGACAGATCGGCTTGTAAAATTTCAGCATGCACGCCAAACGTCTCTCTTAGTTTTTCAGCAAGCTCCGCTGCCGCGTTTTGATTTGTATTGTAATGCAGCAGCAAATTATATCCATCTGCCGCAAGGGTTTCACTTATGCTTTTGCCAATGCCGCCGCTTGCTCCGGTGATTAGTGCTGTTTTGTTCATCCTCTTTCCTTCTTTCCGCAGAAAAACACCCCTCACACTGGAGGGATGTTTTGTTTATGATTTAGGAACAACCTTGCAGACGGTCAGTCTGTCTGCAGCAATTTCCTCTTGTATGACTTGCTGGACATCCTCGAGGGTAATTTGCTCGAGTACCGTTACGACGTCAAACAGGCTCATATCCAAGAAAGCATAACGGGTAAATTGATTGGCAATGTATTCAGGTGAATTCAGCGCCTTTAAGAATGAACCGATCTTTTTCTTTCTGGCAAGTTCAATCTTTTCAGCAGTAATCAGTTCACCAGCGCGTAGAAGCATGCTTGAAATGTCTTCAGCCAATTGATCAGGTTCCGGCGTATCGCCTCCGATCGCCGCAAAACCAAACCCATATTCTGCAGTAAAATCAAAGCTGAACGTTTCGTCAATATACCCTTTTTCATAAAGTGTTTCGTACTGGGCAGAGCTTTTGCCGAAAAGAGATTCAAGCAATAAGTTCATTGAAAGTTCATGCTTTAACAGCTCTTTGCCTAATTTAAAAGGGTTCTTTGATTTCAGCCCGACAAGGCATTTCGGTCCCTGCACGTTCATTTTGATCTCTTTTTCTTTTCGGAAAACCGCTTCTTGCTCCTGTACTTCCTCCCGTTTGATCTCCGGCTGATCAGTATACGGCTTTCTTTCCTGATTTTCTCTTACCTGAGAAATGATCGTTTCAGGATCTACTGGGCCAACAATGAAGAGGAGCATATTGCTCGGGTGATAAAACGTTTCATAGCATTCATAAAGAAGGTCTTTTGTAATATGTGAAATGCTTTCCACTGTTCCGGCTATGTCAATTCTGACAGGATGTTCTTTGTACATGTTTTCAATGACACCGAAGTAAAGCCTCCAATCAGGGTTGTCGTCATACATGTTAATCTCCTGCCCGATAATCCCTTTTTCTTTTTCAACCGTTTTTTCAGTAAAATATGGGTCCTGCACAAAATCGATCAGTGTCTCTAAATTGCGTTCAACATTTGATGTGCTTGAAAAAAGGTAAGCCGTTCTTGTAAATGACGTGAACGCATTGGCAGAAGCGCCCTGTTTGCTAAAATCTTGAAAAACGTCTCCGTCCGCTTTTTCAAATAGCTTGTGCTCAAGAAAATGGGCAATGCCGTCCGGCACGTGGACCATCTCATTTTTACCTAAAGGGACAAACCGGTTATCTATAGAGCCGTACTTTGTTGTAAAGACCGCATATGTCTTGTTGAAGCCTTTTTTCGGCAAAACGTAAACATCAAGGCCGTTTGGCATTTTTTCATGGTACAGCGTCTCCTGAAGCTGTTCATATTCGATTGGTTTGATCAAGATGCACCCTCCGTCCCTTTTAAGAAATAAGTCGTATCAAGCTGAATCTTTTCGCCGGCTTTCATGATATCCTCTTTTGTGACCTGCTCGATATTGGCAAGAAAGTCTTCGATTGGAATATCGACCTGAGCAGCGGCCTGCTGGTATAAAAATTCAGATAAACCGTACGCAGTATCAATGGTTTCCAGCACTTGATTTCGAATGACGGCCTTTGTCTGAGCGATGTCCTGCTCACTGAAGTCGCCGTTTTTCATTGCCTGAAATTGCTCAGCAATAATAGAAACAGCCTGTTCGTAATTTTTCACTTCAATGCCCGACATCACCATTAACAAGCCTTTAAAACTTTCTATTCGAGAAGCGGCGTAGTAAGCAAGACTGGCTTTTTCCCGAACATTGATGAAAAGCTTGGAATGAGAGAACCCGCCGAACAGTCCGTTAAACACTTGTAAGGCAGGATAATCCTGATCCGTATAAGTGATATCGGTGCGGTAGCCTATGTTCAGCTTTCCTTGTTTGACATCTTCTTCATCAATCACTTCTTTAGGCTGGGCTTTTTGCTCAGCTTGATTGTTTTCAATCGTTGCGAGGGTGCGCTCTTCTGTTTGAAAATACTTGTCAATTGACGTTTGCACTTGGTTACTGTCCACATCGCCAACAACATAAAGATCAAGCTGGTCTTTTTGGATCGCGCTTTGGTATGTTTCATACAATTGATCAGCCGTAATGGCATCAACATCGTCGATTTCGCCATTGACATGGAGCGCGTAAGGCTCATTTTTGCACATTTCCTGTATCAGCCTTAAATTCGAATAGCGCATTTTATCATCATAGACCGCTTGGATTCTTTGCTTGAGCGTCCGTTTTTCTTGAGCCACATATTGTGATTGAAATACGCCTCCCTCAAGAGCAGGTGAAAAGACGATTTCTGCGAGAAGCTGCAGTCCTTTTTCAAGAAGCGGCGTTTGATCTTTTAAATATTTTTCATTCGGGATTTCAAGCCTGAGCGTAATGACGTGCCGCTCTCCTTTTTTCGAAAGATCCGCCGAAACTGACGTGCCGTACAGTTCATCTAAATAAGAGCGCAATTCTGCTGTTTTCGGATGTTTTTTTGTTCCGCGAAGAAGCACATGCGGAAGCAGTGCTCTTTTAGTGACTTGGTCCTTTGTCAGCGGCGCAAGCATTTTAAAAATAAGCGAGACGGTTTTGAATTTTTCTGTTTCTACAATGTGCGCGGTTAAACCGCCGTGCTTTGTTTTGACTTCATTTACATATGACATATGGAACCTCCTTCGTTCATTTCTTATTAGTATGTATTATGACCAATTTTCAGCATACGCAGAAACACTCTTTCATGTAATTATAGCAACTGTAGGATTTATAAGGAAACAATAACCTCCGCCTGACAAGACAGAGGCTGTATAGGTTAATCCTTTTTCATTCTGAAAGGCTGCTGTTTAAGCCTCAAAGAATGAAAAATGCAAACTGCAAGAGAGAATGACTTTCCGCTAAATGACAGCATCCGGCCTTCACAGCAAAAAAAGACGGTTGGCTAGACCGTCCCTAAGTTTTTTTCTTCCTCTTCACTTTTTTTAGCATCCACAGTAAAGAGCACTAGAAATAAAGAAACAATGCTGCAAAACGCCGATAGAATGAAAATCAGCCAGTTTGCATTAGACATTAACGCCGCAAACACAGGAGGACCGAGAGCTACTCCTATAAAGCGCATGCTATTGTAAAAGGAGGAAATGGTTCCGCATTGCTCACTTTTAATGCCTTCGGTTATCAGTGCATCTAAAGCAGGGAGAGCCATTCCGATCCCAATCCCGCCAAAACTTAAAAAGGCAAATAAAAAATAAAAACTGTGGTTCCACCACAAAGCAATAAACGACAGGGTTAACATAACCATTCCCGTAACAACGCAAAATTTCATGCGCCCTTTATCTTTACCGATCTTTTTGCCAGCTATAAAAGAACTGGTTGATAGAAACAAAAGTGGGATTGCCAGTAATCCGCCTTTAGCCACTCCGTCAATGGCATACTTGTTCTCCAGCGTATCTGACAAATAAAATAATACGCCGAATAACAAAAACATAATCACACACCCGATAATAAAGACCGTATAAAGCCAGCGCCCGTCCTGTTTAAAGATTTTCCGCACACTCTTGACAAACTCAGAAACCGCTGGTGCATCTTCATCTTCTTCAGGCTTAGACACCAGAAACAACACGAGCAAAAAGCTGATTAAACAGAAAAACGGAATAAACCAAAACGGTACAAACCAGTACCAGGAAGCCAGTAAAGCGCCAAGTATGGGACTCAGTACCTTCCCAGATGTGTTGGCGGTTTCAATATCGCCAAGACCGGCGCTGACCTTTTCATCGTCTCCTTCAAACAAATCGCCGATAAACGGCATGACGATAGGAGCTGCACCTGCAGAACCGATGCCTTGAAGAACCCGGCCCGCCAAAATCATAGCGTAAGGATTTTTCATATAGGTGGAGGCAAAAGCAGCGACCACCCCTCCTAATCCTGCAATGAGGAGGCATGGCAGCAATATTTTTTTTCTCCCGAATCGATCTGACAGATACCCCGCAATCGGAATGCAAATAATTGCCACGACCGAATATACAGTAATGATTAAAGACACTTGAAATGAAGTCACCGACAGCTTTTTCTCCATCATCGGCAGAACGGGAATCAGCATGGAGTTCCCGAGTGTCATCACAAGCGGTACGGAGGACAATGCAATAATATTTTTCATTCCATTTTTCTCTCTCAACATTTTCACCCATTCACTTTCTTGTCATCCCTTATATGTTGCGTTAACCCGAGTGAAAGTATGTAAAAAGACAAATAAAAAAACAGACACATCACAGGCGTCCGTTTTAGAATCGTTTACGCAAAACATGAAATCTGAATTTATCCGCTCTAAAATAATTTAATGAGTAAAGCACCGGTTGATCGTGCTGATCGTAATGGGTTTGTTTTAACAGCAGGAGAGCTGTTTCCGGATCGCATTCCAGCACTGGAGAAATCGTATCATGATAGCCGATCGGTTCAATATCAGTTACTGCATAGCTGATCACGGAGCCTGAATTTTTTTCAAGCAAATCAAACATAGATTCTTGCTGATGAGAAAAAGAATTCGGCAAAATATCCATCGGAATTTTGTCTATACAATACACAATCGGCTGTCCGTTAGCTGTTCTGACTCGTTCGAGGTAAAAAAGTTCTTGCCCTTCTGCCAAATGAAATCTCTTGATATCATCTTCAGACGGCATAAGCACTTGCGATGATAGAAAAATCGTGCCAGGTGTCAAATTTGCCTGTTCTATCATCTTGGTTACACTGTTCAGCTGTTCAATGCCCGAAAGAAATAACGGCTTAGAATGGACAAAAGTGCCTACACCATGCCTTCTGATAATCACATGCTCTTCTTCCAGTATCCGCAAGGCTTCTCTTAGCGTCGCTCTGCTGACACCCAGCTTTTTGGAAAGCTCAAATTCAGAAGGCAGCTTTTCCTTCTCAGTGTAGATGCCATTTTTGATATCCTCTTTAATTCGTTCAATCACTTTTAAATACAAGTGCCGATTATCAGCTTTTGTAGACATGTTTCCCCTCCGTAAACCACTTTCGATAAAAATTATTGAACAATTGGGACAACTATATCATGTTTTGTCGAAAAAATAAATAGAAAGGTTGTTAGTTTACATAATGTTATTATTGGTAACTGCAGAAAACTGAACTCCCTTCATTAAGAAGAGAGCTCATCATATTTCTCTTTTGATAATAAGACTTCCCTAGGTTTGCTGCCTTCATACGGCCCAACAACGCCTCTTTCCTCCATTGCATCAATCAGGCGCGCCGCTCGCGTATAACCGATTCTGAATCTTCTTTGCAACATTGAAACAGATGCCGTCTGCATGCCAACGATTAATTCAACAGCTTCATCATAAAGCTCATCGGTAACCTCGGAATGTGTTTCCGTTGTCTCCTCAGGAATCATTTCTTCCTGGTATTGCGCTTTCTGCTGCGTAATCACATGGTCGACGATCTTCTCCACTTCGTCATCCGACATAAATGCTCCCTGCACCCGGACGGGTTTATTAGCCCCGACAGGCAAAAACAGCATATCGCCTCGTCCGAGCAGCTTCTCAGCGCCACCCATGTCAAGAATCGTCCTTGAATCCGTCTGTGAAGAAACACTGAACGCGATTCGTGACGGAATATTCGCTTTGATGACCCCTGTGATAACGTCAACCGACGGCCGCTGTGTCGCAATAATGAGATGGATGCCGGCAGCCCGCGCCATTTGGGACAATCTCGTAATCGAATCTTCCACATCAGATGAAGCGACCATCATGAGATCGGCAAGCTCGTCCACAATCACAACGATATACGGCAGCTCCGGCTGTTTCGCTCCTTCTTCATTGTTGGCGCGTTTTATATAATCATTGTATCCCTCAATATTTCTTGTACCTGTATGAGAAAATAATTCGTACCGCCGCTCCATTTCATTGACAACTTTTTTCAAAGCCTGTGACGCTTTTTTCGGATCGGTTACGACCGGAGCAAGCAAATGCGGAATCCCGTTGTAGACATTCAGCTCTACCATTTTAGGATCGATCATCATCATTTTCACTTCATGCGGTTTCGCACGCATCAAGATGCTTGTAATGATGCCGTTAACACAAACGCTTTTCCCGCTTCCGGTTGCGCCTGCGACCAAAAGATGGGGCATCTTGTTTAACTCAGCCAATACAGCTTCACCTGAAATATTACGGCCGAGTCCAATTAGCAGTTTCGCATCCGGTCTGTCATTTAATTTAGACTCGAGCACTTCCTTCAGTGATACCATTGCCACTTCTGCGTTCGGAACCTCAATTCCGATTGCTGATTTCCCTGGTATAGGCGCCTCAATCCTGATATCCTTCGCAGCAAGTGCAAGCGCTAAGTCATCGCTTAAATTGACAATTTTGCTAACCTTCACTCCGACATCGGGATACACTTCATATTTGGTTACGGCCGGCCCGAGATGAACCTGTGTAACTTTCGCCTTTACGCCAAAGCTTTGGAAGGTGCGTTCGAGCTTTCTTGCATTTTCATAAATATTCTTTTTATCAGCCTGCTGGCCGGTATGCTTTGGATCGGCCAGTAAATCCAGTGACGGCATCTCGTAATCCTTATTTTCAAGCTCCGTAAAGGTCATAGGAGGAGCAGAAACAGTTTCCTGATCACCTGTTTCAGTCTGGATGTCCTGAAGCGGCTCTGATACAGGTTCAGCTCGCTTTTCTAAGACTGGAGATTCTTCATCTTCATTACGATCTGAAAAGCTTGAGATAATCGGCTCTGAATGAATAAGAGGCGATGCCGTTTCCTGGTCCTCCTCTTCATTAGAAGGCTCTGGTTCCATTTGCTGTTTTTTGCGGGCCGGCTTTTGTTTTTTGCTAGGCGCCTTCGTTTTTTTCGATGACTTCATATTTGTTTTGACGGATTTCATATCATCAATAAATGCAAGCCATTGTTCTTTTATAAAGCGGCCAATCGGGCTCATCCACTTTTTCAGCGTTTCTTGAAGAGAGCGACCTGTAACTAAAATCATTCCGATCAAAATCATGACAATCGCCATGATCTGAGAACCAGTAGACGCAAACAAAAAGTGTGAAGCCGCAAACAGCAGCGCACCGATCATCCCTCCGCCCAAATCAGGTGAAGCGGAGCTGCCATTCATGTCCATCAAAAACAATTCCCACGTGTTGCGCACCACGCTTGCGGACTCAATAGACCCTTTGTGCGTCAAATTTTTAAATAGCTGCACATGAGAAAGCAGCAATATGCTTGCGATGATGCAGTACAACCCAGCCTTTCGTCTCGTTAATAGGCTTGGCGTTTTCTTCTTCCAAAACAGCGAGACACCTAACACCAATAAACCTAACAAACATAAAATAAACCACTCTCCAGCAAAAAAGCGGAACAAGTAAATAAAGGTTTGGCCGACTACCCCCAGCTGCAGAATCGCGATAATTGAAATGGCTATACACAGCAATCCGTTGAGTTCGTATTTTATATTGAGCTGTTTCGCCTGTTTTTTTCTTGATTTTCGTTTTTTCTTTGCCACACTCATCACCTTACTGCGTTAAAAAATGTAAGTTCATACATAATGAAGAAAGCAGCCGTTTACAGGCTGCGTTTTTTCTGTAGGATTCCCCTATTATAGCATATTTTGCCCTTAAAAAAGGGGTGGATCTTATACGTTTAATTTAAGCCTTTGTCCCGGAGAAATGTCTGGGTGCAGAAAATGCATTGGATTTGTGCTCATGATTTGAATGACTTCCGCTTCATTGCCTTTCATCTCGACAAGAAGCGGCACACCTTTATACTCAATTTGCTCATGAACGCTTGTCTCCTGGTTCTGTTCCGCAAACACAATTTCCTGTGGCATCACGGTATACAGAATCATTGAATCATCCGTCCTTCTTCTGCCCTTGCTTCCTCAATGAGCTCATTTAGCTTATTAATCGCTTGTCCGACACCGCCAGCGTGATCGATCAGTCCGTATTCAACTGCATCCTTGCCGACTACATTTGTTCCGATGTCACGTGTTAAATTTCCTTTTGAAAACATCAGCTCTTTAAACTTCTCTTCGGTTATATTAGAATGGCTTGTCACAAATTTTACAACTCTTTCTTGCATCTTATCCAGGTATTCAAACGTTTGCGGCACACCGATGACCAGTCCGGTCAGCCGAACGGGATGAATCGTCATTGTTGCTGTTTCAGCGATATAGCTATAATCACAGGATACTGCAATCGGAACGCCGATAGAATGCCCGCCGCCAAGCACGATAGAAACGGTCGGTTTTGATAAAGATGCGAGCATTTCAGCTATCGCAAGACCCGCTTCAACATCTCCTCCCACAGTATTTAATATAATCAGCAAGCCTTCAATTTTGGGATTCTGTTCAATTGCGACAATTTGCGGGATGACATGTTCATATTTTGTTGTTTTGTTTTGCGGAGGAAGCTGAACATGGCCTTCTATTTGTCCGATAATGGTCAGACAATGAATATTTGTATCTTGGGACAGCTGCGGGAGCGTCGTTTCACCAAGCTGCTGTATTTTATTCATAATGCTGTCTTTCGCATCATTTTTGTCAGAACGCTCTTCTTCTGTGTTTTCCATACGATGATCCATCTCGCTTTCACCCTTTCCGAGTTTCTCTTTGTATTATGAACAAAGATACTCAATTCAATCCCGTCTTGAAAGGCAAAAAAATAAAGACCGGAGCAGCTCCGGCCTTTATTCAGATATTATACTTCCATAATGATTGGGATGATCATCGGTTTACGTTTCGTTTTTTCATATAGGAATTGGTTCAACGCATCCCGCATTGCCTGCTTCAGCGTTGACCATTCAACATTTGATGTTTCTGTCGCTTCTGTCACGATAGAGCGGACAAGCTCAGTAGCCTGTACGATAAGGCCTTCAGACTCTCTTACATAAACAAAACCGCGCGTGATAATTTCTGGTCCTGATACAAGATGTTTCTTTTGTTTATCAAGTGTAATGACAACGATTAAAATCCCGTCCTGTGAAAGTAAGCGGCGGTCTCGCAATACGATATTGCCGATATCACCGACACCTAAACCATCAATCAAAATATTGCCGTACGGAACTTTATCCCCAATTTTTACGTTTTGGCCGCGGAATTCAACAACGTCTCCTTTTTCAATTAAGAAAATGTCACTGCGCTTCATGCCGATTTCTTCAGCGATTTTCGAATGAGCTTTTTGCATTCTGTATTCGCCGTTTACAGGAATTAAATATTTTGGTTTAAGCAGATTGATCATCAGCTTTAACTCTTCTTGTGAGCCGTGGCCAGATACATGGACACGCTTTTGAGCAAAGATGACTTGTGCACCGGCTCTCGCGAGAAGATCTACTGTTTTAGAATAAATGAGTTCCTGCCCAGGGATTGGTGTGGACGCAATCACAACCGTATCCCCTTCTTCAATGTTCAGCTGTTTGTGAGCTTTGTTTGCCATTCTTGTCAGGGCAGCTAACGGTTCACCTTGGCTGCCGGCTGTAATAATGGCCACTTCGCGCTTCGGATATTTCTTGACATCCTGCACAGAAATAAACAGTTCATCATCTGCTTCAATATATCCGAGCTTTCTTGCCAGCTGCAGGACAGATTGAAGATTTTTTCCGGCAACGGCAATCTTTCTGCCATTTTGAGCCGCAGCATGAATGACTTGCTGAATCCGGTTAATATTGGATGCAAAAACAGCAATAATCACCCGGTTATCTGAATTATACAGCGCGTCCGAAATTTCGCCGCTGACAGCTGCTTCCGAAGGGGTATAACCCGGACGTTCCGCATTTGCACTGTCAGAAAGCAGGGCGAGCACGCCGCTATTGCCGATCTTGGCGATCTCGCCAATGTCGCACGTTTGATTAAGTGCAGGTGTTTGGTCAAATTTGAAGTCTCCCGTGCATACAATAGATCCAAGTGATGTTTTAAAACTTACACCTACAGAATCAGGGATGCTGTGAATCGTTCTAAAGAACGATACTTTTGTCGATTCAAATGTAATGACAGATTTGGAGTGAATTTCTCTTAAATCAGTTTTTCGGTTATGTCCGTATTGTTTTAATTTTTCTCTTAACAGTGCAAGCGTCAGCTTTGTTCCGTAAACGGGAACGGAAAGCTTGTTTAATAAGTAAAAAACGCCGCCGATATTTTCATCGTGCCCGTGCGTTAAAAAGATTGCCTTGACGCGGTCAGCCCGTTCAATCAAATATGATATGTCAGGAATCACAACATCAATACCGAGCATTTCGTTTTCTGGATGCATAAGGCCGGCATCAACAACAAATATGTCTGAGTCAATTTCAATGACATAAAGGTTCTTCCCAATTTCTCCGACACCGCCAAGGGCGATAATTCTAACGTTTTCTGTATTTTTCTTTTTCAAAATCTATATCCTCCTAGTCTCATACCCGTCCATCATCACTTGTTCCTATTATAACTGAAAGTAAATTTAGAAAACAAGATAAAGCAGAAGTTTAGGGAAAACCAATATGTATAAGAAACGGTCAAACTCAGCTGAATGTGAGAATGACCGCGTTTGTTTCACTGTATGAAATTTTTCTTACAGTTCGCTGATCGTGCTGCTTAAGCTCAGCCGTTCATCTTCGCTTAGCGGGATAAGAGGAAGTCGCACTGATCCGACATCAAGGCCTTTCAGCTGAAGAGCTGTTTTGACAGGAGCCGGGTTAGGCGCTTTAAACAGTTCCTTCATAATCGGCAGCAGTTTCTGATGAATTAGTGCCGCATTAGCTGTTTGCCCATTCGTATAATTTTTGATCATTTGCTGCATATCAGAGCCTACAATATGGCTCGCAACTGACACAACCCCTCTTCCTCCGACTGAGAGAATAGGAAGCGTCAGGGCGTCATCCCCTGAATAGACAGAGAAGTCTTCCGGCGTTTCTGCAACAATTTTTGTAATCGCTTCTAGGTCTCCGCTCGCTTCTTTAATCGCAACCACATTCGGGATGTCTGCCGCCAAACGGATCGTCGTTTCAGGAGCGAGAGAAGCTACCGTTCGGCCCGGCACATTATACAGCATAACAGGAAGAGACGTTTCTGCCGCAATTGCTTTAAAATGCTGGTACATTCCTTCTTGAGAAGGTTTATTGTAATACGGCGTAACGAGCATAACCGCGTCTACGCCCGCTTCCTCAGCTTTTTTTGTCAGCTTAATGGAATCTTTTGTGTTGTTGCTTCCAGTACCCGCAATAACCGGCACCCTTCCGTTCACTTCTTTTACCGTATATTCAAAAAGCGCAATTTTTTCTTCAGTTGAAAGGGTTGGAGATTCTCCAGTTGTTCCCGCTACTACTAAAGAATCCGTTCCGTTTTTCAACAAGTAATCAATCAGTGTAGACAGTTTTTGAAAGTCTACGTTCCCTTTATTGTCAAAGGGTGTAATCATTGCTGTAGACACATTTCCGAAATTCATTTTTTTCACCTCATCATGATTCAATCACATTTACTTGGAAAGTTCAAACACTTCATGCAAAGCGTTTACAGCAGGTACCATATCCGCTTCATGGACGAGCACCCATATCGTTGTATGGCTGTCAGCCGACTGAAGGATCGGTATTTCTTTTTCTGAAAGAGCCGAAACAATTTTGGACGTGACACCAGGAACACCCATAATGCCCGCTCCGACCGCCGATACCTTCGCGCAATTTCTCGTTACCATCGGATCATAGCCCATATCCATTAAAATACGCTGAGCTGTTTCTGTTTTATTCCCGGCTACCGTATATACGATTTCACTAGGTGTAATGTTAAAGAAATCGACGCTGATTCCCGCATTCGCCATCGCCTTGAACACTTCAGTCTGAACGTTATACTGGCCAATTTTCGAAGGAACTTTAAACTGCGTGACATCTTTGACATGGGCAATTCCCGTAATCAGCCTTTCAAATACATCGCTTCCGACTTTAGAAGAGTGATGTGATGTCACCAATGTGCCTTTATCTTTCGAATAAGTCGAACGGACGCGGATCGGAACCTTGGCCTGCATCGCAATTTCCACAGCCCGAGGATGAATGACCTTCGCCCCTTGATACGCCAGGTTGCAAATTTCCGTATACGTCACGACAGGGAGCGGTTTCGCATTTTCCACCACTCTCGGGTCAGCAGTCATCACACCTTCAACATCTGTGAAAATATCGATGTATTCTGCGTCAACCGATGCTCCGAGTGCGGCTGCTGACGTATCGCTGCCCCCTCTGCCAATCGTTGTTGTATCACCCTTTTCAGTTGCACCCTGGAACCCTGCGACGACTACAGCGTCATGATTCGCGAGCACACTGAATAAACGCTCCGGTCTCATTTCAACGATTTTCGCATTGGTATGCTGATCATTTGTTAAAAAGCCAGCCTGGGCCCCTGTCAGCGCAGCTGCTTTCACACCGTTATCAAGCAGCATGCTTGTAAAGACGACAGAGGAAATGGTCTCTCCGCAAGATAAAAGCAAATCCTGCTCTCTTGGAGAAATCGCTGATTGATCGCCGTAAAGCAGCCCCAGCAAAGAATCTGTTGCGTACGGGTCTCCTTTCCGGCCCATCGCTGAAACGACAACGACAACCTTATATCCTTCACTGATTGCTTCTTTAATATGCCCTAAAGCCAGTTTACGGCCTTTATCATCTTTTACAGATGTTCCGCCGAACTTTTGAACAATTATCTTCACTGTTTTCACTCCAAATTATTCGGACGTAACAGAAGAGAGCAGGCTGATAGCGCCTTACTCTCTTCTATTCGTCTTTAGGAAATTCTCTCTTTTATACGAGGTTTAGTTTTTTCAGGCTTTCTGCAATTTGAACAGAGTTCCATGCCGCGCCTTTTAATAGGTTATCAGAAACAACCCATAAATGAAAACCGTTTGCTCTGTCTAAGTCTTTGCGGATGCGGCCTACAAACACATCGTTTTTGCCGACCGCATCAGCAGGCATCGGATAAAGCTGCTGGCTTGGGTCATCCTGAAGTGTCACGCCCGGAGCTTCTTTTAATAGATTTTTAATACCTTCAACTGTAGCGTTATCACGGTCTACCTCGATGTAGACGGACTCTGAGTGCCCAGTTTGAATTGGGAGTCTCACACATGTAGCCGCTACCTGAAGGTCAGGCATGTGCATGATTTTTTTCGTTTCATTTATCATTTTCATTTCCTCAAACGTATAGCCGTTATCTTGGAATTTATCAATTTGCGGAATCGCGTTGAAGGCGATTTGATAGTGTTTTTTGTCACCTTTGACAGGCATGATCGCAGGCTCAATTTCTTCTTGATTTAAAATCGCCTGTGTTTGGCTGAAAAGCTCTTTTACAGCTTCATTTCCCGCTCCTGATACCGCCTGGTAAGTTGATACGATGACTTTATTTAAGCCGTATGCTTTGCGGATCGGTTCAAGAGCCGCAACCATTTGGATTGTAGAGCAGTTAGGATTGGCAATAATGCCGTTGTGTTCATGCATGTCTGCCTCATTCACTTCAGGCACAACTAGCGGTGTATTTTCGTCCATACGGAATGCACTCGTATTATCTATAACAATAGCGCCGCGTTTTACAGCTTCTGGTGCCAATGCTTGTGATACGCTTCCGCCGGCGCTGAACAAAGCAATATTTACCCCTTCAAAGCTCTCAGGAGAAGCTTCCTGAACAGTCAGCTCTTGGCCTTTAAACGTGACTTTTGTCCCCGCAGAGCGTTTTGAAGATAGCAATGTAAGTGTGTCCATTTCAAAGTTTCTGTCTTCAAGTGTTTTAAGCATTTGTTGTCCTACAGCTCCTGTCGCTCCGACAACAGCTACGTGTAAACCTCTTCCCATCTGTAAAACTCCTTCCGCCAATCAGCATCATTGAATTGATTTGACTATGATTTTACGTTTTATTTTACCATAGAATATGCGGGTGATGACCGAATTTTTTAGTTTGGGAAAGATTTTCTGTAAATTTAGTCATTTCCCTGATAATTCTCAACTAGAACCGGCTGAAGCTGCTGATACACCAATGCCTTTTCAATGGTTTGCGGTAACAGATCCATTTTGGCTACCATTGAATTCGGTTTTTTAAATGGATCGTCTTGCCCGAATGGAATAAAAAAGATATTTTTTGTTGACATGAGCCTCATTAAATTTGTTCCGTTTAATCCGAGAGCATCATTTGTGGAAATGCCAAGAACGACCGGCCGATTGTTTCGGATTGTCGCTTTTGCCGCCATCAGCACCGGACTGTCCGTCATGGCATTTGCCAGCTTGCTCATTGAATTGCCTGTTAAAGGAGCAATGACCATGCAGTCAAGGGGCAGCTTCGGCCCAAGGGGCTCTGCCTTTACAATCGAATCAATGGCCTCATATCCGGTCAGGTCTTCAATTTTTTCAACCCATTCTGCTCCCTCTCCAAATCGGGTATTTGTGGACTTCACGTTAAATGTGACAACCGGACGGACTTCAGCACCTTCGTTGACCAGCGCCTCAATTTGCGGAAAAACCGCTTCATAGGTGCAATGCGAGCCGGTCAGCCCAAACCCGATTCTTTTTCCTTTTAATGACGACATGCTTATTTTCCCTCCTCAGCTTGTATTTCAGCCAAAAGCTTGCTCAAGACGTTTGCGAGGATTTGTCCGGCTGTTTTAGGAGCGACAATCCCTGGAAGACCTGGGGCAAGAAGTGCTTTAATCCCCTGTTTTTCGGCATATTTAAAATCCGTTCCCCCGGGACGTGAGGCCAGATCCAATATTAAGGTTTTTGGTGTCATGCTAGAAAGTACCGTTTGATTTAAAATCATACTTGGTATGGTATTAATACAAATATCTATATCTTTTACATGCTCTTTCAGCTCATCGGTGTGAAAAGGAATGAGCCCCATTTCAGTGATACGTGCCAGATGCGCTGAACTTCTTGCCCCCACTTTTACATTCGCCCCGAGCGCGGCAAATGTACGGGCAATCGTCATCCCGGTGCGCCCCAGACCTAGAACGGCCACCTTAGATCCGTGTATCGTATAATCCGTGTGCTGAATAGCCAGCATGATCGTTCCTTCTACAGTCGGAATAGAATTGTATATCGCAATGTCATCCCGCTCAAACAGCTTAACAAGTTTTCTGTTTGCTTGAGCTGCAATGTTTTCTAAATAGGCGTTAGAAATTCCTGAGAAAATGACACAGTGTGCAGGCGTTTTGTCGAGATGCTCTTGTTTTAACACAACCTCTTCATTCGAAAATACAGTCGATACGACACCTTCTCCTGTTGTCGCAGACACCGGAAGAATGATGCTGTCAATTTGCTGAAAAGGAATTTCATCAATATTGCATTTTACTGCTCCGGTAAAACCATGATCCAATTGGTCAAAACCGACAAGATAGATGTCAGCCTGCTGTTCAGTGAGCTTTCTAATAATTTCGAGCTGTCTTGCGTCACCGCCGATAACTGCAATTTTCAATCCGGTTAACATTCTAAACGTTCACCTTCTTTGTATATACTGGATCTCTAGTTGTTAAGCTCCCCTTCATCTTATGATCAAAAGGAAATACCGGTGAATTAAAACATGCGCTTTTTTCATATAAAAAAACATCGGCTGCCGGAGCCGATGTTTCATGTTTACTTTAGAGCCCGCATCACAGTCATTTTGGGCTTTTTTCATTTACTCTTGTCGAGGAGACATTTCCTCAGGTACGTCTAATATGATCATATCTGATCCGATCTTTTGAATATGATGCCAGGGGACACGAATGTCTTGACCGTGTTTTCTCAAACCAAACCACTTAACTGTCGGAATGAGGAGTGCTGTAATCTGGCCATCCTGTTCATTGATTTCTAAATCGGTCTGGCCAAGCACTCCCAGCCGTTCAGCTCTTTTGATGTCTACAATTTCCTTTCCTGATAATTCACTGAGCCGCATGTCTGTCACCCCCTTGTACTATGTATGTTCAAAAGGATAAAAAAATGCCTGCTCCGTTATAGGGCAGGCATTTCCTTTTAAGAAGGCATATTGCCGGAAGGGCTGATGAGTGCCAATGCATAGTCATCAGTAAACAATTGTCTGGCAAGGCCGTTGACACGCTCTAAGTTCACGGCGTTTAATTCATTGATGATCTCATCTAATGTTTTATGTTTGCCGAGCAGCAGTTCATTTTTCCCGTTTCGGCTCATTTTGCTGTTTGTACTCTCTAAACTCAGCATCAAGCTTCCCTTCATTTGCTCTTTGCTGTTTTCCAGCTCTTTCGAGGTAATGCCGTCGCGTTTTAATGTCGCAAGGGTTTCTTGAATTGTTTCTGACAGCTGCTGAAGCTGATTTGCACCGGTTCCGCCATAAATGGTAAGCATTCCGCTGTCCTCATAAGAGCTGTGATAGCTGTAAACAGAATAAGCGAGGCCTTTATCTTCGCGGACATCCTGGAACAGCCGGCTGCTCATACTGCCTCCGAGCACATTATTCAGGACGATTAAATCATAAATGCGTTCATGGCCAACCTCAAGGCCTTTAAATCCAAGGCACAAATGAGCCTGCTCTGTTTCTTTTTTTCTTGTCAGTTTTTCCGTGTAGAACTCGGGTTTCTCAAGACCTGTCGCTTTGCCCTTCGCCTCGTATGACCCGAACCATTTTTCTACATCTTTGATAAAACTGTCAGATATATTGCCCGCTACCGAAATCACCACTCTGTCCGGTGTATAATAATCATGCATGTATTGTCTGAGAGAGTCACCATTGAAAGAAGCAAGCGTTTCTTCCGTGCCAAGAATTGGGTAGCCTAAAGAATGATTGCCGTAAGTGGCTTTGCTCAGTAAATCATGCACAATGTCGTCCGGCGCATCTTCGTACATTTTAATTTCTTCATATACTACATTTTTTTCTTTTTTCAGCTCGTTTTCATCAAATGTTGAATGAAAGAACATATCTGCTAATACGTCCAGCGCGTAATTCGCATGCTCGTCAAGCACCTTTGCATAGTAGCAGGTATATTCCTTTGAGGTAAACGCATTGACCTGACCGCCAATACGATCAAAAGATTCTGCTATCTCGCGTGCAGATCTTGTGCTCGTCCCTTTAAAGAACATGTGCTCTAAAAAGTGAGAAATCCCGTTTATCTCCGGTGTTTCGTGCCGTGAACCTGTGCCGATCCACACGCCGATCGCAACAGAACGGACTGTCGGGTTATTTTCCAGCACAACTCTTACACCATTTTGACAAGTATATCGTTTTATCAAATTTGTTCCTCCTATTCAAAGACAAGCTGCCTGCATCTGTTACTTCAACAGTCTGGTTTCATCCATTAGTTCAGTGACTGTTCCAAGCGCATATCCTTTATCTTTTATCTTTGTAATCAGCGCTTCAAGACTTTCCGCCGTGGGTTCAGTCGGATGCATTAAAATCATGGCACCATTATGTATCTTGCTTAACACTCTCGTTTGGAGTACAGAAGGAGCCGGTTTTTGCCAATCAATCGTATCAACTGTCCACATTACTGTTCCCATCTGTTTCTCAGCTGCAATGTCGACAACCGCTTTTCTGAAACTTCCGCTCGGCGGAGCGAACCACTTCGGCTTATGGCCGATTGTTTGTTCTATTTGCTCATTTGTCTTGTCGAGCTGCTCGGAAATTCTTCCTGTAGTCAGTTTGCTCATATCTGGATGATTGTATGAATGATTTCCGATTTCATGTCCGTCTTCTGCAATCTTCTTAGCGAGCTGTTCATTGTTTCTCACCCAATTGCCTTCTAAAAAGAACGTAGCCTTGACTTGGTGCTTTTGCAGAATAGGGAGCATTTTTTCCAAATACTCATTTCCCCATGCCACATTAATTAAAAAAGCCACCATCGGTTTATCAGGATTTCCTTTATAAATAGGCTCAGGCTGAAGAGACTCAAGATGAACGCTTGGTTTTACTTGGCTGTATACCAGATCGTTTTCGCGAAACTCGCCGTGCTTTTTCATTTTTTTATATGATTTTTCAATATTGACCTTCAATCCATTATAGCCGGGAATGCTTTTCCACACTTTATCTATTCTGGCATCCTGGGGCTTGACTTCGTACTCTGGCGCTTTTTGAAGCAATTCTTCATATAACGGGTCTTTGGACGCCGTGACAGTTACCGTATCTTTTTTTATTGCCCCTATATAATCAAGTGCGTACGGATTTTTCATCATCTCAAATGAGACAAAAAAAAGAAATAGAAAAACGGCAAACGGTACAAATTTTTTGTGCATGTTCTGTCCCCCCTCACCTCACATTATGAAGGAGAAGGACAAGGTAGAACCCGCCTGCGCTTTAAAAGCTTCAAAATAAAGAAGCCGGGTCTCCCAGGCTCCTTTTATGTTTTCATTTAAGATTGTTGTTCTTCTTTTTCTTTCTCTTCACGGAGCACCGCTTTACGAGACAAATTGACTCGTCCTTGTTTATCAATTTCAGTGACCTTGACAAGAATTTCGTCTCCGATTTTTACAACATCTTCAACTTTTCCTACGCGTTCAAGCGCAAGCTCTGAAATGTGCACCAAACCGTCTTTTCCGCTGAAAATTTCAACGAAAGCCCCGAATTTTTCGATTCGTTTTACTTTACCTAAGTAAAGCTGGCCAACTTCAACTTCTCTGACAAGGTCTTCGATGATTTTTTTCGCTTTTTGGTTGCTGCTTTCATCTGTTGAAGAAATAAAGATTGTGCCGTCCTGCTCAATATCAATTTTAACACCTGTTTCTTCGATGATCTTATTGATTTGTTTTCCGCTTGGCCCGATGACATCGCGGATTTTATCAGGATTAATGGCCATTGTTAAAATCTTAGGCGCATATCGAGAAAGCTCTTTTCTTGATTCGCTTAATGTTGCAAGCATGCTGTTAAGGATTTCCATTCTTCCTTTTTTCGCCTGCTGCAGCGCTTCTTCAAGAATCTCTCTGGAAAGGCCTTCGATTTTAATGTCCATTTGCAGCGCCGTTACGCCTTTTTCAGTTCCAGCTACTTTAAAGTCCATGTCTCCAAGCGCATCTTCCATGCCTTGAATGTCAGTCAGAACAGTGTAATGTTCGCCTGATTTGACGAGACCCATCGCGATACCAGCAACTGGAGCTTTAATCGGTACACCGGCATCCATCATTGCAAGTGTGCTTGCGCAAATACTTGCTTGAGACGTAGAACCGTTTGACTCAAGCACTTCTGATACAAGACGGACAGTGTAAGGGAAATCTTTTTCAGATGGAATAACTGGCTCAAGCGCACGCTCACCCAGTGCTCCGTGTCCGATTTCACGGCGTCCCGGTCCACGCATCGGTCCTGTTTCCCCAACGCTGAATTGCGGGAAGTTGTAGTGATGCATAAACCGTTTCGACTCTTCTACACCTAAGCCGTCAAGGATTTGCACATCTCCCAGAGCACCTAACGTACATACGCTGAGAGCCTGAGTTTGTCCCCTTGTAAACAGACCTGATCCGTGCGTTCTTGGCAAGAGGCCAACCTCTGAAGAAAGCGGGCGGATTTGATCGACACCGCGGCCGTCCGGTCTTACTTTTTCTTCAGTAATCAGGCGGCGCACTTCATTTTTCACCATCTTGGATAAAATCTGCTTCACTTGCTTGATTGTGTCTTCATCATGCTCTTCATCCTCGAATTTTGCCACAACTGCATTTTTCACTTCATTAATGGCATCTTCGCGGGCATGCTTTTCATGGACTTGGATGGCTTTCAGCAGATCGTCTTCTGCTAAAGCTTTTACTTTTTCACTAAGCTCTTCATCAACTTCATAGAGCGTAATTTCTGATTTCTCTTTGCCGACTGCTGCAACAATTTCTTCTTGGAATGCAATCAGGCGTTTAATCTCTTCATGGCCGAACATAATGGCTTCAAGCATGGTTTCCTCAGGAACCTCGTCCGCTCCCGCTTCTACCATGTTAATGGCATCTTTCGTGCCGGCAACGACAAGATTGATGTCGCTTTTCTCAAGCTGATCGACTGTTGGATTAATGATAAATTGATCATCAATGCGTCCGACAGTTACCCCTGCAATCGGTCCTTCAAACGGAATATCCGATACAGAAAGAGCAAGAGATGAACCGAACATAGCAGCCATTTCAGAAGAGCAGTCTTGGTCAACACTCATGACAATGCTGATGACTTGAACTTCATTACGGAATCCATCTGCAAACAAAGGACGGATCGGACGGTCGATTAAACGGCTGGCAAGAACCGCTTTTTCACTTGGGCGTCCTTCTCTTTTAATAAATCCGCCCGGAATTTTTCCTACCGCATATAATCTTTCCTCATAGTTTACAGTAAGCGGGAAGAAATCAAGCGGTTTTGGTTCTTTTGAAGCGGTTGCTGTACTAAGCACTGCTGTATCACCGTAGCGGATCATCACAGCACCGTTTGCCTGTTTGGCAAGCTGGCCGGTTTCAACTGTAAGCGTTCTTCCGGCCCAATCTATGGTAAAGACATGTTTTTCTTGTCCCATACGATTACGAACTCCTCTCTTCGTTGTGTGAAATAATCAATTACTCCTATTATGAACGAAATGAATTGAACATATCAATGTCAAAGTAGTATGTAAAAGGATTTCAATGATTTGTTATAAGAAATTTCGCTTTAATACGATAAAAAAGCGGGAATCCTCCCGCTTTTTACGATTATCGACGTAAGCCTAGTTTGTTAATTAACTCACGGTAACGAGTTACGTCTTTATTACGTAGATACGTAAGAAGATTACGACGCTTACCTACCATTTTAAGAAGACCGCGACGTGAATGGTGGTCTTTCTTGTGAGTACGTAAATGCTCGTTCAAGTTGTTAATTGAGTCAGTTAGGATAGCGATCTGAACTTCTGGAGATCCAGTATCAGATTCGTGTGTTTTGAACTCGCTGATGAGTTGGTTTTTACGCTCTTGAGTAATTGCCATCCTGTTTCACCTCCAAATCATATTTAGCCCCAGTTACCTAGCAACCGTCGGTGACTTCGGATTGCCAAGCAATGGTTTTAAGACTACGAAAACTATCATACTAAAAATCGGGCCTATATGCAAATATTTTAGAATAAAATTTGTGTGCATTGCATGTTATTTCCGCAGATTGCTGAAATAACGGATGGCTTCCTGCTTATCTTTCTCAATTTGCTCTGTTAATTCTTTGATGCCATTGAATTTTCGCTCGCTCCGAATCCGTTTATACCATTCGACCTTTATAGCGGCTCCGTATACCTCCTGATCGAAATCAAACAGATTGACTTCAATTGAAGGCTGCTCCGGACGTTTTTCATAAAACGTCGGCTTATAGCCGATATTGCAAACGCCATTGTAGACTTCGCCGTTCACTTCCGCTTTTACGGCATATACACCCGTCGGCGGAACGATATAGCTGTTATTTAAACCGACATTTGCTGTCGGAAACCCGATGGTCCGCCCTCTTTTATCACCGTGAATGACAATTCCCTTAATAAAATAAGGCTGTCCGAGCAAGACATTCGCCAGTTCAACGTCTCCGTTTTGAAGCGCGGTACGGATATACGAGGAACTGATTTTTTTATCCTGCTCTGTTAATTTTTCTACCATTGTGCACTCAGCTTTTCCTTCTAAATCATGCGGCATGGTCTCCATTGTTCCCTTGCCGTATTTCCCGTACGTAAAGTCAAAGCCCGCCACTGCGTGCTGCACATTAAGGCCGATAATATACTGATCTGCAAACAGCTTAGGAGAAAGAGAAGCAAATACTTCATTAAATTTAACGACATACAGAATCTCTGTGCCTAATTGTTCAATTTGGTTTATTTTATCTTCCAGAGGCGTAATCAGATCCTTTGGCTCCTGATCCCTGCCCAATACATGAGAGGGATGAGGATGAAAGGTCATCACAGCTAATGCCAAGCCCTTTTCTTCAGCTATTTGCTTCGCTGTGCCGATTACCTTTTGATGTCCAAGATGAACGCCGTCAAAATACCCTAACGCCATCACAGACTTTGCCTGCTCCTCTTTGATTAAATGATGAGGATGTGTAATATGTATCGTCTTCACAGAACGGTCACCTTTTTTCTATTGTTCGCTTTTTTGCATCAATACTTTTGCCGGCTTTAACAGCCCATTTTTTGTAGGATGGGGGAAATAGATCGCCAAACAGCTTCCGGATTCAGTAAAGACGGCAATTCGGTCTTCGCTTGTCATTTCAGAAAACTGCTCGGGCGTCTCAAGCAAAGCCCCATTTTCTACTTTCTTAGCTAATGTATCACTTATGATCCATTTCGGCAAATGATTGAGCGCACGTTCAATAGGAACTGTATGCTCTCCCACGGTTCCGGACTGGACCTGTGCTTCCAGTTCTTCAAAGGTAAAGCATTCGTCAAGTGAAAAGTCTCCGGATGCCGTACGGATTAAATGAGACATATGAGCCGGATATCCGAGCTTTTCTCCGATCATGACCGCCAGCGTCCTTACATAGGTCCCTTTGGAGCATGTCACTGTAAATCGGAAGCTTGCGGTTTCTCCGTTATGTTTAATCTCTGTAGTCAGGGCAATGTCTTCAATGGTAATCATGCGTTTCGGACGTTCTACTTCAATGCCTGCTCTTGCGTACTCGTATAATTTTTTGCCGTTTACTTTTACAGCGGAATACATGGGAGGAATTTGTTCCTGTTTACCCTTTAAACTGTTTAACACCTTTTCTACATCGGCTTTATCAATATCTTGACTGACAGGCTTTGTTTCAACTGTTTCTCCGGTTTGATCCTCTGTTGTCGTTGAAAAGCCAAGTGTTATTTCCGCATCATACGTTTTAGACTTTTCAGTTAAATATTCGACAATTTTTGTCGCCCTTCCCACACAAATCGGAAGCACGCCTGACACTTCTGGATCGAGCGTTCCCGTATGCCCTACTTTTTTTGTTTTTAACAGTTTTCGGATCTTCATGACACAGTCATGCGATGTCATGCCAACTGGTTTATGTAAAAGGAGAACTCCGTTAACCATTTGTCCTTTCACTCCTTCTTTTGAGCTTTTCTCTTTAAAACGCAGAAAAGAGGACAGACGATATACGCCTATCCTCTCCATTTTTATTCAGATGGTTTCTCTGAATGTATTTCGTGAATCAATGTTTCGATACGATTTCCGTAATCGATTGATTCATCGAACTCAAATTCAATTTCAGGCGTTTTTCGAAGTCTGATACGGCTGCCAATTTCGGATCGGATAAATCCTTTCGCTTTAGCCAGCCCTTTCAGCGCTTCCTCCCGTTTTTTCTCGTCACCGAGAACCGAGATATACACCTTTGCAATTTGCAAATCACCTGATACACGTACATCCGTTACTGTCAGAAAACCAATTCTCGGGTCTTTCAGCTTGCGGCTGATAATATCACCGAGTTCTTTTTTCATTTGCTCGCCGACACGGTTTGCTCTCATACTCAATTCAATCACCTCTAAGTTAAAACCACTCTGTTCTAGTGATCGTCCGTTCAATTTCAGGAAAAGAATCGATAAACGCCAAAACGCGCTGCAGCTCTTTTTCTGTTTGAACGCGAGAGGAAGAAACAGCGGCGATTCCAAAGCTGGTTCTTTGCCAAGTGTCCTGAAAGCCAATCTCCGAAATCGAAACATTGAACTTATTTTGAACCCTGGTTACGATCCGCTTCAGAACGGCACGCTTTTCTTTTAGCGATCCTGCGTCATAAATGATGCATTCACACTCCGCAAATCCGATCACGTTCTTTCAATTTCTTGCATGACAAACGCTTCAAGGATGTCACCTTCACGAATGTCATTGTATTTCTTAATTGTAATACCACATTCATAGCCTTGTGAAACTTCTTTCACATCGTCTTTAAAGCGTTTCAGAACGTCTACTTCGCCTTCGAAGATGACGACGCCGTCACGAATTAAACGGAGGCCGCTGTCGCGCGTAATGGTTCCTTCAGTAACATATCCGCCGGCAATTGTACCGATTTTAGATACTTTGAATGTTTGGCGCACTTCTACTTGACCAATTACTTTTTCTTCATATTCAGGATCAAGCATACCTTTCATGGCAGCTTCAATCTCGTCGATTACTTTGTAAATGATACGGTGAAGTCGAATATCTACATTTTCAGCTTCAGCCGTACTCTTAGCATTTCCGTCCGGTCTCACATTAAACCCGATAACAATTGCATTGGAAGCAGATGCCAAGATAATGTCAGATTCAGTAATCGCACCAACGCCTGTATGGATGATTTTCACTTTAACGCCTTCTACTTCAATTTTTTGAAGTGCGGCCGTTAAAGCTTCAGCAGATCCTTGAACGTCAGCTTTTACGATGATGTTGATGTCTTTTACATCACCTTGTTTAATTTGCTCGAATAAGTCATCAAGACTGAGCTTCGCTTTATCGCTGCGCTGCTCTTCAAGCTGTTTCGAAGCACGGGCTTCCCCGACAGAACGAGCTGTTTTTTCATCTTTAAAGACAAGGAATTGGTCTCCCGCTTGAGGGACATCATTCAAACCGGTAATTTCAACCGGAGTTGACGGGCCGGCAGTTTTCACACGGCGTCCAATGTCGTTAACCATTGCACGGACACGGCCGAATGTGTTGCCGACTACGATCGGATCTCCGACATGCAGTGTTCCAGTCTGTACGAGCAATGTCGCAACTGATCCTCTGCCTTTATCGAGTTCCGCTTCAATAACCGTTCCTTTTGCCTGGCGGTTCGGGTTCGCTTTCAGTTCCTCTACTTCACTGACAAGCAAAATCATTTCAACGAGTTCATCAATGCCTTTTCCAGTTAAAGCGGAAAGCGGAACAAAAATTGTTTCTCCGCCCCAAGCTTCAGGGACAAGCCCGTATTCCGTCAGTTCTTGCATCACACGGTCAGGATTTGCGGATTCTTTATCAATTTTATTCACAGCAACGATAATGGGAACCTCAGCTGCTTTTGCATGGTTAATCGCTTCTACTGTTTGCGGCATTACACCGTCATCAGCAGCAACAACGAGAATTGTAATATCAGTTACTTCTGCACCGCGTGCACGCATTGTTGTAAATGCGGCGTGACCCGGAGTATCCAAGAACGTAATTTTCTTGCCGTTCTCTTCAATTTGGTAAGCACCGATATGCTGAGTGATTCCGCCTGCTTCTCCTTCAACAACCTTCGTTTTACGGATACTGTCAAGAAGCGTCGTTTTCCCATGGTCAACGTGACCCATGATCGTAACGACAGGAGGACGAATTTCGAGATCCTCTTCATTATCAGGCTCTTCGTATTTTTCCAGCTCTGTTTCTTCAAGCACAATGACTTCTTCTGTTTCAACACCATATTCTGATGCAATGAGTTCAATTGTATCTTTATCAAGCTCTTGGTTGATGGTTGCCATTACACCAAGAAGCATCAGCTTTTTAATGATTTCTGAAGGCTCTTTGCCAAGCTCTTCAGCCAGTGCGCCGACAGTTAAAGTACCGGAGAACGTAATTTTCTCAGGAAGTTCTTTTTTCGGCTTTACAGGCTTTTGCTGATATTGATTTTTATTGTTGTTGTTACGTTTATTTTTTTTGTTGTTGTTATTCTTCTTGTTTTTGTTAAATTGATTATTCTGCACGTCATTCTTCTTTCCGTCTCGAATTTTATTTGGTTGATTTCCAGCTGATTGCTGATTAACCCCTTGCGGCTGTTTGTTTTTGTTCGTTTCTGCAGGCTTTTGAGATTTAGCGGCTGCGCTTGCGCCGCCTTTTTTATATTTGGCATCAAGCTGTTTAATGGCCTTTTCTTCAAGCATGGCCATATGATTATTCACTTCTAAATCCATGTTTTTCAGTGCGGTCAAAATTTCCTTACTTGAAACATTTAACGCTTTTGCATATTCGTATACTCTCATTTTAGCCATTCGTTCACCCCCAAAAATATTAATCGAGCAAGCTGATCAGCTTATTCGCAAAACCTTGGTCAGTGACGGCGACAACGACACGGGCTTCTTTACCGATAGAGCGTCCAAGAACCGCGCGACTCTCGACTTTTTTATAAGGGACTTTATAATAATTGCACTTGTCGGTTACTTTTTTTGCTGTATTAGATGATGCATCCTCTGTAAGCAGGACAAGCTTTGCACGCGCATTCCTGATTTCTTTAATTACCAAGTCCTCGCCTGACACGACCTTACGAGCTCGATTGGCCAGACCCAGCAAGGGAAACCATTCCATTCCAGACATTTTATTTTTTCACCTTTTCCGCCAGCTCCAGCAATTCTTCGAAAATCTGGTCATCGATTTGTGATTGAAATTGATTTTGCAAAGTGTTTTTCTTTTTTGCTGCTAAGATGCACTCTTTATCCAGCGTTAAATAAGCACCCCGCCCGTTCTTTTTTCCGGTCGGGTCTACTGAGATTTCGCCTTCTTTCGAACGTACAACTCGGATCAGTTCCTTTTTAGGCTTCATTTCACCAGTCACTACACATTTGCGTAACGGGATCTTCTTGTGTTTATTCACCTAAGGTCACCTCTTATTCATCCGATTCAGCAGTTTCAGGCTCCGTAAAGAGCGGCTCATCGTCTTCTTCTTCAAGTTCTCTCGGATAGATTCCAAGTTCTCTTGCGTCCGTTTCGCTCTTAATATCAATCTTCCAGCCTGTCAGTTTAGCAGCTAAGCGTGCGTTTTGTCCTCTTTTGCCAATCGCCAGAGACAGCTGGTAATCAGGAACGATAACAGTTGTCGCTTTTTCTTCTTCATTAACGATGACATCCAGCACTTTCGAAGGGCTGAGCGCATTCGCGACAAATTCTACAGGATCACTGGACCAGTTGACAATGTCAATTTTTTCACCTTTTAATTCATTGACGATCGCCTGAACACGCTGGCCTTTAGGGCCTACGCATGAGCCGACAGGATCCACGTCAGGATCATCTGTGCGGACAGAAATTTTCGAACGGTCGCCGGCTTCTCTGGCAACAGATTTCAGCTCGACAGTTCCATCATAAATTTCAGGCACTTCAATTTCAAACAAACGCTTTAACAGGCCTGGATGTGTTCTTGACACATAAATCTGCGGACCCTTCGTCGTTTTTTCTACTTTTGTGATATATACCTTAATGCGGTCATGAGGCTTGTAGCTTTCATTCGGCATTTGCTCATTAACCGGCAGCAAGGCTTCAATTTTGCCTAAAGACACGTAGATAAACTTATTGTCCAGACGCTGGACAATACCTGTCATGATGTCTTCTTCACGGTCGATAAATTCAGAATAAATCACACCGCGCTCAGCTTCGCGCACACGCTGTGTGACGACCTGCTTCGCTGTTTGAGCAGCTATGCGCCCAAAATCCTTAGGTGTTACTTCGATTTCGACGACATCGCCGACCATATATTCCGGATGGATGCCCTGCGCCTCTTCAATAGAGATCTCCAGTCTTTGGTCGTATACTTCGTCAACGACATCTTTTCTTGCAAATACACGGATGGAGCCTGTTTCACGGTTTAAATCCACTCGTACATTTTGCGCTTGATTAAAATTCCGCTTATAAGCAGAAATTAAGGCAGCTTCGATTGCTTCAATGATAATTTCTTTACTGATGCCTTTTTCTTTTTCAAGAATCGTGAGAGCATCTAATAATTCACTGCTCATTTAACGGTCTCCCCCCTTAAAACATTTGTATTCATTAGAATGTAACAGCTAATCTTGCATTAGCTATCTTTTCATACGGAATATTGATCCGTTTCTTTCTTGTTTTGATCGTGATCTCAACTGTCACTGTTTGTCCATCAAATTCAGCCAGTTCACCTTCAAACACTTTAACGCCCTCAATAGGCTCATACGTCTTAATGTACACATTTTTTCCAAGTGATTTTTCGAAATCGGCCTTTTTCTTTAGCGGACGCTCAGCTCCCGGAGATGAAACTTCAAGAAAGTAATTTTGGCTGATTGGATCTGCCTCATCAAGCTTTTCGCTTAAAGCTTCGCTTACTTTGGCACATTCCTCAATATCCACACCGTCATCGGAATCAATAAACACGCGAAGGAACCAGCTTTGACCCTCTTTGACAAATTCAATGTCAACGAGTTCAAGCTGAAGGCTGTCTACGATTGGCTGAGCCATTTCTTGAACGGTGTCAGTCACTTTTTTGCTCATGTTCTTCCTCCTTGTGCTGTCGATCTCATATTCGTCTCGTCACTCTGCATAAAAACCCTGCTTCAAAAGAGCAGGGGCTAAAAAGTAAACGATGAACATGTCGAGACAAAATTCTCTTGTTCAATACAAAAGAGCGGGTTTCCCCACTCTTTGCCTCGGTAATCGTTAGCATTTCCAATAAAACTATACCATAACCATATTTTTATTGCAAATGGATATACGCTTACCTTCATACCTAAGCAAATAACAGAGACTCTAATGTTACGATGGCACTTTTTACGCCTATGTATGCATAGAAGCAGAATTTCCAGAGAAATTCTGCTTTCCATGTTAGAACAGTGACAATTGGTTTTGATCAGGCAGTGATTCCAAGCAGCCATGACGATCTAAATACTCTAGAATCGTTTTTGACACTTTCCCTCTCTTCTGTAAATCTTCTTTCGAGAGGAATTCACCTTCTTCACGAGCCTTTACAATGTTCAGAGCGGCGTTCGTCCCTAATCCAGGAATGGAGTTAAACGGCGGGATAAGACTGTTGCCGTCAATAATAAACTCTGTAGCGCTGGAGCGATATAAATCGACTTTTTGGAATGAATAGCCTCTTTCACACATTTCAAGCGCTAATTCTAAAACAGTCAGAAGGTTTTTTTCCTTCGGTGAAGCATCAAGTCCTTTAGAGTTAATATCCTCCATTACAGCCTTGATTGCTGTAGAACCCTTGATCATTGTATCAATATCAAAATCGTCTGCACGAACGGTAAAATAAGCCGCATAATACAAAAGCGCGTGATGGACTTTAAAGTAAGCAATGCGGACTGCCATTAATACATAAGCTGCGGCGTGGGCTTTCGGGAACATGTATTTAATCTTTTTACAAGAATCAATATACCAGTCTGGGACATTGTTATTTTTCATTTCTTCTTCCCATTCAGGCGTTAATCCTTTTCCTTTACGCACAAATTCCATGATTTTAAAGGCAAGGGACGGCTCAAGGCCCTGATAGATTAAGTAAACCATAATGTCATCACGGCAGCCGATAACCTCACTCAGCTCACAAATATTATTGTGGATGAGCTCTTGCGCATTGCCGAGCCATACATCAGTTCCGTGAGACAAGCCCGAAATCTGAACGAGCTCGGAAAAAGTTGTCGGCTTTGTGTCTTCAAGCATCTGCCGGACAAATCGGGTTCCGAATTCAGGGATTCCAAGAGTGCCCGTTTTACAGCCGATCTGTTCTTCTGTAACACCGAGTGATTCGGTTCCCTGGAAGATCTTCATCACTTCAGGATCATCTGTTGGAATTGTTTTCGGATCAATTCCGCTTAAGTCCTGAAGCATCCGAATGACGGTCGGGTCATCGTGACCGAGAATATCGAGTTTCAACAGGTTGTCATGAATGGAGTGGAAATCAAAATGAGTCGTTTTCCACTCCGAACCCGTGGCATCTGCCGGGAACTGAATTGGTGAAAAATCATAAATATCCATATAATCCGGAACGACAATAATACCCCCAGGGTGCTGTCCAGTCGTCCGTTTTACACCTGTACATCCCTGTACGAGCCGATCTACTTCGGCCCCGCGCATGTGAAGGTTATTGTCTCCGGCATAGCCTTTTACATAACCATAAGCTGTTTTTTCTGCAACAGTGCCTATTGTTCCCGCACGATATACATTGTCTTCTCCGAACAATACTTTTGTGTAATTGTGTGCTTGCGGCTGATATTCCCCCGAGAAGTTCAAATCGATATCAGGTACTTTGTCCCCTTTAAATCCTAAGAACGTTTCAAACGGAATATCATGGCCGTCTTTTTTCAAAGGCGTTCCGCAATGAGGACATGTCTTGTCAGGCAGGTCAAAACCGGAACCGACAGAACCGTCATTAAAGAACTCAGAATGCTGGCATTCAGAACAGACATAGTGCGGCGGCAGTGGGTTCACTTCAGTGATCTCAGTAAGCGTCGCAACTAATGAAGACCCTACGGAACCACGGGAACCTACGAGATACCCGTCATCTAGTGAACGTTTTACAAGTTTGTGAGAGATCAAATAAATAACAGCGAAACCGTGGCCAATGATACTCTTTAATTCTTTTTCAATCCGCGCTTCCACAATTTCAGGCAGCTGTTCGCCGTAAATGCTTCTTGCACGCTGATAGCTCATTTCTCTGATCTCTTCATCAGCGCCTTCGATTTTCGGTGTATACAAATCATCTTTAATTGGCTTGATGTCATCAATTAAAGAAGCAACCTTTTGGGTATTGGTGACAACGATTTCCTTCGCTTTTTCTTCGCCTAAGAAAGAAAATGCTTCAAGCATTTCGTCTGTAGTTCTGAAATGCACTTTCGGCAGTTCATGCCTGTTCAGCGGATTGGCCCCGCCTTGAGAGGATATTAAAATCTTTCTGTAGATTTTATCCTCATCATTCAAGTAATGAACATTTCCCGTAGCAACAACCGGTTTATTAAGCTTTTCACCCAGTTTCGTGATATTCGCAATAATTTCTTTCAGCGACTTTTCATCACGGACCAGCTCAAGCTCTAGCAAGTGACGGTACACTTCAGGCGGCTGAACCTCAAGATAATCATAGAATGACGCGACATCTTCAACCTCTTCAGGCGATTTTTGCATCATCCCTTCAAAAACCTCTCCCCTGTCACAGGCCGAACCGATCAGAAGCCCTTCCCTGTATTTCTCAAGCTGAGATCTCGGAATACGAGGCACTCTGTAAAAATAATGAATATGAGAAAGTGACACAAGCTTAAATAAATTTTTAAGCCCCGTGCTGTTCACAGCAAGTAATGTTGCATGATACGGTCTTGATCTTTGATAAGCGTTGGACTGTCCCATATTTTCATTCAGCTCATCATGGTACTGAATGCCTTTTTCAGCTGCGTCCTTCAGCATTTTCAGGAGCAAATAAGCCGTCGCTTCAGTATCGTATATCGCACGGTGGTGCTGTGTGAGTTCGATATCAAACTTTTTACAGAGTGTATTCAGACGGTGGTTCTTAAATTCCGGATAGAGAAAACGGCCTAGCTCAAGCGTATCAATGACTGGGTTTTTAGCTTTTTCGACTTCAAGAAGCTTTTTATAGGCTACATTTAAGAATCCCATATCAAAGCTCGCATTATGAGCGACAAGGATATCATTGCCGATCCATTCTCTGAAATCTCTTATCACGTCTACGACATCCGGAGCGTCGCGAAGCATATCATCGGTGATGCCAGTAAGCTCTATGATTGTGGCTGAAAGCGGACGATGCGGGTTCGCAAACGCCTCAAATTTATCAATAATTTCTCCGCCTTTTACTTTTACTGCAGCCAGCTCAATAATGGTATCGTATACAGCAGACAGTCCTGTCGTCTCGACGTCAAAAACAACATATGTTTCTTCCTCAAGCAGACGGTGTGCAGCGTTATAAGCAATTGGCACGCCATCATCAACAAGATTCGCCTCCATCCCGTAGATCATTTTAATTCCATGCTTCTTGGCGGCAGAATACGCATCAGGGAAGGATTGAACGACAGCATGGTCAGTCAAAGCAATGGCCTCATGCCCCCATTTTTTTGCCTGTTCGACAAGCTTTCCGATACCCGTCACAGCATCCATTTGGCTCATCGGGGAATGCAGGTGCAATTCCACTCTTTTTTCTCCTTCAGGAGCCGTATCTTCGCGGGTTTTCGCTTTCATTTCATTTACGTCATTTGCGATCATGACGAGATCTCTGACGAAAGTGTCATTTTGAATACTTCCGCGTGCTTTTACCCACATTCCTTTTTTCAGAGACTTCATCAGGGCCGCATCTTCTTTTTCACGTGCAAACATTTTGATTAAAATACTATTTGTGTAGTCTGTAATTTTGAAGATGCATAGCGTGCGCCCGCTTTTCAGCTCTCGGGTCTCCACATCAAACACATAACCCTGAACCGTAATTCTCCGTTCTTCGTCCATGATGCTGTCAAGTGTCCGGATTTCTTCGTTATCTTTAATTTGATAACCGATGACAAGAGGCCCAGATGGCGCTTGATCTTCATCACTTTCTTTGTCTTTCTTCTCCATTTCAATCAGCGCTTGCATGGCCCGCTCTTGGTCTTCAGCAAGCTTTTGTTCCCGAAACTTTTGAACTTCTTGCTCGGATACAAATATTTCGGCATCAAGTTGAAGGTCCGGGAAACCAAATTGACGGTAGCCTGCTTGAATCATGGAACTATATTTGTTCTTAAGTGCAGCAGCTTCCGTATCCGTTTTTGTTTTGACAATCAGTTTATTGCCCTTCAGCTTCGGTTTTTGCTGGTTTAATAGACTGATAATCGGCGGCGAAATGCCTTGCAATTCTTCAATGCAGCGTGACCAGTAGTCTTGTACAAGACTTTCGCTGGCCTCTGCATCTTGCACTTCGATTGATGATGTCACTTTTGCTATGTGGGCAAACGATTGCGTCAGCCTCATTGTTAATGTGTCATATATTTGAAAAGGCAGCAAAGATTTAAATTGAAAATGAAAATGCCAAGACTTTGTCGCTTTGTGTATCGTCAGCTTTTTAATCTCACCATCTTCAAAGTATGTCATGAAGGTATCATCTGTCATATTAATCTGCTGCAGAAGAATTTGAAACTGCCTTCTGTTTACTGATAACTGTTCCATTCAGACAGTATCCCTCCCTAAAAACATCATAAGTGAAGGTACCTCAGGCAATGAGGTACCTTCTATTATTTCTATTTTAACATGTTTTTTTGATAAATCGTTATGGTGATTACTGCTTGCTGATAAAAGCAGATAATTCGTCTACTGAAACCTCAGTTGACTCACCCGTTTGACGGATTTTCACTTCGACAATTCCTTCGTCCGCACGTTTCCCGACAGTGATGCGGATTGGAAGGCCGATTAGATCTGAATCAGCGAATTTTACGCCGGCGCGTTCAGCACGGTCGTCATAGAGCACTTCATAGCCTTCTGCTTTTAAATTGGCATACAGCTTTTCAGCAAGCTCTTTTTGCGAATCGTTTTTCATGTTCAAAGCAAGAATATGAAGATCGTACGGCGCAACGCTTTTTGGCCATATTAATCCTTTTTCGTCGTGATGCTGTTCAGCAATAGCAGAAAGCGTTCTTGACACACCTACTCCGTAACAGCCCATCAGCATTGGCTGCGCGCGTCCGTTTTCGTCTAAGTATGTCGCATTCATCGCTTCTGAGTAGCGTGTTCCGAGTTTAAAGACTTGTCCGACTTCGATTCCTTCCGCAAAGCGGATTGTGCCTTTACCGTCCGGTGAAGGATCACCTTCTTTAATAAATCGAAGATCGGCAAATTCTTTAATTTGCGCATCACGGTTCACGTTGACATTTTGATAATGATGATCTCCTTCATTCGCACCGGCAACAGCATTGCCCATTGCTTTCACAGCATGATCGGCATATACTTCAACATCTTGATTGACACCGACAGGGCCGACAAATCCTGGCTCTGTTCCGAGCTGCTGAATGACCTCTTCATGTGAGGCAAGCTCCACAACTTCTGCATGAAGCAAGTTTTTCACTTTAATATCGTTGACTTCATGGTCGCCTCTTACAAGCACTAAGACAAAACGGTCATCTGCTTTAAACAATACTGACTTAATGCAGGCTTCAGCGGAAACCTGTAAAAACGCAGTCAGTTCTTCGATTGTTTTCACGTTAGGCGTGTGAATTTTCTCTAAAGCTTTAGGCTCTTCATCAGAAGAGACCTCTTGATAAAGAACTTCAGCCATTTCGATATTCGCCGCATACTGTGATTCATCAGAATACGCAATTGTATCCTCTCCAATTGCAGACAGTGCCATAAACTCGTGCGTATCCTTTCCTCCCATTGCGCCTGAATCGGCGATGACAGGTCTTACATTAATGCCGCAGCGGGCAAAAATATTAGAATAGGCCTCGTACATTTTTTGATACGTTTCATCCAGGCTCTCTTCAGATGCATGGAAAGAATACGCATCCTTCATAATAAATTCGCGGCCTCTTAACAAACCAAAGCGAGGACGTTTTTCATCTCTGAACTTAGACTGAATTTGATACAGAGTCAGAGGGAGACGCTTATAGGATTTAACCTCATCGCGAACAAGTGAAGTGATAACTTCCTCATGCGTTGCCCCTAAAGCAAACTCACGGCCATGACGGTCTTTTAGTCTCATCAGTTCAGGACCATACGTATACCATCTGCCTGATTCCTGCCATGTCTCAGCCTGCTGCAATGCGGGCATAAGCATTTCTACGGCATCAATTTTCTCCATTTCTTCACGAACAATCTGCTGAATGTTTTGAATCACCTTATACGCAAGAGGCATATAGCTGTATACCCCGCTCGTATTCTGTCTGATAAATCCTGCTCTCAGAAGAAGCTGATGACTTTTTGCTTCGGCATCAGCTGGAACTTCACGGAGCGTAGGAATAAGCGTCAAGCTTTGTCTCATTTCTTCGCACCTCTGATTGATTTACTTTTCATTTACAAGAACAGCCGCTGGATATCGTTCCATGTGACGACCAGCATAAGAAGCATTAAGAAAGCTACCCCGATAAACACAACAAATGCTTCTTTTTCTCTGTTAATCGGTTTGCCCCGAATCGCTTCAATAAATAGAAATAACAGCCTTCCTCCGTCAAGTGCCGGAATCGGAAGCAAGTTGACAATCCCAAGGTTAATGCTTAAAAACGCAGCAAACTGGAATAAGTTAACTAACCCCGTTTTCGCCACTTGGTCTGTCATATCATATATGCCGACAGGACCTGACAACATATCAAGTTTAAATTGGCCTGTTACTAATTTGCTTAAGTTGGTTAAAATGGCTTTGGTGACATCAACTGTTGATGTCGCGCCGTAAGTAACTGCTGAGAGAACGCCTTTTTCAGTCGGCGCATAGGAACCGAAACGTCCGATTGTCTTTTTGCTCTCATCTTTCACAGCTTCCGGAGTCACTGAAATATGAAGCGTTTTGTTATCTCTTTTTACTGCAACATCCATTTCTTTTTCCGGGTTTTCTTTTACAGCGGAGACAATGTCAGTCCAAGACCTCATTTTCTCACCGTTAATGCTTTGGATGTAATCCCCTTCTTTTAGCCCTGCTTCTGCCGCCCGTCCATTGTCAGTCAGCTGCCCGAGCACAGGCTCATTTGACGGCACGCCTTGAACAAGTCCAAGCATTACTAAAATGACGTAAGCTAAAATAAAGTTCATAATCGGCCCTGCAGCAATCGCTTTAATCCGCTGCCACACAGGTTTGGAACCAAATTGGCGATTATACGGCGCAATCTGTACTTCTTCTCCGTCTACAATGAAAAAGGATGTTTCGCTGACAGTAAAGCTGGAAAGCTCATCCTCTTTCCCCTGTTCATAGCCGGTGATCTTCATGTCATGCTCTAAATCCGCTGTTTCCACTTCAATGACTAAAGCATCCGGGTATTTTTCCTTTTGATTGATGATGACTTTCTCAACTTGATCTTCTTTATTAAAGAGAAGCCCGACCGTGTAACCGGGTTTCACCTCAATCATTTCCGGATCTTCGCCTGCCATACGGACAAATCCGCCGACCGGAAGCAGCCTGATCGTATAAACTGTTTCATTTTTTTTGAAAGAAAAAATTTTTGGACCGAAGCCGATCGCAAATTCACGGCAGAGAATTCCCGCTCTTTGGGCTAGCAATAAATGGCCCAGTTCATGGAAGAAAACGAGCGTTCCGAAAATAATGATAAACGCTATAACTGTATTCACGAACATACCACCTTATGTGAGTATTGAATTGACGTATCCCCGGGTATCTTTGTCCACTTCTTGAATGTCCGCCAGGCTCGGTTTTTTCATTACCTGATGGCGGGATAGTGCCTTTTCGATACAGTCTTCAATAGCCAAAAACGGTATCTTGCCGGCTAAAAAGGCAGCGACAGCTACTTCATTTGCCGCATTTAACACTGTCGGCATTGTTCCTCCTATTTTACCTGATTCAAAAGCAAATTGTAAGCATCGGAACCTGTCAAAATCAGCTTTCTCAAAATGGAGGCTGCCGATTTCCCATAATTCAAGCCTTTTCGCATCTGGTAATGGCAACCGGTCAGGATAAGTGAGCGCATATTGGATTGGAACTCTCATATCCGGAGTTCCGAGCTGTGCGATCACACTTTTGTCATGAAACTCAACCATTGAATGGATGATGCTCTCCTTATGTAAAACTACATCAATTTGTTCATATGGTATATCGAATAGCCAATGTGCCTCGATCACCTCTAATCCCTTATTCATCATTGTAGCCGAATCAATCGTAATTTTTGCACCCATTGACCAATTCGGGTGTTTTAATGCATCCTCAACTGTTACTGATTCGAGCTCCTCCCGCGTCTTGTCCCGAAAGCTTCCGCCGGATGCCGTAATGATGAGGCGTTCAATGTTTTTAGCCTGTTCGCCTTGAAGGGCTTGAAAAATTGCCGAATGCTCACTGTCAACAGGCAGCAGCGGAACATCATATTTCTTAGCATGTTCTTTTACTATATGCCCTGCAGTGACAAGAGTTTCCTTATTTGCAAGCGCAATTGTTTTTTTCTGTTCAATTGCCTTTAACGTCGGGATAAGACCGACGCTTCCGAGCAAGGCGTTGACAACAATGTCAACCTCCTCCATCACTGCTGCTTCTATCAGTCCTTCTTCTCCCAGCCCGATTTGGCATTCAAAAGAAAAAGACATTTGTTTTAATTTATGATATGTATCCAGATCACCGACAGAGACAAACTTCGGCTGAAAGGCCTCAATAATTGGTACGGCCTTATCAATATTTCTGCCAAACGACATAGATACCAGCTGAAATTGATCTTGATGCGTACGCAATACGTCAAGAGTCTGTTCGCCGATTGATCCTGTTGCTCCTAAAAGACAAATATTTTTCAAAGCTGCCACTACTCCTATTCTTTTTGCTGCATGATCAGTCTCATATTCATATTAGACTTTTTTATGAAAAAAGGGCAAGCAGAAAGTACAAGAAAGGCATGACAAACAAGAAACTGTCAAAACGGTCTAATATACCGCCATGCCCGGGAAGAATCTTCCCAGAATCCTTTACATCGTAATGTCTTTTCAAGGCGGATTCCACTAAATCTCCAAGTTGTCCGAAAACAGACAAAAACAGCGTGATCAAAAGCAGATAGATATACGGGATCGGAAGATGTGCAAAAAGCTGAAAAATCGTCGCCAGTACAAGTGCGATGACAATTCCGCCTGCAAATCCTTCCACTGTTTTATTCGGACTGATTTCAGGCCACAGTTTTCGCTTACCAAGCGCTTTCCCGACAAAATATGCACCGGAATCAGTGGACCAAATCACAACACACGCGTAAAAAATGTATGTTAACCCGTATTGGTCAAGATTTCTGATTTCTATAAAATAATGAAAGCACATTCCGATGTAAATTGCTGCAAGCGTAATAAACCCGACTTCATCAAAAGTAAAGGTGTTTTTCACCAACACTGTGTAAGTCAGCAAAAGCAGTACCGCAAACAAAGCGATTTCCATTTTTGATATACCATTCGCTTCAAAAAACGAATACTGGCTTGGCAATAAGAACATCCACAATAATAAAAGACTGATCAAACCCGGCAGTGAAACCAGCTTCAGCTTTTTCATCCGTAAAAGCTCAAAAAGCGCCACACTGCCCATAGCATAAATTAATATGGTGAACGGCAATTTCCCGACAATAACCAAAAATAAAAATACAATTGCTGCCAGAACACCTGTCAAAATTCTTTGTTTCATGTCCACCATCCTCTAAATTCCGCCAAACCTCCGGCCCCTCTGCTGATATTCTGCTAACGCCTGTAAGAAGTGATCTTCTTTAAAGTCAGGCCACAAGACGTCAGTAAAGACAAATTCACTGTAGGCAACCTGCCATAGCATAAAATTGCTCAGTCTAATCTCGCCGCTCGTTCGAATTAAAAGTTCAGGATCCTGCAAAGATTCAGTCATTAAATAATTAGAAAAAAGCGATTCATCAATGTCTTCAATATCCAAAGAGCCTTCCTTCACTTTTTCCGCGAGTGCTTTTGCAGCAGTGACAATTTCAGTACGGCCTCCATAATTGAGAGCAAAATTAAGGATCATTCCGTCGTTTTGCGCCGTATCCTCTACAGCCTTTTCAATCGCACGTAATGTGTGCGCCGGCAAAGCCGTTTCATCTCCTATGATCCGAACCTGTACATTTTCCTCTACAAGCTCTGGAAGATACGTATTTAAAAATTCTTCTGGAAGCTTCATTAAAAAATCGACTTCCATTTTCGGCCTCTTCCAGTTTTCTGTTGAAAATGCATACAATGTCAGTACTTTGACACCTAGTTCGTTCGCAAGCTTCGTTGTCCTTTTTACCACCTTCATTCCTTCATGGTGGCCTGCAATTCGGGGAAGAGAGCGTTTTTTAGCCCAACGGCCATTTCCATCCATGATAATGGCGATGTGTTCGGGAATTTCTCCCTTAAGTATGTCTTCTTTTGTATAACGTTCTAAGTTGGAAGCCGCAGTTTGCTGGTTCTTCCAATTTTTGAGTATGTTGAGCATGAGATTCCTCCGTCACCCAAAAAGGTTGCATTCCCTGCTGATAACCGATGTAATCAACAGTATTAACAAAAAAACCCCCTGTAAACATGAGAGGGTCTTTTCACTATTATCTATTGTACATAGTTTTTCATTAAACTTCCATGATTTCTTTTTCTTTGTCTTTTGTGACACTGTCAATTTTTGACACATATTCATCTGTCAGTTTTTGAACGTCTTCAGTTGAAGCACGCAGTTCATCCTCAGTAATGTCTCCGTTTTTCTCAAGTTTTTTGAGATCATCGTTAGCATCACGGCGAACGTTACGGACAGCTACTTTCGCTTCTTCAGCATATTTTTTCACAACTTTTACTAATTCTTTGCGTCTTTCTTCTGTTAATGCCGGAATCGCAATTCGAATCATGTTGCCGTCACTTGTTGGCGTAAGGCCTAAATCAGCTTTTAAAATCGCTTTTTCGATATCGCCGATTGCTGATTTATCATATGGCGTTACAACGAGCATACGAGCTTCAGGCACGTTAATAGAAGACAGCTGATTTAAAGGTGTCTGTGCTCCGTAATATTCAACCGTTACTTTATCTAATAAAGATGGATTTGCACGGCCTGCACGTACTGTAGCCAATTCGCGCTGATAAGCAGCAATTGCTTTTTCCATTTTTTCTTTTGTTTGAGTTAATACTTCTTTTGACACGTTATTTCCCCCTCACGATCGTTCCGATTGATTCACCGATAACGGCACGTTTGATATTTCCTTCTTCCATAATAGAAAAGACGATAAGCGGAATGTCATTATCCATGCATAAAGATGATGCTGTTGAATCCATGACTTCCAGGCCGTCTTTTAGAACGTCAAGATAAGAAAGTGATTCATACTTAACAGCAGACTCATCTTTTCTAGGATCAGCATTATACACACCGTCAACATTATTTTTCGCCATTAAAATAACGTCTGCTTCAATTTCAGCAGCCCGCAGTGCAGCTGTCGTATCAGTTGAGAAATATGGGTTTCCTGTACCCGCAGCGAAAATAACGACACGTTTTTTCTCTAAGTGGCGTATCGCTTTTCTTCTTATGTACGGTTCAGCAACTTGTCTCATTTCAATGGATGTTTGCACTCTGGACTGGATTCCGAGTGTTTCCAAGCTGTCTTGAAGAGCAAGCGAATTCATAACTGTCGCCAGCATTCCCATATAGTCAGCAGTTGCACGGTCCATGCCCAGGTCACTTCCTGTTTTTCCGCGCCATAAGTTGCCGCCGCCTACTACAACAGCCACTTCGACATCAAGCTCAGCGATTTCTTTCACTTGCTTTGCAATGGATTGAATGACAGTTGGGTTAATTCCGTTACCCTGTTCTCCTGCCAATGCTTCCCCGCTAAGCTTTAATACGATTCGTTTGTATTTTGGTTTTTCCATGATAACCTCCAAGTGTAAACATTGCCGTTTTCTATTATGCAAGAGAAAAAAAGGTTTGTAAATATAGTTTTAAAAATAGGGAACACAAAGTGTGTCCCCTATACTGCCTGAAAAGACGCGACTTGGCCGCGAAATCTTTTCGCCATTATTTTTTCACTTGGTTCATTACTTCTTCAGCAAAGTTTTCTTGACGTTTTTCGATGCCTTCTCCAACCTCATAGCGGACATAAGTTTGAACAGTTGCGTTTTTCGCTGCAACAACTTGTTTTACTTTTTCATCTGGGTTTTTAACGAACGCTTGGTCTAAAAGACAAATTTCTTCGAAGAATTTGTTCAGACGGCCTTCAACCATTTTCGCTACGATGTTTTCAGGTTTGCCTTCTTGAAGGGCTTGCTGAGTTAAGATTTGACGCTCATGGTTTGCTTCTTCTTCAGATACTTGATCACGAGAAATGTAACGAGGGTTAACCGCGGCAACGTGCATTGCGATATCTTTCGCAGTTTCTTCGTCAGTTGTACCGTTCAGAACAGTTAATACGCCGATGCGGCCGCCCATGTGAAGGTAAGCACCGAATGCAGAGTTTTCGTCTTTTGTAAGAACTGTAAAGCGGCGAAGAGTGATTTTCTCACCGATTTTAGCAACTGCGCTTGTGATGTACTCTTCAACAGTAGAGCCGTTTTCCATTTTTTGACCCATTGCTTCTTCAACATCTGCTGGAGTATTTGCAAGAAGGTGATCAGCTAAAGTGTTAAGAAGCTCTTTAAAGCCTTCGTTTTTCGCAACGAAGTCAGTTTCAGAGTTTACTTCTAAAATAACACCTTTGTTGCCGTCAGTTTTAATAAGAGTAGAACCTTCTGCTGCGATACGGTCAGCTTTTTTCGCTGCTTTCGCAATCCCTTTTTCTCTTAAAAGGTCAATTGCTTTGTCCATATCTCCGTCAGTTTCAGTTAACGCTTTTTTACAATCCATCATACCCGCGCCAGTTTTTTCACGCAGTTCTTTTACTTGCTGTGCAGTAATTGCCATTTGTATTCCTCCTTATATGTTAAACAAGAGTATGTATCTTACACATTTTTCTTGAAAAAAGGTGATAAAAGGCAGTCCCTCTTATCACCTTTTGATAGGTTACGCAGTTGTTGTTTCTGTTTCTGGTGCAGTTTCTTCAGCAACTTCCGCTTCTTCTTCGCCTTGCTTCGCTTCTAAGATTGCATCTGCCATTTTAGAAGTTAGAAGTTTAACAGCGCGGATAGCGTCATCGTTCGCTGGGATTACAACATCGATTTCATCTGGATCACAGTTAGTATCTACGATACCGATGATAGGGATGTTTAATTTGCGAGCTTCCGCAACAGCGATGCGCTCTTTGCGAGGATCGATGATGAATAATGCATCAGGAAGATCCTTCATATCTTTAATTCCGCCTAGGAATTTTTCAAGACGCTCTAATTCTTTTTTCAATTGAACGACTTCTTTTTTAGGAAGTACATCAAACGTACCGTTTTCTTGCATTTTTTCAATGTCTTTAAGACGTTTAATACGTTTTTGGATTGTTTCAAAGTTTGTTAATGTACCGCCCAACCAGCGTTGGTTGACATAGTACATGCCAGAGCGCTGAGCTTCTTCTTTAACAGAATCTTGAGCTTGTTTTTTTGTTCCGACGAAAAGGATTTTTCCGCCTTCAGCAGCAAGATTTTTAGTGAAGTTGTAAGCTTCCTCTACTTTTTTGACTGTTTTTTGAAGGTCAATGATGTAGATTCCGTTACGCTCCGTGAAAATGTAACGCTTCATTTTTGGGTTCCAACGGCGTGTTTGGTGACCGAAGTGAACACCAGCTTCAAGCAATTGCTTCATAGAAATGACTGACATGTTATTTCCTCCTAATATAATGGTTTTTTTCCTCCGCTTAGGTCATTTTTGTGCAGAACTGCCGCCTGCAGCACCCTCTGCATAAATCGTTAAGCGTGTGTATTTAACACCAAGACATAATATAACACAGCTTTATCCGACAATCAAGAATCCTTTACACCTTTGGAGCGAAATTTTAAAAATAGCTCGATTTCTGTCTTCCCACTCTTCAGTTTCTGGGCAATTTGACTGGCCGAATACCCCTGCTCATATAATTCTATGACCTGGTCTTCAAATGATTGGACATCGCTGTTTACGCTCTCTTCCTGAAGCTCAACCGCAGTAATCAGACCTTCAATATGTTCAGGAAGATTCTCTTCTTCTTGAACTGCATCCCGCTCTGAATATTTTTCAGAGTGCTGAAGGTCTGGCTTTTTGGTTTCTTCCTCAGTTTGACTTGAAGGTGGACCGGTATTTTCTATCAGTTTCTCATTTTCTTCTTTTAATTCAAGAAGAAATGCCGCCAAGGTGTTTTCCGTCTCTTCAAGTATCTTCTTTTGCTGTTTTTCTGTTTCTTTCACAGCCGCGAGCCTCGTATACAGAATAATGACAGCGTACAAAAGAGCGCCGTGGAGCGTAAAGCTTAAAAGCCATAATAGTGTTGACATGTTTTTCACTCGCTAACCATGAAATTCATTATTGAATCACTTTTTCCAGCAGATTCTTTAATTTAAATAGTGCCTTTGAATGGATCTGTGATATGCGGGACGTAGATAGATTTAATACTTGTCCGATTTCTGTCAATGTCAACTCCTCTTTGTAGAACAAACTGACCACCAGCTGTTCTTTTTCAGAGAGTTCGTGAATTTTTTCAGCAAGCTGTGCAATCAGTTCATCCTTCATAATCTTTTCTTCAGGCGGCACATTTTTGTCATCTCTGATCATGACCTGAATGTTTTCACCGTCATCTTGATCATGGAGCTTTTCATCAATTGACAGCAGATTTGCAAAAAAACCTTCATTCATTGTTGACACTACATCCTGTACCGTCATTCCGAGTTCCTCTGCAATTTCTGCGGGCGATACGTTCCGAAGATAGCGCTGTTCAAGCTTTTCAATTGCTGCTTCAACCTTCTTTGTTTTTTCACGTGAGGTTCTGGGCAGCCAATCTTCTTTACGAAGCCCGTCTATGATTGCGCCGCGAATTCTAAACGAGGCGTAGGTATCAAATTTTAAGTCCCGGCTGGGGTCAAATTTTTCAAGGGCATCATATAAACCAAGCATACCAAGGCTCATAAGATCGTCTTTATGCACTGATTTAGGCAGTCCGACAGAAATTCTGCCTACATGATATGTGACAAGCGGCATGTAACGGCGCATTAAATCGTCACCGGCTTTAGGATCTTTCCACTCTTTCCAGCGCGTCCAAAGCACCTGATCTTCATAATTCAAGGATTGCATTGTTATCCCCCTAATACCTTAATTAAATCGTTTTTTCACCTTGTTTAACAGTTCGAATATGCAGCATGCAGGACTTCGGTTCAAATTCTATCGTCCGGCCGCTTGAGCCGCCTGTATCTTCACTCATAATAGGAATATTATATAAAGACAGCTGTTCTTTTATCGCTAATACATTTCTCGGTCCGATCTTCATCAAATCATTTGTTGATTTAAACTTAAACATTTCTGACCCGCCCGCAAGCTTTGCTTTTAATGCAAATTTCCGGCAACCCGCCTCTACCAGCATATCAATCGTGGTCTTTACGGCGGTGTCAGCATATTTAGCCCGATTGAGTTCGGCAGTTTTAGATAACGTTGAATCCGGCAGCATAACATGGACAAGGCCCGCCGTTTGCTTTTCTTTATCATAAAGCACCAGCCCCACACATGATCCCAAACCAGATGTCCGGATGGTGTCCGGGAAGCGGGCGATCTTCATGTCAGCAATTCCTACCTTTACAACAACAGCCTCAGTTGTACTCATAATGATGCACCCAAGGCGACAAAGAGCTTTTCAAATGAATCATAGTCCGGCAGCATAAACATATGCGCTTTCAGCTCCTGCTGATGGCTTTGGTCAAAAATCGACGTGTCGACAACAATAGCGTGTTCTCCAACCTGGCTGAGCTCCATCAGCCCTTCGCTGATCACAGCGCCGAACATATCCAATGAAACTTCAGGAACACTAGGATAAAGCTGTAGTTTCGTCAAATCCGCCAAGGCCGTTAAATATGATCCTGCTAAAATATTGCCCAGTTCATGCAAAGCGGATGAGCTCATATGGTCTTCACTTAAGTCCTCTATATCAAAATCGGGGTTTCCAATCAGCTCTCTGATAAACTGCTCCGCCTGATAAAAAGGCATTATAAAGAACATCGAACCCGTTAAATCGCCTTCCATTCTTAAAAAGATGCTGGCAACCGGGATATCAGCGCCTCCGAAAAAATCGACAAGCTCATCGAAAGACAGCAGCTTTGCAAACGGGACTTCCATATCTATCTTTCTATTTAACAGCTGGGCCATTGCAGAGGCAGAGTGGCCGGCGCCAATATTGCCGACTTCCCGCAAAATGTCCATCTGCTCTTCTTTGATTCCATTAAAAATACTCATGTCATAACCCCTTTAAGATTAAGCTTGATCGGGCACAGCGGACTGAGATGATTCTTTATCCAAAACCGCGTTCGCATCAATAATATTTAATAGCCTGTTCTCTTGCTTCACAATCTGTTTGATCGACACATCCGTATCTTTCTGGATGCTTTCTGGAGCGGATTCTATTTCACTTTCGTGTACGGTAATCACATCATTGGCTTCATCCACAATCCAGCCGACTTCAATATCGCGATAAGCAATAATGATAATTCGTGTTTCATCCGTAATTTCATACTCTGGCAAATTCAGGCGCTTTCTTAAATCAATAACCGGAGTCACTACTCCGCGCAAATTGATTACCCCGCAAATATATGGTTCGACGCCAGGCACTCTCGTTGGTTTTTGCCATTTTTCAATTGATTTCACCTGAGTGACAGAAATGGCATATTCTTTGCCATTTACCACAAAGACAATCATTTTTTCGCCTGTTTTAATTTCTGCAGTCATGTGAGACACCTCCTCGAATGGTTAAATAATCAGTGCATTACAATCAATAATGAGCGCTACTTCTCCGTCTCCTAAAATAGTAGCTCCGGAAATTGCAAAGACGTTTGTTAAATAATCTCCGAGTGATTTCAGCACAACTTCCTGCTGGCCAATAAAGGAGTCCACCACAAATGCAGTAGGTTTGTCGCCTTTTTTCACGACAATGATATGGAGCTGTTCCGCATCTTGTCTTGAATCTTCTATTTTAAACTCTTCTTTTAAATAAACGACAGGGACAATGTGTCCTCTAAAGTCAATCACTTCACGGTCATGCGTTTGCAAAATGTCTTTTCTATCAATAACTGCTGTTTCAATGATTGAAGAAATCGGAATGGCAAATGTCTCTTCTTCCAATTTAATCAGCAGTACTGAAATAATGGACAATGTAAGCGGAAGCTGGATGCTGAACAAAGAGCCTTGACCTTCTGCAGATTTCACACTGACTGAACCGCCAAGAGACTCCAGTTTATTTTTCACAACGTCAAGTCCGACACCGCGTCCGGAAATATCAGAAATTTGATCAGCAGTTGAGAACCCTGGAGCAAAAATCAATTCGTAAATTTCATTGTCTTCTAAGGTTTCAGCTTCTTTTTCCGTAATGACCCCGCGCTCAAGTGCCTTTTCAAGAATTTTTTTGCGATTAAGGCCTGCACCGTCATCCTCTACTTCGATAAAGACATGGTTGCCGCTGTGATAGGCTTTAAGCACAACTTTTCCTGATTCCGGTTTTCCCTTTTGCAAACGTATTTCCGGCGACTCGATACCATGGTCAATACTGTTTCTGATCAAGTGAACGAGAGGATCTCCGATTTCATCAATTACTGTTCGATCCAGTTCAGTTTCCGCACCGATGATCGAGAGTTCGATTTTTTTATTCAGCTCTTTTTGAAGCTGTCGAATCATTCTCGGGAACCGGTTAAAAACGGTTTCAACCGGAACCATTCTCATATTAAGAATAATCGATTGCAAATCTCCGGAAATTCTCGTCATTCGTTCAACCGTTTCAGTCAATTCATTGTGCTCAAGCTCTTTTGCAATCTGCTCGAGACGCCCGCGGTCAATGACAAGCTCTTCAAATAAGTTCATTAAAGAATCAAGTCTGTCAATGTTGACACGAATTGTTTTAGATCCGCCGTGCTTCGCCTGTTCATCGTTTTTAGCAGGCTGTTTTTGTTTCTCCTGCTTCACAGGTACAGCTGCTGGTGAATCTGCCGGCTTAGATTCTTCCGGCTTTTCTGCTGATGTTAAAGGAGCCCCTTGAATGACTTCAACATGCTCAATTTCTGAAACGCCATTGATCAATTGTTCAATCTCTTCCGCTGATTGATGTGTTAAGAAGCAAACTTGAAAGTCAGTGCCGAAATCTTCGGTTTCAAGCACTTCCGCACTTGGGACTGTTTTCGCTACTTCTCCGACTTCATTAAGCTTTTCAAACACCATATATACACGAACTGCTTTTAACATACAGTTTTCGTTCAGAGAAATCTTGATTTCATATCGTTTGAAGCCTTGCTCCTCCGCTTCTTGTATGACAGTCCGTTCAAATTCGTCATATCCCCAATCAGATGCTGAATTTTCTGTTACTGCAGGTTCCGCAGAGGCAGCCGTTTCAGCGTGCGCACCATTTACATCAAGCTTTGCGCTCACTTCTGAGATATCTCTTTTACCATCCCCGCCGTCAATAATGGACTGAACCATAGCTTCCAGGTGATCCAGGGCTTCAAACAAGATATCCAGCCAGTCTGAGGTAACTGCCATATCTCCGTTTCGGATTGCATCCAGCACGTTTTCAAGCAGGTGGGTTAGATGTGCTAAATCCGTATAGCCCATCGTTGCGCTCATTCCTTTTAATGTATGGGCAGCCCTGAAAATATCATGAACGAGCTGAAGGTCAGTCGGGTCTTTCTCTAAAAGGAGAAGCTTTTCATTACATGTTTGTAAATGTTCTTTACTCTCATCAATAAAGACATCTAAATACTGATTCATATCCATTTGAATCACACCCTCTCTTTTTTCACGCAGCTTGTGATGGATGCTGCGATATCTTCCACATGTTTAATCTCATGGATGAGGCCCGCTTTAACAGCTGCTTTCGGCATCCCATATACGACACAAGATTCTTCAGACTCCGCAATGGCTTTCACATTGCCGGCCGTAAGCATGTCTTTTAGGCCGGCAGTGCCGTCACTGCCCATTCCGGTCATGATGACCGCTACTTTTTCATAGTCTGCCAGTTTACCAACAGAACGGAATAAATAATCGGCTGATGGCTTATGACGGCTTGGCGTATCGAGATTATCAAGAACGATCTGGAGTCCTCCGCTATTTTTGATAACGGATATGTTTTTTCCGCCCGGTGCTATGTAAACACAGCCATTAAGAGCTGTTTCGCCATCTTTTGCTTCTTTTACTTGTATGTCGGATAAATGATTCAGCCGCTCAGCCAAAGAAGCAGTAAAACCTTCAGGCATGTGCTGAACAACAACCACTGGTGCGTTCAAATCCTTAGGAAGCTTCGGTATCACCTTTTGTAACGCCCTTGGACCGCCTGTTGATGTGCCGATGCATACAATTTGTCTGCCTGTGCCGGGTTTCGGTTTGCTTAATTCAGGCTTTCCAGCACGTACTATAGGGTCAGGCCGAACTGCCTGTGAAGCAGGATGTTTCCGCTTGCCGGAAAGTCCAGCCGCGACGACACGCTCAACTAATTGTTCTTTAATTTTGTACAAATCCAGAGATATTGAGCCTGATGGCTTTGTGATAAAGTCAAAGGCACCGATCTCTAAACAATTAATTGTGCACTCTTTTCCTTTCTCGGTCTGGCTTGACACCATGATGACCGGCAAATTATAAATCTCAATGATTTTGCGCAGTGTGTCTGTCCCATTCATGACCGGCATTTCAACATCAAGAGTAACAACATCCGGCTTTAGTAATTTAATTTTCTTAAGCGCTTCTTCTCCGTTTCTCGCAGTTCCGATTACTTCTATCTGCTTTTCCTCGGTTAGAAAATCACTTATCATTTTTCTCATGAAAGCTGAATCATCAACTACAAGCACACGAATCAAATTAAGCCCTCCTCATTAAAAAAGAAGATAACTTCTCAATAAATGTCTGTTTTTCTACTTTGTGTCTTGTTTCTTCTCTTTCAAACAAGGCATCCGCTAAAAGACGGACTGACCGGCTGGCTTTTGCCTGAGGACTTTGTATGAAAAAAGGAACCTGTTCGACAACTGCTTTGCTTACGATCGGATCGTCAGAAACAGAACCTGCAAACTGAACCTGAACATCCAAAAACATATGAATCGTGCGGGAAAGGCGGGTAAAAGCGTTCAGCCCTTCTTTTTGATCACGGCACCGATTGACAGCGACCTTCATTGATAGCTTATTTTCTGTCAAAACCAGGTGCTTGACAGCACTATATGCGTCCATGATGGCCGTAGGTTCGGGAGTTGTTATGATCAAAATATCTTCCGCCGATAAAATAAAAGGCAGCTGATCTTTTGATAAGCCCGCTCCCATGTCAAACAGTACATAATCGAACTGGCTTAACGCATGAGAAAGCTCATTGGCAAAAAACGCCCATTTTCTCTGATCCAGCTGAAATATCACATCAAGACCGGTTCCCCCTGATATGTACCGCAAACCCTTTGGCCCAACAGATAATGACTGCATCAAAGGCTTGCGATCGGTTAATACATCGATAATCGTGGAAGACGATGAATTTCCCATTAATATATCAATGTTCCCCATCCCGATATCAAGATCGATGAGCAGTACCTTCTTACCTTTATCCTGCAACGCAAGAGCCATGTTTAAGGTAATATTGGATTTTCCGACACCGCCCTTGCCGCTGATGACAGCAAGTGTCTTCGCTTTTTGAGAACAAACCATTGGCAGAACACGCTGACGCTTTTCCATTTTCGCCCGTAAAGTTGCTGCTTGGTCAAATCTGTTCATCTGCACAGCATCCTTACAAAATCAAGAGGTGATACAGTCTGTATATCCTCCGGCACATTCTGGCCGTTTGTTATAAATCCGGCACCTATTTTTGATTCTGCCAGTATATTAAATACAGAACCTAAAGAAGAAGTCTCATCTATTTTTGTAAAAATGAACTGATTGACAGGGACAGATGAAAACCGTTTGACAATATGCTTCATATCTTCATATTTTGCAGTCGCGGATAAAACGAGAAATGACTGAATGCTGCTCTCAAAAGGAATCGTCTCTTTCAATTCATCAATGTATTGCTGCTCCTTGAAGTTTCTTCCGGCTGTATCAATAAACACATGATCATACTCAGAAAATAACTCTTTCGCCTGCTGAAATTCTTCTTTTGTATAGCAAACTTCCAGAGGAGCCTGCAGCAGTTCGGCGTATGTTTTCAACTGTTCAACAGCTGCAATACGATACGTATCTGTTGTAATAAAAGCAATTTTTTTCTGTTTTTCAAGCAAAGATATGGCTGCGAGCTTAGCAAGCGTTGTTGTTTTACCAGCCCCTGTTGAACCAAACAGCACGATATACTTTGAATGAATAGGCTCCTGCCACTTGTCTGCTGAAGGCAGCGTATCACATAGTATATCCTGAAGTTTACTGGCCACGTTTTCTTCCGTAAGACCGCCCGCTTCCACAGAGCAGCGCAGCAATTTTTTCAGAGCGCTCGTCTTCGTTGCCTCTTTAATCCCCGTTTCTTGCAAAAGCTTTTCTGCTTTTCGCAGCGGCTCAGGAAGTACAGATTGATAAGCTGAAAAATCAACGGGTTCATGTTGCACCGGAAATTGAGGGGGGTATGTCCTCTCCTCTATTTTCGGACTGCTGACCGGAGTTTTTAATGTTTGTTTCGGCTCAGCTGCCTTCTGAGGCGTTTTTTTCTCAAGAAAGTCTTGATCCAATACGGCAATTACTTCAACAGCAGGCTTGTTGACGAGTCCAAACCATTTTCGCTTTTTAATTTTTTTCGAATTTAAGATGACAGCTTCATTACCCAACTCTTTTCTGATGAGAAGTGCCGCTTCTTGCATTGAAGCAGCAGTAAATTTTTTGATTTTCATTAAATATCCACCACTCCAATGCTTTGTACCTCAACATTCGCCTCAAGTTCGTTATAAGAGAGTACCGGAAGATCAGGGAAGTATCGTTCCAGAAGCTGTTTCACATACATTCTGACAGGCGGCGAGCAAAGAAGAATCGCAGTTTCCTGACGCAATGAGAGCTGTTCAGCTTCTTTAGCGACAGAGCGCACAATACTTTCTGAAATATCTGGTTCAAGCGATAAATAATTCCCGTGTTCCGTTTGCTGTACACCGTCTGCTATTGCCTTTTCTACACGGCCCGAACAAGTAACAACCTTCAACACTTCATTTTCTTTAGCAAACTGGGCTGTAATTTGTTTAGCCAGTGCCTGTCTTGTATACTCTGTCAAAAGATCAGAATCTGTTGTTAATTTTCCATAGTCAGCAAGCGTTTCGAAAATCGTTACTAAGTTTCGGATTGAAACTTTTTCTTTTAAAAGCTTAGCCAGCACCTTCTGAATATCACCAACAGACAACGGATTCGGCGTAACCTCTTCCACAAGGACTGGATACGTTTCTTTCAAGTGATCAATGAGCTGTTTCGTCTCCTGTCTTCCGATCAATTCGTGGGCATACTGCTTAATTTTCTCCGTAATATGGGTTGAAACGACTGAAGCAGGATCGACAACTGTATAACCAAGCATGTCAGCCTCATCCTTTACCGATTCGCCAATCCATTTGGCCGGCAGTCCGAATGACGGCTCCACTGTTTCAATCCCTTCTATGAGATCGTCTTCAGGCGTAGGCGACATCGCTAAATAATGATCAAGGAGCAGCTCGCCTTTTGCTACTTCGTTTCCTTTAATTTTCAATCGGTATTCATTAGGCTGCAGTGCTATATTATCTCTGATGCGCACGACAGGAATGACAAGCCCTAGTTCCAGGGCCAACTGGCGGCGAATCATAACAATTCGGTCTAATAAATCACCGCCTTGATTGGCATCAGCAAGCGGTATCAGACCATAACCAAACTCAAATTCTATCGGATCGATGTGCAGAAGCTGAACAACGCTTTCAGGGCTTTTAAGCTCGTCAACCTCAGCCTCTTCCTCAAGAATCTCATCCACTTCTTCTTTTTCCTTACCTGATTTAGATAGCGTATAAGCACCGAAAGCAAGCAGCCCCGCAAGCGGCCCCGTCAGAAAAATGCCAATCGGAGTGAAAATACCAAGAAGCAGAATCGTAGCTGCTGCGACGTATAAAAGCTTTGGATAAGCAAACAGCTGACCTGTAATGTCATGCCCTAAGTTTCCTTCAGAGGCAGCTCTTGTCACGACAATACCCGTAGCTGTAGAAATTAACAGCGCCGGAATTTGCGAAACAATTCCATCCCCTACAGTCAGCATCGTAAAGTGTGAAGCGGCCTCTTGAATAGACATGCCCTGCTGAAGCATTCCGATAACGATACCGAAAATAATATTGATCATCACAATGATGATTCCGGCAATCGCGTCGCCTTTTACAAATTTACTGGCACCGTCCATTGCTCCATAAAAGTCTGCTTCTCTTGCCACTTTTTCGCGGCGGTGCTTCGCTTCCTGTTCGGTAATCATCCCTGCGTTTAAATCAGCATCAATACTCATCTGCTTCCCGGGCATTGCGTCCAGCGTAAACCTTGCTGCAACCTCAGAAACACGTTCAGCACCTTTCGTAATGACGATAAACTGAATAATAATCAGGATGATAAATACAACAAGTCCAACTAATACATTTCCGCCGACAACGAAATTTCCGAAAGTCTCGACGACTTTTCCTCCTTCACCATGTGAAAGAATTGAACGGGTAGTTGAGACGTTCAAGCCCAAACGAAATAGGGTTAAAAGCAGCAACAGTGACGGAAAAATCGAAAACTGAAGCGCTTCCTGCATATTCATTGTGGTGAGAAGCACGATCAACGCAAGAGAAATATTTATAATGATCAAAATACTTAACAGCCATGGAGGAAATGGAATCACCAGCATCGCCACAATGAGGACCACACTTATTAAAACGGATAAATCTCTTGTTGACATGCTGTTTTTTCTCTCCTTTTAAATCGAAAAGTTCAATATACTTTTTGTTTTGTTTTATATACGTAAGCTAGAATTTCTGCCAAGACTTTAAAAAATTCTTCCGGCACTGCCTGGTCAATTTCTACCTGATCATATAACGCACGGGCAAGCGGTCTGTTTTCTACCATCATGACATCATGCTCTTTAGCAATTTTCCTGATTTTTAACGCCAGGTGGTCAACACCTTTTGCAACAATATAAGGAGCGTCCATTTTTTCTTCGTCATATTTCAGGGCAATCGCATAGTGAGTAGGGTTTGTGATAATGACATCCGCTTTTGGAACTTCCTGCATCATCCGTCTCATCGCCATTTCCCGCTGTCTTTGTTTAATTTTAGACTTGATAATCGGGTCTCCTTCAGATTTTTTGTACTCATCTTTTATATCCTGTTTTGACATTTTGATATTTTTCTCATAGTCAAATCTCTGATATAAATAATCGAGACCAGCAAGAATCAACAAAGCGCCTGCACCGCTCAGCCCCATCCACAGTGTGAGTTTTGAAACAAAAGAAAGGGCCTCTTCTGGTGTCAGGAGCGGGAGCCGGAGAATTTCTCCATAATGCAGCCAAAGAACAGCGAAGGCCGCAAAACCGACAACCGTGATTTTCAATATCGATTTAATCAGCTCTACAATCGCCCTCATACTGTATATTCGTTTAAATCCTTTGATCGGGTCCAGTTTTTCAAGCTTAGGCTGTATCACTTCAGCAGAAAACAAGAACCCAACCTGCATATAGTTGCTTACGACCCCTGCAACAAGAGCGACAAGCAAGATCGGTGCAAGTATGATGCCCGTATCCTCTAATAAGCTGATAAACAGTGTGTGCACATTTGATTCTGAGAGCTTCATTGTGAGCGACTCGGTATAAAATGTTTCTATAAATGACAGCAGCCTGTCTCTCATAAACGGACCAATCGCAATAAACGAAAGGAATACTACTAATAAAGAAATGGCGGTATTGACATCCGCGCTTTTTGCTACCTGCCCTTTTTTTCGCGTATCCTTCCGTTTTTTCGGAGTGGCTTTCTCTGTCTTCTCTCCCGCAAAAAACTGCAGGTCAATTCTAAGCTTCATTAAGAAACACCGACCAATGCTAAAAGATTCCGCATCGTTTCAATCGTTAAACTAAAGACATTCCGCACAACGACGAAGATAACGGACATACACACAATGAGCATGATGAAACTGACAGCGATCTTTAAAGGCAGACCGACCACAAATACATTTAATTGCGGAACAGTTCGAGCCACGATACCTAATGCTAAATCAACAAGAAACAAACTGGCCACAACCGGCGCTGACATTTGAAAAGCAATAATAAACATCGCATTAAAGCTTTTCGCGATAAAATAAGCAAACTTTTCATCGCCGAAATTCGGAAATGCCTGATCAACTGAAATATACTGAAAGCTGTAGTAAATACCGTCAAGCAGCAAATGGTGGGCATTGACACTCAGCATAAACAAAAGTGCCATCGTATAGATAAACTGGCCGATCAACGGACTTTGTGCACCAGTTTGCGGATCAATAACATTCGCAATTGAAAATCCCATTTGAAAATCAATAAAAGAGCCGGCAATTTGAACTGCGGCAATCATCATATAAGCAATTAAGCCTAGACAAAGACCAACCAAAGCTTCCTTAAATGCCAAGAGCATATATTGCCCATCTATCTCCAAAGAGGGAGGTTTATCAATGGTGCTGAAACAAATGACCGCGAGGAAAAAAGCAAATCCAATACGATGAACAGCTGGGACATTCCGGTGTCCGAATAGCGGAATCGTTACAAAAAAAGCAGAAATTCTAATAAAAACCAATAAGAAGGCAGGAAATAAATCAATAATCGAATTCATCTCTACATTACCCTGCAAAACGATTTAAATTAGAAAACAGCTCTGTTGTAAACGAAAGAATGGTCGACAGCATCCATGGACCAAAAAAAATCAAGGCCAGAAGAACCGCCACGATTTTCGGAATAAACGCCAAAGTCTGTTCCTGGATTTGAGTTGTCGCCTGAAATATGCTGACGATTAAACCGACCAGTAAAGCAATAGCCAGCAATGGCGCACTGATCATCAGCGTTACGTATACGGCTTTTTCCGCCATAGAAATTACAAATTCTGAACTCACGTTTAGCACCTACCCTAAAAGCTCTGAAGCAAAGATTTCACAATTAAATACCAGCCGTCTACTAAAACAAAAAGTAATATTTTAAAGGGCAGAGAAATCATAACTGGAGGGAGCATCATCATTCCCATTGACATTAAGACGCTCGCCACTACCATATCTATAATTAAAAATGGGATAAAAATCATAAAACCTATTTGAAACGCTGTTTTGAGCTCCGATATGGCAAAAGCGGGAACCATCGTCGTTAGTGGAATATCCTTTAATGATTCCGGTTTATCCATTTTTGCGTAATTCATAAACAGCGCCAGATCCTTCTGCCTTGTGTGTTTACTCATAAATTCTTTAATTGGTTCCTCAGCTTTCGTATACGCTTCGTCCAAGCTGATTTTGTTGTCCATCAATGGCGTCAGCGCTTCTTTATTAATCTCTGAAAAAGTAGGAGCCATAATAAAAAACGTTAAAAACAGCGCAAGCCCGATAAGAACCTGGTTTGGCGGCATAGATTGCGTCGCCAGTGAAGTCCTAACAAATGACAGAACAATGACGATGCGGGTAAAACAAGTCATAAGAATCAATATTCCAGGCGCCACTGAAAATACAGTTAACAATAATAGTAATTTAACAGTTGAACTAACGTTTTCCGGATCGCTTGAATTGAAAATATTTATAAACTCATTCATGATGACGTGGGCCTTTCTTCTTTCCTTCAGAACGATTTTGTTTTAACTCTTCAAGCTGCTCTTTTAAAGCTTTTGAAAATGAAGGCAGTTTTTGCTGCGGCTGATGTTCAGAGCCCTTCAGCGGCTTCACAAACTTTTGCCACTCTATCTTGCTTGACATTGCCTCTTCATGCTGGTTGAGAATGACTTCAATCTCTTTTTCATCCTCAATTTCTTTTAGCAGCTGGATCGTCTCTCCAACACCGACGACGAGCACACTTTTTCCGACTTTGATCAATTGAATAGATCTGTTTTGGCCGACCGATGTGCCGCCAATATTTTCAACATATTGAAAAGGCTTTAGGAGCCGATTTCTTTTGTTCATGAGCTTAACCAGCCCGTAAATCAGCACGATAACAAACAGTAAAGCGAAAATCATCTTTACAAAATCAAAAGCTGAGACAGAAGGAGCCGCCGCTCCCTCCGTCTCATCAGCAGTTTGTGGTGTTTTTTCTTCCTTTTGCTCTGACTTATCTGCATTTTTTTCATCTTTCTTTTGAAACCATTCGTTTACAGTTGAATTATCAGAGTCTGCTGCGGCAGCAGCAATCGGATGTACACTGAATAAAACGAAAAAACAAATAAAAGCGATGAAATATTGACTCTTTTTCAACAGTCGTACACCCTTTAACTTAATGTTTTGTTGATTGCTTCAAGCACACGGTCTGCCTGGAAAGGTTTTACGATAAAATCCTTAGCGCCGGCCTGAATGGCATCGATAACCATTGATTGCTGTCCCATAGCAGAACACATAATGATTCTTGCCTGTGCATCAATTTGTTTAATTTCTTTTAATGCTGAAATCCCATCCATTTCTGGCATCGTGATATCCATAGTAACAAGATCAGGAGAATGCTCTTTATACTTTTCTACTGCTTGTGCTCCATTTTCAGCTTCCGCTACTACTTCAAAACCGTTTTTCACCAAAATATCTTTAATCATCATTCGCATAAATGCTGCGTCATCTACAATTAAAATTCTGTGTGCCATAATCAATCTCTCTCCTTGTGTTTCGTTATTTTAAATTATTAATGCGCTCTGCCTGGCTTAAAATGTCAGTGACTCTTACACCGAAGTTTTCTTCAATCACAACGACCTCGCCTTTGGCAACAATACGCTGATTAACTAAAATATCTACCGGCTCACCGGCTAATTTATCAAGCTCAATAATACTTCCGGCAGAAAGCTCCAAAATCTCTTTTACGCTTCTCTTCGTTCTGCCAAGCTCAACAGTAATCGAAAGCGGGATATCCAAAAGCATATCCAGGTTGTTTATAGGGGCTTGCGAAGCCTCATTTGGGTCAAACGCGGAAAATTCCACCGGTGAAACCTGAACTGGCGCTGTTTTCTTCGGCGTTCCCTGCCTTTTTGGCGGCTGTTGCTGCTGCGGTTCAATACGCGGCTCTGGTGCCACAGGCTCTTTCGGCTGCTCATATGTAACATCAGGCTGCGGCGTTGTTTCTCCCTCTGCATTTCCTGTGTTCATAAGGCTTGAAATTAAATCTTTCGCAAATGTCAGTGGGTAAAGCTGCATAATGCTGGAGTCTATTAATTCTCCCACCTTTAAGTTGAAAGAAACTTTCACCAGCATTTCATCATCAGGAATACGGTCTGTTCCCTTTTCTTCAGTGACATCGAGCAATTCAACCCGAGGCGGTGAAATATCAATTTTTTTACTGAATACAGTAGACATTGATGTGGCTGCCGATCCCATCATTTGGTTCATTGCTTCTTGAACCGCACTTAAATGGATTTCACCCAGTGAAGGGTCCGCACCTTTTCCGTCTCCCCCGATCATTAAGTCAGCAATGATCGCCGCGTCATTTTGTTCCACGACCAGCAGGTTGCTGCCGCTGAAGCCCTCCGTATAATTTACTTCAATCGCTACATACGGTTCAGGAAACGCATCGCTGATTTTACTTTTAGGTATGACAGTTACGCTCGGAGTCGTAATATCGACTTTTTGGTTTAAAAGCGTTGACAGTGCTGTTGCAGAACTGCCGAATGAAATATTTCCGATTTCACCGATCGCATCACGCTCCATTTCCGATAAGTCAAGTACTTCCGGAACCTCTGGCTCATCCGGCGTGCTGCCAGTGCCGTTAAGAAGCGCGTCAATCTCATCTTGAGATAATCTATTATTCTCCATCTTGTTCACCTCTTATGTCGTGATCTAAAATTTGCACTGCCTGTTTTCGATTCACCCGGCCGGCTTGTCCTAAAAATTTCGGCTTATCTCCGACCAATACAGTAAGAGGATCCGTGACTGATTTGTCCAAAGTTATGCAGTCTCCGACTTCTAAACTTAAAAACTCTTCTATTGTCAGTTCAGATGTGCCGAGCTCGGCCACGACAGGTATTTGTGCTGTCATGATACGTTTTTCAAGCGATTTTGTTTCCTCAGGCTTCGGCTCATTTCGATCTGATTGCATCCAATAGTGGACTGAAAGTTTCGGTATGAGCGGCTCGAGGACGATATGCGGGATACAGAGATTTATGACACCGCTGATTTCACCGATTTGAGTATTGAGTGAAATTACCACGACTGTTTCATTAGGAGATACCATCTGAACGAATTGCGGATTCACTTCAAACTCAGTCATTTCCGGTTCAATATCAGCAATTGACTGCCAAGCTTCTTTATAATTTCCCAGTGCATTTTCAAATAAATTAGAAATGATTTTTGTTTCAATTTCTGTCAAGCTATCAACCTTATTATGACTGATTCCAATACCGCCCATTACCCGATCCATCATCGTATAAGCAATCGTCGGGTTAACCTCCATCATAATTCTGCCTTCCATCGGATGGACATCAAACAGATTCAGGATCGTCATGTTCGGTATAGATCTTATAAATTCCTCATACGGGACTTGGTCAACAGAACTGACAGATATGTGAATATAGGTTCTGAGCTGAGCAGAAAAGTGAGTAGTAAGAAGCCTTGCAAAATTGTCATGAATTCTCGTTAAACTGCGGATCTGATCCTTAGAAAACCGCAGCGCACGTTTGAAATCATAAACCTTCACTTTCTTCTCTTTTTCTTCTTTTTTCAGCTCTTCAGCGTCCATTTCACCAGTTGATATTGCAGAAAGCAGTGCATCTATTTCATTTTGGGAGAGAACTTCTCCTGACATTTTCCTCACCTCCGTATTCTGTCAAATTATGCTTTATTGCAGATTAAAGGAGGTAATATACACTTTTTCTACTTTTCCTTCTTGGAGGTAGCTATTTATTTTATCTTTTAGTTCCTTCTTAAAGGTTTCTTTTCCCTTGTCTCCCTCAATCTCATCAGCATTCGTATCAGCCAGCAGTGATATTACAGCGTCCTTCACTTGAAAATCACGTTTTTCAAGTTCTTTTTTTGATTTATCAGAGTCAGTTTCAAGTTTAATAGCAAGCCGGATAATGTTATCAGACTTTAAATTTGTTGTGATCTCTTCTACATCAACAGAAGATGCAACGATTTCATCAATACTTTTTTTCGCTTCATTTTTTTCGGACTTTCCGCCTAAAACAAAATAAGCCGCCGCCCCGAGAGCACCAATTATGATAAGAATAATTAGTAAAATGATCATTAATTTTTTCTTCATTCCGGTTCCTCTATTCCTTGATCCATTGAAAATATTTGTATTTTTCGGTAGAAAGATGCGATCTTTTCCAGAACAGCTTCTTCATCTTCTTTTACTACAAACTTCTTACCATTTGACAGAGTGATTGTAGTATCCGGAAAGCATTCAATCTGTTCAATAAACAGCGCATTCAGTGTAAAGGGCTGCCCATTCAAACGGGTTACTTTAATCATAAAACAGCGGAGAAGCGATTACTCGCCTCCCCTCCCTCCTTAACGTTTAAGGTTAACCAGTTCTTGAAGGATTTCATCAGATGTTGTAATAATTTTCGAGTTTGATTGGAATCCGCGCTGGGCAACGATCATTTCAGTAAATTCGTCAGTTAAATCAACGTTAGACATTTCGAGAAAACCTGATTTAAGGGAACCTGTACCGCCATCACCAGGCTGGTTGGCTGCACTGGCAGTCCCAGAGTTTAAAGACTCACGGTATAAGTTACTTCCGATTTTATCCAAACCGTCACTGTTTGCAAAAGTAACAATCCCGATTTGTCCGCCGTCTTGTGTTTGACCGCCCGCATCAACAATTGACACCTTTCCATCAGAACCAATGCTGAAGCTTTGCGCATCAAGAGGGATTTGAATTGTTCCACCAGTCATATTTAACACATGATAGCCATCACCGGTAACCAGTGTTCCGGTATTATCTAAATAGAAGTTTCCTGCTCTTGTATAAGCTGTTCCGTCGCCTGTATCAATTCTAAAGTAACCATCGCCGTCAATCGCTAAATCAAGTGTTCGCCCTGTGCTTTGTGTTGCGCTTGTTGAATGAATTGTATCAATTGTGCCAGAAGATGAACCTAAACCGATCTGCTTAGAGTTCGTACCGCCGATAGTTGCACCAGCCGCAGAACCGCCGGCAATTGTTTGGCTTACCATATCTTTAAAGGTAACACGGCTCTTTTTGAATCCTACTGTATTCACGTTGGCAATGTTGTTGCCGATAACGTCAAGCTTTGTTTGAAAGTTTTTCATACCGCTGATTCCAGAATAAAGTGAACGTAACATAATAAATTCCCCCAGATTTTTTATTTCGAAGACTGTGCTACAGACATTACATTCCACGGATTGATCTCGGTCCCATCATCAAGAATGAGATAATAGTTTCCTTGAGAATGTTTAACAGAGCTTACTGTGCCAGTTTTATCTGTTGTACTTTGACCATCAGTCCAAGATACTTCTTTTCCCAACCAATCAACATACGAAGTAAACGGATCTTGATTTTCAACAAATTGAGTCATGGTCTTATTCATGTTCATCATTTGCTCCAAGCTTGAAAAAGTCGCCATCTGACTGATAAATTCTTTGTCATCAACCGGGTTGAGCGGATCTTGGTTTTGGACTTGAGTCATTAATATCTTTAAGAACTCATCTTTCCCCAAGCTGCTATTGCTAGTCTTCATAGTGCTTGTTTTTTCAGGCAGTTTATATTCTGAACTTATAGAAGTCATTCTTCTTCCTCCATTTCAACCATCGACACTTCATCGAGCAGATCACCGAAATCATTTGATTGCTTTTTCTGTCTTTGCTGTCTCTGCCCCTCTTGCTGCTGTTTCTGTTCATCAGCAAGCTGGCCGTATATCGGCTGATCTCCGGTTTGGACCGGGAGAGTAAAACGGTCAACTTGAACGGCCATATTCGGCAATGATTGCTTCAGCTGAGGAAGATGCTGTTCAAGCAGTTCCTTTGCTGATTGGCTCGATGCAATGATTTTACTCTGAAAGATCCCATTTTCATTTGTCAGCTTGATTGTGACAAATCCTAAATGTTCAGGGTTCAGCCGAATGGTGAAACTTCCCGTCGATCTGCCGAAAGGCGTATATTTCATCTGCTTCCATGCATTGATCACTTGATCAGCCACCGTTTTTGTTTCAGCAGTCGGTAAATCAGATGAGAGCTGCTGCAGATCCAGTGTTTGAACTCCAGTGCTCCGGTATCCTGAAAACAGCATTTGGAGTCCTGATTTACTATCTACAGGCTGAATACTTCCAGAAGCATCCGGTCCACTTTTGCTGGATGAACTCTGAGAGAACGGTGAGAGGGCACGCTTTCCAAAGTCTTGCGATGATTCGGATGATTTCGATAACAGGAAAGCTTTCAGCTGACTTTCAGCTAAATTCCATTCTTTGGTCCCTTTTTGAGGAAGCATAGACATTTGTTCCATTAAGCTTTGAAAGCTTTTCAGCTCTGACGCTGTCATCGAATAAAGTTTTGAACTTGACTCATCTTTAGTGAATATTTGCTGTTTAAGATCCTGAATGAGCTGTTGAGATACGCTCTTTTTTTCTAATGCAGAAAGAAATTGATCACCATTCTGGTAAATGACATGAGCTTCATTTCCCTTCCCGCGGTCAGACAGCTTATTCCCTTCTAGCAGCTGACTAATGAACATCTGGATAAGGATAAGTTCTTTATCATCCTCAGATCCTTCATTCTCCTGATTTGATTGCTCTGTATCAGACTTCAGTTCTCCATTAATGTCAGCAGCAGACTCATTGGTTGCCAAAGCCGTTTTACTTTCTGAAATGATTTTGTCTGCTTCTGCGAGTAATTGATCTATCCCGCCGGACACTTTTGATTCAACTGCTTGCAACAGATTCTGCAGCATTCGCTGAGCAGTTTCATCCAACTGCTCCCCTGTTAGTTTGTTTAATGTTTGAAGAAGTTCCACTTTTTGTTTGTCTTGATCTTCAGGACTTGCATTTAGCCAATCACTGATCTTTTTAAGCGCATCTGCCAAAAACTGACCGGAAGTAGGAGTACCACTTCCTTGTTCTGAGATTTCCTTCAATCCGGCCTCAGACATCAGCCAGTTTTGAAAAACTCCCTGGCTACTTTTCATGGTTTTAGCAGCAGTACCCGCTGTGGTTTGCAGCAAAGGTCCCGCCAATTCAAGCAGCTTCACCTTCAATTCCCCCTATTCTTGGCTGGCAGCAATTTTTTCTGTATAGGTTGCTGCTTGCTCAGGAGTCATTTTCGCCAAGATGTCAGCAAGCTGCTTTTTGCTTAGACCATTCAATATTTTCAGCGCTTCTTGCTCCTTTAATTGGGCAATAATTTTAGCAGCCTTTCCGCTGTCCATGCTTTTATATACACTGATCACTTTGTCATCCTTAGAAGAAGAATTCGAACCTGATGTTTCTTCAGGATTATCTTCTGATGACTTTTTTTGATCCTCCGCCGTCTTTTCAAGTGAACGGATCTTTTGATTGAGCCTGTCGATTTCAGATTTACTTGTTTCTAAATCTTTATTCAATATACTGATTTCACTTTTTTGGTCCTTAATGGTCTTTTCCAGAGCTGCCGTATTACTGCTATCCTTATTTGATGCTGTGTCTTTTTTATTTTCGGTTTCAGGAACCAATTCTTTAAGAACCGGCGTTTTTGCCGCAGCTTCCTGTATCGGCTTTAAGACATTAACACCAGCAGCCCAAAGAACAATCCCCCCAGCGATTAGAAGAAACATCAGCGGAAGGATAATGATAAGCAAAACCGAACGGAACTTACCTGATTCTTTCTTTTTGCCGGACATTACATTCGCTCCTAATGGCCTTGAATCATAAACTGCTTGATCGAAATATCGTCCATTTCTTTCATCTCTGCAGCTTTGTCTTCAAGAGCAAACATTTTAAACTGTTTTTCACGCATTTTTTCAAACTTTTTTACTTCTATATTTTTCTCTGTCAAAATTTCTTGTTTTTGATTCATTTGATTTCTTTTCATAATGACAAGCTTTTGATAGTGATAGATCGTGTTTTCAAGGTTTGAGACAAATTGCTGGTAATGCCTCATTTCTTGTACACTCATGCCGCTTTTCAATTTCTTTTCCTTATTTTGTTCAAGCAATTCCTTTTTGCTCATATTCTCATATAATTTTTCAGCAACATTTTCAAATTCAGATACTGATTGCTGATACTCGGATAAGGATTGATCTTTCTCATTTTCTTTTAGTTCCAGCAGCTTTTGGAATCTAAATTGATAAGCCACGTTTATTCCTCATTTCCTGTCAAACTAGTTAATGCAGCAATGCTTTCTTCTAATAATGCTGATTCGTCTGTTCCCTGTTTTAAAAATTGAATAAGCTGCGGATAAAATTGTATCGCTTCATCAATTTCTCTTGAGGATCCTCTTTTGTAAGCTCCGATATTAATGAGATCTTCTGAATTTTGATATGTTGATAAAAGTTCACGGAATTTATTTGCTGCATCCAGATGTTGTCTTGTCGATATGTTTGACATCACCCTGCTGATGCTTTTTAGTACATTAACTGCAGGAAACTGGCCTTTATTGGCAAGCGCCCTGTCCAACACAATATGTCCGTCTAAAATTCCGCGAACAGTGTCCGCAATCGGCTCATTCATGTCATCCCCGTCTACCAATACTGTATAAAACGCCGTAATGGTTCCGTGCTCATTTGCACCTGTTCGCTCTAATAAACGAGGTAAAATAGCGAACACAGAAGGTGTATAGCCTTTTGTCGTCGGAGGTTCTCCGGCAGCCAGTCCAATCTCACGCTGCGCCATTGCCACCCTTGTAACAGAATCCATCATAAACATGACATTTTGGCCTTTATCGCGGAAATACTCGGCAATTGCCGTCGCTGTATATGCCGCTTTCAATCTCATTAATGCTGGCTGATCCGAGGTGGCAACGACCACAATCGATCGTTTCAGCCCCTCTTCCCCAAGATCTTTTTCAATAAACTCCCGAACCTCTCGCCCGCGTTCCCCGACAAGTGCAATGACGTTTAAGTCAGCCTCTGTCTGCTTGGCGATCATCCCCATTAATGTACTTTTACCGACACCGCTTCCTGCAAAAATGCCAATCCGCTGGCCTTTACCGACTGTCAGCAAGCTGTCAATTGATCTGACTCCTACACCCATCTTTTCACGGATAGGCGGCCGTTTCATCGGGTTGGGCGGTGATTGCTCCGTCGATACAGGCGAGAGCCCTTTCGGCAGCAGTTTTCCGTCAAGCGGCTCGCCAAAAGCATCGATAACCTGTCCGATCAGTCCTGCTCCGACTTTAACCCGAAGAGATTCACCAGTGGCTTCTACAATACTGCCGGGCGCAATGCTTGCAGCCTCTAAATAAGGCATAAGCAAAATATTTTCTTCCTGGAAGCCGACAACCTCAGCTTTTATGACTTTACCAGATTGTCCTTTTGCATAAATCAGGCACACGTCGCCAATTGAGCTTGCAGGCCCTTTTGATTCAATCATCAGGCCGATCACCCGCTTGACTTTTCCGTGCCATTTATACGAGTCCGTCATTTCTATACAATCTATCAGACTCTGTGTCTTCATTCAGCTGCACCCGCTTCCAGTACTGTCAGAAGTTTATCTTTCAATTGCATTAGTTGCGTGTCAACACTCGCATCCACTCTGCCAAAAGGAGTTTCTATATAACAAGATCCTTTTTGAGCTTTTTCATCAGCATATATGCCAAGCCGGCATTCTTTATAAAGAAGCTGCAGAATTTCATCTTTTTGCTGAAAGACTGTCTCATAGTAATATGGGTCTACATATATTGAGATATCGTCATATTCCTTTACTTCGTTTACAACCTGTTTCACTAGCAGGAGAAAAGCCTCTTTATCATCAGATTTTTGCTGCCATACTTTTTTAGCCAGTGCAACGGCAAGCTCAACGATTTCTTCAGAAGCGTCTTCAAGCTTGTCCTCAACAGCTTTTCTGGACATTTCAGTTATGCTGTTTGCTTGGTCGATCAGCTCGGAATACTGTTGAAGCGCCTCCGCTTTGCCTAATGCCACACCTTGTTCAAAACCCTCGGCTTTTGCTTCCTCAATAAGCTTTTGTTTTTCAGCTGCCCAATCATTTTTTTCCTGCTCAATTTGACGGCGAATAGTTTCTATATGGCTGTTGGCCTGCTTTGAAATCCGGTCAGCTTCCTCTTTCACTCGGGCGATAAGCGCTTCCGGATTCTCTTCAGCCTGCAAAAGGTGAGAATGATCGATTCGCACCTCTTGTACAGAGAGTTTTCTTCTTTCCTTTTGTGGAGAAAAAGATGATTCTTGTTTAATGATATTAGACAATAATATCGTCCCCTCCGCCTCTTGCTATCACAATTTCACCGGCTTCTTCAAGCTTTCTGACGATGCTTACAATTCTTGATTGAGCTTCTTCTACATCTTTCAAGCGTACAGGGCCCATGAATTCCATTTCTTCTTTAAAGGTTTCAACCATACGCTGTGACATATTGTTGAATACAATTTCTTTGACTTCCTCGCTTGCAACCTTTAATGAAAGGAGCAGATCGTCGTTTTCAACATCGCGAATGACTCTCTGAATTGCGCGGTTATCAAGTGTAACAATATCTTCGAAGACAAACATCCGCTTTTTAATTTCTTCAGCAAGATCAGGATCCTGAATTTCCAATGAATCTAAGATCGTCTTCTCTGTTCCTCTGTCTACCCCGTTTAACACTTCAACAACAGCTTCAATTCCGCCTGTTTGTGTATAATCTTGAGTAAATGCAGAAGATAATTTTTGTTCCAGAATCCGTTCTACCTCATTAATAATTTCAGGTGACGTTCTGTCCATGACCGCGATTCTTCTTGCGACCTCAGCCTGTACCTCAGGATTCAGCTCGGATAAAATTTGCCCGGCTTGCACAGGATCTAAATAAGACAAGATTAAAGCCATCGTCTGCGGATGCTCTTGCTGTATAAAATTCAAAATTTGTTCAGGCTCCGCTTTTCTGGCAAAATCAAATGGTTTAACCTGTAAAGATGAAGTCAGCCTGTTTAGAATGTTTTCCGCCTTATCCTCTCCAAGCGCCTTCTCAAGAACTTGTCTTGCATAGCTTAGACCGCCCTGAGAAATATAATCTTGCGCAATGGCTATATTATGAAATTCTTCTATAATTTCATCCTTTTTTTGATGATCAACACTTCGAACACCCGATATTTCCAGGGTAAGCCTTTCAATTTCTTCATCGGTTAAGTGCTTATATACAGAAGCTGACACATCTAACCCCAAGGAAATCATGAGAATGGCTGCTTTTTGTTTTCCTGTAAGCTTATCTTGATCACGTCTCGCCATTTCTAATTCCTCCTAATCCTCGGCCAGCCAGCTTCTCAGCAATTTTGCAAAATCTTCTGGCTTGTCTTTCGCCATCTTTTCAAGCTGTTTTCGTCTGACTGTTTCCGCTGTTTCATTTTCCTCTTCGTTGATATCAGGCAGATTGATCGGTTCTTGAGGAACCTCATATTCATATTCCTCATATTCATCCTCTTGCGCCCGTTTCTTTCTCACTAGCATAATGATGAGAACAATGATTGCTGCGATTAAAACACCGCCTACGATATATGCCCACAGCGGGATACCTGAGGATTTTTCCGTATTTGTATCCAAGTTGACTTTTCCGTCAAATGGCTGAACGGAGACCACAATTTTATTATTGATATCTTCATCAGAAAGGTTCTGATTTTGTGTTGCATCCTTATCCAGTGATGTTCTGACAACAGTTGAAAGGATTTTTTGTATATCATCCTGTCTTTCAGTTGATAGCGACGCTGTGTTTTTGGCATCAGGCGGCTCTACCATGACTTGAATCCCTAAATCTCTGACCTTATAAGGGCTTTCAGCGATTTCTTTATGGATGCGGTTAACTTCGTAATTGATTTTATTACTGCTCTTTTCGTAGTTCCCGCTTTCGGTATTTTCGCCGTCAGCTTTATAGTTTGTTACATCTTCGTCGCCAGTTCCGGCAGTTCCGCCATTGGCTGCACCATCACCCTGGTATGTTTCAGAAACCTTTTCCGCGCTGACTGCAATACCTTCCATGTTTTCTTTATCAACAGGTTCAACAATGTCTTCTGTGCGATTTTCTTTTGTGAAATCAATGTCAGCTGTCACGGAGACAACGACTTTATCTTGTCCCATCATCGTTCCAAGCAATGACTGAACATGTTTTTGAATATCTTTTTCAACTTGGGACTTAATTCCTTGCTGAGAAGAATAACTATCCGCGTAGGACCCTGCATCGCTGTCTGACTTGTCGTAGTATGTAGAATTTTGGTCCATGATGACGATGTTATCTTCTTTTAAGTTCGGCACGCTTTTCGATACCAGATGATACAATCCGTTGATCTGGCCTTGATCAAGTGTATAGCCCGGTTGAATCTGCAGAACGATTGACGCAGATGCTACAGATTGCTCCTCACCGACAAACACAGCGTCTTTCGGGAGGTTAATCATTACTTTTGAATTTTTGATACCGTCCATTTCATTGATCAAATTTGATAGTTCTGTCTGTGTTGCTTTCACTTTGACCATATCAAACTCATTGTCTGTCAAACCAAAGCCGGCATTCTGCCCAAAAAACGAATAATCAATTGATCCGGTTTTAGGAAGTCCTTCTGCAGCCATTTGCACTTTCAATGAATCAACCTGATCCTCCGGAACGCTAATCACTGTACCGCCGTTTGAAAGCTCGTTTGGCACTTTTTTTGCATCGAGTTCTTCTTTGATTTGTCCTGCTTCTTCGGCAGACAAATCTTTGTACAGCGGCGCCATTTTTGTGCTGGAAGCAAAAACACTAATAATAATTCCAATAATAATAATTGCCGCTAAAGCACTAATCATTAAAATCTTTTGTAACTTAGATCTATTTTTCCAAAACTCACTCGTTTTGTTTTTCATTTGCATTAGAGTACGATTCATGTTAACCCCCGGTCATTCCACTCTTTCTCTTAATCGTCAGACCCCCTACATTTGCATTCTCATAATCTCCTGATAGGCTTCCACAGCTTTATTGCGGAACTCTGTTGCAGCAGTTAGAGAGATGCTTGCTTTTTGAGCGGCGATCATGACCTCATCAAGATTTACATCTTTTCCTGCTGCCAAGGCATTAGTCATGTTGTCAGAAGCTACTTGGGACTCATTTAACGAACTAATAGAGTTTTTTAAAAGCTCCGAAAAGCTTGTTTGATTTGAAGAATCTGTTTTTTGGCTATTGTTTACTTGATTTGTTGCATTTTGAGTGTTTTGAGTATTTTGAACCTGAAAAGGAGAAATTGCATTAATCACATTCATTCACCTTACTTTCCGATTTCTAACGCCTTCATCAGCATTCCCTTTGTGGCATTCATCGCTGTCACATTCGCCTCATATGATCTTGTGCTGCTGACAAGGTCAACCATTTCTTTCAATGGATCAACATTAGGCTTTTGTACATATCCTTCAGCGTTTGCATCAGGGTTTGTCGGATCATAGACAAGATTAAAATCCGAATCATCTTCCGTGATTTTTGAAACCTTTACACCGTTTCCTGCATTGCCGCTTCCGCTCATTTGTGAATTGAGAATGGAAGAGAACGATTCACCTTTTGACTGAAGGGAAACCATTTTTCTTCTGTAAGGCACCCACTCTCCATCCACTTGCTTAGCTCTTGTCGTATCCATATTAGCCAAGTTAGACGATACAACATCCATTCTGACACGCTGAGCTGTTAAAGCTGATGCTGAAACATTTAAGCTATGAAAAGCTGTCATCATTTTCCTCCTGTTAATACGGTCTTCAGCGAATTAAATTTACCGTTCATTCTTTCAACTAAAGCTTGATAGTTGATTTGGTTTTGTGCTAATTCCGTCATCTCTTTGTCAACATCAACATTGTTTCCATTTTGCTGATACGATGTATTCCCGCTTGTTACAATTGAATAATTCGAATCAGTATCAGAAAAATCAACATGACGATAGTCTGTTTTTGTCGCATCAAGACGCGAGGATTCTTGATCTAATAAATTTTGGAAAGAGACTTTTTTTGCCTTATAGTTCGGTGTATCTATATTGGCGATATTATTAGTTATGACTTTTTGCTTAATATCCGCTCTGCTCAAGGCATTTTCAAGATTTTGTATCGTTCCAGAAAATAAGCTCAAATCCACTTACCTCCATTTCAGTTTTTTTCACCCTCAATATCCTTGTCGAGAATTGTAAAACTATATGCTTATTGTAAGAAATAACAGGCATAAAGTCTATGAAGTTCGTGTAAAAAAATGTCCTCACAATTATCTATTTTACAACTAGGCACATAGTCCTAGATTATTTGAACTATGTTTTCACTTTGATATAAGCCTGAAAATAGCAGAATTTCTGTTTTTTCTTCATTATTTTCGTCATTTTTATGTCCATTTGAAGAAAAATGTAAATTTTATTAAAATTATTACAACGAAAGACTTTCAACCCAGGAAATAAAGCTTATCAATTTCCTTTATTTGAGTATAAAAAAGAACCCCTTTTTAAGGGGTTCTTTCATTTATTAATGAGATTTTAGATTTTCTAATTCAATTAGGAATTTGTTGTTAAGGACTTTGATATAAGTACCTTTCATTCCTAATGATCTTGACTCGATGACACCGGCGCTTTCCAGCTTTCTGAGTGCATTAACAATCACAGAGCGGGTAATGCCGACGCGGTCTGCGATTTTACTTGCAACGAGAAGGCCTTCGTTTCCGTCAAGCTCTTCAAAAATGTGCTCAATTGCTTCAAGCTCACTGTAAGAAAGAGAGCTGATAGCCATTTGTACGACAGCTTTGCTTCTCGCTTCCTCTTCGATTTCTTCTGCTTTTTCTCTCAGAATTTCCATGCCGACAACTGTAGCGCCGTATTCAGCGAGAATTAAATCATCATCATGAAATTGATCCTGTAAACGTGAAAGAATGAGGGTTCCTAATCTTTCTCCGCCTCCGATGATCGGTACAATTGTTGTTAAACCAGCTTGGAACAGGTCTCTATTCTCAACAGGAAAAGCAGTATATTCACTATTAATGTCCAAGTTAGAAGATGTTTCAGGGACGTTAAACAGATTTTTCGTATATTCTTCAGGGAATTGACGATCCTCAAGCATTTTTTTCATACGATCATTTTCAATTTGCTGGTTAATAGAATATCCAAGGAGTTTGCCTCTGCGGCTCACAACGAAAATATTGGAATCAATTACATCCCGCAGCGTCTCCGCCATTTCCTTGAAGTTTACCGGTTTCCCTGCCGCAGCTTGCAGCATGGAGTTAATAATTCTTGTTTTTTGTAATAAAGCCATGATAAATAATCCTCCTAAACATTCCTCTTATTAAATTTTTCACAATATAAATTGACTTAAATCTTTATTTTTGGCTATCGTTCCGAGCTTTTCTTCGACATACTGTGGTGTAATCGTTATTTTCTCCATTGTTACATCAGGAGCCTCAAACGACAGATCTTCTAATAGGCGTTCAAGTATTGTATGAAGGCGTCTCGCACCGATATTATCTGTGTCCTGGTTCACATGATAAGCAACTTCAGCAATCTTATGAATAGCTTCGTCAGAAAATTCAAGAGATATACCTTCTGTCTGCAATAAAGCCTGATATTGTTTCAGCAGCGCATTATCCGGCTCAACCAAAATTCTCACGAAGTCGTCTACCGTGAGTTTGCTCAGTTCTACACGAATCGGGAAACGTCCCTGCAGCTCAGGAATTAAATCAGACGGTTTGGCCATATGAAACGCTCCTGCTGCAATAAATAACACATGGTCTGTTTTTACCGAACCATATTTAGTAACAACGGTAGAACCCTCAACGATTGGGAGGATATCCCGCTGAACGCCTTCTCTTGATACATCGGCAGATGATGACGCGCCGCCGTTTTTTGCAATTTTATCGATCTCGTCGATAAAGATAATGCCGCTCTCTTCTGCTCTCTGAACAGCTTCCTGGCTGACTTCATCCATATCGATGAGTTTGCTTGCTTCTTCATTTGTCAGGACTTTTCTGGCTTCTCTGACTGTCATTTTGCGCCGTTTCTTTTTCTTTGGCATTAATCCGCTCAGCGCGTCCTGCATATTCATGCCCATCTGCTCCATACCCGAGCCTTGCAGCATGTCAAACATAGAAGGCTGCTGCTCTTCGACTTCTACTGTTACATAATAGTCTTCGAGCTCTCCTAAAGCCAGCTGATGCGCCATGCGTTTTCTTTTTTCTTCAATGTTTGCTTCTTCCTGGCTCTCCGCCTCATCTTCGCCATTCGGCTGGCTGCCGCCAAAAAACATTTCAAACGGATTTTTCACACCTGATTGTTTTTTCTTCCCAGGAACTAACAGACGAACAATGCGTTTGTTTGCATTTTCTTCTGCCTGCTCCTTTACTTCATTCATTTTCTCTTCTTTTATAAGCCGAACAGAAGTTTCCACAAGGTCTCTGACCATTGATTCAACATCTCTGCCTACATAACCGACTTCGGTGAATTTTGTTGCTTCAATTTTAATAAATGGCGCACCTGAAAGCTTGGCGATACGTCTGGCAATTTCAGTTTTTCCAACGCCGGTAGGCCCCATCATTAAAATGTTTTTCGGAACGACCTCGTCCTTCAGCTTTTCATCCAGAAGACTTCTTCTATAGCGGTTTCTTAATGCCACGGCGACAGCTTTTTTCGCGTTTTGCTGACCGACAATATATTGGTCTAACCGATCTACTATCTGTCTAGGTGTTAACGGTTTTTTTTCCATGCGCCTCAAGTCCTTTCTATTCAAGCTCTTCCAGTATGATTTGATCGTTCGTGTAAACACAAATTTCGCCTGCTGTTTCTAACGCGGCTCTAGCAATCTCACTTGCAGACATGCTTTCACCGGCATGCTTTTTCAAAGCTCTTCCGGCTGCCAAAGCATAATTGCCTCCTGATCCAATCGCGAGAATGCCGTCATCTGGTTCGATCACCTCGCCTGTTCCCGATACGAGAAGCAAAGTATCCTGATTCATTACAATCAGCATGGCTTCAAGCTTTCTAAGCACTTTATCGCTGCGCCATTCCTTTGCAAGCTCAACAGCTGCCCGTTTTAAGTTGCCGTTATACTCTTCAAGCTTAGCTTCAAACTTTTCGAATAAAGTGAAAGCGTCTGCAACAGAACCCGCAAACCCAGCAAGAACCTTGCCGTTAAACAGTTTTCTCACTTTTCTCGCAGTGTGTTTCATGACAACAGCCTGACCAAATGTCACTTGGCCATCTCCGGACATTGCGCTTCGTCCCTTATGCTGGACGGCAAATATTGTGGTCGCATGAAAAGATGACATAAAGGGCCTCCTTTAATTTTTCTTAAAAGCTCTTGGATGGTGAGACATATATGTGTTTCTCAACATTTCCTTCGAAACGTGCGTGTATATCTGTGTCGAAGACAGATTGGAATGCCCGAGCAGTTCTTGAACGCTTCTCAAATCTGCTCCTTCGTTTAACAGATGAGTGGCGAACGTATGTCGAAGCATATGCGGATGGATATGTAAAGTGCCGGACGCTTTTTGAACAAGCCCGCTTAAAATATGTCTGATGCCTCGGGCTGTAAGCGGTCCACCTCTTTGATTCACGAATAATAGATCATGAGGTTCTTTTGCTTTCATCAGCAAGCACTGTCTTCCGCTATTCATATATACCTTCAATGCTTCGCGGGCGTAAGAACCAAAGGGGATATAGCGCTGCTTCTTGCCTTTACCATGAACAAGTACAATGTCCATAAATAAATCGATATCGTTGACATTTATGGAACAACATTCACTGACCCTCATTCCGGTGGCATAGAGAAGCTCTAACAGCGCTTGATCCCTCATTCCGGCCGGCTGGCTTATATCTGAAACTTCAAACAGCTCCTCAAGCTCTTTTTGATATAGAAACTTCGGTATCCGTTTCTCTTGTTTCGGCAGATGAACAAGCTGAAACGGATTTTCTTCAATAAGCTTTTCCCGCATCAGAAACTTATAAAAGCTTCTCAATGCAGATATCTTTTTGCTTATTGTTCGTCTCGATAAACCTTTTTCATAGGCTTCTGTCAAAAAAATCCTAGTATCTTGATATGCAGCTTTTTCAAATCCATTTATACCTTGAACGCGCAGGAAAGTCTCGAATTCTTCAATTGAATCCACATAATTCACAATAGTATATTGTGAATAATTTTTTTCAATTTGTAAATATTCAACGAATAACTTTACGAAATTCTTAACATTCTCCATGCCTAATACCTCCCCAGAAAGGGCTTTTAAATGGTATCACAAATCGCGTTCAAGTTGCAATCAATACCTATATTGTTTTCGAAATTGTTTGAATTGTCTCAATCGCGCGGTTCGCGTATTGCTCGTTCCGCTCTTTTTTATTTTTAATTTTAACAGGCAATTCTTTTAAAAGCCCAAAGTTTGCATTCATCGGCTGGAAGTTCTTCTGATTTGTTGTTGTAATATAGTGAGCCATGCTGCCTATTGCTGTTTCCTGAGGGAAAGTGACAAGCTCTTCTCCTAAAACAAGTTTAGCCGCATTAATGCCTGCTACCAGTCCTGAGGCAGCTGATTCCACATATCCTTCTACTCCCGTCATTTGGCCTGCAAAGAACAGGTCATTGCGGTTTTTAAATTGATAAGTCGGCTTTAACAGGCTTGGAGAGTTGATGAATGTATTTCTGTGCATCACGCCGTATCTCACGATTTCTACATTTTCAAGCCCTGGAATCAACTTAAGAACTTCTTTTTGGTCTCCCCACTTTAAATGAGTCTGGAATCCTACAATATTGTAGAGTGTTCCTGCTGCATCATCCTGTCTGAGCTGAACGACAGCATAAGGGCGTTTTCCTGTAACAGGATGCTCTAGACCAACCGGTTTCATCGGGCCGAAAAGCATTGTTTTCTTACCCCGTTTTGCCATGACTTCAATCGGCATGCAGCCTTCAAAGAAAATCTCTTTTTCAAATTCTTTTAACGGGACTGTTTCTGCTGATGTTAATGCTTCATGAAAACGGTCAAACTCTTCTTCTGTCATCGGGCAGTTCAAATACGCCGCTTCACCTTTATCATAACGGGATTTCAGGTATACTTTATCCATATCAAGGCTGTCTTTTTCTACAATCGGCGCCGCTGCATCATAAAAATATAAATAGTCCTCTCCAGTCAGCTCCTTCAGCTGGGCAGACAGCGATTCTGATGTTAACGGACCCGTTGCGATAATGGTAGGGCCTTCGGGGATTTCTGTCACTTCTTCATTAATAACAGTTACGTTTGGATGATTTTTTACCCGATTTGTCACACTTTCGGCAAATTCATGACGGTCAACTGCGAGAGCGCCCCCGGCAGGGACCGAACATTCGTCAGCAGCCGCGATGATGGCTGAATCAAGCGCCCGCATTTCTTCCTTTAATACACCGACAGCGTTAGCAAGCGTGTTGGAGCGCAGAGAGTTGCTGCACACAAGCTCGGCAAATTTATCTGTATGGTGCGCAGGCGTTTGTTTAACAGGGCGCATTTCATATAATTTAACTTGAATTCCCCGTTTGGCAAGCTGCCATGCTGCTTCACTTCCTGCGAGTCCGGCTCCGATTACATTCACTGTTTGTTGGTTCATCTTTCACATCTCCTAGTTTATTATTCAAGGCCTTCTTTTAACACACAAAGAAGGTGAGCAAGACCCTGCTCACCGCTACTTCTGTGGTTCTTCCTTATAATCGCATTCCACGCATTGGACTTGTATGCCTTTTTTGAGTTTTTTCTCGACAAGCATTTTTCCGCATTTCGGGCATTTCCGTTCAATTGGTTTGTCCCAGGAAACGAATTCACAGTCCGGATAACGGTCACAGCCGTAAAAAACCCGTTTCTTTTTCGATTTTCGCTCCACAATATTTCCTTCACCGCAGCTCGGGCACTTTACGCCGATTTGTTTCACAATCGGTTTTGTGTTCCGGCAGTCCGGGAAGTTGGAGCACGCTAAGAATTTACCGTACCGACCCATTTTATATACCATTGGAGAACTGCACAATTCACAATCTTCTCCTGCATATTCCGGTTCGATTTCAACTTCCTTCATTTCCGCTTCTGCTTTTTTAACCCGTTTTTCAAAATCGGTATAGAAGTTATCAATAATCTTAACCCATTCGGTATTGCCTTCTTCAACATGATCAAGGTCTTTTTCCATTTTCGCTGTAAACTCAACGTTAATAATTTCAGGGAAAAATTCCATAATCAAGTCAAGGACGATCTGTCCCAGTTCAGTCGGAACAAAGCGTTTATTATCCAAACCCACGTAGCCGCGCCGCTGAATGGTATCAAGCGTCGGAGCATATGTGGAAGGACGGCCGATACCGAGTTCTTCAAGGGTTTTAACGAGTCGTGCCTCAGTATAGCGCGGAGGCGGCTGGGTAAAATGCTGCTCTGGTTCTATATCTTTTTTTAATACCGTGTCGCCTTCTTGTAAGTCAGGCAGCATCCGGTCTTTTTCTTCCATTTGGTCGTCTTTTCCTTCAACATACACCTTCATAAACCCGGAAAACTTGACTTTACTTCCATTTGCACGAAATGTCAAACCATTGTTTGTCAGGTCAACACTCATTGTATCGAGAACAGCAGGTGCCATTTGGCTGGCAACAAAGCGCTCCCAAATTAATTTATACAATCTCATTTGATCTCGGCCAAGTACTGCTTTTAATTCACTTGGTTTTCTGAGAACTGATGTCGGGCGGATTGCTTCGTGAGCGTCCTGAGCATTTTCATTCTTTTTCGCAGGCTTTCGTTTGCCGCCTAAGAACTCTTTGCCGTATGCCTGATCAATAAATGCAGCTGCTTCATCAACAGCCGTATTTGAAATACGGGTTGAATCCGTTCTCATATACGTGATCAGACCGACAGTTCCTTCTCTTCCAAGATCGATTCCTTCATATAATTGCTGTGCAATCATCATCGTTTTCTTCGCTCTGAAATTGAGCTTACGCGCAGCTTCCTGCTGCAGGGTGGAAGTTGTAAAAGGCAAGGCCGGATTACGTTTGCGTTCCTTTTTCGTTACTTTTTCAACTGTATATTTATTGCCTTTGAGCTGAGAAAGAATGTCTTTTACATCGGCTTCACTTTTTAAAGGAAGTTTTTTGCCGTTTTTTCCGAAAAAGCTCGCTTCGAACGTTTCCTGTCCTTTCAAGAACGTACCGTCAATTGTCCAATATTCCTCTGGCTTAAAGTCGTTAATCTCTTTTTCACGGTCAATAATCAAGCGGAGGGCAACGGATTGTACGCGGCCTGCGCTAAGGCCTTTTTTGACTTTTTTCCATAGGATTGGACTGATTTTATATCCGACAAGCCTGTCTAAAATACGTCTCGCCTGCTGTGCATCCACTAAATCCATATTGATCATGCGAGGATGCTTAAACGATTCCTTAATGGCGTCTTTTGTAATTTCGTTAAACACCACACGGCAGTCTGAATTGAGATCTAAATCAAGGCTGTGTGCCAAGTGCCATGCAATCGCTTCCCCTTCTCTGTCGGGGTCGGCTGCGAGATACACTTTTTTGGCTTTTTTTGCAGCCGTTTTCAGCTCTTTTAATACCGGCCCTTTACCTCGAATGGTAATGTATTTCGGCTCAAAATTCTGTTCTATGTCAACTCCCATTTGACTTTTTGGAAGATCCCGGACATGTCCCATTGATGCTTTTACTTTATATTTTTTACCTAAGTAACGTTCAATCGTTTTCGCCTTAGCGGGCGATTCCACGATGACTAGATAATCAGACATTTTCATCCCCCTCAAGAGGTGTTCTCTCTCTTCAAGTATTTCAATTTTGTTTTTGCAGCTGTCTTTATTTGGCTTTCAACATTTCATTCTTTATGATGAACGTCATTATTTAAATAGAAAACAATATGCAACTTTAAATCCTCACTATTATTAAATATTACAATGCCGTTTGTCAAACGATAATTCAAAAGGGTTCCGTATATTGAACGTTTCTCTCAGGAAGCTCCTCGAAAATATCCTCTGCTGACCATATGGCTTTAGCCCCCTGCTGGATTAGTTTTATAGGACCTCCGGCGTAAGGATCAAATAATGAACCGGGTACGGCAAAAACTTCTCTCCCTTGTTCCATTGCTTGATCTGCAGTAATCAGCGAACCGCTTTTTTCTTTGCCCTGCACGACAATAATGCCTTCACTTAATCCGCTGATGATACGGTTTCTCATAGGGAAATGCCATTTTTGGGGTTTGGTTGCTGGTGGATGCTCTGACAGAAGGATATGGTGTTTAGCCATGTGATCTGCTAACTGAAGGTTTTCCCGGGGATAAATGTGCTGAAATCCGCCTGCAATGACGCCTATTGTCCGTCCCTTCGCCTTAATACTTGCAGCATGGGACATTCCGTCTATCCCAGACGCCAGTCCGCTGACAATCACCCAATCTTTACGGCAAAGCTCTTTTGTAAGATGATTGACAACTTGTATACCATACGCTGTTGGATTTCTTGTACCTACAATTCCAATTTTCCTCCCTTTAGAAAGAAGGGTCATATCACCCTTTGCAAACAGGACAGCGGGGGGATCATAAATGGTTTTCAGCCAGAAAGGATATTGCTTTGAAGAAATCGGGATGATGTTAATGCCTTGCTCATGGTAAGTAGCAAGTACACGCTGAAGTTTTGGGTAATATTCTTCTATTTTGTTTTTTAATGCAGCTGCCTTTACTTTACCGCGAGTAACAGTTTCGAACACGGGCGATGTCAGCGACATAGACGGATCAGCTTTCCACCATTTTAATAGAAGGGATGGGGATAATAATTGATTGATTCTGCAAATCATTAAACAGGCAGCGGCCTGATCCAATATATTGACCTCCTTTTGACAGAAAAAGCAGGAACAGCCTTGACGGCTGTCCCTTCTTTATTAATGCGTTTTGCAAGTTTCGAACAAGTTCTTCTCTTTCAGCACCTTTATTAAGGTTTCACCCATTACAGAAGGTGTCTCTGCAACTTCGATTCCGCATGCATTAAGGGTTTTGATTTTTTCATCAGCTGTGCCTTTTCCGCCGGAAATAATGGCGCCGGCATGCCCCATGCGCTTCCCTGGAGGTGCTGTTTTACCGCCGATAAAACCGACTACCGGTTTTGTCATGTTGGCTTTTACCCACTCTGCCGCTTCCTCTTCGGCAGTACCACCGATTTCGCCAATCATGATGACAGCGTGTGTATCAGGATCTTCGTTAAACGCTTTTAAAACGTCAATAAAGTTTGTTCCATTTACAGGGTCGCCGCCGATTCCAACAGCTGTAGATTGTCCTACACCCGCTTCTGACAGCTGGTGCACCGCTTCGTATGTTAAAGTTCCTGAACGCGATACAACGCCTACATGACCCTTTTTATGGATATATCCAGGCATAATGCCGATTTTACATTCTTCAGGCGTAATGACACCAGGGCAGTTCGGCCCTATCAGTCTCGTTTTCTTGCCTTCCATGAAGCGTTTGACCTTCACCATATCCAAAACCGGAATATGCTCAGTGATGCAAATCACGAGATCAAGCTCCGCATCTACCGCTTCCATAATCGCATCTGCTGCAAACGGTGCCGGCACATATATAACAGACGCGTTAGCGCCGGTCGTTTGGACGGCTTCAGCCACTGTATTAAATACAGGAACACCTTCCGCTTCAGTTCCGCCTTTTCCAGGTGTTACACCGCCTACGATATTTGTGCCGTATTCGAGCATCTGCTTCGTATGAAATAAAGCGGTAGAACCTGTAATCCCTTGCACAATAACTCTTGTATCTTTATTAATAAAAACACTCATTATCTGGTCCCCTGCCTTTCATTCTTTCCTAAACTAAGGATACGATTTTCTGCGCGCCGTCAGCCATTGATTCCGCAGATGTAATATTTAATCCTGATTCACTAAGGATTTTCTTCCCTAGATCCACGTTTGTGCCTTCAAGACGGACGACAAGCGGCAATGTCAAACCGACTTGTCTTGTCGCTTCAACAACCCCTTCTGCGATGACATCACATTTCATAATGCCGCCGAAAATGTTGACAAAAATCCCTTTAACGTTTTGATCAGAAAGAATGATTTTAAATGCTTCCGTGACTTTTTCTGCGGTTGCACCGCCGCCCACATCAAGGAAGTTGGCCGGTTCTCCTCCATAATGCTTGATAATATCCATTGTGGACATTGCAAGTCCCGCGCCGTTTACCATACAGCCGATATTTCCATCAAGGGAAATGTAGCTTAAATCATATTTGGATGCTTCGATTTCTTTCGGATCTTCTTCATCCAAATCTCTGTACTCCATAATGTCCTTTTGTCTGTACAACGCGTTGCTGTCGAAGTTCAATTTCGCATCAAGCGCCATCACATTTCCATCGCCGGTTACAACGAGCGGATTGATTTCGGCGATTGAGCAGTCTTTCTCAACAAACGCTTTATATAGTCCAAGCATAAACTTAGCAGCTTTTCCCACGAGCTCCTTTGGAATATTAATAGCGAATGCGATTTCTCTAGCTTGATAGCCTTGAAGGCCGACAGCCGGATCAATGACAGCTTTTTTGATTTTTTCCGGTGTTTTCTCCGCAACTTCTTCAATTTCCGTTCCGCCTTCTTCAGAAGCCATCAGAACGATTCTAGAAGTAGCGCGGTCAAGAACGAGCCCCACGTAGTATTCTTTTTTAATATCGCAGCCTTCTTCAATAAGTAAGCGTTTTATTACTTGGCCATCCGGACCCGTCTGATGTGTAACTAGGGTCTTCCCTAAGAGTTCTTCGGCATACGCTTTCACTTCGTCTAATGATTTTGCTATTTTTACCCCACCAGCTTTGCCTCGACCGCCAGCATGAATTTGAGCCTTTACGACATAAACCGAGCTGGATAAGTTCTTTGCTTTCTCAACTGCTTCTTCTGCTGTAAAAGCCACTTTACCTTCAGGAACAGATACCCCATATTTTCTGAGGACTTCTTTTCCCTGGTACTCATGGATATTCATTTCCCATCCTCCTAACTTATGTAACAAAACTAAAATAGACTGCGCTTTCATTCTATAATAATACTGGAAGAATTGTCTAGAGTTCGATGCAAAATCTTAAAATCCTTCTAAACATTCAAACTTTTATTTTATTAAAAACATAAATTTCAAACAGAGGATGGGGAATATTTTAGCTATTTTTTGTTTTTTACGCTTTCGTCCAATCGGTAAACGAACGAAAAAATCTCAGCTACCGTTTCATAAAGAGCTTCCGGAATTTGATCATCTACAGTCAAATGGCGCATTAATTCGACAAGGGTCCAATCTTCTTGAATCGGGACCCCTGCCTTTTTTGCTTCTTTGATAATGTTGTCAGCTACATGGCCCTTACCTGTCGCAATCACTTTTGGCGCCTTGTCTTTTTGTTCATCATAATGGAGAGCCACAGCTTTTCTGATCGGCGTCTGCTCTTTCATATTTTCACATCCACTTCCTGATCACTGATGCTTGTTATGTATTGATCGATTGCAGTCTTTTCTTCGGGATGAATCCTTTTTTTAGCGTTTACCCCTGAAAGGCTGTACCCCATTTCCTTGAGGCCCTGTTTAAGCGCGGGCACCATCGGATCGATCGCAGCCTGAAGCTCGAAATCAGTCTCAATTGTAATGGTCATGACTTTTTGCTGTATCAAGCAGTCCACGACGGTTTCTTTTAACGTATCCAGCTGCAGCAAAAACAAAAGGCGGCAATGGGAAGGATCAAGCTTTCCATCCGCTTCTTTCTTACCTTTAAACAAAACAGTCATGTCCTGAGCCCCTGACTTCGAAAACAGCGGAAATGACATCACAATTTGGCTGTATGACGGGTGATCCTGCTGCATGAAAAGCTGGCCGTTTAATTTATGAAAAAGCTGATCAGCTTCCTGTTTGACAGGCTCGGCTACCTCATGCGATGCTCTTGCGGCATGAAGAGCCAGCTTGATGGATTGTATATCGTCAGGTGTGACTGAGCTTCCTTGTTCAAATGCTTTAATAAATGCAAGCTCGTCCCTTGCGCCGATTGCCATTTTCACTTTGGATAAAAAAGAAAGGACATCTGCCTTATCCGCCAAACTAGGTGCTGTCTGCTGGGCAGCCTTTAAAAAAACTTCGGCTTCCTGATCTGTTACTCGCGCCTCCTGTAAAACAGCTGAAGCTGCAGGTGACTTACTATCACCCGATAAAGCAGCCGTTTTAATCCAATTTGCTGCTTCTTTCACAATTTGAAGACCGTTTTTTTCAGCAGATTCCGTCAGCTTTGTCATTAGCTGGCGGGCTTCTTTGATTGGAATGTCTGCTGCGTTTTTGATAGGCTCTCCTTGTATGCTTCTCTGTTCCGCTGTGTGGTTTACAGGCGGCAAATTGGCCTTTACGGGGGAGCCGGGTGGTGCGCTAAGCTCCCTGTTTCCAGCTGTATTGCCTGAAGAAGGTGCTTTTGTATTGTCCGTTAAAGAAATAAGCTTTTCGATCAGACGTTCTGCATGGATTTCGATTTCACTATTAAAAAGTGCCGTAACTGCTTCTTTCAGTTTTGTCATCATCTGGCTCTGTTGAGGGCTTTGGCTGATTGCCTGAAGCAGCTGGGATACGTGCTGATGCAGCGGAACAGGTGATTTTATAGCATGAACACCACTCAACACCTCGGGGTGAATGGGAAGATCACGTTTTAAGGCGAACAGAACCGTTTCAATCGCTTTTTTTGTGTCTTGCGCAGGCAACGTATCCATCCAGCGGACAGCCGTTTTGATATCATTTTCTGTTACAGGTGTTTTGCTCTTCAGCATTGCTCCTGTCATCATGAGAGCAGTGTTTGACGGTTTCACTGATATGGCATTTAAAAGCTTGCCAGCTGCATCCTGAATGGTTTTTGGATTTTGGTCAAAGCTTTGAACGACCTGAAGACGGCCTGACTGTTCTGTCGTTTTTTTTTCGTAGGAAAACCAATAGTACGCCTGAGGACGAAGCTGGGTTTCAAGTTTTCCCTGGACAGTTTGATTGCCTACTTGGATCAGTGCATGCTGGTCTCCTAATAAACGAAGCACTTTTCCTAAAAGGAGGCGCTTCTCCCCGTTTAGCGCTTCGCTGGCATTTGATGTTTCCTGCGGGACTGCTGTATTTCCCAAAAGGTGCTGCAGCGCCTTTTGCACATCATTTCGTATATTCATTTAAAAAAGGTGCCTCCTTGTCCATTGTTTTATCTGAAAGATTGAACAGGAGCGAAAGTTTTGCGGTGCAATTCAGTTGGGCCGTATGCGGCAAGAGCTTCAAGATGCTCTTTTGTCCCATAGCCTTTATTTTTTTCAAAGCCGTACATGGGATATGTTTCGGCATAGGCGCTCATCATCCGGTCTCTTGTGACTTTCGCGATACACGCACCTGCCGCAATAGACACACTTTTGGCATCACCTTTTATAATTGACGACTGAGCCATGTCGAGCGGCAGCGTCATTGCGTCAACAAGCAAATAATCAGGTGTATCTGACAAATCGTGTATCGCTTTCACCATTGCCATCTTTGAAGCTTCATATATATTGATTTCATCAATGACAGAGGCTTCTACAATCCCTATTCCGACCGCCAATGCTTCTTTCATAATAAACTCGTAATATTCCTCACGCTTTTTTTCTGAAAGCTTTTTGGAGTCTGTCAGCCCAAGCATTTCACATTCCTCTGGAAGGATAACTGCGCTGGCGATCACAGGTCCTGCCAATGGCCCCCGGCCGACCTCGTCAACACCTGCAATCAAGCGAAATCCTTTGTTTCTTGCCAGCCTTTCATAGGAAGTCATATTCACCCATTGTTCTTTCAGCGCTTTTTCTTTCGCCTGCTTTTTAAGCCATTGCTCTACAAGCGTTTGAACGCTTTTTCTCGGGTCGTTTTCGCATTGAGCAAGAAATGGGTCTTGTTCATCCTTCACTTGCTGCAAACGGTCTTTAATGTCCTTTACGGTTAATGTATTCACTTTCTCTTCTCCCTTACTGTATGTATCGGTTCGGTCAGGAAAAAATAAAGACCCGCATTTCTGCGCGCCTTTACATAGTCGGCTGTTCAAATGACAGCCTGCCGAACTTTTCAGTGCGGATATCACGAATGATGACTTCAGTCGTTTTATCGTAGTTAATGAGCCCTCCGCTCATGAGACAGCCGCGCTTTTCACCAATTGCATCAAACAGCTCCGCAATGTCCTCCGGGATCTCATCAAGGCCGTAACGCTCTTTAAGCCGTTCAGGATAGTGTTCTTCGAGAAAACGAAGACCAAACACAGCCACATCCTGCAGGTTGATAATCGAGTCTTTAATAGCCCCGGTGACTGCGAGTCTCAAGCCGACAAGCTCGTCCTCAAATTTAGGCCATAAAATCCCCGGTGTATCTAAGAGCTCTAATTCTTTTCCGACTTTGACCCACTGCTGAGATGTCGTAATACCAGGTCTGTCTCCCGTTTTCGCTATGTTTTTCTTTGCCAGCCGGTTGATGAGCGTTGATTTTCCAACGTTTGGAATGCCGATAATCAAAGCGCGAATTGCTCTCGGCTTCACACCTTTCGCCCTCATCCGGTCAAACTTTTCTTGGAGAATCTCTTTCGATGCCGGCACAATTTGATTTAAACCTTGTCCGTTCACAGAGTTAATGGACAGAGAGCGGATACCCTCTTTCTCAAAGTGCTCTTTCCATTGCTGTGTAACTGCCGCATCTGCTTTGTCAGCCTTGTTTAACAGCATAATTCGCGGCTTATTTTTTAGAATGTCTTCAATCATTGGATTTCTTGATGACATTGGAATTCTGGCATCTACCAATTCATATACAATATCGATTAATTTTAGTTTTTCGGTTACTTCCCTTCTTGCTTTTGCCATATGGCCCGGGAACCATTGAATTGTCATGTGACACGAACACCGCCTTTATCTCTTCAGTATGTAAGATTCTTTGTTGTCCTTTATGTATTTTACGATGCCTGTCCGGCATTTTCAAATTCTGTATAAAAAAAGAGCTTGTTACAGGTAACAAGCTCTTTTCGTTCGTTATCATTATCGTCTGATCTCTTTAATACGAGCCGCTTTTCCGCGAAGTTCACGCAGGTAGTAAAGCTTAGCACGGCGTACTTTACCGTAACGTACAACTTCGATTTTCGCGATTTTTGGTGTGTGTACAGGGAACGTACGTTCAACGCCAACACCGTAAGAAATCTTACGAACTGTGAACGTTTCGCTGATTCCACCACCACGACGCTTAATCACAACACCTTCAAAGATCTGGATACGCTCACGGTTACCCTCAACAACTTTAACGTGTACACGTAAAGTGTCACCAGGACGGAACGCAGGAAGATCAGTACGAAGCTGTTCTTTTGTGATATCTTCAATTAGTTTTTGCATCGTTTTCAACTCCTTCCAACAGATGCTCTTGGCCACAAAACCCGGCACAGCGGAACATCGTTTTCAAGCTTATAGCGGATAAGCCCGCTTAAGCCACAAGTAGTATCTTATCACAATTTCATAGCCTATGCAATAAAATCTATTCTTTTTCCCATTCAGAAATCCATTTTCTTTGCTGTTCTGTAAGCGGATAGTCTTTCAAAAGATCCGGACGTCTTACATAGGTCCTTCTGATTGATTCTTTATTCCGCCATTCTTTGATTTTTGCATGGTTTCCTGATAGAAGTGTTTCAGGCACTTTTAAACCTTTATAATCTGCCGGTCTTGTATAATGCGGGTGCTCTAAGAGGCCGGTGCTGAATGAATCCTCAATATGGGAAGCTTCCTTGCCCAGCACACCCGGAAGCAGTCTGACGACACTGTCTGCAATCATCATTGCAGGAAGCTCGCCGCCTGTCAGAACAAAATCGCCAATGGATATTTCATCCGTCACCAGATGCTCTCGAATGCGTTCATCATATCCTTCATAATGGCCGCAAATGAACAGCAAATGCTCTTCCTTTGCTAATTGTTCAGCTTTTTTTTGGGTAAAACGCTCACCTTGCGGGCATACGAGGATGATACGCGGAGCAGCGGCTGCCTTTGATGTCAGATCCTCGACCGCGTCAAAAACAGGCTGAGGCTTGAGAACCATGCCTGCGCCGCCGCCATAAGGATAATCATCAACAGTATTGTGCTTGTTATCAGAATACTCCCGGAAATTCACAACCTGAAACTGCACCGCATCTTTTTCCTGGGCTTTTTGAAGAATCGATGAACCGAGCACACCTTCAAACATTTCGGGAAACAGCGTCAAAAAGTCGATTTTCATTCGTCTATTAACCCTTCCATGAGTTCAATCTCAATTTTCTTTTCACTGACATCGATATGCTTGACCACTGATTCAATGTAAGGAATCAGCGCGTCTTTTTTCCCTTTTCGCGCGACGACCCATACATCATTAGCTCCAGGCGTCAAAATTTCTTTGATCTTTCCGATTAGTTCGCCGTCTTCTGTAAATACTTCGCACCCAATAATTTCGTGGAAATAAAATTCTCCCTCATTCAGCTCTCCTAAATCCTCTTCAGGAACTTTAATGATTGCGTTTTTCAGTTCCTCTACTTCATTCAGGTTTTGTCTTTCTTTAAACTGCAGCAGATGAAATTGCTTATGCAGCCTGTGCGTGTTTACCGTTACTTCCACGGGTTCGTTACGTCCGTCCATAAACAAATACAGCGTGTTGCCCGGCTTGTACCGTTCTTCGGCAAAATCTGTTTTCGAAATCACCCGAACTTCGCCTTTGATTCCGTGGGTATTTACGATTTTGCCTACATTAAACCATCGCGTTGTCATATGATCACCTCTGGCGAATTTCAATTACTTTTCCGTCTTTTATGACGATGGTGTTTGCTGCTGTTTTCTCCTGCCAGTCATCCCCGGCTTCAATTGTCAGCAGCGCATCGACTTCCTTTTCTTTCATCTCACTGCCGAGCGGCAATGTATGTACTTGACCGATTTGAAAATCGATTATTTTTATGTTATCTTTTCGCTTTTCTATTGCCTTTTTAAATTGTTCAATCATATCTGGGTTTTGCTGTTCTTTCTCATGTTTTCTAAGCTGAAAATAGAGCTGGCTGCATTCTCGTTCAAGCATTTGTTTCTTTTCGGCAAAAGAAGCTAAAAGCTTTTCTTTGCTGCGCTCGGTTAAGACTTGCATAACGGCTACACGGTGAATAATTTGCATCGCACCAAGCTCCCCGCTTTTAAAACTTTTTTTGGCTCAGGCTTTTCTATTTTGCCTAAGCTTCTATCAGTTTACCCTTTTTTTGCGTGTAAAAAAAGGGGAGGTGCCGGCCCTCTCCCTTTTAGTCAAATATCTCAAATTGAACTTTCTTAGAAGACTGTGCGCCAGCTGCAAATACAGCTGTTCGAATCGCTTTTGCAGTCCGGCCTTGCTTTCCGATAACTTTACCGGTATCTGACTTGTGGACAGATAAGCGCAGCGCAATCTTTTGATCGGTTTCTTCTCTTATGACGCGAATGTCATCTGGATGATCAACAAGCGGCGTCACAATTTTGACAATCAAATCTTCCAAGTGTTGATCAGTCATTACTTGCCTTGTTTAGCGTTGTGGAATTTTTCCATGATTCCTTGGCTAGAGAACAAGTTGCGAACTGTATCAGATGGTTTCGCTCCAGTTTGAAGCCATTTAAGAGCAAGCTCTTCGTCGATTTTTACTTCCGCTGGTTTTGCAACCGGGTTGTAAGTTCCGACTGTTTCGATGAAACGGCCGTCACGCGGTGAACGAGAATCTGCTACAACAATACGATAGAAAGGAGATTTTTTTGCTCCCATACGTTTTAAACGAATTTTTACTGCCATTTTACTAGCACCTCCGAAAATATTTCAACAAGATAGTATATTAACAATGATAAAAGTGTTTGTAAAGTGTTTTTTCTTAACAACGGTTTTATCATGTATAACCGATTACATAAAAGGTAGCTTAAACCCTTTTTTCTTACCTTTTGACATGTTTGTCATCTGCTTCATCATTTTTTTCATTTCGTCAAACTGCTTAAGCAGACGGTTGACTTCCTGCACGGATGTCCCGCTTCCTTTCGCAATCCGCTTCCGCCGGCTGGCATTGATGATATCCGGCTGTTCTTTTTCAAGAACAGTCATGGATTTAATGATCGCTTCCACATGATTCAGCTGTTTTTCATCAACTTGGATGTTTTTCAGGCCTTTCATTTTGCCTGCACCCGGCATCATTTGCAGAAGCTCATCAAGCGGCCCCATGTTTCTGACCTGCCCGAGCTGCTCCAGAAAATCGTCCAATGTGAAGCTCATCGTCCTCATTTTTTGTTCGAGCTCTTTGGCCTTATCTTCATCGACGCTGGCCTGTGCTTTTTCAATCAATGTCAGCACGTCGCCCATGCCAAGAATCCTTGATGCCATGCGTTCAGGATGGAACGCTTCTAATGCATCAAGCTTTTCGCCTAAACCAGCGAACTTAATCGGCGTGTTTGTGACCGCGCGAATAGAAAGCGCAGCACCGCCGCGTGTGTCTCCATCAAGCTTAGTTAACACAACACCGGTTAAACCGAGCTGTTCATTAAAGCTTTTGGCAACATTCACAGCGTCCTGACCGGTCATTGAATCGACAACCAGGAAGATTTCTTCCGGATTCGCGATTTCTTTCACGTTGGTCAGTTCATCCATCAGTTCATGGTCGATATGCAAGCGGCCTGCCGTATCCAAAATGACATAGTCATAATGTTCTTCCTTGGCTTTTTCAATAGCCTGTTTAGCTATCTCTACAGGACTGACCTGATCACCAAGAGAGAAAACAGGCATGTCAAGCTGTTTGCCGAGCGTTTCCAGCTGCTTAATCGCGGCTGGGCGGTAAATATCGGCAGCAACCAGCATTGGTTTGCGATTATGCTTTTTTCGCAGCAGATTCGCAAGCTTACCGCTTGTTGTCGTTTTACCGGCACCTTGGAGACCGACCATCATAATAACAGTCGGGGGTCTTTTTGCAACGGCGATTTTGCTCTCTTCGCCGCCCATCAGCTCAGTCAGTTCCTCTTTAACAACTTTAATGACCTGCTGGCCGGGGGTCAGACTTTTCATGACGTCTTGGCCTACAGCGCGTTCACTTACTTTTTTGACAAAATCCTTGACTACTTTAAAGTTAACGTCAGCCTCAAGCAGCGCAAGACGAACCTCACGCATCATATCTTTTACATCTTGTTCGCTGACTTTCCCTTTTCCGCGGATTTTAGAAATCGTCTGCTGCAGTCGGTCGGCTAATCCTTCAAATGCCATAGTTTGCCGCCTCCTAATCTAATTTCTCAAGCGCTTCAATCAGAGCTGTAATTTCTTCCTCTTCTTTTGAACCGGAAGCAAGCTCCTTCAGCTTATTAAACATCTCTTTACGCTCCTGAAACTTTTTCAAAAGGAGCAGCTTTTCTTCATATTGTTCAAGCATCGCTTCTGTTCGTTTGATGTTATCATAAACAGCTTGTCTTGAAACCTCATATTCTTCGGCTATTTCGCCTAGGGAGAAATCGTCCAAATAATAAAGCGACATGTAGCTCTTCTGTTTTGACGTCAACAACGACTGATAAAAATCAAACAGATAGTTCATTCTCGTTGTCTTTTCGAGTGACATTTGAGCTCTCCCCTTTGTTAAGTCAAATCCCTTTACGATAACTTAGTTTACACGGTTTCATTGAGACTGTCAAGTTTTTATCTTGTCAAAGCAACGATTACTATTTCCAAAATACGCTAAATAAAATCCAATTAATTCCGATATTGTATATGAACCCTATTTTAAAGGAGGATTTTTTATGAAAAAAATCGGTTTATTATTTATGCTGTGCTTGGCAACCGTGTTTACAATCATTTTCCCTGCACATCAAGCAGACGCTGCTGAAGCGCCTTATAAGGCTTCAATCACTAATATCAGCACAGATGGAGGGGTTTACGGAAAAATCAATTACGGCCAAGGTCAATTTTGGCGAGTCAAGTACAATATTACGATAAGCGGCAAATTACTCGACCAAAACGGACAGCCGGTGCCAAACGCTCCAGTAAGATTCGAAGCAGATACGAAAGTCGGAAATACAACACAAACAGCTTCAGGAACAACCGATGCAAACGGAACGTTTGAGGTTCCAATGTATTTGGGGCCAGCTGCAGGGTACTACACGTATTACACATCTGTTTCCGTTCATTACTATGACATCATCCCATTCAGAGTTTATTCAGGAGATTCAAGACTGGCATCCACTGATAACAGCCTTTATCATTTCGCCTATCAAGTGAGAAGATAAAAAAGAAAAAGGCCCCCAAATGTGAGGGCCTTTTCTTAATCGTCGGCTTTTTCCACTAGATCTGAAAAGAGACCGTACACATACGATTCAGCGTTAAATTCCTGGAGATCGTCAACTTTTTCACCTAACCCGACTAATTTAACCGGGATGTGAAGTTCGTTGCGGATCGCAAGGACGATACCGCCTTTTGCCGTACCGTCAAGCTTCGTTAAAGCAATGCCGGTAACATTTGTTGCTTTAGAGAACTCTTTCGCCTGTGCCATAGCGTTTTGGCCGGTTGTGGCATCAAGGGCAAGCAGCACTTCATGCGGCGCTTCAGGCACTTCTCTTTCGATGACGCGCTTCACTTTTTCAAGCTCTTTCATTAAGTTTACTTTATTTTGGAGACGCCCTGCCGTATCACAGATTAATACATCGGCATTTCTTGCTTTGGCAGCATGGACAGCATCGTAGATGACAGCCGCAGGGTCGCTACCGGCGGTCTGCTTAATGACAGGAACTCCCGAACGCTCTCCCCATACTTCAAGCTGTTCAATGGCACCTGCTCTAAATGTGTCTCCGGCAGCAAGTACGACAGATTTTCCTTCTTGCTTTAGTTTATGGGCAAGCTTTCCGATCGTTGTCGTTTTGCCGACTCCGTTTACACCCACCAGAAGGATTACATTTAAACGGCCATCCTGGATGTTCAACTCAGAAATTTGCTCATTTCCGCTGTTATAAATCTCGACCAGCTTCTCAGAAATAACAGACTGAACTTCCATCGGATCTTGAATATTCCGGCGTTTGACTTCTTTTTTCAGCTCTTCTATTAATTCCATAACGGTTGTAAAACCGACATCCGCGCTGATGAGAACCTCTTCAAGCTCTTCGAAGAAATCCTCATCCACTTTACGGTAACGGGATACAAGATCATTCACTTTGTTTTGAAAGGAGTTTCTTGTTTTTTCAAGGCCATCCTTAAACTTTTCAGATACAGAATCTGTCTGTTTTGTGATTTTCTCTTTTAATTTTTTAAAAAAGCTCATCTTTTAACCTCTTTCCTCGTTACTGAACGAATTCTTTTGTTTCTTCCAGCTTAACTGAGATTACCTTGGAAACACCGGATTCCTGCATTGTTACGCCGTATAGCACATCCGCTTCCTCCATCGTCCCTTTTCTGTGGGTAATCACGATAAACTGGGTATCGCTGCTGTATTTTTTTAAATACTGCGCAAAACGGAACACGTTCGCTTCGTCTAGCGCAGCTTCTACTTCGTCAAGGACGCAAAACGGCACAGGACGAACCTTTAAGATTGAGAATAAGAGCGCTATTGCAGTAAGCGCACGCTCTCCGCCTGACAGAAGGTTTAAGTTTTGCAGTTTTTTCCCCGGCGGCTGTGCGATAATCTCGACTCCTGAGTGAAGCAGATCGTTAGGATCGGTGAGCCTCAGTTCAGCTCGACCTCCTCCGAATAGGGAGCGGAAGACTTGATCAAAGTGTGAGCGGATTTGAACAAATGTGTCGTTAAAGCGTTTCGTCATTTCTTCATCCATTTCTTCAATCACTTGAAACAGGGTATTTTTCGCTTCTGTCAAATCTTCTTTTTGTTCTGACAGAAACTTATACCGTTCGTTGACCCTTTCAAACTCATCTATGCTTCCGAGGTTTACGGTGCCCAGCTCTTCGATTGCGAGTTTAATCAGCTTCACGCGCTTTCTGGCTTCCTCTGGATCAGTTTCAAGCTGATATTTCTCTTTTGCCCCCTCAAAGGACAAGCTGTATTCCTCCCGTAAGTACTGGAGTAAATTATCAAGCTCTACTTCCATTCGGCCAAGTTTGACTTCTTCGTCTTTTAGGAGCGTTGTTTTTTGTTTATACAGGCGTTTCATTTCTTTCAGCTCACGCTCATACGTATCAAGCCCATGCTGAAGCTTGATACGCTGATCGCGTCTTAACGCAATCAGTTCGATCGTTTTCGTTTTGTCATTCAATTTATGTTTTGCGGCTTCTTCCAGCTTTTCTTCGCCGCTGGTGCTTGAAGACATCTCTGACGTTAAAAAGCTTAAGTCTTCTTTCGCCTCTTTTAACGCAAACTCTGTTTCTGTGAGCTCTTTCTTTAATCTGGCAAGGTTGTCCTCTTCACCCTTGCATGCCTGTTCTTTTTTGGCCGCTGTGATCTTCAGCTCAGTCAGCTCGTTGGAGAGAGACTCTTTCGTTGACGATTGTGTTTGTTTTTGTTTTGTCAGTCTGTCAATATCCTCTTCAAGCTGTTTCATCTTTTCTGATACGGAAGAAAGCTCTTCTTCCAGCTTGCGTTTGCGTGTTTTCTTCTCTTCATCGCTTTCTGACAAAGCAGATTTTTCTTGATCGTAGAGCTCTAAATGGGTGTTGATATTTTTCTCGGCAACTTGTAGTTCGTACAGCTGGCCTTTTACATCCTGCTGCTTTAATCTTAAGCCTTCCCCGGTTTCTCTTAAGTCAGCCAGTTTTTTCTCCATATCCTGAATGGATTGCTTAAGGGTTTTGACTTCTTGTTCAAGCAGTGCTGTTTTCTCTTCCATTTCAGCGAGCCGTTTGCTCACATCTTCAAGCTCCCGGCTTCTTCCAAGCAGGGAGTTATTTTTCTTTTTAACCGCGCCGCCCGTCATTGAACCACCCGGATTCACGACATCTCCCTCAAGGGTTACGATGCGGTACCGGTGACCGAGAAGCTTCGCAAGCTCGTTTGCTCCCTTTAAATCCTCTGTGATCAGCACGGTTCCAAGCAGGTTCTGGATGATGCGCCGATATGCAGGATCAAATGTGACTAGTTCACTGGCAACCCCGAGAAATGACGAGTGCTGTGCTGCTGTTTCCGCGTCACGGCTTTGAAGCTGGCGGTCTCTGATAACAGAAAGAGGCAGAAACGTCGCCCGGCCGAAGGAATTCTGTTTTAAATATTGAATCGCTTTACGGGCAGACTGTTCATCGTCGGTCACGACATGCTGGGCAGAAGCGCCGAGCGCAATTTCGATGGCCGTTTCATACTTCCGTTCTGTTGAGATCAGCTCAAGTACAGCTCCGCGAATTCCGCCAAGGCGCTCTTTCGCTTTCAGCACTTCTTTAACACCTTGATAAAAACCGGAGAAATCACCCTGCATCGTCTCAAGCATGTCCTTTTTCGATCTCGCTTGCTGAACGTATTGGTATGCCTGATACAGAGCGGATTCATTTTTTTCGTATTGACGCTTTTTCTGCTCATATTTTGTCTGCATGTCACGATATGCACTGACTTGGCTGTGTATCTCCTGCTCAATTCGGGCAAACTCCGTTTCACATGCGGCTTTTCGCGCAGAAATATCGCTCCGTTCCTGAAGATGCTTTTCATTGTTGTCCGCAAGCCTCTGCAATATAACAGCGGATTGGGACATCTGGTCATCCAGCAGCTGGAGCTCATTACGAATCGAAGCCTGGCTGTTCAAAAGCTCAAAGTAATCGCTTTTCAGCTGCTCGATTTTCTCTTCGACATTTTCATTGTGAAGACTGAGAGCCTGCTGCTTTTCTTTTACCTGAGCTCTTAACTGTTTCACCTCTGTCTGAAGCGTTTCGAAGACAGCTTCCTGCTTCGCTAGCTCTTCTTTCAGCACCGTTTCTTTTTGCTGAAACTGAACGATGGCTTCTTCAAGCTGTTCTTGGTTCTGCACAGCGTTTTTCTTGCGTTCTTTCAGGACTTCTTTACGGCCTTCAAGCTTTTCCAGCTCTTCACTCGTTGCCAGTAAGACTTGCTGGAGCTCATCTACTGATTCATCAAGCGCTTGAATTTTGTCTCGCGTATCCTCAATCTTTGCTTCTTTCGCAGAAATCGCAGACGATTCAGCGAGCTCTTCTTCTTTGGCGAGCTGTACCTTCTCTTTAAGAATTGACCATTTGCCATGCAGCTCTTCGATATCATAGGCTGTCAGCGCAATTTCAACATGCTCCAGCTCTTTCTTTTTCTCCAGGTAGTCTTTCGCTATTGAAGCTTGAATTTTAAGAGGTTCAACCTGTCCTTCTAGCTCATGTAATATATCTTCTACCCGGTTTAAATTGTCTTGTGTCTCAAACAATTTATTTTCTGCTTTTTTCTTTCTCGTTTTATATTTAAGCACTCCGGCCGCTTCTTCAAAGATACTGCGGCGATCCTCCGCTTTACTGCTCAGGATCTCTTCCACTTTCCCTTGGCTGATAATAGAAAATGCTTCTTTACCCAGGCCAGAGTCCATAAACAAATCAATAATATCTTTTAAGCGGCACGGCTGATTGTTAATCAGAAACTCACTCTCGCCTGATCTGTACACGCGTCTTGTGACACTGACCTCATGGAAGTCAATCGGCAAGAAATGATCATCATTATCAAGAGTAAGCGTAACTTCAGCTAGATTTAATCGCTTTCTCGAATCACTGCCGGCAAAAATGATATCTTCCATTTTTCCGCCGCGAAGAGACCGGGCTGATTGTTCTCCGAGAACCCAGCGAATGGCATCTGTGATGTTACTTTTTCCGCTTCCGTTCGGGCCGACAACCGCTGTAACGCCTTTTACAAAATCTACGGAAATTCGTTCTGCAAATGATTTAAATCCTATAACGTCTAAACGTTTGAGGAACATAGCGATCCTCCTTATGTAATAAGTATTTCAATTCTATCATAAACATGGGTGAAATAAGACGGCATACATACTGAAATCCCCCTTACGACTCAGGGGGATTTTATTGTTTCGTATGGTGTTTTTGCAATTTAGCTAAAGCTTCCTGAGCAGCGTGCTGTTCGGCTTCTTTCTTTGAACGGCCATTTCCGACTCCGAGTGGTTCACCCTTTAGAGATACGATGGCTTCGAATTCACGATTGTGCGCAGGACCTTTTTCGTTGGAGATTTTATACTCCAGAGAGCCTTTGCCGTCCCGCTGCACATATTCCTGCAGCTGGCTTTTGAAATCCATCACATGAGAAAAAGCACCATCGTTAATTTTAGGGAACACATAGACTTTTAAGAAACTTTCGACCGGCTCTAACCCCTGGTCAAGATACAAGGCTCCGATAAATGCCTCAAAAACATCCGCCAATAGAGCAGGACGCTTTCTTCCGCCTGTCATTTCCTCACCTTTACCCAACAGGACAAGGTCGCCGAATGACAGTTCGTGAGCCAATGAAACGAGAGACGGTTCGCATACAATCGCGGCTCTCAATTTCGTCAAATCTCCTTCACTCATAGCCGGGTACTTGGCAAATAAGAATCTGGAGATCGTCAGTTCCAAAACAGCGTCACCTAAAAATTCAAGCCTTTCATTATCTTCATACGGCTTTTTCCGATGCTCATTCACATAAGATGAATGTGTAAATGCTTGATACAAAAGCTTTTCATTTTGAAAGTGAACCGAAATCCGTTCTTGAAACTCTTTAAATTGTTCTACTTTTTTATAGAACTTTTTTTTATCTTTATAATGTGAGTGTTTTGACATAGTAACCTCCATAGGCACATCAGGTTCACCGCGCTTCTCTGACTAAACCGGATACAGCGCGCGTAAAAGCGGCATGCTGTAATAACTGCACGAATAAAGGGCTAAAGCCCCGCGTTTCGGCGGGACTTTTAGCATCAGCTTATTGCTGGTTTTGTATGTAGTTCACAGCGTCGCCGACTGTTGCAATCTTTTCAGCATCTTCGTCAGAAATTTCCATATCAAACTCGTCTTCAAGTTCCATAACAAGCTCAACTACATCTAGGGAATCAGCACCTAAGTCTTCCTTGAAAGAAGCTTCAAGTTTGACGTCTGCTTCATCAACGCCAAGGCGATCTACGATGATTTTCGTTACACGCTCTAATGTATCTGCCATAGCAATTCACCTCCCCTCAAGTATTATAGTGGATTCGTTTTTAAAAAACTAGAGAAACTATGATGAAATTTTCGAGAAAAAAACTTACATCACCATTCCGCCATCAATATGAAGCGTTTGGCCTGTCATGTAACGGGCTCCCTCTGAAGCAAGGAACGTGACAACGCTGCTGACATCGCCAGGTTCGCCAAAGCGCGCGAGCGGAATTTGTTTCAGCATTTCGTCTTGAACGTCTTTTGCAAGCTTATCTGTCATATCAGTTGAGATAAATCCAGGCGCAATCGCATTTACCGTAATATTACGGCTTGCAAGCTCCTTAGCAGAAGATTTTGTTAAACCGATCACACCGGCTTTTGCAGCCACGTAGTTGGCTTGTCCAGGATTTCCGCTGACGCCGACGATAGACGATACGTTAATAATCCGGCCTGAACGCTGTTTCATCATTTGTCTTGTAACAGCTTTCGTGCAGTTGAAAACACCCTTCAGGTTAATGTTAATGACATCATCCCATTCATCTTCTTTCATTCTCATGATGAGATTGTCTCTTGTAATTCCGGCATTATTAACAAGAATGTCAATCGTAGAAAAAACAGATAGCGTTTCTTTTATCATGTTTTGTACATCTTCGGGATTTGATACATCCGCTTTGACAGCAATTGCTTTTCTGCCCATTGATTTGATTTCATCTACGACTTCATTTGCTTTCGCTTCATTGCCGGAGTAGTTCACGACAACGTTTGCGCCGCTTTTTGCCAGATCAAGGGCGATTGAGCGGCCGATTCCGCGGGATGCGCCAGTGACAATAGCTGTTTTGTCATTAAGCATTTTCATTCTCCTCCTTAAGCGTTTGAATTGCCAGCTCGATCGTTTCCGGATCTGATACAGCAATTGTTTTTAAGCGTCTGTTTACTTTTTTCACAAGGCCTGAAAGCACTTTTCCGGGACCGATTTCAATAAAAGTCGTCACACCCTCTGCAATCAGCTTGTTAATGCTTTCCTCAAAACGAACCGGAGAGTATAGCTGCTCAATGAGTTTCTCTTTGATGTCTGCCTTATCAGTCATAACATCAGCAGAAACATTTGAGATGACCGGAACGTCAGCGTCTTTTACTTCACAGGAGTCCAGTACTTCTTTCAGTTTTTCAGCAGCAGGCTTCATCAGTTCGGAATGGAACGGACCGCTTACTTCAAGCGGGATTGCGCGTTTTGCACCGTTCTCTTTTGCCTGTTCAGACGCAAGCTCTACCCCTTTAGCTGTTCCGGAAATAACGATTTGTCCGGGACAGTTGAGATTCGCAAGCTGTACAAGGTGGCCTTCCTCCGTGACTTTATCGGTTACTTGCTTTAATGCTTCAGCATCCATGCCGAGAATCGCAGCCATAGCTCCTTCGCCAGCCGGCACCGCTTCATTCATAAACTCGCCGCGTTTTCTGACGGTATAAACAGCATCTTTGAAAGACAGTGCGCCAGACGCAACCAGTGCGGAATATTCACCAAGGCTGTGTCCTGCTGTGAAATCAGGTGTAATGCCTGATTCTTTAAATTTCTCAAGAACAGCAATGCTTGTCGTCAGCAAGGCAGGCTGCGCATTGTATGTAAGTGTTAATTCTTCAGCATCACCTTCAAAAATCAGTGAGCTGAGTTTTGTTTCCAATGTTTCATCCGCTTCATCAAACAGACGTTTTGCAGCAGGCACCTGCTCATAAAGCTCTTTTCCCATGCCGATAAATTGTGATCCCTGACCCGGGAATAAAAATGCAATCTTACTCATGATGTAAAAACCTCCAGACTACTCATCTGTTTTTTTCTTCTTTAACTTCTTTCTGAATGAGCGCAGCCACATTTTGGCTGACCATCTCTCTTGCTTGCCGAATCGCATGAAAAACAGCATTAGAATCTGAAGAGCCGTGCGCCTTGATCACAGGCGCTTTTAAGCCAAAAAGACTTGCTCCGCCATAATTCGAATACTCCATTTTCATTTTCATTTCTTTCAACTTTGGCTTCAGCACAGCTGCTGCAAGCTTTGATGTGAGATTAGACGTCATTACTTCTCTCATCATTTTAAAAATAGATAACGCAGATCCTTCCAGTGTTTTGAGTGTAACATTCCCGGTAAAGCCGTCTGTTACTACAACATCCGCCACATCATCTAAAAGGTCTCGCGCTTCCACATTTCCGATAAAATTAATATTTGCTGTTTCTTTTAAAATTTGAAACGTCTGCTTCGTCAGTTCGTTTCCTTTTTTATCTTCTGTTCCGACATTTAAAAGTCCGACTCTCGGTGAAGTGACACCGCGCACTTGCTGAGAATAAACAGAACCCATGATGGCGTATTGAACGAGGTGCTCCGGTTTGGCATCGACATTGGCGCCAACATCAAGGAGAAGAAAACCGTCTCCTGAAACGGTCGGAAGTGTCGGGGCAAGCGCCGGGCGGTCAATTCCTTTAATTCTTCCGACAATAAACAGACCGGCTGTCATTAATGCACCGGTATTTCCTGCTGAAATGCAGGCGTCAGCTCTGTTTTCCGCAACTTCCTGCGCCATAAGGACCATAGATGAGTTCTTTTTTCTTCTCACGGCGCGGACCGGTTCATCCGTAGGCTCAATCACTTCATCTGCGTGCAGCACCGTGATGCGATCTGATGTTGTGGTTAAGTGTGATTCTATCGTTGTTTTGTCACCGACAAGTGTGATATGGAGATCATCAAATGCCTCTATCCCCTTTATAACTCCGTCAATAACAGCTTTGGGAGCGTGGTCTCCTCCCATTGCATCTACAGCTATTCTCATGCATGCTCCACCTTTATGAATGTTTTGAACGGTACATGTCAAAATGTCCAGAAAAAACAATTTCTTCGCCGACATAGCTGTTCACTTCGACGACCGTTCTTCCTTTTTCTTTTTCGACTGCCGTCACTTTCGCTTTCGCTACGACACGTTCACCCTGCTTTACCTGTCTTGTAAAGCGGATGTCTGCACTTGCAGTCAGCGCCAGCTCGTCATCAATGACTGCAACGGCCAAAGAATTCGCCTGCGCAAATAAATGGTGCCCTCTCGCAATCTGATTCCGGCTGAACACATGCTCCTGTTTTATTTCTAAAATGGATATCGCCTGATCATCCAGCTCAAGGTCAATAATTTCTCCGATAACTTCGTCCAGTGACAGAGATTTCACTTCATCTTCAAGCGTTTTCTCTGCCACATTCTTAATTCTTTCTCTCAGCTCCGGTATGGAAAGCTCTAAGCGGTCCAAACGTATCGTCTGGATGCTCACCCCAAATTTACCCGCTAATTCTTCGTCTGTAATAAAGGGGGTTATTTGAATCGTCTGCTGAAGTAATTCCTGGCGTTCTCTCTTATTTCTTCTCATATCTAAACACCATCCGGACAATTAAGACTAGGTACTAATAGTAGTATATAATTTCATAGATTGGAATGCAACGATTGTTTCTGACTGAACACCAAAAACTTCTGGTGCTCAGCTCAATTTTTCCCCGTCCATTACGCCGCTCTTCAGCAAATGTTCTCTCAGCGCACCGTATTCCGGCTCCTTCCAGAACGCGTCAGAAGCCACAAGATTCGAAGCATCCTGCCTTGCTGTTTCAAGCGCTCTGTAATCATGAACCATGTCCGCCACCTTGAATTCAGGCATACCGCTTTGTTTTTTCCCGAAGAAATCCCCGGGGCCTCTAAGTTCAAGGTCCTTTTCAGACAGCTCGAAGCCGTCATTGGTCTCGGACATGATTCTCATCCGTTCTTTTCCTGTTTCTGATTTAGGGTCGGCCATCAGAATGCAGAAAGATTGATGCTCCCCCCGTCCGACACGTCCGCGCAGCTGGTGAAGCTGTGACAGCCCGAAACGGTCGGCATCATAAATCACCATAATGGTTGCATTCGGAACATTCACGCCAACCTCAACAACAGTGGTTGATACGAGAATTTGACAGTGATTCGCGCTGAATTCTCTCATGACCTGATCTTTTTCATCAGAATGCAGCTTTCCGTGCATAAGACCGACGTTCCATTTCCCCCGGAAAATGTCAGAAAGCATATTGTACACGTCAATGGCGTTTTGCACATCAAGCTTGTCTGATTCTTCAATCAGCGGGCAGATGATATAAGCCTGCCTGCCCTGCTTTAATTCTTTTTCGACGAATGCCAAAATACGGTCCAGCATGTCATGCTTTACCCAATAGGTTTCGATTTGTTTTCGTCCCGCCGGCATTTCATCAATGACAGATACATCCATTTCACCGAACACTGTAATGGCTAACGTTCTTGGGATTGGAGTGGCTGTCATAAAGAGAACATCGGGATCCTGCCCTTTGTTCCGAAGCTTTTTGCGCTGCTCAACTCCAAATCTATGCTGTTCATCTGTAATAACGAGACTCAGCGCCTTAAACTCCACTTCATCTTGGATTAAAGCGTGGGTTCCTACAAGAATATCAATCTCTCCCGCCGCAAGGCGCTCAAGCAGTTCTTTTCGCCGCTTTCCTTTGACAGAGCTTGTCAAAAGGGCGACGCTGACATCCCACTTTTCAAATAGTGAAACGAGCGAATCAGCATGCTGTTCGGCCAGAATTTCTGTCGGCACCATGAGCGCTCCCTGGTATCCGGACAGAATCGCGGCATACAGCGCAATGGCGGCGACTGCCGTTTTTCCTGATCCTACGTCCCCTTGAAGAAGACGGTTCATTCTGTATGGAGAAGACATGTCTGATGTTATTTCGCGAAGCACGCGCGACTGGGCGTTTGTGAGGGGAAACGGGAGGCTTTTGATAAATCTCATGAGTTCTTCGTTTGAAAAACGCTGCCGTATCCCTTGAGTCTGCTCTCTTTCCGCCTTTCGGAACGCCTGCATTTTCAACTGAAACAACAAAAATTCTTCGTAAACAAACCGGCGTCTGGCAAGCTTTAACGCTTCTCTTGTTTCAGGCTGGTGCATTGCTTTTAACGCCTGTTGATAGTCCGGCAGCTTATAGCTTGTTCTTAGCTTTTCCGGAAGAGGATCCGGAAGTGAGTCTGCATATTGGGTCAGCGCCTGTTGAATAAAGCGTCTCATCATTTTGACGGTCACATTTTCTTTCACAGAATACACTGGTTCAATGCTTTTATCCTCTTGATGCGGCCCGTTTTTTAACTCCTGAACAGAGATGGTTTGGCGGTGCTTGTCCCATTTACCGGAGATCGTCACAACAGAGCCAAGCGAAAGCTTTTTCTTCAAATAAGGCCGGTTAAAACATACGGCTGTGATTAAATAGTGGCCGACAAGAAGCCTGAATGTCAGCCTGTTTCGTTTCTTTCCGTAATAGGTAAGAGAAGGCTCTGAATGAACCTTCCCTTCGACGGTAACTCTTTCATCATGCTTCACTTCTTCTAAATCCCTCAGCTCGTAGTCATCATAGCGATAAGGGAAATAATTCAGAAGATCAGAAATGTCATAAATACCGAGTTCATTCAATGTTTTTTCTGTTTCCGGCCCAATACCCTTAATGTTAGCTATACTAGTTTGCTGATGTTGTTTCACGTGAACCTAGCGCTCCTCCGAAAATTTTTTTCTCTAATTCTCTTCCAGTCGGTGTTGCTGCTAAACCGCCCTGGCCTGTTTCTCTAAGTGCAGTGGGCATCGTTTGGCCAATTTTATACATTGCATCGATAACCTCATCACATGGGATGCGGCTTGTAATGCCTGCCAATGCCATATCAGCAGCAATCATCGCATTTGACGCGCCCATTGCATTCCGTTTCACGCAAGGCACTTCAACAAGCCCCGCAACAGGGTCGCACACAAGGCCGAGCATATTTTTTAATGTAATGGCCATGGCCTCTGCGCTTTGTTCGGGCGTTCCGCCTGCCATTTCAACAATCGCCGCAGCTGCCATACCTGAGGCAGATCCAACCTCTGCCTGACATCCCCCGGCGGCGCCGGAAATACTTGCGTTATTAGCCACAACAAATCCGAAAGCACCGGCCGTAAATAAAAAGCGGATCATTTGTTCTCTTGTTGGGTTCAGCTTTTCTTTTACAGCAAATAACGTGCCTGGCACCACACCAGCAGAACCTGCAGTCGGTGTCGCGCAGATCGTTCCCATGGCTGCATTTACTTCATTTGTTGCAACAGCTTTCGATACCGCATCTAAAATCAGCGGTCCAGACAGGCTTTTTCCTGATTGAATATAGGCCTGCAATTTAACGGCATCCCCGCCTGTTAAGCCCGTTTGGCTCGTAACCCCCTCGAGTCCTTTCTGAACCGCCGCTTCCATAACAGTCAGATTGTGATCCATCTGCTGAAAAATCTCTTCTTTTGTTTTTTCTGTTACTTCCATCTCTTGTGCGATCATTACCTCAGAGATGGATATTTGCTTTTCTTTAGTAATCTCAATTAATTCCTTTACATTACGAAACATAACTGGCTCCTCCTGACCTTTCTCTAGTCAGCAATCTTTGTCACTTGAATAATATTCGGCAGCTTCGACAGCTCGTCGAGAACGTGGTCGTCAATATTTTGATCGACTTCTATTGTCATCAGCGCAAGCTGGCCGATATCTTTGCGGGCTACTTCCATATGGCCTACGTTGATTGAAAATTTCGCCAAAACATTGGCAACACCGGCAATCGTGCCAAACTTGTCATTATGAACAACCAATATGGCCGGATGATTTCCTGAAAGCCGGAGTTCAAAACCATTTAATTCTGTGATTTCAATCTTTCCTCCGCCAATTGAAATACCCGTCAGCTCAAGCTCTCCCTTTTCATCAGAAATGGTGATTTTGGCTGTGTTCGGATGGACCGGGACAGCATCTTCAACCCGAAACTCTATATCAATTCCTTTATCTTCTGCAATTTGTATAGCGGTTTTAATTCGTTCGTCGAATGTATCAAAATCAAGCAATCCGCCGATAATCGCGACATCTGTGCCGTGGCCCTTATACGTTTCCGCAAAAGAGCCGTAAAAGGATACGATGATGCTCTCAGGCTCTCTGCCAAATAAACTTCTGGCCACTCTCCCTATTCTCGCCGCTCCCGCTGTATGCGAGCTGGACGGACCGATCATAACCGGGCCGATAATATCAAAAACGCTTCTGTATTTCATGCTATTCCTCCTTATGAACAAGAGCTTATAAGCGCTTTGCTTCTAGACTAATGGATCACATATAAAATGGCAAGCGGGCGCGTTACAGCGCTGCCGCACTTAAAAGCAGACATAAGAATAGAAGGGCGAATCGCCCTTCTATTCTGCAGAAACTATATACGAATACAGCGGCTGTTTTCCGTTGTGGATCTCAACCTCAATCTCCTCGTACTTTTCACTAAGAAACGCTTCAAGCTCCTCCGCTTCTTCCTGAGACGCATCCTCACCATATAGGATGGTGACAATTTCGTCGTCTTCTCCGATCATTTCTGACAGCAGCATTTTCGCGGCTGACAGCTGATCTTCAGCAGTGCCGATAATCGTTCCATTCAGAATTCCCATAAAGTCGCCTTTTTTAATATCTTTGCCGTCAATATGAGTGTCTCTAACTGAGTACGTCACCTGCCCGCTTTTTACTTGCTGAATGGCGCTGAGCATATTGGCTTCGTTCGCTTCAGCTTCTTGATCCGGATTAAATGCCAGCAGGGCTGACATCCCTTGCGGAACCGTTTTGGCAGGAATGACAAAAACCTGTTCACCCATTACGCTGGCCGCTTGATTAGCAGCCATGATGATGTTTGAGTTATTCGGTAGGATAAACACCGTTTCTGCATTTACAGATTTCACGGCCTCGACAATATCCTCAGTGCTCGGGTTCATGGTCTGCCCGCCTTCAATCACAACAGAAGCGCCGATGCTTTTGAATAAGTCAGAAATGCCTTCTCCCATCGCTACAGTCACAATGCCATACGGCTGCTTTGCCGGCGGTTTTTCGTTCTCAGCAGGCTTGCTTTCTTGGCTGATGATGGAGGTATGCTGTTCTCTCATATTTTCTATTTTAATTTTGATCAATTCACCGTAATGCTGGGCATAGTTTAATACATTTCCCGGCTCTTCCGCATGAATATGAACCTTTGCCAGCGATTCATCCGCAATGACTAACAGAGAATCACCGAACTGGCTTAGGTCTTGTCTGAACGTGCCTTCGTCGAATTCTCGTTTTGTCTGGTCGAGCCTAACCATCACTTCGGTACAAAAACCAAATTCAATATCTTCGGTATTCATCATGCTTTGCGCGCTCTTGTGATGCTCTGCGCTGACCATGTCGTCAAGTGACGGAAGAACTGCTTTCTGAGGCACAATTTCACCTTTTAATGAAGCAAGAAAACCTTCATACACACAAAGCAGGCCTTTGCCGCCGCTGTCGACGACTCCTACTTCCTTCAGGACAGGAAGCAATTCAGGGGTCCTGTTTAAAGACGCCTCTGCTTCACCTGTCACAGCAGTCATCAGCGCTGTGATATCGGTTTCTTTTTCTGCCAGAGCCACCGCTTTTTTCGCAGCGTCTTTTGCAACTGTTAAAATGGTGCCTTCTACAGGTTTCATGACAGCTTTATACGCCATATCAACACCTGCTTGCAGTGCTTGTGCAAACTCTAACGCATTAATTTCTTTTTTCGTTTCAATGCTTTTACTGAAGCCGCGGAACAATTGGGACAGGATAACTCCTGAATTACCGCGTGCTCCCATGAGCAGTCCTTTAGATAACGCGGAGCCCACCTTACCGATATCATCCGTATCCATTTGCTCCACTTCTCTTGCTCCGGAAGTCATCGACAGGTTCATGTTTGTTCCCGTATCGCCGTCCGGCACCGGAAACACGTTCAGCGCATCAACCGCACTCGCGTTTTGAGACAGATTCTGCGCTCCCGCAAGAATCATCTCGGCAAAGGTTCTGCCGCCTAATGTTCTGATAGACAATCCTACTCCTCCTAACTACGGGTTCGTCACTCGTACGCCTTGGACATAAATATTGACAGAGTCCACTGCCAGTCCGATGGTTTGGTTTACTGTGTACTTTACTTTTGTTTGGACATTATGTGCCACTTCAGAAATTTTTGTGCCATAGCTGACAATGATATACATGTCAATATGTATCTGTTCTCCTTCTTGGCGAACTTGGACACCCCTGCTGAAATTCTCTTTCCGAAGGATTTCAGTCAGTCCGTCTTTAATCTGGTTTTTAGAGGCCATGCCGACAATGCCGTAACAGTCAATCGCCGCCCCTCCTGCAACCATCGCAATGACTTCATTAGATATATCAATCTGCCCGTACTTCGTTCTTAATTCAATGGACACACTAGTTCCTCCTTCGAATGCATAGAGTTACAGCTATTCTACTATATGGTTTCCATTATGAAAAGAAAAGACCCGGGTATTGCTGCCCGTCCCTCTACATATACTATAGCGCCGCTGTTTCTGCAAGATGTCAAGTGAATTTTCTTGAAAGATGATGAAACAATAGTTGCAAACGTTTTTTAGCTGTGGTAAATTATTTAAAGTATCCATATCGAAAGCATCTAAGATCATATGAATGTTTAAAAGTAGATGTTTTGTGCAAGTGAGGAGGGAAACAAATGGCACGTAAATGCGTTATCACAGGTAAAAAAACAACAGCTGGGAATAACCGTTCTCACGCAATGAACGCTTCTAAGCGCACTTGGGGCGCGAATCTTCAAAAGGTTCGTATCCTTGTGAACGGAAAACCTAAAAAAGTATATGTATCTGCTCGAGCTTTGAAATCCGGTAAAGTTGAGCGTGTATAACAAAATGAACGCCTGCCCCGATATGTGGCAGGCGTTTTTATGTGGTGAAAGAGGGCTTTGAACCCCTGGGCATTAATCTTTTCTAAATGAGCCCAGCATCGCCCGGACAATTCCTCCTAAAAACTTCGGCAATTTAATGGTGTAAAATTTCATTTTTGTCCCCTCCTATAACGTCCCGTAACCGCCTGTTCATTGATTTCAGCAAATGAATGAAAGCACATGCTAATCCGTGCTTCTTATCATTATTAATATGCCTTTTGTAAACGAAAAAGTACCTCGTGAATGAATGAGTTCGTTACTAATACATAGTGTTGAACCGAGCGTAATATGACACTTATTTAGCGGATATTTAAAACCGTCCAGGGTCAGCTCATGTATTTCTTCGGAAAACGGTATGAAGGAGATATATCGCTTGTTTTCATCCTTCTCAATATCATATTCACCGGGAGAGAACATTTGAATATGATTTTGTTTGTCTATCAGCCTAATTTTTATATTTGTTTTTACACCTCTGTACAGAAGCTGGATGTTTCCTAAAAAATGATCAGCTCTGCCGCCTGTAATGCCGAAAATCTGAATGATATCCGGCTGCTTTTCCAGCGCCCAGTCAAGGGCGAGGTCTAAATCTGTTTGATCTTTTTCTGCTTGATACACATGGAGTGCGGGAGCGGCTTTTTCAATTCGGCGGCGTTCTTGCTCTGTTATGCTGTCAAAATCTCCAAAGGCTTCATCAGGAATGATCCCGGCATCTAAAAGAGTGACCGTGCCTTTGTCGACACCGATCCAGAGGATGTGTTCAGCCGTATAGCCGGTTAGATCGGGAATGAGACCTTTAGGGCCTCCCGCAACGATATTGATTGTTTTCATCTCTGATTCCTTTCTCTGCATACAGGAAAAAGAGCTTAGGCTCAGGATGCCCAGCTCTTTTTTGATTTGCTTATTTGCTTCCTCTAATTTCAGAAATCGCTTTTTTGCGGTCAGGCTGGCCATAAACAGCTGAGCCGGCAACGAGTAAATTTGCGCCCGCTTCAATGACTAGCGGAGCGGTTTCTTTGTTGACGCCGCCGTCTACTTCAATTAATAGATCTTTTTTTCCTCTTTCATCAGCCATTCGCTTAACCTCTTTTATTTTAGGAAGAACTGAATGAATAAATTTCTGCCCGCCAAATCCCGGGTTCACCGTCATTAAAAGAACAAGATCAATATCGTCAAAAACATGCTCGATGACTTGAACAGGCGTATGCGGGTTCAGAACAACACCGGCCTTCACGCCATGCTCTTTAATGAGCTGGATGGTGCGGTGCAGGTGTGGACACGCCTCAGCATGCACAGACAGGATATCTGCGCCCGCTTTCGCGAAAGCCGGGATATAACGATCCGGCTCCTCTATCATTAAATGAACATCAAGCGGCAGATCTGTTACTGGCCGGACAGCTTCTACAATCAGCGGACCGATCGTGATATTCGGGACAAAATGGCCGTCCATGACATCAATATGAATGCAATCGGCTCCGCCCTTTTCTACATCTTTAATCTCATTGCCTAAAGCGGCAAAATCAGCGGAAAGAATAGATGGTGCAACCTTTATCATTATGCTAATACCTCGGCTTTCTGTCTTTAATCTCCGTCATAAATTCAACATAATGGTTATAGCGGTACTGCTTTAATTCCCCGTCTTCAACAGCTTGTTTCACCGCACATTTCGGCTCTTTTAAATGCAGACAGCCTCTAAATTTGCATGAAGAGCTTTTTTCTCTAATATCAGGGAAGGTATAGCCCAGCTCTTCTTCCTCAATGTCTGTGAATTCAAGCGAACTGAATCCCGGAGTATCCGCAACCAAGCCTCCGGACGTGTGAATCAGCTCCACGTGACGGGTTGTGTGTTTCCCGCGGCCCAAATGTTCGGAAATCTCGTTTGTTCTCAAACCGAGCTCCGGACTGATCGCGTTGAGAAGCGAGGATTTTCCAACACCGGACTGACCGGCAAACACCGTTGTTTTGTCCTTAAAATGCGGGATGATGTCCGTTAAACTGTCTTGGTCCTTAGAGGAGGTGAGGTACACGTCATAACCAATTTTCCGATAGTCTTCTGCATAGGCTTGAATCACATCTCGTGTATCTTGATCTTCAATCAGATCCATTTTTGTAATGCATATAATCGGCTGAATATCATTGGCCTCAACAAGAACCAAGAAGCGGTCGAGCAATGCTGTGCTGAAAGAAGGCTGAACCGCTGAGAATACAAGAACTGCTTGATCAACGTTGCAAATTGGCGGCCTGATAAGCTCATTGGTTCTTTCTTTAATTTCTAACAGATATCCCTCTTTGTCATTTTCAGCCTGATACACAACGTAATCGCCGACGAGAGGGGTAATTTTGTTCTTTCTGAAAATGCCTCTTCCTCTGCATTGTATCACTTTATCTGAATCCTCTGATTCATCCAGTACATAGTAAAAGCCGCTTAGCGCCTTAATAATTTTGCCCTCAGGCATATTTTCCCTCCTTGTTATTCATCTTTTGGATACTCAATGGTTTTGTAGCTGACGACTTTATTGTTTACCATCACTTGATAGTACCCTTTTTGGCCGGGTTCAATCTTTAGTTCGATCGTCCGTTCAGTCGGCTCTTTTATCTTAAATTCTTCATAAGTGTCAGAGATGCTGTGATCCGCATCGTCAATCGCGATTTGCACTTCAAGCTCGTCCCCTTCATTTTCTGGCTCGTAGGGGATATTGACCTTTTCTTTCACTGTTTTCACAGGTTTTTTCTCAGGTCCGAGAGAGAATGTCACTTCAACTTCGTTTCCCGGCTTTACTGCCGTGCCTGCTGCTGGTTTTTGTTTAACAACCTGTCCTTCTGGAACGTCATCCGAGTATGCTTCTTTTTCTATCAGCTTCAGCCCGTTGTCTTCCAGATATCCAGACGCTGCTTCTTTACTGTAAGTTTTCAAATCTCTAAGCGTAATGTCTTCGGGTCCGATACTGACTGTGAGCTTGACTTGATCTTCACTCGGCACAAGCTCAGTCCCTGCTGACGGATTCTGGTCAATGACAGTGCCCGCGTTTTTCTCGTCATTCACTTCATTCACCGTTACATGTTTAAACCCCTGGTCCTTTAACGCTTTTTTTGCCTGATCGACCGTTTGGCCTGTCACATCACCGATCTCCGTTTTTGCTTTTCCGGTGCTCTTATAAAGCGTGACCGTTGCTCCTTCTTTGACTGTGGAATCCGCTTTAGGATCCGTTTTTACCATCAGGCCCTCGTCAATTTTCTCATCCGAGATTTCCAAAACCTCGGAATCAACCTGCAAACCTTCTTTTTCCAAAAGGCCTGCCGCCTTTTCGTATTCCATTCCGGAAACATCAGGTATTTTGACATCTTTAGGCATAAAAAGCGATGGGAAAACAGTGACAGCGAGAATTCCAGCCGTGATAAAAACGATGCATATCGTGAGCAAAACCCACGGCCACTTTTTTCTTTTGCCGTTTTTCTTTGTTTTATTCTCTTGGACGGATGTCGATTCAGCTTCTTTTTCGCCAGCAGCTTTAGCGAGCTCTTCATCTTTAATGATAGGAATCGCTTTTGTCATTTCTTCATCTTCTTGAATGGTAAATCTCTTTTCATTGAGTCTGTCGGCGTCAAAAGCTGTTTGTATGTCTGCTTCCATGTCTTCAGCCGTTTCGTAGCGATGAAAAGGATCTTTGGCAGTTGCCTTTAGTATGATGTTTTCAACGCTTTGAGGTACTGACGGATTCCACCTTCTCGCCGAAGGAGTTTCCGCCTGAAGATGCTTTAAGGCGATGCTGACTGCCGATTCTCCATCAAACGGGATACGGCCGGTTAAAAGCTCAAATAAAACGATTCCAAGCGCATAAATATCCGATTTTTTTGTCGCCAAACCGCCCCGCGCCTGTTCAGGTGATAAGTAATGGACTGAGCCCAGGACAGAATTGGTATGGGTGATTGTGGTCGAACTCAGTGCCGTCGCAATTCCGAAATCCGTCACTTTGATATTTCCCATGTGGTCAATCAAAATGTTATGCGGCTTAATGTCTCTGTGAACAATCTGATTTTGGTGGGCATGAGCGATGGCTGAGACAATTTGCTCCATGATGTTCAGCGCTTCTTTAGGGTGAAGCGGCCCGTTTGCTGTTATGTATTCTTTGAGCGTCATGCCCTCAACGTATTCCATGACAATATAATAAATATCGCCTTCCTCGCCCAAATCGTAAATGCTGACAATATTCGGGTGATCAAGGCTTGATGCGGATTGGGCTTCTCTGCGGAAACGCCTGATAAATTCATTGTCATTCGCATAGTCAAACCGAAGGATTTTGATTGCGACTTCACGGTCTAGAATGATATCCTCAGCTAAATACACGTTGGCCATTCCCCCGCCGCCTATAACGCGGAGAATTTGGTAACGCCCGCTGATCCGCTTGCCGATTAGCACTGATCTTCACCCTCTTCAACATGTAAAGCAAGCTCAAGCAAAACTGCTGTAATGTTGTCTTCCCCGCCATTCTGATTGGCTTTGTCCACAAGCAGGTTTACTTTTTCCTGAGGAGCTGAATCGCTTTGCAGGATGTCTTTTAATTCAGTGCCTTCCACTTTATTCGTCAGTCCGTCAGAGCATAGAAGCAGTTTGTCCCCGGCTTCAATGTCAAAGGAACGTGTATCAATACTGACTGACTGGTCTGTTCCAAGTGCCTTCGTCAACACATTTTTTCGCGGATGATGTTCGGCGTCTTCTCTGGAGATCTCTCCAGTGCGTACCAGTTCATTTACAAGCGAATGATCTTCTGTCACTTGAATGAAATCATCGTCCTGAAGCAAATAGCATCTGCTGTCACCTATATGGGCAACAGAAACCGTTTTCCCTGTAAAAAGCGCACATACAATCGTCGTCCCCATGCCTTGGCATTCTTCGTGGGCCTGAGCGTGATCGTATATTTTGCTGTTTACCGCAAGAATCTGTTTAATAAGCCACTCTTCACATTCCGAGGGCGCAACTGGAATAGTTTCTGCCTCATTCCATTTTTCCCCCATGGCTTTCACAGCCATCTTGCTTGCAACATCTCCAGCAAGATGGCCGCCCATGCCATCAGCGACAACCGCTAATACAAATTCATCTTTCCCCTTGAATATTCCCGCATCATCTTCATTATGCTGGCGGATTTTCCCTGTATCTGTTTTTAAGGCTGTTAACAACCCTCATCACCTCGTCTCGTCTTGACGCTCCTTCGCGCGAAGCTGACCGCAGGCTGCGTCAATGTCATGTCCTTGCTCTCTTCGGATTGTGACATTTACTCCGCGGGATTTCAGCGTTTTCTCAAAAGCAAAAATCTGATCACGTGGTGTACGCACATAGTCCCGTTCAGGCACGTAGTTTACCGGAATCAAGTTTACGTGGCATTTGACTCCTTCCAGCAAGTCGGCAAGTTCTTCAGCGTGCTCGACCTGGTCGTTTACGCCCCCGAACAGCCCGTATTCAAAGCTGATACGGCGTCCCGTTTTATTAATATAATATTTAACGGCTTCCATTAAATCAGGCAGTTTATACGCTCTGTTAATCGGCATCAAACGGCTTCTGATTTCTGTATTCGGCGCGTGCAGAGAAATTGCAAAGTTAATCTGCATTTTCTGATCAGCGAATTCGTAAATTTTCGGGATGATGCCGCTTGTAGAAACCGTAATATGACGAGCACCAATATTCAAGCCCTTGTCATGGTTAATGATTTTCAAGAAAGCAAGCATTTCATTAAAGTTATCAAAAGGTTCACCAATTCCCATGATCACCACAGAGCTGACACGTTCATCCGTTTCATCCAGAGCCTTTTGAACTTTGAGTACTTGAGCGACAATTTCACCCGCTTCAAGGTTTCGTTTCAAACCTCCGAGTGTTGACGCGCAAAACGTACAGCCAATACGGCAGCCGACTTGTGTCGTTACACATACAGAATTGCCATACTCGTGTCTCATTAAAACGGTTTCGATTGTATAACCGTCATGAAGCTCGAACAAAAACTTCATCGTACCGTCTTGAGAGGTTTGTTTAACAGCCGTTTTCAGCGTCGTCATCTCAAAATGAGCGCTTAATTTCTCACGCAGATCCTTTGACAAGTTTGTCATTTCTTCAAAAGAAGACACGCGTTTTTCATATAGCCATTCAAAGATCTGTGCCGCGCGGAACGGTTTCTCTCCGTTGTCTGTCAGCCATTGTTTGATTTCATCTAATTCAAAAGAATAAATAGACGGGCGCTCTGTCCGCAATTCTTTTCTTACTTTTGTTTTTTTAAGTTCTGCCATTGCTTATCCCTTCTTTCTCATGCTGCAAATAAAGAAACCATCTGTTCCGAAATAATGAGGAAGGATTTGCACCCTTCCATCCCGAACAAAGGGTCTCGCCTTTTCGGGCAGCCGCTTTTCAAGAGACAAATCGGGTTCAAAATCAGGATGTTCTTGTATAAACGCATGTATTACTTCTTCATTTTCTGTCCGGTTCATTGTACATGTACTGTAGACAAGAGTGCCACCTTTTTTTACTAATGGTGCGATTTCCCTCAAGATCGACAGCTGGATTTCAGCGAGCCGTGCGCTGTCATCAGGCTTTTTCGTGTATTTCATGTCCGGCTTTCTTCGGATGACACCAAAACCTGAGCACGGGGCATCGACCAATATCCGGTCAAACTGTCCGTTTTCAAACGTTTCGCCTGCTTTTCTCGCATCCATCGTTTTCGCGTCAATGATTGTAAGTCCAAGCCGATCTGCCGATTCTTTGATCAGCTTCACTTTATGCTTGTGAAGATCAAGCGATGTAACGCTTCCCTTGTTCTCCATCAATTCTCCGATATGAGCTGACTTTCCGCCAGGCGCGGCACACGCGTCAAGCACCGTTTCACCGGGCTTAGGATCAAGGGCGCGGGCGACGAGCATGGAGCTCTCATCCTGAATGGAAACTTCACCGTTTTGGAAGAAATGAGTTCCAGCGATTGATCCCTTTAAGAGCTTCACAGCGTCTTCAGTCAGATCGCCTTTTTCAACTTCGATTCCTTCAGCAGCCATTTGATTAAGCAAATCCGCTCTGTCTGTTTTCATTTGATTGACCCGCAGTGTCTGCTTCGGCGGAATGAGGTGGATGCGGCAAATCTTTTCAGCCGCATCAAATCCATATGCATCCGCCCACTCTTTCACAAGCCATTCCGGATGGCTTGTCTCTGTCGCCAGCCGGCGGACAGGATCTTCGATAGCGTCAAAGGATGGAACACCTTCGCGCTGAATGGAACGAAGCACGCCGTTGACAAATGAAGCAATGCCTTTGTGTCCGCGGATTTTAGCAATTTCGACCGCTTCATGAATGGCCGCCCTCTCTGGAATCTTCTCCAAATACTCCATTTGATACAAGGACAGGCGAAGAAGCTGAATCACCCACGGCTTTACTTTTTGGGGCTTATTAATAAACGGTTTGAGCATATAATCGAGCGCGATCTTGTTTTGCAATGTACCGTAGACAAGTTCAGTCAAAAGCCCTCTGTCCTGATCACTCAGCTCATTTGATTTAATGACCGATTTCAGGAGCAGATTGCTGTATGCCTGGTTTTGTTCCAGTTTGACCAGCGCCTCTAGGGCGATATCACGAACACTATTTTTTTTCATTGTTTACTCCTAACCTATCGCCGGCTTCAACATGAGCGCCGCGCACAAAGTCCTCGCCTTTCATGCGTTTTTTGCCGGCCGGCTGAAGTTCGGTTAATAACAGGGCCGTATCGTTACCTGTGGCAACGATAATCCCTTCCTTTTCAACCGAAACGACTGTACCGGGCTCAGCTTTTGTTTGTGCGGGTGTTTTTTTCGACGCCCACACTTTCAAGTTTTGTCCATTAAGAGTCGTATAGGCAACAGGCCAAGGATTTAAGCCGCGGACTTGGTTGTAAAGCTCTTCACCCGTTCTAGACCAGTGGATCAGCTCTTGCTCTCTTTTGATGTTAGGCGCGTATGTCGCTTTCTCTTCATCCTGCTTTTCAGGTGATATGCTGCCGGCAATGACGTTTGGAACTGTTTCAGACAATAGCTTGGCGCCAGCTACGCTTAATTTATCGTGCAGCGTTCCGACATTATCGGTTTCTTCAATGTCCACTTCCACTTTTGAGATCATATCGCCGGCATCTAATTTTTCTACCATATACATAATGGTAACACCGGTTTTTTTCTTTCCCTGCAGAATGGAATAATGGATCGGAGCCCCCCCGCGCAGTTCCGGTAAAAGTGACGCGTGAACGTTAATGCAGCCGTATTTCGGGCTGTCGAGAAGCTCCTTAGGCAAAATTTGTCCGAATGCTGCCGTTACAATAAGGTCTGGCTTTAAAGCCAGCACTTTCTCAATTTCTTCTTTCAATCTGACTTTTTCCGGCTGAAGAACCGGGATGCCGTGACGCAATGCCTCTTCCTTTACCGGAGGAGGTGTCAGCACTTTTTTTCTGCCCTTCGGACGGTCCGGCTGTGTGACGACCCCCACTACTTCATAACCATCCTCTATCAGGGTTCTTAAAACAGGAACTGAAAAATCCGGCGTCCCCATAAATACGATCCTCGTCATCAAATCATCCTTCCATATCCGCTAGTTCATCTTCTGTATAGTATTTGCTTATTTTAGATGTAAACAGCACACCGTCTAAGTGGTCCATTTCGTGCTGCACGGCTCTCGCTAAAAAACCTCGCGCTTCCAGAATGAACGGTTTTCCCTGACGGTTAAGCGCACGCACTTTGACATAATCGGCACGTGTGACATCACCATAGACGCCAGGAAAGCTCAGGCATCCTTCAATTCCGGTTTGCTCACCGCTTTTTTCTAAAATCTCGGGATTAACGAGATCAATTCTGCCGCTGTCATCTCCGATATCTACGACAGCCACTCTTTTTAAAATGCCGATCTGCGGCGCTGCCAGTCCGACTCCATCCATTTCAAGCATGGTGTCGTACATATCATCAAGCAGCTTTTTTAACTTTTTATCAAAAACAGTCACGGTTTCTGCAGGTGTTTCCAACACCTCCGCAGGATGTGTGACAACCTTTTTTACTGCCAATTTGTTACCCTCCAAGACGTGAGATCTTACATCATCATATAAGGATTCATATCAATTGAAATCATTACATGCTTTTGTTCAATTTCGCGTTTATAATGTTCCAGTATCTTCTTCAACAAAGTGGATAACTGGGTTTCCTGTTTGTATTTTATCACGCATTGATAGCGATATCTATCTTTGATCCTGGCTATCGGCGACGCGCTTGGCCCGAGAATTTTCGTATCAGCTCCGCAGTTTACTTTCAAAAAGTGAGCGATTTTTTCAGCCGTAACAGCTGCTTTCGCCACTTCCTCATGAGAAACAGTCACAAGAGCCAAAAAGTAATAGGGCGGATAGGATTGCTCTCTCCTGTGCGCCATTTCGTGCTGATAGAACGTTTCATAATCGTGCGTCTTCGTCAGCTGGATGCTGTAATGGGATGGTGTGTACGTTTGAATGATGACATGGCCGGGCTTTTCATGCCTGCCTGCCCGGCCGCTGACTTGCGTTAACAGCTGAAATGTTTTTTCGGCCGATCTGAAATCAGGAATATGAAGTGTGGTATCGGCACTTAACACTCCGACAAGTGTGACATTCGGAAAATCAAGCCCTTTCGCGATCATTTGCGTTCCGAGAAGAATATCCGCTTTTCCTTCTCCGAAAGCTGACAATAGTTTTTCATGGGCGCCTTTCCGCGATGTCGTGTCAACATCCATCCGAATCACTCTCGCATTTGGCAGAACTTTTGTCAGCTCTTCCTCCACCCGCTGTGTTCCCGTTCCGAAAAAACGAATATGCTCGCTTGTGCATTCGGGACAAGTATGCGGAACAGGCTCCTCATGTCCGCAATAATGGCATTTCAGCCTTTGGCCGTAACGATGGTACGTCATGGAAATGTCGCAGTGCGGGCATTGCGGGACATATCCGCAATCCCTGCACATCACAAAGGAAGAATAGCCCCTTTTATTTAAAAACAGCACGGCCTGCTCACCCTTGGCAATCGTTTCTTCAAGCTTTTCCATCAATTCAATTGAAAACATCGAGCGATTGCCGTTTCTGAGCTCCTCTCTCATATCGACAAGGGAAACCTCAGGCATCACCTGGCGGTTAACGCGATGCTTCAGCGAAAGAAGCTCGTACACACCCTTTTGCGCCCGTGCATATGACTCTAATGTTGGGGTAGCACTGCCTAACACAACAGGACAGCTGTGATGCTCAGCCCGCTTGATTGCCACCTCTTTCGCATGATAGCGCGGCATTTCTTCTTGTTTATAAGAGGATTCATGCTCTTCATCGATGATAATCATGCCGAGATTTTCAAATGGAGCAAAAATAGCCGATCTGGCGCCGACGACAAGCCGCACTTCCTTCCGGTGGATTTTGCGCCACTCGTCATATTTTTCCCCTGTGGATAATCCGCTGTGCATGACTGCAACCTGAGAGCCGAAACGGCCCTTGAAGCGATTGACCATCTGCGGCGTCAGCGAGATTTCCGGTACGAGGACGATGGCTTCTTTTCCTTTCGCCAGTACTTTTTCAATCGATTGCAGATAAATTTCTGTTTTTCCGCTTCCTGTCACGCCGTGAAGAAGGAACACTTTATGCTCATCGTTGTCCAAGGTCTGACGTATTGGCTCAAAGGCAGCGCTCTGTTCGTCTGTCAGCGGGAGCGGTTCTGTTTTTTTGAACATTTTGTCCTGATAGGGATCTCTGTAAACCTCTTCATAACTTTCCTTCAAAAGCCCCTTTTGGATCAGGGTTTTGATGGTCGCAGAGCTCGCATCCGTTTTGTTGCACAATTCCGCCGCAGGGATTTTCACCCCTTCCGGCTCAGCGATGAAAAAGTGAAGAATTGCCTGCTGCTTTGCTGCTTGGCGGGATAATCCCTCAGCCTGCTTGGCAAGCTCTTCTTTACTCGCATTTGCCTGAATGTGCCTGACCATTTTTTTATTGGCTTTTTGCGCGACTTTATACGTCACGTCAATGCTGCCTTTTTGAACATGCTTTTGAATCATTTTCAGCGTATCGTGATCGGGTATATCCGAATACAGCAGAGTCTTTGTTTCAGAAAACAGCCGTTCCACTTGAGGCGGAAGATCGGCGCCGTGTGCGATTTTTAATTCTTTCTCATATTTCGCCTTTAATGCAGCAGGCAGCATCGCTTGAAGCGCCGTTATTTTAAAAGACAGCGTTTTGTCGGACAGCCATGATGACAGATTCATAAGCTCCTCTGTCAAAACAGGTGTAAGATCTAATAAATCCTCTACTTTCTTGACAGACTTCCCCGAGAGATCAGATGCTTCTTTGACAGCTGTCACAAATCCTTGAATTTTACGGGGGCCAAACGGAACAATGACCCGCATGCCCGTTTTGATCATGCCCTTGAGATGGTCTGGGATTTTGTAATCAAAAGGCCTGTCTATATTTTTGGTGCTGACATCAACGATGACTTCGGCAAAATTCATGGGCGCTCTCCGGTTTGTGTTAAGAGGGCTGCGATCTCCTGAAGGATTTCAAAAGAAACATCGAGCTTAGACATCATCGGCAGCTCGCGTTTGCGCCCGTCTTTGAAGAAGATTGTCACGATATTCGTATCAGCACCAAAACCGGCCCCATTTGCTTTCACGTCATTTGCCACAATCATATCAAGATTTTTGGCGGTGAGCTTTTTACGGGCATAGTGTTCAACGTCTTGTGTTTCAGCGGCAAATCCGACCAATAGCTGCTCCTGCTTTTTCTCGCCCAATTCTTTCAAAATATCAACCGTTCTTTTTAATTCAAGGGTCATCCCGCCGTCTTGTTTTTTCATTTTATGGTCAAACACTGTTTTCGGCGTAAAATCGGCTACTGCAGCTGTTTTGATGACAATATCGCTTGCGTCATACACAGAGAACACCGCTTCGCGCATATCCGCAGCCGATTGAACAGGGATAAACTGAGAAATGCCTTTCGGCTGATCCAGCGAAACAGGGCCAGAAATTAAGGTTACCTGTGCGCCGAGCTGGGCAGCAGCCTCCGCTAATGCATATCCCATTTTGCCCGTTGATTTATTGGTGAAAAATCGGACAGGATCAACCTCTTCCCTTGTCGGGCCAGCTGTAATGACCACACGTTTGCCCTCCAAAGGAGCGATTTTTTCGTCAGCAAAATGCTTTTCGGCTAGCTTCACGATATTTTCAGGCTCTTCCAATCTGCCTTTTCCTACATAACCGCATGCTAAATAGCCCTCGCTCGGCTCAATAAAACGAAAACCATCCTGATAAAGAACAGAAATATTTCGTTTGACTGCCGGGTGGTCGTACATGTGAACGTTCATCGCCGGCGCGATCCAAACGGGAGCCGTTGCTGCTAACAATGTTGTCGTCAGCATATCATCAGCAATGCCGTTTGCCAGTTTTCCAATCACATTGGCCGTAGCCGGCGCCACGATAACCAAGTCGGCCCAGTCTGCGGCATCAATATGAGAAATGACGCTTGGATTTTGTTCTTTAAATGTATCTGTATAGACTTCATGGCGGCTCAATGCCTGAAATGTCAGCGGTGAAACGAATCGGCATGCTGATTCAGTCATAATCACTTTGACATTTGCTCCTGCCTGAACCAGCTTGCTCGTTAACGCACAGGCTTTATAAACAGCGATGCCTCCGCTCACGCAAAGTAACACATTTCGATTGTTAAGCAATGACTTCTCCCCCTCTGCACTTTACAAAAACCGCACGGAAAAAAATAACAACCTACATGATATAGGTTGCTACTTGTGCTACTATTCGCGGTCTTCCTTTTCAAACGAAAGCAGGCCTGCATCAATTTCTTCTAAAGCTTTGCCTACATATTTGTGTGAAATCGTATGTTCAATCATTTGGTCTTTTTTGATTTGCATTTCTCGGGCACGTCTCGCAGAAACAGTCACGAGCGTGTATTTGGAATCTAATTTATTCATTAAAGAATCAATTGACGGATCTAACATTGGTTATTCAACCTCCAGCATTTTCTTATATCTTGGCGCAACGCGCTCGCGCTTCAAATGTTCAGCGAGAACGATTGCTTTGATTTTATCGCAAGCCGTTTCGACATTATCGTTTTCAACGACATAATCATAAGCATCCATCATTTCGATCTCAGCTTTTGCGGCTTTCATTCGATTTTCAATCAGAGCGTCTGTTTCCGTTCCTCTTGTCACGATTCTGTTCTTCAGTTCAGAAAGGCTTGGAGGCGCAAGGAAAATAAACAGGCCTTCCGGGAAAGCATTTCTCACTTGAAGAGCGCCTTGAACTTCGATTTCTAAAAAGACGTCTTTTCCTTCTTGAAGCGTCTGTTCAACATAATCGACAGGCGTGCCGTAGTAATTGCCGACATACTCTGCCCATTCAAGCAGCTTGTTGTCTGCAATCATTTGCTCGAATTCTTCTCTCGTTTTGAAAAAATAATCGACTCCGTTCACTTCGCCCTCCCGCGGACTTCTTGTGGTTACTGAAATCGAATATTCAAATTTTGTGTCTTCCTGCGAAAAAATCGCTTGCCGAACCGTTCCTTTACCAACTCCTGAGGGACCTGAGAGAACGATTAATAACCCTCTTTCTTTCATGCGGCAATTATCCCTGCCCTTCATCCATAATTTCTTCTTTAACAGAAAGTCTGTGTGCAACTGTCTCAGGCTGGACGGCAGATAAGATAATGTGATCACTATCCATGACGACAACTGCACGGGTTCTTCGCCCGTATGTAGCGTCAATTAGCATTCCGCGGTCTCTTGCATCCTGGATCATCCGTTTGATTGGCGCAGACTCCGGGCTGACAATCGAAATCATCCGATTGGCGGAGATAATATTGCCAAATCCGATATTAATCAGTTTAATCGTCATCTTCTACGTTCCCCCTGTAAAATAGACGTCTCTAGTTTAGCCTAGTAAGACCGTCTGTAAACAATACGCACAGTCACTATTCTATATTTTGCACTTGTTCTTTTATTTTTTCAATAGAACTTTTCATTTCGACGACAAGCTTTGTGATCTGATGATCATTTGCTTTTGAGCCGATTGTATTTGCTTCCCGATTCAGCTCCTGAACGAGAAAGTCGAGTTTGCGCCCGACAGCTCCGCCTCCAGCTAATATATCACGAAACTGGGCGAAGTGGCTCTTCAGCCTGGTAATCTCTTCAGTGATATCAGAGCGGTCTGCAAAAATAGCGCATTCTGTTACAAGCCGGCTCTCGTCTAACACGTCTTCAGTCCATTCTTTTATTCTGGCGTACAGCCGTTCCCGGTAACGAGATACGACATCCGCTGCCAGCAATTCAGTCTCTTTCACCAGCTCTTCAAGCTGATCAATGTGCAGCAGGCAGTCTTTTGCTAAAAGCAGCCCCTCTTTTTCACGCATTTCACAGAGCCCTTTTACCGCTTCCTCTGCAGCAGCGGTGATTAACGCCTCCAGCTTGTCATTTTGCGTCTGTTCTTCATGAATCTGAACGACATGGTCAAGCTTGAAGAAATCCATTACATCAGGTTCTGCAGACAATTGATACCGCTTCTTCATATCTCTCGCAGCTGCGACAAACTCATCGAGCAGCGGCCAATCAATTTCAAGCCTTTTCTCAACAAGCATATCGCTGTCAACGGATACGAAAAGTTCAATTCTTCCGCGATGGATATGCTGCAGAATGGTCTGTTTCAGCTTATCTTCAAAATATAGCAAAGGCCTTGGCAAACGAGCGTTCACTTCTTTAAATCTGTAGTTCACAGATTTAAGTTCAACGCTTACAGAGAGATCATCTTGTGTTTTGCTTGCACTGCCGAAGCCTGTCATACTTCGTATCATTTTAAAACACCCAATTCTTCCCTGTTCTATAATAAAAGGGCAATAGACATGCTATTACCCCTAAGATTATATCATATGAATTTATTTTTTTCTTGTCAAAAGTGACCCAGCCAGCAAAAAAGTAGGAATGGCGGACATGCCGATGACGAGCATCCAGTCTCCCGGCGTGATGGCAACTGTATGGAAAATCGGCTGAAGCGGCGGATAGTAGATCACGACCAGCATCAGCAAAATTGATGACAATACTGCGCCGATTAAGTACAGATTTTCAAACGGATTTCTGGAAAAAACAGAGGTCTCGCTGCGACAGTCAAAAACGTGAATAAGCTGAGCCAGCACTAATGTGGCAAACGCGATCGTCTGGGCATAAGCCAAATTCTCCGGATTCCGGTGATACACAATGATAAACGCTAAAATGGTGGCAGCTCCTATCAAAAATCCTCTGGAGACGACCTTCCATCCAAGCTTGCGGGCAAACACTCCTTCTTTCGGATGACGCGGCTTCCGCTTCATCACGTCTCCTTCCGGCTGATCCATGCCGAGCGCCATTGCCGGCAATCCGTCGGTCACCAAGTTGACCCATAAAATCTGAATCGGCACGAGCGGCAACGGAAGGGCGAGCAGCATCGCAAACAGCATGACAAGAATTTCTCCTACGTTAGAAGCCAACAGGTATCTGATAAACTTTCTGATATTTTCATAGATGTTTCTGCCCTCTTTTATCGCTGATTTGATCGTCGCAAAATTATCATCCACGAGAACAAGGGATGACGCTTCTTTGGCCACATCTGTCCCGGTAACACCCATAGAGATTCCGATGTCAGCCTGTTTAATGGCCGGGGCGTCATTGACGCCGTCTCCCGTCATCGCCACAATATGCCCGTTCTCCTGGTAGGCTTTCACGATTTTCAGTTTATGCTCAGGAGAAACGCGGGCAAATACATACACATCCTCCACTACATGAGAAAGCTCTTCTTGAGAAAGTTCATTCAGCATCTTGCCGTCCATGATTTTGCCGCTTTTCGGGAGGAGGCGCAAGTCTTTCGCTATCGCTTTAGCAGTCTCCACATGATCGCCTGTAATCATGACGGTCTTAATTCCCGCTTCACGGCATTCTTTAATCGCCTGTCTGACTTCCGGCCGCGGCGGATCGATGATGCCCGAAAGACCGAGCATCGTCAAATCTTTTTCCGCCTGCTCCATAGACGGTGTTTCACCTGCTTTTAGCGGTCTGTAGGCAACCGCTATCGTTCTGAGCGCCTGGGATGCCAAATGTCTTAATACCGCCTCTGTTTCTGCTTTTCTCTCAGTTGAGAAAAGCGCCGCTGAGCCGTCATAAAAAATACGGGAAGAGCGCTGCATCAGCACATCCGGTGCACCTTTTGTAATGATATACCGCTTTCTGTCCTGATCCTCGACAATGACAGTCATCATTTTCCGTGCAGAATCAAACGGAAACTCTTCAATCATCCGGTAATGAGATTCAACAAACTCCTTTGAAAAACCGCCTTTTCTTGCCGCGGTGAGCAGCGCTCCCTCTGTTGGATCTCCGTCAAGCACATATTCGCCGTCTCTTTTTTCAATATTGGAGTTGTTACAAAGTGCTCCGAACAGCAGCATCTGCTGAAGCGGCGTATGCTCATTCACACTGATCTCTTTTTCGTTCAGTGTGAAGCTTCCTTTCGGTTCATAGCCGGCCCCTGTTACTCTCCATGTTTTTCCTCCGGACCAGACATGTGTCACCGTCATTTTGTTTTGCGTCATTGTCCCTGTCTTATCTGAACAAATGATAGACGCACACCCAAGCGTCTCAACCGCGGGAAGCTTTCGTACGATTGATTTTTGCTTAATCATCCGCTGTACGCCTAGCGACAGCGCCACTGTCACAATCGCCGGGAGCCCCTCTGGAATTGCGGCGACTGCTAACGACACACCCGCTAAAAACATGCTGTACAGATCGTGCCCCTGAATGACACCGACAGCGACGACAAGTACGGTCAAAAGCAAGGCAACAACAATTAAAATCTTCCCGAGCTGCTCAAGTCTTCTTTGCAGCGGGGTTGACAGTGTCCCTGCTGATTCAAGCATGTCGGCAATTTTCCCCATTGCCGTATTCATTCCTGTGCCGACAACGACCCCGACACCGCTGCCGCGGGTCACAATGGTTCCCATAAATGCCATATTCGTAATATCACCGAGGGAAACATCCGGTTTTTTCAATTTATCTGCATGCTTCACTACCGGGATTGATTCCCCGGTCAGCGCTGATTCTTCTATTTCAAGGCTTTTCGCTTCGACAATTCGAACGTCCGCGCCAATCCTGTCCCCGCTTGTAAATTTCACAATATCACCCGGCACAAGTTCCTTAGAAGGAATCTTTGTCCAGCTTCCTTCCCTGAGCGCCATGACATGCGGTGTTGAAAGCTCTTTTAAAGCCTGTAGAGATTGCTCAGCACGCCTTTCTTGAAAGAAACCGAGTATGCCATTCACCAACACAATCGCAATAATCGCAACCGCGTCTACATATTCACCAAGAAATCCTGAGATTAACGTTGCCGCCAGAAGCACAAGCACCATAAAATCTTTGAACTGCGCCAAAAACAAGAGAAGCGCTGATGTTTTTTTCCCTTCTTGCAGCTCGTTTGGTCCATGCTTGTCGAGGCGTTTTTTCACCTCTTTTTCTGTTAATCCTTGTTTCATGGACGTATTGGTTGCCTCTAGTAAATCTGTTTGTCCCATTTCATGAAACTTCATTCCGCTCGTCCACTCCCCTGCTCTCTTATAGAGATATCACTCTATAAGCATGCTTATTCTGACTCGTCCCATTTCATGCTATAATTATCGAATGCAGGAAGAATGAGAGGGTGTATTGCATATGTCGTTTGATGGCATGTTTACATACGGAATGACACACGAACTTAATGAGAAAATGATGGGCGGGCGAATTACGAAAGTCCATCAGCCATATAAGCACGATGTGATTTTTCACATCCGTGCTAATGGAAAAAACCAAAAACTATTACTATCCGCTCACCCGAGCTATTCACGGGTGCACATCACGACGCAAGCTTATGAAAACCCAAGCGAACCGCCAATGTTTTGCATGCTGCTGAGAAAGCATATCGAAGGCGGATTCATTGAGAAAATTGAACAAGCGGGCTTAGACCGCATTATGATTTTTCATATCAAAAGCCGGAACGAAATTGGCGATGAAACCGTTCGAAAGCTTTATGTAGAAATTATGGGCCGCCACAGCAATATCATTTTGACAGACGGAGCAGAAAATGTGATCATCGACGGACTTAAGCATTTATCGCCGTCAATGAACAGCTACCGTACCGTACTGCCTGGCTACGATTATAAGCTTCCGCCGGCCCAGGACAAAATCTCGCCGCTTGAGGCGACAGAAGACGATATTTTACGTCATCTCAGTTTTCAAGAAGGACGGCTGGACAAACAAATTGTCGACCACTTTTCAGGTGTGTCTCCACTCTTTGCTAAAGAAGCGGTTCACAGAGCGGGGCTTGCCAACAAAGTCACACTGCCAAAAGCGCTGCTGGAGCTGTTTACGGAAGTAAAAGAACACCGCTTCATTCCCAACATTACAACTGTAAACGGAAAGGAATATTTTTATCTGCTGGAGCTGACTCATCTAAAAGGTGAAGCGCGCCGGTTTGATTCATTAAGCGAGCTGCTCGACCGTTTTTATTTCGGAAAAGCTGAACGAGACCGGGTTAAGCAGCAGGCTCAGGATCTTGAACGGTTTGTTGTCAATGAACGGAAGAAGAATGCCAACAAAATCAAAAAATTAGAGAAAACACTGGAGTATTCGGAAAACGCGAAGGAATTTCAGCTATACGGGGAGCTTTTAACTGCTAATTTATACATGCTGAAAAAAGGTGATAAACAGGCTGAGGTCATCAACTATTACGATGAAGAAAGTCCGACAATCACGATACCGTTAAACCCGAACAAAACGCCTTCTGAAAACGCACAGGCCTACTTCACGAAGTATCAGAAAGCGAAAAATTCGGTCGCAGTTGTCGAAGAGCAAATCAGGCTTGCACAGGAGGAGATCGAATACTTTGATCAGCTGATTCAGCAGCTTTCGTCCGCTTCTCCTCGAGATATCAGCGAAATCAGGGAGGAGCTCGTGGAGGGCAAATATTTACGCCCTAAGCAGCAAAAAGGACAGAAAAAACAAAAACCGCACAACCCGGTTTTAGAAACATATGAATCCTCTTCGGGCTTAACGATTTTAGTGGGTAAAAACAACCGCCAAAATGAATATTTAACGACAAGAGCGGCAGCCAGAGACGATATTTGGCTTCACACGAAGGATATTCCAGGCTCCCACGTTGTGATCAGAAGCAGCGAACCGGATGAGCAAACAATCATTGAAGCTGCGACAATTGCAGCTTATTTTTCAAAAGCCAAAGTTTCAAGTTCAGTGCCTGTAGATTATACAAAAATCAGGCATGTCAAAAAACCGAACGGCGCGAAGCCCGGCTTCGTCACCTACGACAGCCAGCATACCGTTTTTGTCACACCTGATGCTGATACTGTCATCAAGCTGAAAAAAAGCTGAGCCGCATAAAGAAAAGCCAGAGCATTGTATGCTCTGGCTTATTTCTTTCGTCTTACATGATAAAGCCTGTCAACTTCAGCGACAAAGTCGCCGTCAATCAGCTCATCCACTTTTTCAGCCAGTTCCTTTGTATGCTTTGGACTGGCTCCGTTTGTAGAAACAGACACCGTAACATGCCCTCTTTTTACGATTTTCGGTATGTACACGTTGCCAAGCTCAGCGTCACTGACACAATTGACAAGCTGGAAAGGCAAAGCGGTTTGAGCAATTTCCTTGTTTACTGCCGCATTATCTGTCGCGGCAATAATCAAAAAAGCATCGAGACAATCTTCTTTTTCAATCGTGCGGCTGATCCATCTGATGCGGCGATTGTCTGCCATTTGCTTGATTTCCAGTTCAACATCCGGACTGACAAGCGTAATATCAGCTCCCTCAGAAAGCACCGTTTTCAGCCTTCTGAGAGCAATACTGCCGCCCCCCGCAATGACAACCTTTTTCTTTTCCAGACTAATGTGCAGCGGAAGCATATGAACCTCCGTCAAAATCAAATTGACCATCAGGGTTTGCGGCAGTTTCTCTCACACGGTTTAAAAATGCGTTTTTCACATGGGGGTGGAAACCGATATAGGAAGAGAGGTAGACATTCGGATTTTCAGCTTTTAATTTCTGAACCTCTCGTTCTATTTCATTCATCAGCATACCTGTAAAGAGCAAATAGGGAACAATAAAGGTTGTCATGCCGTCATCTTTTTTAAGCTCTGAAAAAATCTCTTTATAATTCGGGCCGCATGCTGTCAAAAAGCACGGGATGACTTCCTTGACCGGAATCATCTGTTGAAGAAGATTGGCAATGCCGGTTACGTCTCTTTTTACAGCGGGATCTGAACTGCCCCTCCCGATGAGCACGACTCTGGCATTTTCATACGGAACACCTATATCTTTTATTCGGTGATATACTGCTTTGACTACTTCTTCGTCAATCCCGATCGGCTTTCCGTATGAAATGCGGACTGAAGGATATCGCGATGCTGCACGCACAATTTCTTCCGGAATATCATGTTTTGCATGTGCAGCTGTTAAAAGAAGCAGAGGCACCACTGCGATATGAGTGGCGCCTTGCTTCACACATGCTTCAAACCCTGTCTCAATTGTCGGCTCCTGAAGCTCCAAAAAGCTGATTTCCTGTACAGGCGCAGAGACGTGCGCCTTGCATCCTTCCAAAAAGGCTGCGGCTTCTTGCTGCGCCTTTTTTACCCGGCTGCCGTGACCGACATATAAAATCGCTTGTTTCATTTTTACAACGCCTCGCTTAAATCTTGTTTTTTCAGTTCAGATTCAAACCAATCCAGCTTATAGTGATAATTTACAACATTTCCAATGACAATTAAACTCGGATTTTTAATATCTTCTTTTATCACTGTTTCTGAAAGGGTTTCAACTGTACAAAAAACAGATTTTTGCTTGTCCGTTGTTCCCCAGTGAATAAAGGCTGCTGGCGTAGAACCGTCCCGGCCGTTTTCAAGGAGTTTTCTTTCAATCTGCTGTACGTTTTTGATACCCATATAGATGACAAGTGTATCAATTCCTGTAGCCAGCGCTTTCCACTTTTCCTCAAAATCTTCTTCTTTTTTATAATGACCCGTTACAAAAGCGACGTTAGAGCCCGCATCCCGATGAGTAACAGGAATCCCGGCATAAGCGGCTGCCGCGATTCCTGACGTAATGCCGGGGATGATTTCAAACGGAATTCCGTTTTCAGAGAGGCATTCCGCTTCTTCCCCTCCTCTGCCGAACACAAATGGGTCTCCGCCCTTCAGTCTGACAACGGTTTTCCCTTTTTGTGCATACTTCACAAGAAATCGATTGATGGTTTCTTGTTTCATCGTATGAAAATCTGGAAGCTTCCCGCAGTAGATCAGGTCTGCTTGCTCTTTGGCATGTTGTAAAATCTCTTTATTTACTAATCTGTCATATAAGATGACATCAGCTTTTTCAATGGCTTTCAGCGCTTTAATTGTCAGCAGATCAGGGTCTCCGGGACCCGCTCCTACAATATATACTTTCCCCATCGTATTTCCCCCGATCTATTCGAGTTCTTCCAGAACATTCGCTGTGATGTTGTTCTCGCTTGCATTTCAACATCTGAGAAGAACACAGCAGATCATATTTAGCTCAATTTTTGTTTGACAAACTCGATCAGCTGGTTTTTACACTCTTCACGGTCATGCTGTCCTGAATCAAGAACGAGCTCCGGTGCTTCCGGCTCTTCATAAGGAGAATCAATTCCTGTAAAGAACGGAATTTCCCCGTTTCTTGCTTTTTTGTAGAGCCCTTTCGGATCTCTTTGTTCACAAATATCGAGGTCGCATTTAATGTATACCTCATTGAATTCGCCTGCTTCCACAAGCTGGCGAACCTGTTCTCTGTCCTCGCGGAAAGGAGAGATAAAAGCAGTAATCACAATGGTGCCCTGCTGAACAAAAAGCTTTGCCACCTCTCCGATTCGGCGGATGTTTTCTTTTCGGTCTTCATCAGAAAAACCAAGGTCCTTATTTAAGCCGTGACGGATATTATCCCCGTCCAGCACAATCACTTGGTAGCCCTGTTCAAACAATTCTCTCGCAGCTGCATTGGCAATCGTTGATTTACCTGAACCGCTTAACCCTGTCAGCCAGAGAATGGAGCTTTTGTGCTTGTTTTTTTGCTGATACTCTTCTTTTGTAATAGAGGCTTCATGCCATACGATATCGCGATTTGTCACTGCCAGTCCTCCTTAAGATACGCCTGCTTCTTCTTTTTTCTTCATACCTCTGATTAACACTTCTACGACTTCTGCGCGGCTGAATTCTGCAGGAGGCAGCACACCGTCTCTCAGCATGCCTCTTACCTTAGTGCCTGATAAGATGACGTGATGCTCTCTGCCGTGAGGGCAAGTTTTCGCTGTTCCCATATTTCCGCATTTTTCGCAGAAGAAGCTGTGCTCGAATTTCAGCGGTGTAATTCCGAGTTCTTCAGGTTTAAATGTGTCAAACAGCTCCTGTGCCTCGTATGTTCCGTAATAGTCACCTACACCTGCGTGATCGCGGCCGACGATAAAATGCGTGCAGCCATAGTTTTTTCTGACAAGCGCGTGGAAAATCGCTTCTCTTGGTCCTGCATAACGCATCGCCGCTAAGAAGACGCCAAGGAACACGCGGTCTTTCGGATAGTAATTGTCTAGAAGCACTTGGTAGCTTTCCATGCGCACATCGGCTGGGATGTCATCAGATTTTGTTTCGCCTACCAGCGGGTTTAAGAACAAGCCGTCTACTGTTTCAAGAGCCGTTTTTTGAATGTATTCATGCGCTCTGTGAACAGGATTTCTTGTTTGGAATCCGACAATGGTTTCCCAGCCTTTTTCCGCAAACTGGTGTCTTGTTTCCGCTGGTTCAAACGTAAACTCAGGGAACTGTTTTGAAGCTTTTTTAATCAATGTGATCGGTCCGCCGACATATGTATCGCCGCGGCCGAACAGCTTTTTAACACCCGGATGCTCCTGCTCATCCGTTTTGTACACATTGACAGCTTCTTTTTGTTTGTCAGGCACGTACAGGTCTTCGATTTGGATCACGCCGTATGTTTCTCCTTCATACGTTAGCTTTACCGTTTCACCGACTGACAGTTCCGCTGCTTTTTGCGCATCGACCGGAAGTGTGATTGGAAGGGACCAGACAACGCTGGAAGAAAGACGCATGTTTTCGACAACAGATACGTAATCTTTTTCATTAAAGAAGCCTTCGATCGGGCTGTATGCGCCAATTCCGATTAATTCCAAATCCGCGAAAGAAATTAAATCAAGTTCAATTTCTTTTTGAATGCTGCTCACATCATATGATTCATCTACTCTGTTTACTAATGTTCCTCCGTGTGGTGCTAAGCTCATAATATCCATTTCCTCCTAGTTAACATATAAAATAACTCAGATTAATGATCAGATTCCCCCGCCTTGTTCGTGGACAGAGCGTCTCTCTTTACGAATGGCCTTCGTCAGGCTGATGGCACCGCCCGCCGCTAAAAGCACGCTTACCATGATAAAGATTGAATAATAATCCTCTTTTAAAAACAAGGATACAAGCAGATAAGAAATCGATAAAGATAAAAACGGCGATACGATCCATACCTTCAGCATCGTTTGAACAACTTGTTTATGGAACACATTCGGACCGTTTTTTGCCATGCCTATTCCGATAATAGACGATGACGTGACTTGCGCCAGAGGCACCGGCATCCCAAATACAGAACTGATGATCACCAGTCCGGCTCCTGTACCAGATAAGAGAATGCCTTCTCCTTTTGAGAATCTCGTAATTTTCTTCCCGTTTGTTTCTAACACCCGCCGGCCTAATAACAGTGCGCCAAGGGAGACAAAAACTCCCCCGTACAAGGTTCCTTTCGCGACATCAAGCACACCGGCAGCTACTAATGGGCCAACGGCATTCGCCACGTTGTTCATGCCGGCAGAGAACGCTTCAAAAAATCCGGCAACTAACAAAACAATGCCAAGGACTTTTTGCTTTTTAGAAGACTTAATTTCAATCTTAAAATAGCTAAACAGCTTTGAAACAAAATAGGTGAAGCCGAAAGCAAACAGCGGGACAAAAACCCAAAACGTCACAATGACCAGAAGATTGTTCACAAACAATACTTTGTAAGCCACTCCCACTCCGACAACCGCGCCGACTGTTACTTCACTTGTCGACAATGGAATGCCGAGCAGATTAGCCGTAAAGAGCGACAGCGCAGCGGCTCCAATAATGATGCAAACAATCGTCAGTGTAATCGTCTGCTCAGGGATAATGCCGGAGCTGATGGTTTTTACAACCTCGCCCCCGCCAATGACCGCCCCGGCCAGCACACCGACTGCACATATGATCAAAGCGTAGGTTTTCTTTTTGATGGCTCCAGAGCCGTAAGCAACTCCCATCGAAGCTGCAGCGCCGCTTGCACCGATATTCATCGCGAAAAACAAGCTAAATAAAATAGCGGCTAGTTCCATTTTGCAGCTCCTTATTCATGCAATCCGCATTCTGTTTTCGCCATACCATTCCATCTGCCTGAGCGTAAATCCTCTGCGGTAAAAGCAGGAGCCGTACAAGGTGCGCAGCCAATGCTTGGATATCCTTGGTCATGAAGCGGGTTGTAGTCCAGCTCATTCCGGGATGTGTATCTCCAAATGTCTTTCCAAGTCCAATGGATAAGCGGACATACTTTTACTGATTTGAATTTTTCATCTTTGTTTAAGAAATTCGTATTGGCACGGCTTGGCCCTTGATCGCGGCGCAGACCGGAAAGCCAGGCCGGATGCCCTGAAAGCGCCTCTCTTAAAGGAACAACCTTTCTAAGATAGCAGCACTGATTCGGCTCTCTTTCCCACAGTTTTTCACCATATTCTTCGGCTTGCTCCTCAAGGGTAAGATCTGGCTTTTTCAGGATGATATTAAGACCCGGATAACGCTCTTTCACTCGCTTAATCGTTTCATAGGTTTCTTTAAAATGAAGTCCTGTATCAAGAAACACAATCTCTGCGTCTTTTTTCACTTTATAAATTAAGTCAATCAGAACGATTCCCTCAATTCCGAAACTGCAGGCATAAACAAGCTGATTGCCGTAATGGCCGTATGCCCACTTTAAAACTGACAGCGCTCCTTTATAAGGATCGTCTTCCGGAAATGTAATCGTTGGTTCCTCCCAATTATCGTACGTTAACATTTCTTCTTTCCTCCTTTCGGAGACAAACAAACAGTAGCTTTCTGCCGGTTGTCTTTTCCCAATTGTAATGTGGTGCGGCTGCTGTTATCGCAAACAGCCTTTTTTCCTCTTAAAATAAAAAACTTTCAATCCGGCGGAAAGAAAGACAGGAACAGCATGTAGCCCTTATCTTTCAAAATGGAATTCATTTTGCTGGAAGTAGCACCTTACACACTGTGCAGGTTGCCGGGCTTCATAGGTCCAGTCCCTCAGCCGCTCTTGATAAGTTTTTAGATTTGTAGTAAATTTTAGCACAATTCTAACATAAGTCAACCCGACTTTTTTTATAGGATTAATAAAAAAACAGGCCTCTAGGCCTGTTTTCACGCACAGCAAGGCTTTGAAGCCCCTGTGCATCACCGGAATTTATTTTTTATTTTTTAAACCAATCTTTTGACTCGGGATTTAGCTTCCACGTTTGCAGCTTTTTTAGATCGTCCGAATGAATATTTCCGTTTTCAAGCGCGACCTCTGTCAGCGTATCATAATCAGTTAATGAGTAGTATGGCAGCTCTGCCTTCGCAAACGCTTCCTGCGCTTTAGGAAGCCCGTACGTAAAGATTGAGACAACCCCAAGCACCTCACAGCCAGCCGCTTGTAAAGCTGCCGCAGCTTCAAGCACGCTGCCTCCTGTGGAGATTAAGTCTTCAATGACGACCGTTTTTTGGCCTTTTTGAACAGCTCCCTCAATCTGATTGCCTTTTCCGTGCGCTTTCGGCTTGCTTCTCACATAACACATCGGAAGATTCAAACGGTCAGCCGCCAGTGCAGCATGAGGAATACCGGCTGTTGCTGTTCCCGCAATCATTTCAGCTTCAGGAAAATGCTCTTCGACAAGCTTGCTGATGCCTGTGGCGACATCATTTCTGACCTCCGGGAAAGATAGTGTAAGGCGGTTGTCACAGTAGATTGGCGATAAAATGCCGCTTGCCCATGTAAATGGTGCGTTTGGGCGTAAAAATACAGCTTGGATGTCTAATAGATGTTTTGCGATGATTTGTTTCATTGTTTGATTCCCTCCCATTCGAGTCTGACAGCTTCATAGGCTTTTACCGGGTCTGCCGCTTTTGTAATCGAGCGTCCTACCACAATCGCTGATGAACCTTTCTCTCTTGCAATTGCAGGTGTTGCTACGCGGATCTGGTCATTCGCAGCGTCCTCTGACATCCTGATCCCCGGAGTGACAGTCAGAAATGAAGGCGAAACCGCTTGGTAAATGGCTTTTGCTTCATGAACAGAGCAGACCACTCCATCCAGTCCGCTTTCTTCCGCCAGTTTGCTGTAGTGCACAACCGTGTCGATCAGAGGCTTTTGGATCAGCAGTTCATCTTTCATCATTTGTTCAGATGTGCTTGTCAGCTGGGTTACCGCGATAAGTGACGGGCGTTTTTTTCCAGCCGGCGTACCTTCTTCTAAACCTTCCAGAGCTGCTTGCATCATTTTTTTGCCCCCGGCCGCATGAACATTGACGAGGTCTACTCCGAGACCGGCAAGGCGCTTCATCGCTTTGTTTACAGTGGTCGGGATGTCATGAAGTTTTAAATCTAAAAACAGTTCGCAATTTCTTTCTTTTAGTTGTTTAACTATGGATGGCCCTTCTTGATAAAAAAGCTCCATTCCAACCTTTACAAATAACGGTTCTTGCTGAAAAGACGCTAAGAATGCAAGTGTTTCTTCAACTGATGCAAAATCAAGCGCGATGATGGGCAGGTTGTTTTTCATGATTCCAGCTCCTTCCGATGCATTCTTCAATTGATTGATAGCCGTATTGGCGCAAAACAGCAGGGAGCTGTTCAATGATGTCTGGACATGCAAAAGGATTCACAAAGTTTGCTGTTCCGACTGCGACCGCGCTTGCTCCCGCGAGAAGAAACTCCAGTGCATCTTCAGCCTTCTGCACGCCTCCCATACCGATAATCGGGATATTGACAGCCTGGCTGACTTCATACACCATGCGAATGGCAACCGGCTTCACAGCAGGGCCGGAAAGTCCCCCTGTTTTATTCGCTAATATCGGCTTGCCTGATTTTAAATCGAGCCTCATGCCGATTAATGTGTTGATCATCGTAAGACCATCCGCTCCCGCCTCTTCGATCGCTGATGCAATTTCTGTGATATTTGCCACGTTCGGGGAAAGCTTCACATAAACGGGCACATCTGAAACCTCTTTAACCGCTTTCGTCAAATCGGCAGCCATTTCAGGGTTCGTGCCAAAAGCGATTCCGCCTGTTTTCACATTCGGGCAGGAAATGTTCAATTCAAGTGCATGAACATTAGGCGCTTTGCTGATATGCTTCGCGACTTCAACATAATCCTCGACTTGAGAGCCTGCGACATTGGCAATGATCGGCGTATCAAACTGCTCAAGCCACGGCAGCTCATTTTGCAAGACGCTTTCCAGCCCCGGATTTTGCAGACCGATCGCATTGAGCATTCCAGCGCCAGTCTCAGCTACCCTTGGGGTCGGATTCCCGAAGCGAGGCTCTTTTGTCGTAGCTTTGATCATGATTGCTCCGAGACAAGACAAATCATAAAAACGCGCAAACTCTTTTCCGAAACCGAAGCAGCCTGATGCAGGAATGATCGGATTTTTCAAATCAAGCCCGGGTAATTTCACCTCTAGCATTACAGCGCCACCTCCTGAGCTTTAAATACAGGCCCGTCGAGACATACTTTTACGTAGGATGTCTCACTTTCGTTTGTATGGCACACACACGCGAAGCATGCGCCGATTCCGCAGCCCATTCGTTCCTCCATAGACAGGTAGACTTCTTTATGGGCATATTCCTGTTTTAACGCCTTCAGCATCGGTGTCGGCCCGCAGCTGAGGAGAATGTCAAACTCTAGATTTTTCTGTTTAATTACATTTGTAACAAACCCGGTTTCCCCATAGCTTCCGTCAGCTGTTGCCACATACGTGTCTCCGTACTGCCGGCACTCTTCTTCGTAAAAAACATCCTTTGCTGATTGAAATCCTAAAACGTGTATGACCTTGATCCCTTTTTCGTTCAAGCGTTTCGACAGCTCTTGGAGAGGCGGCACACCTACACCGCCTCCTACCAGCAAAGCCGTCTTTCCGGGTTGGACTTCATTGACTGGAAAGCCATTTCCCAAAGGCCCGAGGACATCCACAAGCTCTCCCTGCTGCTTTAGCGACAAGAGTCTTGTTCCTTCCCCATCTACTCGATAAATGATGGTCACTTCATTTTTTTCAAAGTTGACGTCGGCGATGCTGATCGGCCTTCTCAAAAGAGGCGTAACCGCTTCGCTCACTTTAAGATGAAGGAACTGTCCCGGGGTTGTAAACCCTTGGACAAGCTCCCCTTTCAGAACCATTTGATACACCCGGTCTGCAATTTGCTGGTTAGAACATACTGTCAAATACGCTTTTTTCATATAGTGACTGCCGCCTCCTGATTTGTATTGACTGCCGGCATTTGATCAGCACGGAATGTCATGCTTTCCAGCACTCGCAATATCGCTTCTGCCGTATCTAAAGATGTTAAGCAGGCAACACCGTTTTCTACTGATTCACGTCTGATTCTAAATCCGTCTCGTGCAGGCTGCTTTCCTTTTGTCAGCGTATTGATGACAAACTGCGCTTCTCCGTTTCTGATCACATCAAGCAAGTTCGGGCCGTCCTGGCCGATTTTTCCGACGACCTTCGCTGGAATTGAAGCTTCTTTCAGGTAACCTGCCGTTCCTTCCGTGGCTAAAATGTTGTAGCCGATCGCATGGAACCGCTTAGCGATGGCCAGCCCTTCTTCTTTGTCTTTGTCAGCCACTGTTAAAAGCACGGAACCGTAGTTAGGGATTTGAATGCCTGAAGCAATCAGGGCTTTATAGAGCGCCTTTTCAAGGGTAGAATCTTTACCCATGACCTCACCTGTTGATTTCATTTCAGGCCCTAACGTAATGTCCACTCTTCTCAGCTTCGCAAAGGAGAAGACCGGTGCTTTTACAAATACACCTTGCTGTTCAGGCTGAAGGCCCTCTGTATAGCCAAACGCAGCCAGCTTTTGACCGAGAATGATTTTGGTTGCGAGATTCGCCATTGGGATACCTGTAATTTTGCTTAAGAACGGTACGGTTCTGCTTGATCTCGGATTCACTTCGAGCACGTACACTTCGCCTTTTGACAAGACGAATTGAATATTGAGCAAACCGACAATGTTCAGCCCTTTCGCTAGTGCGATCGTGTACTGTTCAATTTTTTTCTTAATGTCCTCTGTGAGAGACTGAGGCGGATAAACAGCGATTGAGTCTCCAGAGTGAACGCCCGCACGTTCAATGTGCTCCATAATTCCCGGGATTACAACTGTTTCACCATCAGATACTGCATCCACTTCAATTTCTTTCCCAGTTAAGTATCTGTCAATTAATACTGGGTGCTGCGGATTGATTTTGACTGCGTTTTTCATGTAATGAAGCAGTTCTTCCTCATGATAAACAATCTCCATCGCCCGGCCGCCTAGTACATAGGAAGGGCGCACCAGTACCGGATAGCCGATGTCACTCGCGATGCTTACCGCCTGATCAACTGATGTCGCTGTTTTGCCAAGCGGCTGCGGAACGCCAAGTTCTCCAAGCGCTTGTTCAAATTTATCCCGGTCTTCCGCGCGGTCTAAATCTTCTAATGAAGTCCCAAGGATTTTGACTCCGCGTGCAGAAAGCTCGTCAGCCAGGTTAATGGCAGTTTGTCCGCCGAATTGTACGACAACGCCCACCGGCTGTTCGAGGTCAATGATATGCATGACATCTTCAATTGTAAGCGGCTCAAAGTACAGTTTGTCTGAGATGCTGAAATCTGTTGAAACGGTTTCCGGGTTGTTATTGACAATAATGGCTTCATAGCCTGCTTGTTTAATGGCCCACACAGAGTGAACAGTCGCGTAGTCGAACTCAACACCCTGGCCGATTCGAATCGGACCGGAACCAAGCACGATCACACTTTTCTTATCCGTAACGACAGACTCATTTTCTTCTTCGTATGTGCTGTAGAAGTATGGCGTTTCTGATTCAAATTCTGCCGCACATGTATCTACCATTTTGAAAACCGGCGCAATTCCCGCTTGTTTTCTCAAGCTGTAAAGCTCCGATTCTTTCATTTCCCACTCACGGCTGATGTACTTATCAGAGAATCCGAGTTCTTTTGCCCGTCTCAGCACATCCGTATCGCCAGCATGTGCCTTCAATTCTTTTTCAAACTGTACGATTCCGAACAGCTTATGCAGGAAGAAGACATCGATAGCGGAAAATTCATGGAGCTCTTCTACCGTGTAGCCTCTTCTGTATGCTTCAGCTAAGTAGAATAAGCGTTCGTCACCGGCCTTTTTAATTCGTTTTTCAAGAAGCTCATCGGAAATGTCAGCAGCGTCTTTCAATTCCAGATGATACACATCCGCTTCCAGGGAACGCACAGCCTTCAGCAATGACTCTTCAAGCGTGCGGCCGATCGCCATGACCTCTCCTGTCGCTTTCATTTGCGTGCCGAGCTTTCTGTTTGCTGATTCAAACTTATCAAACGGCCAGCGCGGAATTTTGGATACGACATAGTCAAGAGCCGGTTCAAATGCTGCATATGTTTTTCCTGTCACCGGGTTCATCATTTCATCTAATGAAAGACCGACTGCGATTTTAGCAGCGAGCTTTGCAATCGGATATCCCGTCGCTTTTGATGCAAGAGCAGATGAACGGCTAACACGCGGGTTTACTTCAATAATGTAGTATTGGAAGCTGTCCGGATCTAAAGCGAGCTGTACGTTACATCCGCCTTCGATTCCAAGAGCGCGAATCAGTTTTAACGATACATTCCGCAAGAGCTGATATTCGCGGTCGCTGAGCGTTTGGCTCGGCGCGACTACAATACTGTCTCCAGTGTGGATTCCGACTGGATCAATGTTCTCCATGTTACAAACGACAATGGCGTGATCCTGGCTGTCTCTCATGACTTCATACTCGATTTCTTTATAGCCGGCGATGCTTTTTTCAAGCAGACATTGATGCACCGGGCTTAATTTTAAGCCGTTCTCAACAATTTCTTTCAGTTCGGTTTCATTCGAGCAAATGCCTCCGCCTGTTCCGCCTAATGTATATGCCGGGCGGACAATGACAGGGAAACCAATTTGACTGACGAAGTTTTCAGCTTCTTCGAGAGAGTGGATGATCTCACTTTCAGGCACCGGTTCATTCAGCTCATTCATCAGTGTTCTGAACAAGTCACGGTCTTCAGCCTGCTGAATCGCAGACAGTTTCGTGCCAAGCACTTCAACGCCGCATTCTGCCAGGACGCCTCTTTCTGAAAGCTCAACCGCAAGATTCAAACCGGTTTGGCCTCCGAGAGTGGGAAGAATAGCATCCGGGCGTTCTTTTCTGATGATTCGTGTCAGGAATTCCGGTGTGAGCGGTTCGATGTAAACCCGGTCAGCCATTTCTGTATCTGTCATGATCGTGGCAGGGTTTGAGTTGACAAGGATGACTTCATAGCCTTCTTCTTTCAAAGCAAGGCAGGCTTGCGTTCCCGCATAGTCAAATTCTGCTGCTTGGCCGATGATGATCGGTCCGGATCCGATTACTAAAATTTTGTTAATGTCTACGCGTTTTGGCATACCGCTTCCCCTTCTTTCTCTGTTGTTTCGATCATTTCAATGAATCTGTCAAATAGATGGTTGGCATCCTCAGGACCAGGCGAGGCTTCAGGATGGTATTGAACTGTAAATGCCGGCAGTGTTTTATGCTTCAGCCCTTCAATCGTATCGTCATTAATTGCGATATGTGTCACTTCCAGTTCTGTTTCGTTGATGGATGACACTGTATAGCCATGGTTTTGCGATGTTAAGGCGACTTTTCCAGTAGCCAGCTCTTTTACCGGGTGGTTTGAGCCTCTGTGGCCGAATTTCATTTTCTCAGTATTCGCCCCGCACGCCAGCGCGAATAATTGGTGGCCAAGACATATTCCGAATAATGGCACTTTTCCGAGAACACCCTTAATCATTTCAATCGCTTCAGGCACATCTTTTGGATCCCCAGGTCCGTTAGAAAGCATGATACCGTCCGGTTTCAGCTGAAGCACTTCTTCCGCTGTAATGTTGTAAGGCACAACGATAACGTCACATTTCCGTTTGTTCAACTCTCTTAGAATTCCGTGCTTCATGCCGAAGTCAACCAAGACAATGCGTTTGCCTCTTCCCGGGCTCGGATATGCTGTTTTGGCTGATACTTGGGATACTTGATTTCTCGGCAGTTCAGTTTCGTTCAGTCTTTTCAGCACTGCCTCGATATCTTCATCAGGTGAAGCGAATGTTCCTTTTAGCGCGCCTGCCGTGCGAATCATTCTTGTCAGCTTTCTCGTATCAATTCCCTGCAGTCCCGGAATGTTTTTCATTTTTAAATATTCGTCCAATGTGTATGCTGAACGCCAGTTTGAAGGCAGTTCACATAATTCTTTGATGATCAGCCCTTTCACAAAAGGGGTAATGGATTCAAAATCATCACGGTTAATGCCGTAATTTCCGATAAGCGGGTACGTTAATGTTACGATCTGCCCGCAGTAAGAAGGATCAGATAAAATTTCCTGATAGCCTGTCATCCCAGTGTTAAAAACGACTTCTCCCATGCTGTGCTCTAAGCTTCCGAAGGCTTCTCCCTCGAATACCGCTCCGTTTTCCAGTACTAATCGTCTCTTCATTTGACAAGTCTCCCTTCTTCATAAACAAGCTTCCCTGCCGCAATTGTAGCGACCGGCCAGCCGGTGCAGCTGATGCCGTTGAATGGTGTATTTTTTCCTTTTGATAAAAATGTCTCTTTGTCTATAACTGCTTCTTTTTCCAAATCGATTAACGTAATGTCAGCGACTTGCCCCGTTTGTAATGTTCCGTATGGGAGACCGAACGCTTCGCATGGTTTGATTGTCATGTAGTCAATCAGCTGTTTCAGCGACCAGCTGCCATTTTTGACAAAGTGTGTGTATAGGAGCGGGAACGCTGTTTCTAAGCCGACAATTCCGAATGGCGCCAGCTTCATGTCTGTGTTTTTCTCTTCTTCTGTATGCGGCGCATGGTCTGTTGCGATAAAATCAATTGTTCCGTCTAAAAGACCTTCGATTAAAGCGGCTCTGTCTTCTGCGCTGCGGAGCGGAGGATTCATTTTATAATTTGTGTCCAGCCCCGGAATGTCCTCATCACAAAGCAGCAAATGATGCGGTGATACTTCTGCTGTCACTTTGATTCCTGCTTTTTTCGCATCGCGTACGACTCTGACAGACTCTTTCGTGCTGATATGGCATACATGGTAATGGCAGTTTGCCGCTTCAGCCAGCAACACATCGCGGGCAATATGGACCGATTCACACACAGAAGGAATGCCGTTGAGCCCGTTCGCTTTGGAGAATGCCCCCTCATGAACGCTTCCTCCGTAAATTAAGGAATTGTCTTCGCAATGCGCAACAATCGCTTTGTCAATTGCAGCTGCCCGTTTCATCGCTTCATACATCATTCCTGCTGTCTGTATACCGACGCCGTCATCTGTGAAGGCAAATGCCCCGGCTTCTTTTAAAGCTTCAAAGTTTGTCATTTCACCGCCGATTTGTCTGATCGTAATAGATGCATATGGAAGAACTCTGACGCATGATGTTTCTTTAATACGGTTTTGCACCCATTCCATCTGCTCCTTCGTATCAGGAACAGGCCGCGTATTCGGCATTGCTGCTACTGTTGTATAGCCGCCGCGCGCTGCTGCTTTTGCGCCGGTTTCAATGGTTTCTTTTTTCTCTCCGCCCGGCTCTCTGAAGTGTACGTGGAGATCAACAAATCCAGGTGAAACAAGCAATCCTTTTGCATCAATTACTGTTTCTTCATCCGCTGCATCAAGCTTGCCGATTTCAGAGATGATTTCTCCTGTCACTCGAATATCCGCTTCTGTTTTTTCACCATTTTTGTTAAGTATCCAGCCGTTTTTAATGAGATATGACATACGCTGCTTCTCCTCTTTTCACATTGGTTTGTAAGGCACGCTGTATCACTGCCATTCTGATAAATACGCCATTTTGCATTTGCTTGAAGATTCTTGATTTTTCGCTTTCGACTAAGCTGTCATCAATCTCGACTCCTCTGTTTACCGGAGCTGGATGCATAATGATCGCATGCTGCTTCATACGTTCAGCCCGTTCTGCAGTCAAACCGTACTTGTTTAAATAGCCGTCTTGGCTGACAGCGGACTGATGTCTTTCATTTTGAATGCGCAGCAGCATGACGACATCGGAAGACTCAACTGCTTCATCTATTGAGACATATGTGCCGAATGTATTTTCTTCATCTTGCCATTCCGTAGGACCGGAAAACAGGACTCGGGCACCTAGTCTAGTCAAAACTTCTGCATTTGATCTAGCCACTCTGCTGTGCTTGATATCGCCGTGAATGGAGATGGTAAGCCCTTTGAACGTATTGAACTCTTCATAAATCGTCATTAAATCAAGCAGTGATTGTGTCGGATGCTGGCCGCATCCGTCTCCCGCATTAAGAATCGGGATATTCACCTGGCTGACAAGCTCTTTATAGTACTCATCCTCACTGTGCCTGATGACGCACACGTCCGCACCAATTGATTCGAGCGTCCGGATGGTGTCGTATAAGGTTTCGCCTTTTTGCACGCTTGTGCTTGTTCCATCAAGGTTGAGCACATTCATACCCAGCTTTTTTTCTGCGACCTCAAAGCTGAACCGCGTTCTCGTGCTCGGTTCAAAAAACAGGTTCGCTGCAAATTTCCCCATAAGCCAATTGTCTGTTTTTCCGCTTTTTAGGTCTTGTGCTGTTTGAAGCAAATCTTTGATTTCCTCAATACTGAGTTCGCTCATCGTCGTTAAATGCTTCATGTTTTTTCCCCTCTCATTTCAACTTTAAGGCTGAAAAAAACCCCGGTCTTAGATAGACTCGGGGTATGGTTAAATAGAGGGCAGCATTGAAGCTTCCTTCTCTTCATAACCCTTCCAAGCCTCTCTGGACTTTCTTTAAAAGGTTTTAGATATGATGTTGTTCAGATGTATCTGCCTGCTCTTCCTTCGGCTGTGGAAGAATCAGGTTTAAGATGACACCGACTATTGCTGCAAGCGCCATTCCCGACACTTGGAATCCCCCTTGAGACACTTGGATAAATGCGCCTCCTACACCGATCACAAGGATAACTGATGTAATAATGAGGTTTCTGTTGTTTTCATAATCAATTTTGTTGTCAATCAGCATTCTCAGACCGCTCGAAGCGATGATTCCGAACAGCAGGAAGGAGACGCCTCCCATGACCGCTGACGGTACTGAACTGATCAGCGCTGAGATTTTGCCGATAAAGCCGAAGCAAAGGGCAATCACTGCCGCGCCGCCGATGACAAAGACGCTGAATACTCTTGTGATGGCCAGCACGCCAATGTTTTCCCCGTAAGTCGTTGTCGGCGGACCGCCGATCAGGGAAGCAAGGATTGTCGCCACGCTGTCCCCCATAATGGAGCGATGAAGCCCCGGCTTCTTAATGAAATCTTGTCCGACGACTTTGCTCAGTACCATTTGATGGCCGATATGCTCTGACATTGTCACAAACGCGACGGGAACCATTGCCGCTGCGATGCCGAGTGTTACTGACGGTGAATAGTCTTTGAACGGGATGATAAATTCAGGCACTGCAAACCATTTCGCGTCAAGCACCGGCTGAAAGTTGACAATCCCTTGAGTAAGGGCGAACAAGTATCCGCCGATAATTCCGATCAAAACCGGAATCAGGCTCAGAAACCCTCGCAAGAAAATCGCGCAAATAATCGTGATGGCCAGCGTAACTCCTGCGACACTGAAGTGCTTTAAGCTGTAGACCAATTCACTCGCGTTCGGATCAGCGTACATCGCCATGTTTACCGCAGTACTTGCCAGACCCAGCCCGATGACGATAATAACAGGGCCTACAACTACAGGCGGGAGAATCTTCATCAGCCATCCTGTTCCAAGCTGCCTGATCAATAAGGCAATCAGCCCGTACACTAACCCTGCAAGAAACGCCCCGACCATTGCCGCTCCCGGCCCGCCGGTCGCTTTTACCAGTATGATTGGAGAAATAAAGGCGAAGGATGAACCGAGATACGCCGGAATTTGCCCTTTCGTTATAAGAAGGTAAGCAAGTGTCCCGATGCCGCTTGTCACCAATGCCACAGCAGGACTCATTCCGACCAGCTTCGGAACCAAAATCGTTGAGCCAAACATGGCAAACAAATGCTGCAGGCTGAATGAAACCCAAGAGAAAGGTGTCGGGACATCCCTGACTCCTAAATTTACTTTTTTCTTACTCATGATGATTTCCCCCTGATTGTTGACTTTCATTTTAGGATGACTCAATGACTGTATAAAAAAACCTCTTTGCTATTTTTACGCAAAGAGGCATACAAAGACCTGCCGAATACTTTCAGGACTTCGTTGTGCACCTCTTTGCAACCTCTCTGGATTGCCTTTAAAAAGGTGATCTATTATTCATTTTCATAAATGGCGACGAGATCGTTTTGATCTACCTCATCAAGCTGAACCATAACCTTTTCAGCTTTTGATGTCGGGATGTTTTTCCCGATATAATCCGCTCGGATCGGCAGCTCCCGGTGTCCTCTGTCAACAAGCACAGCCAGCTGAATGGAGGAAGGTCTGCCTACATCAACAAGCGCATCCATACCTGCTCTGACCGTTCTTCCGGTGTACAGGACATCGTCAACGAGAATGACTTTTTGATCTGTAATGTCTACAGGAATATCTGCACCTTTCACAAGCGGTTCTTCGTTGCTCGTTTTTTTGGAAAGATCGTCTCTGTAAAGAGTAATATCAATTTCGCCAACTGTTACAGGATTCCCTTCAATCTGTTCGATTCGTTCTGCAAGGCGTTTTGCCAAGTAAATCCCTCTTGTCTTGATGCCGACAAGGATGCAGTTATTCATTCCTTTATTGCGTTCGATCATTTCATGAGCAATCCTGGTCAGTGCCCGTCTGATTGCCTGTTCGTCGAGAATGACAGCTTTTTGATTCAATGTGTGACACCTCACAGTTCATATAGAAGAAAAAAACCCCTCCTGCCAGAGCATAGAGGGGTTTTAGGACAAGGTGCGCGCATATACACGCATCCCGTCTATCCGTTATCCTTCTCAGCCTCTCTGGACTGTTTTAAAGAATCTATTCAGCTTCGTTTATTATTTCAGAAAAGAAACAGTCTGTCAACCGTTTTTTCTGAGGTTTTCGATTAATTCTGCCATATCCTCCGGGAGCGGCGCTTCAAATTCGACATATTCACCGGTACGAGGATGATCAAAACCTAATATTCCGGCGTGAAGGGCCTGGCCGTTAAAATCGATCGTTTTTCTTGGACCGTATTTTGGATCGCCTGCTAATGGAAATCCGATATATTTCATATGAACACGAATTTGATGCGTTCTCCCTGTTTCAAGCTGGCATTCCACCAACGTAAAATCCTGAAAACGCTCAAGCACATGAAAATGAGTGACGGCGTTTTTGCCATCACGCGTCACAGTCATGCTTTGACGATCTTTCTTGTCTCGTCCGACCGGTGCATCAATTGTGCCGTCATCGTGAGAAATAAGCCCGTGGACAACTGCCGTATATTTCCGCGTGACCGTTTTGTTGACCAATTGGTTCACGAGAGACTCATGCGCCATATCATTTTTCGCTACCATTAATAAGCCGGACGTGTCCTTATCGATTCTGTGAACGATCCCTGGACGCATCACGCCATTTATTCCGGAAAGGTCCGTGCAATGAGCCATAAGGCCGTTTACAAGCGTACCCGTAAGATGCCCAGGGGCTGGGTGCACAACCATTCCGCGAGGTTTATTGACGACCAGCACATCCTGGTCTTCATAATAAATATCCAGATCCATAGGTTCTGCCAGCACGTCGAGCGCTTCCGGCTCAGGTACGGTGACGGTCACCTGATCACCTGGCTGAATTTTATAATTCGATTTTACAGGGCTTCCGTTCACGACAACTTGTCCGTCTTTCACCCATTGCTGCACCTGGGTTCTCGACCAATCATTTTCAGTCGATGCCAGAAATTTATCAATCCGCTCACTTTTTTGTTCTTCTGAAGCGGTTATATCAATTTGATTCATGCTATTGCTCCTTTTTCTTTTTCCCGCTGTCCAACAGCATTTGTATAAATAAAAGCATTACGCCGACACATAGTGAAGAGTCCGCGATGTTAAAAATCGGGTAATTATAATCCACAATAATGACATGGATAAAATCCACAACTTCCTGTCTGACAGCCCGGTCGATGAAGTTGCCGATGGCACCGCCAAGCATAAGTCCGAGGGCCACGCCAAGAAGCCTTTGTCCTTTTGTATAACGCTGTATGTAATAAACAATGCCAATAATAACCACGGTTGTAATGAGGTAGAAAAACCACATCTGACCGGCTAATATCCCCCATGCAGCACCCGTATTGCGATGGGAGGTGATATAGAATACCTGATCAATGATCGGAATGCTTTGTCCAAGCTCCATGTTCTTAACAACAAACCATTTTGTCAATTGATCGGCTGCAATAATAAGTAGTGCAATCACATAATACAGCACAAACGTTCCTCCAGTTTACGGTTACTTTAATCCATTATGCATTTTATCAATAAAAAGCACTGGAGTAAAGAAATATCAGGCATATAAACTGGCCAGACACTGTTATTCATACAGTGCCTGACCATATTCGATATCCGTTGATTTCCACAGCGGAAGCGTTTTTTTTTCGAATTGGACAGAATAAAGAAAATCGTTTGCTGTTCGGGCAGTCGGCAACACCGCCAGTTTTGAAAGAGGAATGGGAGCCCCGGTTTCTTCACAGTATCCGAATGTGCCGTTTTCGATTTTGGACAATGCGAGGAGAACGTCTTGTAGCTCTTCTTTAATGTGATAGATCAGAGTTGCTTTTTGTTTATGATTGATTGCTGCTTGCGGGCTTGTTGAAACCTGAAAGCAAGAATACTCAAATAATCTCGACTGTAATTCTTCTTTCATCAGAAGAAGTTCCGTATAAATTGCGGTCAGTTGATCATTCATTCATCACAACTCCTGCTCTTAACGTAGTACCTATAGTGTTGCCTGTGAATGATGATCTAAAGCCCATAAGATTTTTCCTGCCGTTCTAAACGATGTCACTCTTGGCACAAAAAAAGCCCGGCTTTAACGCCGGACTATTTTTCATTAATTTTGATAGTATTTTTCAACGATTTCTGCGTTTCGCAGTGAAAGTGTAGGGTATTTCGGATTTGCGCCTACATCTTTTGAGATCACACGGGATCTCTCACACATTTCGCCTTCCGCTTTCTCGACAGCAATTTTGCCTGTCGAGAAGCTTTGCGCATCGTTCGGCGCTTCATTTTCTTCGCTGATTGTTAGTTCAGAAACAATAAACAGCTGAGAAAGATTTTCTTTAATGGAAGCCAAGAGCTCTTGGTTTTCTTTGTTTGGATACAATTTCAGGTTCGCTTCCAATGATTTACCGATAATTTTTTCATTCCGCGCAGTTTCTAATGCTTTTAGTACATCATCACGAATAGCCATAAAGCGGTCAAATTTATCTTCTGTCGCTTCGCTGTTTGGAACCGTAATTGTTTCCGGCATGTCTGCCAGCTGAACGCTTTGCTCTTCGACAAATGTTAAATGAGACCATAATTCGTCAGCCGTATGAGGAAGAATCGGCGCTGAAAGCTTCACTAATGCAAGAAGCGTTTCATAGAATACTGTCTGCATGCTGCGTCTATCCGGATGATCCGCATGCTCGATGTACACAATATCTTTTGCGAAATCAAGATAGAATGAGCTCAATTCGATTGTGCAGAAATTATGGATGCTGTGATACACAACCGCAAATTCGTACTCATCATACGCTTTTTTCACTTTATCAATCAGTTTGTTCAGCTTAATCAGCATATACTGATCCACTTCGCGAAGGTCTTCGACAGCCACCGCATTCGTTTTTGGATCAAAATCGAATAGGTTGCCGTGAAGGAAACGGAACGTATTGCGGATTTTACGGTATACTTCAGCAACCTGCTTCAGAATTGCGTCAGACACACGAACATCCGCCTGATAATCAACTGAAGACACCCATAATCTCAAGATGTCGGCACCGAGCTGTTTCATGACTTTAGCTGGAACAACGACGTTACCGATTGATTTACTCATCTTGCGTCCTTCTCCATCCAGTGCAAATCCATGGCTGAGCACACCTTTATATGGCGCTTTTCCTGTTACGGCTACTGCTGTAGAAAGAGATGAGTTAAACCAGCCGCGGTATTGGTCTGATCCTTCTAGATATAAATCAGCCGGGCGAACGAGGTCTTCACGTTCTTCAAGCACCGCTTGATGGGAAGAGCCTGAATCAAACCAAACATCCATGATGTCCTGTTCTTTTGTAAATGTGCCGTTAGGGCTGCCAGGATGCGTAAAGCCTTCGGGAAGAAGATCCTTCGCTTCTTTTTCAAACCAAATGTTTGATCCGTGCTGTCTGAACAATTCAGAAACATGTTCAATGGTTTCATCTGTAATAACCGGTTCTCCGTTTTCGGCATAAAATACCGGAATCGGAACACCCCACGCACGCTGTCTGGAAATACACCAGTCTCCGCGGTCACGCACCATGTTGTGCAAACGCTGCTCGCCCCATTCAGGAACCCATTTGGTTTCTTTAATGGCATCCAGCAGGTCTGATCTGAAATCTTTAATAGACGCAAACCATTGCGCTGTCGCTCTGAAAATGGTTGGTTTCTTTGTTCTCCAATCGTGCGGATAAGAGTGAGTAATGAATTCAAGCTTCACAAGCGCGCCTTTTTCATCTAGCTGCTGTGTGATTGCTTTGTTCGCATCATCATAGAACATGCCTTCAAAGCCAGGAGCTTCACTTGTCATTACACCTTTTTCATCAACTGGGCAAAGCACATCTAAACCGTATTTTTGGCCGATGATAAAATCATCTTCCCCGTGTCCGGGCGCTGTATGAACACAACCTGTTCCGGCATCAGTTGTTACGTGTTCGCCAAGCATAACGAGTGAGTCTCTGCCATAGAGCGGGTGTTCAGCGATAATGTTCTCAAGGTCTTTCCCTTTGATCGTTCTTGTCACTTCATATTGATCAAATCCGCATGCAGATGCAACATTTTCGACTAAAGCACTTGCTACGACAAAGCGGTCTTCACCAACTGCAACCACGCTGTACTCAAGATCAGGGTGCACTGAAATTCCGAGGTTCGCCGGAATTGTCCAAGGCGTTGTTGTCCAAATGATGATGCGCTCGCCGTTTTCAAGAACGCCTTTTCCGTCTTTCACACCGAAAGCAACGTAAATAGATGCTGAACGTTTATCTTGATATTCGATTTCAGCTTCAGCCAAAGCAGACTCACTTGAAGGTGACCAGTTAACCGGTTTAAGGCCTTTATAAATGTAGCCCCGTTTTGCCATCTCACCAAATACGCGGATTTGCTGCGCTTCGTATTCCGGTTTTAATGTCACATACGGGTTTTCCCAGTCACCGCGGACACCAAGGCGTTTGAACTGCTCACGCTGCCCCTCGATTTGCTTCCAGGCGTACTCTTCACACAGCTTGCGGAATTCCGCTACTGACATTTCTTTGCGGTTGACTTTTTTGTTTTTTGTAAGAGCTGTTTCAATCGGCAATCCATGTGTATCCCAGCCTGGTACATACGGCGCGTTGTAGCCGCTCATTGATTTGTAACGGACAATGAAATCCTTCAAAATCTTGTTAAGCGCGTGTCCCATATGGATGTCGCCGTTTGCATACGGAGGTCCGTCATGTAAAACAAATTTCGGGCGGTCTTTCGTCCGTTCCTGCACAAGACGGTAGATATCCTGTTCCTCCCATTTCTTTTGAATGTCAGGCTCACGGTTTGGCAAATTTCCTCGCATCGGGAAATCTGTTTTCGGCATTAAGAGCGTGTCTTTAAAATCCATTTTCATTCCTCCACTGCATTTTTTCAGAAAATAAAAAAAGCCCTCTCATCCCATAAGGGACGAGAAAGCTTATCTCGCGGTACCACCCTTTTAGAAAAAGCTAGCATACGCTTTTTCCTCTCGAGCATCGTAACGTGATGAACGTCCTAACCTACTGTGAGTTCAGAAAGGAAACTTAAGGGCTGATCTTCATGATTCCGGCCATCCCGGGCTCTCACCATCTCCGGGTCGCTATGAAGGCCTGAAGTAAACATGACTGTCCCTTTCAACCGTCTTTTCATCTGAATTTATGAACGTATTATATTCGACAAGCTAAGATAATGTCAAGATAATCAGAGAATTTATTCCTTTTCCTCAAATACCGCATCGACTTCATACTCAAGCAGATGATCCCAATCGTCATTTTTCAGAAGATCGAGCTGTGCTTCAATCAGCATTTGGAAACGTGTTCTGAAAACTTTAGACTGTTTTTTCAGCTCTTCAATTTCCATTGCAATTTTTCTTGATTTTGATAAAGATTCGTTGATAATACGATCAGCGTTTTTCTCCGCTTCCCGAACGATCAGCTTTGCTTCTTTTTGAGAATTGCGTTTTACGTCTTCAGCCGCTTCTTGAGCAACTAAAATCGATTTATTCAGCGTTTCTTCAATATTGGCAAAGTGTCCGATTCTTTCATCAAGTTCATTGACTTTCGCTTCAAGCTCAGTTTTCTTACGGAGAACAATTTCATAATCTTTTCTGACTTGCGCTAGGAATTCATTTACTTCATCTTCATCATATCCGCGAAAGCTTTTTGTAAACGTCTTGTTGTGAATATCATTTGGCGTTAATGGCATGATGCCACCTCCATTTTTACATTTCAGTACGGTTATCTAGTTCACATTATAAAACAAATTTCGCACAGATGGAGAAAAAAACTGAAAAACCGACTATTTTTGTCGTTCAAACGTAACTCTCCATTTGTCTTTTTTGGTTTTTCCTTCGATTTTTGTTAAGCTGCATCGTCCAAAACCTCTGATAGAGAGCATGTCCCCTTCTGCTACCATATATGAAGGATCTTCAACTACCTTCCAGTTCACTTTCACGAGTCCGTTTTTCACGAGCGTCTGTGATTTGTGGCGGGATTGCCTACTCATAGAGGCGCAGACGGCGTCAAGCCTTAAAGAAGAAACCGTGTCATCTCTTATTTCGACATCTATTGCCGGAATGTTAAGGTCTGACAAGTCAATTTTCTCTAGGCTGACCGCAGCTTTGCCTGCTTGGGTCAGCTGTGCAGCGACAAAATCAGCGGTATCGGCTGAGACAATCAATTGCACTGATGTCTCAGAAAACACGATGTCACCAAACTTTTGCCGCTTTAAGCCTATACCCATTAATGCACCTAGGAGAGAACGGTGGTCTACTGTGACAAACTTTTCAGCATAACGGACGTTAAACGCCTGCAGTTCAAAATCCGATTCTTCCGGAGTGATGTACTCTGGATAGAGGATCGCCCGTTTTCGTTCCGCTCTGTCATAGCCGCCGGAAAAAGCAAGCCCAACATCTGCCTGTCCGGTAACAGCAGAGAGGATGACCTGCTCTCGGGGATCTAAAAAGTCAGTCAGTTTCATCCGGTACTGCTCCTGGACAATACTTTTCCATTCGAGCGCCTGATCAATAAAGGCCCGCTCGTCTTTTCTGAAGTGCTGATAGATATCGTTCATCGTCTTTCCCTTCTATGTAAAGAGGCTTGGCTGCTGCCAAGCCCCTATCAAACTGTCACTTTAAAACGCAATCATGCGATAAAGCCCCCACAAGCCGGTTGTCGCAAACCGAAGCACAAGTATAGCTACAATCGGTGAAATATCCAGCATTGCGATCGGAGGGATGATTTTTCTGAATGGTTCGAGATATGGTTCACAAATCGAAGCTAAAAAACGCCCGACTGCCGTTTCCCTCGTACTCGGCACCCATGACATAAAAATATATATGATCAGGGCAAATGAGTATATTGTAATTAATAAGCTTAAAACCGAAAAAACTTGATAAAGGATCATCTCGCTTTACCACCTCTGATGTTCGTCTTCAGATATGAGCTCAGAAATTGTGCCTGATACATCTACGTTGTCAGGCGTGCAGAGGAAAATATCCGAGCCGATTCTTTGAATATCGCCGCCGATGGCATAAACGGTTCCGCTTAAAAAGTCAACAATCCGCTTAGCCTGGTCATGCTGTATCCGCTGAAGATTGACGACGACTGCCCGCCGGTTCTTCAAATGGTCGGCTATTTCCTGGGCCTCCGCATAAACGCGCGGCTCACTCAACACCACTTTAGAGGATTTCTGAACACTTTGCAAGCTTACTACATTCTGTTTGCCCGCAGGTTTGTTTGCGGCATAAGCCGGCTTTTCTTTTTGCTCATGCTCTTCTTGAGACTCCCGCTCTGTCTCAATATATTCATATTCGTATTCTTCCTCATCCATCGAGAAAAAGTTTTTCAGTTTATTTTTCATACTCATTGCTGTACACCCCCTGTTTCATTTCCGACTAACGATGAGCCGATTCTAATATAAGTAGCCCCTTCTTCAATTGCAATTTCAAAATCATTTGACATGCCCATCGACAGTTCAATACACGGAGCGTTTGGCTGTTTCAGCTCCTGAACCTGGTCACGGAGTTCTCTCAGCGCCCGAAAACAGCTTCTGATCTGATCTTGATCATCAGTCAGCGGAGCCATTGTCATCAGTCCGGACACAACGATGTGTTCGAAACCGGAAAGCTCCTGTATGAAGGGAATGACTTCTTCTTTTTTCATGCCGTGTTTAGAAGGCTCAAGAGAGGTATTGACCTGCACAAAGCATTGGACAGTACCTTCAGCCCGTTTTTCAATTTCTTTCGCTAATGAGAGCCGGTCTAAGGAATGGATATAGGAAACCGCATTGACGACAGCTTTTGCTTTTCTTGATTGAAGACTGCCGATAAAATGCCATTCAGGATTCCCTTTCATCATTTCCTGTTTGCGGAGCAGTTCCGCGTCCCGATTCTCTCCGAGGCAGGTGATGCCCGCATCCACTGCCTCCTGTGCTCTTTCAGGCGATACATATTTTGTGACAGCAATAACCGTAACTTCATCGGAGCTGCGGCCCGATCTGTTACATGCTTCGTTTATTCGTTCGTTTATATGTCGTAAATTATCAACAACACGCAAGATCTTTTATGCCTCCTTCATTCCGATAAAGGACATCATCCGTCCAGTTTTCCCCTGATCGCGGCGGTGAGAATAGAAAAGCGACTGCTCACTTTCTGTGCATAAACCGCTGACAGAAATCTGTTCATTTGCCAAACCGCTGTCGATCAGTATGAGGCGGTTCAGCTCTTTCAGATCAAGCTGATATTGTCCCTTTCCCGTCTGATTTACGGCACGTTCTGCTGAAACCGGCAATGCGCGGACAGCATCCATGACACGATCGTCTACCGTATAGCATGCTCCGCTGATAGACGGTCCGATAACAGCATAAATATCTGAGAGCTTTGAACCTTCCTGCCCGGTCCATTGCTTCACCATTTCTCTGCCAATCTGTTTGACAGTGCCTTTCCACCCGGCATGGGCGACCCCGACAAGCGATTTAACCGGATCATAAAAGAAAAGAGGCACACAATCAGCAAAGCATAATGCCAAAACCACATTCTTTTCATTTGTGTAGAGCCCGTCCGTTGCTTTTAAAGCCGTGTGATACTCACGGGCGCCTTTTCCCCTATCCCTCTGCGTCACTTTCTGAACGCGATTATCATGTGTCTGATCAGCAAATACCCAAGACTGCAAATCAATATTAAACATATCGGCAATATATTCACGATTTTTAACTACATCTGCATCTTTGTCATGAACGTGCAATCCTGTATTTAACGATTCAAAAGGCTTTTGGCTGACACCGCCGTTTTTCGTAGTAAATCCGGCAATGACTTCTCTGTTGTTTTGATTCGTTTGTGTCCAGTCTTGTATCATGAGTGTCGAGGGTGTGGTAAGACTGAATGGGTGATATGTATTCATGATGATCCAACCTTTCGACAAACATTTAAAAAAGCGGAATTTCCCACTTATTTTACCACATCTTTCTGCATTCGTTGAGCGCCGATTTGCATATTTCTAAATGAAATGTGCCGGAAGAATCGAGACTTCCGGCATTTGCCAATCCGCGGCAGACAAAGCAGGTTATGCATGCGGTTCACTTAATCGGACCAAGATCACGTCTTCCCCGATTTTTACTATATTTCGCCATGGAATGACCAATTCCTCTTCTTTTCCAAAAAAACCGAGAACCTTCCCATTTCCTCCCAGTATGATCGCTTGAATTTTTCCAGTGGTCACATTGATATCTATATCACCAATGCTCCCCAGCTTTTTTCCGTTTGAGACATTGACGACATCCTTCACCTGAAATTCAGAAATGCTGATCATCCCATCACGTCCTTTTTCCGTCCTTTTTTCCAGTATATGAACGGGCGGGCTGAACCTTGTCAGCAAGAAGAAATTTTCATGATCACTGTTCTTTTTTACGGCTGCACCAGCTGATGATAAAATCGAGCATGATTTTTGTATAATCTACCAGCTGCTCAATCGATACCTCCTCGTTTACGGAGTGTGCATTGTGCAGATCGCCAGGACCGTATATCACGCATGGAATGCCGGCATTATACAGCCATCCCCCGTCTGTAACGGATTGAGAAACGTCCATAACCGGGCGCTCCCGTTTCACTTTCTCATGAGACACAGTAAGCGCTGAGACGCCTGGGTGGCCAGGATCAACTTCCAGTGCCGGAAAAATTTCTCCTCTGTCTTCAATCATAGATGAGCCTCCCCAATTAAAAACAGGGCGGTTTTCCCTAAGCCAAACATCACTGTCACTCAGCCGATTGATGTAATCTTCTATTTCCGCTGCCACTTGGTCATGGGTTTCATTCGGGTAAAAATGGACTGTGATCCACAGCCGGCACTCGTCCGCTATAAAAGCCGCATGTCTGCCGCCTTCAATGACAGCCGGGTTAATCGTATTTGTGCCTGGTTTAAAGCCGGGATAACTTTTCATAATGGACCAGTGGCGCTCAAGTTCACCGAGCCCCGCAATGATTTTTGCCATTTTTTCAATTGCGCTTGCCCCGAATGTTCCTCCGCCTGCATGAATCATATTCCGCCTCGTCCCATCATGAAACGTTTGACTGCTTTTGATTTCGATCCAGCCTGTAATGACACCGCCTTGGCCTTGAATATGCATATCGCTCGTATCTGCGACAACTGCAAAATCAGCGCGATAGCCCCTCTTACAGCACTCAAGCGTACCGGCTTCTCCAACTTCCTCCCCGATAACCGATTGCAGAATCAAATCACCGGGAAGTTCAATGCCGGCTTCACGAATCAATTTGACCGCAAACAGCACACACGCCATTCCGCCTTTCATATCAGAAGCACCCCGTCCGATTAAGAAACCGTTTTTTTCAATTGGATGAAACGGATCATGCTCCCAATCCTCATCCTCTTTTACCTCTGCCACATCTACATGACCATTGATGATCAAGCTATGATAGTCTGCTGCATCTGTTCCCTTTAGCAGGCCTACAACATTGGGATCTCCCGGGTACACGTCCCATTTGTCGATCGAGAATCCCATTTCATTTAAAAACCGAGCAATCCATGACTGAATGCCGTCTGTATTTCTTGCAGGCGGAGCAGGTGTTTGATAAGAAATCAGCGTTTTTGCCAGCTGAATAAGCTCCTCCTTTTGATCTTCCACCTTTTTTAACAGAGAGTCTATTTGTTGATTCAATGTGATCCGCTCCTATTCTTAAAAATCAAAAAGCCGTTTCAAATGTTATGAAACGGCTTAGTAAAAACAAACAGAGTCCTATGTACTCCGCTATTTCACCGCTTCCCTCCGCTGGCATGATCCAGATCAGGTCAAAAGGGTTGAGACAATGTCTCTCTCAGCTTCGCAAAGCACCCCTAGGATGAATCTATATGTGTTTGTCAGGCATTGGTTATCGGCTCGGCTCTTGTTAAAAACGGCCGATCCTGATTCCATAATACATGGATTGGCGTATCAAAAAAAGCGGAAAGTATGTGATCAGTGAGCATTTCCTTTATTTCTCCTGATCTAAAGACCTCTCCCTGTTTTAACAAAAGGGCTTTGTCAAAGACCGGTAAAATTTCTTCCGCATGATGTGTCACATAAAGGATCGATGGCGCATTTTCTTTGTTTGCAATATATGTAATCGTGTCTAACAGCTTTTCCCGGGCAATAAAATCCAGCCCTGTGACCGGTTCGTCCAGTATCAGCAGCTCCGGATCGGCCATTAGCGCTCTTGCAATCAAGGCTCTTTGTTTTTCTCCTTGAGAAAGGGTTTCATAGCGGCGGTCGGCATATTCTATTGCACCCAAATCCTCTAACAAACCAATCGCTTTTTCCCTGATTTCCGCACTTGGCGTTTCATATAATCCTATCGAAGCGTAAGCTCCGCTCAACGCAATCTCAAAGGCTGAATCTGCCGGATATAATTTTTGCTGAAGACCCGCTGAGACGAGGCCAATTTTCCGTCTGAGCTTCTCCCCAAGCTCGGTTTTACCAAATTCATGGCCAAGCACCTGCATCTCGCCTGATGTTGGAAAGTAATATGAGCAAAGCATATTTAACAGCGCTGTCTTTCCGGCACCATTTAATCCGTAAAGCACCCAATTTTCCTTTTCCTCCACCTTCCAATGAATATCCCTCAGTATCCATTTTCCATTTCGTTTTAGTGAGACATTGTCAAGCTGCAAAATCATCGTGGTCCTCCTCTAAACTTCTATTATAATTGTTTTAATTTTCATAAAACTTTGTGACTAGGATACCTTATTTTTTCCAAAACGTAAACAACCCGCAATCAATAGAAAAGCCTTTAAAACAAAAATTGTTTTAAAGGCTTTTCATTTCATTATTGATGAATATTCTTATTCATTTGTTTGATAGCCGCTTTTTCAAGCCTGGACACCTGCGCTTGGGAAATCCCGATTTCCTCGGCTACTTCCATTTGTGTTTTCCCTTGGAAGAAGCGCTTTCTCAAAATCATTTTTTCCCTATCATTCAGCCTTCTCATGCCCTCTTTTAAAGCCAGCTCTTCAATCCATTGTGAATCTGTATTGCGCTCATCACTGATTTGGTCCATCACATAGATCGGGTCTCCGCCGTCGTTATAGATCGGTTCAAATAGAGAAACCGGATCCTGGATGGCATCAAGCGCAAATACGATTTCCTCATGCGGTACCTCAAGAACTTTTGCGATGTCTTCTGCAGTCGGCTCCTTGCTTGTCTCACTGATTAACCGCTCTCTTACCTGAAGCGCCTTGTAAGCGATGTCCCGAAGCGATCTTGAAACACGGATCGGGTTATTATCGCGTAAATACCTGCGGATCTCTCCGATAATCATAGGTACAGCGTATGTTGAAAACTTAACATTGTGGCTTAGGTCAAAATTATCAATGGATTTCATTAGTCCGATGCAGCCGACCTGAAATAAGTCATCAACATACTCCCCTCTGTTATTAAATCTTTGAATGACACTTAAGACAAGACGCAAGTTCCCGTTTACAAGCTTTTCTCTGGCTGAATCATCGCCTTCATCCTGCAGCTGCCTAAACAGCTTTCTCATCTCTTCATTCTTGAGTACTGGTAATTTGGAGGTATCCACCCCGCAGATTTCGACTTTATTCCTAGACACTTTTTTCCCTCCCTACAGGAGCTGCTGTACAACGTTAAGTATCTCCTTGGGTGGGAAAAATATGCACTGCACTCAGACCGAAAAACAGTCGAAATCAGGAAATCCCTGTAAAATCAAGGGGTTATAACCATAAAAAATTTTACACCATTTTGTTGAACTCTTTTCTCAATCTTTTTATAATTCTTTTCTCAAGACGCGAAATATAGGACTGAGAAATCCCCATCATATCCGCTACATCCTTTTGAGTCTTTTCTTCTTCGCCGACAAGCCCAAACCGCAGCTCCATGATTTGCTTTTCTCTCTCATTGAGCTGTTCAAGCGCTTTTTTTAAGAGTTTTTTATCTACGTTGGCTTCTATATCTTTTGTGATGATGTCATCGTCAGTGCCGAGTACGTCAGAAAGCAAAAGCTCATTGCCGTCCCAATCAATATTAAGCGGCTCATCAAAGGAAACCTCTGAACGAATTTTATTGTTTCTTCTTAAATACATCAGGATTTCATTTTCTATACACCGCGAGGCATAGGTCGCCAGCTTGATTTTCTTTTCTGGATTGAACGTATTCACAGCTTTAATTAATCCGATGGTGCCGATGCTGATTAAATCCTCTATATTAATTCCTGTATTTTCAAATTTCCGTGCTATATAGACGACCAGACGCAGATTGCGTTCAATCAAAATGGCGCGAGCCGCCTGATCACCGTTTGGGAGCTTCATTAACAGAACCTGCTCCTCATCTTTAGATAATGGCGGCGGCAGGGCTTCACTCCCGCCTATGTAATAGACTTCATCACTTTTCAATCCAAGTTTCATCAGCAGCTTATACCAGAGGTGCGTCAGTCGCAATTTCAGTTTTTTCATCTTCCTCTCCCTTCTAAATGTCACGTCGTTTGAGTATGATAAGTAACGGACATTTGCGAACATTATGAAACGTGTTTGATGGCCTTGCCCGAAAGCATTTTCGGATGAATAATCGCGTCAAACTCTCCATCTGCCGATAGCTTTGTTGTGCTGATGCCGATTAAGCATTTATCCGCAGAAACCATTTCTTCTTTTGTCATTATCGTTACGTGATCCGGTTTAATGCATAATAAAAATTGATTTTGCTGCCCTACCCCCCTGTATGGAATCAGCCTCATTTTATCTAAAAAACGAAATGAATCATCGAGCTGTTCAATCGCTTCCAATGGATCTGTGTTTCGAATGATCATCGTTTCAGCCGCTCCGAAAATCGGCTCCAGTTTATCAATGTAAATAATCATAACCGGCGTTTTTGTAAGAGGATCGTACAGCTGATTACCGGAATCAATCAGCCCTCTGACATGAAGCGTTTGGCCGCCCAAATCCGCCTGTACGCTGACTCGTTCCTCATATTGAATGTTTTTTGTTTCAATGTCGTCAATTCTTCTCTTAGAAAAAAACCATAACGCTGGAAAGCCAGCAACAATAAACAACCAGCTGATTGGGTCTCCAAACCCGGTTTGATTGGTGATCATGACACCGTTTCGAACAACAGAATGTGACTGCAGCAAAGAATGAGCTCCGATAATTCCTCCCCCCATTAAAAAAGTGGCAAAATAAAAGGAAAACAAATTTTGAAAGAAATAACGAAATCTTTTAAATCCAAATGTCGCCATCACAATCACAACTGAAAAAGCCAGCTTCCCGGCCGGATGTTCAACGATCGGCGAAAAAGGAGTAAACATCAAAAGGACAATACTTGAACCGATGAACGCTCCGCCTATCAGTCTCCTTTTTTTCACATGACGTTTTAAAATAAATGCCGTGAGCAAAAGTAAAAGTGCATCAAAACAAAAGTTTAACAGCCAAATGACATCTAAATAGATTTTCACATCTGACTCCTTTCTTTCTTGCATCACGCTGTTCCCCTTCTTGTTTCATAAGTATAAAGCAAGCTCTGTGGGAAAGTCTGTCAATTAATGTTGAGAGGAAAATACAATTTTTCAGGGATATCTGCTTAATTTGTCGAGGAAATAAATGAGAGTATATAAAAAAGCTGCCTGTGACGGCAGCTTTTTTACACTTAATTTTCAGTATTGATATAAAGTTTTCCATTCGCTGTTTTTCTAGTTTCAATTCCATACTCATCTCGTACAATCACTTCTACTTTTGCTCCGTTTGCTTTAATAGAAGAAGTGGCTGTCCAATAGCCTTCATATCTCCCCGGAGAAATTTCTCTTAGCGGGAGCTCGGTGGCGTTTTGCACACTCGCCCTTGCATTTGTCAGCGGAAGACGAATGACAAACGTTGCATCCAAATCTTCTGCGCTTGAGAAAGCGATTTTCACAGATTCACCGGCTTTTAAGGTTTTGTCCTCTCCAGGGATCAATCCGGAAATGACAGGCTTGTCAAAGTTAACGTCAATGACTGCCTTTTTCGTCGTTTTGTTGCCCGCTAAGTCAGAGGCAGTCACCTTGACTTCATTGCTTCCGTTCTCCAAGAGAACACGGGCTGAGTATGAACCATCTGTAACCGTTGCTTTTTTGCCATTCACCTTGACTTCTTTCAGATTGTCATCGGATACAGCCCCTTTGACAGTCAGTGCTTCTTTATTTGTTTTCTCGCCATCCTTTGGATTGTCCAGCGTCAATTCAGGCTTGACTTGATCAAGCGTGACTGTAACAGGGCTGGAGGCATCCGTAGTTCCGTTGTCTGTTGATGCAGTGGCCGTCAGCTTATTTTCACCCTTGCTGAGTGAGATGCCTGCCTGGAAGGTGCCATCCGCAGCAGCTTTCGTTTCTCCTGCTTCTTTCTCTCCATTATAAATGTGTACTGTTGTACCAGGAGAGGCTTTTCCTTTTACAGTAACGTTCTCCTTGTTTGTGTACGATTTGTCTGCCGGTGAAGTCATTTCAGGTACAGCAGCTTCATAATCAACTAATGCGCGAATCATATAGTTGCCGTCCGCTTCGTCACCTGGCTGCCATTGTCCATCTATATACTGCCAGTTGCGGCCAGAATTCTGACCGGTTTCATCCATTGCCAGTCCAGGTGAATACGGATCAGGTTTTGACTGGATATACACGAGATAAAAGTCTTTATCGACCATAATCCCTTTTGAACTGAGATCTACCTTGGTCCATTCGCCATTGCGAAGGGCTTCGGCGTTAAATGGCCCGGCAATTTTTTTGCCTGGTGCTCCGTCTTCTCCTGTAGCATCGTATACCTCAACCTTAAACTCGGTGCCGCCAGGATCAGGGAACTCTGTATCCCAGAATCTGAACAGTCCGCCTGTAAGCATACCTTTGTCCTTGCCGTCAGCCAACGTCATTTTTACCGCCCATCCGTTACCTGCTGCAAAATAGGAATTGGCATTTTCCGCCGTTCCGTCATCATATGCAATCTCACCCGGATAACCGACGAAAGGCTTCAGTACAGTTTCCTTCGTAACATCACCTTTTAAATCAACGGTAAATTCATCGCTGTAATAACCCGGTGCAGCGACTTTAATCGTATAAGCGCCTTCATAAGCTTCAAGCGTATATTCGCCTTTTTCGTTTGTTGTAGCAGGTTCAACCGCAGCATCCTCTATAACATAGACGGTGGCGCCTTTTACCGGCTCTCCTGTCGTTTTATTAATGACTGTGCCTTTTAATGTCCCCTTCTTCATTTCCTCTAACGTAAAATTAGCTTGTGTCGTCTGATCTGCCTGCAGAGAAACTTTTTGGGTTTTCGATTGATAACCGTACGCTTCTGCCTTAAGCGTATAATCTCCCGCTTTGTGTGTCAGCGTGTACTGCCCTGTGGATTGATCCGAATATGTTGATTTTCCTGTTTCCACGACACTGACTTGTGCCCTGATCGGCAAAACCTGAGGCTGTATATCTTTACTCTGATTTTTTACCGCTGTGTTTGCAGATGGCTTAGCCTTTTTCGGATTGACTGGCTTTTTCTTTTGCTTTCCAGAAGGCTTTTCGACACCCAGCTTATTCTTTTTGACTGTTTTTCCGGCCGATTTGTCAGAAAGCACTACATCATCAATGTACCAGCCCTCTTTTGCTATGCTTTCATCTGATTGAAGGTTAAACATCACTTGAATGTTTTGACCTTTATAAGCGGATAAATCAATTTCTTCATCCGTCCAGCTTGATGTCTTTCCATTATAGACACCAGCCTGCTCCCAATTCTTTTCGCCTTCCGGAAGAACAAAAACGTAGCCGTAATCAAAATCATCCTCTAAATGGTGCCAGCTTTTAAATTGAAGAAACAGGTTTCCTGAATCCGGCACTTCAACAGGAGGCATTACGAGATTCATGTTTGCTGAATTGGCATAGTTTCCTGCCAGGTTTGTTCCATATACTTTTTCTCCTGATGCTGCTGTAGTAGGGCCTGACGACGGAACTCCCCATTCCCAGTTATTATTTGTTCCGCTTGCAATCCAGCCGCCGGGTGCAGCTTCAAAGTCCTGCTTGTATCCCACCGTGATGCTTGGCTTCACAGTTACATCGTATGTGTCAGACTCAACGACATGGCCGCCAAAATCCTGAATCATCCACTTATAGCTTAGTGCAGCTCCTTTAATGTTTGGAATCTCTGCCTGATACGTTCCTTTCAGGTGATCACCGCTGATTCGTTTAGCCGTTACTTCTGTCCATTCACCTTGATCCAGCTTATAGGACAGTTTTACAGACGTCACACTCACATTGTCTTCAGCTGTCAAAGTCAGCGGCAGGCTGGCGCCTTCATAGGCTTCTGTTACTTTCTCATGCTGATAGACAGGAGGCTCTTGATCATCTCCCTCTACAGAAACTTGTCCTTCTGCTTTTCCTAAACCATCTGTAACAGCTGATACAGCATCAAAAGCGTTCACCAAACCATGGCCGTATCCGTTATTCGGAGAATCAGGAAATGTTGAATCCGTCAGTGGTTCAGCCGTGTTCGTTAATATATCCTCCATCTCATCGACAGAAAGTGAGGCATCCGCCTGTTTCAGCAGTGCAGCAACAGCAGACACATGCGGCCCTGCCATTGATGTGCCGTTCCATCCGTCCTCATATGCCTGGCCGGGAACGGAAGACCGGATATTTACGCCCGGTGCAGAAATTTCCGGCTTTATTTCATCATATGGAGATGGCCCTTGAAGAGAAAAGTCAGCGAGCTTTTTGTTAATATCAGTCGCGCCAGTTGCAAACGATTCCGGATAGTTTGCCGGGTTTGCGATAGAACCAGGTCCGCCCGGAATAAAGAGATCCGTATTCCCCGCTGAAAACTCAGGGAAAATATCGGCCGCACGCCAGGCATTGACCATATCTCTGTACCATTCATCAAGTCCTGAGCCCCCGCCCCATGAGTTATTGACAACATCAGGAGCCATTTCCGGGTGAGGATTGCCCTCTGCATCCTTTGGAGCTAAAACCCATTCACCCGCCTCTAAAATGTCAGCATCAGTGCCGCCCTCTTCGGAGAACGCTTTTACAGCAATCCATTTTGCGCCAGGCGCTACACCGATTTGATTTGTTCCATCGGGTTCAGATCCCACCATCGTACCTGTCACGTGGGTCCCATGAGCCAGATCATCATAAGGGCTTGCTTCGCCTGCTACGGCATCATACCAGTTCATTTCATTATTAGGCTCATCAGGATTTTCCGGATTATATCCGCGATATTTCTGTTTTAATGCCGGATGGTTCCATTCCACACCAGTATCAATAGACGCGACAACTGTGCCAGTTCCATCGTATCCAAGTTCCCAAGCTTTCGGGGCGTCGATTTGGTCTATATTCCATTCCACACCGTCAGTTGCTTTGACAGCTTTTTGCGCTTTTTTCATATTAAATGGGGAGGATGACTTAAAAAGCTGCCGTTTCTCATTTGGAAGCACCTTTTCCACTTCGGGGAACTGCGCTACTTTTTCCATAACCTCTTTTGAGGCATGAACAGCGATCCCATTCACCACATAATAAGAGTGGATCTGGTCTGCATTTCCTTTATTTTTCTGGCTGCTCAAGTATGTTAAGACGTCTTGCTGTGATTCATTGGCTGTGACTTTTAAGGATGACACAACGGCAGAACGCTTTTGATATTCCGTCTTAGCGGCAGTCAGCTTCTTCGATTTTGCTTTTTTGACAGCTGCTTTTGCCGCTTTTTCTGTGTCAGCTTGATCCTTAAATTTAATCAGAAAGGTCGTTTTTTCTTTCTTTTTAAAGCTTTTCTTTAATGAACTTGAGATCTTGTTCTGAATGGATTCAGCAGATTGAAGCTCCTGTTTAACAGAAGTTGAGGCGCCTTTGCTGCTTGCCCCGGCTGCACCCGGAAACAGCAGTGAACCGATAACAACCGTACTTAAAACAGAGCTAACGAGTCTGTTTTTCGTTTTTTTCCTCATTTTTATCCCCCTTTTTTTCAAAATGCTTTGTAAAAAAATGTCGTCCCTCCTTTTAAAAAGTGAATGGTTTGTCAGAACATCGCTGTACGTTAACTGTAGACAATCTGTATTACAGATATTGTCGTTTTATGTCATTTGATTTCCATATATATGAAAATGATAAAATCGTCATGAAATAAGAATAGGTCTAATAGTCTGATTTGTTATTCTGTGAAGGAAGACATAGGGAAAAAGACTTTACAAGAAGAAAAATTTTGGAGAAAAACAAAAAGGACAAAATCGAAAACGATTTTGTCCTTTACATTAGCCGCGTTTATTACGGTTTCTTAAGAATGTCGGGATGTCAAGCGTATCATCAGCCGGCTGTGACGTGTGACGGCTTACTGTGTTTTGTTGCTGAGGCTCCTCACGTTTTGGTTCACGCTTTGGAACACTTGTGTTATGTGTTTTGATGCTTTGGTTTAAGCTTGGACGCTGGGGTTTCGTGACGTCCTTCTCTTGTTCGATAAAACCAGTCGCAATCACTGTCACCACAATCTCGTCTTTTAGATTTTCATTAATAACAGAACCGAAAATCATGTTTACGTCTTGGTCAGACGCAGAAGCGACAATGTCTGCTGCTTCCTGAACTTCATATAAGCTGAGGTTGGTTCCCCCAGTGATGTTCATGAGGACACCTTGCGCACCGTCAATGGCCGCTTCAAGAAGCGGGCTGGAGATTGCTTTTTTTGCTGCCTCAGCCGCGCGGTTTTCTCCAGTCGCAATACCGATACCCATCAAAGCAGATCCTTTGTTTGACATGATTGTTTTCACATCAGCAAAGTCAAGGTTGATAAGACCAGGTGTAGCAATCAAGTCTGAAATACCTTGAACCCCTTGACGGAGTACGTTATCAGCTTCACGGAATGCTTCAAGCATCGGCGTGTTTTTATCAACAATTTCCAGAATTCGGTCGTTCGGGATCACGATCAGTGTATCCACCGCTTCTTTCATTGCTGAGATTCCGCCTGCAGCCTGAAGCTGTCTTTTGCGTCCTTCGAATGTAAACGGTCTTGTAACAACTCCGACTGTTAATGCGCCTAAGTCTTTCGCGATTTGTGCGATAACCGGTGCAGCACCTGTTCCTGTTCCGCCGCCCATACCAGCTGTCACGAATACCATGTCAGCGCCTTTTAACGCTTCTTCAATCTGCTCTTTGCTTTCTTCAGCGGCTTTTTTTCCGACTTCCGGATTCGCACCTGCTCCCAATCCTCTTGTCAGCTTTGCGCCGATTTGCATTTTCACTTCTGCTTTTGACAGGTTAAGAGCTTGAGCGTCCGTATTTACCGCGATGTACTCTACTCCTTGCACTTCATTTTCAATCATTCGGTTGACAGCGTTGTTACCGCCGCCTCCTACTCCGATTACTTTAATTGATGCTAAGCCGTCTATGTTTGTTTCGAACTCCAACATGCTAAATCCTCCTAATCTGCCGAATGACTATCTATCTATTCCCAAAACATGCTTAATAGTTTTTTCATTTTGCTCTGTTTATTATGTTCGGCTTGTGTTTTTTGTTTTCCTTTTGGCCGCTGCTGCACCTCATTTTGGTGATGATGCTGCTCTTGTTCCTCTGATGATGAGACTGCAATTTCCTGTATCGCTTCTTCAGGCATCTTGAAGCCTATTTTTCTGCCTTGGATTCTTGCATTTCGGCAGGCGAATTGGATCAGACCCACTCCCGTCATATATTGAGGATCTCTTACACCGATATAATTCGGGCTTGCCACTCTGACATTGTTTTGCAGCACATCCTGTGCCAATGACATGACACCCGGCATTGCTGCTTGTCCCCCTGTCAGCACGAAGCCTCCCGGCAGATCGGTAATTCCCATACTGCGAAGCTCTTCTGAAACAATTTCAAGAATTTCTTCTACTCTTGCTTCAATGATATTCGCTGCTTCCTGCTGTGTAAATGTTTGTTTTTGATTGGTGCCTATAACGGTTACCTCAAATACTTCATCTTCCGAGGCTTCGTCATAATAGGCATGTCCAAATTGCTTTTTCACGCGTTCTGCTTCTTCTGTTGACGTTCTCAATCCGATGGAGATATCTTTGGTGATATTTTCGCCTCCGAGAGGAATGACACGGGTAGAAGTGAGATGTCCGTTCTGGAACACGGCAATGGTTGTTGACCCTCCTCCTATATCAATGAGAGCCACACCAAGATTTTTCTCGTCCTTTGACAATGCAGCAGAACCGGCTGCCAGCGGCTGAAGACATATATCAGTTATTTCAATACCGGCTCTTTCAACACAGCGAAGCAAGTTATGTAAGATTGTTTTTGAACCGGTGATCAGGGTGCCTTCTACTTCTAAACGCACACCCAGCATTTTTTTCGGGTCGGTGATTTCATCTCTTCCATCTACGATAAACTGTTTAGGAATGACGTCGACAATCAGCTGTTCGTGCGGTACTGAAACAACCTGTGCTGCCTCCATGACACGGCGTACATCTTCAACTTGAATTTCTTTATTCTCACTGGAAACTGCTACAACACCGTTTGTATCTTGAATATTGATATAATTTCCATTAACGCCGACAATAGCTTTTCTAAGCGGAAAACCTACCATTCTTTCAGCTTGGTCAAACGCTTTTCTTATAGAATGAACGGTCTCATCTATATCAACGATTGAGCCTTTTTTCAACCCTTCAGACGGTACATTTCCCACACCGATAATATTAAGGGAATCATCTGTCATTTCTCCGACGATCACTTTTGTATTGGACGTACCGATGTCAAGACTGACGTAAAGTTCATTGTTGTTCATTCTATGGCACCTCCTCACATTTCGATCATTTCTATTCTATTATTTGCGGAACAACAATACAATGAATGTGGCTTTACAAGTGTGTAACAAAAAATATCACAACAGAATATTCCTTATGTGCTTTTCACATTTTATGTTTATTGAAAATATTCGTTATATCCTATGTATATCCTCTTTTATATCACATTTTTTTTATTTTTTTTAGAAAGAGTCCACTTTGTTAGTAGATTTCTTCTAATAACAGCTATATTCTGAAATAATCTGACTCCAAATGCAAATATACCTGCTAAATACAAGTCTACACCAAGATGGACTCCCAGAAAAGCTAAACTTATTGCCAATATAATATTAAAAAAGAAACCGGAAACAAATACCATTTCATCATATGTACCTTGTAAATGCGCCCTGATTCCGCCGATTAATGTATCAAGTGCGGCGAGCACCGCAAGCGATAAATAGTTTGAGTATTCACTCGGTATCGTTAAGTTTGTCATCAGTCCAATCGCTATTCCGAGCACCAGTCCCAGCACAGGCAGCCACATGACAATTCTCCTCCTTTTCAGTCTTTAAGCGGTTTCAGCTGTTGTACGTCCAATGGTCTGTCGTATGCTTTTAATGTCAGCTCGCTTTTAGATTTACCGGCTTTTAATGCTAAATTTTCAGATGCAAAAAGATCCTCAAGGCCGGACCCCTTCACTCTGCTGTACAGCATGTCCGGGTCTTCGGCGAGCACTTTTACTGTTAAAGGATAATCGTCAAGGCCGTATCCGTCTATTTTTGTTGTGCCGTTTATATCCCTTATGACTGTATGATTCACAACTCTTCGCTCATTAATCGAAATATGCTCTGCACCGAAGGAGTTGAGTTCATTGATCAGCTTCTTCAGCAAATCCGGAGGCGGATTTTCGATCGGCTCTCCTGTTAAGCTTTCAGAAAAAAGCGGGGAAATGGTGATGACAATTCCGCTACCTGTTATATCGGTCATGCCGGCTGTTTTTTTTAAGGTTTGCAAGGTATTATTGAGCGCGGTTTCTTTTGTCATTTCTTTACTCTGCGAATAGCTATTCAGCAGTTTATCATATTTGTTTATTTCAGCCAGCAGCTTTTCCTGCTTCTTCTGCTCTGATGTCAACTCTTCTCTTATATCCCACATATCTCTTGTATCTCGGACTTTAGGATGCTTTAACGAGTTAAACTGAACAGATATCATGAGGCCGAAGATGACCATAAGCACACTGATGCTTATGAAGGAACGCTTTATTTTCAATCTGTTTCACCCGCTTTTTCAGTCATTCCTTCGTTTTCAGAATCGGTTTCATTTGTACATTTTTCTCTTTTTCTGCGGTAACAGAAATATGCTCCATTGACAGCTGATCGATCAGGCCACCTGCTATATTTAACGAAGGCAGCAGAACATCAGGATCTCCAATAGCGGATATCGTAAACGGAGCCGGATGCTGCACCCCGTCTACCGTTATAACAGGACCGTTGCACTTGATATAGGAATCATGTGTCAAACGCTGGCCATTAACGGCGACGGCCGCCGCCCCCGAAACATACAGTTCGTTTACCACTTGAAAGATATGGCTTTCGTGAACGATGTAACTGTTCACATTCTCCCCTTCCGGTATGTACGACGCATCTTCCAAGGTCACCTCAACGCCCTCTCCCTGCACACCGACTTCCCCAATATACATTCGGTACTTTTCTGTATCTTCGAGGACGTTATAGTATTCCGTCTTTTCTTTCTTCAGCTTATTTTCTGCCTGACGGACTTTGTTTTGCTTTTGATACAATTCTTTTTCAAGATTCTTATTTTCTTTCTCCTGTTTCAGAAGTTCATCTCTCAGCGCATATTCTTTTTTCCACTCTTCCGTCTCAGCCGCGCTTTTGTTGTTTTCTTTTGTCATTTGAAAAGAAAATGAGATCAAAAAGCCTGCGATAAGCATAATCAAAGAAAGAAGGACTGCTGATTTGCCCCTCAATTTTCATCTTCCTTTTTAGCAGCTTTATTGTTTTTTCCAAACTCTTCAAAATAGGTGGCAACTTCTAAATGAATAATGCCTTTCTTATTGCTGCTAAGCTGTGAAATGATAGAAGGATACGTTTTCATTCGGTCTGCAAAGGTTTTAATAGACGCAGTAACAACATAACCGTCGTTCATATACAATTTAATACGGTTTTCATCCATTTTTACAGGCGTGTAATAAATTTCTGAAATTGACTGTTTTAAAGAATTTGACAAAGCATCGAGCTGCTTGGCCATTTGAGACCGCTTTTTCGCGTTTGTCCAATTGACCAAAATCGGTCCGGCATCCTCCGGCGTTACTTCGTTTGGCAGAACTGATCCGTTTTCAAGCACTTCATAGTACACATTGTCTTTTTCTAAATAAGCAATCGCTTTATACTCTTCGATCGCAATGTTGATTTTATTAGGAAGCGATTTGCTGATCTCCGCTTTTTTTACTAATTTATTTTGCTGAATCTTCTTTTCTGTTTTTGTCTTGTCCAAACTCCAAAACTCAGTATCTCCGCTGTTAATATCGGAAAGCTCGATAATTTCCTTTTTGGATACATTCTCATTCCCTGTAACAGAGATGGTTGATACTTTACTGATTGGCGTCTGCAGGTACACGATGATCAACACCATAATAAAAAAGAGCATAATAAATGAAATGAGACGGCGGTTTGCCTTCTGTTTCCTCTGCTCTTTAATTTTAGGAATCCGTTCTTCAATGTTTACGATTTTTTCTCGGTCATGACCCGGGTTCATTGCCTGTTCACCTCATTCAAATGAAACAGCTGTTAAAAGTCTGTCTATTCCAAAACAAACGGCATACTACGATGCCGTTTGTCGTTTGCTTACAGTATATCATATGAACAGCTTCAGTCAGAACTTGAATCAGCGATTTTCGCCGATGATTTCAACCTCTGTGTGCATATCAATCTCGTATTTTTCACGGATTGTCTTTTTCACATGGTCAATGAGATCAAGCACATCTTTTGCTGATGCTCCGCCCGCATTGACGATGAAGTTTCCGTGCATCTCCGATATCTTTGCACCGCCGATTTGATATCCTTTCAAGCCTGCTTTTTCTACAAGGTTTCCGGCATGATTCGGAAGCGGATTTCTGAATATGCTTCCCGCACAAGGGCTTGAATACGGCTGTGTATTTTTTCTGTAATCTTTATTGCTTTGCATTTGCTGAACGATTGATTCCTTATCCTTCTGCTCCAGCTGCAGAACAGCTTCAAGGCAAACGCCCGGGCGTTTCTTTTGCAATACAGATGTTCTGTAGCTGAAATCCATCTGCTCATTTGTCAGCCACTCAATCGTGCCGTCTTCAAATAAAATATGTGCTTTGACGAGGATTTCGCTCATATCAGAACCGTGGGCGCCGGCATTCATATAAACCGCTCCGCCGACTGATCCTGGAATACCAGCAGCAAATTCCAGCCCGGACAGGCCTTTTTTGCTCAATGATGTTGCGAGACGGACCACGGAATAGCCGCCTCCGACTGTTACTTGTTCCCCGTCAAGCTCCAAATGGTCAAGGCCTGCGCCCAGCTTAATCACTACGCCTCTGATTCCCTCATCTAAAACAAGAAGGTTTGATCCGCGGCCGATGACTGTCCACTTCACATCATATTTTTTAATAACGTCCATAATATCTTTGACAGCATCTACACTGCTTGGAATGACCAATACATCCGCAGGTCCGCCGATTTTCATCGTTGTATGATTCGCGAGCGGTTCATTTGCAAGAACCTTGCCGACTTCGCGTTCTTTTAATTCCTGTATCACTTTCTCCATCGTAAACCTCCGCATTCCATTTGCTTTTCTATTATTTTTTCAATTCTTCGAGTACGCTATATAAACGGGCAGCCGCGTCAGGAACACCGAGTGACTTTGTCCGTTCGCTCATTTCCTTTAACGTTTTCTCATTCAGTACGATCCGGTCAAGCGCTTCAATCAGTTTTTCCCCGTTGAGCTCTGTTTCTTTCAGCACAATCGCCGCATCATGCTGGCCGAGAGATCTCGCATTGACCTCTTGGTGGTTCGCTGTTACATATGGGCTTGGAATCAGTACACTTGGGATTCCGAGAGCAGTAATTTCAGCAATCGTCGTCGCACCAGCTCTGGCCACAATGACATCAATGGCCTTCAAATACTCTGGCATTTGATGAAGAAACGGCTTTGTGACCATATTATCAGCTGCACTCTTGCTTTTCAGCTCATTCATCACTTTTTCATAGTGAACTTCACCGGTAATATACAGCACTTGGTAGTCTCTTGTTTTCAGCGCATCCTGCATATCAATGACAGCACGGTTAATCGGTGCGGCACCTCTGCTTCCGCCGAAGATTAAGACCGTTTTTTTCTCTTCAGAAAGCCCAAATTCAGCCATTGATCGGCCCGTCTCTATTGAGACGACTTCAGAGGCTCTCGGGTTTCCCGTAAATACAACTTTCTCGCTAGGAAAATGCGATTTTGCTTCTTCAAAACAAATTGCTACTTTATTAACATATTTTGAAAGAAACTTATTCGTGATGCCCGGCAGGCTGTTTTGTTCATGGACGATAGTCGGAATTCCCATCTTGGCAGCGGCATAGACAACCGGTCCGCATACGTAGCCGCCCGTTCCAATTACGGCATCAGGCTTAAATTCCGCTAAATACGATTTGCTCTTTTTTACGCCCTTTAGAAAACGCATCACAGTCTTGACGTTTTCAAATGACAGTTTTCTTTTAAACCCTGTAATTTCAATTGAACGAAACGGTATATTCTCCCGTTCCACAATTTTTTTCTCCAGCCCGTTTTCTGTTCCGATATATAAAAATTCCACATTAGGATGACGGCGCTGCACTTCTTTAATAAAGGCAAGAGCGGGATAAATGTGTCCCCCTGTACCGCCTCCGCTTATTGCAATTCGCATATCTCTTCCCCCAGTCTAAGTTTCTCTATAACATAGCGATAACCCTGTTTTGTTGGACAGGGTTATCGCATCAATTGTTTCCCAGCTTCCTGTTTCACAGGGAGCTTTAGGCAAACATTCATTAATACCTCGAGTATCGGCTCACGTTCAGCAGCACACCGACGGCCATCAGCATCAGGGTCAATGAAGAACCTCCGTAGCTCAGAAACGGGAGCGTGATCCCTGTTACCGGAATAAGGCCAGTTACTACGCCGATATTAATCATGACTTGAATGGCAATCATTGAAATAATGCCGACTGCGACAAAGCTTCCGTACAAATCAGGCGCACCGAGTGCAATTCTGATTCCTCTCCACAGCAGGACGCTGAAGAGGAGCAAAATAAGTGTTCCCCCGATAAACCCAAGTTCCTCTGACAAGATGGCGAAAATAAAGTCTGTTTGCGGCTCAGGCAGATAAAAGAACTTCTGTCTGCTTTGTCCAAGTCCCATTCCGAACAATCCGCCGGGCCCCACTGCATAAAGCGATTGAATGATTTGAAAACCGCTGCCGAGCGGATCTTCCCACGGATTTAAATATGAAGTAATCCGCTTAATCCGATATGGAGCCGATAGTACGAGCCCAACAAATCCGCTGAGGCCGATCAGTCCGAGAAAGACGAAATGGGCGATTCGCGCGCCAGCTACAAAAATCATAACAATACAAGTTCCGACCATTACTGTCCCCGTTCCGAGGTCAGGCTGGCACATAATAATCAAAAATGCTGAAAATACAATGCCAAGTGCCGGGATGAATCCCCGTCTGAACGATGTTATGTTTTTTTGTTTTTCAGAGAGAAATTTAGCAAGGAATGCAATCATCGCAAGCTTCATAAACTCTGAAGGCTGTATGCTGAATGCCCCGACTCCGATCCAGCTTCTTGAGCCGTTCCGCACCATGCCGACGCCCGGTATCAAAACAAGAATCAAAAGAAAAAAACAGATAACCATCAGCAATTTGGACCATGTCCGCCATGTCCAATAATCAACATTCATGATAAAAAACATGGCTATGACGCCTATTCCCGCAAACAGCAGCTGCCGTTTCGCGAAAAAGAATGAGTCATCAAATTTATAATCCGCCCATACCGCACTCGCACTGTACACCATAATTAATCCGATTGTTAATAATAATAACGTAATGATGACCAATAACAAATCAGGCGATGTTTTTTTAGTAGTCAAAGCAATCGACACCCCAAGCTTAAAGTCATTAGGGCTGCTGATTACTTCAAGACAAGCCCTTACTTAAGCATATGCACGGCATCTATAAACATGTCACCGCGTTCTTCAAATGTTTTGAATTGATCCCAGCTCGCACACGCAGGTGACAGCAAGATGACATCTCCTTCATTTGAGAGCGCAAACGCCGCAGATACTGCTTGTTCAACATTATCGACACGTTTGACATGTTGTATTCCCATCTCATTACCGAGCTTCTCGAGTTTCGGAGCAGTCTGACCAAATGTAAGCACTGCTTTGACATGCTTCATATACGGTTTTAAGTCGTCAAAACCATTTCCGCGATCCAGTCCGCCTGCAAGCAGTATGACCGGTTTGTCAAAAGCTGAAAGCGCCTTGCTTGTCGCCAAAATGTTTGTCGCTTTACTGTCATTATAAAACTTGCGGTTTTTCACTGTTGTGACATATTGGAGACGGTGCTTCACGCCAGTAAAGCTTGTCAGCACCTTTTTGACTGCTTCGTTGGACGCTCCTGCCGTTTTCACAACTGCAATGGCAGCTAAAATGTTCTCCAGGTTATGAGCGCCGGGCAGCACAACCTCTTCCAGAGGAAGAATGACTTCGCCGTTGAACATAATCATACCTTCTTTTACATAAGCGCCCTGATCAAGCGTTTTGCTGACTGAAAATGGAACGATACCGGCTTTACCGGCTTCAGCCAGACGCATGACGGTTTCATCATCCTGGTTGACAATGGCTTTATCTGAAGCAGTCTGATGAAGATACACTTTCTGTTTCGCTTTTTCATAGTTTTCTCGCGTATGGTGATAATCCAAATGAGCGTCAAATATGTTTAAAATCAAGCTGATTTCCGGTCTGAAAGCGTGTGTTCCCATCAGCTGAAACGAAGACAATTCAGTAACGATCCACTCATCCCCATCAGCATGATAGGCAACCTCACTTGCGACTGTGCCGATATTTCCGGCAATCAGAGCTTTTTGCGAGTCAGCTTTGAGCATTTCATAAATCAGCGTTGTCGTGGTCGTTTTTCCGTTCGATCCGGTAATCCCGATAAACTTGGCGTTTGTCAGGTAATAAGCGAGCTCAATTTCCGTCCAAACCGGGATGCCTCTTTTTTCCGCTTCCTGAACCATAATATTTTCGTATGGAATTCCCGGGTTTTTGATCAGGACCGTGATTTGATGCTGATCAAACAGAGAAACTGGATGCTCTCCGCAAACAACCTCGAGTCCTTTTTTAGAAAGCTTCTGCGCTGGTTCGTTTTCTTCAAAAGGCTTTTGGTCGTTGACTGCAACATAAATGCCTTTTTCGTGAAGAATGGATGCCGCCGCATACCCGCTTTTCGCGAGCCCAAGGATTAAAAAATGCTGATTCTGTAAAAATTGATCGTTTTCCACTTATAACCACACCTCGATGTAAATTCCTAAAACGGCAAGCAAAAGTCCCGCAGCCCAAAACGTCACGACTACTCTCCATTCAGACCAGCCGACAAGCTCATAATGGTGATGAAGCGGACTCATTTTAAAGATACGTTTACCTGTCGTTTTAAAGCTGATAACCTGCAGGATAACGGATAATGTCTCGATAACAAATACACCGCCGATAATAACCAGCAGGATCTCTAATTTCGTTAAAATGGCAATGGTAACGATGGCTCCTCCCAATGCAAGTGATCCCGTATCTCCCATAAAGACTTTTGCCGGATGAGCATTAAATACGAGGAAGCCCAGCACCGCACCCACAACGGCAACTGAGAAAATCGCTACGTCATATTGAGACTGATTCCATGCCAGGATGGCAAAAGCGCCAAAAGCAATCGCCGCAGTACCGGATAATAAGCCGTCAAGACCGTCAGTCAGGTTAACCGCATTTGATCCGCCGACAAGCATAAAGAGCACCAGGATAAAGTAAGCCCAGCCAAGATCAAATGATAAGTCAGTTCCAGGCACGCGAATATCTGTCGCAAAATTGTAGTAATGGTACACGGCATAAAATACAACCGCAATGATAATTTGTCCGATCAGCTTTTGCTTTGACGTCAATCCCAGATTGCGCTTCATGACGACCTTGATGTAATCATCTAAAAAGCCAAGCAAACCGTAGCCGAGCGTAACAAACAGAAGCAGCACCATTTCCGGGCTTATTTCTGAAAATTTCTGTGTCATAACAATTGTTGTCACAATGATAGAAAGTATGATCATGACCCCGCCCATTGTCGGCGTCCCTGATTTTTTCTGATGTGATTTCGGTCCTTCTTCTCTAATACTCTGGCCGAATTTTAATCTTCTTAAAAACGGAATAAGAATCGGAGAGAGCAGAACACTAATTAAAAAACCCATTAAAATTGTAAACAGAATGACTTGCTCAAGCATTGTCCTTTTCTCCTCCTGTTTCTTTCAAACGACATACGTAGTTATCATATTCATGATTTTTTCTCATATGAAAATTCTTTTCAAGCTCCATATTCAATAACATCTCTTTCCTATGAATTCGTCTTATTCTTATTGAGTTCGACAATGGCTCTCGCCGCCACTTCAGCATCGTCAAAATCGAAGGTTTCGCTTCCGATCTGCTGATAGGTTTCATGCCCTTTTCCGGCAATGAGAACTACATCTCCTTTTTTGGCGTTGGCAATCGCGAAAAAGATTGCCTGCTCGCGGTTTGCAATGCTGTGGTAGTATTCGTTCTCTACTCCGGCTTCCATATCTCTTAAAATCGCGCGAGGATCTTCGCTTCGCGGGTTATCTGAAGTGAAAATCGGCTCATCAGCCAGCTCTACAGCGATTTTAGCCATTTTTGGGCGTTTCGTCTTATCTCTGTCTCCCCCGCAGCCAACAACGACAAAGAGCTTTCCTACCGTCATGTCTCTGCATGTCTTCAGCACATTTTCAAGGCTGTCCGGTGTGTGCGCGTAATCTACAATAACCGGAAACTCCTGCTGCTGATTGACCAATTCAAAGCGGCCTCTTACGCCATGCAATTCTTCAACAGCTTCAGTGATGGTTTCAAACGGTATGCCTGCTGCAATACATGTTGCAACAGCTGCCAGCACATTATACACGTTAAATTGTCCGACGAGCGACATCGTGATATGTTTAGTGCCTTTGTTTGTCACAAGATCAAAGCTTGTGCCCTGTGCAGTGATCGTGATGTTCTTCGCCATCACATCAGCGTTGTTTTTAATTCCGTATGTAGAGATATGCGCTGCGGTCACCTTTTCAAAATATGCGCTCGCCTCATCATCAGCGTTCAGTACGGCACGCTTTGGATGTTCATGGTTGAAAGCCCCGCCAAGCTGAGAAAAGAGCAGGCTTTTTGCCTGTCTGTACTCATCCATCGTTTTATGATAGTCCAGATGGTCTTGCGTTAAATTCGTAAACACGGCAATATCATAATCACAGCCATGAACACGTCCTAAAGACAAAGCATGAGAAGAAACCTCCATGATAGCAGTGTCAACTTGCTTGTCATTCATTTTCTTAAACGTTTTCTGCAGCGTGACGCTTTCCGGAGTCGTGTTTTTAACTGGAAGTGTTTCATCGCCGATTTTCATGTACATTGTGCCGATCAAGCCTGTGCGTTTTCCTGCTTTTTTTAGAATTTCATCGACCATGTGGGTCGTTGATGTTTTGCCGTTTGTGCCTGTTATCCCGATCAGCTGAAGCTTCTTTGTCGGCTGTCCGTAAAACGCATCAGACAAAACGCTGAGCGCACGCAGTGACTGCCGGACAATAATGACGGGCACATCCACATCGAGCTCTCTTTCAGCCACAATAGCCGCTGCGCCGTTCTCTACTGCTTTTTGCGCAAAATCATGGCCATCTACCGTATACCCTTTTACACATACAAAAAGACTCCCTTTCTTTACTTCCCTGGAGTCCATCTCAATTGAAGTTATTTCAGGGTCTTGTGAGTCGTTTACAGAAGGTTCGGTTGTTAAGTATGTAAGCAGCTTTGTCAGTTTCATCGTATCAAACCTCTCAACATTCTAATTCGTTCTTTTTATCATTTGAAGTCACGTCAAATGATGTGATAATGATTTTAAACATACAGTTCATATTTTAGCGTAAATAAAAGGATACATCCAGCTAATCTTGAAGATATGAGCATTTTTTCTGCAATAAAATAATAGGCAGCCCGAATTAATCGGCTGCCTCTTTTTCATCTTCTTCAGTCAAATAAACGCGTATCTTTGAGCCCTCTTTTACTTTCGTTCCGGCAGCTGGCGATTGTTTAACGATTTTGCTTCCTTTCCCGGAAGCATCCACATTGAGATTCACCAAAAGTGACTCAAGATCTGAGACAGACATCCCTACAACATTCGGAACTTCTATTGTTTTTGTGTCGTTCCATTGGTACTTTTTCTCGATTTGATTTTTCCGAGGCTTCACACCAATCTCCGGCAGGCTGTCTCTCATAATATTCCCGACAATAGGCGCTGCAACCGTTCCGCCAAACTGAATCGTGCCTTTCGGGTTATCCACCGCGACATAGACGACAAGACTCGGATCGTCAGCCGGCGCGAAACCGATAAATGATACAATATGGTTGTTTTCGAGGTATTTTCCATCCTTTACCTTTTGTGCGGTTCCCGTTTTTCCGCCGACACGATATCCTTCAACAAATGCGTTACGGCCGGTACCTTCTGCAACGACGCTTTCTAAAGCATAGCGGATTTGTTTGGATGTCTCCTCAGAAATGACTTGTTTCTTTGCGATTGGCGATTGTTTTTTAACCGTTTTTTTCGTTACAGGGTCGATCCATTCCTTTGCAATATAAGGTGTGTAGAGCGTTCCTCCATTTACAGCGGCAGATACGGCTGCAACCTGCTGAATCGGCGTGACAGATACCCCCTGTCCAAAAGCCGTAGTCGCTTGCTCGACCGGACCTACTCTATCAAGCGGGAATAAGATTCCTGTCCCCTCGCCCTGCAGATCAATTCCCGTTTTTTGGCCGAAACCAAAGTCTTTAATATATTTGAAAAGCTTATTCTTCCCTAAGCGCTCGCCTAATTCAACAAACCCCGGGTTGCAGGAGTTTTGTACAACCTCTAGATACGTCTGCAGCCCGTGTCCGCCTCTTTTCCAGCACCGCAGTCTCGCTCCGTCCACTTCCGCATGCCCTTTATCATAAAATTGATCACGTTTCAAATTTACTTTTTGTTCTTCAAGAGCTGCTGCAAGTGTAATAATTTTAAAGGTAGACCCCGGCTCATATGTGCTCCATACCGGCAGATTCCGATTGTAGACGGACGGATCGACTGATTGATAATCAGCCGGGTCAAAGTCAGGCCTGCTAGCCATGCCCAATATTTCTCCGTTTTTCGGATTCATGGCTACGGCAATCATACCGTCAGGGTGATATTTGGCCTCAGCGTTATCAAGCTCCCTTTCCATTATCGTCTGAACCTTCGAATCAACTGTCAGCTTCATATCAAGCCCGTCCTTAGGCGGTGTGTAGTCATCCGCTTCATCAGGCATTTTCTTCCCTTTTGCATCTGTATAAAACTTAACAGAGCCCTTTTCCCCTTTCAGATCATCGTCGTAATAGGCTTCAAGTCCAAGGAGCCCTTGGTTGTCAATGCCGGCAAATCCAAGCACATGAGATAAAAAGCTGCCGAAAGGGTAATGGCGGATACTGTCCTCCGCAACATACACACCCTTTAAATCAAGCGCTTTGATTTCTTTCGCCTTTTCATTCGAAATCTTTCTCCCTTCAGGAGTTATCTTTTCGATTGACGCTTTTTTTGTCACATGCTTATATACTTTTTCTTCTGACATGTTTAAAACCGCCGCAAGCTGCTTGCTCGTTTTCATCGGATTTTGAACTTGGCGCGGGACGACGAATACGGTCGGCGCACTTTTGTTTGTTGCGAGTTTCACACCGTTCCGATCCAGAATCTCTCCTCTCTCTGGTTCAAACGGCAAGTTCCGGCTCCAGGAATCTTTCGCCAGCGAAGTCAGTTTCTCGCCCATCACAAACTGAACATACCCCAGCCTTGTATCAATGATCAGAAACACGATCACGCCAAAAAGCAAAACAAATAATAAACGTTTTCTAACCGTTACATTCGAGACGCGCAAGAGACCGTCCACTCCTTATTTAGGCTTGTTTCATTTTATGCCTGAAATTGGACGGGTAGAACGATGCTCATCTGAAGGTATAAAAAAAGAAAGCCTGCATAATGGGGAAAATCCCCAGCAGGCTTTCTTTTTAATCTGGATTTTTAAACGTTACCTTGATGACGGTTTTGTCTTTTATTTCTTTGTCCTTCTTGACGCTTTGGCTGACAGCATAGCCTTGTCCGTTTACTTCAATATGAATACCCGCCAGCTCGCCGTACTGAAGAACCTCTCTTCTCGACCAGCCTGTCATATCAGGCATTTTGATTTTGCCGCCCGTTTTCAGGAAGACCTTCTGATTGGTCAGAACTTCCTCATCCGCTTTCGGATACTGTTCTTTTACAGCGATATCACTGCCGATGACAATCGGTGTGAGATTCTCTTCTTTTGCTTTCTTTTGAGCAGCAGTTACCGTTTGATCTGTTAAATCAGGCATCGTCTGCGCTTTTGTGTCTTCCTTATCTGAGTCAGACTTTTCAGTTGGCTCTATGTTTAGGTAGTGCAGGCTGTTTTTCATTGTTGGGTTGAAGATTTCAGATACTGGATTTGAACCCGTTTCATCATTCTCTAATTGCGGCTGTTGTACTGCAACATAGATCAGCAACTCGGGATCATCTTTAGGCGCCATTCCCATGAATGAGAAGATATAATTATCCTGTCCAGTTAAATAACCATTCGTTCCAGCAATTTGCGCTGTACCTGTTTTCCCAGCCACATCAAAGCCCTCAATTTGATACGGCCGTCCAGTTCCGATATCTGATGAAACGACATCTCCTAAGATTTCTCGTACATTTTTAGCAGTACTAGCAGAGATCGGTGTTCCTGCAGATTCCGGTTTATTTTGATAAACGGTTTTTTTCGTATCAGGATCAACAATATGGTCAATGACGTAAGGCTTCATCATTTTACCGTTATTTGCGATTGCGGTTGCAGCTTCTAGCTGCTGAATCGGTGTGACAGCTGATGCCTGGCCGTATGCTGTTGAAGCTTTGTCAAATTCATACTTGAAGTTCATTTTACTTGATGCCTCTCCCGGCAGATCAATTCCTGTCTTTTGATAAAATCCAAATTTATGCAAATATTCATTATAACGATCAAAACCTAGCTTCTCGTTGGCCAATTTAGCAAAAGCTACGTTAGAGGACCTAAGCACCCCATCTTTATATGATATAGAGCCCCAGCCCACACCTCGATTATGATCATATACTTTTCCGCCGCCAACTTTATAGGTTCCAGATTTATATTTATCATTTGCATTAAACACGTTTTCCTGCATCGCAGCAGCAAGTGTAAAAATCTTCATCGTTGATCCTGGTTCATACGCATATGAAATCAAATCATTATAGTAGTTTGTCACATCACGTGTGTTCGGATCAAAGCTTGGGCGCTGTCCCATTGCAAGCACTTTGCCCGTTTTCGGATCGACGACTGCGGCCATGATTTTTTTCGGATTATACTTTTTCGCCACTTTTGTCATGCTGTCTTCCAAAAAGGTTTGAATTTTCTGGTCAATGGTTAAATATACATTGTCACCATTTTTTGGCGCTGTAATTTTATTTTTGCTGTTCGGGAGCTCCCAGCCGGATTTGTCACTCTCATAAGTCACATATCCGTCCCGCTCCTTCAAATACTTATCCAGCACTTTTTCTAATCCCATCGCGCCGGAAATTTCATTTGTGTCTTGATCAACCTCGGCATAGCCGATTAAATTGGATGCAAAAACGCCGTTTGGATAGTAGCGTTTTGTATCCCGTAAAAATGAAATGCCCGGGAGTTTCAGCTTTTCGATCTTTTGCTTTTGTGAATACGTAATATCCCGGCCCGCTGAGCCGAACTCTACTTGTTTTGCATCCTTATTTAAGATATCAAGGATATCAGCCTTGTCTATGTTTATTACTTTAGACAGCGCTTCCGCCGTTTTTTCTTTGTCTTGGACATGCTGAGGGTGCTTTTTATCAGTGGTCATTTTTTCATCGAGAATGGCGATCAGCTTATACGTCGCTGTGTCCTCTGCAATCACTTTTCCGGTTCGGTCTAAAATCGAGCCGCGGCTTGCTTCGATGGTCCGTTTCTTTTCATGCTGCTCTGTCGCTTTTGTCGCAAGCACTTCACCGTTCGCTTTTCCGGTTATTTGAATATATGCCATTCTCCCCAGGATGACAAAGAAAAAGAGAGCGAAACAAATACTTAGAATCGCTGCTCCTCTATTCATAAATTTATTCTTTTTTGGCATTTGAATCATTCCTGTATGTTTTTCACTTTTTTATCTTTTAAATTCAAACCGTTCTTTTTCGCAATGTCCATAATACGCTGCGGTTTGCTTAAATCAGCAACGCTTTTTTCGAGGTCACCAATTTGCTTATTTTCGGATGAAATTTGCTCCTCAAGCTTTTGTACCTCAATATTGGTTTGATATGCCGCATACGCCTTCGATACGATCAAAAGCGATACGCTGAGCACCACCGCAGCAAAGAGGACAAGAAGCACTTTTTCTCCGAGAGTAATGGAAGCCCTTTTCTTGACAATCACTTTTTTCTCAGGACTGATCGCATGCCGCTGCTGTTTCTCTGGTTGGTAAGCTAAATTGCTCATAGGCTGATGACCTCCTTTTAATTTTGCGTTCGTGTTTCGTTATTTTCTTTTTTCGGCAATCCGAAGCTTCGCAGAACGAGCCCGGTTGTTTTCTTCAAGCTCTTCATGAGATGCCGTAATCGGTTTTCGTGTGATGAGCTTCAGCTCCGGTTCAAACTCTTCCGGTATGACAGGAAGACCCGGTGGAAGTTCCGGAAGCGACGACTTTTCTTTAAAAGTGCTTTTGCAAATTCTGTCTTCAAGCGAGTGGAAGGTAATGACTGATACCCTTCCCCCTGGCTTAAGAACCTCAATTGCCTGCTCCAAAGCCTCTTCAAAAACCTTAAGTTCATCGTTCACGGCAATTCTGATTGCCTGAAACACGCGTTTAGCGGGATGTCCCCCGCTCCTTCTCGCTGGAGCGGGAATCGCGTCTTTTATTAGATCGACCAGTTGGCCCGTAGTTTGAATAGGAGATTTGATTCTTGCCTCCTCAATTTTTCTGGCGATCTGTTTGCTGAACTTCTCTTCGCCGTATTTAAAGAAAATACGTACGAGATCCTCATAGCGCCACTCATTTACGACTTCTTTCGCCGTAAGCGTGGCCGACTGGTCCATCCTCATGTCCAACGGAGCGTCATGATGGTAACTGAATCCGCGTTCCGGTGTATCCAGCTGCGGGGAGGACACCCCTAAATCAAATAAAATACCGTCTACTTCTGTAATGCCTTGTTCATTCAAACATTCTTTTAAATACCTGAAATTGCTTTTAATCAGAATGAGCTGCCCTTTATAATCGGACAACGCTTCTTTCGCATGCTGTAATGCCGTATCATCTTGGTCAAAAGCGATTAAACGCCCCTTCTCGGATAACTGCTGCAATAAGTATGTACTGTGCCCAGCTCCGCCGAGTGTGCAGTCTACATATGTACCGTCCGGTTTAATATTAAGCCCGTCTACGGTTTCATGAAGAAGTACTGTCTTGTGTTGAAACATATTGTGTTGGTCCCACCTTTTATCAGGATGAATTGAAATTGTTTTTAGAGTGTTATACACGAAGAATCATTATATATCAAACCCAATCATGTTTTCAGCAATTTCAGCAAATGAATCTTCTTGCTCTTCTGTGTATTGTTCCCAAATTACTTTACTCCACAATTCAATTCGATTAGAAACCCCGATAACAACACATTCTTTTTCCAGTTTGGCGTAATTCAATAGAGATGATGCAATATTTACCCTGCCTTGCTTGTCCAGTTCGCATTCGGTTGCCCCTGAAAAGAAAAAACGGGTAAACGCGCGGGCATCTTTCTTAGTGAGAGGAAGAGCTTTTAGTTTTTCTTCAATTTGTTTCCATTCGTGCATAGGGTAGCCGAAGAGACATTGGTCAAGCCCTCTAGTTAGCACAAACTGCTCACCGAGGCCTTCTCTGAATTTAGCGGGTACGATCATGCGGCCCTTCGCATCGATGGTATGCTGATATTCACCCATAAACATGATCTCTTGCCCCACTTTCTCTCCTTAACTCACCACTATCCACCACTTCTCTCCACAACTTCATTTTACACTGTTTACCCATAAAAAAAAACCCTGAACTATTCAGGGTTCTTTAAAACTTTATTTCAAAGTTTGACAACTTGATGTTGATTTTGAAAAGAAAATGGCAGATTCTTGAATGATGTGAAGAATTTTGGACCGTACCTGTTCAAATAATACATAATATTCCAAATTCGTTCTTGCGGCGCAAGCATCGGCTTAATGCTATTTTGGATTCTCTCATAATCCTTCAGCACGTAGCCTTCTTTCTCTTCAATTCGTTTCGTCACCGTACGCTCTAAAAACTGAAGCTGATCCTGGATAAAAGTGGCATTTTTCACGAGTAAAGGTTCCATGCTTTGATCAACCTTTAACGCCTCCTGCCGGACCGTTTTGTGAATCGCTTCAATTTGGCTCTTCGCCTGATCCATCACTGCGGTAAACTCTTCCGGAATCTGGCGCTCAAAGTATGTCTCTCTTTGATTCTCCGTTCCGCGTTCAATCGCGTCTTGTAACGAGATATTCCGTTCAAGCAGTTTTTTCTCAATATGCCGTTCAAGTATTGTAATGTTCAACCTCGGCATAACAGGAGGCATTTTAAAGCCCATCACCGCAAAGGCCTGTTTGAGCTCACCCCAATAGTTGATTTCTCCAGGGCCTGCAATAAATGCTAAAGTCGGAATGAGGTATTCCTGCATTAACGGTCTCGTCACAACATTGTTGCTGAAGCGCTCAGGATGTTCTTCCATATGGGTATAAAGTTCATCCATCGTCCATCCGAGATCAAGCTCATTGATAACAAAACGGCCGTTATCTTTTTCAATTAAAAAACGTTCTTCTTCATATTCATAAAACAGATTCGCCTGCTCTTTTCCGGACTCGATAATCGGTTTGTAGCCTGCTTCACGCATGAAGGCCTGCTGATCTGAAACAGCGCGGGCGAGTTCATCATTTTCCCGAAGAATCTTTTGGAACATGGCCGTTTCCAGCTTTTTAATCCCCGGATCTCCAGAATTTAATAATACTAGGCCCTCCTCTTGGAACAGATCCGCAATCAGCAGTTCAAAGAAGTCAGTAAACGTAACAGATTCCCTTAAACATCGTTTTACATTGTCGAGAAGTGCATTCGTATGGTCTGTTTCTTCAAACGCGGCAAATACATCATCTATCCAGGCGGCACATTTTTCCTGATCAAGCGATGTGCTTGCTGCCGAAGACTTCTTCCAGTAAGACTGAGGCAGCTTTTTTTTCACAGGCCCATTCTCTTCTGACGTATGGACAAAATTAATCTCATCCAAATCGTGGTCTTCTCCGGCCACCCAAAAGATCGGTATGACAGGCACTTGCAGTTGCTTTTCTTGTTCCTTTGCTAACACAATGATTGAAATGATTTTATGTATAGTGTAAAGCGGTCCTGTTAAAAGTCCGGCCTGCTGTCCGCCGACAACAGCGGCACTTGACGGGTCCCTCAGCTTCTCAATGGCAGACTGCATGGCACTTGATCCGAATTTATGATGGTAAGAGGATAAGTACGCCGCCAATTCCTCTCTTGCGAAAAACCGGGAAGATAAATCTTTCAGTCTTTCGCGCCACATGTCCTTATGATGAATGCTGTAATCAAAAAAAGAAGACATTTCTTCTTTGCCATCTATATAGTGCTGTACAAACACATTCTGATTTTTGATGGAAAGTTCAGTTAGCTGCATCTTCTAGAACTTCCTTTCTCCAATAAATAGTTAGTTATCCGAAATGAGTATAGCATGTTACCGAAAAAGCTCAAAAGACTTTGTTTGTATTTCGCTCCAAAGCTTTAATGCTGCCGTATAAAAACTCCAGGTGGACGGCATCAAGGCCCTGAAGTCTTGCTTCCTTCAATAAATATCCGATAATGGCGTCAGCTTCTGTCTGCCGGCCTTCGATGACGTCAACCAGCATAGAAGAACGATTTTCTTTCGTTTGCCCGCAAACGGTTCGAACACGCTCCCAAGCCTCTTCTTCGTTTTCAAGCCTTAAAATACGGCACGCCTCCTGAAAAACCAGCTTCATAAAAGCCAGATAGGCTGGCTTTGTCAGCAGTTCTCCGTTCTTCACCTGCAATAACGCGGTTAACGGATTGATACAAGCATTTACAATCAGCTTGCCCGTCAGCAGGCGATACCAATCCGTCTCATAACGAATCGGAAAATCCGAATGGTTATGCGAAAGCAAGACATTCAGCCGATCTGGTTCAGCACCGTCGAACGCGCTCCATTTTATCGCACCTAAGCCTGTATGTTCAACAGCAGTATCTGATTTCCTTACAGCTCCGTGCTCAGCAATTCCAACATAAATGGAATGGCCAGCGCGCCAGTCTTTGAGATCATGGATATGCCCCATACCGTTTTGCAAAAATAAAATATTCGTTTTCCCGATCCGTTCAAGCGATGGAAAAACAGACTGAAGCTGATGCTGCTTCACTGTCACGACAAGAAGATCAAAATGCGAATTGATACTCATGTCCGCACTGCAATCAGCTCTGAATTCTTCTCCGCCTTTATAAAGCCGGATCCCTTCAGACTGAATGGCCGCAGCCTGTTCTTCCCGCCTCGTCACAACAGTCACCTCGTGATGAAGTGACAAATAATAGGCGCATAAAAGGCCGACGGAGCCCCCGCCGATAATTCCAATTTTCATGATGTCACACCCAATTTAGCATTTACGTATTATCATAGCAGAAGTGCAAAGAAATTACTTCTCAAAGATCCCGTGTGCTTAAAATTAAAGTTTAAATATTTGGATTTTTTAAATAAAGCGTTTACAATATATGTAGAAACAACAAAGGGGGAGATTTGTTTGGTAAAGGTAGAACGTCTGCTTATCAACTATAAAACGCTTGATGAATTCAAGAAATTCAAAGAATACGGTATCCAGGAGCTTTCAATGCTTGAAGATCTTCAGGATAATATTATTGAAAATGACAGTACTTCGCCTTTTTACGGGATTTATTTTGGGGATAAACTTGTAGCGCGAATGAGTCTATATCAAGTTAACGGCAAATCGAATCCTTATTTCGACAATCGCCAGGATTATTTGGAGCTGTGGAAGCTTGAGGTTCTTCCGGGCTACCAGAACAGGGGTTACGGGACAGCATTGGTTGAATTCGCTAAATCATTCAAAATGCCGATCCGGACAAATCCACGAATGAAATCAGCGGAATTTTGGAATAAAATGAACTTTGAAACTGTTAAGTATGATATGGCGCGGGACAAAGGGGAAAACCCGCTCATCTGGCATCCTGACATGGATCACGAAATGACACCGGGAGAGTCTGCATAGAAATAAAAACAACCGGCCTCTTCTAAATATAGGGCCGGTTCATTTCAGACGTTCATTACGTTTCTTGAGCTGCTTTTTTCATTCTTCCGTCTTCCTTTGAAACAACCATTTTTCTGGCCCGATCCATGATATCGATCAGCGCCTTGTAATCCTCTTCTGTCATCTCTAGCTGGTTCCTCAGTGTTTGATTTTCACTCCGTAAATCCTCAAGCTCTTTTTGCAGCGATTGGATTTGCTCCTTCAATTTTTCCCTTTCAAGCTGAAATTCTTGCGAAGACGGCGTTTCTTTGAATTGTTCAAGAAATTGAATCACATCCTGAATGGACAAATCTCGTTTTCCTTCTGGCGCTGCCGCGGCAGTCTGCTTCACGGAATTCGGCATATTGACTGAATGAACGCCGATTTGCTTTCTCAATTCTTTCCTCTGCTTTTTCGCAAGCTCTATGCCTGACTGGTATTGTTTTCTCACATACGAGTTCCACCTGAACCCACAGGCTGCCGCAGTTCTGGTCAGCGCCCTTCCAACCTCCTCAAAGGCGGAAAGCTGTGTTCCTCCCTCTCGAATATGACGAAGCACCACTTCCGCCAGCAGCAAATCCTCATCCTGAGTCCAAGCATCTTGTCTTGTAATGGTCAAATTTAATCTCCCTCCATGTCAGCTTATTTATCTCATACATATGCCAGTAATAGATTAGATAGACTATTTGCACTCACAATTTTTCCGCAAGCTGACAGGAAGAGAAAAAGAAAAAGCGCAGGGCTTTCACCCTGCGCTTTTCTTACTTAGTTACTTTTTACATTTATGTCTTTGCCGTTGTATGATCCGCATGCTTTGCATACACGGTGAGACAATTTCATCTCTCCGCATGACGGACATTCTGTCATACCAGGTACATTAAGTTTGAAATGTGTACGGCGCAATCTTTTCTTCATTTTAGAAGTTCTTCTAAAAGGTACAGCCATTATTCCCACCTCCTTAAAGAGTTAAGATTCATCATCTTGTTTTAAGAGCTTTTCGAGGGCTGCAAGTCTCGGATCAACTTGATTCTTCTTGTCTTCCTCCGAAATGACTTGCCAGTCCTTTCCTTCTTGAGGAGCAGCCCCTTTTTCTTGTTCAGATTCACAAAAGATTTGCATAGGGATTTCTAAAAGAATTTCTTCTTTCACGATCGGAGTTAAGTCGATAGTATCGTCCTCAACAATGTGAACGTCATCATCTTCTATATCATCCGTCTGATGAAATATAAACAGTTCTTTTGTTGAAATTTCAAATGGATACGGAACATCAACGAGTGTTCTTGAGCATGGCAAAATCATTTCGCCTGAAATTGTAAAATCAAACGAAACCTGTTTGGATTTGATATCCGCTCTGCCCTTCACCCGGACGGGAGAAATGCGGCGAATGTCAGAATTCAGTTTTGTCAGCTCATTTAACTCAACTGTTTCATCAAACTCAAAACTTTGTTTTGGCATTTGATGCAGCTGATAAATCGTCCATTTCATTTGTATCACCTCAGGAAAGCAACAAACATGATTATAGCTTTTAAGATTGTTTTTGTCAATATTTTTTCTTTACAGCATAATGCTGCCATTCAAGTATCGTTGACAGCGGAATGTGCTATGCATACACTTAAAACAAAAATAAGACATAAGAGTTTTCATTTGCAAATGTACCATACGTTTTTAAACATAGCAAGAAAGGCGGAAAAAATATGAAAGCTGTCGGATTGGTGGTTGAATATAATCCCTTTCATAACGGTCACCTTTATCATGCCCAAACAGCAAAGCGGCAAACCGGATGCGACGCGGCTGTCGCGGTAATGAGCGGGCATTTTTTACAGCGCGGAGAACCAGCTGTTGTGTCCAAATGGGCACGAACAAAAATGGCGCTGCAAAGCGGCGTCGATCTTGTGATTGAGCTGCCTTATCTGTATGCGGTGCAAAAAGCGGAGATTTTTGCACGCGGCAGTGTATCCAGCCTGAACAAACTCGGATGCGAGGCGCAGTTTTTCGGAAGCGAAAATGGTGATATTGAGCCGTTTTTAAAAACTGCAAAGCTTATTGATGAGCATAAACATACATTTGATCAGCGTATTAAAGAAGAAATTAAAAAAGGTGCCAGTTACCCAGCAGCGGCAGCTATCGCCTTCAGCTCCATTTTACATACCGAAAATACACTTGATTTGTCAAAACCAAACAACATTCTGGGATACCATTATGTGACTTCCATTCTTTCCGGCGGATATCCGATGAAACCTTATACCACAGCTCGAATTTCCTCGGACTATCATGATGCCGACCTTCCAGAAGGCGAACACCATATCGCAAGCGCCACAAGCATCAGAAAAGCGATGATTGAACAGAATCTTGAAACCTGCCTTCGTTTTCTTCCTGCTGCATCTGCATGTGAATTGGCAGATTACCGTAAATCTTTCGGACTGTGGCATACACCTGAAAGCTATTTTTCTTACTTAAAATACAGCCTTTCAACTGTAACAGCACAGGAATTACAGCAAATATACGAGGTGGAGGAAGGTTTAGAGCACAGAATTCTTCGTTCGATCAGAAAAGCCAGCTCCTATCAGGAATTTATGGAGATGCTGAAAACAAAACGTTATACGTGGACAAGACTTCAGCGGATGAACACGCACATTTTAACCAGAACGAAAAAACAGGATATACACAAGCTGCTTGACGACAAAGAAGTGCCTTATATCAGGCTTCTCGGCATGACGAAAAAAGGACAGGCTTATTTATCGAAAAAGAAAAAAGCGCTGTCCGTTCCGCTTGTCAGCAAACTGTCTTCTTTCTCCCATCCCGCTCTAGATCTGGACATTAAAGCGAGCAGAATCTACAGCCTGCCGATAGAAGAGCCGCTGAGAACTGAGTTTGACCTGCAAGAATACGGACATGCACCGATCCGATATGACGAAGATGAACAACGTTTTTTAAACTTATAGAAAAAGCACCTGAGTATCAGGTGCTTTTTGCTTTCAGCTTATTCAAATAATCAATCGCATCCTGCATCGTATCAACAGGCACAATCTTCATGTCTGAATCGATATCTTTTGCTGTTTTTACTGCGTTTTTATAATCAGAATTGCTGGCACCGTTTTGATTTGGCGCGAAGAAAATGTCTTTTCCGGCTTTGTCTGCAGCGACGACTTTTTGATCAATGCCGCCAATCGGGCCTACTTTTCCGTCAACATCAATTGTACCAGTTCCCGCAATATCGTAGCCTTTTGTTTCGTCTGTTTTTGTCAGCTGATTATAGATTTCAAGAGACATCATTAACCCTGCTGACGGTCCGCCGATATTTTCGATTTCAAAATCAATATCAGGCTCCACTTTCACGTTTCTGTCCGTATAGAGCGATACTCCGATTCCTGCCCGTTCCGGCTCATCAGGAAATTGTTTTAACGAAAGGGTGACACTCTTTTCTTTTTCTTCTCTTTCGATTTTTAACGTGACTTTATCTCCCGCTTTTTTGCTGCTGATATAATCAATCAGCTTTTCAGCAGACTGATAGTTTTTGCCGTCTGCGCTGATGATTTTATCACCGACTTCTATTTTCCCTTTTGCAGGCATGTTTTCTACAACTGAGCTTGCGTATATGCCGTTAAAGGAATAGCTGACTTTTTTTCCTGCCTTTTGATAGGCGGCTATGACGGCGTTTTCTTGCGAGCTTTCCATCATTTGGATCTGCCTTTTCATATACTCCTTATCTGATTCGCCTTCTTCCTTGATGCTTTCATCAGGAACAATCTCATAATAAGGGTGCATCTTTGCCCACACATATGTAAATGGATTAGCCGGTCCCACTTTGACAGTCATTAAGGACAGACTCCCTTTTTCCGGGTAGCCTCCCTCCACTTTTATCAGTGAAGCAAGCTCTGTCGCTTCTCCCGGTTTTGTAATATAAAATGGAAGTTTTATAAATGATAAAACGGCAATCAAGATGAGGATGACAAGCATCCAGCTAAAATGTTTTTTACGTAGCAAATTATAAGCCCTCCCAATTCTCTATTTCTTTTTTTATCTGGCTGATCATTCGGTTTGTCGCCTCCTCGCCTGCCGATATCATTGCTTCAATATTGGCAAACGAGCTGGAGCTGTATGTTTCAAGAGAAGGGCGAATCATGATATCCGCGGCGATCGTTTGATGTCGCACCAATTCATTTTGCAGTATATCCATACTTTGCATAATTACATCAAAAATATGCGACGCCGTTTCGGTTTTTCGAACCCTGGAGACATCAGAGGCGATGATGATATCAGCTCCCATGTCTTTTACAACAGAAACCGGAATTCGGTCTACGACAGCGCCATCTACAAGAAGCCGTCCGTCCAGCTTCTGCGGAATAAAGATACCCGGTATGCTTATGCTGGCCCGCACCGCATCTGACACTGATCCTTTGCGGAACACAATCTTTTCTCCCGTCTGTAAATCACATGCAACAATGCCCAGCGGGATTTGAAGCTCTTCGATCGGTTTTCCGAATGTATAAGCATGCACAAGCTGCCTGACGCGGTCACCTTTTAAAAAACCGAGTCTGGGCACTGTATAATCAGCATAAAACCGCCGTTTAAAGGCTTTGGCGACTTTTTTCATCGTTGCCACGTCATGGCCGGCGGCATAGAAACTGCCCACCAAAGCGCCCATGCTGCTCCCCGCAATCATATCCACTTCAATTTGGTGCTTATGTAAACTGGAAAGCACACCGAGATGAGCGAGCCCTCTGGCCCCTCCCGATCCTAACGCTAACCCGATTTTAGGTTTGGCCAACGCGTTAACCTCCTGCCTGAATTCCCTGTATACCGAATTCTATGGTCTAAACTGAACCCCTATGCTCGTATATTAGTACAAAGAATCAAGAGGACAGGTACTGCTTGGCCGTTTCGTGTCATACATTATTTTATCATGATATACATGTCATTGGGCATTTTTAGCATCGGGGAGGTAAGAATGAACTTGTCGAAGATTAATACACTTTTGATTGCTTCGTTTTTTCTTTTTTTAACAGCGACTGTCATCTCACATCCGCAGGCTTCATTCGAAGCCTCTAAAACCGGGCTTTCTATGTGGTGGGAAGTTGTGTTTCCGTCATTGCTGCCATTTTTTATTCTGTCTGAACTCTTAATCGGCTTTGGCATTGTGCGGTTTGTCGGTGTTTTGCTTGAGCCTTTTATGCGGCCGATCTTTCGTGTGCCGGGTGTCGGCGGCTTCGTACTTGCTATGGGAATGGCATCAGGAAACCCAGCGGGAGCAAAGCTCACTGCCCGTCTGCGGCAGGAAAAACAGATTTCAAGAGTAGAAGCAGAACGGCTTGCGTCGTTTACCAATTCTTCAAACCCGCTCTTTATTTTCGGCGCTGTTGCCGTCGGTTTCTTTCAAAACGCGTCATTGGGCATTTTATTGGCTTCTGCACACTATTTGGGGAATCTGGCTGTCGGTTTAACGATGCGTTCCTACGGACGCAAGGAAGAGCAGCATCTCAGAAGGAGGAAAACGATACCTTTTCCTTCGATCAAAGATGCTTTACACGCTCTTCATACCGCCAGACTTGCGGAAAAACGGCCTCTGGGCAAAATTTTAGGCGACGCTGTGACGTCTTCAGTTCAAACGCTTCTTATGGTAGGCGGCTTTATCATTTTATTTTCTGTCTTTAACCGGCTGTTGTCTGTCGTTCAGCTGACTGATATTCTGTCTGTTTTCACAAAAGGCGCGCTGACCTTGTTTCAGCTTCCGGCTCAATTGGACATTCCCCTTTTATCAGGGATGTTTGAAATCACGTTAGGAAGCAAGCTTGTCAGCGAGACAGATGTTTCTCTTCTGCAAAAAGCCATTATCGTCAGCTTTATTCTCGGGTTTAGCGGCTTTTCCGTTCAAGCTCAGGTGGCAGGTATTTTATCGGAAACCGATATCAGATTTAAACCATTCTTTATCGCACGTTTGCTGCAGGGCGTTTATGCGGCCGTGTTCGTCATGCTTTTATGGAAACCTCTTTACATAGCATGGCATGATCCGTATCAGCATGTATTCAAACCTCTTAATAGCGGCGAAATGCCAACTGCATTTATAAACGGATGGAATCTGCTTGTGCAGATTGGACCTGCTGTCACATTATGCGCGCTGTTTACGTACATTATCATTTTTTCTTACAGACTGACAAACGGAACAAAAAAAGGATGAGTCAAAACCCTCATCCTTGTCTGAATTTTTGCTGAAGCGCCAGCTCTACTTCCGGCGGCACAAACTCTGATACCGAGCCATTGTATCTTGCCACTTCTTTTACGATGCTTGAACTTAAAAACGAATATTGATTGTTTGTCATCATAAAAAACGTCTCAATGGATTCATCCAGCACACGGTTTACGGATGTCCCCTGCATCTCGTATTCAAAATCAGATACCGCTCTCAAGCCTCTTAAAATCGCTTTCGCATTTTTTCTTTTTGCATAATCGATCAACAGCCCTTGCGACGTTTCAACTGTTATGTTTGGAATGTCTTTTGTCACTTCTCTCAGAAGCTCACACCGTTCTTCCACACTGAACAAGGGCTTTTTTGAAGAATTATTCAGCACACATACATACACTTGTTCAAAAATATGCGCCCCGCGTCTGATGATGTCCAAATGCCCGTAGGTCACCGGATCAAAACTGCCGGGACAGACAGCTATACTCGCCACATCACTACCCCCTCTTTTTATAAATCGCCACCCCTGTAAGCCCATAGGTTTCTTTTCTAGTCATCACAAGATCTCCTACGGTTTCGGGAAGCTCGACCTCTCTGTCATGCTCAGCAACGATAAAGCCGTCTTCTTCCAGCATTTGATATTCGTCAATCATCGTTAAGAGTGCTTTCAGCTTTTGTTCCTTATACGGCGGATCAAGAAAAATTCCGCGAAAGCATGTTTCTCTTTTGGCAGCAGCATGCAAAGCCCGTTCCGCATCATTGCGGTATACCTGTGCATGTTTTGTAAGCTCCAGCGTTTTCAAATTTGATTTTACCGTTTGAATTGCTTTAAAATCACGGTCAACAAATATACAATGCTCAAATCCGCGTGAAAGCGCTTCGATTCCTAGGCCTCCACTCCCCGCGAATAAGTCAAGTCCCCTGCCCCCATCAAAATAAGGGCCGATCATATTGAAAATGGATTCCTTCACTTTATCGGTTGTCGGTCTTGTTGATGTTCCCGGCACAGCCTTTAATGAACGGCCTTTTTTTGATCCAGAAATTACTCTCATGTTCCACACCACTTTTTCTAAAAGCTATTTTGTTTCTTTGTTCGGCCGGACGCCGCTATGTACATAGAAAAAAATCATCCCTATCTTAACATAAAGCATTCTTTCAAACAATGAACGCTAATCTTGATAAACAGGTGTATAGGCAGAATGATCCTTGTCCATACTATAAGCAACAGCATCTAGAGGATGTTGTTGCCAACCGCGGAGAAGACTTACGTTTCCCCATAAGTTCTTCCTCCGGTTTCTCCTCTCCCTTTGCCTTCTCCTTAACATGTTAAGGAATAGAAGGACCCCGCAGAAGCCTGCGGGGATTTTTTTATACAGCTATATTCCGATTTTATAATCGTATTCTTTTGCTTTATCAAGCTTTGACTCGAATTCCAATTTTAAAAACGGTTTATAAGAAGGCTCTACTTTTTTCACAAACGAGTACGATGCGATCTTGTCCATTGTTTTTTCAATTTGGTCCATATCGCAATACAGTACGACATATTTTAAGCGTTTTGATACATAGTGCACATTTCCGAACTTCCTCAGCATTTTGCTTTGCTTAAGGGAATGCAGATACACAACCATGCCCTGGCGCCTATTCTCCAATACAATCACCTGCCTGATTTTTCTTTTATGTAAAAGACGAGACGGCCAGTCTCGTCAGGATACTTTGCATCCGCAGCTTCCGCCTGAACCGCAGCCGCCTCCGCATGAAGACAAACCGTCAAAATAAGGGTTCCCAGTCGGAACTTTAACATGCTCTGAAACAGCAGTCCCAATCTCGACGCTAACCTCGTCAAGAATAGACTGGAGCTCATTTTCAGCTCTCTTGAAGTCAGCCACCTTATCGTTCAGGTCCAGCTCCCGCTTGATCTCCCTCATTTTCCGGGATATTTCTCTATAGTCAGGATGATATTTACCAAAACGCTGTACATCCTCATACTGCTCTTTTATTTTGATAAAAGAACGAATAATCCGCCCTGCCTCTTCATCTTCCTGGAGACGCTTGTAACAATTGCGGTAGTTCTCAGCCGTCTCCGAATGCAGAATCATCTCGGCAAGCTGCTGAGCTTCACTTTGAAGCCGCACGGATTCCATCGTCGCATACATAACATGCACCTCCAGTTGTTAGTTTACCATGAAACCAGCCAATTGGAAAATGCTTAACCACAGCCCAAAAACAATCTCACGAAAAAGACCCTCTTTCGGGCCTTTTAATCTTTTGTCCGCATCGCTTGAAACATTTGCATCATCATTTGCGCCATTTGAATTCCGTTTGTAAATTGGTTCACCCGGTGCGGTATGGTTTTTTCATAAAAGTTCATCATCTCAAGCTGAAAGGAGGACAGATCATCCGGTTTTCTCGAAAGCCTGCGGTACCATATCGGCTGTTCTCTGATGAATCGTTTCCGTTCTTCGTTTGCTAAAATAAATTCCTGAACCTCTTTGCGCATATGAGCTCCCCTTTTTTAATCCTTTCGAAAAGAAAAAGGATGCTGTCCAGAGCCTGGCTGAGATTGCTTCTGGCCGTTTCCGGAAAATGTATGAAGAAGACTTTGCAACGATGAGATCGACTGGCTCATTTTATTGATTTGTTCGTTCATTTGATTGACATCCATCTTTTTCACCGCTGTCACCATCTTAGAGACAAAATCATTTTTTTGCGGTGTTTCAGGCACATCTTCCGCAGCTTCTTCCGGTTCCCGATATGGATCCCAAATCGGGTCGCTCTCCCCAAAGAGAACCCAATTTTCATATACGTCCTGCCAGCTTCTTTGTTCTTTACGCACTTCTTTTATCAGCTTGGGATGCTTTTTGACGAATTGTTTAAAGTCATTGATTGAATGATTGCCATGTTGATTCGCCACAATCCTCACCCCCTCCGAAAATCGATACCTACTACAATGTATCGTTTTGTGAGGCATTGTGTTCGCCTATATTCATTCAGGCATGAATTTTTAACCTTGCCTCCATACACATAAAAGCCGTAGCCTTAGAAGGAATGGGAATCTACCACCTCTGTTACCATCAGTACTTGCACTCGAGCCATCAGCTTTTGCGGAATAGGAAAAGCCGCGGAACCATTCGTCCGCGGCTTTTCATTACCATCGCTTAATAAAATTTTGGGTGTAATATTTTCGGTCTACTCCGACACCAAGATGCGTATAATCTGAATTCAGAAGCGCCTTTCGATGGCCTTCACTATTCAGCCAGCCTTCTACAGCGGCCGGACCGTCCACATAATTGTATGCTATATTTTCTCCCGCTTGCTGAAAGTCAACATCCCCTTCTTCTAAGCGGTCTTTCAGCGAGCCGTATTTTTTAGAGACATGGGAGAAATAGTTATTGTCCTTCATATCCTCGCTATGTCCAAAAGCCACTTCCGCCGTCGGCTGATCCCACTCAAGCTTCGCAAGCCCATGTTTGACGCGTATGACATTCGTCAAATCAAGTATTTGCTTTTCGCTCGTCGTTTGGATCTTTTTCCACTTATCATCTGAAACAGCTTTCGGTTCAATCAATTCACCACGGTATACAACCTCATAAGGTCTTTGCTTAACAAAGGTTTGCGCATCAAATGCCCTAATGCTGGATAGCTTCCCCTCAAATTTGTCCATATACAGCTGGACATACATCTTTCCTACTTTTACAGTCGGTCTTGTATTGATGTCCTCTTCAGAAAACTCAAATCGATAGGAATTTCCTTTATACTCTACATTCACAAATGGTGCCACCTGGGTCGTCTTAAATACTTCTCCGGTCGATTCACCAATTTTGAAAGGCTTTGCGTTAATATCATTCCCAGCCGCAAATAATGTGACCACTTTATTGTTTAATACCCCGATTTGGATATATTGGTCTTTTCCTTGATTGTATACCCACCAATCGTAATCATAAGCTGAAGGGTCAATGCGTTCAGGTTCCCCCAGTTTTTTCGTTACATCATCGGCGGACTTGCCCATAAAGGACAATAACCCTGAAGTCGGCATATGTATTCGTTTGCCGCTTTGCGCTTCCTCATTAGACACTTGAGGCTCACTGTCATTTGATTTTTTTTCAGGAACAGATCCATATTGAATAAACAGAACGTAAGTTCCGCAGATAATCAAGAGGATAACCAGTGCTCTCAATATATTTTTCAATCTATCACCCCCGTGGCGAATCACAATGTCTTGCCTTACGTCTCATTACAATACAGCCTATTTAACATGTCAAAGATTTATGTGTTAATGAAAAAAGCCTTCTTCTCTATTATCACCCTCGGAAATATCCGATAAGGCACTGCCGGCACGTTCATTGGTTTGTTCAGATAAAGAAAGATCACCAAGCGTGACAATTCCAGTCAGCTTTTTGTTTTTTGTAACAGGTATCCTTCTGAGCTGATGGGATGCCATCAAATGAAGAACCTCATCGACTGAAGCATCTTCCTCCACACTGACAGGTTTTTCGGTCATCGCGTCAGTGATTTTTTGCGAGTTTGGTTTTTTTATGGCGATTCCTCTTAACACGAGATCACGGTCGGTTACGATGCCTACCAGTGTTTCTCCATCCTCATCAACTATTGGAATCGCACCTACATTCGCGTCTTTCATCTTTACCGCAGCTTCATATACATTATCTAATACCGTGCAATATTGCAAGTCGGCCGTCATCAGATCTTTTATTTTTGTCATCCGTATAACCTCCTTTAGTCTAGTGCTATTGTCGTCAAAATTTAATTTTTGCATACTTTCAAAAGAAGAAGATTCATTGAAAGTTTAACGCTTTCATACTATGATTGTCAGGAAAGGTAATTTTTATAAGGAGGGGTCAGTGTTGAAGTTTACTGAAAGCGGACTTGAAGGGGTAAAGGCTGAGCTGAGCTGGCTGGACGACTTGATGGAAAGCAAAGGCCTCGTCAGAGCGGGTCAATGGGATTACGAAAGAGTCACCTATGACAGGAAGTTTTCGACGATTGAGGGTACGTTTTATCTGCGGATACAAGGCATTGCGGCAGAGGGCGATGTTGGAAGCGGCCGCGCCGTGATTCAATTAATGTCCCCTCTCTTAGGCAAGCATTATTACCCGCATGGAGTAGAATATGGAGAAACGGAAGAGTTTCCCATACAGGTTGTGACAAAAAGCAAGGCACTGATTCAGGACATCTCCGACTTGTTAAAAACAGTTCAAATGTAATGAAAAGGTACAGCATGTTTTGCTGTACCTTTTATGATATCGTTTGCTGAATATACGGCGGCTCCTCTTGCCCGTCCTTTTCCCTTTCTTTCTTCACCCATTGGAAAAAAATAATCGCCAAAAAAGTACCGTACACAATTTCCTGAATGATTTTCATCATAACTGCTCCGAGCTGCTGATCCTCTAACAAAGGCAGTGTATTGAATAGCTCCGGTCCTGTTAATGGGACCTGCCCCATCATATCTGCAGGCACACAAAGCTTCATTGCCTCAGCCCACGCAGACGGATCTGTATAGGTGGCGTATAACGGCGCACCGCTAAACATGATCAGTGCGCAAGCAGGCGTGAGCAGTATACCGTCCGCCATAATATATCCCAGCTTCATCAAGCCGCTGAGCTGCCGAAGACGCTCTACCTTATGAACAAGCGGCCACCACATCAAAAACGCAAGCACAAAGATAAGCCAAGTCATTAACGTATGGTAAAACGGATCCGTTTTGACAGCATCAAATATAAACGGAACATGATATAAAGAAAAAATGCCGTTAAATAAAAGCAAAGCAATTAAAGGCGTCGAGAAAAATGAAAAAACCGGTTTAATGGCAGGCTTGAAAATGATTTTCTCCCAGAGCCATGCAGGAATTCCCGCGATCAATAACGGCGGGACTACCAAGTACAGCACAGCCATCTGCACCATATGCGCGCTGAACATAATATGTCCGAGCAGATCAACCGGGCTTCCCTCGGCTGCATATAAAAACAGCATCGCCGACAGAAAGCACACCATCTCTTTACCTGTTATCCGTTCAGGCTTTGAAGACATTCGCCTGTAAAAAAAGAGATAAAGCACCGTAATGCCCAACAGGATACAAAAAAGATAAGGGCTCCACATCGCGCGAAACCCAAATACCTCTAACTGATTCATTTCTTCACCTCCGGCTGCTGTTCAAATTACCACCATATAATTGTGACAAACGCAAGCACAGTGATGAACGCGACAAACACCCCTGAATACAAAAACAGTGCCGGCGCCTCATGCCCTTTTTGATTCATATGCATGAAATAATACAGCTGGAAGATGACTTGAACTGCAGCAAGCAGAATAATGAAAGGAATCGTAAACCAGCTGCCGACACCGTCCGTTGCCACAGTCAGAAATGCAACAATCGTAAGACCGATCATTAAGCCAAAAGACAGAACCTGATATTTCATCTCCTGAGCATGCTTCTTTTTCTTAAATTCAAGGTCGCTGTTGATATGCCCTCTGCTTTTTTTACCGACCATGTTTATCCCACCATCCCCATTAAATATACAACGGTAAAGATGAAGACCCACACGACATCAATAAAGTGCCAATAAAGACTGGCAACATAAAACTTAGGCGCCGTATACAGGTTCAGCCCCCTCTTGGCATTACGGATCATCAGCGTGCTGATCCACATAAGCCCAAATGCCACGTGGGCGCCGTGTGTACCGACAAGCGTGTAAAACGCGGAACCGAGCGCAGAGCTTGTGATGGTAAATCCAAACTCATGGGTGTAATGCTTAAACTCATAAATCTCCAATGCTAAAAAGCCAGCCCCCAATAAGATCGTAATTCCCAGCCAAAGCTGCATTTTGCCGAAGGAAAAGTTCTTCATGTGGTACATTGCGTACACACTCGTTAAACTGCTCGTTAACAATAGCATTGTGGCGATAAAAACAAGTGTTACATCGAACATTTCCGTCGTAGGCGGATCACCGGCGTTTGAATTCCGGAGTGCAAGAAACGTTGCGAAGAGAGACGCGAACAAAACTGTCTCTCCCCCAAGAAAAAGCCAAAAGCCTAAAAATTTATTTTTCCCTTCCAGTGTTACTTTTTCGGGAGAAGCTGGAAAGGTTTCTGCGGTGAATTTTTCTTCAATTTGCATTATGCCTTCACCCCTTTATCATCGTTCGGCAGTTCCTCTTTATGAATATGATAGCCGTGATCATCAATTACTGAGCGAAGCAGCATCGTAATAAATGTGATGCCGAGCCCGATAAAGATCACCGGCAGCCCCCAAGCGTGATCGGTTCTGTACAGCAGACCAAACGCTGCGACAAAGAGGCCGAAGGAAATGATGAACGGCAGGATTGAGCCGTTCGGCATATGAATATCATCAACCGGTTCAGCCGGTGTCATTGATTTGTGTCCTGCCTGCTTCTCAATCCAAAACGGATCAAGCCCTCTGACAAAAGGAAGCTGTTTAAAGTTATACTCCGGCGGCGGTGAAGAAACGGTCCATTCAAGCGTACGTCCGTCCTGCCAAGGATCGGCTCCGACATATTCACCTTTTACTGATGTCCAAATGACATTGACCAGCAGAAGAATAACAGCTGCCGCCATAAAGAACGCTCCAATCGTACTGATCAAGTTGCCGGTTTCAAGACCCTGGCCTGGCAAAAACGTATAAACCCGGCGCGGCATCCCCATCAAACCGACAAAATGCTGAATGAAAAACGTGAGATGAAAGCCGATAAAAAACAATACAAATGAAATTTTCCCCATCGTTTCATGCAGAATCTTACCGAACATTTTCGGCCACCAGAAATGAACACCGGCTAAAAGGCCGAATACCACGCCGCCAATAATGACGTAGTGGAAGTGCGCCACCACAAAATACGTATCATGGAACTGATAATCAGCAGCTGCCGCTGCCAGCATGACCCCCGTCACACCGCCGAGTACGAAGGACGGAATGAAGGAGACGGCATACAGCATAGCAGTTGTATACTTTACATTTCCTCCCCAGATCGTCAAAAGCCAGTTAAAAATCTTAATCCCGGTCGGTATCGCGATAGCCATTGTGGCAACCGCAAAAATCGCATTTGCAATCGGGCCGAGACCTGTCGTAAACATGTGATGCACCCAAACCATAAAGCCCAAAAAGCCAATGAGCACGATGGCAAAAACCATTGATGAGTACCCAAACAAACGCTTTCTGGCAAACACAGGAATGACCTCTGAAAAAATACCGAATGCAGGCAAAATTAAGATATAAACCTCCGGATGGCCAAAGATCCAAAATAAATGCTCCCAAATGACCGTATTCCCGCCAAGCTCCGGATTAAAGAAATTGGTGCCGAACAGCCGATCCAGCATCATCAGTGCCAATCCGACCGTAAGCGGCGGAAATGCAAACAAAATCAATGCCGAAGCCACAAATGTCGTCCATGTAAACAAAGGTAGCCTCATGTATGTCATGCCCGGAGCCCTCATGTTGATAATCGTGGCCAAAAAGTTAATCCCGGCTATCAGCGTCCCAAGCCCCGATATTTGCAGTCCGAGGACGAAAAAGTCTATGCCGTGCCCTTCAGAATGAAGCGAAAGTGAGGCGTATGACGTCCAGCCCGCGTCTGGTGCTCCGCCCAAAAACCAGCTTAGATTTAAGAAAATGCCCCCGAAAAAGAAGAGCCAAAAACCGAGCGAGTTTAAAAATGGAAACGAAACGTCGCGAGCCCCAATCTGCAAAGGCACGACCGCATTCATCAAGGCAAATAAAAGCGGCATCGCAGCCAGAAAGATCATTGTCGTCCCGTGCATTGTCATTACTTCATTGTACGCTTGGGCACTGAGAAAAGCATTTTCAGGTTTTGCAAGCTGAATTCTGATAAACATCGCTTCAATTCCCCCGACAAGAAAGAAGAATCCCCCGGCGATTAAGTAAAGAATCGCGATTTTTTTATGGTCCACCGTCGTCAAATAATCCCAAAGCATAGATCCGCGCGTCCGCTTTTCTGTAAGCGCATTCAACATATGTGACCTCCCCCAATATCTCCCTTTCTTCCCTACTTGCTTTCCGCTTTTAACCCTTTTAAGTATTCATAAAGCGCATCTGTTTCACTGTCTGACAGCTTCGGATATGTTCCTGTCATTTTGTTCCCAGGTTTTATGCTCTCAGGATCCTTCAGCCAAGCCTTCACATTTTCTTCGTTGGACTCTTTCACCCCTGCTACCTTTGTCCTTTCACCGAAGGTCGCCAAGTTAGGTGCGGTTCTAGCTGCTTCTGCACGCTTATCATTCGGCTCTACCGCATGGCAGCTCAGACAGTTCTTCTCTTTAAACAGTTCTTCGCCCTGCTTAGCCAAATCGCTCTCTGCTGTAGACTTATAGTTTTTCATTTCTTTTGTCCAGCCCTGAAATTCTTTTGCAGACATCGTCTTTACCTTAAAATCCATCAGCGCGTGTGAAGGACCGCAAAGCTCTGCACACTTCCCAAAAAACATATCTCCTGCTTCTTTGCTTCGTTTTGAATCAAATGTCAGGAAAAACTTATTTTCATTATCTGTATTCGTATCAAGTTTTCCTCCGACTGAAGGAATCCAGAAGGAATGTTTGACATCGGAAGCTTTTAAATTAAAATATACACGCTGGTCTGTCGGCACAATGAGCTCCTGGCTTGTGATAATGCCGTAATCAGGGTATTCAAACTCCCACCAATATAAATTTGCCCGGACATTGACTACGAGAGCATCCTCGGCTTTGCGGCCTTTCTTATCCATTGGTGATGTATCTGCTAGCTCAAGCGTATATAATACGACAGGGATCACAAGAATGATGAGCAGCAAAATCGGGATCACGGTCCATGTGATTTCTAAAAATTTGTTCCCCTCTACCTGTTTCGGTATCGTGTTCTCACCGACCCTTGATCTTCTGAATCTCACAATCACATAAAAGAAGATAACAGATACTACTGCAACAACAACCACCATAATCAATGTGCTGAGCACTGTCAGATCATACTGTTTATCAGCCACCTCGCCAGCAGGCTTGAGCGTGGATAAAAAAGGTTTTCCACATCCGCTTAATAGAAGCGGCACTAAGGCTAATAATGAAATAAGACGCCAATGCTTTACCATTTCACCCAACCCCTTTTCTGGTCAATACAAGGCGGAAAGCAGACTCGAAATTCATCGCAATCCAGCCTACCACCAATAAAGCACTTACATTTCCTCTTCTCTTAAATTATGAGTTTTTTTACTCAAAATGCCATCTATGTATAAAAGTAAAGCCGCCTGATTAAACAAAAGGTCAAGGCGGCATTTACTAGTTGTCATCGTTTATTTTGAAGCGATAAAACAAGCAATGTATCTATTTTTTTAGAAAAGAGTCAAGACAACCATGGCAACGAAATAGATTGTCATGTAATTGAGCGAGTAAACAAACATCTGTGTTGCCCACTTCATGATATTCTTGGAGCGGAAGCCCATCAAGCCGAGAATCAGCCAGCCGATATTTAACAGCAAGCCGAGGATGACAATCGGAAGGCCAAGGCTTCCAAGGAAAAACGGTAGCGGCATCAGACACGCAACCCAGACAATAATTTGTCTTTTTGTCACTTCAAATCCGTATACGACAGGAAGCATCGGAATATTTGCAGCTCTGTAATCCTCAGTTTTCTTAATAGCCAATGCTAAGAAATGAGGAATCTGCCAAATAAATAAAATCATGAATAATACCCATGCCACGACACCGATATTGCCTTCCACTGCCGTCCATCCAATAAGCGGCGGCACTGCACCGGAAACACTTCCTACTACTGTGTTAATCGTATAACGGCGTTTCGTCCACATTGTGTACAATACAACATACGTAAAGACTCCGATAAAACCGATAACGGCAGCCATGACAGTTGTCATCAGCAGCATGATCAATCCTAAAGCAACCAGTAAAATTCCAGACCATAATGCCTGATTCGGCTGAATTTTACCCGTAACCGTAGGTCTTACTTTCGTGCGCTCCATAACATGGTCAATATCCCGGTCATACCAGTTATTGATCGCGCAGGAGCCCGCAATAATCAGAGAAGACCCGATTAACGTAAGAAGAACGGTGTTTATATTGCCTAAAAAACTCAAACCGGAAATATGCAGTGCAAGCCACATTCCAGTAAAAGTCGTGATGAGATTAGAATTGACGATCCCTATTTTAATAAGGGACAGAAAATCTTTCCACGCCGTTGTTTCTTCAATTTGTCCGTCTATAGCTGTATCATTTAAGATTCTGGAGTTAGCCATAACGTAAACCTCCCTTACAAACCTAACGCAGGAGAATAAAAAACCTGCAACTCTATCATACAAGATAACATCTTGTAAAAAAACATCCTATTAAATATTAAACGACAAACAGGAATTTATTTGTGAACTTTTTATGAATTTTACCAAAGATGAAGGCAATCGCCAAATCGGCAGTGCGTTTACCTTATTTCTATCAGACCCGGCATGAATAATCAAGTGTACATTTTCCGGAAGCCGTCATTCTATTATAATTTTGTGAACAAAAGGCTCTAAGAATTGCCACAAAACACATATTCGCTTACACTTGGAACGTATATAAAATTGCAGCAGTATGTTGAGAAGGTGAATATTGTATGAATAAAGCATTAAAAGCTCTCGGTGTTCTGACAACATTTGTCATGCTTATTGTTTTAATCGGGGGTGCCCTCGTTACAAAAACAGGTTCCGGCCAAGGATGCGGCAGACAGTGGCCGCTGTGTCACGGCCGTTTTTTCCCTGAACTGAATCCGGCTTCAATTATTGAATGGAGCCACAGATTCGCAAGCGGGATTTCTATTATCCTTGTGTTAAGCCTTGCATTTTGGTCTTGGAGAAAAATCACGCCTATTTTCCGTGAAACAACGTTTCTCGCGATCATGTCTATTATCTTTTTATTTCTACAGGCACTGCTTGGCGCATTGGCTGTCGTATTCGGTTCAAACGCGCTGATTATGGCGCTTCACTTTGGCATTTCATTGATTTCTTTCGCTTCAGTGCTCATTTTGACATTGCTCATATTTGAAGCTGATAAATCAGTTAGAAAACTGGTTAAGCCGCTCCAAATCGGCAAAAAAATGCAATTTCACATGATAGGGATTTTAATATATTCCTATATCGTTGTGTATACAGGCGCATATGTAAGACATACTGAGTCAAGCTTGGCATGTCCTGATGTGCCGCTGTGCAGTCCGCTGAACAATGGACTTCCGACTCAATTCCATGAATGGGTGCAAATGGGCCACAGAGCAGCAGCCTTGCTGTTGTTTGTATGGATTATTGTTGCCGCTGTTCATGCTATTACTTCCTATAAAGATCAAAAACAGATCTTTTGGGGCTGGATCTCATGTCTTATTTTTATCACATTACAGGCGCTGTCCGGTATTATGATCGTATACACTGAACTGGCTCTGGGTTTTGCACTTGCCCACTCGTTCTTTATAGCCTGCCTGTTTGGCGTTCTATGCTATTTCTTATTATTAATTGCACGCTTCCGTTATGAATCCAAACAATCATAACGACCCTAGACCAAAGCCCTACGCTTTGGTCTTTTTTTGCCGCTTCATACGCTTCCATCGCTAGTCTCCGCTGAACTTGATGATCAATGAGCGGAACGGTGCGCTCCGTATCCTGCGTCATCCTGATTATAAAAAACGCATCAATTTCATATGAATCCATCTGTATCGCTTCATGATAAAAAATGTGCAGGTAAAGCCTTTTGCCGCGCCTCATTTAAAAAAACAGATTGAGTCTTAAAGAGATATTCATGGCTTATATCATACTTCACGTTTATAAAGTACTGATCTACCTGAAGGATCGGCAGCAGATAAGTTCTGTTTTTTGTTTTGAATAGAAAATGACTTGTGACAGTGCTGAATTGTCTTCAAGCCTTAAAACCATACACACACTTTCAACTGTTTCACTCCGCTTTTTTTTAAAAAAACAAGAGTGTATATCCAATGATATACACTCCGGTTTATTATGCTTTTTCAATTTCGAGAAGAAGATCTCCCGTTTGGATCGGCTCGCCATTTTTGACATGAACCTGCTTGATTGTTCCTGAGAAAGGCGCCTGAACCGTTGTTTCCATCTTCATCGCTTCATTGATCATCAAATGATCACCTTTATTGACTTTTGTACCTGCTTCAGTCAATACCTTAATAACCGTTCCAGGCATAGAAGCTGCGATGTGGCTTGGGTTTGTCCGGTCCGCTTTCAGCTTTTCCTGAACGGAAGACTTGATGCTTTCGTCTTTAATGACAACCTCGCGCGGCTGTCCGTTCAGTTCGAAATAAACGACGCGAGTGGCATCAGGCTGAGGCTCACCGATTGAAATCAGCTTGACAATCAATGTTTTTCCGCGCTCAATTTCCACTTCTATTTCTTCACCTAAGGTCATGCCATAGAAGAATGTCGGCGTATCTAATACCGAAATGTCTCCATAGCTTTCTGCCGTTTTCACATAATCAGAGAAGACTTTAGGATAAAGGGCATACGCCACAGCATCTTGATCTGAAATCTCCAAGTTATGCTGCTCTTTAAAATCCTGTTTGATTGCTTCAAAGGATACCGGCTCTAACAGTTCTCCCGGTCTGACCGTAATCGGCTCCTGGCCTTTTAAGATCAGCTTTTGGAGTTTTTCCGGGAATCCGCCATGAGGTTGGCCAATATTTCCTTTGAAAAGCTCCACTACAGAATCAGGGAAATCTAATGATTCGCCTTTTTCGTAAACGTCCTTTTCAGTGAGATTATTTTGCACCATATAGAGCGCCATATCTCCGACTACTTTAGAGGAAGGCGTTACCTTCACGATGTCACCGAACATATCGTTGACGCGTCTGTACATTTCCTTAACTTCATTCCAGCGGTCGCCAAGGCCTACTCCTTTCGCCTGCTGCTGCAGGTTGCTGTATTGGCCTCCAGGCATTTCGTGCTCATAAATTTCAGTATGCGGAGACTTCATTCCGCTTTCAAATTCACTATAATATTTACGCACTGACTCCCAATACTGGGACAGCAATTCAACGTCTTGAACATTCATTTCCGGACGGCGGGCGTTGCCTTCCATCGCATGATAAAATCCGCTCGCGCTAGGCTGAGACGTTAATCCCGCCATTGAGCTGACCGCCACGTCTATAATATCAACGCCGGCTTCAACAGCTTTCGCATACATAAAAATACCGTTGCCGCTCGTATCATGCGTATGAAGGTGAACCGGAATGTCGATCGTCTCTTTCAATGCAGAAACGAGTTCATATGCAGCCTGCGGTTTTAACAGTCCCGCCATATCTTTAATTCCGAGAATATGGGCTCCGGCAGCCTCAAGCTCCTTCGCCATCGACGTATAATAAGCAAGATCATATTTCGTGCGGTTCTTGTCAAGAATATCTCCCGTGTAACAAATCGCTGCTTCTGCCACTTTGCCGGTATCCCGAACAGCATCAATGGCTAACGTCATCCCTTTTACCCAGTTTAAGCTGTCGAAAATACGGAACACATCAATACCGGCTTGAGCGGATTGCTTCACAAATTCTTTAATCACATTGTCCGGATAATTCGTATAGCCGACCGCATTTGATGAACGAAGCAGCATCTGGAATAAAGTATTCGGCACTTCCTTGCGAAGGTCCTCCAAACGCTTCCACGGATCTTCTTTCAGGAATCGGTAAGCTACATCGAAGGTCGCGCCTCCCCACATTTCCATGCTGAATAGCTCAGGCCATAAAGCAGCCGTCGGATTCGCGATTTTTTTCAAATCATGAGATCTGAATCTCGTCGCCAATAACGATTGGTGGGCATCCCTGAATGTCGTATCAGTTAAAAGGACAGATTTCTGCTCCTTAACCCATTTCGCAAGCCCTTCAGCACCTTTTTCATCGAGAATTTGCTTTGTCCCTCTGGCAGGCTGCTGATCAACGTCTACTTTTACGTTTAACGGCTTGTCAAACGCCGGTTTTTCTTTTTTACCGATTCCAGGGAACCCGTTCACTGTCACATTGCCGATGTAAGTGAGCATTTTCGTTCCGCGGTCTTTCTGTTTAGGGAAAATAAATAATTCAGGTGTTGTATCAATGAAAGATGTATCATATTGCCCTGTCAGGAACTTCTCATGCTTTGCAACGTTCTCAAGAAACGGAATGTTTGTTTTAATGCCTCTGATTCTAAACTCCTGAAGGTTTCGGACCATTTTGGCCGCCGCCTGTTCAAACGTTAAAGCCCAAGTGGAAAGCTTAACGAGTAGTGAATCATAATACGGTGTAATCACGGCTCCTTGGAAGCTGTTTCCAGTATCAAGACGGACACCAAAACCGCCGCCTGAGCGGTAAGCCATGATTTTTCCTGTATCAGGCATGAAGTCATTTTGCGGATCCTCAGTCGTAACCCGTGACTGAATGGCATAGCCGTTTGTAGAAATGTCCTTTTGCTCAGGAATATTTACTTTTTTGCTGTGAAGGCTGTGCCCTTGGGCAACAAGGATCTGTGTTTGAACAATGTCGACACCTGTAATCATTTCTGTAATCGTATGTTCAACTTGTACGCGAGGGTTTACTTCAATAAAGTAGAACTCGTTGTTTGCAACAAGGAATTCAACCGTACCTGCGTTTATATAGTTTACATTTTTCGCAAGCGCAACTGCCGCTTCACAAATCTGATCTCTCAATTCAGGTGACAGCGAGACACTCGGTGCCACTTCAATGACTTTTTGGTGGCGTCTTTGAACAGAACAGTCCCTCTCAAAAAGGTGGACGACATTGCCCTGCTTGTCTCCAATCACCTGAACCTCAATATGTTTCGGATTTTCAATCAATTTTTCTACATAAACTTCATCATTGCCAAAGGCTGCTTTTGCTTCTGATTTTGCACGCTCATATGCTTCTTTGACTTCACTTTCAGATCTGACAATCCGCATACCGCGGCCGCCGCCGCCAAGCGAAGCTTTAATGATAATCGGATAACCGTTAGTTTGTCCAAATTGTTCGACTGCTTCAAGCGTTTCTGCAGGACCGTCGCTTCCGGGAATCACAGGGATTCCGGCTTTTTCTGCCTGCTCACGCGCTTTTACCTTGTCACCAAACATATCTAGATGCCCGGATTTTGGACCAATGAATACGATGCCTTCTTCTTCACATCGTTTCGCGAAATGGATATTTTCAGATAAGAAACCGTATCCCGGATGAATCGCATCGACTTTGTTTCTTTTCGCAATATCAATGATACCCTCAATATCCAGGTAAGCATCAATCGGTTTTTTCCCTTCACCGACCAGGTATGCTTCATCCGCTTTGTACCGATGGTAGGAACCGGAATCTTCTTTTGAATAGACCGCAACAGTACGAATATTTAATTCGGTACAAGCCCGGAATATTCGGATTGCAATTTCTCCCCTGTTTGCTACTAATACTTTTTGTATCGTTTGCTGAGACAAACTTTTCTCCCCCTTACCCGAATGGAATATAATCTATCATAGCGAAATATCCTTCCCATGTACACACTTGTTTTTTACAGATAAACAGTTTTTTTGAGCTGTTTCTTTTTCATTCCCTTCGGCGCCAAGGGCTCTCTCTTTTTCTTATTCTCTGAATATTTCACAAACATGCTGATATTCGCTAATATCCCCATACTCGCCAGCAGCAGCACTAAAGAAGAGCCCCCGTAACTGATAAATGGCAGCGTAACCCCCGTAATCGGAATTAATCCGCTGACACCGCCAAGGTTAATAAACGATTGTATGGCGATCATGCTCGAAATGCCGATCGCTAGAAGACTTCCAAACGGGTCCTCGCATTTCCTGGCAATATAAAAGCCTTTTATTACGATAAAACCCAATAGGAAAATCACAAACAATACCCCAAAAATACCTAGTTCTTCAGCAATCACGGCCATGATAAAGTCAGTATGTGATTCAGGCAGATATCCGTATTTTTGAATACTTTCACCGAGTCCCAGACCGAAAATACCGCCTGAGCCGATCGCATAATATGAATTGATCACTTGTAAACCTGATGAATCCGCATATTTAAACGGGTCTTCAAGGCTCTCAAAACGATCTAAACGCTTTTCTGTTAGGATCTTGTCCTTATTTAAATAAATAATCGGGCTGACCAGTATTAAAACAATCCCGCCCAACAAAATAAGCTTTACCAACGTTTTTCCGCTGAAACCTGAGCACAAAATCATGCATGTTGCAATTAAAGCGATAATCGACGCTGTACCGATGTCAGGCTGCATAGCAATCAATCCGCAAAGAATGATTGTCATCACCACTGGAGGCGCCACTCCCGTTAACAGATGATCAATATAGCTTTGTTTTTTGGCGTATACGGCCGCAAGATATAATATGACCACCAGCTTGACAAATTCGCCCGGCTGAAAACTCAATCCGCCAATTTTAAACCAGCTTTGTGCGTTTCCGGCAACATGCCCGAATACGAACAGCGAGATAAGCGCCAGAACAGAAACAAGCAGCATGCCCTTCTGAAACTTCTGGTGAGCCAGTGCTTTGTAAGGAAACAAAGCCATGAGAATAAAAAGAGCGCCCCCCGCAATTAAAGCAAACAGCTGCCGCATGAAGAAAAAATTACTGCTTACTCCATACCGAGAAACAGCCGTAATCATGCTTGAGCTGTATACCATCACTAAACCGAATCCGCATAATAAAACAATTGCGAATATCAGTGAGTAATCATAAGATTTTAGCATTTTTTTTAACATAACATCCTCTTCCCTGCTTCTAACTTCCATTATCTATGGTTTTTATGTATTTCTATTTTTTTATTTTACTACAATTTATCAAACGAGACGAAGAATCTCTATACGATTCGGAAGGAATGTGTAAAAAAAGACCGTCTTTAAGGAGATGAGAGAAAATCAGCGGTTATAAAAAAACCCAAACTGTTAATAAGTTTGAGTTTTATCATTTATTTACCTGTAAACGCGTCATGTAAAGCAGACAATTCGCGCTCCAATGTGTATAAAAGGTCTTTACCGTCTTTTTCATCAACCAATCCCAGGCGGACAGCAAAATCGATTTCCCTCGAAAGCCCGAACATTTGAGTATCTAAAACCTCTTCATATAGAGGACATTGAGGCATCGTTAAGTTATCCATTTGTACTCGGATCAGCTTCAAAATCTTCTCAGCGTCAACTTTTAAGAGCTCAAAAGCTTTTTGCCGATGGTCAACTATCATCTCTGAAGCCAAAAGTATCCCTCCGTTCCCCAGGCGAGTACCTAATTCTTCTATTTATCATAAAGGGTATGAGCAGAAAATGCAAGAGGATTTAAGCAGATGCCATAAATTAAAAAATACTCAGCCTGTACATGTCAGACATTATTTTCAAAAGCTTTACACCCGCAATGCTGTTCCCTTTTTCGTCCAATGCCGGGCCGAAAATGCCGATCCCGAAATCGTAAGGCGAAATGCCCATAATCCCTCCGGATACGCCGCTTTTTGCAGGAATTCCGACCTTAATTGCAAATTCCCCGCTTGCATTGTACATTCCGCACGTCACCATAAACGTTTTGCAAATTCTCGCAACATCTTTTGAGATGACTTGCTCCCCAGTCTCAGGGTGTCTGCCGTTCAGCGCGAATACAGATCCGATTTTCGCCAAGTCCAGGCTGTTCATCTCAATCGCACATTGCTTCGTGTATAAATCCATTACAGCTTCTACATCATCTTCAAAAATGCCGTACTGCTTCATATAATAACACATTGCCCGATTAATCATTGACGTGCTGTATTCAGATTCAGCCACTTCCCGGCAGTATGTAATCTCTCGGTTGTTTGTCAGCCTTCTGATAAAAGAAAGCAAATAATCAAGTCTCTCTTTCACCGTCTTCCCTTTAATCAAGCTTGTCACGACCAATGCCCCGGCATTGATCATAGGGTTTAACGGCTTGCTCGGATTCACTGTTTCCAGCTTGATAATTGAATTAAACGGATCACCGGTCGGCTCCTGTCCGACATAATTGAAGACCTTATCTTTGCCGTATTCCATTAACACCAATGCAAGTGAGAGGACTTTCGATATACTTTGAAGCGTAAATGTTTTTTCTACGTCACCCGCTGACAGACAAGCATTATTGGAATAATAAATCGCCACTGACAGATCGTTTTTATCAGCTTTTGCCAAGGCGGGAATATAGCTGGCTACTTCCCCCTTGTCTGTCACCTTTTTTGCCTCTTTTACTAAGGCTTCAAGCTCGTCATTATGCCGGCATACCATGCAACCACCCTCGCTCCCTGAGCATTTCAATACACATAATTTGTACACAAAGTGACAATTCATGCGAAAACTTTTATAATTTTGAGAGAAGGGGGTTATATCATGAGTGTTATACAAGTAAAAGGCAATGTTACATATCCGATCACCATTGATCCGAGTGTATGGATTTTTGATGATCGCAAATTTTCGTTTGACCACAAAGGGGACGGTCAAGACATACATTTACAATCAGCCGGGGATGAATCGGATCTTGATCCTGAACGCGTGATCAGAGAAGGCCGGATTGCGCCGCCAACATTAAAGACGGAAAAACAATTCGAGAAGCAAAAACTGATGAACGGCAGTTTCGCAATGAAACTTGGAACTGTTCTGAAAAATGCCGAGCCGCTCAGCTCCGCGACACAATGCGTATTCGTCACAAGTTCGGGAAAGGCCGCCGTTCCTCTTGAAACCGCTCTGAACAGTATTGTCCATTTCAGTGAAGCAGGCAAGCCGATTCAAGAAGGCGGCCCCGTACATATTTACTTTGAATATCCAGTTGATCACGAACAGCCGATCACCCATATAAAAGAAATTGAAATCGTTTAGTATTACAGCAAGTCAGCGGCCAGCTGAGCGAGACCTGATCTCTCACCTTTTAACAGCTTCACGCTGCCTGAGATGGGTTGTCCTTTAAATCGCTCAACCACATAGGCCAAACCATTGTTCAAACTGTCTAAATATGGGTGATCAATTTGTTCAGGATCGCCCATTAAGACAATTTTACTGCCCTCACCGACTCTCGTCAGCAGCGTTTTCACTTCATGCCTGGTCAAATTTTGTGCTTCATCAATAATAATAAATTGATCTGGAATACTTCTCCCCCTGATATAAGTCAGCGCCTCAACCTGAATTGAGCCAATACCCGACAGAATGGCCTCAAGCTCCCCCGGTTTTTTCGCATTAAACAGAAACTCTAAGTTGTCAAAAATCGGCTGCATCCAAGGCTTTAGCTTTTCCTCTTTTTCGCCGGGCAAGTATCCGATGTCTTTGCCAACAGGAACAATCGGTCTTGCGACGACCAGCTTTTTATATATTCCTAAGTCTTCTGTCTGCAATAGCCCCGCCGCCAATGCTAAAAGCGTTTTGCCGGTTCCTGCTTTTCCGATCAGGGTGACGAGCGGAATATCTTCACGCAGCAAAAGCTCTAATGCCATTGTCTGCTGTACATTTTTCGGCCTGATTCCCCATACATGTTCATCATCAAATACAAGCCTTTTTAAGACCTTTCCTGTTTTATCTGCAATTCCGACAGCTGAGGATGATCCTCCCAGCTCATCCTTCATTAAAGCGAATTGATTCGGATAAAATGCGTGCTGTTTTAAATCATTTACTGAAATTTGATTTTTCCCATAAAAAGAGCTGAGCAGTTGCTGGCTGATATATAAATCCTTATAGCCGCTGTACATTTCATCATTATCCACAACCCGGTCATTTAAGAAATCTTCAGCATGCAGCCCGATTGCGTCTGCTTTAACTCTGACCAATACATCCTTGCTGACAAGGATAACCGCCCTGCCATCTTCCTTCGTTTCTTCCTCAAGGCTTAAGTTTTTAGCAACAGCTAATATACGATTATCGTTCGTTTTTTCAATAAAGATCTCTTGCAGCTGGTGAAACGAACGATGATTCAGTTCAATTCTCAATGTGCCCCCAGTGTGGAGCGGGACCTGCTCATGCAGCCTGCCCTTTTGCCTTAGCGCATCGATCAGCTTAGATACGTGCCTTGCATTCCTCCCAACTTCGTCCATATACCGTTTTTTTGAATCAACCTCTTCTAATACAACAGCAGGGATGACAACCTCATTTTCTTCAAAAGAAAATATCGCGTTAGGATCCTGTAATAACACATTCGTATCTAACACATAAATTTTACTCAAGTCTCAGCCTCCTGATATAAGGGTCAAAGTTCTTCCTGCTTCTCTTACGATGAAAAAGGTGAATGCCTGCTAAAATATATGTTTTTGTGCATAAAGATAGAAGGTTAATTCAACAATAAAATTAATGAATGTATCTCAAGGAGGGAACCCGCAAGTGCGAATTCTTTTCATTATCATACAGCTGACGCTTATCCTGTCCGCATGTGCCTACCAGCAAGGAAGACAGGATCAAAATGTTGAAGAAGAATCAACAAGACAACAGGAAACCAAACCGATTCACGTAAAGGACACAACTCAGGAGACAAAAGACAATGGAACAAGAACGGATATTGCCAAGCATCTTGTCAGCGTTGCTGAAAAAATCCCTGATGTCAAGGATGCAACAGCCGTTGTGCTCGGAGGATATGCCGTTGTGGGGATTGACGTCGATGATACTTTGGACAGAAGCAAAGTGGAAACCATTAAATATTCTGTAGCCCAAGCTCTAAAAAATGATCGATACGGCGCCAACGCAGTTGTCATTGCTGACCCAGATACGGTCAGCCGCCTGAATGAAATGAGCAGGGAAATCAGTGAAGGCCGTCCGGTGACAGGCATATTAGATGAATTGGCTGCGATTGTCGGCCGAGTGCTTCCGGAAGTGCCTAACGATGTGATTGATAATGAAGACGAGCCGCAAACAAAGCAGCAAAATGATCAATTAAACAGAAAGCAGCAGCAGGAAATGGATCAGGAGCAAAACGATCAATCTGATCATCATATGAAAAAGAATAACAATGATTAAGCTATAGCCTCGCGCTTTAGCTTTTTCTTATTTTGGACAGCTTCTGATCCGTGCTATAATACATGTTAGTGAAAGAGGTGATATGATGAGGGTCCAATGTTCTATTTGCGATAAAATTGAAACTATTGATGATGATACCCTGATCGCGAAACGGCTTCGAAACCGCCCAATCCATACATATATGTGTCAGGAATGCCACGACCGGATTACCAAAAAAACAGAAGAACGGCTGAAAACGGGAAAATTCACTTTTCATCCGGGACAGCAGAAGAAAGAAAAAGTCAAAAAATAAAGCAACGCTTTACCATAAAGAACAAAAAAGACTCAGCTTCTCAGCTGAGTCTTTTTATGATTTTGCAGACTGTCCCTTTTTCGACTGATACAGCCGAATTTTGTAAATGATTAAAATCAGCGCAGCGACGACCAATCCCTCTGCCACGGGCAAAAACACTCCTAAAAAGGTCAAAACAGTGCAGCCCAAAGCCAGAAATACATACACCACTGCTGATTTTAATACCGGAAGCCGTTTAGCAAAGCCAAGCTTAAACACAATAACGGCTAGCACAAAAATCGTGCCGTACAGCAGCCACATGCCTGCCGCAGGCTGCCGGTCTACTTGATATAGAGCGGCAAAGAACGACAGGCGTTCATTTACGTCATTCAAAAAGATTCCCTCCCCTGCAAACGTGCGGGTTCTATCTTTTCAAATTCTGCAAGAGATTAAGACAATCCTGCTGTTTTTTTCTTTTTAGCTGCTTTTTCACGTTCGTTTTTATTGAGGATTTTCTTTCTTAAACGGATGGATTCAGGCGTTACTTCACAGTATTCATCTTCGTTTAAGTACTCTAGAGACTCCTCAAGAGACATGATACGCGCTTTTTTGATTGTAGTTGTCTGATCTTTTGTCGCAGAGCGGACGTTCGTCTGCTGTTTCATTTTGCTGACGTTAACAACAAGGTCGTTGTCACGGTTATGCTCTCCAACGATCATTCCTTCGTATACTTCAGTACCCGGCTCAACGAAGATAACACCGCGGTCTTCAATTCCTTGAATACCATAAGATGTCGCTTTTCCGTTTTCCATTGACACAAGCACACCTTGACGGCGTCCGCCGACTTGGCCCGCCTGCATCGGCTGGTAGCTGTCAAACGTATGGTTCAGAATACCGAATCCGCGTGTTAATGACAGGAACTCTGTAGAGTAACCGATCAATCCGCGGGAAGGAACTGTAAAGATGAGACGGACTTGGCCGTTACCGTTATTGATCATATCAATCATTTCGCCTTTGCGGGCACCCATTGATTCCATGACAGAACCTGTATGCTCTTCAGGAACATCGATTTGTACACGCTCAACAGGCTCACAGCGTACGCCGTCGATTTCTTTGATGATAACTTCAGGTTTTGACACCTGAAGCTCATAGCCTTCACGGCGCATATTTTCAATTAAAATTGACAAGTGCAGCTCACCGCGTCCGGAAACAACCCAAGCATCAGGAGAAGCTGTAGGCTCGACACGCAAGCTCACATCCGTCTGAAGCTGTGACTGAAGACGCTCTTCGATTTTGCGGGCCGTTACATATTTGCCTTCACGGCCTGCAAACGGACTGTTATTTACGACAAATGTCATTTGAAGTGTCGGCTCATCAATGCGAAGCACTGGAAGCGGATCTTGATGGTCTACAGGACAGACCGTTTCACCAACGTTGATATCTTCCATACCGGAAACCGCAACGAGGTCTCCCGCTTTTGCTTCTTCAATTTCCACACGCTTTAAGCCTTGGAAACCGAAAATTTTTGTTACACGGAATGATTTAGCCGTTCCATCAAGCTTCATAAGAGAAACCTGCTGACCGACTTTCATCGTGCCGCGGAATACGCGTCCGATACCGATACGGCCTACATAGTCGTTGTAGTCAAGAAGGGCAACTTGGAATTGAAGCGGCTCCTCTGCATTATCAACAGGTGCCGGAACATGCTTAATAATCGTTTCATATAAAGCTTCCATGTTTTCATCCTGCTGTTTCGGATCAAGACTCGCTGTTCCATTAATCGCTGAAGCGTATACTACTGGGAACTCGAGCTGCTCTTCATTGGCATCAAGCTCAATGAACAGATCAAGAACCTCATCGATAACTTCCTCAGGACGAGCAAAGTCACGGTCAATTTTGTTTACAACAACAACCGGGTTCAGGTTTTGCTCAAGAGCTTTTTTCAGAACGAAACGAGTTTGAGGCATACAGCCTTCATATGCGTCAACGACAAGCACTACGCCGTCAACCATTTTCATAATCCGTTCTACTTCTCCCCCAAAGTCTGCGTGTCCAGGGGTATCCAAAATATTGATGCGTGTATCTTTATAGTTAATCGCAGTATTTTTCGCCAAAATTGTAATGCCGCGTTCGCGTTCAAGATCATTAGAGTCCATTGCGCGTTCAGCAACCTGTTCGTTGGCACGGAACGTACCAGCCTGATGTAAAAGCTGATCGACTAGAGTCGTTTTCCCATGGTCAACGTGGGCAATAATCGCGATGTTGCGAAGATCATTTCGAAGTTTCACTTTTTCATCTCCTAATAAAATTAGATAACTTTCATATTATACCACACATCCTCTTTAAAAGCGTCACGTTTTTCTGTAAACTTATGATAAGACGTAAAAGGGGATGGAAAATATGAAAAAAATGAATTGGCTTTTACTATTATTCGCATTTGCAGCGGTTTTCAGCATTATGCTGATCGGCGTCTTTATCGCTGAAAAAAGCGCAATAGGCATTGCAGCCAGCATTGTACTTGTTTGCGCCGTTATGGGCGGCGGATTTACATTAAAAAAGAAAATGCGCGAGCAGGGCTTGCTTGATTAAAAGCATTGCCCCGCTGGAGACATTGTAATCAAAAAACACCGCAAAGAAAGCGGTGTTTTTTATTTCATTAAGTCTTATCTCCCCTGTTTCTTAGTCGGGAAGATGCAAAACAGGATTCATACATAGACAATCGTTCTAACGATTACACATGTGACGGCCAAAAGTAGTTCGGCAACGGCATACATAAAATACCATAGAGCCTATTTTTCTCATACTAATCTCTCCCTATAATGGAATTTGTAACATAATTCATAAAAGGGAGAGAAGAAACATGAAGAAAACATTTGTAAAAAAAGCTATGCTAACGACTGCCGCAATGACCTCAGCTGCTCTATTAACGTTCGGCCCTGGTGCAGCCAGCGCAAAAACATTGGCTGATAACACTGCTGTTCATGTTCAACATCAGACAATTACAAACGAAGATTTCAATACATTCATTGATATATTAAATCAATGTATATACGAACAAGACGGTGTGTATTATTTTGACAGTGAAAAAGCTGTCGAGCTAGGCATGACAAAAGAAGAGGCTCAAGTAATCGCAACATTATGGGAGTCGACATCAGAATTTTTCAATGTTGTTTCACAATGTGTGTATGTCGAAGATGGAAATTACAAATTTGACACAGAAAAAGCAATTGAACTTGGCTTCACAGAAAAAGAAGCACTCGCACTTGAACAATTTTTCTCTGCTGTTTCCCTAAAGATCCACATTCTTCAAGCAGCAATTGTATTACAGGACGGTGTATACAGCTATGATAAAGATGCAGCGGTACAAGCAGGCGCGACAACTCTGCAAACTGACGTTTACGAAAAACTCTTCGGTGCTCTGTCACAAGAACAGCTTGCCGCAATCTACGAAATGATTCATCCCCAAGCTTAATCTAAGGAAAAGCGCTTGTCCGTTTTCCGGCAAGCGCTTTTCCTTAGATCAGCAGTTTGATGATCAGCATCACGGCAACAGCCGCTCCAAACCAGCAGGCAGCTTTAACGATCAGCAAACCGTAGTACCTCTGTTTAAACCGTATTTCCTCTTCCGGCAGAAAATTCTCCTCAACGGCCTGTTCACCTTCCAATTCAAAAGGCTCAGCCATCATGTCAAACATTTCTCTGCAGCTGCTGCAGGTTTTTAAATGCTCTTCAATGACGTGTTCCGTTTCTCTTTTACAATCACCTTCAAGATACAGAGGAAGCAGGTCTCTTACTAGAAAGCAGGTCATATCCCCTCCTCCTCTCTTCTTTTCGCCATGTTTTTCTTAAGCTCTAATCTGGCTCGGTGAAGTGTGGTTTTCACCTTTGCAAGACTCCATCCTAATATCTCCGCGATTTCTTCATCAGTCGGTTAGACAGCCGGCTTGTCAAAAAGTTTCAATAAGAAACAAAAAATCTCTCATCTTCTCTTTGATATGTAAAAAGACATAACACTTGCAATGCACCATCACATGACACATGACTCATCTTGATATTATTCAGCAAAAATAAACACAGGACAATTCTATCAATTTTGTCTAGTTATGTTAGTTTTTGTTGAGTATTCCAGAATGCTAGTTTAATATAACGATATAAAGATTTTTCAGTATTTTCAAAAAGGGGGATTTATTGTGGGTTTAGGTAAGAAATTGTCTGTTGCTGTCGCTGCTTCGTTTATGAGTTTGTCAATCAGCCTTCCTGGTGTTCAGGCTGCTGAAAGTCATCAGCTTAAAGAGAATCAAACAAATTTCCTCTCCAAAAACGCAATTGCGCAATCAGAACTATCTGCACCAAATGACAAGGCTGTCAAACAGTTTTTGAAGAAGAACAGCAACATTTTTAAAGGTGATCCTGCCAAAAGGCTGAAGCTTGTCGAAAGCACGACTGATGCCCTTGGGTACAAGCACTTTCGATATGCGCCTGTGGTTAACGGAGTGCCTATTAAAGATTCACAAGTGATCGTTCACGTCGATAAATCCGATAATGTCTATGCGATCAATGGCGAATTACACAATCAATCTGCTGGCAAAACAGAAAACAGCCAAAAAGTCTCTTCTGAAAAAGCGCTGGCACTCGCTTTCAAAGCCATCGGCAAATCACCGGACGCTGTTTCTAACGGAACGGCCAAAAACAGTGATAAAGCCGAGTTAAAAGCGGTAGAAACAAAGGACGGCAGCTATCGTCTTGCTTACGATGTGACGATTCGCTATATCGAGCCTGAACCTGCAAACTGGGAAGTCTTAGTTGATGCCGAAACAGGCAGCATATTAAAACAGCAAAATAAAGTAGAACACGCTGCCGCCACTGGAAGCGGAACAACTCTAAAGGGTGCAACCGTTCCTTTGAACATCTCTTATGAGAGCGGAAAATACGTTCTAAGAGATCTTTCAAAACCAACAGGCACTCAAATCATCACATATGACTTGCAAAACAGACAAAGCCGCCTTCCGGGAACGCTTGTCTCAAGCACAACTAATACATTTACAACTTCATCTCAGCGGGCAGCCGTTGACGCCCACTATAACCTTGGTAAAGTGTACGATTATTTTTATTCGACATTTAAACGGAACAGCTATGATAACAAAGGCAGTAAAATCGTGTCTTCCGTTCACTACGGCACTCGGTATAACAATGCTGCATGGACAGGCGATCAAATGATTTACGGTGACGGCGACGGATCATTCTTCTCTCCGCTTTCCGGCTCATTAGATGTGACAGCACATGAAATGACACATGGCGTCACTCAAGAAACGGCCAACTTGATTTATGAAAATCAGCCGGGGGCATTAAACGAATCATTCTCTGACGTATTCGGTTATTTTACAGATACAGAAGACTGGGACATTGGTGAAGACATTACAGTCAGCCAGCCTGCTCTCCGCAGCCTGTCCAATCCGACAAAATACGATCAGCCTGACAATTATGCCGATTACCAAAACCTTCCAAACACAGATGAAGGCGATTATGGCGGCGTACACATAAACAGCGGAATTCCAAACAAAGCCGCTTACAATACCATTACAAAGCTTGGTGTATCTAAATCACAGCAAATCTATTACCGTGCGTTAACAACGTACCTCACGCCTTCTTCCACGTTCAAAGATGCAAAGGCAGCTCTTATTCAGTCTGCCCGTGATCTGTACGGCTCAACTGATGCCGCTAAAGTTGAAGCAGCCTGGAATGCTGTTGGATTGTAATATTAGAAAAAGCCTGAGATCTCTCAGGCTTTTTTTCGTTACATGTATTGATTTTCGTTTCTGTTGTAAGTATAATCATTACAACGAAAGGATGATACCATGAGAATCAGCACCCGCTTCACGATAGCCGTACATATGTTGTCTCTATTAAATGTGCGGACGGATCACCTCACCTCAGAACAAATGGCTGACAGCGTAAATACCAATCCAGTCATTATCCGCCAAATCAGCCGCTTATTAAAAAAAGCAGGTCTAATCGATGTGAAAAGGGGTTCGGGTGGGGCTTATTTATTAAAAGATGCAGACGCCATCACTTTATACGACATCTATAAGGCCACTGAAGTTGTTGAAGAAGGCGCGCTTTTTCATTCCCATGAAAATCCCAACCCAAACTGCTGGGTCGGGGCAAATATTCATCGTGTTCTCGAGCTCATTTTATTAAAAGCCCAAGACGCCATGGAGAATATATTGAAGGAAACAAGCGTAAAGGAACTGACTGAATTAATCGTTCAAAAAAGGAATGCTTCACAGTAAGCATACTTTTTTTATAACCGTTGTAATGAAGTTTATTACAACGGTTAAACCCTATTTCATACTGGAGATGATGAGATGAAAGAAATAAAAGAACTTCATTGGGAGCAAAATGTTAATTCATATGTACAACTCATTCCCGATATTGAATTTTCAACCGTAGAAAATACTACTCTTACATTAAATTTGCTGGTGCGCCGTGATCCAATGGATGCGTTGTTTGACAAAAAAGGCAACCAAGAAACCTACCCTTTAATAATTTATTTACAAGGATGCGGCTGGGGCTGGACAAAACAGGATACATACGCCTTTTTGCCTCAGCTTGCTGAATTTGCAAAAGAGGGGTACACCGTCGCAAGTGTGCAGTACAGAGGAAGCGGCGATGCAGTCTTCCCCGCTCAGCTGCAGGATGTAAAAACAGCAGTGCGTTTTTTAAAAGCCAACGCTTCAGCATACAATATCGATCCGCAAAACATCGGGGTTTGGGGAGATTCTTCCGGCGGACACTTGGCTCTACTGCTCGGATTAACTGAAGGATTAAAAGAATTCGATGGAAACCGGGAATATGCCCATGTATCGAGTCGAGTGCAGGCCATTGCAGATTGGTTTGGGCCGACCGATTTACTGACAATGAGCCGATATCCGTCTATTTTTGATCATGACTCCCCTCATTCTCCTGAATCAAAGCTTATTGGCGGGGCAATTCAGGAACATAAGGAAAAAGCCAGAAAAGCCAGCCCTATTGAATATGTACATCGCAAGGCGCCGCCAATTCTTATTATGCATGGTGATCAGGATGACGTCGTTCCGTATGAGCAAAGCGCTGAATTTTATCACGCACTAAAAAAAGCAGGCCACGATGCCATTATGTATAAAATAAAGGAGGCCGGACATATCGGTTTTACCCAGCATCATACTCTTGACATTGTAAAAGATTTTTTTAACTGCTATCTAAAGAATGAACGTAAGCATATGAAATAAAGGAAGTTCATACGACTGAAGAAAGAGCAAAAACATTGACAAAAAATTTTATTTATGCTATAATTTACTATTAATATATTTGTATGTATAATAAGATTCTCCTGGCCAGGGGAATCTTATTTTTTTATGGGAGGATCATTTCATGAGGAAAAATGAGTCCAGCTTAACGTCTTTGATTTCAGCTTTTGCCCGTGCGTATCACAGCCGATATGACACGCCTCTCATTTTTGATGATTTTATTGCAAAAGAGCTTATTAACGAAAAAGAGTTTTCCGACATCAGCGAGAATATGATTCAAGGAATCACGTTTTTCAACAAAGAGATTGCTGAACGCCTGCAAAATGATCCCGAAGAAATATTAAAATGGGTTACGCAAGTCCAGCTGTCGCCCACGCCCTTAGCACGTGCTTCGTATTGCGAAAAAGTCTTACACAACGAATTGATGCTTGGAGCAAAACAGTATGTCATTCTTGGGGCCGGGCTCGATACTTTCTGTTTTCGGCATCCTGAATTGGAAAACAGCTTACAAGTTTTCGAGGTTGATCATCCGGCTACACAGCAATTCAAAAAAAATAAGCTAAAAGATGCAAATCTGACATTGCCTGAACATCTTCACTTTGTTCCTATGGATTTTACCAAAACGTTTTCGTATCAGCCTCTTATAGATAAAGGATTTGAAAACACAAAAACATTCTTTAGCCTTCTGGGAGTGTCTTATTATTTAACACGAGAAGAAAATGCAGGCTTGATCAGCAATTTATTTTCTCATGTCCCATCAGGGAGCTCTATCGTTTTTGATTATGCGGACGAAACACTCTTTACAGCAAAAGGAACATCAAATAGAGTTGAACATATGGTGAAGATGGCTGCTGCAAGCGGAGAACCGATGAAATCTTGCTTTACTTATGATGAAATTGAAAGAATGTTAGAGTCATCAGGTTTGCTGATTTATGAACATCTATCACCAGCCGACATTAATGGCCTTTTCTTTGGCAATCGAACAGACTATTTGTCAGCGTTTGAAACGATTCATTATATTCATGCGGTGAAAAAATAATTTTGTAACAGATGCCTCTCAATTTTGGGAGGCTTTTTAAGGTACTGGCATACAAAAAATAAGCTGCCGTCATCATACGGCAGCTTACGCTAAAGGCTTTACCAGGATCAAAAATGATTTGCCTTTCTCATCATTTTCCGTTTTCAGCTGTTCAAAGCCGCATTGGCTCAAAAACAGTATCCATTCACTGCGGTCAATGGGAACTGCCGCAAACATCGCTTTATGTTTGTCTCTAAGCGATTTGCTGATCCGTTCAATAATTATCCTCGCATGCCCCTTTTTTTCTTCAGCCGGGTCTACCAGCACCGTTCCAAGCCACGGCTTTCCATTGGAAGGCGCCCACTCGAGATGATAGCTTACGGCAACAGGATGACCATCTTTTTCCCATACAAGCCATGACCCGTTGTACATGGAATAGGAGATTATATAGCTTTCTGCATCCTTCTCCCCAAACTCCTCCTCTTTCCATACAGGATGAGCCTCCGCGAGCTTCTCTAACAAGCTGAGGTCATCCTGTTCAAAAGGCCTACTTTCCAGCATGAAGATACTCTTCAAATATCGTTTTATGTATAGATGGGTTTCCGGCCAGCACACTGTGATTTTCTAAAAAGGTAAACGGCTCTCCCTCAATGGTCGTATAAATGCCTCCTACTTCATTTAACAGCACACAGCCGGCTGCATAATCCCATGGCGCAAGCCGCATCGTGATGTAAGCATCTATTCTTCCTGCCGCGACATTTGCCAGCTCTAAAGCGGCAGAACCGTAGGATCGTGTGCCTCTGACTCTTTTCACAAGGGGCGCTAGCACACTTGAATCAATTCTTCTGTTTTCCGTTACCCATGTCGCATTAATGGCAAGAATCGCTTCTTCAATGACGGTTTCTTTTAAGGGAGCCAGCTTCGTTTCATTCATATAAGCTCCTCTGCCGCTAAATGCGTGATACAGCTCATCATGCACCACATCATAAATTAACCCGATTTTCCCTTCTCCGTTTTCAAAAATTCCGATTGAAATTGCGAAATTTCTCTGCTGGTGCACAAAATTCATCGTCCCGTCAATCGGGTCGATAATCCAGACGACTCCCTCAAGTGAGTGGAGTTTGTCCCCTTGCCCTTCTTCGCCGAGTATGCGGTGTCCCGGAAACGTTTCTTGAATGCGGTCAATGAAAAACTTTTCCGTTTCTTTGTCAATATTGGTGACTAAATCATTCGGATTTGATTTCGTTTCAATTGTCAGGCTTTCATGCATGGATTGTTTAATTCTCGCGCCTGCTTCTCTTACCCATTTCTTTGCAATTTCATCAATTTCCGTCCAATTTGTCATTCGTGCGTACCTCTCTTCTATGTAGACCTTTATTTTATAGGATACTGATAACGGCGGTGAAAAAGCAAGGAAAATGAAAAATATCCCTTCTCATGTAAAAACGAACCATTCACGCGGTTCGTTTTCACTATCGCTTTTTTACCCGTTAAGACGAATCCATTCTTTTCTGAGTCGCTCAAGTTTGTTTTTGCTTTGCTCAATCTGTTCTTCATTTTCTTTTTGCATTGCTTCATATAGGGTTGCCAATTCATAATCAACCTCTAGTCTCCAGACAGCTACACGATTGTTTTTCTCTTCCTTAAATCCCTCTTTCACAACTTGCCTCATTGTCTTTCGCCCCTTCCAGAGATCATTTGTTTGTAAAAAAGCATCCCATTTTGCCATTCAACAATGATTACTTCTTATATCGTATGATTGTTCTATTTGCGCGTAACATGATTCTGAAAATTGTGTGTTTACCTACTCGTTTATTACCACATTTCCCCTTTCTTCAAACGCGCTCAATCTTTTTGCCGCTCGTCCTAACTGTGATAAAATATGTATACTTAGCATGAAGGAGGAAAATCATGACACAAATGCGTTTTACGGAAGAAGACTTTAACACATTTACAATAGAAGGCTTAGACGCGCGCATGGAAGTATTAAAAGAGACGGTTCGTCCGAAGCTTACAGCTCTAGGCGAACATTTTGCCCCAACTTTATCAGCTCTAACCGGAGATGAAATGTTTCCGCATGTGGCAAAGCACGCAAGAAGATCCGTCAATCCCCCCGCTGACAGCTGGGTGGCGTTCGCAAACAGCAAAAGAGGCTATAAAAAACTGCCGCATTTTCAGATTGGTTTATGGGAAAGCCACGTATTTGTGTGGTTCGCGATTATTTATGAATCCCCTATCAAAGAAGAATACGGCAAATTGCTTGAAGCGAATCAGGAAACGATTACCAAAAATATTCCAGACAGCTTCGTTTGGTCCGCAGATCACACAAAACCGGGAGTACATAAGCAGTCTGAAATGGACAAGGAACAGCTGAAGACGTTGTTTGAGCGTTTGCAGACTATAAAGAAAGCCGAGCTGTTATGCGGCATCCAGCTTCAAAAAGAAGAAGTGCTGAATATGAATAACCAGGAATTCCTTCAGCGTATCGACGATGCCTTCCAGCAGCTTGCTTTTCTGTACCGTTTTACCCAAAAAGTATCACAAGCATAAAAAAGAGCCGGGATATCACCCGGCTCTTTTTCTTACATCTTAATCTTCGCCTGATCAGATTCTCTTGCTTGTTTGACCGTACGATATGGAGAGTATGTACTTTGTTCTTCAAACTCGCTGCATAGCTTTTTCTCCTCGGCCTTCCCCGGGACAATCTCCTTGAAACGGCGGTAAGTTTTAAGCAGCTCTTCACGATCTGCGCCTTTTTCATATGCATGCTCAACCTGCTGGAAAAACGCAATCACATCTACTGCTTCTTCGGTTGTCCAATCTTCATTCATCGGATATTGGTATTCCATTTTCTTCACTCCTTATAGATTTGCTTCCCTTTAGAGAAAGCATCTTCATTTGATCATAAATTGTTCTTTACATTCTTTCAAGTTCATAATATAATTCATTTGTTTTACGTCTAAAAAACGGTTGAGAAACTGATTTTAATACACACTATTATGCATAGGTATGATTACAAAGGTGGGAAAACAATTGTCGCAACATGAAACACCCTTATACACAGGACTGAAAAAGCATGCAAGCAGACAGCCTGTTCAATTCCACATTCCCGGCCATAAAAAAGGGGCAGGAATGGACCCAGAATTCAGACAATTTATCGGTGAAAACGCGTTAAGCATAGATTTAATCAATATTGAACCATTAGATGACCTGCACGCGCCAAAAGGCATCATTAAACAAGCACAGGATCTGGCGGCTGAAGCATTTGGCGCGGACCACACATTTTTTTCTGTTCAAGGAACAAGCGGCGCCATTATGACAATGGTGATGGCTGTTTGCGGACCTGGAGATAAAATTATCATTCCAAGAAATGTGCACAAATCAATTATGACAGCTATTGTATTTTCCGGAGCGATCCCAATCTTTATTCATCCTGAAATTGACAATGAATTGGGCATCTCCCATGGCATTACACTTGAATCTGCTAAACGGGCGCTTACCGAGCACCCAGATGCAAAAGGGCTTCTCGTCATCAACCCGACATATTTCGGTGTTGCAGCCGACTTAAAAAGCATCGTAGAACTCGCTCATTCGTTCGACGTGCCGGTGCTTGTTGATGAAGCACACGGCGTTCATATTCATTTTCACGATGAATTGCCGCTTTCAGCTATGCAGGCAGGAGCAGACATAGCAGCGACAAGTGTCCACAAACTGGGCGGATCACTAACACAAAGCTCTATTTTAAACATGAGAGAAGGCCTTGTATCTAAAGACAGAGTGCAATCCATCCTGAGCATGCTGACAACAACGTCAACATCTTACTTGCTTCTCGCCTCTCTGGATGTTGCCAGAAAACGCCTTGCAACAGAAGGCCATCAGCTTGCTGAAGAGACACTGAAGCTTGCCAACCAGACGAGAGATCACCTCAATCAGATTGAAGGCATTTATTGTGTCGGTTCTGAGATTCTTGGTTCGAAAGCAGCTTACAGCTATGACCCGACAAAATTGATTATCTCTGTCAAAAATCTTGGGCTTACAGGTCATGACGTTGAAAAATGGCTTCGTGAATCCTTTAATATTGAAGTTGAGCTTTCAGATCTGTACAATATTTTGTGTATTTTCACCCCTGGTGACAGCCAAAATGATGCAGACCGGCTTGTAGAGGCTTTAACGGAGATCGCACATCAAATGTCAGAACAAGATGTAACACATCAGCAAACTGAGGTTCTGCTTCCGGAAATTCCTTTATTGGCAATGACACCGCGTGATGCTTTCTATGCAAATACGGAAGTCATCCCATTAAAAGAAGCATCCGGACGGATTATCGCTGAATTTGTCATGGTATATCCGCCTGGTATCCCAATCTTCATTCCAGGTGAGATTATTACAGAAGAAAACATCAGCTACATTTTCAAGAACCTCGACGCAGGTCTCCCTGTTCAAGGGCCTGAGGACTCGACGCTAAACATGATCCGGGTCATTAAAGAGCAAAAAGCGATTCAATAAATAAAAAGCATGCGGCTTGAGCCGCATGCTTTTTTTACTCTTCATCAACAGGACATTGACATTGTCCGCAGCATGTTCCGTATAATGTTGTCACTTTCTCATCTTCAAAGTAATGAATGGCTTCGTTGCAATCTTGGCAAACAATCGTACCCATCTCTTATTCCCCATTTCTTTGAAATTTGAAAACGCTTAATTTCTTTTGTTGCTATTATATTAATATGTCACATTTAAAATGTCAACAACAAATTGTATAACACATTTATTTCTATATCCTTATATATAGCGTATTTTTTCGTCTTCCATCACACTATATCTTCTTCATGCAACAGCTTTAATCGATACATATGCCAAAACACATAAATGATTTCATGTTTTCTTGAACGTTTATTGAAGAACACAGCGATAAATCCTATATACCCCCAGATCGCTATTTTAAACGATTGATATGATATGTAATGTCACTTTAAAAACGGTTTCAATTATATAACAATTAGGTAACAAGAAGCAGTTTAAGCCGCCTCTCATGATAAACTAAAACTAGTTTACTATTGTTTATACAGAGGAGAAGATAGATGCGATATCGCGCGGTATTCCCCATACTGATAATAGTATTTGCTTTATCGGGCTGTACGCTTTCCACCATCAATCCGATGAAAAAAAGCCGGATTGACAACATTCATCATACACAAATCCTGTTTTTTTCTGATGAAAACCAAATTGACCAGGAAGCGCCATATTATGATGCACTGCTTGATTTAGAAAAAGATTATCCTGAGCAAATAGATAAAATGAAGGTCTATGATAACAAAGAGGGCTGGGAAGATGAGATTGAAACCGTCCCTACCCTTATGGTTGTGGATCAGCGCCATGTCGTGGTAAAAATCGAGGGATGTGTGAAAAAGAAAGAAGACATCATTAAACCATTACAGCATGTGCTGTCAAAATAAAAAAACAGCCCCGCTTTGAGCGAGGGCTGTTTTTGATATGAGCATTATTTTACGATGTGAATCGGACTTCCGATTGCCACTTCAGCTGCTTCCATTGTGATTTCGCCCAATGTTGGGTGAGCGTGAATTGTCATCGCGATATCTTCAGCAGTCATGCCGCCTTCGATCGCTAAGCTTAATTCAGAAATCATGTCAGAAGCACTTGCGCCGGCGATTTGCGCACCGATCACAAGACCGTCCTCTTTACGAGTGATCAGCTTCATGAAGCCGTCTGTTTCGTTAAGAGAAAGCGCACGGCCGTTTGCTGCAAATGGGAATTTAGCAGCAACGATATCAAGACCTTCTTCTTTCGCCTGTGCTTCAGTGTAACCAACTGATGCAAGTTCAGGCTCAGAGAAGACAACCGCAGGAATACCAAGGTAATCGATTTCTGCAGGCTCTCCAGCGATAGCTTCTGCTGCGATTTTACCTTCGTAAGATGCTTTGTGAGCAAGCGGCGGTCCTTCGATAATATCACCGATTGCATAAATGTTAGGTACGTTTGTGCGGCACTGTTTGTCAGTTTTCACGACACCGCGGTCCGTCATTTCAATACCGACTTGCTCAAGACCAAGCTCGTCAGTGTTTGGACGGCGTCCTACTGTAATCAGTACGTAATCAGCATCAACAGTTTTTTCTTCGCCTTTTACTTCAAAAGTAACTGTTACGCCGTCTGGTCTTTCTTCAACGCCTTTAGCCATCGCATTTGTATGGATTTCAACGTTGCCTTTTTTCTTCAGTCTGCGTGTAACGAGAGAGCTCATTTGTTTTTCGAAGCCAGGAAGAATTTCATCTCCGCCTTCAAGAATAACAAGCTCAGTTCCGAAGTTAGCATACGCAGTTCCAAGCTCAGTTCCGATGTAGCCGCCGCCGATAACAACGAGCTTCTTAGGAATTTCTTTAAGAGCCAAAGCGCCTGTTGAATTTAGGACACGCTCAGTATATTTGAAGTTTGGCAATTCGATAGGACGAGAACCAGTTGCAATGATTGCGTTTTTGAACGTGTATGTTTGAGCAGAGTTCTCATCCATAACACGAACTGAATTGCTGTCTACAAAGTAAGCTTCACCTTTTACAACATCTACTTTGTTGCCTTTAAGAAGACCTGCTACACCGCCAGTAAGCTTGTTTACAACAGAAGCTTTCCATTCTTGAACTTTTGTGAAATCAACTGATACGTTTTCAGCAGTGATTCCCATGTCGTCAGAATGCTTTGCATTCTCATAACGGTGGCCTGCATTGATCAGCGCTTTTGAAGGGATACATCCAACGTTCAGACAAACGCCTCCAAGAGTTGCTTTTTCAACGACTGTTACTTTTTGTCCAAGCTGTGCAGCGCGGATGGCAGCTACATAGCCGCCAGGTCCCGCACCAATTACAAGAGTATCTGTTTCAATAGGGAAATCTCCTACTACCATAACATTACGCCTCCATTAAAATTAATTGTGGATCGTTCAGTAAACGCTTGATGTGATTTAATGCATTTTGCGCAGTTGCTCCGTCGATCATACGGTGGTCGAAGCTGAGAGAAAGAGCTAAGACTGGAGCTGCTACGATTTCGCCATCACGAACAATCGCTTTTTCTGCAATGCGTCCGATACCAAGAATCGCAACTTCTGGATGGTTGATAACCGGAGTGAACCATTGTCCGCCGGCAGAACCGATGTTTGTAATTGTGCAAGATGCGCCTTTCATTTCAGCTGGAGCAAGCTTGCCTTCACGAGCTTTTGTTGCAAGGCCATTGATCTCATCAGAAATTTCAAAGACAGATTTACGATCTGCATTTTTCACAACCGGTACAAGCAAACCTTTTTCAGTGTCTGCAGCGATACCGATGTTGAAGTAATGTTTTTGGATTACTTCATCTGTTTTATCGTCAATTGACGTGTTTAAAACAGGGAATTTTTTCAGTGCAGATGTAAGAGCTTTTACAACGTAAGGCAAGTAAGTCAGCTTGATTCCTTGATCAGCAGCAACCTGTTTGAACTGTTTACGATGTGCAACAAGGTTTGTTACGTCCACTTCGTCCATTAACGTTACGTGAGGAGCAGTGTGTTTAGAGTTAACCATCGCTTTCGCAATTGCTTTACGGATACCACTCATTTTTTCGCGTGTTTCTGGGAATTCGCCCTCTGGAGCTGGTGCAGCAGCCGGTTTAGCAGCTGTTTCTTGTGGTGCAGCTGTTTCTTGCGGCGCAGCTTCTTGCGCTCCTCCGTTTACAAAGCTGTCGATATCTTCTTTTACAACACGTCCGTTGTTGCCTGAACCAGATACTTTACGGATGTCTACGCCTTTTTCACGAGCATATTTACGTACAGAAGGCATAGCGATCACGCGTTTGTTCGGGTCAACTTCAGCTTGATCCTGCTGTCCTGCACCAGTTGCTTTTGCAGGCTCTTGAGCTTGCTCTTCTTTCGCAACGTCTTGTCCAGCTTCTGCAGTTGACTGAACTTGTGCTTCAGTTTTCGCATCGTCAGACTCATCGCTGCCTTTAAATTGAAGATCTTCGTAACCAGGTGCATCAAACGTAATGATCGTTTGTCCAACAGTTGCAACCGTTCCCTCTTCAACTTTTAATTCTAATACTTTTCCTTTAACAGGTGAAGGAATTTCTACTACTGCTTTATCATTTTGGACTTCAGCCAGTACATCATCTTCGTCTACCTCATCGTTAGGCTTGACAAACCATTTTACGATTTCGCCTTCGTGGATACCTTCCCCGATATCTGGAAGTTTAAATTCAAATGCCACAGTTCTCGACCTCCTAGTTTGATTAAGCAATTTTAAAGTTTACATCGTAAGCATTGAAAACAGATATATAATAGAGGGAAAACGCTCATCTTCCCTCTCGATTATGCAGTTTGATTAAAATTCAAGTACTTTTCTTGCTGTTTCAAGAACGTCTTTATGGTTTGGAAGCCATACACTCTCCGCTTGAGAGAAAGGAAATACTGTATCAGGCGCAGCCACGCGAAGTACAGGTGCTTCCAAGCTCAAGATCGCACGGTCATTAATTTCTGCTACTACGTTTGCTGCAATACCGGCTTGTTTTTGTGCCTCTTGAACAACAATCGCGCGTCCTGTTTTTTCTACAGATGCGATGATTGTATCGATATCAAGCGGGCTTACAGTACGAAGGTCGACAACTTCAGCTGAAATGCCGTCTTTTTCAAGCTCTTCGGCAGCTTTTAATGATTCATGAACCATTGCGCCGTAAGTGATGATTGAAAGGTCAGTACCTTCACGTTTTACGTCAGCTTTGCCAAGCTCAATTGTGTATTCTTCTTCAGGAACTTCCTGACGGAAAGAACGGTAAAGCTTCATGTGTTCTAAGAAAACAACAGGATCATTGTCTCTGATTGCAGAAATTAAAAGTCCTTTGGCATCGTAAGGAGTTGATGGAATAACAACTTTGATACCAGGCTGCTGTGCAACAAGACCTTCTAAGCTGTCAGCGTGAAGTTCAGGAGTATGAACACCGCCGCCGAACGGAGAACGAATTGTTACAGGTGAAGTCCAGCGTCCGCCAGAACGGTAGCGCATACGAGCCATTTGGCCAGAAACAGAATCCATTACTTCGTAAACAAATCCGAAGAATTGGATTTCCATTACCGGACGGAAGCCGTTTAAGCCTAAACCAAGGGCAAGTCCGCCGATACCAGATTCAGCAAGTGGCGTGTCAAACACACGGTCTTCACCGAATTCTTTTTGCAATCCTTCTGTCGCACGGAATACGCCGCCGTTTACACCAACGTCTTCTCCGAAAACTAAGACATTTTCGTCATTTTTCAGTTCTGTGCGTAACGCATCCGTGATTGCTTGAATCATTGTCATTTGCGCCATGGCTTACTTCGACTCCTTCTGTGTATAAATTTCAAATTGCTCCTCAAGGTTGTGAGGCATTTTTTCGTACATGATTTTCATTAAATCAGTTACTTTTTGCTTAGGCTCAGCATCAGCTTTTTTGATCGCTTGCTTAATTTCTTCTTTCGCATCCTCAATTACTTTTGCTTCTTCTTCTTCAGACCATAAGCCTTTATTTTCAAGGAACGCACGGAAACGTACAAGCGGATCTTTTTGTTCCCACTCATTTTCGATTTCTTTTGTGCGGTATTTAGTCGGATCGTCACCAGCCATTGTGTGCGGGCCGTAACGGAATGTAAGTGTTTCAATCAGTGTTGGGCCTTCGCCGTTGATTGCGCGCTCGCGTGCTTCAGCAGTTGCAGCGTATACAGCAAGCGGATCCATTCCGTCTACTTGTACGCCGACAATACCAGCAGCGACAGCTTTTTGTGCAATTGTTTCAGCCGCAGATTGTTTTTCAACCGGAGTTGAAATCGCGTAGCGGTTGTTTTGTACTACGAAGATTGCAGGTGCTTTATAAGCGCCGGCAAAGTTAATTCCTTCGTAGAAGTCCCCTTGTGAAGCTCCGCCGTCACCAGTGTAAGTGATTGCGACAGCTTTCTTGCCGCGCTTTTTAAGACCAAGCGCAACACCGGCAGTTTGAATGTATTGAGCACCGATAATGATTTGTGGAGAAAGGGCATTCACATCATCAGGCATTTGGTTTCCTCTGAAATGTCCGCGAGAGAAAAGAAACGCTTGGTATAATGGAAGGCCGTGCCAAATTAACTGAGGCACATCACGGTATCCAGGAAGTACAAAGTCTTCTTTTTCAAGCGCGAAATGCGTTGCAATCTGAGAAGCTTCTTGACCCGCAGTAGGAGCGTAGAATCCAAGACGTCCTTGACGGTTTAATGAGATAGAGCGCTGATCAAGCACACGCGTAAATACCATGCGGCGCATTAGCTCTTTTAATTGATCATCTGTTAAATCAGGCATCGCCGCTTCATTCACGACTTCTCCCTTTTCATTTAAAATTTGGAACGTTTCGAACTGCTTTTTAATGGCATCAAATTGCTTCTTACTGTCAACGATAGCTTTTTTCGTTTTTGCAGCCATACTAAGTCACCTCTTCCTTTCTTTTAAACAGTCATTAGACGTGCATTCCTTTTATACATACAAACTTAGGGTACCCTAAAGTATCAGCAGTAAGTCGTATATATTTTAGCCGATCCCCAGTTTGCCGAAACCTTTTATGTAGGATAGTTACACTCTGCTTTGAACTGTATTATTTCGAAGTTGTAAAAAACTAATACAACACCGCTTAACATGGATTAGTTTACACCAAATAAAGAAGAACCGTCAATCGTTTTCATTGCTGATTTTCAATAAATGTATTCGCTTTACATTTTCAATAAAAAAACAGATGCTGACTGTATCCAAAACTGTACTAGTATACACTACCATACTGTACTACAATAGAAATGAAAATTTTGAACAAAATCGGTGGCGTGTTTATTTAAAAAAGAGCTGTCCAAAGTCAGCTCTTTTTCACATGATAGCCAGCGGCATCATATAGATCTTCCCGGGCTTTATTATATTTTTCTGTTTGTTCATTAAATTCTCCGCTATATTTAAGGACTTTTTCATAAGATGCATTGACTTTGTCGATCTGCTGATCCAGGTCGTCTCGTGTCAAGTCTTTGTCTTTCAGCTGCTTATACAGATTTTTATCAAGCTGAAGCGCTTTTTTATATTCTTCATACATAGTGCCATATGATGAATATCTTTTCTCCATGTGGCTTGCTGCGGCATCTGCCTTTTCTTTTATGTGTTTATCCTTAATATGTTCGGCAGAGGTTTTTGCTTCCTCAAATTCCGATTCCGATTGTTTGATGCTGTCATTTTCAATCTTTAGATGTTCTTCTCGCTTGCTGACATTTTCAAGTGCCTCGTTAGATAAAGCAACAATTTTTTTATAATCATCCATATTGAGATTCATGACATCATCATAAAGCTGATTTTCTTTCGCCTCTAATTCTTCGAGCGTTTTCTGTTCTTCTTGAAACGGCTTTTCCGATTCCGCGGCTTTTTCTAATGAGTGATGCAGTGAATCAACCGGGTCCTGTCCCATGCAACCTGTTAATATCAATGTCACAGCACAAAAAGCTCCGATTTTCATTACGGGCTGCCGTTTTATTGCGTCTTTCACGTTAAATCCCCCAATCTTGACAATTTCTACTATAGAATCCATGGGGGCATTTGGCAATAGATGTACTGTATGAATGCAACGCTGGAATCAAATCAAAAAACTGAAAAATCAGGACAGATGACCATACAACTTTTTTGTTTTTACATAGGTTATAGTAGACGCTATGCCTACTGATAAAGGCTCTGGCGTAATTAAAAGAGGAGGTTTTGTAATATGTATGGATATGGTTACGGCGGAGGCTGCTGCGGTTATGGTGGTTACGGATATGGATATGGCTACGGCCGCACATTTGCGCTAATCGTTGTTTTATTCATTCTGTTAATCATTGTCGGAGCTGCTTATTTAGGCGGAGGCTGTTGCTAATCAAACAGCATGAACTTGACCAGCCATCTACGGCTGGTCATTCGTTCGTTGCACCTTTGTGAAGAAATCCGATATAATTTACATATTAAGCTTTAGGAGTGAAGTTTCTTGATTACTATGGAAAACATCGTACGTGACGGCCATCCAGCCCTAAGAGAGACAGCCGAACCTGTTGAGCTGCCTCCGACTGATGCAGACAAACAGCAGCTGGCCGACATGATCGAATTTGTTAAGAACAGCCAAAATCCGGAATTAGCCGAAAAATACAAGCTGCGTCCAGGCGTAGGACTCGCAGCTCCTCAAATTAATATCAAAAAACGAATGATCGCCGTTCATGCGGAAGATGCTTCCGGAAAGTTATACAGCTATGCTTTGTTTAATCCTAAGATCGTCAGCCATTCTGTCGAAAAAAGCTACTTAACAAGCGGCGAGGGCTGTCTGTCTGTTGATGAAGCGATTCCCGGTTATGTTCCCCGCTATGCTCGCATCAGAGTAAAAGGAACAACCCTTGAAGGCGAAAACATTGATATCCGTTTAAAAGGATTTCCGGCTATTGTGTTTCAGCATGAGATCGATCATTTAAATGGCGTTATGTTCTATGATCATATTGATAAGGAGAATCCTTTCAAAGAACCTGAAAATGCAATCGCGATTGAGCGCTAAAAAGAAAAAGCGGCTGGCACAGTGCAGTGCCAGCCGTTTCTTTATTTTAAAAGACCCAATTCTTTGACAGCGTACGCGATTCCATCCTCGTCTACCGGCTTTGTTACAAAGTCCGCGATTTCTTTCAATTCAGGAACAGCATTTCCCATAGCTACGCCTGTTCCGACATATTCAATCATTTGAAGATCGTTTAATCCGTCGCCGAAAGCATATGTATCGCTGATATCAAACGGGAGACGCTCAATCACTTTTTTGATCCCTTCCGCCTTTGAACCTCCGTGCGGCAGAACATCAGTCGAAAACTCATGCCAGCGTACGAGATCAAATTCAGGAAAAGCGGCATAAGCCTTTTCTTCTTCATCCTGACAAAATAAAAGAAGCTGAAAAATTTCTTTTCCTTCATAGAAAAGGTCATCGGTTTCTGGATAATCGGTTTTAAGGCTGCCGATTCCCTCCAGAACATGGGGATGATCCGCAACAGTCGCTTTCATCGTGTCCTCAGCCATAAACACAACAGGATGTTTGCCCTCTCCCGCCTGCTTTAATAATCGTCTGATAGCCTCTTCAGGCAGCGGATTTTTATAGATCACTTGATTTTCAAAGACAACATACTGCCCATTATAGGAGATAAATGAGTGTATGCCCAGCTCCCCCAAAATCGGCTTAACCATAAACGGAGACCGCCCGCTGGCGATAAACACATGATGCCCTTGGCGCTGCAGCTCAGCTACCGTTTTTCTCGTACTTTCCGGTATATTCTTGTCATGATCATATATTGTACCGTCAATATCAAAAAAGATTAATTTTGAATCCATCGTAACTTCCCCTTTATCGTCATGATCTGCAATTCCCACCCTCATCATACAGAAAGATTGCCATTCAGCAAACTATTTCGTTCAAAAATCACATTAAATTCCATTAATAACCACGAAAAGTCTTCCTCAATCTCCGTATACTATTTGTATAAAAGAACGCTGGACAAGTTTTTATTAAAGGAGGAACTAACAAATGCTGCGCAAATTAAGAAAGAAACTCAGAAGACAATGGAACGGAATGCTCCGCAAGAAAGCGATTGCCTGACAAGGGATCTTTCACTTTTCGAGAGGTCCTTATTTTGCTCAAGGCTTTCCTTATATTCCGTTTTCGAATATAATAGAGTAAGCGAGTCTAACATACGGCATTTAAGGAGAGATTTGGATGATTTATAAGGTATTTTATCAAGAAAAGGCTGACGAAGTACCTGTTCGGGAAAAGACAGATTCACTTTATATTGAAGGCGTATCTGAGCGTGACGTCAGAACAAAGCTGAAAGAGAAGAAATTTAATATTGAGTTTATCACACCTGTTAATGGTGCATTTTTAGAATATGAACAACAGAGCGAAAATTTTAAAGTATTGGAGTTATGAGCGGTATGAAATTTGTAAAAAATGATCAGACTGCTGTTTTCGCCCTCGGAGGGTTGGGCGAAATCGGTAAAAATACGTATGCGGTACAATTTCAAGATGAAATTGTGCTGATTGATGCGGGGATCAAGTTTCCCGAGGACGAACTGCTCGGAATTGACTACGTTATCCCTGATTACACGTATTTAGTCAAAAACGAAGATAAAATTAAAGGGCTTTTTATCACCCACGGGCACGAAGACCACATCGGCGGTATTCCGTACCTGCTCAGACAAGTAAATATTCCTGTTTACGGCGGTAAACTCGCGATCGGCTTACTTCGGAATAAACTTGAAGAGCATGGATTATTAAGACAGACGAAACTGAACATTATCGGTGAGGATGATATCGTAAAGTTCCGCAAAACGGCTGTGTCATTCTTCAGAACAACACATAGTATTCCGGATTCCTACGGTATTGTTGTAAAGACACCGCCAGGAAACATCGTACATACTGGAGATTTCAAATTCGACTTTACTCCAGTCGGCGAGCCGGCAAACTTGACGAAAATGGCCGAAATCGGAAAAGAAGGCGTTCTGTGCCTCCTTTCAGACAGCACAAACAGTGAGAACCCAGAGTTCACCATGTCTGAACGCCGTGTCGGAGAAAGTATTCACGACATTTTCCGCAAGGTAGACGGCCGAGTTATCTTTGCTACATTTGCGTCGAATATTCACCGCTTGCAGCAGGTAATTGAGGCTGCTGTATTAAATGGGAGAAAAGTTGCCGTATTTGGACGCAGTATGGAATCGGCTATCGAAATCGGACAAACTCTCGGATATATTAACTGTCCTAAAAATACGTTTATTGAGCATAACGAAATCAATCGTATGCCTGCTAATAAAGTAACGATTTTATGTACAGGAAGCCAAGGGGAACCGATGGCGGCATTATCAAGGATTGCAAACGGCACACACCGCCAGATTTCAATCAATCCTGGAGATACAGTCGTATTTTCTTCATCTCCTATCCCAGGCAACACAATTAGCGTGAGCCGTACAATCAACCAGCTGTATCGTGCAGGGGCCGAGGTTATTCACGGACCTCTTAATGATATCCATACATCCGGTCACGGCGGACAGGAAGAACAGAAGCTTATGCTACGTTTAATTAAGCCTAAATTCTTCATGCCGATTCACGGTGAGTACAGAATGCAAAAGATGCATGTCAAACTTGCAACAGATTGCGGCATCCCTGAAGAAAACTGCTTTATCATGGATAATGGTGAAGTATTGGCGCTTAAAGGTGATGAAGCTTCAGTTGCCGGCAAAATCCCGTCCGGTTCAGTATACATTGACGGAAGCGGCATCGGTGATATTGGCAATATCGTGCTTCGTGACCGCAGAATTCTTTCTGAAGAAGGTCTTGTCATCGTGGTTGTCAGCATTGACATGGATGGCTTTAAGATTTCAGCTGGACCTGATTTGATTTCCAGAGGATTTGTGTACATGAGAGAATCTGGCGACTTGATCAATGACGCTCAAGAGCTCATTTCAAACCACTTACAAAAAGTGATGGAACGAAAAACGACTCAATGGTCTGAAATCAAAAACGAGATTACAGATACGCTTGCTCCGTTCTTATACGAAAAAACGAAACGCCGTCCGATGATCCTTCCGATCATTATGGAGGTTTAAAAAAGATGCACTCACTTGAGAGTGCATCTTAGATTGTTGAAAAAATCCTAAAACGATTTTTAGTTTTAGGATTTTTTCATCTTTTCAGCGTGATTGAAAACCCTTGAATTCTAGGAAGGACGAGCATCGGAGCACAGCGAATGTTGAAATTCGTGAGCACCGAAGCGCAGGCCTGACAACGAATGCGAGGGTTTGTCGCCACGCTGAGATGCACTCACTTGAGAGTGCATCTTTTTTTATTGTAATCCAATATGCTGAAATGACTTCACATCAAATAATCCCGTTGTCGTCATTTTAATGTCGGGAATGACAGGCAAAGCTAAAAACGACAGCGTCAAAAATGGATTAAACCCGCCTGTGAAACCAACTAACGACAATTTATCATGCAGCGTCAGCAAGCTTTGATTCACCTGCTCCGCAGATTGGTCGGATAATAACCCCGCAATCGGCAGCGGTACTGAATGAAGCTCTTCTTCATTTTTTATAATCGTTAATCCTCCGCCAATTTCCTGCAGCTTATTAACTGCAGCCGCGATATCGGCATCATTTGTTCCAACGGCAATAATATTGTGGGAATCGTGCGAAATGGTTGTTGCAATCGCTCCGCTCTTGAATCCAAATCCTTTCACCACACCAAGTCCGACTTCTTTTAATCCTTTATGCCGCTCAATGACTGCAATCTTTAACAAATCGAGCTCGGTGTCAGGCTCAAAAACGTGTGCATCAGGAGCCGGAACATGTACCAATCGTGTTTCAAGCTGGTTTGGAATGATTTGAATCACATTGATTTGCTGATTTGAATTGATTGGCATATGTAAATTCTGTTCTTTAAGAGGAGCAGCAAGCATAACAGAATCGAGCAGTGCCGGTTCTGGAGCTGCAGCTGGAGCGCTATCTTGATAGACTGCTTTTTTGCCTTCAGCAACAGTCTGTCCTTTTACCATCGTCATTGTGACTGTGACGTTTTCCAGATCAGAAACAAAGAGCAGATCAGCGTCAAAACCCGGGGCGATCGCTCCCTTTGTATCTAGTCCGTAGCATTCGGCTGCGTTAAGGCTACCTAATTGATAGGCTAAAAACGGGTCAAGTCCGGTTTGAATCGCCATTTTTACTTGATGATTTACACTTCCCTCTGACAATAAATCATCCACATGCTTATCATCTGTACAGAAAAAGAAACGACGCGCGTTCTTTTCATTCACCGCGGGTAGCACTTTTAGAGTGTTTTTTGCGACTGATCCTTCACGCATCATGACATACATTCCCCTTCTAATACGATCAAGGGCTTCTTCCTTCGTCGTTACTTCATGATCGTTCAAGACAAATGCGGTTCTATAAATGTTAATGAGATCTGTTGATAAACCCGCTAAATGCCCGTCAATCCGCTTTCCTGCAACGCGGGCATCGAGCAGTTTCTGAACCATATCTTCTTCAGCATGCTGAACCGACACATAATCCATGACTTCAGCCAGTCCCAATACTTCTTGCTCTTCGTAAAAAGGCTTTAAATCAGCAGCTTTGAGTACTGCGCCTGATCGCTCAAAGCTTGCAGCAGGCACACTGGAGGGAAGCATAAAATGGATATTCAGCGGTGTTTGCCGAGCCTGTTCAATCATAAATGCAATCCCTTTTTCACCAGACACATTCGCTATTTCATGCGGATCGGTAACAACGGTTGTTACGCCATGCGGCAATACCGCTTTAGCGAACTCAATCGGTGTAACCATTGAAGACTCAATATGTACATGTCCATCAATAAAACCCGGAACAACCATTTGTCCCTCTGCATCAATGATTTTTTCGCCTTCATACTCGCCGAGGCCTACAATGACTCCATCTGTAATTGCAATATCTTCATATATCCACTCTTGGTTAAATACGTCCATGATTTTTCCGTTCTTAATGACGATATCAGCTTTTTGTCTTCGGGCTGAAGCATTCAGCCTATTGACCAGCGTTTCTTTATTCAAATAGGCCCCTCCTCTTTTTTATTATATGGTACAATATGCTATCGGAACGCCTATGCTTAGTCAATAAAATTTTAAGAAATTGGCGCTCATTTCATTAAAGTTGTTATATTCTGATAATATTAAAAGCCGCCCCTTTGGGCCGGCTTTTGTTTTACTGCTATTTTGTATGGAGAACTCTTTTTTCAAAACGGGAAATGTCTGTAACCGAACCAATAACGATGAGAATATCTTCTTGATGTATGACCTCGGTTGCAAGCGGCGATACGATAACTTCCTTGCCCCTTTTGATGGCTACGATGTTAATACCGTATTTCGCACGAATATCTAAATCGAGAAGCGTATTTCCGGCCAGGCGGCTGTTGGCTACGATTTCAACAAGACTATGCTCTTCAGACAGCTCTAAATAATCCAGTACGTTGTTGGATACGATGTTATGCGCAATTCGCTTTGCCATATCGCGTTCCGGATGGACGATGTGATCTGCACCAATTTTAGACAGCACTTTTTCGTGATAATCGTTCTGGGCCTTAACTGTAATGGTGTGAACGCCCAGTTCTTTCAGAATGAGGGTCGTTAAAATACTCGCTTGGATATTTTCTCCGATGGCTACAATGACGTGGTCAAAGTTTCGCAGACCTAAATTTTTCAGGACAGATTCGTCTGTTGAATCACCGATAACGGCGTGAGATGCGATCTTGGCATACTCGTTGACTTTATCTTCATCGATATCCATTGCCATAACCTCGACGCCTTCTTCGCTTAATGCTTTGCAAATACTGCCACCAAAACGGCCTAGTCCAATTACCGCAAATTCTTTTTTCATAGTGGTGCTCCTTTACCTGACATCATATTGATCAAATTTTATCATATTCTTTTGTAACAGTGTTAATTTCGTTAACCTTTTGGCAGCGAATTCATATGCCGCTTAAGCTTGTCAGCAAACCCCGGTGACAAATACAGCTCCGCTCCGCGTTCAATTTCAATCTGGTAGTGCTCAGGCGGGGCAGTTTCCGCTGCTTTTTGAAGGACGAGAAAGGTTAAGCAGTCCGTGTAGCGCCTTCCGCCTGCTTCAACATCTACAAATGCCGTCCGATATGTAAGAGATTCAACGCCCTCCCTTTTATATAGATAGGAGAGTGCAGAAAAAGGGATACGGTACAAAACGCCTTCTGTTGTTCCTCCGTCTTCCATCAGATCCGCTCTTGAGCCATCCTCTCTTTTTAGCGTAAAGCGAGTTGTGTATCCTTTTAGAACAGCTCTTCTCACTGGATCTTGAAAATAGTGATCAACTCCCGCCTTTTGAAAGCGGGCATTGTCCATACAGGACCCATAGGCAAAATAATAAACAGGATTTTGCGATTTACTGATCATCTGATGTTCTTTCCAGTCGCCGCTGCTTATTTTCAGAAAGCCGGCACACTTGTCTTTGTTCATAAAATAAATAAGCGCTTTTTTGATCCCGGTATCCGTTTCTACAAGCACCGTTTGTTGATCATAGCCTTGAAAAAACTGATCGAGCTTATGTATACACAATTCATCTGCTTCATATACTTCGCCGCATATATAGCCTTCATCTTCAAAAACGGCTGCGGGCCCCTCTATTGCAGCAAACAGACATCCCTTCGTTCTGGCCTGCTCATTGATACATGCCGATTGTGCCAGCAAATGATGATTTTTTTCATGCTTTCTTAATGTCCCGTATACAAACAGAAGCGAGTTCATTTTATTTTTCCCCTCTCAGCTGTCTGATGTTAAAGGCAAAACCACTTGAAAGACGCTGCCTTTTCCAGCTTCACTTTCGATTTTCAATTCCCCGTCATGTTCCTTCAAGATTCTCAAACAAATGGCAAGCCCGAGTCCGGTGCCCTTTTCTTTTGTTGAATAAAAAGGTTTGCCTATCTGCTTAAGCTTTTCCTGTGGCATGCCGTTCCCTTCATCTTTGACGCTTATGACTGCATGAGAGGCTGTCTTAGCAGTCGAAATGGTAACGACACCGCCTTTTGGCATTGCTTCAATCCCGTTTTTAATAATATTGATAAAGACCTGCTTCAGCTGATTTTCGTCCCCGTTAATGATACAGCCGTCTGTCTCTTCGAAATTTTTTTCTATGACAATATTGGACAAAATAGCATTGGTATCAAGCAGTGTCGTAACCTGTTTCAAGATCTCATTGAGCTGATGTGTTTTAAATGTGACCGCCTGCGGTTTTGCCAGCAGCAACAGCTCGCTGAGCACCAAATCGATTCTTTTAATCTCTGAAAAGATGATGTCAAAATAGCCTTTTCTGTCCGGATATTGTGTTTTCATAATCTGAAGGAAACCGCTGACAGATGTTAAAGGGTTTCTGACCTCATGTGCAATACCGGCGGCAAGTTCACTTGTGATTGACAGTTTCTGAGATTCTCTCGCCAGCCGTTCATTAATCTCAATGAGCTCATCTTCAGCCTCTTTACGCTCTGTGATATCTGACATTGTGCCCAGGCTGCCTGTAAATTGGTCATCCCGGTCGTAGTAAAGCTTATAATGAACTTCTCCCCAAAAAATCGTGCCATTCTTTGTCACGTATTTTGCAGTAAACATGCCAGAAGACGCTTTGTTTTGGATTTGGGTGTTAATGTGGTCGGCTACGTGCTTTTCTTTTATGAAGTAATCATTATACATCGTTCCCATACATTCATGGATTGAAAAGCCGGTTATTGATGCCCACGCTTGGTTTAGATATGTAATTTCGCCTTTTGCATTCGTTTGAAATACGATTTCCTGCAAATTATCCATGATGCGGTCCTTTTCTTCAGAGAGCTGTTTATACTTCCATTCATTATCCTTCATTTTCTTAACCAGCTGCTGTTTCTCATCAATATAATAAGCCAGCATCCAGACACTTACTATCGTGACTGAAGTATACACAATATCAACAGGCCAATTAATCGGGTTTTTGCCTATAAAATAAAATAAATAATCCCAAAACATAATAAAAATCATTGCCAAAATGATGGAAATGATACGTGCTTGATATTTTCTCATATGACCACCTGCCGCTTGTGTTTCTCTATTTATTGTACCATTCTTCGACAAAAAATTGAGTAAAATATGTAAAGTATCCCAAATCATTCATTACCTGATGTTCATGATGTCGTATCTTAGGCGGCGGTAATCAGAAATTGGCACGCAAAAAAAGGCGGAGATTGTATCGCTCCGCCTTTTTTCAACATGATATTATTCTTTTAAAGCGGCTTGAATTTCTTCGAGAAGCAGCTGTGCACCTTCTGGGCTTAACGTAATTTTACCGTTGCCGTATTCTTTATTATCTGAAGTGATTTCTCCGGTCATTAAACAAACACCATGAGGTTTGTACTTTTTCAAGATAATTTTATCTCCGTCAACAAAAAATTCAATACTGTCTTTTATGGCAATATCCAGTGCCCGTCTTAATTCTATCGGCATAACAATACGGCCTAATTCATCTACTTTTCTCACAACACCTATTGATTTCATAAAAACCCTTCTTCCTTTAAATGTTTCTTTTCTCATGTAATGTTTAAGGATGTACCTCAATATATCGTAGACGTACGAAACTTAGAAAAAGTTTCCCGCTTTCTATAAGAATTACAAGATATTTTTTCCATAAAACCGAGAAATGTATTACTTCTGTTACACAGTTCCGCGTTTTTTTACAAAAACATTTCTTTCCCGACGCACACCCCCAAAAATCGCTTCATTTCTTAGAAACTTTAAATGTAGAATCATATAAAATCAGGATAGAGATTGGGTGAAGACATGTTTCAATCAACTGAAATCGGGATTGACTTAGGAACAGCTAATATACTTGTTTACAGCAAAAATAAAGGAATTATCTTAAATGAACCATCTGTTGTTGCCGTGGATACAACGACAAAAGCAGTACTTGCTATCGGAGCTGACGCAAAAAACATGATTGGCAAAACGCCGGGAAAAATTGTCGCTGTCAGACCAATGAAAGATGGCGTTATCGCAGACTATGATATGACAACTGATTTGTTAAAGCACATTATGAAAAAAGCCGCAAAAAGCATCGGCATGTCGTTCAGAAAACCGAATGTAGTCGTTTGCACACCGTCAGGCTCAACAGCAGTAGAACGCCGCGCCATCAGTGATGCAGTGAAAAATTGCGGCGCGAAAAACGTCCATTTAATTGAAGAGCCAGTAGCAGCCGCAATCGGAGCGGATTTACCGGTTGATGAGCCGGTTGCCAATGTGGTAGTAGACATCGGCGGAGGGACGACAGAGGTCGCCATCATTTCCTTCGGAGGCGTTGTTTCCTGTCACTCTATCAGAATCGGCGGAGACCAGCTTGATGAGGATATCGTTTCTTTTGTCCGGAAAAAATACAATTTGCTGATCGGGGAACGCACAGCTGAGCAGGTGAAAATGGAAATTGGCCATGCCCTGATTGAGCATGTGCCGGAAGCAATGGAAATTCGGGGACGCGACCTTGTAACAGGCCTTCCAAAAACGATTATGCTTCAATCTAACGAAATTCAAGATGCCATGCGTGAATCTCTTCTGCATATTCTTGAAGCCATCAGAGCTACGCTTGAGGACTGCCCGCCTGAATTGAGCGGAGATATTGTTGATCGTGGCGTTATTTTAACGGGCGGCGGCGCGCTTCTTAACGGGATAAAAGAATGGCTCACAGAAGAGATTGTAGTGCCTGTACACGTGGCGCAAAATCCGCTTGAATCTGTGGCAATCGGCACAGGCCGTTCTTTAGAAGTGATCGATAAGCTTCAAAAGGCGATTAAATAGTCTTTTCCTGCAAAAATCTCACATCCAGCAAATTTCTTGCTTCTTTTTTCCTCACTTCCTTCATATTGTGGGAAATGGAGAAACGTTAAGGAGGAAACAGATGCTAAGAGATTTAGGAAGAAGAGTAGCGATCGCAGCCATTTTAAGCGGAATCATTCTTGGAGGCATGAGCATTTCTTTGGCAAATATGCCCCATTCGCCTGCAGGCGGCACTGTAAAACTGAATCATCCATAATATCGAAAAACCCAAGACATGTTGTTTTGGGTTTTTCACTTTGGCCTCCTTTCTTTCCTTTATAGGATTATATTTGATATGATGAGAAAAAAGCTTGAGGAGGAATGATTCATGGATTCAATTTCACAGAAATTAAATACATATGCACAGCTGGCGGTCGAAGTCGGCGTAAACGTCCAAAAAGGCCAGTATGTAGTCGTAAATGCTTCAACAGATGTACGGGATTTTGTCCGCTTCATTGTGAAACATGCATATGAAAAAGGCGCAAAAAATGTAACGGTGAATTGGCAGGATGACGAAGTCGCCAAATTCAAATATGAACTCGCGCCGTTTGAAGCATTTGAAGAATACCCTGAATGGGAAGCAAAAGGCAGAGAAGAGCTTGCTAAAAAAGGAGCTGCTTTCATCTCTGTCGTGTCGTCAAACCCAGACCTACTAAAAGGTGTAGATTCCAAACGGATTGCTGCATTCCAAAAAGCAGCAGGCAAAGCATTACATACATACAGACAATATATTCAATCGGACAAAGTCAGCTGGACTGTCGTAGGTGCGGCATCAGCAGGCTGGGCTCAGAAAGTGTTTCCTGGCAAATCAGAAGAGGAAGCGATTCAGCTTCTGTGGGAAGAAATTTTTAAAGCAACGCGCGTAAACGAAGACGACCCGGTACAAGCTTGGATCAAGCATGATCAAAATCTACATGAAAAAGTTGACCATTTGAACGAGAGACATTATGCTGCTTTACATTATCAAGCAAAGGGAACTGATTTAACCATTAAGCTGCCGAAAAAGCATGTTTGGGCAGGCGCGGGCAGCGTAAATGAAAGCGGCCATGAGTTTATGGCCAATATGCCGACAGAGGAAGTATTTACGCTGCCGCAAAAAGATGGAGTCGACGGAGTCGTATCGAGCACAAAACCGTTAAGCTACGGCGGAAATATTATCGAAAACTTCACCCTCACTTTTGAAAATGGCCGTATAGTCGACATTAAAGCCGAAAAAGGCGAGGACATTTTAAAAGAACTGGTGGAAACAGATGAGGGTTCTCACTATTTAGGTGAAGTGGCACTTGTTCCTTACGATTCGCCTATATCACAATCAAATATTCTTTTCTATAACACATTGTTTGATGAAAATGCGTCAAATCATTTGGCGATCGGCAGTGCCTATGCCTTTAACATTGAAGGCGGAAAACAGATGTCTCGTGAGGAGCTTGTCAAAGAAGGCTTAAATGAAAGCATTACACACGTGGACTTTATGGTTGGTTCTCAGGATATGAATATTGACGGAATTACAGCAGACGGTAAAAGAGAGCCTATCTTCAGAAACGGAAATTGGGCTTTTTAATAAACAAAAGGAGGCTTTCGCCTCCTTTTTATTTTTCTGCTTCATACATTTGCAGATTGGCATAAACCGTTTCTAATATAGGTGCCGGAAGAGATAAACGCTTTGCTTTTTCAAGCAAAAAGCCGTGCAGGTGGTGGCCTTCAGTCGTTTGTCCGTTTTCCATGTCACGCAGCATGGAGGACTTCATATGATAAGACATGCTTAACATCGTCTGGAAGCTCTCTTCCTCAAGACTCGGATCAGCCGGAACGCCGTCTTTTCGCAAAATAGAGCCAATCTCTCCAATAAGAGTTTGAGCCGTGTGACGTCCGCCTTCTGTTTCGAGGATCGGGCCAAGCGGCCTTTGAAATAACGTTGTGATCCCCGATTGCGCCGCAATAAACAGATACTTTTTCCAAATGTCCTTCTCGATATGCTCGCTGATAATGACTTCTGCCTTCACGCCTGAAAATGCCTCTTCAAGCGCTGTTATTCGTTCCGTACGCTCACCGTTCCATTCTCCGAATACAAAACGATGCGATGCGCTCGTATGATGAATTTCTCCCTTGTTGTCTAGGGCACTTTCTATAAAACACAAACCGCCCAGCACCTGTTCTTTTGAAAATGCCGCAAACAGCTGCTCGTAGTGTCGGTACCCGTTTAAGAAAGGGATAATGACAGATTCGCGATTGATAAACGGTTTGACATCGTTTATTACTTGACCAAGTGAATATGCTTTAGAAGCGATGATAACGACATCAAACTGCCCTGTTTCTCCAGCACTGATTAATGCGGGCTGAAATGATACATTCCCTTTTTCACTATGGATGGCAAGCCCGGTTTCTTTTAACTGCTCAGCTCTTTTTTGGCGTACGAGAAATGTCACATCATTGCCTTTCTCTGCAAGCCGTCCGCCAATATACCCGCCTACTCCTCCTGCTCCGACAACTAAAAATTTCATGTCGTGTCCCCTTTCATATCTATGTAGCAAAAAAAGCAGAGGAATCTCTGCTTTTTTTATCACGCGTATAGTTCAGTCAATTTTTTCTGCACATCAGCATTTTCAAGGAACTCATCATAGCTCATTTGCTTATCGACGATGCCGTTAGGTGTAATTTCTATAATTCTGTTGGCAATGGTCTGTACAAACTGATGGTCATGGGATGTAAACAGCATAGCGCCTTTAAAGCTGATTAAGCCGTTATTGAGCGCTGTAATGGATTCTAAGTCTAAATGGTTGGTCGGCTCATCCAAAATTAAAATATTGGCGCCAGAAAGCATCGCTTTCGAAAGCATACAGCGAACCTTTTCTCCCCCGGATAGTACATTTGCTTTTTTGTGGACTTCTTCGCCGGAGAACAGCATGCGACCTAAGAATCCGCGTAAAAAGCTCTCACTTTGGTCGTGAGGAGAATATTGGCGAAGCCAGTCTACAAGATTCAGATCACTGCCTTCGAAATATTCGCTGTTGTCTTTTGGAAAAAACGCTTGAGATGTTGTAACGCCCCATTTATACGTTCCGCTGTCAGCTTCCATTTCCCCGGAAATGATTTTAAACAGCGTAGTAACAGCCAGTTCATTGCGGCCAGTAAAAGCAATTTTATCTTCTCTATTCATAATGAAGCTGACATTGTCGAGCACTTTTACGCCATCGATTGTTTTCGTTAAGCCTTCCACCCGAAGAACATCATTTCCGATTTCCCGTTCCGGCGTAAAGTTAACGTAAGGATAGCGGCGGGAAGACGGTTTAATATCATCCAGCGTAATTTTTTCAAGAAGTTTCTTTCTTGATGTTGCCTGCTTAGATTTAGACGCATTGGCGCTGAATCTAGCGACAAACTCTTGAAGCTGTTTAATTTGCTCTTCTTTTTTCTTGTTCGCTTCTTGAGAAAGCTTTAACGCCAGCTGGCTTGATTCGTACCAGAAATCATAGTTTCCGACATAGATTTGGATTTTGTTAAAATCAAGGTCAGCGATGTGTGTACACACTTTATTTAAGAAGTGACGATCATGGGATACGACAATAACTGTGTTTTCAAAGTTAATCAGAAACTCTTCCAGCCACTGAATCGCCTGAAGGTCCAAGTGGTTCGTCGGCTCATCAAGCAGCAGAACATCCGGCTTGCCGAATAATGCCTGGGCCAAGAGCACTTTTACTTTCTCTGAACCGCCAAGGTCTTCCATCTTCTTCGTATGAAGATCTTCTGAGATTCCAAGGCCTTTTAGAAGGATCGCAGCTTCACTTTCCGCTTCCCATCCGTTCAGCTCTGCAAATTCACCTTCGAGCTCAGCAGCACGAATTCCATCCTCATCTGAGAAATCAGGCTTCATGTAAATAGCGTCTTTCTCCTGCATGACTTCATACAGGCGTTTGTGACCCATAATGACCACTTTCAGCACTTCATACTCTTCGTACTCAAAATGGTTCTGCTTCAAGACGGCAAGACGCTCGCCAGGACTCATATGAACGTCGCCTGTCTGAGGCTCAATTTCGCCTGATAACACTTTCAGAAACGTTGATTTACCGGCACCATTTGCACCAATTAACCCATAGCAGTTGCCTGGGGTAAATTTAATATTAACATCTTCAAATAACTTGCGATCTGCAAACCGCAAGCTTACATTATTTACAGCAATCATTTATTATCCTCCATCATGTCTATCATCAATAAAAGTATACCATGAATGCAGGGCAAGAGAAATGATTCCCTGATAAAACAGAGAGAAAACACTTATACACTCAAAGCGGCCAGCTATGTTACAATGAACCAGAGAGATGCATCCGGCTGGAAAATTACACTCTCACGGAGGAACACGTTGAGGCTTTTAACACTTACTGAATACTGCTTATTAATCTTTTTTACGGGCTTTTACCTTGCCGTAACAGGCTTTACCGCCAAAGATATCGGCTTATATATTGGCATAGCCCTTATTTACATATTTTCGCATATTTTCTCTAAACGACTTTTAGAAAAGCGCGGAAAAGAGAACAAACAGGTTCACCTTTTCTTCAGTGTGCTGGCCATTATCGGTTCAGTGTTCATCACGGTATTATGCATTGCATTCGTCGCTTCTTTTTCAAATTAAAAAACGCCTGCTGTCCAAAGGCCAGCAAGGCGTTTTTATTTTGTTTGACGCATTTCGTTAAACGGGAAAAAGACAAACTTCGATGTGCCGACAATCCGGTCTTCCGCAATCAGTCCCAGCCCGTTTCGGCTGTCCATTGAATTCAGCCGGTTATCTCCCATGACAAAATATTTGCCTTTTGGAACCTTAACCGGTCCAAAGTCGCCTGTCAGACTGACACCAAGTTTTTCTGCTTCCTTTTTGTTTTTAGACAAATAAGGTTCGGCTACTTTTTTTCCGTTTATATAAAGCGTGTCATCCTTCATTTGAACGGTTTCTCCAGGCTTTCCGATCAATCTTTTTACATAATGGATTTTTGACGTCTCACCGTTGATAATGACGATATCTCCGCGCTGCAGTTCGCCGATATAGTTGACTGTTTTATTCACAAACAGCCTTTCTCCATCATGTAATGTGGGATACATAGATGAACCTTCAACTAAATAAGGCTCAAACAAAAAGTGACGGATCAGGAGAGCCAGCAGAACAGCGATGACAATCGCTTTTCCCCATTCCAAGTACGTATTGGTTTTTTTCTTCGCCGTTTTTTCAGTTTTCGTGTTTTTTTCCTCGGTCAAAGTGTTTCCTCCTAGACGATTGCTATGTCAGTTGTTTCCCTTCTTTTACTTTATCATAAATGATGATAAAGTACATAACTTAACCGCGCTCCCGCCAGCAGGATAAAGAAAAAGCGTCCTTTCGAATGAAGGACGCTTTTTTTCTTATTTCTCTGTAACAGGTTTTTTTAAGATACCGAGGATAATTGCCATCACAACAGCACCGATCACGATACTTAATAGGTAAAGCAGCGGGTGGTTTGTAATGAAGGCTACGAATACTCCTCCGTGAGGGGCCGGAAGCGTTACACGGAAGAATTCTGTTAATCCGCCGGCAACAGCTGCACCAACGACAGCAGCTGGAATGACGCGAAGCGGATCAGCCGCAGCAAACGGGATCGCTCCCTCTGTTACGAAAGCAGCACCCATGAAGTAGCATGTAATACCTGCTTCACGGTCACGCTGAGAGAACTTGTTTCGGAAAATTGTTGTTGCAAGTGCGATACCAAGCGGAGGAACCATACCGCCGGCCATGATCGCTGCATGAGGCGCATAGTTGCCTGCATCGATCATCGCGATACCGAACGTAAAGGCTGCTTTATTAAGCGGGCCACCCATATCGATCGCCATCATACCGCCCAAAATAATACCCATTAATACTAAGTTTCCAGTACCAAGGCTTTCAAGCCAGTTTGTTAAGAAATCCATAAATGCCGCTACCGGTGTATTCACAACGAAACGCATGATAATACCAGTTAAGAAAATACCAAGCAGCGGATAAATTAATACAGGTTTCAGTCCGTCAAGTGACTGCGGAATAAAGACGAATGCTTTTTTCAAAAGAACAACGATATAACCAGCCAGGAATCCGGCAATTAAACCGCCTAAGAATCCAGCATTTGCTTGAGTTGCCATAAATCCGCCGACCATACCAGGCGCAAAACCAGGACGGTCTGCAATACTCATTGCGATGAATCCGGCAAGAACAGCCACAATTAATCCTAATGCATTGTCACCGCCGATAAACTTAAGAGCTGCAGCAAACGTATTGTAAGTAGGATCATCCGGATTGGATGAATTAATTCCCCAGAAGAATGAAATGGCAACGAGGATACCGCCGCCGACTACGAACGGAAGCATGTTGCTGACACCGCTCATCAAATGCTTATAAAACGCGCTTCCGATGCTGTTGCCAGACTTGCCTCTTGCTTCATCTTCATCGTTTGAAGCTGAAGAAGCACCGCCGCTTCCTTGATAAATCGGCGCATCTTGATTCATCGCTTTTTCGATAAGCTCTTGCGGGCGTCTAATACCTGCTGTAACAGGTACTTGAAGCACGCGCTTGCCTTTAAAGCGCTCCATTTCAACCTGCTTGTCCGCTGCGACAATGATTGCAGGTGCATCTTCAATTTCTTGGGCAGTCAGCTTGTGCTTAATACCGCTTGACCCATTTGTTTCGACCTTAATGTCCACACCAAGCTCTTTCGCTTTTTCTTTAAGGGCATCCGCCGCCATGAATGTGTGTGCAATACCTGTCGGACATGCAGTAACCGCTAAGATTTTCCCTTTTCCGGCAGGTGCTGGTGCCGCTTCTTCTTCCTCTTCCTCATCGTCATCATCTTTATCGTGCTGATTAATAATGGCGATGATGGCATCTTCTGACTCAGCTTCAAGGAGCTGCTTGCGGATTTCTTCACGCATTAGCAGCGTTGAAAGTCTTGACAATGCTTCAAGGTGAGTGTTGTTTGCGCCTTCAGTCGCAGCGATCATGAACACCAAGTGAGCCGGCTGGCCGTCTAATGATTCATAATCGACACCGTCTTTAGAACGTCCGAACGCAATCGCCGGGTTGATAACGCTTGCCGTTTTCGCATGCGGGATAGCGATTCCTTCACCAATACCCGTTGAGCTCTGGCTCTCACGATTTAAAATGGCTTCTTTGTAGGCTTGTCGGTCATTTAACTTTCCAGCCTTATCAAGAACAGTGACCATTTCGTCAATAACATTTTCTTTTTCTTTGCTCTCAATATTAAGCTTTATCGTATGCTTCGTTAAAAGCTCAGTTATTTTCACTTTTGTTTCCTCCTCTATAGACGTGTGACCTTAACTTCAGGAAGAAGCTGCTGGACAAATTCTTCTGTTCCAAGTTCTTCAGAGAACGCGGTAGCGCTGCCTGATGTCACTCCTAAGCGGAATGCTTCTTCAAGCGGCAGCTGTTTGGAAATACCGGCAAGAAAACCTGCAACGACTGAATCTCCTGCTCCGACTGAGTTTACCAATTTCCCCTTTGGCACGTTAGCAAAGTAAACAGCTTCCTTCGTAAACAGAAGCGCTCCGTCTCCGGCCATGGATACGATTACATGTTCAGCGCCTTGTTCTACAAGCTTTTTCCCATAAGGAACAGCTTCTTCAACAGATGTAATTGTCGTGCCGAACATTTCTCCCAGCTCATGATGGTTTGGCTTCATCAAAAACGGTTTCATTTCTGTCGCTTTTAAAAGCGCCTCGCCTGAGATATCCAGAACAACTCGCGCGTTCTGCTGTTTGCTGGCCTCTGCGATTTTTTCATAAGTATCGTGAGGCAGTGAAGATGGAATGCTTCCTGCAAGGACGACGATATCTCCCTCTTGCAAAGATTGGAACTGTTCTAAAAAGGCTTTGAAATCTTCATCCGAAATTGTCGGTCCCTGCCCGTTAATTTCAGTTTCATCACCAGTTTTCAGCTTTACATTGATACGGGTATCTTCTTTTACTTCAGAAAAAGCTGTTTCCAGGTTTTCTTCCCGCAAAAACGTTTTGATATATTCTCCGGTAAATCCGCCGACAAATCCGAGCGCTTTAGACGGTACATGGTGTCTTTTCAGCAGTCTCGATACGTTGATGCCTTTGCCCCCTGGATACTTTGTATCGTATACGGAACGGTTCAGGCCTCCTACAGTAAAATCTTCAACGTGAACAATATAATCGACAGATGGATTAAGTGTTACAGTGTAAATCATGGTTTCACTACCTTTACGACAGTTTTTTCTTGGTAATTATCGAATGTAAGCTCTTCAGCGTCAGTCGTAATGATTGTTGCGTCGCCTATTCCGGCGAATGCCGAAAATGAAATTTCTCCGAATTTCGAAGGGTCTGCTAAGACGTAAGCGTGTTTTGCCTGTTTGACAGCTTTCTGTTTTAAAAGGGCCTCATCAGGGTCCGGCGTTGTGAATCCAGCCTCTGTATGGACACCGTTTGTCCCCAGAAAGCTCTTATCGAATCTGTACTGATCCATGGCAATCAGTGAAGCGCCTCCAATAACCGCGCCCGTTCTGTGCTTTACGTATCCTCCAAGCAGATAAAAAGAAATTTCTTTCCTTATTAATGCTTCGATATGCATCACCCCGTTTGTGACAACGACAATATCTTTGCTTTTATCCATAAAATCAATCATGTGCAAAGTCGTCGTGCCTGCATCAAGATAAATGCAATCCCCTTCTTCTAAAAATGAAGCCGCTTTTTCAGCAATCTTCAATTTATCGTGAAGGTTTTTGGATGATTTTTCAAGCATATCGGGTTCAAGTCTAATATCGGAAAGCTTGGCAGCTCCCCCATGAACACGCTTTAAAAAACCGCGTTCTTCAAGTGTCGATAAATCTCTTCTGATTGTTGATTCAGAAGCATTTGTCAGATTTATGAGCTCTTGAATTTTTACCACATCATACTTTTCTATTTGATCAATAATCAATTGATGCCGTTCAGGAGTTAGCATGCTTCACCTCCTAATGAAAACGTATTCATTTTGAATACAATTTCATTGTAAACGCTATTTTCAGTTTAGGCAACTAAAATCATTCAAATTCATTCAATAACTATCAAAATCTTTCACGTTTCTCCATATTAACGCATGTCTATAGGGTTTGTAAACTGTAAATTCGACAAAAATAAGGACAATTGTACGACATTTTCTTCTTATTTTAATGAAAAAAGTCTTTTATATTCGTAGTAGAAATCACTAAACATAAAAAAGCCTCATGCATGTTGCATGAGGCTACTCGTAACGCAGAGCTTCAATCGGATCAAGCTTTGCGGCTTTATTTGCAGGAAGCATGCCGAAAATAACACCAATGAGCATACTGAAAAGCACGCCCCCGCATACAACCTGCCAGGATATGAGTGACGGCCAGCCCGCAATGGCAGAAACAAGCGCGGCCCCTCCGTACCCGATTCCTATCCCAATCAGTCCGCCGATAAGCGTCAATACGACTGATTCAATTAAAAACTGAGTCAGAATCTGCCCCCTCGTCGCACCGAGTGATTTTCTGATTCCGATTTCTCGCGTCCGTTCTGTGACTGATACGAGCATAATATTCATAACACCGATTCCGCCGACCAAAAGAGAGATGCCTGCAATTGAGCCGATAATTGTCGTCATAATCGCCGTTACTTTGCCAATTCCGGCAGCAATCTCTTCCATGTTCATCACTTGATAAGAATCCTTTGTGCCATGATTGTCATTTACCAGCTGTGCAGCTTCTTTTCCAGCTGATTTTATGTTGTCTGCTGATTCGACTTGCAATGATACGTTACTGAAATCACTTGTGCCAAAAGAGGATTTCATCATATTAAATGGCACATACATTTCACTTAATCCGAAAGAAAGCAAGCCTGTTTCTTTTTTCAGCACGCCGATAATTTCAACAGGCTGTCCGTTGACCCAGACTACTTCACCGAGAGGGGAGGTTTTATCAAACAGCTCTTCTGCCATCTTTTGAGAGATGACTCCGGCTCTTTTCCCCGCGAGAAAATCATTGTCGGTAAAGGTTCTGCCGCTTTCTATTTTTAAAGAATTGACATTCATATATCCATCGTTTATTCCGTTAATCGTAACATCCGTTTCTTCCTCATGATAACGCGCTGTCATACTCTCTGAAGTGGAAGCAACGACTTGTTTGATGCCCTCTATCTCTTTTAAACCTTTAATATCGTTTTCTGTAAACGTAGATTCTGCTGCAGCGTTCGGATTGCTTGCAAGCTCCTCATCGCTTGGCATGTAGTACAGCTCCACGGTATTTCCCGGACCGCTGATCGACTGCTTCAGCATTTGCTCGCCGCCCTGCCCTACCGCAACGACGACAATGACAGAGCCTACACCAATGATAATGCCGAGCATCGTTAAGATTGAACGCATTTTATGGGCAAGGACAGAGCTTAGAGCCATTCTGATGTTCTCTAACAGGCTCATTCTCCCACGCTCCTTTGCCCGGAGCTGGCAGGAACAATGTTTCCGTCACGCACCATGATGATCCGATTCGTGCAATCCGCAACCTCCGGCTCGTGAGTAACAAGAACGATTGTCGTTCCCTCGGCATTTAATGCTGTAAATTGATCCATAATTGCCGCGCTTGTTTTCGTATCAAGCGCGCCGGTCGGTTCATCAGCTAAAATCAATTTTGGCTCATTCACGATCGCCCTCGCAATCGCCACCCGCTGCTTCTGCCCGCCCGACAGCTCATTGGGCATGTGGAGCATTCGATCAGCTAACCCGACTTTTTCCAACGCTCTCTCAGCCCGCTCTTGACGTTCTTTTTTGCCTATCCCGGAATAAATCATCGGCAGCTCGACGTTTTTTTTGGCATTCAGCCGCGGAAGAAGCTGAAATTGCTGAAATACAAAACCGATGGACTGGTTACGGACTGCCGCCAATTCTTTATCTTTATATGAAGAAATATCTTCGCCGTCTAATTTATACGTACCGGAAGTCGGCCGGTCAAGGCAGCCGATTATATTCATGATCGTCGATTTCCCTGATCCTGACGGCCCCATAATTGAGACATATTCCCCTTGATGGATGTCCAAATGAATAGAATGGAGAACATCAAACGTTTCCCTGCCGATCTGATAGCTTTTTCGCACATTAGAAAGCTGAATCATTTATGCTTTCACTTCCGTTCCATCGGTCACCTGATCAGAAGGATTCAAAATGACTTGATCATCTTGAGAAATTCCTTCTTTAATTTCTGTCAGATCATCTGTTACTTCACCGATTTTGACATCAACTCGTTTTGCTTTTCCGTCTTTTACTGTATACACATAATATTGATCATCTTCTTTTTTAACTGCCTTTGAAGGAAGCGTATTTGCTTTCCGCTTATCTGTTTCAATATTCATGATGAATTTAAAGCCTGGCTTTCCTTCTGGAAGCTTCCCTTTTATTTTCACTTGAAGGGGGTATTGGACTGCTTGTTCTGTTCCTTGTGCCGCAGTGCTTTCCTGCTGATCCGGAACAAGTCCGACAGCGGAAACTGTGCCTTTCCATGTTTTATCCTGGATAACATCTGAAGTGAGTGTGACCTTCTGGCCTTTTTTGACTTTCAGTGTATCGTATTCAGATAATTTCCCTGAGACGACAAGGTCTTTCGGGTTGCCGATATGTATGACAGGCTCTTGAATATCTGATTTTTTGGATGCCGCTTCTTGGTTGACAGAAATAACAGTGCCTTCGATTTCGCTTTTCACTTCAAGATCTGATACCCGACTGGCAAGTGACTGCCGCTGAAGCTCGGTTTGTTTTAATTCGATCTCAGCTGTTTTTTCCTGCATTTGAAGCTCCGTCCGTTCAGACTCAATTTGTTTTTCTGCTTCTTTCTTTCCAACCTGTTTTGCCAGTTCTTTTTCTTTATTGTCTAACGCTTTTATCTTTTCTTGAATTTGGTCAATTTGAAGCTGATTCGATTCAGCCGTTAACTGGTTCTGTTCTTTTTCCAAGCTCAGCTGCTCATTTGTATAGGTGACTAAAGGCGTGTCCTTTTTAACTTTATCGCCTTCCTTCACTTTAATGTCTTCTAATGTCCCTTTATCCGCTTCATAGAACACATACTGTTCATTTGAAAATTTAAGTGTGCCGGGAATCATAACCGTTGACGAGATTTCTTTTTCTTCGAGTCTTCCCGTCTGTATATTCTGGCCGGCGCTGCCGCTTGTCGGAGCGGCAGACCGGTATATATTTATTCCAATAAAAAGAGCGACTAAAGCGGCGATTCCAATTCCGATCCAAACTTTTTTCATGAGTTTATGCACCCGCCACAGAATTGATTAAACCTGAAAAGAACGAAAAGGCAACCAAAATGCCGAAAAGAACAATGACTGAAATCCATCCTGCTTTTTTAGAGATGCCGCCTGTTTTGTGAAGTCCGATTGCTAATAATACATAGCTCCATATACTGAATATCTCAAAGGTGTTTAACACGCTGGCGAGAGCCCCGTCAGACTGGATAATTCCTGCCAGTGACGTCGTGCTGTAAAGAGGATTCGCGTCAGTCGTAAAAGCAACAATTCCGTTAATCAATAATCCAAGACTGCTAATCAAAGAGACAAATAGACCGAGAGAAAACATTTTTTTGTATGACGTAACACCGCCTGATATTTTTACACAGAGCCAATAAATAAGAGGGGCAATAAATAACGCTGCGATACCGCCGAAAATAGCGCCTGCCATTCCTCCAAATTTGGTTATGGTTGCGACAGTTTCAATTTGTTCAGCTGATAACCCTTGAGTGTCCCCGCTTTTCAAAAGTTCACTATAATCCGTACCGAGCGATTGCAACACCGCGCCAACGATGATAATCACTGCAACAATAAAAAGCGGCCCCCATACAACCGGCCTTTCTCTTATTCTTTCAAATTGAACGGCCGGACTTGTGATCACTCCGAAAAGTGACGGCTTTTCAGTCACCATTCCGCTGTTTTTTTCTACATTTGTTTCCATTTCAAAACCTCCTTGAGAATATCTAACAGATCATACGGGAGAAGTATCAAAAAGTTTCATGTTTTTCTAATAAAATTCGAAAAGCCTGCAGTATATAACTGAAGGCTTTTGCTCTTATTCTATCGCTGTACTGTATTGCGCTTTCACAAGCCCGGCATAGATGCCTCCTTTAGCGAGCAGCTGCTCATGGTTTCCTTCTTCCATTTTCTTGCCGTGATCAAGAACAATGATCCGGTCGGCGTCGCGGATCGTGGACAATCTGTGGGCGATCATCACTGCTGTACGCCCTTTCAGCAGCGTTTTCAAAGCTTGCTGAATTTTCACCTCCGTCTCTGTATCAATACTTGCCGTTGCTTCGTCCAAGATGATAATAGCCGGATCGGCGAGCAATGCTCTTGCAAAGGAAATGAGCTGGCGCTGTCCGGCGGACAGTACGCTCCCCCTTTCCTCCACCTCTGTTTCGTACCCTCCTGCTAAACCAGAAATAAACTCATCCGCTCCGACCGCTTGGGTTGCTTTCATCACCTCTTCGTCTGAAGCACCCGGCCGTCCAAAACGAATATTTTCCATGATAGTCCCGGAGAAAATAAATGTATCTTGCAGCACAATGCTGATTTGAGAGCGCAAACTGGCAAGAGAAAGATCCTTAATCGGAATACCGTCTATTTTAATCGTGCCTCCCGTGGCATCATAAAAACGGCTGATTAAGTTGGCGATCGTCGTTTTCCCGCTTCCCGTATGCCCGACAAGCGCAAGCGTCGAGCCCGCCGGGATAGAGAAGGAAACAGCGTGAAGGGCTTTTCGTTTTTCATCATAGGAAAATTCAACCTCTTCAAATCTGATCTCTCCATTTATCGTTTTCTTATGAATGGCATCCGGCTTCTCCTTGACATTTGGCTGTTCGTCCAGAAACTCAAAAATCCGCTCTGATGATGCCATCCCCATTAACAGCTGGTTGTAGACCTGGCCCAGTCTCGAAATAGGTTCCCAAAACATGCCCAGATAGAAGGCAAAAGAAACAAAGACACCAATCGTGATGGTTTCATTCATGATGAGTGTGGCGCCATACCAAATTAAGACAGCCGTTCCAATCGCATTCGTCATTTCTACCAGCGGACGGAACATGGCATTTTTTCTTGTTGCTTCCTGCCAAGATTGATAGTTCTCCTGATTAACGCCGTCAAAATACGCCATGTTTTCTTCTTCCTGCGTAAATGCCTGTGTGACACGGATGCCCTGAATGCTTTCATTCAAATGAGAGTTTAGCTTCGATTGCTTTAGACGCACCGATTGCCAGGAGCGGCGTATTTTTTTCCTTAGACTTGTTGAAATAAAAAACATAATCGGCAGTGTCACCATGATGGCGATAGTCAGCTCAGGACTCAGCGTAAACAAAATGATAATAACGCCGGCCAAAAGCAGCAAGTCCGTCAATAAGTTGATGACTCCGCTTGTAAAGAGCTCCTGAAGAGAGTTAATATCATTCATAACCCTGACCAAGATCGACCCGGCCGACCGCTGATCAAAAAATCGGTGGGATAAGCGCTGCACATGGGTAAATAAATGCTGCCGCAAATCGTATATCACATGCTGGCCAAGCTGATTCATCCACCTGATTCTTAACACATTGGCGGCATAATTGAGGACATATAAACCGCTAATGATGAAAATGAGCTGGATCAGCAGCCCCGAGTTTCTCGCTGTAATGGCTTGATCGAGAACATAAACGCCGATCAGAATAGGAATCACAAGCTTTACAGCAGTCCCAATCAATACGGTGAGAAAGGAAAGCGGCAAAATTGTTTTTCGATATGGTTTGACATAGCTCAGCAGCCGCCACATTTGAGCCCAGTTAAACGGCTTTTCAATGATTTCATCTGAAGAATAATAGAAACGCTCCAAAATCCCCTGTTTTTTTGCTTGTTTCATATGGCCCTCCCTATCCGACCTGATGCGGCTCATTGATCAATTTGACATCACGGTATTGCAAATCGTAAATCTTTTTATAATAGCCGCCTTTTTCAAGAAGCTCTTGATGTGTTCCCCTTTCACAAATGCGCCCCTTATCAAAAACGAGAATTTCATCGGCGTGTTTCAGTGAAGAAATGCGGTGAGCGATGATAAAGGTTGTGCGGTTTTTCATGACTTCTTTTAAGGCAAGCTGTATGCTGTGCTCCGTTTGCATATCTACTGCACTTGTGGCGTCGTCCAATATTAAAATGCTCGGGTTCAAGCAAATGGCTCTCGCAATGGCAATACGCTGTTTCTGTCCGCCGGAAAGCCCCATTCCCCTCTCTCCCAGCATGGTGTCATATCCGTCAGGAAGCTCCATAATAAAGTCGTGAGCCTGCGCCCTTTTTGCGGCTTCGATGATGTCTTCCATTGAGGCATCCGGCCTCCCGTACGAAATGTTTGCTCGAATCGTAGATGAAAACAGAAAAGATTCTTGAAGTACGACCCCGATATTGGAGCGAAGGGTTTTTAATGAATAATCTGTGAGGGGCTTGTGATCAATGGTAATCATTCCGCCAACAGGGCTGTAAAATCTGGTGAGGAGCTGTGTAACTGAGCTTTTGCCTGAACCTGTCGGGCCCAATAGGCCGATTACCTTCCCGCTGTTTGCCTCAAAGCTTACATTGCGCAGCGCGTTTGTTTGTTCTTTTCCGTATGCAAGAGAAACATTTTCGAAATGGACATTGCCGGTTAATTTTTGTTTATGCAAAACATGAGCATGGTCTGTGATGTCTTCTTCTTTTTCCAGAATTTCCAGCAGGCGTTCACCTGACGCTTTTGCTTGAGAGAACATATTGATTACAAAACCTAAGTTCATAATCGGCCACATCATATAATTCACGAGGCTGAAAAAAGCGACAAGCTCGCCGGGATTAAGCTGATTTTGCATGACCAAGTAGCCGCCATATGAGAGGAGAGCTACAATACAAATATTACCGATGAACTCCATTAAAGGGAAATACGCAGACCAAATGGATGATGTTTGTAAATACTGTGCCCTGTATTCCGCATTAGCCTTATTAAAAGTGCTGATCTGAAAATCCTCTCTGGAAAGAGATTTCACCGTATTGATGCCGCTGATATTTTCCTGGACTTTTGTATTGAGTTTCGCAAACGATTTGCGGATGCCTCTAAAGGCAGGATGGACCCTTTTGTCAAACTGATATACAGCAACAGCGAGAAATGGCAGAACAGCTATTGTTACAAGCGTAAGTGGAACAGAATAGTAAAACATGACCGACAGGCTGATGGCGACCAGCAGGACGAATCGAATGAGCTCAGCGAGACCGTATGATAAGAAAAAACGAAGCCCTTCAACATCAGCTGTCAGCCTGGACATCAAATCACCTGTTTTCGCGTTATCATAATAAGAAAAAGAAAGCCGCTGCAGTTTTTCATAGAGGCCATTTCTCAGCCGATAAACGGATTTGATCCCGAACATATCACCTAAATATTGATGAAAAAAAGTGGCGGTTCCTTTCAGGGCCATTACCGCAATAAATCCTAAACTGACCCATGCTGCAAGCTGATACTGCCTCCCCAGCACGATTTCATCAATCGTAATTTGCAGGATAATCGGGTAAACGACAGTAATCGCAGTCATCAAAAGCATGGCGAGAAGCGACCACATAAACACCTTTCTGTACGGCCAATAAAACATTTTTAATCTTTTAAATGTCTCCATATCCAGCACCTTTCTCGTTTATATCTTCTTTACTATATCGATACCCGAAATAAATTTCTATTGTTTTTCAAAAATTCAGTCTAATGTTGGAGTGAGTCTCTTACTTTATAGGGAGTCCCTTATGTAAAATAAACGCTTACAGAAAATCATTGTATGCTGGGAGTACTTGGGGATATGCGAATGAAGCACAAAAAAACCGGACGGCTGAGTGCCGTCCGGTTTTCATCCTCCGCTGACCGGCGGAATGATGGCTACCGTGTCACCTGAAGATACGGAGGTATTTTCTTTTACATAGCTTTCGTTAACAGCAATCATAGCTGTATCAATGGATGCAAGGCCGTATTGTTCTTTTAGATTCGCTTTTATTTCGTCTGTAGTTGCTTGTTCCATATCTATTTCCAATGCTCGTTTGCCAGCCTGTTCAGCAAGCCCTGCAAATAAAAGAATTTTAATCATGCTGCTCTCCCTCGCTTAAGTCTGGTTTTCCGTTCGGGTAAGCTGTTGTTTCAAGCTGGTCGCCGATCCATTGCTCACCGTCTTCCCAAATTTCTTTTTTCCAAATCGGCACAATCTGTTTAATTCGTTCGATCGCATACTCATTGGCTTCATAAGCAGCTTTCCGATGGGGAGATGATACAGCGATCACTACCGCTGCTTCACCGATATCCAGCACACCTATACGGTGCGTGATCGCAGCTGAAGCACCTCCCCATTTTTCTTCGATTTCAGCGCCGATTTGAGCCAGCATTTGCACGGCCATCGGTTCATATGCCTCATATTCCAGCCGAACCGTTCTTTTTCCGTTTGTCCATTCCCGAACCGTGCCAATAAATGTCGTAATTGCCCCTGCTTCCCGTTTCTCCACTTTTTTGATGATGTCTTCAGTAATAATGGGTGTTTTCGTGATCTCAAACCGTTCCATTATGCAGATTCCCCCTTCAGCTGTGAAAGCACAAAATCCACGGCAACCGGATCATCCGCATGAAAAACGGGTAATCCCTGATGCTCTGTCATATGCTCTTTTTTTCTATAGATGATGGCGATTGTATTTACTGCCTGCAGCGCTTCTAGATCTTCCTTTTTGCTAAGTATAACCACTTTAGGATAAGGGGCTTTTTTAAAGCCTTCAATCAGAAGGCAGTCTGTTTCTAGAAACCGATATAACTCAATCAGCCGCGGCAAATCCCAATTGCGGCGGGCTGTCAGCTGTAATATACCAGCACCTTCTACTGCTGTCACACTAGCACCTGCCGCTCGATAACGGTCAGTGTCTTTTCCTTCAGTGAACGTTTGCGGTTCACCGCCGTGACCATGGTGCTTCAGGCAGCCGAAATTGAGCCCCTGTTCAAAGGCTTTTTCAAGAATGCGCTCGATAAACGTTGTTTTCCCGCTGTTTTGAAATCCTACAACTTGGACGATCGGGAAAGGACGGACCAAGGCCATTCACTTCCATTCTCTTCTCTGATGAGCAGCACTTGAACCGTTCTGCCTGATTCATATCCTCTCGTGCCGCCCGGCAGGATAATAAACGCATTTGCTTCTGCAAGTGACGTGACGGAGCTGGATTTATCTAATCCGACGGGTGCCGCCAACAGCTTTCCTTCCTGATGATACACGAAAGCACGAACAAATCGGGTAAAGGGGTTCGGCTTTGGAAAATCCTTAGTCAAAACAGCTTCCGCACAAATCGAATGAGGTTTTTCATTGAGAAGCCATGTCTGGATCATCGGTTTGACAAACAGTTCAAAGCCGACATAGCATGCCGACGGATTACCTGACAGGCCAAACAGCAGCATATCGTGTGCATGCGCCACCGTCGTCACGCTGCCCGGGCGCATGGCAACTTTATTAAAGAGCACGTCCGCTCCGAGTTTTTCATAGATCGCTGGCAAAAAGTCAAAATCACCAACCGACACACCGCCAGTTGTAATCAGAAAATCAACCTTTTTCATCGCTTCTTTGACCGCGGCAAAGCTTTTATCCAGATCATCAGAAATTTTCCCTAAATAAAGCGGTGTTGCGCCTGCTTCTATTACTTGCGCATACACCATACTGGCATTGCTGTTGCGGATTTTCCCCGGCTCCAGCGGATCACTGACATTCAGCAATTCGGTACCGGTTGCGATAATCCCGACAACAGGCTTTCTCACGACAGGCACAGATGCGTATCCGAACGTTGCCAAAAGCGCAGTCACTCCTGGTGTCACTCGGGTGCCCTTTCTCAATAAAACACTCCCTTTTTGAGCGTCTTCACCTGTTTTTGAAATATTATCCCCTGGCTGAAAACGGCGTTTTAAAGACATAAACGCCTTCCCATTCTCCTCAAAGGGTTGAGTCAGCTCAATCATGACGACAGCATCAGCCCCTTCAGGGATTTGCGCGCCAGTCATAATCCGCACGGCCTCAAACGGGCCAAGTTCTTTTTCAGATACAGCCCCCGCTCCGATGTGGTCAATGACTTCAAACCGAACTGGGTTCTCACGTGAAGCTTCAGCCGTATCGCACGCTCTGACGGCAAAACCGTCGTATGGCGAACGGTCAAATGCGGGTACATGGTGATCTGCTGTTACGTCTTCAGCTAAAAATCGATGAAGGCTGTCTTCAAGCGCCACCCATTCTGTTTCCCCTTGTTTTTGAAAATGGCAGACACGCCGAACTGCCTCGTCTACCGGTATCGGTGTTCTTTTCTCCAGCATTCTGACCCCTCCAGTTGTTACAATCCAATTACTCTTGCCAACACGGAATTGGCTTCTTTCACATCATTTGTTCCATGCACCAGTGCACGTCCGTCATTGAAGATGACGATTCTGAAATCCTCGTAAAAAATATGCAGCAAAAACGCATTGGCCTCGACCTTGCCAATTGTTTTCAGCCGCTTGATGAGCTCCTGTTTCGGAATTCTTTTTAATGACTCCGACCTTATCTGAACTGTATCACGGCCGCACAGTACAGCGGCTTTTGGTGTGTTCCAGTCTTGGAGATAAGGATAAACCGCATGTGTTCTGCAAGACGGGCAATCCTCACGGCGTACATGATTAACGTTAATCTTCATATGCGAGTTGTTCCAGACATCGAACGTCACAAAACCGCGCTGTATCGCGTCTGTTTGGCCGGTTAGCAGCTTTAAAGCCTCAGCCTGCTGATAGGCAGAAACGATATGCACAGCGGGCGGAATGATGCCAGCCGTATCACACGTCGCCCCGCCGACAGGAATTTGCTCAAACAAACAAGATAGACAAGGGGTTTCTCCCGGAATAATCGTCATGAACATCCCTTGGCTGCTTACACAAGCGCCATAGACCCACGGTGTCTTTGTTTTCTGGGCAAGATCGTTTATCAGCATGCGGGTTTCAAAATTATCTGTCGCGTCGATCACGACATCTGCTTTTTCAATCAGCGGTTCAAGCGTTTCGGCCGTTCCTTCGGCAACATGGGCCTCAATATGTATTCCGCTGTTAATCACTGAAAGATGCTCCTTGGCAGCCATGGCTTTCGGCATGCGGAGCTTGGCGTCGCTTTCTGTGTAAAGCTGCTGCCTTTGCAGATTGCTCCACTCCACATAGTCACGGTCAATAATGGTAATGGTGCCGACTCCCGCTCTCGCAAGCCCTTCAGCTCCTGCAGTCCCGAGCGCTCCCGCTCCAACAACCAGCACATGGCTGTCTCCCAGTCTTTTCTGGCCCTTTTCCCCTATTTGTTTAAATCTGATTTGCCGTGAATAACGCTCCTCCATCAAACCTGTTCTCCTTATCTTTTATGTCATCTTAACATGTTTTTGCCCCATCAGTCCCACCTGAAGGAATCCGTTTTTTCTTCCAAACAGTTAAAATCCTCACGTGTATTAATGTTGATAAACTCAGCCGGATTTGCCCCAATTTCTTCAGCGTGTACGTAACAAACTGAAATTCGATCTAACAAATCTGAAATTCTTAATCTCTTCTCAGAAAGCTGATCATATAGAATGGGCATGATTCTTTTATGGTAAATTGCAATCAATGGCTGCTCCCGTCCATCTGAAATCGGGACGACTGCGTCGATACCGGCAGTCATCAGACGCTTGAGCTCCAGAATCGTCCTTCTTTGTATCAGCGGCGTGTCACAGGAAAGAACAGTATAAAGATCACCGTCTGTCTTTTTAAAAGCGGTATATATACCAGCCAATGGCCCCATGCCTTGAAAAGGCTCAGCATCTTGATACACTTCATTTTCACCGTTTTCTTGAAATCTATCAATAAACTCAGGACGGCTGATGATAACCGTATGTTCTCCAAGCGCCCTTTGGGCCCATTCGTAAAACATCCTGCCCCTCCATTTCACAAACGCCTTCGGTTCTCCGAAGCGCCGTGAGGCTCCCCCTGCCAGCAGTACGCTTATATGCTCCATGTCATCTCACCTCTAGTTCGTTAAAAGCATAGCAAAAGCAAAGCCCCGACGCCACTGCTTGTCTGTTTATTAAAGAGGAATAGCTGTTCAGTATTTGCATATTGTAGTGTTAACATCATGAGGGAGATGGTTCGAATGAAAAGATCAGGTCCTTTTTTCCACGACGTGTCTCAGGAGAACCTTTACTTAAAATCAGAGCTTTCAAGGTGCCATAAGCTGATTGCCGAACTTGAAGCAAGCTACTTCCATCAGAAAAATAACAAACTGCTCAAAGAAAATAACGATATGAAAGAAAAACTCCAGCAGCTGTCTGCCGAATTAACAAACATGTCAACGAAAGAAAAACACGCCTCCCATACCAGCCATACCCTGCATCAAATAAGAGCTGAACTGCTTGATAAAATCGTTGCATTGCAGGAGCTTCTTTCTGCTGAAACCTACAAACGCAAAGCCGAAATTCAAGAAAAACATAAACTTCATATCGCTAAAATTAAAATTGAAGAAGAAAATAAACATCTGCATCAACGAATCAGCCATCTTCAGGCCTCTATTGAGCAGAAACAGAACGCACTGCTTCAAGCAAAACAGCAAACCGAATTAATAAAAGCCGAAAACGGCCGTCTAAAAGAGCAAATGGTAGAAAAAGAATATCAGCTAAAACATATCAAAATAGAAGTTGATCATATGAAAGACCGAATCATAGAAACGAAAGAAAGGCTGCTCGAAATAGAAAAAACGAAAGAAAAATTATTTCACGAAACTATTATATCGTATAAACGGCAGCTTGATGAAAGCGATGCCTGGATTGCTTCTCATTTTGCCGATATTGATGGCGGCACGAAACAAACAGAAAAAACGGAAGAAGAAGCTCCAGCGGTCTACGCGCAGCCAAATCATGTAGAAACCATACTTGAAGATGTCACCAAACAGATACATGCACTTCAAAAACAGCTCGTCCGCGCCCAATCATCAGACCAGTCCATGAGTCATACAATCGAAGAGCTGAAAAACAGAGCCGCTGAGGAAAAACCTTATCAAAAGTGGGTATATAAGCTCAATCTTGAAAAAGAAAACAAACCTTCACAGAAAAAAACTCAATAAAAAACTGCTTGAGCACTACGCCAAGCAGTTTTTCTGTATGTTTATTCATTTGCTGATTCTGCAGATTCAGCTGATTCGATTTCACCTTCTAAAATGTACTGGCCGCGATACGGTTTTTTCACTTCCGGGTACATTTTAATTAAGCTTTGCATAAACGTTGTCATATTAGGGATTTCAAGACCGCTTTCTTTTTCAATCTCTTTTTGAAGCTCGGAGCTCTTAATCGCCGCGTTGTGGCGTTTTAATGTTTTAATGGCAGCTTCACGCAGCTTAGCTGCTTTCGATCCCGGTCTTGCCGTTCCTCTTCTTCTTCGTGTTGTTCCGTCTGGTATACCGGCAGGAAGAGAGGAAATAGATTGAAGCTGAGGCTGTACAGACTGCTGTTGTGATTGCGGCTGATAGCTTCTGATTTCCTGAGCCGCAAGCTCAGCGAGAACCGGCAGAGAGTCAGTTTTTCGTTCAGAACGGAAATCCTTTTTGACTTCGGAAGGGCTTCCATTTCTGTCCAGCTCTCTTAATTTTGCGTATATTTTATCACGTTCGATTTGATATTCACGAATGACTTTCACTTCAGCTTCATTTAATTGTTCTAATCGTAAGCGCAAAGCTTCTCTTTCATTAAACATTCCTCAATGTACCCCCTATCAAAATTAACATCTTTAATTAAGATATTAGATTACAAAAGTAATTTTATCAACTATTATTTTAGCATTTTACTATTATATTTACTCTATGAAAAATTCCTTATTTTCTGAAAATGTTTTATTTTTCAAAAGAGTCCTTTATTCACAAGGGGTTGAGGGTCTTTCGAATTCAATTGGTATAATGTTGAAAATATATCTTTTACTTACTTCTTTAATGAAATTTAGTGTAATATCTACAATTTTCGAGTTATGGGATATGAAATTTATCTAAAATTGAGGAAAAACATAAAAAAATAGCAGTTTTTTAGCGTATCAATCAAACAAATCACCATTTCCTATGCCCAAATTTGGAAAAATAAGCTTCTTACTCTTCTCCGATTACTTTCTTGCACAAATAAAAAAACCTGATGAGATCAGGTTTTTTATGAAGAACTATTCAGATGCCTGTTCTGTTTCAGCCAGAACGCGATTCACACGTTTTTCAAGCATTTTCATGCCGCTCCCTCCGGCTTGGAAGTGACGGAGCTGTCCTGTTTGATCAAACACATAGTATGCAGGCACATATTCATTTTCAAATGCATCGGTTAAAGCATGATCACTGTCGACAAAAATCGGCTGAGTAATGTCGTGTTCAGCAGCTACATCTTTAATTTTTGCGAGATCAAGGTCATCTTCGGAACGAGGCATATGCACAGCTACAACGTTCAGTTTATCTTGATATTTATCACGAAAATCATTCACTTGCGGCATCACTTCTTTGCACAGATGGCAGCTGATGGACCAGAAATGAATAAGCGTCGGCTTTTCCCCGATCAATTGCTCTCTCGTTACTTCACCATTGAACCAAGCTTTTTCCCCTGTTAATTCAGGCATTGGCTGACGTAATTTCATTGCTTTTCCCTCCTATTAAACAGAAAGGCCTAACGAATAAGTTAGACCCTTTTTCGTTCTTAGAAAGAATTAAAGTGTTTTTTGGCCTGGTTTCCAGTTGGCCGGGCAGAGTCCGCCAGTTTGCAGCGCTTGAAGGACACGAAGCGTTTCATCAACATCACGGCCAATGTTATTATGGAAAACCGTTTGATATTGGAGCTCGCCTTCAGGATTGATAATAAACAATCCACGCAAGGCCACACCTTCTTCTTCGATTAATACGCCATATTCACGAGATACCTCGTGGTTTGTATCAGCAGCAAGCGGATATTTCAGCTGGCCAAGGCCGTTTTCTTTTCGGTCTGTATTAATCCACGCCAAATGAGTATGAATTGTATCAGTAGAAACCCCGATTACTTCTGCATCAAGATCTTCGAATTCGTCATAGCGGTCAGACATTGCTGTAATTTCTGTCGGACAAACAAAAGTGAAATCCATTGGATAGAAGAACAGCACTGTCCATTTATCTTTTTTCATGTTTTCCTCAAGACTTACTTTGCCAAATTCTTTACTTGCAAGGACTGCTTCCATTTCAAAACGAGGAGCTTGTTTACCTACCATACGTTCCGCCATATGTATCCCTCCAATTTATAGTTTAGCTTAAAAGCCGGATTCACATGAAAATAAAGGATTTTTATCCATATTACGTTAATAACATCGCAATGCCCATTATATAGGAGGAGATTTCCCGAGTCAATTTTTAACAAATCTTGCATGTCTTTGGCTTCGACATTTTCAAATAAAACGTTTAACATGTTCATGTATAGGGTAACAAATCTCAACGTGCAGCAATCAATTCAGAAAAGGAGCACCAACATGGATTTTATTAAACAATACGATTGGGCGGGACTGATTACAAATGCAGGTGTTCTGCTCATTAAACTCGTCATTATGATATTGCTCTATTTTATCGTTCGATCATTAGGCATGAAAATCATTAAACATCTGTTTGCAAAATTCGAGGAGCAGAACAGCTTGTCTATCGGACGTGCACATACGCTCCGAAGCCTGACTCTTAACATATTTGCTTACATACTGATTTTTATATTCTTCGTCATGGTTCTGGATCTGTTTCATTACGATCCAAGCGCCCTTTTAGCGGGAGCAGGAATTGTCGGACTGGCTGTCGGATTTGGCGCCCAAGGGCTTGTCAGCGACATCGTGACAGGTTTTTTTATTCTGCTTGAAAAACAATTGGATGTCGGAGATTATATTACCGTTTCCACCTTTAACGGAATTGTCGAGCAGGTTGGCTTAAGAACAACTCAAGTCCGCAGCTTTGACGGAACACTGCATTACATCCCAAACAGAAACATTACAAACGTGAGCAATCATTCTCGGGGAACAATGCAGGCTCTTGTTGATATTAAAGTGCCGGCTGAAAGAAATATTGATGAAATGATCCACATTTTACAGCAAGTATGTGATGAAACGGCAGCCGCTCTCCCGCAAATAAAAGAAGGCCCCAATGTCATCGGTATCCAAGAACTGGGAACCTCTGAAATTGTGATCAGAATCATTGCCAAAACAGAAAATATGGAACAGTGGCGGGTCGAGCGAGTGCTGAGAAAAGAAATAAAAAACGCGCTTGACCGCGCTTTTCCCAAAGAAACAGAATAAATAAAAGAACCGAAGCTCTTTGCTTCGGTTTTTATTTTACTGAATTCTGCTTTCAACTTCGCTGCAAATTTCTTCAGCAGTCATCCCGGAAGCTGTAATGACAGGTGCTTGTGTTACCGTATCGGCTATTCCTTGCACATTATTATCAAGACCTGTTACGACACAGCAGTCACAGCCTTTTGCATCGGCAGGGCTTTTCATCATTACAACGTCATATCCTTTTTCTTTTAATGCAGCTTCTACATCTGATAACGATTGTTCAATTCCTATTTTTTTAGCCATATTGAACACCTCCGTTTACTAGAGTGCTCATTTTATGGAATTTTATTCTTTCATTTGTACTTAATTGGCATAAACAGAAAAATAACCTGTCATGACGTTAACCGCTGTTTCTATGGCTTTTTCATCAGGATTCAGCTTTGCGTGATGAAGCCCGTGTTCAGAATCAGCGCCGAGCCAAAACATGAAGCCGGGATATTTTTTCAGCATATAGCCAAAATCCTCTCCAGTCATTGCTTCTTTTGCTTCAATTACTGTTGCCAGTTGATGTTCAGCAACGAAAGACATAAATTCTTCTGTCAGTCCGCTCGTATTGTAAACTTGGTGATACACAGACGGATATGTCACTTTTCCTTTGCAGCGGAACCCAATTTCGATTCCTTTTACCAAATCTTCAATCCGTTCCTTTACCTGCTTCATCGATTCTTCAGAAAGCGTACGGATCGTGCCTTCCAGGTGAGCTGTTTGCGCGATGATATTTTGCGCTGAACCGCCGGTAATGGTACCAACTGTAATGACGGCACTGTCCAGCGGATCTGTGTTTCTAGAGATGATCGTTTGCAGCTGGGTGACAAGTGTGCTTGCTGCTACAACCATGTCCTCAGCCAAATGCGGATAGGCTGCATGTCCCCCTTTGCCTTCCAGATCGATGACAAGCTCTGATGTATTCGCAAAAAGGAGGCCGCTTTTTGTCGAAATGGTGCCTACAGGCAGCTCTGGAGCAATATGCAGCGCAGTAATGAAATCAGGCTGCCACTTTTTTAATACATCGCTCTCGAGCATTGGCTCTGCACCGCCAGGCCCTTCCTCTGCAGGCTGGAACAGAAAAAGCAAATCATGTTTGACCGGGTGGTGAACAAAATGGTCAATAATGCCGAGTGCAATCGTCATATGCAAATCGTGTCCGCAGGCGTGCATGTTGCCGTGATGCTCTGATGCGAATGGAAGACCGGTCTGCTCTTCAATGGAAAGTGCGTCGATATCCGCTCTGTACGCCAGCATTTTTTCCGGCGCCGTCCCGTTCACCTTTACAAAAAGCCCTGTTCGCCATTTCTCAATTTCAATTCTGTCTTGCGGGTATTGTTCCAAGACATTTAATAAATACTGTTGGGTTTTGAACTCCTGAAATCCAAGCTCCGGTATACGGTGCAGACCTCTGCGGATTGCGATGAGCTCCTCTTTCTTCATTTTCATTCCTCCTGCCTATACGAATAAGGCGTGGATATATTATCCACGCCCTTTTTATCAAATCATTCCTTACAGCTGGCGTAATTCCTGCTTGATTTCAGTTTTGCCTTTTGTTTTCTCATCAATGTCTTTGATTTTTTTAGCAGGTGTTCCTGCAACAACAGTGTATGGCTCAACATCGTTTACTACGATCGCTCCCGCAGCAACAACTGCTCCTTTACCTACTGTTACGCCTTCAAGCACAACGGCATTTGCGCCGATCACAACGTCGTCTTCAATGACAACCGGTTTAGCGGATGGCGGCTCAATAACGCCCGCAAGTACAGAACCCGCGCCGATATGGCAGTTTTTACCGACAGTAGCTCGTCCGCCCAGTACAACGTTCATATCAATCATTGTACCTTCACCGATGACTGAGCCGATATTGATAGAAGCACCCATCATGATGACTGCGTTATCACCGATTTCAACTTGGTCGCGGATGATCGCGCCCGGCTCGATACGCGCTTTGATATTTTTAAGATCAAGCGTTGGAATCGCAGAATTGCGGCGGTCATTTTCAACCACATAGTCTTCGATTTTGCTTTGATTTTCTTCAATTGCTGTTTGGATTTCGCTCCATTCACCGAAAACGACACCAGTGTTTCCGTTGATAAAAGCTTTCGCAGATTCGCCGAAATTGATTCCTTCCAGCTCACCTTTCACGTAAACCTTTACAGGTGTAGATTTTGTACTATTTTGAATAAATGAAATAATTTCATTTGCGTCCATCATTTTCATATGTAAAGTCCTCCTCCTGATTTTCTACCTCATTACTGTATCAAAGGAAAGATACAAAGACAAGAAAAAAAGGAACAGCCGCTTTAGCAGTTCCCATTGGGTGATCAGACAGCGCATCCGCTTTTCTTTGCGAATTGTCTCCCGAACTCCATTAATTCTTCCTCTTCTTCACCTTCTGGATTATTTTCAATTTTTACCGAGGGCAGAACAATTTCGCCTCCGCGTTCTTTTATTTTTGCTTCGAGCGTATCAACCGCTCCGCAGAAAAATTCATATGCTGTATCACCGGAACCGAATACAGCGCATGTTTTGCCGGAGAAATCAATCTCATCCATGTCTTCAGCAAGGTCTAAAAATTCATCAGGCAGATCTCCGTCACCCCACGTATAGGTTCCCATAATGATGTGATCATAATCGTTAAACAGCTGTGCATCATCAATATCCATCGCTTCGAAACGGTCTGCTTCCGCTTCCGCCTCCTGAAGCCCCTTCTCAATCAAATCTGCCATTGCTTCCGTGTTGCCTGACATTGTTGCATAAACGAGCAAAATCTTCCCCAATTCTTTTTTCCTCCTCTAATGAATCATTGCTGAAACTTCATACGGCTGGACAAATTTACATTCATACAAGCCTGCACAAAAGAAATTCTCTTTCTGATTCGCCACTCTCCACCCATGCCCTTTAATGGTATCGAACCATTTTAACGCCCGGGCTTCGAGATCGGCCTGGTAAATTCTCGAATAACCATTTTCATCTTGCGTGGTGGTAACATATATGATTCCATTATCCTCTGAAATATCAAGAAATGATTCTTCTTTTCTGATCATGCTGGATTGTATGGTGAATTCTTCGTCAGTCAAAATATTCCTAACAGTGACAGCACCGTGCTTTCCTTTCACAGAACCCATCGCCGCCACCAGCCAATTTTCATTGAACACGAGCATGGATGCCGTCATCCGGCTTTCCTCTTTCTTAACGATTTGGACAGTGTCACGTTTAAAGTCGTAAGCCCAAATGCCTCCAAAATATTCGTGTATTTGTGTGCCGATGAAAAGGCTGCCGCCGTGCAGGCATAACGAACGGATAACAGGCGGGTTATCAAAATCCGCAAAAGGCTTGGCTACACGCCACGAAACCCCAAAATCATCCGATACATAAATGCAATGCTTGCCGTGGGCGCAGACAAACCCGTCGTTTCGCCCGGTAATCGCCCACACTGTTGCATTTGTCGGAAAGCTAGACATCGTCCAGGTTTTCCCTTCGTCAGACGATCGAATGACCGTTCCCTTTTCACCTACGCCAAATAAGTACGGCCCCATGTAACTGATGCAATGAATTTTGCTTTTCAAACGAAAAAGCTTTCTCCAGCCCTGCTCCAAGGAATAATGAAAAATGCCTTCTCTTTGTACCGCCACAAAATAACCAGAAAATGCCGACGCCGTGACAGCAGTCGCTCCTTTATGAAACATGGCTTTTTTCCTTGTTCATATAATCTGCCCATGCAAGAAAACCTCTCGCAAACGCTCGGCAGCTATCTACATCTTCATCTGTCTCAGGCGCCAGTTCGATTTTTAATGTTTCCTGGTAAACAGCAGCTCCCGCCTCTTGCAGCATGTCACTGAACAAATTGACCGCTTCACAAAACTTTGGGTAAGAATAATCACCAGATCCGAAGCAGGCTGTTTTTAAGCCATTAAGCTGAAGCTGTTTGACCTCATCAAAAAAATCCTCCGCTTCGTAAGGCAAATCGCCGTCGCCCCATGTATACGTGCCAATCAGCACATAATCATAGGATGTCAGAGCAGACACATCCACATCATCTATCTCGACACAATCGATATCCAACTCATATTCCTGAAGCGTTTCTTTTATAATTGCAGCAATATCTTCTGTATTTCCTGACATGCTGGCATATGTAATCAAGGCTTTAGCCATGTTATCACCTCATCAATTGATAATGATTTTCAATATCATATGTATCACTTTAAATGATAATGATTTTCATTGTCAATATATAAATAAAAAAAGACAGCATATCGCTGTCTTTAAAATGGATTTTCCTGATCCAGCATATCCTTTATCACTTGTACAAAAGCTTGAACTTGCTTCAGCTCAAAGGCAGGTTCATAGCCTAATAGCCATGTATCCCGTCCGATTGGTTGCTCCTTCGTGTCTAACAGAGGCATTTTGTTGACTTTATCCTCGTTTTGCAGGGTAACAGACGGCAAAATAGCATAACCAATTCCGTGCAACGCCATCTGTTTGCACGTTTCAATCTGATCAACCAATATTGTCTGTTTTGGAGACGTTTTAAATTTTTGATGCCACCAGTGCTGAATTTCCTGAAAATAAGTGCTGTCGCTTTTAAATTGGATAAACGGCCGTTCTGTATGGGCAATGTCTTCGATGCAGGAAATTTCAGTGTCCACTAAATAAAGGTGATCTGTCATTAAGTAATCTTTACGGCCCTTCCACTCAGGGTTGCCTCTTATAATACCGATATGAACCTGATCCTCATATAAGCTTTTCAGCATTTCGCTGCTCCAGCCGGTAATGAGCGAGACCTTTGCATTCGGATACTTTTCCACATACGTCTTCAGGACTTTAGGGAGCCAATGCTGGCCGATTATGGAGGCGACGGCAAGCTTCAATGTGCCGTGAATTTCACCTTCAAGTTCATCAATATTTTCTCTTATTCTTTCCTGCTCTAACGTCACATCATTCGCAAACTGAATGATTTTCTCACCGGCTGGCGTTACCGTTAATCCTTTTTGGGATCTTAAAAAGATTTTTGTGCCCCACGCCTTTTCAATTGTTTGTAAGCGCTGAGATAAAGCCGGCTGAGATACAAAAAGCCGTTCCGCCGCCTTTCTCATATTTAACTCCTCAGCTAAAACTACGAGCATATGAAGCTCTTGAAGCTGCATGTCGTCCTCCTTTTTATGATCAATAAGTTTTTCTTATCTCCCATTCTAATAAAATCTTTGTTTCTGATTCAAGCCCTATTCTGGTTTAAATTATGTATGCGCTTTCTTTGTTGCTCTGCCAATATAATAAAAATAGGCCATAAAGCCTACTTGTTTAATGAGCGTATGTGCTTATTCAATTCCTTCAAAACCACTCTTCTCGTAAAAATTCCTTCAAACACCTGCTCATCATTTTCAACACAGACAAATCCGTTATTAATGACCATGCCGAATCCCTTCATAATTGGATCATTTATATGAAGACGCGGAATATCGGTGACCATGACTTCCTCGACAGTAATCTGGTCAAGCTTTTCAAATTCAATTCGCTCAAGCCCGAAAATGCTGTTCATGATCATATTTGTACCGATTAAACCATGTAAACGATAGGAAGCATCAAGAACTGGAATGGCTGTGTATCCGGTTTTTGTCAGCACTAATAATGCGTGCTCAAGGTTATTGCCGACTTGAACGTGCGCTACTTTGTCCGCCTCAATCATAAATTGTCCGACTGTTGCCTCAAGAAGCTGGTCTGATTGTAAGCTTATCATGTTTTCGACCCCTTTTCATTTTCATCAACAATACATTCCCTATATTACAATAATATAAACTTTATCAGTATTTGTCGAAAAGTTTCCTTTCAATAAAAAAGATACTCTTTGGGCGAGTATCAATTATAGGGTGCTCCATTAATTTTCAAATCGAAATCGGTCGTATAGCGTTACAAGTTTTTTGTAGGTGGTTCCGTCAACGTTTTTGGTTCCTGTCTCTATATCGTTGATCTCACTGCTTAAAAGCTCGATGGCATATTCATGGTTGATCAGGATATTCAGCAGAAGTTTTTGTTCTTCTTCTGTAAATCGTTCACCGATAAGACTCATTCGCAATCAGGCCCCCTGTTTTATACTGAATACCTCTGAAAGCAAGACAACTTACTTTCAGCTCTACCGCTAGAATAAGTAATCAGAAAACAAACGTCAACCGCATAATTCGACATTTCCCTTGGCTTTTCAGCCGGAATTATTTTGTGAAACGATTTGCATAGCTGAAGGCAGTGTATGAATCCGGCTTTATTTTCGCCTCAATCCCCATGGAAGTGATACGTCCTGTCATTTCTTGGATCAGTTCTTTTGTAAGTCCTTTTTTCCCAATATCCAAATGGACCTCAAAGGTAAGATCCGCCCCCTCACCGGTAAAGGGCAGGAGCAGATCGGTAATATCCATTAAGTGCCCATCAAGAATATGAGCGGCCGTTTCTTGGCTGTACGCCGTTTCTAACGAAATCTTCTCCCGAAGGCTATGTATGGGTCTGTCGACTGTATGATTTTTCAAGCAGCCCCAAGCTCCCTTGCCTGTACGATGCAAATGCAATGCGGTAATAAACTTTGTGTAATCGCGGTAGACCTGTGAATCGGTTCCGATCGATAACACATAGGAAGAACGGGGGTCCTTTTGAACAAAGGCTTTAAGCCGTTCCATCACATCTTGAAAGGTCATCTGTGCTTCTGAAAGATTATAAAACAGAAAAGAATCAGCCATGACGACACTCCTTTTCAAGGATTTACAACCATGAAACAAGTATGTTCCTTATCGTTTATTGCGATTTTTTGCAAAAGCGGAAGCTTGTTCGCCCTATATCAGGAATCTTACTGAAGAAGTTCAAAGATTTCGATGGAAACCATGTCGATATTATCAAACGGATATGTGTTAGGTTTTTCACCTTTTTGGAAAACCGTCAGCTCAAACGTTTGATTTTTTTCGAAATATTTAACACTGCATATTTTCTCACCATTTACTTCGAAATAACGCTGCATTGGCTCGTTAGCCGCTTCCGCTGTTTCTTGCAGACTTTGCAGCCGTGTGATGATACCCATTAATTGTGACATTCTAAAAAAAGACTCCTTTCAAAAAGCAACTTCAAATCAACAAGTATTTATTATAATACAAGTTCTATTGAGCATCATACCATAAAGTCGTACAGGATGGCATTTTCACTGCTGAAATTTAAGAAAAGAAAAAATGTAAAAAAACTATTTTTAATTAGTTTGAGGCTTTTTTTGGAATGTCATGCACACAATTATGATTTTTTTGATATGCCCTCAGAGTCAAGAAGCTTTTTTGCAATTTCAGCAATTTTTTTTGAAATTCCTGGTGAAGTTCCACGTGGCTAAACTTCTCAGCAGTCATATTGGATACGAGATCGCAAAGCGGTTTTCATGTTGTTCTTGCTTCATAAATTAAACGATTGGAATATGTAATGATCAGAGTGGACATCTTGCCTCTTGCCGAATTTGCCGCCTAATAGCTCTTGCACGGCCGTTGCTGCATTGAGTCGGGGTGTTCGCACGCTGAAAGAACATTTTTGTTCCTCCCAGAACGTTTTCCACTAGTAAGGTTTATTGTTTCGTTAGATTGTCTTATGCTTTGGCAAATAAAAAAACTTGGCGGGGGTAGCGCCAAGCTTTTTCGGATCTTGATCTGATAGAGGGGTTGGGGAACAGAGAGTAGCTTCTCTCTATAATTAAATGATAATGATTCTCAGTATCAATGTCAATCGTTTTTTGATATTTTTTTCAATTCATATAAAAAAAAAACGGCCATTCAGCCGCTTAAATCAGTCCATCCTGTTCATATAAATAAGAATAAGGCAAGTCTATAAATAAATACATCTGATCATCCATCGGATACGAAAACGTTCTAATCATTTCACCTGTTTCCAAATCACTGTACAAATCACTGAAAAATCCTTTTCTGAGATTTCTCATCCTCATAATGTTCTCCAGAAAATAAGGTCGCCAGCTCCAGTTCTTTTCCGCATATTCCGGCTGGTACACCCATTCTCCATCTTGTTTAAACACATTTCCCGTCAGCTGATCGCCTTCTTCATCACACATGTAAATTCTAAAGCTGCAATCTGTCAGCTCTTCCGCCAGCTTTTTAATAAAGTCATCATCAGAAGATAGATTGTTTTTTCGCAAAGACGTCACAGCCTGATGCACTCGTTTGTAAAACTGTTCAGAGTGCTCATAGACGGTTTCAAGCTTCTTTTTCTCATGTGTGATAAATTGGTGAAATTCAGTTTTAAGTCTTTGTTTCAATACATTTCTCTCTAGAAACGTTTCAGACGGAGACACCAAGTAATAGCCCTGAAAATAGCGGCCGCCGTTTCTCCAAGCGTATTGAAGCTGGAAGTTCGCCTCAATGTCTTCATACAGCAGCGCCGCACCGATTTTTCTCGCTAATAAAGATATGCTGTACAGCACATGCTCATATGACGGTGATGGCTGTGATACTTTTAGCGCCTGCAAATCGATTTTCAATAGATCTGGTGAGAGCAGTGCGATTCTGTCCAAGTTGCTGCTTTCTTTTCCGATGTTATCAACTGCGATTTTAATTCCGTATGTACGATAGTAGGCAAGCATATGGTAGAGCTGCTCAATATCCCCTTCAAAATTGTGCTCTGTAATTTCAAGCACAAACCGATGGAGTTCGATTCCCTTTGCTTCATATTCTTTCAGAAGCTCCAGAAAGCTTTCACCATGATCAAGCATTAGGAGATTGGCATCCTGATTCATAAAAATCAGCAGATCAGAATCCGCTTCTAAAAAGCGGTCAAGAGCCTGGCGGATAATTCTGTTATCAACCTCTAGTTTATATTCTTCGGGTATCCCTGCATCTAAAAAGAAAGGCCCGAGACTTTGGATTTCTGAATCTGCCAAAATTCGTCCAAGCACCTCATATCCGACGATCTTCTGTTCCTCGGCACTGAAAATCGCCTGGTAATATGGAAGGACATCATCAATGTTCGTTAAAATATCAAGTGGATCCAACATGTTATCACCTGCTTCTCTATCTTTGTCTGATTATACCACATTGAATCCATAGATTAATATGCTTTAAAACGGATAAGGATTCAGCCATTGCCCCCCATCCATTGTGATACAATCCCCGTTTATATAGGATGCTTCGTCAGAAAGCAAAAACGCGGCCAAAGAAGCGATTTCCTCCGGCGTACCCAGTCGGCCCAGCGGTACACTGTTCATTGTGCGGGCCATCGCTTTTTCCGATTCAAAAAGCTTTTCCGCACCTCCTGTTCGTTCAATTGGGCCGGGTGCGATGGCGTTTGTTCGGATTCCGTATTGGCTTCCCCACTCAACGGCCAGCGTTCTTGTCAGTGACAATACCCCTGCTTTAGCTGCAGCGGAATGAACGACCCCCGCTCCCGCTCCCCAAGCGTATGTGGCGGCCATATTTAAAATGACGCCCTTCTGCTGCTGCTCGATCCAATGCTTTGCCGCGGCTTGGCTGCAAAAGAATGTGCCGTTTAAAACAATCTCAATGACGGCTTTCCATCCATTGGGCGTCAGCTTTTCTGCCGGACAAATAAAGTTTCCGGCCGCATTGTTAATCAGCGCGTCAAGCCGGCCAAAGGCTTTTATCGCTTCTGTAATCATTTCTGAAGCGGCGGAATCAGAACGGACATCCATTTGAAAACATGCGACCTGCCCTTCAAAGGTCTCAATTTCTCTTTTCGTTTCCTCAAGTGCTTCCTGGTTCCGCCCTGTCACCATGACGTACCAGCCTAATTCAGCCTGTTTTTTTGCCATTGCTTTTCCCATGCCGCTTGACCCGCCGGTAATGATAACCGCCTTTTTTCCCATGATTCTCCCTCCTGTTATGAATGAGTATTCATTCAATATTATTCTATCATTATATGCCTGCTTCTGTCAGTACATGCTGACATGAGATTTTTTTAAGATACAGATGATATAATAGAAAAACTCTATTAAAGGTTGGTTTGAAATGAAAAAGATGTCCAGAAGGCAATTTCTAAAAGGAATGTTCGGCGCTCTTGCCGCCGGGGCTTTAACGGCCGGCGGAGGATACGGCTATGCCAGATACCTGGAGCCGCATATGATTGAGACAACCGAACACACAATAAAAAGCTCTCTCATCCCGCATGGATTTGACGGTTTTAAAATCGTGCAGTTCAGTGATACGCACTTGAGTGATTATTTTACTCTTGAAGACTTAAAAACTGTCATCATGACAATCAATGAATGTAAGCCTGATCTCATTGTTTTTACCGGTGATATCATCGATAATCCTGATACGTATCAACAACACCAGGCAGTGATTCCATTATTGAGAAAACTAAATGCGCCCTTCGGCAAGCTTTGTATTTACGGCAATCATGATCACGGAGGCTATGGAACTGCCGTATACAAAAGCTTGATGACAGCCGGCGGTTTTACGGTACACCGCAATGGCTATCAAACATTGTCGCTCACAGATGGCAGCGAAATCGAGATTGCATTTCTTGATGACTTAATGCTCGGAAACCCAGATTATGAAGGCATCCTATCAAGGCTAAGCGACAGACTTTTTTCCATTCTGCTCGTCCATGAACCTGATGCAGCCTTGAACACAACAGGCTATCCGGTGAATCTTCAGCTTTCCGGCCATACACACGGCGGCCAGATTCAGCTGCCTTTTTACGGACCGATTATTACGCCTCCCTATGGAAATGTCTACACAGAGGGAATGTATCAAACAGGCAGCACTCATATTTACGTAAATCGCGGCCTCGGGATGACCAGACTGCCTTTGCGGTTTCTGGCCAAACCTGAAATCACTGTCTTTACCTTAAAAAACACAAATTAATGTAGCAGGATGGGCTCCTCATCAATACTTATAAGTAAAAAGAGAGGGTGAGGAAACTGCTTACGTATCAGGTGAAGCAAGGTGATACACTGAACAGCATCGCAGCTGATTTCAGAATCAGCATCGCTGCATTAATACAGGCTAATCCGTCACTGCAGGCAGGGATCACTGCGGGACAACGCATTGTCATACCCGGTCTGCCGGACCCCAATACGATTCCGTATCATATCGCAGTCTCAATCGGAGCGAAGACCCTTACGCTGTTCCAAAATAATCGGGTAATGAAAACCTATCCCATCGCCGTAGGTAAAATACTGACGCAAACGCCCACTGGCGAGTTTTACATTATTAACCGCCAGCCCAATCCCGGGGGCCCATTTGGCGCTTATTGGCTAAGCCTTTCAAAGCAGCACTACGGAATACACGGGACGAATAATCCCGCTTCGATTGGCAAGGCTGTTTCTAAAGGCTGCATTCGCATGCATAACAAAGACGTGATCGAACTCGCTTCAATTGTGCCAAACGGAACAAGAGTCACCATTAACCGGTAATGTTTTCTTATTTGTTTCAAAAACAGGCGGTTTATAATATGATAAAGTGGGACCTTTAGGGTAAGGAGCGTTTTTATGGATATATTTAAAAATCGTAATTTTGTTCGTCTATTTTTCGCAGCACTCGCTTCTCAAATGGGCACGACAGTAGGCAACATGGCATTTGCTTTTTTCTTGCTGGACCGCTTCAGCAGCCAGCCTTCATATACGACCTTGGCGGAGCTGATGTATTCTCTTCCTACCGTATTTGTATTTTTGATCGTGGGAGTCGTCGCGGACCGTTTTGACAGAAAAAAGGTAGCGGAAAACTGTGATTGGATCAGAGCCGGCCTGACTGTCGTTCTTTTTTTCACTTTATTTACCGGCAATATTCCTCTTGTTTTCTGTATTTTATTTGTCAGAAGCGCTGTAACGAAGTTTTTCTTTCCGGCGGAAAACAGTTTGGTACAAGCTATCTTGCCGAAGGAGCATTATGCGAAAGCAGCAGGGCTTAACCAGATGCTTTTTAGTATTTTTATGGTGTTCGGAGTCGGAATAGGCGCTGTTATGTACAACACAATCGGAATTGAAGGCGCCATTATTCTTGATTTTGTCAGCTTTATCATTTCCGGGCTGCTGATCCGCAGCTGCCGGATTCCGAAAGAAGCCCGACAGCCAAACGGTGCATTCAGCTGGAGAAAAGCTTCTGTTAAAGATTCAATAAATGATTTTAGGGAAGGCATTCTCTATATTTTAAAAAACAAACTGCTGGCATCTCTTATTTTCGGTTTCTTCATATTTGGATTTGTCAACGGAGGATTCGCCGTATTGCCGATGTTTACAATGAAATACGGATTGGCGCCTGACCGTTATGAGTGGCATACATCTGTATTTACGATCGCACTCGGGTTTGGGCTGCTGGCTGGAAGTGTAATCGGCACGATCATCTCTAAAAAAGTGAAGCCGCACTTTTTAATGTCGATACCGATTTTCATTGCAGGCTTGCTGATTTTCGTCCTCGGCTACACGAATGTTTTATGGGTGTATTACGCGGCAGCTTTTGCCCTGGGAATGTGCATCGGACCGATCAACATTGCAATCGGAGGATGGATGCCAAAGATTGTTCATCCAAAGCTGATGGGACGTGTAAGCGGCTTGCAAGACCCTTTTATGATGTTTGCACAGTCTTTGACACTCGGCTTAGTTGCACTGTTATTCCCTAAGTTCGTTTCAAACATTGATTATCTTTATTACGGCATGGGCGTTATCATCCTGCTTGTTTTTATTTTTTATTTTGTTGCACTGCCAAAATACAGTGCACAGGCTGCGGAAGTGAATGTTCAGGAAGCATTTCAAGAGCAGCCGAGGAAAAAAGTAAGATCTGTATAATATACGTTAAAAATGCGCTTTTTTTCTCAGAAAAAAGCGCATTTTTACATTCAATATTTGCATTTCAACTTTAAAAAAGTATAATCTAATCATATAGAATTTGATAAGAGCAAAGGAGAGAAATAATGGACGACCATGCATATACGAAAGATCTGCAGCCAACCGTAGAAAATCTTTCAAAAGCAGTTTACACTGTGAACCGCCATGCAAAAACCGCCCCCAACCCTAAATACCTATATCTGCTGAAAAAACGGGCTTTGCAAAAGCTTGTCAAAGAAGGTAAAGGAAAGAAAATAGGGCTTCATTTTTCAAAAAATCCAAGGTTCAGCCAACAGCAATCGGACGTGCTTATCTCAATCGGAGACTACTATTTTCACATGCCTCCAACTAAAGAAGACTTCGAACATCTTCCGCATTTAGGTACACTTAATCAATCGTACCGAAATCCTAAAGCTCATATGTCTTTAACAAAAGCGAAACACCTATTGCAAGAATATGTCGGCATGAAAGAAAAGCCGCTTGTGCCAAATCGCCAGCAGCCATCTTATCATAAACCTGTCTTTAAAAAACTTGGCGAGAGTTACTTTTAAAATAAAAACAGCCGTGCCCCATCAGGCACCGGCTGTTTTTATTTATTCGATGACATACGTATCCACTTTTTTAATCAAATCACTGATCTCAGGCTTGCTGATTTGCTCATCTGCGCCAACGACTTCTCCGCGGTGACGCAAATCATCCGTAATTAATGATGAGAAAATCATAACCGGCACGTCTGAGCTTTTCGGATTTTCCTTCAAGAGCTTTGTGAGCCTGTGTCCGTCCATTTTTGGCATTTCAATATCAGTGATGATCATATCAATCTGTTTTGATAAATCAGTTTCGTTTTCAGCAAGGTTCATAATGTAGTCATATGCCTCTTTTCCGTTTTCAAACGAAGAGATATTGTTGTACCCTGCTTCTTTTAATTCATCCTGCAAGAGGCGCATCAAGAGCGGTGAGTCCTCTACAATGATAAGCTTTTTATCAGTTCTTCTTTCATCGAAGCCCTCGGTATGCATATTGTACGTTTCCACACCTGAGTCTGATTCGATGTCATAAATAATTTTTTCATAGTCAGGCAAAAAGATCATCAGGTCTTCGAGCTTAATAATTCCGGTAAGGTGCCGCTCCATTCCTTGATTTAACGATGTCGGCTTTTCAATTGATTCCCAAGACACTCGGTGAATTTGAGAAACAGATCCGACATGAAAAACAATTTTCCGTTTATTAAATTCAGTCACGATATATTTCTCGTCTTTTGATCCGTCAGGCTCAACTCCAAAAAATGAGAAGAGGCTGATCACAGGGAGAATTTCTCCTCTGAGCTTAATCATTCCTTCTACATGCTGATGGGAGTGAGGCACTGATGTCACCTCGACTGGCTGAATAATTTCCCTTACCTTCATGACGTTAATTCCGAAAGCATTATCGCCCACGCCAAACTTCACAATTTCTAATTCATTTGTACCAGAATCCAATAAAATTTCGTATTGTTGTAACGACAATTCAATCCCTCGCTATTCGCATTCAGTATTGTACTGTATATATCGGCGTAAATTGTAAAAAGTGAATGGCATGGCACTTCAAAATCGGATTCTGGGAGCGTCACGCCGCGATTCTCAAAAAAAGAAACTTTTTTCCTAATAACCATTGACTTTCCAACTAACAGTGATAAAATAGTCAAGGATTTTTCCAAAGAAGGGTGTAAATAATGGGTACCTTAGTAATATTTAAAGAAAATGAAATGACTGTTTTAGAAGATATCAGTGAAGAGACTTATCTGCATATGAAGAAAGAATCAGCTGACCTTCAAGAAGAGCATCCCCCGTATATGATTTGGCACGAAGACCTTCATTTTGATTATGGTTATTAATGAAATTGGCACATATAAACAATAATAGAACATGATACAATAAAGACAATCAAATCGCTGGTTGTCTTCTTTTTTCTGAAAAGAAAGGTATGTTTAGAAAATAGGCGCATACAATCGAAATATATCGGCTAAACAGGTGACAAATGATCAGCTAGTGGTAAAATAGGATAAACTCATTATATTTGTTAAGGTGATGAATTATGGAACATTTGCTGAATCCGAAAGCAAGAGAGATTGAAATTTCAGGAATACGCAAATTCTCAAATCTTGTAGCTCAACACGAAGATGTCATTTCACTTACAATCGGCCAGCCTGATTTTTTCACGCCGCATCACGTGAAAGCTGCCGCAAAAAAAGCCATTGATGAAAACGTGACGTCATATACGCCGAACGCCGGCTACCTCGAGCTGAGACAAGCTGTGCAGCTTTATATGAAGAAAAAGGCGGATTTCAACTATGATGCTGAATCTGAAATCATCATCACAACAGGCGCAAGCCAAGCCATTGATGCTGCATTCCGGACAATTTTATCTCCCGGTGATGAAGTGATTATGCCAGGCCCGATTTATCCAGGCTATGAACCTATTATCAATTTGTGCGGCGCCAAGCCTGTCATTGTTGACACTACGTCACACGGCTTTAAGCTTACTGCCCGGCTGATTGAAGATGCTCTGACTCCTAACACCAAGTGTGTCGTGCTCCCTTATCCGTCAAATCCTACCGGCGTGACTTTATCTGAAGAAGAGCTGAAAAGCATCGCCGCCCTTTTAAAAGGCAGAAATGTATTCGTATTATCTGATGAAATATACAGTGAATTAACATATGACAGACCGCATTACTCTATCGCAACCCATTTGCGGGATCAAACGATTGTCATTAACGGCTTGTCAAAATCACACAGCATGACCGGATGGAGAATTGGATTTTTATTTGCACCGAAAGACATTGCAAAGCACATTTTAAAGGTTCATCAATACAATGTGTCATGTGCGTCTTCGATTTCCCAAAAAGCCGCGCTTGAAGCTGTGACAAACGGCTTTGATGACGCCCTGATTATGAGGGAGCAATACAAAAAACGTCTGGACTATGTGTATGACCGTCTTGTTTCCATGGGACTTGACGTTGTAAAACCGTCTGGCGCGTTTTATATCTTCCCTTCTATTAAATCATTTGGAATGTCTTCATTTGATTTTAGTATGGCTCTTTTGGAGGATGCTGGTGTGGCACTCGTGCCGGGCAGCTCGTTCTCAAAGTATGGTGAAGGATATGTGAGGCTGTCTTTCGCATACTCGCTGGACACGCTAAGAGAAGGCCTGGACCGTTTAGAATTATTTGTATTAAAAAAACGGGAATCTATGCAGACGATAAACAACGGCGTTTAAGCCGTTGTTTTATTTTTTGGGAAATGAAATTTTAAACGCTGTGCCTTTTTCGGGATGGCTGTCTACATGGATGACTCCCTGATGATTTTCAATAATATTAAATGTCACCATCAGTCCAAGCCCTGTGCCTTTTTCTTTTGTCGTTAAAAATGGTTCTCCAATCCGGTTCAGCACCTTTTCAGGTATGCCTTCCCCTTCATCTTTGACAGTGACATGAACAGAATGCTCATCCTCCGTTATGATAATGTCTACTGTTCCCCCTTCAGGCATCGATTCAACTGCATTTTTAATTAAATTAATGAATACCTGTTTTAATTGGTTTTGATCTCCGTTTATATAAATGCTGTCTTTTTCATAACTGGTTCTGATAAAAATGCCATTCAAATTTGCCTGCGTTTCTAACAGGGCCGATACCTCACCAATTAATTTTTTCAAGTTCAAATATTCTTTAACGGCATTTTGCTGGGGTTTTGCCAGCATTAGCAGTTCACTGAGTATTAATTCGATGCGGCTGAGTTCAGAAAATACAATATCAAAGTAGTGGTCATTCCCTTCCATCGTCGGTTTCATCAGCTGCAAAAATCCTTTGATCGCTGTCAGCGGGTTGCGGATCTCATGGGCGATTCCCGCCGCAAGCTGCCCTGCGATTGATAGTTTTTCCGATTTTAGCATCAATTCTTCTGTTTGTTTTCTCTCTGAAATGTCCCGAAGAATGACTTGGACAGCCGCTTCACCAAAAAAGGTCGTCGGAATGCAGACCATCTCCGTATAGATGACCCTGTTCTGGAAGGTGAACCAGGATTGCTTGACAATTTCTGACTCTGTTTTTTGCTCGGCGATGTTTCGGATTCTCTCTTTTACATCCTCGTGATCGCAAGGATGCAGCTGATCGTATATGTTTTTGCCAATTAAATCCTCATAGGTAGCCGCTTCAAACAGTGAAATTCCCGACTCATTCATAAATACCCATTTGCCATTATGAATCACCGCAATGGTATCGATTGAATTTTGAATCAGCAGCTGATATCGCTCACGGCTTTTTTGCAGGATGGTTTGGAATTTTTTCCTTGAAGAGATATCGATCAGCAGCAGCAGTTCAGCCTGCTGGTTTTTGTAGACGGTCGGGGACGCTTTCACTTCTAAATGAACAGGTGTGCCATCAAGCCTTTTCCACGTCTGTTCGATCATTCCGACTTCCATTCCTTTTTGCATTCGTAGTATCCTATTTCTGACGATATCATGGTATTCTTCTTCAATAAATTCATAGGACCATTTGCCAATAATAGCATCCTTGCTTTTCGCTCCCAGCATTGAAAGCATCGCGCTGTTTACATAGACGATCTTGCCTTTGACACTGATGCATAGCGGACTCGGGAGATTTTCAACTAACCGTTCATAATCATCCGTTATATATGTAGTCGATTCCGGGCTTGCAGGCTCGATTTCATGTTTTTCGCAGTTTAGGGATTGATGGCCTGTTTCTTCTTCAAGAACCTTCATTTTCAAAATGATTTCCCGTTCTGTCCGCTCAGCTCTTGTCGTAACGATTTCTACCGCAGCCTCCACCCACACAATCGTGTGATCTTTTTTAATAAAACGAAAGGTGCACGGCATCAGATGATGTTCATTATAAAAATAGCTTTCAACTAAAAATTGGTCTTCCTCATGCAGAAACGTTTTGAGGAATGATCCAATCATCTCTCCTTGGAGATAGCCCAAATGCAGTTTAGAGTTGGCAGATATATAAATGATGCGTCCATTAGAGGCCAAGACTGCATGAATATCGGTTTTTGTTTGAAATGGTTTAACATGCTGCGTATCCTGTTCCACAGAATCCCTCCTTTGCATGATCATCGTGTTTCCATATATACAGATTGACTTTTACCTAGTATGATTCGCTAGAAAATGAGTATTCTCCTTCTATTCTTATGGTGATCGTCAATTTTTGAATAAAAGAAAGGGCACACAATCTTTCAGATGTGCACCCTCTTTTTTATTTTTTGCTGTGTTTCTTTTCGAGCTCTGTGTAGGCGTGTATAGCTCTTTTGGCAATAAGTTTGTTGATCGGGTCGTGGTCGTTCGCTACAGAAGGTACAACGACACTAAATGCCACTTTTGGATTTTTAGACGGATAATAGCCGACAAATGTCAGATTATACGTGCTTTTTCCCCACCAATTACGGTTTGTTCCGTAATAAAATGTTTGAGCAGTTCCTGTTTTTCCTGAAACATCTTCTGTAAACGTATTTTTAGCTGTCCCTGAAGTGGTAACTAATTTCATTCCGGTCTTTACCTGCTGTATGTCACTTTCTGTGTTGTTAATTTTATTGAGAATGTTTGGCTTTCTTTGTTCAATTGTTTTCCCAAGACCCTCTTTATTGTTGGGCTCGTGAACACTTGTAACAATTCTTGGCTGAATACGGTATCCTCCATTTGCGATTGATGAGATGTACTGTGCCATTTGAAGAGGTGTATATGTATCGTATTGACCAATTGCCAAGTCTAAAATTAACCCCCCTACCGCATCAGGTGTAGTTTGCATTCCGGCTGATTCCTGCGGAAGATCAATACCTGTCTTTACACCCAGGCCAAACTGGCTGTAGTAATTTCTCATTTTGTTCAAATCCTTCTGGTCAGCGGGAAGAGGTCCATGCGGCTTGTATGTAACACCGGCAATATGCATGGCAACATTAAACATGTATACGTTTGAGCTTTTTTGCAGTGCGGTTAATTCGTTAATAGTTCCCATATTCATATAGGACTTCTTAGGCTTGTTACCGTTTCCTGCAAAATAAAGAGGTGTATCCACAAAATATTTATAATGCGGAATCCCGTCCTGATAACCGGCAAGTACGGTGGCACCCTTTACTGCTGAACCCATTTCATATTGGGTTGTAAATGCCCCTATCGCATAATCTTCAATTTTGTTTGTTTCTAAATCTATCTTTTTTCCTGCCATCGACAAAATATCGCCGTTATTCGGGTCCATCATCACGACAAAGGCTCTGTCAAGCATATAGTTTCCGCGTGCACGGCTGTTTCTCACTTCTTCTTCAATGATCTTTTCTACTTCTGCCTGAAGTTCCATGTCAAAAGAAAGCTGAAGATCGTATCCCCTGCTGCCTTTATCAATGGTTTTTTGGCTGACGACATTTCCTTTATTATCTTCTACATACTGCACTTTTTCCTTTTGGGAATTTAAGTAGTCTTCATATTGATACTCTATATAACTTTTCCCAACCCTGTCATTATTCGCATAGCCTCTTGTTAAGTAGAAATCTTTCCGGTCGCTCAGCAGGCCCTGATCAGGTGTCGTGACACCTCCAAAAACGGAATAGAGGGTTTTGTCATAAGGATATTTTCGTGTCCAATCGTTTACGATGTCGATTCCCGGAAGTTCTTCTAAATGCTCAGAAACAATTGAAATTTCATCATATGTTAAGTCGTTTTTTGGTCGTTGCGTGGAGCTTTTCTTCTCATCAAGAAGCGTTCCATTTTTTCCATTGCTGTTGCTTTCATTTGGGTTCATCGCCTTTACGATTTGAGGTTCGTAAGCATTTCCGCTTGAAAACCTTGTATATATCGCAGCGATTTCCATTTCTTCATCATCTCGCTGAATAGCTTTCAGCTCTTGATTCGGCACACGCTCAATTTGAAGATTGTAAGCCTCGGCCCCTTTCAGGTTGCTTTCAGATTCCTTAAGCAGAGCGGCGCCTTTTTTCGGATGAGATGCAATCCAGTAATCACGCAAATCTCTTTCCTTCAAAAATTCGGTATCAATATGGATTAAAGCAGCCAGACGCTTCGCTGTTTTGATTTTGTCTTCTGTTTTTGTGCTCGATGTAGAAACATACACAATTTCAGGCACACTTTGGTTATCGACAGCCACTTTCTGGTTTCTGTCGTACATCTTTCCTCGCGGCGCGGGATAGTACGCTGTTTTTGCATTTGCTTTCTCAGCGTCTTCTTCATGCTGTTCGCCTTCAACAATTTGAACAACGCCAAGCTTAAAGATTAACGCAGTGAATAGAACAAAGACAGCAAGGAAAAAAAGGTTCATTCTGATCGCCCGGTTTCCTTTGCGCTTTTTCTTAGGTTCACGTCCTATTTCAGTCACTTCTGGTTACCCCTCTCAAATCATTCAATATATTTACATATACTGAGATTAATTGTAACACCTTTGTAACAGTTGTTACAGCAAAAAGGGATAAAAAAAGCTGTCAATATAAAAACACATTAAAATATAACTAACCATTCAAAAAAAAGGAATCTATGTAACTGTATGATAAAATCATGAAATGCGCTGATTCGCTTCGTTTCAGCGGCTCAGCGCATGTTGGTTACAAAAATGACAATCTCTCTTTGTCAAAGGAAACTGATGGATTCTTTATGACAAAAAAGCTATGTTATGATTTTTCTTGTAGAAACAAACAACTCTAGGAGGTTATGAACTAATGAAGAAAGCATTTATTTTATCTGCTGCCGCTGCGGTTGGATTATTCACATTCGGGGGCGTACAGCAAGCATCAGCGAAAGAACTCTCCTGCCAGCATGTGGTAACGGTAAAAACGGGGAACACTGTGCAAAACATGCCCCTTAACGATGCAGTGAAAAAACTGCATATTAAAACAAATATCAAAACATTAGACGCTGCAAACGAAAAAGAGATCAAGCAGCTCCTTCAAAAATATGCCAAGCAATCTAACATGAACATTCAGGATGTTCAAAAGACTGAAACTGCAAAACCTGCGCAAAAGACTACTGAAAAAGCAGCTGCTGAAAAAAACACTGCTTCTAAAACACCAGCTGCTACTGAACAAAACACTGCTTCTAAAGCACCTGAAGCTGAAAAAACAAACACAACTACATCTGCGCCTTCATCTGTAAGCGCATATGAGAAAAAAGTTGTTGAGCTTACAAATGCAGAAAGACAAAAACAAGGGTTAAAACCGCTTCAAATTGATGAAACGTTGAGCAAATCAGCTCGCGCCAAATCTCAGGATATGAAAGACAAAAACTACTTTGATCACCAAAGCCCAACTTACGGCTCACCGTTTGATATGATGAAATCTTTCGGAATCAGCTACAAAACAGCAGGTGAAAACATTGCTAAGGGTCAAAAGACACCAGAAGAAGTAGTAAAAGCTTGGATGAACAGTGAAGGACACAGAAAAAACATTCTAAACCCTAACTTTACTCACATCGGTGTAGGCTACGTTGAGTCTGGAAGCATCTGGACGCAGCAATTCATCGGAAAATAATAAAAAATATCCTGTACGATACAGATAATCTTCAGCTTGTAGAGAGAACCATGTTTTCTCTACAAGCTTTTTTGTTTTTCATTTTCAATCTGTTTCTAGAACCAGAAAAAAGCTCCCACATACCTAGCCCTGCTCGGATAGGTGTGTAGCAATCTTCTTCATGTTCTGGCACGCAGCTGCGAGGAGAACTTGTTCGCTCACATTCCGTTTTCCCTGAAACAGACAAACGATTTTGTCTCCATATATGCGGGTGATTTAGATGACCGATGGCCTTTACGGTCAGTTGTTGAATGCGTAAATGTGCCGGTTCAGACAAATGCACCTGCCTTTTTCACTGCCGTAATGAAATTTCCATTGTGGAAACAAACTTCAGGGCAGGATGTAGCGCCTATGAGCGATTTCACCAAAGATATCACAGTCAGATAATCCTTTAGAAATTGGGGTCGTTAAGTAACCAGAATCGAAAGCGACGGCTTCTACTTGAAAACCAAACCGTGCGATGGGGAAATAGAGGCTGCCGAGGTTTTCTCGACAGCCAGAGGAGCCAAAGGGTGGCTCCTTTTTCATTATTTTATTAAGTTTAGTTTTCCTATTTTGTTACATTCTAATGCAAACCACACTGTTCCATCATTATCGCATCCAATGCCATGAGGTTCAGCATTAGGTGTGTTGATTGTATATTCTTCAATTGTTTGATCACTTGTCAGCCTTCCTATTTTATTTGCCCCCCATTCGGTAAACCATAAATCAGATTTCACTCCTGCAGCGATAGCGTGGGGACGTGCATTTGGTGTAGGGATGTCATATTCAGTTATTTCACCAGAAACCGTAATCTTACCTACCTTATTACCCATGATTTCTACAAACCAAAGCGCATCGTCATGCCCCTTTGTAATCCCTACTGGTCCTGCTGCTGGTGTAGGAATTGGATATTCCGTTAACTCTCCTGATTCGGTTATTTTGCCAATAGCACTGTTCTGGTTTTCAGTGAACCAAAGTGACTGATCCGAACCCAACGTAATAAAAGAAGGATATGATCCTTCATTAGGCAGTTCGTATTCATGAATCTTGCCCTCTGATGTCAATTTTCCTATACGATTTCCATTCATCTCAGTAAACCAGATATCGCCGTTTGGACCTTCCGTAATTCCATATGGGGCTGAATGTTGATGCGGCAATGGATATTCTATAAATTGCCCTTTTGCTGTCAGTTTTCCTATCTTATTAGCTCTATTTTCTGTAAACCAGATATCACCTTTTGAAGACGCCGTTAAACACATGACTCCAGCATCAGGTGTCGGAACAGTATACTCTTGAACTTGCCCCTTCTTATTAATACAGCTAATCTTGTTAGCTTTATGTTGAGTAAACCATACCTTTCCTTCGTGTGAAATGGCTATCCCGTATGGACCAGAATCAGAATGTAAAATATTTATTTCTTGCTGTTCAAGCTTCATATCAATTCCCCCATCAATAATAATCTACAAAAAAGCCTCCTATACTCACTTTTCTGAGATAGGAGGCAATGCTTACATTCATACCTAAATAGGCTTCACTTCAAAGCCGCTTTAGTCAGTATAAATAAAGAACATCACCCCATAATCCTATCTCAGAAAATGAATCAATAAACAAAACAAATAAGCATTCAGATCATCGGAAAAATAGTACTGAAGTTAAATGTATAGGTTAAGCTATTGATTCTTTCTAAAAGCTAGGGTTATAGAATCATGTTCTTATTTTCACCCTTCCGTTTTATGTTAAGGCAACAGTAAAATACTGTCTCAGTTTTGTCAACTGCTAAAAATAAAAAAACAATGTATGCAGGAGATGATGATATTTTTCTCCCCCCAAAAAAGGCGCATGATCGAAAGAAGGGTGCTTTTTGAACAAAAATAAAATAATGCGGATCAGTGACAGCAGCATTGTAAATCGTATGCCTCAAGTTTTAAAAAGAGTAAAAACACGATTGAATTAAAAAAGAGAAGGATAAATCCTTCTCAGAACGAATATCAAATAAGGCTCACAGCCTGAAGGCATGCAATCTTTTTTATTTCACCCATAGCTTATATATACTTTGTGTTCCGCTGTTTTCTTCGCCTTGTGCAGCGAGCTTGTCATATAAGGATTTCGCAAGCGACAAGCCTGGCATTTCTTCCCCCATTAATTCCGCTTCCTCAAGCGCAATTCCCATATCTTTAATAAAATGTTTCACATAAAAACCTGGTTCAAAGTTGCCTTGAAGCATACGGGGAGCAAGATTTGACAATGACCAGCTTCCGGCTGCGCCCGTTGTGATGCTTTTCAGGACATTTTCCGGCTGCAGGCCTGATTTTTGAGCATAGGCCATCGCTTCAGCAACACCGATCATACCAGCTGCAATTGCAATCTGATTACACATCTTGGTATGCTGACCGCTTCCAGCCGGTCCTTGATACTGAATGTTTTCTCCCATTAAAGAGAAAATCGGCAGGCAGGCTTCAAATGCTTCTTTTTCTCCGCCGACCATAATCGCGAGAGTTCCGTTTTGTGCACCGATATCTCCGCCGGAAACAGGGGCATCTAAAGCGAACAATGCTTTTTCTTTGGCCGCTTCAGCAATCTTCTTCGCAAGCGAAGGCTTAGATGTCGTCATATCAATGAGATATGCGCCTTCTTTTGCATTTTCAATAATTCCGCTGCTTCCGAAATACACTTCTTCAACATCACTGGGATAGCCGACCATTGTAATGATAACATCCGCTTCTTTTGAAAGATCTTTGACCGTTTCTTTCCATACCGCGCCTTTTTCAAGTATGCTGTCTGCTTTTTCTATTGTCCGGGTGTACACCAATACAGGATGGCCGTCTTTCAGAATATGTGATGCCATGCTTTTTCCCATCACTCCAAGACCGATAAAACCAATTGTTTTTTTCAAGGTCATTCCTCCCAGATGCTTTGTTTGATTTTAGTTAAAATTTATCATTTTTCCTTCATTTTCTAGACTACCATATCTATTCATCATATAGTAGACTGCTAAAATAAAAAAATCCCCAAAACATATCATGTTTTGGGGATTTGATTGGATTACAATTTGAATTTCTGAATTGTGTTCATAAGCTCTTGGCTTGCATGTTTTAACGTTTCCGTTGAGTGTTTGACTTTATCAAGGGTGATCAGCTGTTCATCGGTTGATGCGTTCACTTCCTCTGCTGCAGCGGCCGATTCCTGTGATATGGCTGATATGCTTTGAATCGCTTCAGAAATTGCGAGCTGTTCATCACTCATTCTTTGAATTTCTTCGTAAATGTGATCAATGCCTTGTACCAGTGATTGCATTTCTGCGGTTATCGTGTTTAATACCTCTCCAGTCTCATGAATGGCACTGTTTTGTTCATCATTCATTCTGCTTGCCTCAACCATTGCGTGAGAGGCCTCTTTTGTCTCAAGCTGGATAAGCTTCACAGTCTCGCTGATATGCTTTGTAGAAAGTGCTGATTGCTCAGCAAGCTTCCGCACTTCATCGGCTACAACGGCAAAGCCGCGTCCGCTTTCTCCGGCTCTGGCTGCCTCAATGCTGGCATTTAGAGCAAGCAAGTTGGTCTGATCAGAAATATTCGAAATGGCTGTAACGACCTCTTCAATATTCTTTGTTTGATTTTCCAGATCAAGCAGCATCGTTTCAACCTTTTTTGTTTCCATGTTGGCTTCGTTTGACTTCATCAGAAGCTGGCCAAGCGCGTCAAGTCCTTTATAGCTTGCATCCTCAGATGATTTTGAGCGGTCTTTAATTCCGCCCGCCTCCTCAGCGATTTGTCTGATTTTAGTTGACAGGCTTTCTGATTTTTCATTAATGGTCTCAACTTCAGAAGCCTGTTCTGATGCTCCTGCGGCTACTTCTTCAATTGCTTTTGCAATTTGTCCGCTTGTTTCATTTGTTTCCGCAGAGACAGCCGTTAATTGCTCAGAGGTATCAGATACTTTCCCTGAAGAGAGTCTCACTTGTTCAACCATTTCCTTCATATTTTCTACCATCTGGTTAAAGTCTCTTGTTAAAATACCGACTTCATCCTTGGATTTTGATTCAGCATGAACGGTTAAATCGCCTTCGGAGACTGCCTTCGTTTTTGCGATCAGCTGCTGTATCGGGCCGGTTATCGTTTTGGCCAGGAAATAGCTGAGAATTATCGTTGCGACAAGCGCGATCAGTGATATCCAAAGGTTCGCCCGGTTCATTTTATCTGAAATCCACATTAATTTATCAGTATCAAATTGTGTTCCGACTTTCCAGCCCGTTTCACCAATCGTTTGGTACACAACCATTTTTCCATTTTCATCCTGTATCCCTTTTTTCTCAGATGCAATGGTTTTCAATGATTGATCCTTTGATATATTTTTTCCTTGGTTTGACGGGTGGGCTAAAAGATTTCCGCTTGCATCAGCTAAAAAGGCAAATCCATTGTAAGGAACCTTTTGCTTATTGACCATGCTCTGGATAGCAGAAAGTTTCAAATCGTAGCTGGCAACCCCTATCACTTTCTGCCCTTCAAGTACCGCTTTCGATGCAGTGACAATCATGTCTCCTGTCACGACATCTTTATAGGGTTCCGTCCAAACGACTTGATCCGGAGTTTCAGCTGCAAGCTTATACCATGGTCTTGATGTCGGGTCATAATCATCAGCAAAATCGGCTTTCGGATATGTAAACATCTCTTTTTTTGCGGTGCCTATGTAAGCCATCGCAACATAATTATCGTTATCTTTGATTTGTTTAATGTCATCATTAAACAGCCGAGAAGCTTCTTTACTTGGTTTCGTTACAAATGTATGAGTTAATTCTCCATTAGCCAATCTTGTTAACGAAATGGCATAACTCTTTAATTGCAATTCAATATTTTGTTCAAGTGACTGTGTCACGTTTTGAGTTGTATTTTTCCCATCCTCTGTAATCATTGGTTTTAGCGTCAGATAAGAAGACAGCATTAAAAGAACAACTGTGACGATTAACATGATCGAAACAAAAACAGCAATCTTCATGTGAAGTTTTTTAAACAAACCAATCCCCTCCTAATTTCTATATCGGCCCTTTCATTTGAAAAATGAATAATAAAAAAATAAATTATATGAAATCCGGAATATATTTACTGAAAATTCAATCTTGTTTATAATAAAACACATAAGGAGGGTGATGATCATACTAAAACAAATGTACGTGCATAACGGCAGAAAATTTGAGGCTCTGACCATCCGAAACTATTCAGAGACTGACATAAAGGGGCTGATTTCACTTCAAAGAGAATGTTTCCCCCCTCCGTTTTCTCAGGAATTGCTGTGGTCAGAGGAACAGCTTGAAAGCCATATCAAAACCTTTCCGGAAGGGGCTTTATGCGCGCTGGTCAATGGCAGAATAGTTGGTTCTATGACTGCCCTTATCGTACATTTTAAGCCAGAGTCTCCTGACCATACATGGGCGCAGGCAACAGACAACGGATCTATTAATAATCATGATCCTCATGGAAATACTTTATATGTAGTGGATATTTCCGTTTCTCCTCAATATCGAAAGCTTGGAATCGGAAAATGGCTGATGAACACGATGTATGAGCTGACTGTTGACAAGCGGCTGGAGCGCCTGCTCGGCGGCGGGCGTATTCCTTTTTATCATAAATACGCAGACGAGATCAGCGCTGTACAATACGTTGAAGATGTGATAGAGGGGAGGAAAAAAGACCCTGTGCTGTCCTTTCTCCTGCATTGCGGCCGTTCTCCGATTCGTGTAGTCAGCAATTATTTAGAGGATGAAGAATCATTGAATTTCGGCGTTTTGATGGAATGGAAAAATCCTTTTTATAAAAAAACGAGCTGTTCGTCACAACAGCCCTTTAAGTGAAATATTCGATTTTCGCACTTGGGAAATAAGTATCAATATAGGATTCAAGTGCTTCCCGAAGTGCATGCTCTTCATCTTTCTGATAAATATATTTTCCGATCCCGTAACGGCCCCATTTATAACGCCGCTTTTCTTCATCTAATTCGAGCTTCGTCTTTGGATAATTCTTCTCAATGACTCGTTTCGCCGGTTTTGTAAAACGGTGCTGAATTAATTCAAAAGTAATATCATGTCTGACATCTTGCGGCAAAGCGGCATCAAGTTTTTCAAACAGATGTTTGTATCCTTCTTCCCAGCCTTCATGAATATAAATCGGCGCAACAATGAAGCCTAGCGGATACCCTGCTTTTGCAACTTTTACCGCCGCTTCTATCCGCTTATCAAGAGGTGAGGTTCCCGGCTCAAAATTTTTAATCACGTAGTCGGCATTAATGCTGAATCTGAATCTCGTTTTCCCGTTATGCTTTGCATCTAGCAGGTGATCGACATGATGAAATTTCGTTACAAATCTGAGCTTTCCGAGCTCACTTTGTCCAAAATGTTCAATGGCGCGCTTCAGCGTGTGTGTCAGATGATCGATTCCTACAATGTCTGACGTACATGAGGCTTCGAACCTTGTGAACTCTGGTGCGCGCTCCTTCATATATTTATCTGCCTGGTCCAATATCTCCTCGACGTTTACATAGGTTCTGATATACGGCTTTGATCCCATGGTTGTTTGCAGGTAGCAGTAATGGCAGTGCCCCATGCAGCCGGTTGCAAACGGAATAGCATATTCAGCCGAGGGTTTAGAAGAATCAAACTTTAATGTTTTCCTGACACCGATAACTAATGTTGACTTCGCATTACGATACTGCTGAAGATGATTTTTTCCAGGAATATTACGCACCTGATTGTGGGATGTCGTTTCTCTGATTTCAATGCCCATTTTTTCAAATTTATCTTGTAATTCTTGAGCCAGCGGATATTCCAACGCTCTCGGTTCTATATACACAAGCTGCGGAACAAATGGGTTCTGCATGATGCCACATCCTTTTCCTTTACTAACGTTACTTTTCTCATAAGGCGGAAAGGATATGAGTTGTAATGATTTCCTTGTTACTCATACGGATCGATATCAAATAGTTCTTTGTAAAGTGATTTAGCCTCTTCATAGCTTGCAAACACAGCATCGTCCTCTGCAAACGGATGATAGGTTTCATAAATAAACAGGGAAAGCTCGCCTTCATGGTATGGGTGGTGCACAATTTCAGCTTCCTTTATGTGGGCAACATTGGCGGCGTGCGGATTTCTGTAGATCACGTAAACTGTATCTCCTGCGTTAAATTGATTTGACATACTATCCCTCCTAGCCATGTTATTGTGCCCTCCTATACCCTTACTTATGAAAAAAACCAGACAGGCCGGAGGCCGTCTGGTTTTTGTACATTACTTGAATGTTTCTTTTACGAACGCGACAACTTCTTCTGTCGTGCTCATAGATAAAATTTTCTCTTTGAATGACTCAGCTTCTTGTTTAGACAATTTGCTGATTTGTGTTCTTGCCGGAAGGATAGACGTTGCGCTCATTGAGAACTCATCTAAGCCTAAGCCGAGAAGGATCGGAATCGCAATCTCGTCTCCTGCCATTTCTCCGCACATGCCAACCCATTTTCCTTCTTTGTGTGCTGCTTCAATTACGAGTGTAATTAAGCGAAGGATTGCCGGGTTGTATGGCTGATACAGGTAAGATACACGTTCATTCATACGGTCAGCTGCCATCGTGTATTGGATCAAATCGTTTGTTCCAATACTGAAGAAATCAACTTCTTTAGCAAACTGATCAGCGATGACTGCAGTGGACGGAATTTCAACCATCATACCGACTTCAATATCGTCAGATACAGCCTGTCCTGCTTTTACAAGCTTTTCTTTCTCTTCAAGAAGGATCGCTTTTGCTTCTTTGAATTCGTTAACTGTCGCAATCATAGGGAACATGATTTTCAGGTTTCCGTATGTACTTGCACGAAGCAGCGCGCGAAGCTGTGTTCTGAAGATTTCTTGCTCTTCAAGGCAAAGACGAATCGCTCTGTATCCCAAGAACGGGTTCATTTCTTTAGGAAGCTGTAGGTAAGGAAGCTCTTTGTCTCCGCCGATATCAAGTGTCCGCACGACAACTGATTTTCCTTCCATACGCTCAAGAACCGTTTTGTAAGCATCAAACTGCTCATCTTCTGTAGGCAGCTGATCTCTTCCCATGTAAAGGAATTCTGTACGGTAAAGGCCAACTGCTTCTCCACCGTTTTCAAGAACGCCTTTCACATCATCAGGAGTACCGATGTTAGCTGCAAGTTCTACATGATGTCCGTCTTTTGAGACAGTCGGTTCATTGACAAGCTTCGCCCACTCAGCTTTTTGAGCCAAATAAGCATTATGTTTTTCTTCATACTCTTTTACAGTTTCCGCAGATGGGTCGATAATGACATCGCCATTGATACCGTCAACGATAACAGTCACGCCGTTTTGGATTGTGCCTGTAGCCGCTTTCGTACCAACAACTGCAGGAATCTCAAGAGAACGCGCCATGATGGCAGAGTGAGATGTGCGTCCGCCGATATCAGTTGTGAATCCTTTTACGAACTCACGGTTTAATTGAGCTGTGTCAGACGGTGTTAAGTCTTCAGCTATAATAATAACCTCTTCTGAGATCATGCTTGGGTTTGGAATTTCGACGCCAAGCAGGTGGCCGGTTACGCGTTTTGTTACATCGCGGATATCTGCCGCACGCTCTTTCATATATTCGTTGTCCATTGATTCAAACATGGAAACGAACATAGAAGACGTTTCTTTTAAAGCGAATTCAGCGTTCACTGAATCAGTGCTGATTTTTTCTTTCACAGGGTTTAGAAGCTCAGGATCACTGAGAACTAAAAGGTGAGCAGAAAAAATATCAGCTTTATCCTGACCAAGTTCTTTTAAAGCGTGCTCTTTGATTTTTTCGAGCTCTTCTTTTGAACGTGCAATCGCTTCATCAAAACGGCTTACTTCCGCTTCAGAATCAGAGATGTTTTTCTTTTCAACCGTTAAATCTGGCTCTTCAAGCCGGTATGCTTTTGCAATCGCGATGCCGGCTGAAGCGCCAATCCCTTTTAATTCTTGCATTACTCGCCGAGTCCTTCGCTTTTCATTGTTTCTTCTAAAGCGTTAAGAGCATCGTTTTCGTCAGCGCCAGTAGCAGAGATTGTGATCTCAGCACCTTTAGCGATACCTAGTGACATAACACCCATGATAGATTTAAGGTTAACTGTTTTGCCGTTATATTCTAAATTAACGTCAGCGTCGTATTTGCTTGCAGTTTGTACAAGAACTGTCGCAGGACGAGCGTGGATTCCAGAATCTGCAGTTACTTTAAATGTTTTTTGTGCCATTTTTATCATTCTCCTTTTAACTTAAAGCTATATTACTTCACAATATTATATCATACAGCCGTACTTGTCATCTGACAAGCACAGCGTACTAACACCCTTATTTTTCAATCTTCACAATGTCTTCTTGCTCTCTGTTAACTGAGCCGCTTGCTTTAATGCTGACTGCTTCTCCCTCAGCAAGGTTCGTAAACACAATCGGTGTCATGAGAGACGGTACATTCGGTTTGACTGCGTCCAAATCAACTTCAAGAAGTTTTTGTCCAGGTTCAACGCGGTCTCCTTCTGATACGAAAGACGTAAATCCTTCGCCCTTCAGGCTGACCGTATCAATACCAAAGTGGATCAAAATTTCTCTTCCGCCGTCGGATTGCAGGCCGATCGCATGTTTCGTCGGGAACACATTTAGAATTTTTCCTCGTACCGGTGATACGACAATACCCTCAGAAGGGAGAATCGCAAAACCGTCACCCATCATTTTTCCTGAGAAAACTTGGTCAGGAACATCAGTAATCGGGTGAATTTCGCCGGTAATCGGAGAAACGAAAACTTCCTCGCCGATTTCATTTTGCAGCGGTTCTGCAATGACTTCCTCAACCTGCTGACCTACTTCCTCTTGAGCAGATGTTTTCGGTTCAGGTCTTGGTTTGCGTCCCGCAATGATGTCTTGCATTTGTGTTTTTAAACCGTCAGAACGCGGTCCGAAAATAGCCTGAATGTTATTGCCGACTTCCAGTACCCCGGATGCCCCAAGCTGTTTCAGACGGTCTTTATCAACCTTTTTCTGATCGTTTACAGTCACACGCAGACGAGTGATACAAGCATCAAGGTGTTTGATGTTTTCCTGGTCACCCATTGCCTGAAGGATCTCATAAGGAAGATCTCCTGCTTCACCAGTTTTCCCAGATGCTGCTGTTTCTTCCGTAGCATCCTCGCGTCCAGGTGTTTTCAAATTAAATTTGCGGATGGCAAATCGGAATCCGAAGTAGTAAATGACTGCCAGCCCTAAGCCGACAGGAATCACAAGCCACCATGCCGTCCGGTTCGGCAAAATACCGAATAGGAAGTAGTCAATTAAACCGCCGGAGAATGTCATACCAATCTTAACATTCAGCAGCTGCATGACCATGAATGAAAGTCCCGCAAACACACAGTGAATCGCAAACAGGATAGGGGCAACGAATAAGAATGAGAATTCCAATGGCTCTGTGATCCCTGTTAAGAAGGATGTCAAGGCCGCTGAACCCATAATACCTGCAACGAGTTTTTTGTTTTGAGGTTTTGCTTCATGATAAATCGCAAGCGCCGCGGCAGGCAGACCAAACATCATAAATGGATATTTACCTGTCATAAACGTACCTGCTGTTAACTGTACGCCGTCTTTAATTTGCGCCATAAAGATACGCTGATCCCCGCGGATGATTTCCCCTGCTGCACTCTTATAGCTGAAGAATTCATACCAGAACGGCGAATAGAAAATGTGGTGCAAACCGAATGGGATAAGCGAACGTTCAATCACCCCGAAGATAAATGCAGCAAGGGTTGGATTCGCTTCCACTAATCCTGTTGAAAAGGCATTCAATCCTTGCTGGATCGGAGGCCAGATCACTAACATAATAAGACCCAGAATCAGTGCAGAAATTGACGTAACAATTGGAACAAAACGTTTACCCGCAAAGAAACCAAGATATTGCGGCAGTTCAATTGTGTAAAATTTGTTGAACAATAATGCAGCTAACACACCGACGATAATACCGCCGAACACGCCTGTCGCCAAGGTAGGTATACCAAGCATGTTTACATATGCGGGATGGTTTTCCGTGAAGAACTTGGCTCTTTCGATTGAATCGGAAGGAATGGTTCCGTTTGCAAGAAGAACCGCACTCATAGACACGTTCATCACCAGATAACCGATAATCGCTGCAATCCCTGCAACTCCATCACCGTTGGCAAGCCCGATGGCTACACCTACTGCGAAAAGAAGCGGAAGGTTATCGAAAACAATCTGCCCAGCGCTTTCCATAACACCTGCTACGAGCTGAACATTGTCATTGCTCAAGAAATGCAGGACTTGAATCATGTCCTTATTTTGCATTGCATTTCCGATCGCAAGCAAAATACCCGCAGCCGGTAGGATCGCAACTGGAAGCATAAGCGCACGCCCGATTTTTTGAAGAACGCCGAATAATGCTTTAAACATAAGAATTGACCTCCTCTTTTTACTAGTCTGACCTTACAGCTAAAAATCATGACAACGAATTCACAGGCGTAAGTCTTCCAGTTTAACCGTTTACATTTGCCCTTTTACACAACAAAAAAGGCATGAGCAAATTGGGTGCACAAAAGAACGAGAATAGACTTCCCGTTTTTTCCCCTCAATCACTCATGCCTGATCGGATCAGTAACACGTTATAAGGATAAACTGAATTTATGAAATTTTATTGGTTAATCGGTACAGATGAAGCGTTAGGTAAACCGCTTCCGCCTCATGAACTGGTTTCTTCAATGTTTGCTGCAAGATTTTAATCAATTTCCAAGCTGTATTGTAGCATAGTGGATATTCATTTTTCAATAACAACATTAATTTTTCTGGTTCTTTAGTCGGTTCTTCTTTTTTGATTCTCTCTATTGTAAATCTGATATGCCGGATCAGCCGCAAATAGTGGACACTTTCCTTATTTACTTTCATTTGAAATGAGTCTTCAATCACCTCAACAAGCTGCGCCATCAGCTGCGAGTGCTGATTGACTTCGGACAGCGGGCGGTTTGTCAGGGCTGAATGGATATGCAGGGCGATAAAACCGATTTCTCCTTCTGGAAGGCAAATTCCCGCTTTTTCATTAATCATATCGATAACTTCTTTGGCAATTTGGTATTCCTCCGGATACAGCGACTGAGTCTCCATTAAAAATGGATTTTTCATATCAAAGCCCTGCTGCTGCCTTTTGATCGCAAATGCGATATGGTCTGTCAGCGCAATGTGAATATGCTCATTTAATGAGTGGTTTGTCCTATTGCTGATGTGGTAGATCACATCGTTTGAAATATCAACGAGCTTTTCATCAACATAGTCAAGGAGCTTTTTAAACTGCTTTTGTTCCTTCTCGTCCTTTAAAATGAACATTTTATCGTAGCCTTTATCTTCAATGACATCATCTTGTTTTTTTCCGAAACCAATACCTTTTCCGATTAAAACGACTTCGCTGTATTTATGATGAGAAGCAATTAATACGTTATTATTCAGTACCTTTTTCACTGTGAAGGACCCATTCACGATCCTCAGCTCCTTTTGTCATTCAATACCTCATATCGTACATAACGAACGGAATGCACGTCAAACCTTTTTTCGACGCTTTCACTAAACAGTCGATCTTTCGACGAGACGGTAATCCAGAACTTTCCTTTCAATCGGCTGCCCTTGAATTCTTTTTTCCAGCATGGCAAATGCCTGCTTTCCCATTTCCTTTGTCTGAATATCGATTGTTGTGATACCAAGCGATTGGCTGATTTCATGGTTATCAACGCTTAAGATTGCAAGCTCATCCGGTACCGATACCCGCTGGGCTCTTGCTTCAAGTAAAAGCCCTGCTGACACTTGATCATTGGCAACAAAAATAGCTGTCGGCTTTTCCTTCCACTTTTGCCACTTATGAAAAAGCGCCTTGCCATCATTGATTGTAATCGCTTTCTCAATCACCCAGTCTTCACGAAATGCTTCTCCGATCTCTTCCAATGCTTCTTTATAGGCCTTGATTCGGAAATGGCTGTTCATGCCCTTTTTTCTTGCCAAACAGATGGCTATTTTTGTGTGCCCTTTGGCAATTAAATAGTCCAAGCCTTTCCGGAATGCTTGTTGGTGAGGAATGCTGATGGTTGGAAAACGGCTGATATCTGAATTCTGGCAAAGTAATATCGGGCCCTCCCATTCCATGAGTTTTTCATCAGCAAGCGCCTTTGAGCAAAAAATCAACCCGTCAACCTGACGCTGCTTTAATTGGGACAGCGCAAAGATTTCTTTCTGCACATCATAGTTTGTTTGGAATAAAGAGAGGTGAATCCCGGATTCCGCGGCTGCGTCAGCTATACCTGCGATCAGCTCTGCAAAATAAGGCAGATTAATCGTCGGCAAGACAACACCAATCATGTTTGAAAATCCTTTCGACAAATGAACAGCGTGGATATTTCTCGTGTACTCTAATGCTTCCATTGCCTCGAGCACTCTATTTCTTTTGTCTTCGCTGACGTAAGGATGATTGTTTATGACTCGGGAAACCGTTGTAACGGAGACACCGGCTTTTTCTGCAATGTCTTTAATATTAGCCATAGATTCCCTTCTTTCTAAATTCCCTTGATCTGGAATGCGTTTCATACAATATGATATGAGCGTACCAGACATATTTTGTGTTTTTAGCTGAAAGGAGAAGATCACATGGGTTTCTTCATTTTAATTGGATTATGTCTGACTGTTCTCGGCGGCAGCTGTCTTGCTGTAAAACCTCTCAACCAAAAACATGAAATTAAACCTTTTCGAACATTTGATGATTTTTTTATTTAATGCAGATAAAAAAGGACGATGTCGAGAACAAAGTCCTTTTTTATTTCCTGTTAAGGCAGTATGATCAATTCCTTCGGATATTGGGTCAGAGCAATCGCTCCGTCCTTTGTTACATGAACGTCATCCTCAATGCGCACGCCGCCGATCTCAGGCACATAAATACCCGGTTCGATCGTGTAGACCATGCCTTCCTGCAGCAGTGTATCGTTGGCTTGGCTCATAGACGGGTACTCATGGACGGAAATCCCGAGTCCGTGTCCCAGCCGGTGAGGAAAATAATTTCCGTATCCCGCTTTTTCAATGATCCTGCGGGCAGTTAAATCCAGATCTCCGATTCTGACACCGGGTTTGCTTGCCTCAATCGCAGCTTTTTCCGCTTGAAGAACGGTCTCATAAATCTCCTCTTGCTTCGGATTGATGGTCTTGTATGCAAACGTTCTTGTAATATCAGAGCAGTAGCCGTCAAGAATAACACCGAGATCAAATAAAACGAAATCACCTTTCTTCAATGTGGCTGTCCCTGGATTTCCATGAGGCTGGCCTGATTTTTCTCCGAATAGAACCATTGTGGAGAATGACATGCCCTGAATTCCTTTTTTCTTCAGCTCATACTCGATTTGAGCGAGCACTTCCACTTCACTGATGCCTTCACGCAAAGCGGCTGTGCCGACTTCAACACCAAAATCAGCAAGCTTTGCCGCCTCTTTCAGCAAACGAATTTCATTGTCGTCTTTAATCAGGCGAAATTGATTGAGTGTTTCTTCTGCTGAAACAAATTGAGCCCCGCCCACTGAATGCTTCAGCTGTTCTGCGCGTGATAGTGAGATCGAATCTTTTTCTACCGCGAGTGTATGTATGCTGATATTTCGCTTTTTCAAGGCTTTCTCTATCAGCTCCCACGGATTTTCGTGATCCGCATAGCCAATGATTTCATGATTCCAGCCTGCGCTGCGTGCCTGACCTGCTTCCATTCCAGGACAAACAAAGAAAGGCTCCTCTTCTTGAAAAATAAATAAACCCATTAATCTTTCATGCGGCTCTGTGTAAAAACCGGTTAAATAAAAAACATTTTCTTTCGTATGAATAAATGCGGCAGTATGCCCCGCTTCCTTCAGCCATGAAGAGACGCGTTGTATTCTATTCACTTCTTGTTCCTCCCTGCCATTTGCAATGCATTGTTCTGTCTTCCATTGTAACAGGTTTTACAGGTGTTTGCCTTTCGCGGCGCCTTCATTTTCAGATTCATTTTATTTCCTGCCCCCCATCCTGTATACTGACAGTAGAGTTCAATTGCAGGGAGTTGTTCCGTTTGCTGATGAATTTTTTCAGGCGAAAAGCAGTTATGCTCTTAACGATTTTGGGAATTTCCGCTCCTTTTATCGGTATGAAGATGGTCGGCTTTTATTATTACAGCTCTATCATCGGTTGTGCAGCGGGCTTCCTTTGCTGCATCCTCGCTCTCATCATGGTTACAAAAAGATCCGATAAAGACAAAAAAGAAGAGAAAGCTTGATACATAAAAAACCAGCAGCCCGATTGGACTGCTGGTTTTATTTTAAAAGCCTTAACCCGTTTAATATTACCAAGATCGTACTTCCTTCATGACCGATCACGCCAAATGGCAATTCCATCACCTGCAAAAAGTTTGCACAAATCAGCAGGCAGATCACAGCTAGAGAGAACACGATATTTTGTTTGACAATCCTGTTCAATTTCCGAGACAAGCGGCACATGTTTACGAGTTTTTTCAAATCGTTTTGCATGAGTACCATATCAGCGGTCTCAAGAGCGACATCTGTTCCGCCGCCCATTGCAATGCCGACATCCGCCGCTTTAAGTGCCGGTGCATCATTGATTCCGTCACCGACCATTGCAATCGTTCCGAATTCTTCTTTTAACCGTTTGATTTCATTCACTTTTTGGTCAGGCAGGCATTCTGCCGCAACAGTTGTCATTCCGGCTTCCTTCGCTATCGCTTGAGCCGTGTCCTTATGATCTCCTGTCAGCATGGCCGTTTTAATCCCAAGCCGGTTCAATTCTTCCATGACCTCTTTTGCTTCGGGCCTGATTTGATCTTTCAGTGCGATACAGCCTGCTATTTGATCATCCTTTTTCACAAATACAATCGTATGGCCGCTTTGAATGACATCTGATGCTGTTTGTTTTATAAATTGTGCTGCCATTTCCTCGCCGATAAAACCTGCTTTACCAATCTTCCATTTCGCGCCAGAGACTTCTGCCATAACGCCAAATCCTGATGTTTCTTCTATAGATATGTAGCCTGACTGTTTCACGCCGCGGCTTACAGCGTACGACGTTATAGCTTGAGCGAGCGGATGGCTTGATTGCGTTTCGATGGCGTAGACAGCCTCAAGAACCTCCGTTTCACTGAATCCTTCTGCGATTCTGACAGTCTCGACGGCAGGCTGGCCTTTTGTTACAGTGCCCGTTTTATCAAAGGCAATCATTTGCACAGAACCGAGTTGTTCAAGAAAGACGCTGCCTTTTACAAGCATACCGTTGCGGGCGCCATTCGAAATTAAGGAAAGCGCCGCGGGCATAATAGAAGCGACAAGCGCACAAGGTGAAGCGACAACCATAAACACCATTGCGCGGTAGAAGGTTTCACTCAAGCTCCAGCCTAGCGCAAAGTGCGGCACGAATAACAAGAGCCCCACCGCAATCAGCACACCTTTTACATAAGCATTTTCAAATCGTTCAATGAAAGCCTGCGCGGGTGAAACACTGCTTTGCGCAGATTCAACCAGTTTGATAATTTTTCTGAATAACGAATCTTCATTTGCTTTCGTGACACGAACGGTCAAGGAGCCGTTGCGATTCACAGTTCCTGTAAATACAGCGTCGCCGGTGTTTTTTTCTACAGGCATTGATTCACCTGTTAATGCTGACTCGTCAAGGCTTGTTGAGCCCGATTCAATGACACCGTCTGCCGCTACGCGTTCTCCAGGTTTGATCACAATCATATCACCGGCCTGCAAGTCCGAAACCGGAACTCTTTTGGTTTCGCCATTGACCAACAGTGTTGCCTCTTCAGGCTCAAGCTGCATTAAAGATGTTAAATCTCTGCTGCTTTTATTCATCGTGTATGTTTCTAAAGCGCCGCTTAAGGAAAAAATAAATATTAAAATAGCACCCTCCGCCCAGTATCCGATCAAGGCGGAGCCGATAGCAGCGAAAATCATTAAGAGTTCTACATTCAGTGTTTTGGATTCGAGCGTTTCTTCGATTCCTTCCTTTGCTTTAGCAAATCCGCCGATCACAAAAGCCAGCAAGTAAAGCGTTACTGATATTACTTGATGTCCAGATAAGAGCCAGCCTGCCAAAATAAGAGCGCCTGACACCAGTGCTGCGATAAGCTCAGCATGCTGTGCCCAGTTTTTATCTTTCTGTTCTGTTTTTAATGGCTTATGCGGATCGTGTTGAACGATAACTTGTTCATTCATATTTAATTCTCCCCTCTAATTGAGAACGTAAATCATCTTCATTTCCCTTATAAAAAACAAAATCGCCGCCCAAAAGGCAGCTTCATCGTTGTTATTTCATGATGTCTTCCTTAATTATAGCATGCGGGAAGAAAATTTCAATTATAATTATTTTAATTTCTTTTTGATAATAATTATCATTAATATTTGTTCACCTTTCATTATATGACAAAAAAGCTGAAAGGCTACGCTCTCAGCTTATTCTTCCGTCCATTCTTTCAGTTGTTCCGCCATCATCGGACCTATTTTTGTTTTTTCAATTTCTCCCTTTTCATTCAATAAAAACGAGGTTGGGATCGTGATGATGCGATACTCCTTCATCAATTCCCCTTTTGAGTCAAGAACAATCGGAAACGTCAGCTTGTTTGCTTTAATAAAGTCTTCAACGGCTTGCTGATTTTGTTCCGAGTTCACTAAATTCACCGTTACCAGCTTTACATTCTCAGATTGATGGGCATCATAAAATGATTGAAATTGCGGAAGCTCTTTTTTGCAGGGCGGACACCATGATGTCCAAAAATGCAGGATGGTTTTTTGCCCTTTATTCGGGATCGAGATATCCTCCCCTTCTATCGTTTTCATAAGAAAAACAGCGGGAACGGCAGGCTGTTTATCGTCAGCATCTGCCACATCAGGAGACCATGCAATCATCCCCAATAACATAAGGCATACAGCAAGCAAGCGCTTCGTCAACATGGAATCTTCCTTTCATGCTTTTCAATTAGCTTGCCCCTGCTTTTTCTTTATCATCCTTCAATTCGCGGCGTTCTGTTTCCTCCCGTAAGGAAAACTGATACCCGCAGCGCTTTGCAAATCTGTGTATAGTGAAGGCTCGTCAGCAAAATCATGCCGGTGTTCATCCCCAGGATGATCCCGAGCATTTGCAGATTCTCCATTGATCCCAGCACATACATCATACTTAGGGCAACGATATGGCTCCACACGTTGTGATAAAACGCTTCTTTCACAAACCCCATCCCGATTAAACACGCCTGCAGCGGCATGACAAACAGATGAAAGAGAAAGTAAGGCCATAACAGCTGCAAGTAATACTGCGCTTCAGGAGAGTGAAAAAACAGGTGGGTCAGAGGCTCCGCAAACTGGAACATGATCCAAACAGCCGGTATACCGTAACCAAATGTAATGAAAATCGACTGCTTCAGCCTTTTTAATACGATGTCATATTGTGAGAGCGCATAGGCTTCAGAAATACTCGGAATCATGACAACCATTAGCGAGTGGGCAATGAAAGCAGGAAACGATCCTATCGTCACAGCCACTCCGGCCAGCATTCCGTATTGATCGATCGCTGCCGTTCCGGCAACGCCCGCTGCCAAAAGCGCTCCTTTTACTAAAAAGGGTTCTATAGCGTTGACAACGGCATGAAAAATGCGCAGTCCTGTTGTAGGAATTGAAACGGCAAGCAGTCTTTTTCTTACATCCTTTCCACGCAAATGAATGTGCTGCTGGCCGGACATAGCCCGCCTCGCCATGATAAATTGTGAATATAAATAAACAAGCACGACCACATCACTCACGACTAGGACAAACAAGGAAATTAGCACAGCCATGTCCAATTCAAATGAGTACCATTGAAAAAAGAGGAATAAGCACAAGAGCTGGATGATTTTTTTCAGCGCATTGGCGATTGCGATCTTCCCCATTTTTTGCACACCCATAAAGTAACCCCTGGCGATTGAAGTAAAGGCCACAACAGGAATTAAGCCGATGACAATCCCTTTAATAAACGGGTGGTATGTATCAAATACCGGAATAAACGGAAGCGCGATGCTGGCGGCGGCAGTAGAAAATGCTGTAAATATGGCTGTCATTCTGAAAGCGTGCCTCAGCATGCTTTCATGAAGCTTAGGATTTGATTCAGCAATGAATTTAGAAATCGAGATCGGCAGTTCCAGGCTTGCGATGACAATAATTAAAAAAATCGTGGGCAAAATACTCATGTAAAGGCCCATCCCATGCTCGCCAAGTTCCCGTGCCAAAATCATATTCACCACAAATTCAAGGCATTCAGCGAAAAAGGCGGCAATGGATAAAAGAATGATCCCTTTCACAAATCGATTCATGATGTCTCCCCTTGTCTCTTGTACTACCAACATCATATGAGACAAGTTCAAAAATTATTTTATTTTTACTCTTTATATGAAAAAAAGCACAGCTGAGACAAATTGTCTCTTCTATGCTTAGATGGCAAAAACGTGCCCGCCGATTCTTTCTACGATTTTTCTTGAGCGAATCCAATCATCCGACGCTGTTTTCGGATTATAAAAGAATATAGCATCTGTTTCTCTATTTTTTGAAGACAGCGCTTCTTCGGCAGCAGCAATTGATTCTTTATCAGGCTTTTGATTAATGCTTCCGTTTGCGACCGGTTCAAAAGCGTTTTTCTGATAAATAACCCCTCTTATTGTATCAGGAAAACCTTTTTTCTCCGTCCTGTTCAGCACAACGCTTGCAACAGCGACCTTTCCTTCATAGGATTCTCCCTTAGCCTCTGCGTGAACAAGACGGGAAAGCAATTCTTTTTCAGACTGTGAATATGTTTCTTCCTTATCATTCGTTTTCTTTGGTTTTTCTTCTTTCTTTTCAGTGTTCGCTGATAGCTTGATCGGTTTTATTTTTTTCTTGTCCTTATCAGCAGACAGTGAAGAGAAAGATGTGTCTGTGTCTTGATTTATATGTGTAAGCAGCTTAGCTTCTTCATGTTTAGTCTTCTTTGTGCTCAGTAGTGAAGCTTGTGTATGTTCAATTTTCGAAGCAGGCATGAAACAAAGAAGAAAAACAGCCAGAGCAGTAAATTTTGTCGTCATACAGTTTCCTCCTTAAAGTGCTCAAAAAACACTTCATAACCTTAACAAGAGAACAAATCATTTTCACGGAAAAAGATTTTCCAACTCTCCCAAACAGGTACCAGGATGGAATATACCGGGTGACGCGCTGGTTACTGGCAAAAAAACAGGCTGTTTTTCTATAAATCTTGTCAACAAAAAGCATATTTATCCATTTTTTCCGATTTACATTTTATTTACGAATGTTACAGCCAATGTAATAAAAGGCTGTTTTTCTGTCATATATGATAACAAGGCTTCTCACTCATGAGAAACCTTGTTAACTTCTTGGCTGTTCTAAATATTGAAACACCACATCCCCGCCTTGCTGGGCTATGCCGCGGAAATACTTAAAATCGTCTTGTTTAGATAAAACGGCCCTGAAATCAAGAAAGTCTTCTTTTTGGACTCTCAGTTCCTTTATTTCGCCAGTGCGCAGCTGCTCAATCTGTTCTGTTATGTCTTCGGGACGCAATCAAAACTCCCCCTTTTTATTCTTTAGACGAAAAACAATATATCATCTTTATAGCGCCAGGACAAATCCTTAGGGAGATAAAACTCCTTATCGCTTTACTTCTCAATGAAAATACTGCAAAATACTTTCAAAAGGAATAATTATGTTTAAAGGAGAGGAAGCTTGTGAAAATCGCTAAGGTCGGAAACGTAATTGAATTTAAAAACGGGTTAACCGGTGTTGTAGAAAAAGTAAATGAGAATTCTGTTATCGTAGATGTTACCATTATGGATAACTATCGGGATCTTGAGCTAGATTCACTGACGGTTGTCAATCATAAAAATTACAAGATCATCAGAGACTCCTATTAAAACCTCCTTTCATCCACACACTTTCGCAAAAACTGCAAGACGAGAAATTAAACACCTTACATATCAAATTTAGCTTTCTCAAAAGCTGCCGCCCGGCAGCTTTTTCACATAAAAAAACACCGATTATGAATCGGCGCTCCCGTCTGTTTCCGTTATTTCGATATGGAACTCACTGACGGCTCCCGCTTCGTACAGGTTGGTCAATGACGTTGAATAATTTGTGATTTCCCCGCGGAAGGCAAGATTCTCGTCAGGAACCTCGACTTTAAACGTTTTTTCATATAACAGGACAGCGATATCATGATAAGTCTCACTTGTGACGTGTAAGGTGAAGGCAATTTTCCTCTTCGGCTCACTCTCTTCTTGATATGCAGCCATTTCTAACGTTACATCGTTTAAACGCAATGTTTTCACTCTGTACCACTCCTTATCAGTTCATGCATCTTAACATAACTTAGCTAACGTTTACAATGAATCTGTTCGGAGCAGTTATTTTAACCATTTCTTTAAAAAAGACGCCTTTACAAACATACGTTCGATATTTTATAATGAAACAGACGAGCTGCCATCCAGCATCCCGTCTTTTCATTAGAAGGTGGCGAGTGGCATTCCCCCCGGATTCACTCGTCTTTTTTATGTATATAATCCCCTGCATTTTCGCAGGAGAAACTATATTAACGATTATCAGTCGTCTCCGCCTATATATTTTTAAACACTTTATTCCAGAATGACGAATCCTCTTGTCCAAGACTCCAGCTGCCAAGGCCTTTCAGATTATATTTTTGAATGAGTTTTATTTTTGCTCTGAGTGACTGTTCATTTTCAAACCATAATGTATATGCTCCTGGCGGTAATGGATCCTTCTTATCGTGTTTGATCGTAAAAACAGCTTTTGGAGATTGACTCTTTGTGTCAAAAATAATTGTCCCGTTATGTCTTTTTACTAGTGAGTTAACAAGATAAAGGGAAATGGCTTGGGAGTTAGATTGGCCTTGCATCCAGCAACGGCCGTAGAATGGCAATCCTAAAACTAGTTTGTGGGGAGAGATGTTTTGGGTTAGAGCATATTGAATGGACTTTTCCACCCATCCTACACTTGCAGTAGGCCCAGCAAGGCGGCTTTCATCATAGGCCATAACCATTAGATAGTCCGCATGTTTAGCTAAATTCTCATAATCATATGATCCGTGCCAGCCCTTCGTCCAGCCAAAAGGATTTGCCGCCACTGCAACCGATACCTCTTTACGCTTAGGAATACTTTTTCTCACCAGTCTAACAAAATCCGTAAATGCCTGCCGATCTTTCTCTGTAAGATTTTCTATATCGATATTGACTCCGTCTAGGTTCAGTTCTTCTATTGCATTAGAAATTTGTTTAGCCAAAAGCACTCGGTTCTTTAATGCAGATCGTCCCAAATCCTGATCCCAATGATTGCTTAGAAAAGGAACTACTTTTAATTTTCTTCTATGAAGAGCTTTAATTACATCGGGATTAGCTGAACGGAGAAGCAATGATCCATCTTTCCTGATATAGAAAAAGTCAGGAGACACGACATTTAATACTCCGTTCGTTTGATCAACGTGTTGAATAAAATCGACACCTAATCCAGAATAGAAATAGCTCATTTGAAACATCTCATAACCCCTTCATCCCCAAAAATATCAAGTTCCCAACAAATAAAAAAATGATTGATCATTTCAATTTGTTAATTTCCGAAACTTCATAGATTACCTCTCTCTTATCTTTATCATTTGTCCAGGATAAATGATATCTGAAGAAAGCTTATTAAGATTCATAAGTTGTTGTACCGGAATATTAAAGGATTTGGAAATCGTCCATAATGTATCACCAGATTCCACATGATACACTTCGTATGTCACGGGAAATTCCATATAACGAGGCGTTCTTTTTACTTTATTCGCTTGGTTTCTTGTTTTAGGTATTTTCCCCTTCATTCTTATTACTCTCCTTTAGAAAAATTTATTTTTCACATCTCTAGACCGTTTCTGTCTTATTTTAATAATTTGTCCAGCATATATTTGATCTGATTTGAAATGATTAAGCTCCATGATTTGCTGCAGAGAAACTTTATACTTCATGGCAATTTTCAATAATGTTTCACCGGGAGTAACATGATGAATCTCGTATTTTTCTTTGAGAACATCTACGTAATGTATGGTTTCCCCTACGTTCCTTATGATTCCTCTTCTTGTTAGCACCTCAATCATTCTCTCAGCTCTATGCCGATAGGAGTCATTCTTCACTGCCTTTTTACCGTTTATCTGAATCTTTTTTCTCTCGCTATCATGATTCAAATAGTATTTCACCTTTTCAAATGTTTCTTTTGGGGAGGAAGAGACGATGAGATCGCGGCCAGGTTTGAATTTACCTCGAACTGCCGGTGTATCCGATGTCAATAAAACCCCGCCGGAACCAAGAATTTCATAGGTGCGCTGCGTAAGTTGGCTTTCACAGTTTTGCAAACCGATAATGATTTTTGCTGAACTGTAAACTTTATATGCTTCAGTATAATCGAGGTATCCATGAATCCAATTGCGGGGAATTTCTTTTCCTATATGTTTACTCATTTTTTCCCAATTTTTGCCCCAAAAATCTATGCGAATCCCTTTTCGTATAAGAGGGCGAATAAGCGTTTTTAAAGAGGACGAACGAAACACTTCCGGATGTTCTTCAAGATAATTAGGGTAAGCATTAGCCACCACTGCTATATCACAACTGTATTTCTTCAATGTTTTAATCTGATGATGTATACTTTCGTGATATGCAAAGTCTAAGTGAGCTGCTTTAATCCCCATGCTTTCATAAATTTTACACAGAGAAGGTGTAACGGTGAAAACAAAATCCGGTTTCATCTTTTTAATTAACGGGATGGTAAAGTTTTGAGTGTGCAGTGGGTCTTCAGTTGCCCAATAAACGAGAGGAATATTCACCTTTTTAGTTGCGTTGCGAATCCAGGCTTGCTTTTCCCTTGAATGCTCTGGTGTCCATCCCATAGATACTATTAGATCCGGTTTAAATTCGTCTATCATTTCAGTAATATTTTCCCGGCTTACAGGACCCGAAATCATTACGGTATGGCCTGCTTCCCTAAACCCATTCGGTAAACCATAGAGCCACATGGGATGACTCTCAAGAAAAAGAATTTTCACACGTTTTCGTCCTCTCTTTCACTATTTAATGTCTACTTTATTGGTATGTATTTGTAATATAACTTGTCGCGGTACTAGTCTATAAAAAACGTTCAGGTACGAGATGACATGATAGCTTGTGCAGATGCCCCACAAAAAAAGAAAGCGATCTACAGCATATTTGCCTTTGATTTTGCTAGCTTTTCTATCAAAATATTTACGTTAATAAATTGTTTTTGTGCATAAAAAAAGACGTACACATTTGTACGTCTTACATTACCTCTGCAATATCAATTTTTTAATGCATAAAAGTCACACTAGGCACGCTTTTATTGTGATTAACGATTATCAATCGTCTCCGGATACAAGTCATGATTCATCATGCGGTACTCGGCCATTTTCTCATACTTCGTGCCCGGCTTTCCGTAGTTTGTGTACGGATCAATGGAAATTCCGCCTCTTGGCGTGAATTTGCCCCATACTTCAATGTAGCGCGGGTCCATTAATTCAATCAAGTCGTTCATGATGATGTTCATGCAGTCTTCGTGGAAGTCACCATGGTTTCTGAAGCTGAACAGGTACAGCTTTAATGATTTGCTTTCAACCATTTTTTCATCAGGAATGTAGCTGATGTAGATTGTTGCAAAGTCAGGCTGTCCTGTTTTCGGGCATAAAGATGTGAATTCAGGACAGTTGAATTTTACAAAGTAATCACGGTTTACATGTTTGTTCGGGAAGGATTCAAGCACGTCCGGCGCATATTCGAACAAATAATTTGTTCCTTGGTTGCCAAGCAGTGTGACACCCTCTAATTCTGATTCTTTTCTTGTCGTCATATTTATCTTCCTTTCTATTATACTCCGCGTTTGTTGCCCCATAAAAGGGTGTGGAGCTGCGGAAGCACTCTGACCAGATTCAGCTCCGCATCGACAGCTACCTTATCAACAAGGGCTTCATATTTTCCAAGCAAATGTGCAATCAATGTCTGATCATCTGTCGTATGCACGTCATCATTACCGACTTGTAAATAAAACGGGATTCCCGGGTAACGCTTGTGCACCGTTTTGGCAAACTCCAAATCCTCATCATTAAAAATGACTACCTTCAAGCTGACAGCATGCTGTCTATTATTCTCTTTAAGTGAAGTCAAAATGTGATCAAGCTTTTGGAAGTTCGTCACCATTTTTGAGCTTGGCGGTTTTGGAGAAATCGTCAGATCATCGATCAGTGTAAACCAGTCTTGATAAACGGTCCCCTGGGTTTCAAGCGCTGCACGGATGTCATTTTCCTTTAGCAGTTCAATAAAAGCATCCAGCTGCTTTAACAGGGCCGGGTTGCCGCCTGAGATCGTCACGTGGGAAAACGCGTCTCCCCCAATTTCCTTAAGCTCTGCAAAAATCTCCTCAGCCGTCATCCAGCGAATATCTTTTTTAGCAGACCCGTCCCAAGTGAAGGCGGAGTCACACCAGCTGCAGGAATAATCACAGCCGGCTGTCCGGACGAACATCGTTTTCTGTCCGATCACCATGCCCTCCCCTTGAATCGTCGGGCCGAAAATTTCTAACACAGGAATTCCTTTAGCCATTCGAACCACTCTTTTTCGGACGGTAGACACAATAACTTGTCGGTGTTTCACGGACAAACACCTGTACACAGCTTGGCTTATTCTCCAATGTGTCTAAGTAAGCCTGCACCTTGTCATAAATCGTTTTCGCCACGACTTCAGTTGTCGGCAGCGAATACCGGTCGTCCTGAGAAAATTCTTCATGATCATTTAAAAGCGTATGATCATAGTTTCCGTGCACCAGTTTTTTGAGCACGCTGAAATTGACAAGGAAACCGGAATCGTCAAGTTCGTCGCCGGCAACAGTTATATTTACAGTATACGTATGCCCGTGAACCCTGCTGCACGCTCCCGCACTTTCCCGAGGGATAAAATGAGCAGCTGAGATGTGCATGTCCTTATTCAGTTCAAATGAATATGGATGCTGGGCCTGCGGATAAATTTGAGATAACAATTTATGCACGCTCTCCTTTCATCGCCATATATTCTTCATAACCTTTTGAACGAAGGTGGCATGCCGGACATTCGCCGCAGCCGTCCGCGATGATGCCGTTATAGCAGGTCAACGTGTTGTTTTTTACAAAATCAAGCGCGCCAAGCTCATCTGCAAGCTTCCACGTTTCCGCCTTATTGAGCCACATGAGCGGTGTATGAATCACAAACGGCTTCTCCATCGCTAGGTTTACCGTTACATTGCAAGATTTTACGAATTCATCACGGCAATCAGGATAACCGCTGAAGTCTGTCTCGCAAACTCCCGTAATAATGTGGCGTGCGCCAATTTGGTATGCCAGGATAGACGCAAAAGATAAGAATACCAAATTGCGGCCCGGAACGAATGTGGATGGCAGTTCACCATCTTTTGCTTCTATTTCAATATCATTTCTTGTCAGGGCATTCGGTGCAAGCTGATTTAAAAGTGACATATCAAGCAAATGGTTTTTTACACCAAGCTTTTCTGCAATAGATTTTGCCACTTCAATTTCCTGCGAATGACGCTGATTATAATGAAAAGTCACCGTTTCGACTTCTTCGAATTCCTTTAGAGCCCACAGTAAGCATGTGGTGCTGTCTTGACCGCCGCTGAATACGACAATTGCTTTTTCTTTTTTCATGATTCCTCTCCTTCTCCGCAATAAAAACGTCGGCGAGAGACATCGCTACAGCTGATTCACACAAAAAAACACCTTTTCGGAAGGTGCTCTAGAAAAACATAAAAAAGGCCGTATCCAAGGATACAGCTCGTCCTTAGTTTTTTATAGAGGGTGTAGCTAGAACCTCTCCCGCATATCGCACGGATTTTCTTCAATTTTTCACTTCTGCTATCTTACCATAATGTTGTTTTTCTTGACAATAAAAAAGTCAGCCCCTAGCTTCCCAACAAGCGCCGTTCTGCAATGACGGCTCGCTTTATTTATATATGATTATAAACTGCGCCGCCGGGGAGCCTTTTTGCAAATCAGGGCGCCTATGAAGGCCAGACTCACATAGCCAAACAATGGATAAATCGTTGAAATGAGCTTGCCGTACCCGATTTGGCTCGTAATATAAGCCGTGGTCATAATGGCTGCAAAGATATATTTGCTTTTGATTGGAAGAAAGCTCTGCACTTGTTTTTCCAATCCATATAGATTGCCGATAACCGATGTGAACACTTCGCCGAAAATAATGAGCAAATAAATCAAATGGACAGATCGTGCAAAGAGATAAACCACTTGGGCCATCGGTATATCATACAAAAATACATCCGGGAGCATCGACAAAGATAGAAAACTCGCGGACAGCACAATCGTCAGTATCGTGCCTCCGATTAAAGCGCCTTTTTTTATCACTTTTTCCGATGACATTTCATTCGCAAGCGGAACCAAAACCGCTTGGGCAAGCGATAAATTCAAAGCGCCGTAAGAAAACGCTGATAAGAGCCAGTCCCAGCGATGCGGCCATACCCACTGAGCTGTGTTCCGCGACTCGCTGAAAATAAAAGAGTCGGCCACCACAATCATAGAAAAGATGATCAAAAGAGGAACAACAAACACGTTGACACCGAAAATGCCTTTTACTCCTCTAGTCATCACAATTAAGCTTAACCCGATAGTAATCAGCATCCCAATCTGAGCGGACATCCCCAGCTGCTCCTCAAAAAGCGCCCCTGCCCCAGAGAGCATAACAGATGTGACGCCGAGGAGAACAAACAGCATAAACACATTGATAATCCGGCCAGCCGTCGCCCCGAACAAGAATATATTCATTTCTTGATATGACTTGGCATTGATTCGCTTGGAAATAATCATCAGCTTGGCCCCCAGTAACGTAAACATCCCGCCGCTGACGATAATGCCGAATAAACCGAACCAGCCAAACTTCAGAAAAAACTCAACAATTTCCCTGCCAGTCGCAAATCCAGCTCCAACTACTGTGCCGATATACACGAAAGCAAGCTGACTTGCTGATCCTTTTGATTGTTCCATTTCTCCCCTCCAAACGAACCGCAGTTTTGTCCATATATGCCTTTTTATAACCTATGAGACAAGTTCCTTGAAAAGACGAAGAAAACATGTTTTACTGTGTAAACAAATCAAAAATTTTTTACGCAAATGACTTGAAAGTCAAAGATAGTCAGAGTATACTATTAATCAAAGTTGGTCAAACAAACCGGCCTTTTTTAAAAATCAATTGGTCAAAGTTAGTCAAATAGTCAGACTGCTCTGAGCATATTGTTTTGAAAGCCGATAAGTTTGCCGTATACTTATAGTCAAAGAAGGTCAAATCCAAACGGCCTTTTATTCACATCCATTGGTCAAAGAAGATCAAACTTTTAAGGAGGTTTTGGCAAATGCGTTGTCAACATTGTCATAAAAACGAGGCGACGATTCGCCTTAACATGCAAATAAATTCTGTTCATAAACATATGGTTCTATGTGAAACTTGCTATAACGAGCTGACCCGTAAACCTTCAATGAGCATGGGCCCTCAATCTTTCGGTTTTCCGTTTGAACAAGCATTCCAGCAGAAAGAACAAAACGCAGCAAAACAAAGCGAGAAAAAAGGATTGCTTGATGAGCTGGCTCAAAATATTACAAACGGTGCAAAAGCCGGTCTCATTGATCCCGTCATCGGCCGTGATGAAGAAGTAGCGCGCGTGATCGAAATTCTGAACCGCCGCAACAAAAACAATCCGGTTCTCATTGGTGAGCCGGGCGTAGGGAAAACAGCAATCGCCGAAGGACTCGCTTTAAAAATTGCTGAAGGTGATGTTCCAAACAAACTGAAAAACAAAGAGCTTTACTTGCTTGATGTTGCATCCCTCGTTGCAAACACAGGGATCAGAGGCCAATTTGAAGAGAGAATGAAACAGCTGATCACTGAGCTGAAAGAACGAAAAAATGTCATTCTGTTCATTGATGAAATTCATCTTCTCGTTGGCGCAGGCTCTGCAGAAGGTTCAATGGACGCAGGCAATATTCTCAAGCCTGCCCTTGCCAGAGGCGAACTGCAAGTCATCGGTGCGACAACATTGAAAGAATACCGTCAAATCGAAAAAGATGCCGCACTGGAAAGACGTTTTCAGCCTGTCATGGTGCAGGAGCCTTCTATTGAACAGGCCATCCTCATTCTGCAAGGGATCAAAGACAAATACGAAGCATACCATGGCGTGACATTCAGTGATGAAGCAATCAAAGCATGTGTGACTTTATCATCCCGCTACATTCAGGACAGACACCTGCCGGATAAAGCGATTGACTTATTGGATGAAGCTGGTTCAAAAGCCAACCTGTTAATTGATGAGCTGAATGATGAGGATGCGGCTAAACGATTAACTGCGATTGAAGCTGAAAAAACAAAAGCCCTGGAAGAAGAAAATTACGAACTGGCGGCAAAACTCCGTGATGAAGAAATTGCATTGGAGAAAAAACTGAACAGCTCTTCCGCTCATTCCGCTGTCACTGTGGAAGCTGAGCACATTCAGGATATCGTTGAACAAAAAACAGGCATCCCTGTCGGCAAACTGCAGGCAGATGAACAAACAAAAATGAAAGAGCTTGAAGCAAAACTTCATGAACGTGTGATCGGACAAGAAGCCGCTGTTCAAAAAGTGGCAAAAGCGGTAAGACGAAGCCGCGCCGGATTAAAATCCAAAAACAGACCAGTCGGCTCTTTCCTCTTTGTCGGTCCTACCGGCGTAGGGAAAACAGAGCTTTCTAAAACGCTGGCAGATGAATTATTCGGCACCAAAGACTCTATTATCCGCCTCGATATGAGCGAATACATGGAGAAACACGCCGTATCTAAAATCATCGGTTCACCGCCTGGATATGTCGGCCACGAGGAAGCTGGACAATTAACAGAAAAAGTGCGCCGCAATCCTTACAGCATCGTGTTGCTGGATGAGATTGAAAAAGCACACCCTGACGTTCAGCATATGTTCCTGCAAATCATGGAGGACGGCCGTTTGACAGACAGCCAAGGCAGAACCGTAAGCTTTAAAGACACTGTGATTATCATGACAAGCAACGCGGGTACCGGCGAAAAACAAACGAAAGTCGGTTTCCAATCAGATGACAGTGTAATCGAAGAACAAACATTGATTGATTCACTGAGCATGTTCTTTAAACCTGAGTTCCTCAACCGTTTTGACAGCATTATTGAGTTCCGCTCACTGGAAAAAGAACATCTGGTCAAAATCGTCAGCCTGCTGCTTGGAGAACTTGAAGAAACATTGGCAGAACGCGGCATCAGCTTGAGTGTGACAGACGAAGCGAAAGAAAAAATCGCTGAGCTGGGCTACCACCCTTCATTCGGTGCACGTCCGCTCAGAAGAACCATCCAAGAATGGGTGGAGGATGAAATGACAGATCTGCTGCTTGACAATAGTGAGATCACAAGTTTTCGCGTCACTGCAAAGGATAACAAAATCAAAGTACAAGCGAAATAACGATCAGCGGTTTCCTATTTAGGAAGCCGCTTTTTTTGTGCATTCATACTCTTGGCTGAGAAAATACCGTCCCTTCCCCTGAAGCGCTATTCCCCCTCATCCTTTACCCTTTTCTTAAGGAGGGATGGAGCTTGTTTATATACAGTGAATATTTATTTCTATTATTATATGAAGACCGTCTGAGGAACAGCTTGCAATCAAGCTGTCAATTTCAATACCGTTAAGAGGGCTTTTCAATTTTGAAAGGCCCGGTTTTGTTTATTTCTCCCTTCTATGCCTCTTCCTTGAATATTTCATGAACAAATTCACAATGTCCCTAAAGTTCCGGGCACCGAAACCGATATTAACCATAGACAAGCTAGTAAAAAAGGATTTGGTGAAAACTATGGATAAAACTTCGTTAATCGGTATTATTCTTGCTTTTGTGGCATTGAGTGTCGGGATGGTTCTGAAAGGCGTCAGTTTCAGCGCGCTTGCAAACCCCGCTGCCATCTTAATTATTATCGCCGGGACAATCTCAGCAGTCGTTATTGCATTCCCAACTAAAGAAATTAAAAAAGTGCCTGCACTGTTCCGAGTGTTATTTAAGGAAAACAAACAGCTGACAATAGAGGAGCTCATTCCTATGTTCTCTGAATGGGCCCAGCTTGCGCGCCGCGAAGGCCTGCTTGCTTTAGAAGCAAGCATTGAGGATGTAGATGACGCTTTCCTGAAAAACGGGCTCAGCATGGCTGTTGACGGGCAAAGCGCGGAATTTATCAGAGATATCATGACAGAGGAAGTTGAAGCGATGGAGGACAGGCACCAAGCCGGAGCCGCTATTTTTACACAGGCGGGAACTTACGCGCCGACCCTTGGAGTACTCGGCGCAGTAATCGGACTGATTGCCGCCCTCTCTCATATGGACAATACAGATGAGCTTGGACACGCCATCAGTGCAGCCTTTGTCGCCACCCTTCTCGGTATCTTTACGGGATATGTGTTATGGCATCCTTTCGCAAATAAATTAAAGCGAAAATCAAAACAAGAAGTAAAACTGCGTGAGGTTATGATTGAAGGCGTTCTGTCCGTATTAGAAGGACAAGCACCGAAAGTCATCGAACAAAAGCTTTTAATGTACCTTCCTGCGAAGGATCGCTTGAAATTTGCAGAACAAGGAGAGGCGCAAAATGGCGAGAAAAAAGAAGAAGAAGCATGAGGACGAGCACGTTGATGAATCATGGCTGGTTCCTTACGCCGATATCCTTACTCTTCTCCTGGCATTATTTATTGTGCTGTACGCAAGCAGTTCAATTGACGCAGCTAAGTTTCAAATGCTTTCAAAATCATTTAATGAAGTCTTTACAGGCGGCACCGGCGTACTGGACTACTCCAGTGTCACCCCTCCTGAAAACGAGTCAGACGGAATCGATGAAGTGAAAAAGGAAAAAGAAGAGAAAGAGAAAAACAAGAAAGAAAGAGAAAAAGCAGCTGATCAAGAAGAGCTTAAAAATGTAAAAAGCCAGGTGGAAAAGTTCATCAAAGATAAAAAGCTGGAACATCAGCTGGAAACAAAGATGACTAGTGAAGGCCTGCTGATTACGATTAAAGACAGCATTTTCTTTGATTCTGGAAAAGCGACCATACGTAAAGTAGATGTACCGCTTGCAAAAGAGATTTCTAATCTTCTTGTGATTAATCCGCCGAGAAATATCATTATCAGCGGACATACTGATAATATGCCAATTAAAAATTCTGAATTCCAATCAAACTGGCATTTAAGTGTCATGAGAGCGGTAAACTTTATGGGGCTTCTGATTGAAAACCCTAAGCTAGACGCAAAAGTGTTCAGTGCCAAGGGCTACGGTGAGTATAAACCGGTGGCTTCCAACAAAACAGCGGAAGGCCGCAGCAAAAACCGGCGGGTTGAAGTTCTCATCTTGCCGAGAGGCGCAGCGGAAACAAATGAAAAATAGTAAAAAAGGAAGCCTTGTGACATATCAGGCTTCCTTTTTTTACTTATTATGAAATTGTTTTGCGTTTAATCCTACTCTTTTTAACATTTCTGTGCACATCTCTACCTCTTCTTCGCTTAATACACTGATCATTTCATCAATTTCAGCAGCGTGATCAGGGAAAATATCGTTCAAAAGACCGATGCCTTTTTCAGTGATTTGTGCAAATGTCACTCGTCTGTCTGTAGGAGACGCTTTCCGAATGAGGAGTTCTTTTTGCTCCAGCTTATCTACAACATATGTGATGCTCCCGCTAGCCAAGAGAATTTTATCCCCTATCTGCTGCAGCGGCTGATCGCCTTTATGGTACAACAGCTCAAGCACAGCAAATTCAGTCGGATTCAGTCCATGCTTATGAATATGTTTATTCATATGATCGTTAATAGACCGATACGCGCGCGACAGCACGATAAATAACTTCAGTGATTTTTCTGTCATGTCTCAATCATCCTTTTAGAAACCGTTACAGAGAAACATTAATAAACAAAGACCAAAATGTCAATAAAAATCTTTCCAATATTTCTCTTCTTTTTTATCATGTAAGCTGCTCAACATCTTTTTCTAATTTTTTTGGTTATTTTTTCTTATTAAAGAAGAAGAAACAATGATATAATACCTCTAATCAGGTGTATGTTGGAGCGATGCAAATTGAAAATACTAAAAGGCGCCTGCGGGAGAGTCAAACTTTATATTATACTGGTCGTGATTCCGGCAATCGTCATCAGCTTTTTCGTATATGAAAAAGAAAAAGATACAATAGCTGCAGAACATAAGCAAGAAGCTAGTGTCCTGCTGAACCTTCACCGCAACAAAATCAATTATTTAATCGGAGAAACAAAGGCGAGAATGACCTCCTTGTCCATCGCCATTGACAGACCGGTTGATATAAAGAAAATGCAGTCGATTTTGGAAAAAACCTTTGATTCAGAGCCGAGATTTTCCGGTCTCTATTTTCTGAACGCCAAAGGAGACGTTACCGTAAGCACAACGGAATTAAAAACGAAAGTAAACCTGGCCGACAGATCTTTTTTTACAAAAGCGAAGGAAACAAAAAAGACAGTCATTTCAGATAGTTATTCGAGCAGAATTACAGGCCAACCGATTTTTACCATTTGTGTTCCTGTTTTGGACTCAAAGGAAAATGTGACAGATTATCTTGTCGCAGCTATTCAAATTGATTATTTGAAAAACCTCATTAACTTGCTGAGCCCTGATGTTTATATTGAAGTGATAAACCAAGGCGGGAAAATGATTTTTACAAGCGGACAGGCCTCTCATGCAAAAGATCAGAAACCAGTCAGCGGATATCTGGATGATATCAGCTGGAATATGAAAGTATATCCGAACCCCGTCACAATAGAAGAACTGACGAAAAGCCTTGTGCTTCCACTTTCATGTATTATTGTTCTGCTGAATATCCTTTTTATTCTCGTGCTGTATTATTTGCTGAAGCGGCAGACCCAGCTGGAGCGGTCAGAAAATGAGGCGCAAAAATTAGAGCTGATCGGGACGCTTGCTGCCAGCACGGCTCATGAAATCCGTAACCCGCTCACCGGCATAAGCGGCTTTATTCAGCTGTTGCAAAAGAAATATAAAGGTGAAGAAGATCAGCTTTACTTCTCCATTATTGAACAGGAGATAAAGCGCATTAATCAAATTGTGAGCGAGTTCCTCGTTCTCGGCAAGCCGACAGCTGAAAAATGGGAGCTGAACTCGCTTCAGGATATTATCGGTGAAATTATGCCGATCATCTATTCTGAGGGCAACCTATACAATGTTGAAGTTGAATTACAGTATTTAACCGAGCAGCCCTTACTCGTAAAATGTACAAAAGATCATATTAAACAAGTGATTTTAAATGTAGCAAAAAATGGCCTCGAGTCAATGCCAGAAGGAGGCAAACTGACGATCTCCTTAGGAGCTTTGGATAAAAAGGCCATTATCAAAGTCGTGGATAACGGTGAAGGGATTTCTCAGGAAATGCTCGATCATATCTTCCTTCCCTTTGTCACTTCTAAAGAAAAAGGAACTGGTCTCGGCCTTGTTGTATGTAAACGGATCGTGCTGATGTACGGAGGCTCCATTCATATCGAAAGTGAAGTGCGAAGAGGCACGGAGGTGACGATCACCCTCCCCGTATCCGCTTCATAACCCCCCTGACCGTGTCAGGAGGGTTTTTTTATCTTCTTGAACGTGAATTGCCATTCGACTTGCTTGCTGTTCTGCCAGAAAAGAGTATTTTGATGAAACGCAGCAGCAGTTTCAGAACCAAAAAAAACATAAAGAATACCAAAAAACCCTTTAAACCCTCAGTGGCATCTAAAAACTCCATATTCCCTCTCCCCGTTACTTTTTGCTGAATTTCAATAGCAAATACGATGACAATGATGACTGTAACGGTATAGATAAAGGACAATGCTGTCATGCTCCACTTAGATAGCCATGTAAACACAGCGTGAGTGACGCCGAAAAAGAAAATGCCAAAAATGCCGATCACCCAAAAATGCATCTCTTTGTCGGTTAAATGAATGCCAAACATTCCGCATAATGAAATAAAAGCATCATGAAATTGATTGACCATTTCAGTAATGATAATCGCCAGTTCTTTCATCAGTTCCCTCTTTCATATGAATTTTTCCAGAAAAAAAGAGCGCTTCTGAAAAGCTCTCTCTTTATATATGCATCTGATAGCGCCGCTATTTATTTGCATCATATGCAGGCATAACATCTCTGCGGGGCCACAAGCCTAATTTCTTTACAAGGCCTTGAATCCCTTGGGAATGTTCGTTTTCTTGCATGAGCTGGTGATATTCATTTATTAAACAATCCAGCTCCTGACTGTGTCTGATCGTGTCATGCCCTGTAAATCCCTGCTTTCTAGCGGCATCTATCATTAACTTTCTTTTTTCATCAATAGATACCAACAATCTTTCTTGTTCAGAAGAACCGCCCATTCACTTCACCCCTCGCCGCTAAGAAATAGGAAACAAGTTTGATTGGGTTATTGTGCATTATTACAGATTATACTTTATTTGTAAACATATTTTCATTAAATAAGTTAATTTTTCAGGTATAATAGATATATTGATAGGATTAGAAGAACAATACCCAGGTGAAGAATATCTTAAACACACCGCCAGGCAGGAGGTATGCCCGATGAAGAAAAAGAAAGCAATAATGCTCGGAGCGGCAGGCGGAAAAGCGATTTTAAAAAGGAAAAACCGAAAAAAATGTATCCAGCACATCACTATTTTTTTTCAAATGCTTCGCGATTGGAGAAACGGTGACTACCCCCGTTCACAGGTTAAAACACTTTTGCTTCTAAGTGCTGCCATCTTGTATATCGCCATGCCGCTCGATATCATTCCAGACGTTATCCTTGGTCTTGGGATCATTGACGATGCAGCTGTTTTAGGTTTGATTTGGACACTGATTAAAAAAGAAATGTCACAATATGAAAAGTGGCGTTTGCAATAAATATAAAAAGCCCCGTTCGATTGAACGGGGCTTTTCCTGCTTATTGATTCACGCTGTCTTTTTCATAAATCGGAACCCAGCCTTCAGTTGTGACAAAGATTCTCACAGCAACAACTTTGCGGTCCTCCTGAAGCGTGAAGTAATGGCGGATATTCTCAGGCACTGAGATTAAATCTCCAGGGTTTAAACGGACATCAAAAAACGTTCCGTCTTTGCCTTGAATAACAAAAATGCCGTGTCCGCTTACGATAAAACGGACCTCATCGTCTGTATGGTGATGCTCTCTTTTAAAGTTCTCAAGCAGTTCATCAAGTTTCGGATTGCTGTCTGACAAGGAGATAACATCCTGTGCTTTATAGCCGCGTCGGGCTGAGATATCTTTAATTTCAGTTTCAAAGGTATCGAGGATTTGCTGTTTTTCTTCTTCTGTCAGATCATATTTCTCTGAAAGCTGTTCAGGAAGCTTTGCGATATCCCATTGCTCATAAATAACCTCTTGACTGTCGAGAAAGCTTGCAACTTCCTCTTGTTTTACAATCGTTGTATTCGCCTCATCATGAATTCGAATTGTTGCCATTTCAGTTCCTCCTTTTATTTAACCAGCTGATGCTGGAGTGTTTTCAATTTCAAATGGTAGCTGAACAAAAATTCATATGCTTCAAGCACTCTTTTTGCTTCAAATGCCGTTCTGCCCCAAGCGGTAATACCGTGGTTTCGGATCAGAACAGCTCCTGAATCTTCTGAAACCTCTTCGGCAAACAGTGCCGCGAGTGTCGGAATATGAGCCGGATTTTCAATGATCGGAACGGTCACTTCTGCATTCTCTTCCCACAGGCCGAGCGCTTTTATAATTTCCTGGCCTCTGAATGTGATTTTCTTTTGGTCCCCGTATAGCTCTGAAATCACATTATTGTTTACCGTATGGACGTGCAGGCAGCATCCGGCATTGGTTTTATTGTACAAATGTGTATGCAAGAGCGTTTCTGCTGACGGTTTCAAAGAATGTCCGCTTTCGGCAGGCTCTCCGTTTTGATCCACTAGCAGAAAATCTTCATCCGTTTCTTTTCGTTTATCTTTACCGCTTGCGGTTACGAGAAATGTTAAAGGCTCATCAGTAACCTTAATAGACAGATTGCCGCTAGTCGCCGGAAACCAATCTCGTTCGGCCAATTCCCGTTTTACTTCAGCGAGCTCTCGCCAGCGTTGTTGTTTTGCAGCCATTCCTGTACCTCCGTTACATTCTCAATATCTTTTCTTATCTCAGTAAAATCTTGATACGGAAGATGATTCAGGTTCCGTTCCCGGCACTCGTTTAATAAGTAATCCCTTGCAAAGCAAAGGTCAGACAGCTTTGCCGCCTCCACATCTGTAACCGAATCACCGATCATGATGATATATTGGTTTGGCTCAGAAAGTTCATGTATCACCGACGGCTTGCAGCAGCCGCATTGGTTGCTGCATGTTCCCTTGCAAGAATGAGGCCAGTCAATATGAATATAGTCACTGTCAAATGACGCATGGTTGCAATAAATACGATCTTTCTCCACAATGCCTTCAAGCAATGGATACACAAAAAAGTCCATTCCTCCGCTAACGACATAAAACGGAAGCTCATGCTCCTTGACAAACGCTACAAATTCCCGAAAGCCTTCCCTGATTTTTGCATCTTCCAATACAAATCTTGTAATCTCTTCTTTTAAACTGCTTGGCAGAAGGCCGAACATCCGCCCGACACCTTCCTTGATCGATAGCGTTTTGGAAAGTACGCCGTCTTTTAATACCGTCCACTCCGGCGGAGCGAAGGTTTTCATGATACTTATAATGTTGTCGTTCATCGTGATGGTTCCGTCAAAATCACAAATAATTAAAGGCTTTCGAGTCGTCATACGGCTTCAACCTTTCCCCATTTATCAAGCGCAAGCTTCAGATCCTTACATTGTTCGGCTTTTTCATCAATCGGCTGAGCTTCTAAGACCGCATCAATAATGGCTCTGAATGCTTTACCCCCTCCTTGGGCGCCGTTCGGATGTCCGTGTACGCCTCCCCCGGCGTTAATAATATGATCTATACCGAAATCCCGCATTAAAAGCGGAACCATACCGGGATGAATGCCTGCTGACGGAACGGCAAATGTTTGATGAAAGGCATCCTCTCTCACACATTCTTCGTGAATCGCCAGCGCATCTTCTTTTGGAAGCGCAACCGAACCGTATGGAGATGGGAAGAGACTGAAGTCAGCACCGCAATACCGGTTTAATTTTCCGAGCAAAAGAGCGTGAGAAAAGCCGTAGAACGGTGAAGACGTAAACGCCCCGCTGACCGCTGGATGTGCCATAATCGGGATTGCGATTTCGGGATCTTCCGCTAGGCTTTGCATGACGTCCAAACCGTAAGCGAAGACATTAAACAAAAGCGTATCCGCTCCTAATTCGGCAGCGCGTCTCGCTCTGTCTTTCAGATCAGCCGTACGTCCAGTCAAATTGACAGCATACAGCGTTTTATGCCCGGTTTGCTCATACGTTTCTTTCAATATTTGCTTTCCTTCTGTAATTCTTGTTTCAAAAGGCGCCAGACCTGTCTCAAAGAAAATTTCATCGTCCTTAATCAAGTCAACTCCGCCAAGCGCCTGCTGTCTGAGCTGTTCTTTAATATCACTCAGGTCCCTTCCGATAACCCCTTTAAATATGCTCATTAACAGCGGTCTCTCAAACTCTCCCAGTAGCTTCCGAATACCATATACGCCAAACTTCGGTCCCGGCAGCGTGCGCTTAAATGCTTCAGAGAAGTGAAGATCGATTAATTTGATTTTCCCGTCCAGCGACAGCTTGCCAAACACTGTTGTCAGCAAAGCCGGAATATCCTGAGAGAAATTCATTTCAGGATAGGCAATTGTGATCACCGCTTGTTTTCCTGATGCAAGAGTCCCCTCTCTCTCCTCGACCTTTATCACCCGTCCCTTGTGCTTTTGCATTTGCTCCTGTTTTACCAGGGGCAGATCAGTCCAGGAGCCTACTGTCAATCCTGTTGCGATTTGTTCTGCTTTTTTCTCTGCATCGGCTCCCGGTTCTGTCAGGAGATATGTTGCTAATAACTCACTCATGCCAGAGCTCCTTTCATTTTCATCCATATAAAAAAACCTCTTCAAACAGCAATCGCGTCTAAAGAGGTTTCGTTTCTCGTCCGAATCTTATCTCTCAGCCGCCAGCTGCAAGAATTAGCACCGTGCTTTACAAGTCGGTTGCCGGGCTTCATCGGGCTCGTCCCTCTGCCTGCTCTTGATAAGAAAATATAGATTTTATAAATTATTTTGAATTATCCCATCGTTATCAGATCTTGTCAATGCTTTTTTGGGTAAACAGGTTCAGTTTCCCAATTCGATAAGCGGCTTCCTTGAGTCTTTCTTCACTTGTCAGCAGTCCGACTCTGACGTAGCCCTCACCATATGCACCAAAGCCGTTTCCAGCTGCAACCGCCACATTCGCTTTTTCCAGCAAAAGGTCTGAGAACTGCTCGGAAGTATAGCCTTCAGGCACAGGCAGCCATGCAAAAAATGAACCTGCCGGAGCTGTCACATCCCAGCCGATTTCCCGACATGCCGTGATCCAAGCGTTTCGCCTGCTTTCATATCGGGCATTTTGCTCCGCCACACATGCCTGATCAGCTAACAGTGCCGCCGCTGCAGCTTCCTGAGTCGCTCTGAAAAGGCTGACAAACATATGGTCTTGATAAAGATTAATCGCTTCAATGACCGAAGCGTTTCCGACGGCAAAGCCGACCCGCCACCCTGCCATATTATACGTTTTTGACAGCGTGTAAATTTCAATCCCGATATCCTTCGCACCTTCAGTCTGCAAAAAGCTTAAAGGCTTGCAGCCGTCAAACCCTACAGCGCCGTAAGCAAAATCGTGAACAACACAGATACCGTTTTCTTTCGCAAAACTCACGGTTTCTTCAAAAAATTCAGAGGTAGCAACAGCTCCGGTCGGATTATTCGGATAATTTAAATACATCAATTTCGCCTGATCCCTCACTTCAGCGGCGATGCTGCTGTAATCAGGAAGAAACGCCCTGTCCTTTACGAGCGGCATCATTTCCATCTTCGCTTTCGCGAGTGTGACACCTGACCAATAATCAGGATAGCCCGGGTCCGGAACTAAAATCGTATCACCAGAATTCAGCAAGCATTGCGGGAGCTCGACCAGACCGGCTTTCCCGCCGAATAATACAGCGACTTCAGTTTCAGGATCAAGATCAATGCCGTATTCTCTTTTATAAAATGCTGCCGCTGCCGACTTCAGACTGTATGAGCCGCGAAAAGACGAATATTTATGATTTTCTGGATCAGCAACGGCTCGTTTCATTTCCTCAACGATATGTTCCGGAGTCGGCTGATCCGGATTTCCCTGTCCGAGGTTAATGACGTCGTGTCCTTCTGCGAGCTTTCGGTTCACTTTCTGCACCAGAGAAGCAAAGAATTGTTTAGGCAATTCCTTCAATACATGAGACTGTTCAAATTTCATCTATTCTCACCTTCTAAAAAATTCTTGAAATAATAGTCCATCATCATATATGGTTAAATGAAAAAAGTAAAGAAAAATTTGGGGTGTTAAAAAGATGAAATGGACGATATCTTGTCTTCAATTTGATATTTCATACGGTAAACCTTCGGAAAATATAAAAAAGGCTGAATTTTTAATCGAAAAAGAAAGTAAACATGCTGATGTTCTTGTTCTTCCTGAATTATGGACGACCGGATATGACCTGGCCAACCTTGATGAGCTCGCTGATGAAGACGGGCGTTCTGCTCAGAACTGGCTGAAGAAAACGGCAAAGAAACATGGCGTTCATATTGTCGCAGGATCGGTCGCTGTCAGAAAGGATTCTGATGTTTATAATACAATGTACATCGCGGATAAGGAAGGACAAATCATTAAAGAGTACAGAAAAGCCCATCTTTTTCAGCTGATGGATGAGCATGTGTATTTATCAGCCGGTTCCGAAGACGGCTACTTTGAGCTAGATGGCGTCAAAAGCTCAGGACTGATCTGTTACGATATCCGTTTTCCGGAGTGGATCAGAAAACATACGACAAAAGGAGCCAACGTGCTGTTTATTTCTGCGGAATGGCCCCTTCCCCGCCTTGATCATTGGAAAAGCCTGCTTATTGCGCGGGCCATTGAGAATCAATGCTTTGTCGCTGCCTGCAATTGTACCGGTTCAAATCCAGATAATGAATTTGCCGGGCATAGCCTGATTATTGATCCATGGGGGCGTATACTTGCTGAAGGCGGCCTGGAAGAAGGCATAGTACGTGCGGAAATCGACCTTCAGGAAAGCGTTGAAGTGCGGGAGAGCATTCCTGTTTTCGATGATATCAGAAAAGATTTATATTAAAAAATATATTGACAACTTAATAAAACACCTGTTACTATGTTCATCAACTGATAAATTAGAATTGTTTAACAAGTGAATATATTCTCTTATCGAGAGTTGGGCGAGGGATTTGGCCTTTTGACCCCAACAGCAACCGACCGTAATTCCATTGTGAAATGGGGCGCATCTTTTTCGCGCCGAGACACTCGTCTCTTAAGGCACGGTGCTAATTCCTTCAGATCTGATCTGAGAGATAAGAGAGGCGGACATAGATGTTAAGCCTCCTTCTCTCTGAGAAGGAGGCTTTTTTACGGCCATTCAGCTGCAAACATATCAAAGAGATTACATAATTGGAGGTTATGACAATGGCAGTCACAAAAACACCTTTATACGAAACGTTAAATGAAAGCTCCGCTGTGGCACTTGCGGTGAAGCTTGGCTTATTTCCAAGCAAAAGCACGCTGACATGCCAGGAGATCGGCGACGGCAATTTAAATTACGTTTTTCATATTTATGATCAAGAACATGACAGAGCATTGATCATTAAACAGGCAGTTCCTTATGCAAAAGTGGTCGGAGAAAGCTGGCCGCTGACAATCGATCGTGCAAGAATCGAAAGCAGTGCTCTCATACGCCAGGGTGAGCATGTCCCTCATCTGGTTCCAAGAGTGTTTTATTCAGATACAGAAATGGCGGTTACCGTCATGGAGGATCTTTCTCACCTGAAAATCGCAAGAAAAGGACTCATTGAGGGGGAACATTATCCGCACCTGTCACAGCACATCGGTGAATTTTTAGGAAAAACACTTTTCTATTCATCAGATTACGCGCTTGAACCCAAGGTGAAAAAACAGCTTGTTAAACAATTTACAAATCCTGAGCTGTGCGACATAACGGAAAGACTTGTCTTTACAGATCCTTTCTTTGACCATGACACAAATGACTTTGAAGAAGAGCTTCGTCCTTTTGTCGAGAAGCTATGGAATAATGACAACGTCAAAATCGAAGCCGCTAAGCTGAAAAAGTCGTTTTTAACATCTGCAGAAACATTGATTCATGGTGATTTGCATACAGGAAGCATTTTCGCCAGCGAACATGAAACAAAGGTGATTGATCCTGAATTTGCTTTTTACGGACCGATCGGCTTTGATGTAGGCCAATTTATTGCCAACTTATTCTTGAACGCACTCGGCCGTGACGGGGCTGACAGAGAGCCGTTATATGAACATGTCAAGCAGGTCTGGGAAACGTTTAAAGAGACGTTTAGTGTAGCCTGGGAGAAGGACAGTCTGGATGTTTACGCCAAAATCGACGGTTACCTTACTGATACGCTTCGTCATATTTTTGAAGAGGCGATCGGGTTTGCGGGCTGCGAGCTGATACGCCGCGCGATCGGTCTTGCGCATGTGGCTGATCTGGATACGATCGTGCCGTTTGATAAACGAATCGGCAGAAAACGGCTGGCACTCGAAACCGGCACAGCTTTTATCGAAAAACGTTCGGAATTCAAAACGATAACAGATGTTATTGAATTATTTAAGTTACTTGTAAAGGAATGATCCATTCATGACCCATTCATTTGCTGTTCCGCGTTCTGTTGAATGGAAAGAAACAGCCATTACCATTTTAAATCAGCAAAAGCTTCCTGATGTGACGGAATATCTGGAGCTGACGACGAAAGAGGATGTATTTGACGCCATTGTCACGCTCAAAGTAAGAGGCGCTCCGGCCATCGGCATTACAGCTGCCTTCGGCCTTGCGCTTGCTGCAAAAGACATCGAAACAGATGATGTCACGGTATTCCGCCGCAGACTGGATGACATCAAACAGTATTTAAACAGCTCACGGCCTACCGCCATTAATTTATCATGGGCGCTTGAGAGACTGAGTCATTCGATCGAAAACGCCATTTCCGTAAATGAAGCAAAAACAAACCTTGTCCATGAAGCGATTCAGATTCAGGTCGAAGATGAGGAAACGTGCCGAATGATCGGCCAAAACGCCCTGCAGCTTTTCAAAAAAGGCGACCGGATTATGACGATCTGCAATGCCGGCTCTATCGCGACAAGCCGTTATGGAACGGCACTCGCTCCATTTTACTTAGCCAAACAAAAGGATTTGGGATTGCATATTTATGCTTGTGAAACAAGACCTGTCCTTCAAGGTTCACGCCTTACTGCGTGGGAGCTGATGCAGGGAGGCATTGATGTCACTCTAATCACAGACAGCATGGCCGCCCATACGATGAAGGAAAAACAAATTTCCGCTGTCATCGTCGGAGCTGATCGAATTGCAAAGAACGGTGATACGGCAAATAAAATCGGAACATACGGTCTCGCGATTTTAGCAAACGCCTTTGATATTCCGTTTTTTGTCGCCGCACCATTATCTACATTTGATACGAAAGTGAAAAGCGGCGCTGATATCCCGATAGAGGAACGGGATTCCGAGGAAGTAAGGCAGATTTCCGGAGTCCGGACCGCACCAACCGACGTGCCTGTCTTTAATCCCGCTTTTGACATTACGCCCCATGATCTCATTTCAGGAATCATCACAGAAAAAGGGATTATGACCGGTTCGTATGAAGAAGAAATTGAACAGCTGTTCAGAGGCGAAAAGGTTCACTAAAAAACCGCTGCACTTTGCTCATTTTGGGCCGAGTCAGCGGTTTTTTTGTTTGTTTTTATTCATATTGATGATTTCATCTTTTTGAGCGCTTGATAAGATATGCAGTTTCACAAACAGTTTGGCAAAAACGGCAATTTTCTCAGAGCGGCTCGGCTTCAATTGCTTTGTCCTCCTTTTTCATCAGACCAACTTTTTTAACTTAATAAAATGATATGTCGGCCGTAAAAAAAGGGAACGTGCCATATGTTTTATTTTTCTTTGTAGGAGATTTGCTCGATGTTCAGCAAAAATGCTTTGATATCAGTTTTGCTCCCAGCGTACCCTGTTAACGCACTGTTTTTGCCGATCACTCTGTGGCATGGGACAAAAATCGGCAGGTCGTTTCGTTTATTAGCCTGTCCGACTGCGCGCACCGCTTTCGGACTACCGACCGCAGCGGCGATGTCAGCATAGCTTCGGGATTCTCCGTATGGTATCATCGCCAGCGCTTCCCACACTTTTTGCTGAAAAGGAGTGCCCTTTTGGCTGAGCGGCAGTGAGAATCTCTTTCTTTCGCCGGCGAAATATTCATGAAGCTGTTTTTTGGCCTCTGCCAGATAAGGTGTTTCCATGTGCTCTGTATTCTGAACGCTTTCTTTCCAATCCATCCAATCTTCCTGACTGAGAAATAGACGGGTGATACGTCCATCCTCCTCGGCAATTATAAGTTCCCCGAGCGGCGTTTCCGCTGTCGTATAATAGTTCATTCATCAATCCTTCTTTCTTCAGCATTCTGTCTGACGGGAAGCGTAAGATGGAAAACGGTGCCCTTCCCTTCTTCACTTTCTACCATGATTTCGCCTTGATGCTCTTCAATAATTTTATAGCTTACCATAAGCCCAAGTCCAGTTCCCCGTTCCTTTGTCGTATAAAACGGTTCACCAAGGCGCTTTAATTTATCTTCTGTCATTCCGATTCCCTCGTCTTTTAAGGAGATGAGAACATGATCTTGATCCAATGTCCTTATCGTCACAAAAATGTTTCCGCCGTCAGGCATCACTTCGATGGCATTTTTTAATATATTGATAAATACTTGTTTCAGCTGATTCGGTTCACAGTAGATCGGTGGGATGTCGCCAATTAGATCAAGATGCATTTGCACGTTGCTGAGATTGGCTTGCGCGTTGAGAAGGTCTATGGTGTCTCTCATAATTTGGGTAACATGTTTTTCTTCATACATAATGGCCTGGGGCTTGGCTAAAATCAAGAATTCGGTGATGATGGATTCGATGCGCTTTAGTTCTGAGGTGATCACGTTGAAGTAAAGGGCGTAATCTCCCTCCACACTTCCTTTCAGAAGCTGAATGAAGCCTTTAAGAGCTGTCATCGGATTTCTGATTTCATGAGCGATGCCTGCAGCGAGTTCGCCGACAACATGAAGGGTATCTGACTTGCGCAGGCGTTCCTCCAGTTCTTTTCGCTCCGTTACGTCTTTAAAGATAGCCAGGTTCATATTTTGAATAATATTTCGTTTAAATGAGAATTCCAGTTTTCTGTTGTCATTGCTGCTCAACAAAAACGGGATTTCGTTGTCCATTTCATCAAAATTAATCTGCCTTGCCGGCGAAGCAAGGTTTTCTATTTCATATGAAGAAATAATATCTAATAGGCTGTGCTGTTTAATCTCTTCATGTGACAGGCCTAAAATGTTGCTTGCTAACGGGTTGGCGTCGATGATTCGGTATTGATTGTCGAACAATACATTGCCGTCCATTGAGCCGTTGAACACTTTTCTGAATTTCAGCTCACTTTCCCGAAGCTCCTTTTCCATCCGCTTTCTGTCGCTGACGTTTCTTAAAATCGTCAAGTGCTGGTTTTCAAGTATTGTCCGCTTTGAAGTAAATTCGAGTTCTTTGAACTGCCCGTTCCCCATTTGAAACAACAGCTCTTCTCTGATCTCTCCGTATTTTGCGTATTTCCTCTTTGTTATGCTGTATTTCTGCTGCGAGTCAACGAGAAAATCACACAGCCTTCTTTTCAACAGCAAATTCATCGGCAGCTCAAAGATTTTACAGGCTGATTGATTCGCCTTCACAATTCTTCCGTCATTCGACCAGATGATGATGGCGTCCATCGCATTTTCAAATATTTCTCTAAATCGCTCTTCACTTTTAAAGAGCTGCAGCTCCATAGACCGCTTCTCTGTAATATCCCTCATAATGGACATATAAAAACCGCTGATGATGTTTGAAGTAATCGTGAATTCAAATAGCTTTTGGACTCCTGAACGAAGCTTGACGGGCAGCTCCCCCTTCGCTTTTCCCTTACGGTTGAGCGTCTTCCAGATATTGTCTAAATCTTTGCGTGAGCCGCTGTCTATGAATTCATACAACGATAAATGAGACAGCTCATTTTGATTGATTTCAAAGCTTTTACAAAAGGACAAATTGGCATCAATAAAACCGCCATCTTTATCAAACAGAACGATTCCGTCAACAGCTCTGTCAAACAAGTCCTTAAAAAGCTGTTCATTCATAGAGAATTCCCGCTCCAGAATCTTCTTGGAAGATATGTCTCTCATGACAACAAAAAAGAAATCCTCGCCTATCCCTCTTTTGGCCAGAAACTCTATGTATTTTGTCGCCCCGCTATCAAGCCTGATCGGAACCTCCTTCCACAGGAAACCTTTCTTAAAAAACTTCTTTACGGCAAAATCCAGTTCATCCTTTGGGATTGAAAACAAAAAATCCAAAACGGAACGCTTTTTCAAATCTTCCGAATCAACTTGAAGCATCCTCTCTGTCGCTTCATTCGCCTGAACGATCCGCATTTCATTATCACATATAAAAATAGCATCGAGCGTATTGTTGACAATCACTTGATGCTGATTCAATTCCTTTTTCAGCTGGACATTTTCTTCTTTGAGACGCTTCAGTTCTTCCCGCAGCTCTGAATTTGTCTGGACACCAAGAGTTTCCATACGTGTACACTCCTTCATCAAAACCTATCCCTCAATATTTCTACAAAATGCGGGAACTTCCTTCATTTGCCCTATAAATTTCAGAAAATTTCAGCGCGGTTACATAACGAAGACATTTTCTACGATCCTTACCGCCACTTTACATCGTCCTAACAATCAGCGGTTTTTTAGATTCCTTTTTCATCTTTTATTTTAAAATATATACCAACAGGGAATAATCTCTTAGTGACTGATTAAAGAGAAGGTGATGCTATGAGTAAATCGCGGGACAGTTATTTTGATAATGCAAAATTCTTATTGATATTCCTTGTTGTATTCGGTCATATTCTTCGATCTTTTATTAATGATAACAACTTTATGCTCTACCTCTACAAGTTCATTTACACATTCCACATGCCTGCCTTTATTCTCGTATCCGGATATTTCGCGAAAGGCTTTAAACGCGCGGGATATGTGAAAAAGCTGGCGGTCAAGCTGATTATTCCGTATTTGATTTTCCAAATCATTTATTCCGTCTTTTATTACATTATGCAAGACGAAAGCATGGCAAATGTGAACCCGATTGATCCGCAATGGTCGTTATGGTTTCTCGTCAGCTTATTCTTTTGGAATCTGCTGCTTTATCCTTTTTCAAAGCTTTCTAAGCTGTGGGCGCTGTTTGTCAGCTGCGGAATTGCCGTGCTGATCGGCTATCTTGACTTTGTCAGCAGCACGCTGAGCTTGTCGCGGACATTTGTATTCTTACCGATGTTCCTTGTCGGGTTTTATTTAAATAAACATCATTTTGATTTACTGAGATCAAAACGAGGCAAACAAATTGCGACCGGGGTGCTTGCCGCCGTATTCGTCATCTGCTGGGGCATTGATTTTGACTATTCTTTTCTGTTCGGCTCTAAACCGTATTCTTCATTTGGAGACGTTACCCTGGCTAGCGGCCTGATCAGGATCGGCTGGTATGTACTCGCCTTCGCATCTACTTTCAGCTTTTTAGCGCTCGTTCCGCAAAAACGCTATTTCTTTACAAAATGGGGCACGCGGACCTTTTACGTCTATCTGCTCCATGGGTTTATAATTAAAACGCTGCGGCAGGTCGGTCTTGAGGATCAGCTTACTGACTATCAGAACTTAGTCATTCTATTACTTTTAACCGCTGCCCTTACGTCCGTTCTCTCCAGCAATTTTGTTAAGACAGTTGCTCAGCCCTTCATTGAGCTGAGAATGACCAGCTTATTGCAATTCGTCAGGGGAAGCAGCAAAAATGCTTATTTAAAATAGAAAAGCACCTCTTAAGCGGAACATCGCCTAAGAGGTCTTTTTTTATTTTTGTTTTTTCTCTTTTTTCTTTTTAGGCTTTGTGACTTCTAGCGTTTCGATGATTTTTCCGGCATTGTAATCCCCAAATTCACTTGAGAATTCTTCCTCCAGCACCTTCTTATTCATAGGCTTTTTATGATTTTGCATATCTTTGCTATGACGGTTTTTCTTCAAAATCACATGCCTCCTTGCTGACCCTGTTTGGAATTGCGGTTTGCACCCCTAAAATTCGGGTCGTCATGATACTGTGTCTTATATGAATTTGGGTCCATGCTCTCGGTAGGTGTATTGTTATTTTTAATGGCTTCATTCACTTCAGCTTTGCGCTTCATACGAATCCTCCTCGCCAGTTTTCAGATATTTTATTTTCATTAAAGATGCAAGATCCTTAAGCTGCACCTGTTGATGTTAGGTTCTCCAACTGAAACGGCGTCACACATCTTTTTTTTGGCAATCAAAAAAACACCGCAAAACATGCGGTGTTTTTTCTATCCGATAATCACTCTTTCCTTCGGATAATGATAATTCGCTTCGATTTCCTTTCTTCCGATCAGGTACAGGAAGGTCAGGATGCCGATTCGCCCGATAAACATCACAATCATAATGACGCATTTTCCAACGTTGCTCAAATCAGCAGTAATGCCAAGCGACAGTCCCGTTGTGCCGAATGCCGAACACACTTCAAACAACAGCTCCGGCAGAGAATGCTTTTCTGTGATGGTCAGGATAAGTGTCGCGCCAAAAACGAGCAGGATTGCCATCATCGTGACAACAAGCGACTTCATGAGATCTGCAGGGTGTAGCTCCCGCTTGAATACCTTTACCGCTTTATTGCCGCGGGCAAAATGAAACAGCGCAAGAAGGTTCAGAGCGAAAGTCGTTGTCCGTATGCCTCCCCCGACTGAGCTTGGCGACGCTCCGATAAACATCAGCGCGCAAACAAAAAATATTGTAGCATCTGATAATTGGCTGATATCAATGGTTGCCAGCCCCCCGCTTCGGGTTGCCGTTGATTGAAACAGGGACAGAAACAAAATGTCATGCCATGACTTTCCCGCAAACGCGTGGTTTGCTTCCAGGATATAAATGCCGATGGCTCCAAACAAGACGAGTGAGCCGAACGTAATGGTCGTGATTTTCGTAAAAAGTGTAAACGGGTATCTCCGATGCTTTGAAAACAAGAAATCCTTTACTTCGACAAGCACAGGAAATCCAATTGCTCCAAATACAATTAAAAGCATTGTAATAAACTGCACAAAATAATCGTGGCGGAATGGAATCATGGAACTGCCGGTAATATCAAATCCGCCATTTGTAGTTGCGCTGATACTGGCAAAAAATCCGTGTAAATAAGCTTCCTGATAGGAATCATAGTAGGTTAAGAAATAGGTGCCGAGTATGAGCCCGCCAAAAAATTCAATCCACAAGATCAGAAAAAGAACCTGCTTCATGAGATTGACAATCCCTGAAAACTGGGATTGGTTTTGGTCAACCATAATCAATTTACGTTCTTTCAGCCCGATTCGTTTTCCCATGATCAGCCAAATAAACGTTCCGAGCGTCATAATCCCGATTCCGCCAAATTGCAGAACAAATGCCAATATAAAAATACCTATTGTGCTGAATGTGTCAGCTGTATCAACTACCGTCAGCCCCGTCACGCTGACTGAACTGACAGCCGTAAACAGCGCATCAATAAACGTCCAGTCCGCCCCCGGTTTATGGGCCGCCGGCAGACTCAGCAATATAACGGCCACAGTTACTGCAAGAAAATAATATAATGCAATCAGCTGGGCTGGAGATAGTGCCTGTATCAATTTTCCAAGCTTAAATTTCATGTAAAATCCTTCTGCCTCTCTTTTTAGATACGGTAATTATTCTAAAGATATTAGGTCCATTTTTAAAGGCTTTTACGAAACATTTTCTTAACTTGCTTCATTTTTTATCGTTTTAGTCAAAGGAACAAAAAAAACCTCTGAGGATTGTCTCAGAGGAATGTTGTTATTTCGCTTCTAACCGTCTGATTCGCTCATCTAAATCAGGGTGAGTAGAGAAAAGCGAAGATCGCTTCTTGCCATTAATCTTTAATGTTTGGACAGCTGTCTGATCGTCTTCTATAATGCGTGAAGAATAGCTCTTAAGCGTCCGGAGCGCATGAATCATCTTATCCTTGCCGGCAAGATCCGCTCCTCCCCTGTCAGCATGGAATTCACGATGGCGTGAGTACGCAAACACAACCAAGCTGCCGAGAATGGAAAAGACAATCTGAAAGACAATCATTGCAATAAAATGAACGATCGGCGCAAGATCTTCTTTGACAAAACGGCTCGCAATCCATGCTGCGATACGCGATAAAAAGACGACAAAGGTATTGACGATACCTTGTAAAAGCGTCATTGTCACCATATCACCATTAGCGATATGCGCGACCTCGTGTGCAAGCACACCTTCAACAGCGGCATCATCCATTTGCTCCAGCAGCCCTGACGACACTGCCACAAGGGAACGGCGTTTTGACGGTCCAGTCGCAAACGCGTTCACTTCAGGTGAACGGTAAATTCCGACCTCCGGCATTTTCGTTAAACCGGCAGAGCGGCTTAATCGGTGTACGCGATCAACCAATTGCTGTTCCTCATAACTGAGTGTGTGCTTGTTCGGGTTCAGCACTCTGACACCCATCATCGTCTTTGCCATCCATCTGGACATCGCAAGAGACGTAAAGGAACCGACAAAACCAACGACTAAACTGAACACAAGGAGCGCCATTGGATCGATGCCGCCATCAGCTGTAAAGTACGTTCCGACTCCAGTAACAGAGCTTAAAACAGACAAAACGATCCCGATTGTTGTAAGCACCAAAATATTCGTTAAAATAAACAGAAAAATTCTTTTCGCCATAATAACCTCCGTTATTTTAAGATCAAAAGAACCTGTATATTTAATTATAAAACAACCGTTTGAAAATGCAAGTAATTAGACGTATGATGTTAATGTATTGATGACGCTTTAATTTTGAATTCATACATAAACTTATATCCGCGTCAAATTGTTTTGAAGAGGTGAACAATGAACATTTTTAAACTCACTCGAACCGATATGGTGCGGCTGCTCTATTCCCTAAAAGGACAAGGAGAAATAAGCCCGCTCGACATTCTCGTCCAATCAGCGAACATGTCAGCAGACAATGCAGCCAATCATCTTGAAATTCCTGAATTTCTTACAAGATACGAACGAAAAAAACAGAAAAAAGAATACGGTCTCTCTACAAACGAAATCGTAGAACTTGGCAACTTATGCGAGCTGACTTCGTTAAAGTCAACCGCGATCCAAAACTGGGTAAAGCGTGATATCAAAGATCTGATCGGACATCCTGAACTGGGCAAAAAATATTCAGTTGAACAGGCAGTCATTCTTTTAATTGTACGTGATTTAAAATCCATTTATGACTTTGAACACATACGGGCTATTTTAAAAGTGGCCTTTAACACCATCTCAGACAGATCCGATGATGTCATCAGCCCGATTGATTATTATGAAAGCTGTGCATATGTGCTTGATGCCATTTATCACCAAGACACGCCTTCTATGAAAGAATCCAATCTGCAGGAGATCGTCGAACAGGAGACAAATCGTCTTCGCCACCGTTTTGAAGAACTGAATGACAGCCAATGGCTTAAAATCAGACAGATCATCGCTATTACAGTACTCTCCATTTTGACGTTCCATATTCAGGCAACCGCACATAAAATGACAGCTGACATTCTATAGTCCCCGGCTAAAGGCCGGGGTTTTCTTATTCTCCACAACAATTGCCAGCATAAATAAACCCCGTACATTTCAAACTAAATACGCGTTAAGAATTTCTTTAAAGAAAAAGGAGATGAAAAAGATGGCGAGCAGAAATAAACTCGTTGTTCCAGGGGTGGAGCAGGCACTAGACCAATTTAAACTCGAAGTGGCTCAAGAATTCGGTGTGAACCTTGGTTCTGATACAGTCGCACGCGCCAACGGCTCTGTAGGCGGGGAAATGACAAAGCGTCTGGTACAGCAAGCACAATCACAATTAAATGGCACAACTAAATAAATTCAGGTCATTATTCGCCGGGGTCACTCGGCGAATCTTCAGTTTGAGCTGAATTATTATTACTGCTGTAGCCGTTTGGATTACGGCGGTCAGAAGCATTATTCCCGCCGGACGAAGAACGATTCTTTCCTTTGTCACCGTTATTCCAGTCCCTGTGATACTGGCTTTGGCCCTTTTCAGCGCTATTTTCCTCATTTCCTTTATCTTGAGGATCTTGAATTGGGGTTTGCTCATGATCCCCATCTTTTTCAGCATTTGTGTTTTCATCTGATTCCTTTACATCTTTATCTTTATCTTTGTCACTATCATCAGTCTGGTCATCCGTTGTGTCTTCTATCTGTTCACCGGAATCCGTATCATCCAGCTGTTCATTATCTCCTTGCTTGCTGTCCTCGCCGTCTGTTTGATCGATGGTTTCATCCTCATTTCCGGCACTCTTTTGATCTTCTTCCCCAGATGGTTTGCTGGAGTCTTCTTTTGAATCTTTATGATTATTCTTTTCATTTGATTTGATGTAGCTGCCTGTTGAAACGCCTTCCTTCTTCGCTTTTTCCCTCGTTTGCATATCTGACTCGAGAGATTCCATGCGGTATGTCGTTTTATATTTTTCCGTCACATCATTCAGCTGCTTTTTCACAGCGGTTTTATATGTATTATCTTCCGTATTTTCATAAACAGTGGAAATCAATATTTCTTTCGATTCCTTTACATATCCGTGCTCACTGCAGTCGGTTATAATATCGTCAATCACCTTTTTAAAATCAGTCTTCTCCCAATCATCTATATCATTCACGACCTTCTTCCCCTCATCGTTCAGAGGCGTCAGTTCAATCACTTCGTAATCGCTGTTTAACGCCATTTCGAAGCTTGGATTGATATCAATTGTCATATACGCATAGGCCTTATTATTAGAAAAAACGGGGAGAACTATAAAAATAAAAAGCATAATAGCAGTCATCGTAAAAATCCCCATTTTGAAAGGGCGCAGTTTTAAAAAATCAAAAAAGCTGGCCCTTCTGCCCATGCGTGACTCACTCGGAAGCATGATTTCTTCTCCGATTTCATAGCTATGGCGATCATTTTTGGCTTTTAAAAATTGTCCGTCAGGGGTCAGCAACGTGACGAATTCTCTATTTTTCTCTACTATAATCCCTCTTCTCATGAGTGCAGCACCCCTTTAAGATAATCTTTTAAATAAATATAATCACCCGTAATGATAATACACATCGCAATAATATATTTTCTGTTTCTCTCAATCGTTTTTCGGCTTACAGAGACAAGCTGTTCGAGCTGTTTCACCGGAAGCTGTTTCTTTGTATACAAGATAGCGGCCAATTCTTCATGTTCAACGAGGGTAATCGCCACCTTTATGGCGTTTTGCCTTGCGTCCGCATGCTTTGGAGAGTTTTCAAGCAGCTCCTTAAACGATAAACCATAATCTTTGAGCTGCTTCTGAAAATAGAGAATTTCCTCCCGCCTCTGCTCCTGTTCAATCTGACGGCGGTATTCATCAATGGAAAGCTCGGCTTCAATCAGGCTTTGTGATGACTCCTGATCGTCTCCTTCCTGTAAATCGATGTTTATATTTTGTGCGCTTCTAGCTTCTTTTCTGATGTAATCAATGACTTTTCTTTTTATAATAAGCTCAGCAAATGCGAGCAGAGAATTGCCTTTTTCAGGTGAGTATTTTTCAATAGCTTCATTAAACGCGATCAGTCCGATGCTGAACTCATCGTCTTTTTCATCTATATATCGTTTACAAACGGATGAAACCGTCTTTGCGATAAATGGCTTATATTGCTGTATTAATTCATTTTGCAGATCTTTATTGCCTTTTTGTATACTTTCAACAGTTTTTTCAAGCGTTTGCTTCTTTTTTCCCAATTTAAACAAAAGGCTAAGCACTGGTTTCACCTCAGTTCCTCCCTATAACTACTCATTAATGATAGCTAATTTGATAGGGATTCGCAAAGGAGAAAAAGAAATATTAATTTCCAATGTCTCAATTATGACAAACCATTCTGACGTACTATACATGATTTCGTGCCTTTCTAGAGAATTAAGGGGGTTTTAACAGTGTTTTTTGTAACAAAGCTGTTATAAAAATGTTATTTTATTTCGCCCATGAAAACGTTTTAAACATGAAAAGACTCTGCTTTTCAAGCAGAGTCTTTAAGATTACGCCCTTTCCCGGCTGCTGTTTTTTTGTTCGATTTGTGCGCCCTCCGGCTGTTTTTTTGCACCTGACATGAACCAGCCGCAAACCGCGATTGCCGCTAATACACCCCAGAATATCAACTTCCATGTTCCAGAATGGATAAAGTGCTCGGAAACAACCGCTATATCTTGATGAGCAAGTGTATATAAAGCAAGCTTCACTCCGACCCAGCCGACAATCACAAAGGCTGCTGTTTCTAGGCTTGGACGTTCCTTTAATAATTTAACAAACATTGAAGCCGCAAACCGCATAATCACCAGGCCGATGATACCTCCGGCCAAAATGACGATGAATTGTCCTCCGTCAAGTCCGCCGATCTTCGGAAGCGATGTTCCAGGAAGCGTAACCGCCAGCGCTACTGCCGCTAAGATGGAATCAACCGCAAACGCGATATCAGCCAGTTCAACTTTTAAAACTGTCGGCCAAAAACCGCTTTGTTTCGTCTCTTTATGCGTGTCTTCTTTCTTAAATACATACCTTTTCAATAGATGGCTTGCTGAGATATACAGTAAGTAGATCGCGCCAATCGCTTGAACCTGCCATACGTTGACCAAAAAAGAAATCGCGAATAAAGAGCCAAACCGCAGAACAAAAGCCCCTGCCAATCCGTAAAATAAAGCCTTTTTTCTTTTTTCCTCCGGCAAATGTTTTACCATTACCGCCATAACCAACGCGTTATCGGCGGCTAAAATGCCTTCCAGCCCGATCAAGACGAGAAGAACCCAACCATACTCTAATAATAATGCTGCATCCATAAATGATACCCTCCCAAAAAAGTTGTTTTCTTTCTCTTCATCCGATCTTATGCCGGCCGGACCATGCAAAAAAGACCTTTGCCGACATAAGGCAAAGGTCTTGCTAGACATGAATTCAGGCATGCCAACAAAGCCGATGGATATAACAATCCATGAAATGACGACTTTGTTTCCGGAAAGCATTCCGGACGCTACTCCCCTTTGGGATTTCAAGAAATATGATATTATACGTCAATGATATGCGCAGCGCGATTATTTGTCAACGTTTATTTTTTAAAAATACAGATAAATGTTCGGAGTGCGTGCGTTTTTTCCTCTTTTTCAACAGCAAGTAAAACACGAACAGCGCTAAAATCGCTATCCCGATCGGAAGCATATATTGATCGAGAATAGAGCCGACTTCCTTCCAATTTTCACCGAGCTTCACACCGAGATAAACATATACAAATGTTATCGGGACCATGGCGATGAACGTATAAAGCGAAAACACCCAAACGTTCATTTTTGCAATTCCGCACGGTATGGAGATCAATGTGCGGATGCCTGGCAAGAAACGGCCGCTGAAGGCTACAAAGCCCCCATGCTTTTTAAAAAATTCATCCGACTTATCGAGAGCCTCAGGTTTAATAAAGAGATACTTCCCAAAACGCTCAAGAAACGGCCTCCCTCCGTATCGCCCTATCCAATACAGCGTGAGCGGGCCGGCCACTCCCCCAAGCGACCCCGCCAAAACGGCGCCGGCAAGCGTCATATCACCTTTAGATACCCAATAACCCGCAAGCGGCAGGACGATTTCAGCAGGGATAAACTCAATACAGAGCGCTAGAAATATTCCAAAATAAGATAAGCTTTTAAATGCTTCTATCCAAGACATAATCAGCTCTTCGATATCCATCACTTCCCCTTTGTCCATATTTATGTAAAATACATTTTGTTTTTTCGGAAAACGTCAACATGATTTTAACACATTTTTCACGGTCAGCTGAACTAAAAATAAATCTCACATGTATTTCTTTCAATTTCTATAGTCTTAAAGGCTGAAACTCTGCGGTTAAGCAGCCGATATTAAGGAGAGTCAACTAGACTGGAACACACGGGGGGAATCTCCATTTGGAAATACACGTAACGTATAATACAACACTCATATGTTTATCTATTCTAATTGCCTGTGCCGCATCGTACACTTCCCTTGAACTGTCAAGGAAAGTCACCATCAATACAGGTTTAAAAAGCAAAGTTTGGCTGATCAGCGGCTCACTTATTATGGGATTCGGTATTTGGGCAATGCATTTTGTCGGGATGATGGCCGTCCATATGGAGATGCCGATGCAATATGAATTCATGCCTTTAATGGCATCCATTGGCGCAGCTGTTTCTGGATCATTTGTATCATTATATTTTGTCAGCCGGCACATTCTTACATATTACAGACTGCTTACCGGATCAGTAGTGCTTGGCGCATCTATTGCATCTATGCACTATATCGGAATGTCTTCCATTTCCCAGGTAATGATTATGTACGAACCGATTCTTTTTACAGTTTCAATAATTATTGCAATTGTAGCATCTTTCGTCTCGTTAAAAATATTCTTTGATTTGGCTGTAAAAAAACATTCTGATCATCTTATGTTCTATAAAGTCATCAGTTCGATTGTAATGGGGATAGGGATTTCAGGCATGCACTATACGGGGATGCTTGCAGCGACTTTCCACATGGACATGGCACCGCCCGGAAGCCATATGGAGGTCCATACGTTTCATTGGTCGATTTTTGTTACGTTACTCATTTTCTGTATACAAACGCTATTATTATTCAGTTCCCATGCCGACCGAAAGTTTATTAAACAGAGCGAACGCATAAAAGATAACGAACAGAGGTTTCAGTCTTTAATCATTCACAATATTGATGCCATTTTTATTTTGTCATTAGAAGGAGAGATTATATCATCCAATCATGCTGGTGAGGACATGGTCAGCAAATTTGGATTTAGCATGCACGATTGGAGAAACTATACATCGCAGAAGATTAAGCGCCTTTTTGAGCAAGTCAAAAAAGAGAAACAAGCCATTAACAGTGATAGCGACCTTACTACTGAAAAAGGCCAGTTCCACTTAAATATTACGCTCATACCCGTTGAGGTCAATCAAGAGCTGGACAGCATTTATGTTATCTGCAAGGACATGACAAAGCAGTATAGAGCAGAAAAAGAAATCCATAGAATGGCTCATTACGATTCGCTAACAGATTTACCCAACAGACGGCACGCCATCTCGCACTTAACAGAGGTGCTGAAGCGCGAGTATACCTTGAATTATAACACCGTTGTATTCTTTCTGGACTTAAACCGCTTTAAAGTGATCAACGATGCACTAGGACATAATATCGGCGATCAGCTGCTTCAGCTGGCAGCTAGACGTCTGTCTTCTGTTGTCCCTGATAATGGATTTATCGCCCGCCTTGGTGGAGATGAATTTATTATTATATTGACGGACGCCAATACCAGAACAGGAGAAGCAGATGTTTTAGCAAGAAAAATTATCCAAAAATTCAAAAAGCCATTTAAAATCCAGGATCACACGCTTGTCACATCTGTCAGTATCGGGATTGCGATATCACCGAAAGACGGGACGGACGGCCTTGAATTGATGAAAAAAGCAGATATGGCGATGTATGCCGCTAAAGAACGAAACAAAAGCAAATACAGATACTATTCTTTTTCAATCGGCAACAAAGAAACCGTCAAGCTTAACCAAGAGATGGTGCTCAGAGAAGCCATAGAAAACAATCGATTTGTCTTGCATTATCAGCCTCAATTCAGTACAAAAAACCAAAAAATGACGGGTGCCGAAGCACTAATACGCCTCGTCACCCCCGATGGGCAGCTGTGTCCGCCCGGAGAATTCATCGGTGTTGCTGAAGAGACGGGTCTCATTATTGATATCGGAAAGTGGATAATAGATGAAGCCTGCAAGCAGGCAAGGGCTTGGTATGACAAAGGCTTTGATCTTTCTGTCGCTATTAATATTTCCGCCAGACAGTTTCAATCCGAAGATCTGATTCCCCTGATCAAGGACACGCTAATGAAATACCAGCTTCCTCCGCAGCTTCTTGAAGTTGAAGTGACAGAAAGCATGACAATGGACAATCTCGATCACTCCAAAAAGGTTTTGTCGTCTTTAACGGAATTAGGAATCAGAATCAGTATTGACGATTTCGGAACGGGGCACAGTTCTCTTAGCTATTTGAAGGATTTTCCGATTCACAGGCTGAAAATCGACAAATCGTTTATCGATGATATTCAAACCCATCCGAAATCAGAGCAAATTACCGGGGCTATTATTGCCATGGGCCATCAGCTGTCTTTGCAGGTGATTGCTGAAGGCGTGGAAAATTCAGCTCAAAAACAGCTTCTTTACGAAAAAGGCTGTGACCATTTACAGGGCTTCTATTTCAGCAGGCCGATACCGCCGGAACAACTCGAACAATTAATTCTCGAACAGCCGCCGCAATAACAGTGCCGGCTGTTTTTTTACCCATAAGTTGCTACACATGAATCATACTCCTCCTCTTCACACTAAAGAAAAAAAGGGGTTTATCGATATGCATACAATGTGGAAGGGATCGATCAGTTTCGGATTAGTAAACATTCCCATCAAGCTATATGCGGCCACAGAGGATAAAGACATTAAGCTGCGAAGCCTTCATAAAGAGGATCACGCGCCAATCAAATACGAAAAAATTTGCACGAATTGCGAAAAAACACTTGGTCCTGATGAAATTGTAAAGGGATACGAATATGTAAAAGGAAAATATGTGGTGCTGACGGACGATGATCTAAAAAGCTTAAAGCAGGAGCATGAAGAGAAAGCCGTTGAGATTGTTGATTTTGTTCAGCTTCAGGAAATTGACCCGATTTATTTTAACCGCTCCTACTTTGTCGGCCCCGGGGATAACGGCACGAAAGCCTATACCCTGCTGCGTGAGGCGCTGCGCTCTACCGGAAAGATCGGCATCGCCAATATGACAATCAGGTCGAAGCAGCAGCTTGCCATTCTCCGCGTTTATGAAAATTGTATCATTATGGAGTCTATCCATTATCCGGATGAGGTCAGAAGCGCTGCCCATGTCCCAGGTGTACCGGATCAATCGAATGTAAACGATAAGGAACTGCAAACTGCTATCACTTTAATAGATGAGCTGACGACTGAGTTTGAGCCTGAGAAATATGAAGATACGTACCGGCACGCCCTGCTGCAAAGAGTCAATGACAAGCTCGAAAATAAAGAAACAGCCGTCACTCCTGATAAAGCGCCTCCTCGTGAAGATGTCATCGACCTTGTCAGCGCTCTGCAAGCCAGCATCGACCGTACCAGAAAGCCGAACCGTGAAACCCCGGCAGCCGCACCAGCACAGGCCGCTGAACCGAAAGGAGCCGGAGATAAAAAACAAAAAACGACTAGAAAAAAAGCCTCCGGCACGTCTTAACACATGGCGTTTACGATGCAGCCCGTCCTTACTTCGTCTCCGCCAATAGGAGCAGAATGGCGCTACGAAGTTAAATATGATGGGTACCGCTGCATTCTCCGCATCCATTCAGCAGGTGTGACTTTAACTAGCAGAAATGGCTTGGAGCTTAACAGCACCTTCCCTGAAATCACTCAATTCGCCAAGACAGCCTTTCAGCACATGGAAAAAGCTCTTCCGCTGACACTCGATGGCGAAATTGTATGTTTGGTGAACCCTTGTCGTGCAGATTTTGAACACCTTCAAGTGCGTGGGCGTTTGAAAAGACCAGACAAAATTCAGGAATCGGCAAACGCGCGGCCGTGCTGCTTTCTCGCCTTTGATCTGTTAGAGCGAAGCGGAGAAGATGTATCATCTCTTTCGTATCTAGATCGAAAAAAATCGCTGTACGATCTCATGTCTGCGGCAAAGCTTCCTGCGTCTCCAGACCCTTACGCTAAGGAAACCATTCAGTATATCCCCTGCTATGATCATTTTGATCCGATGTGGGAGATGGTTACAAAATATGATGGAGAAGGAATTGTAGCGAAGAAAACAAACAGCAAATGGCTTGAAAAAAAGCGGTCGTCCGATTGGCTCAAATATAAAAATTTTAAACAAGCTTATGTTTGTATAACAGGTTTCAACCCCAACAATGGCTTTCTGACGGTGTCTGTGTTAAAAAACGGCGTCATGACACCTATTGCCTCTGTCTCACACGGAATGCGCGATGAGGAAAAAAGCGCCATACGCGAGATTATGGAACAGCACGGACATAAAACATCATCAGGTGAATTTACGCTTGAACCGTCGATTTGTGCAACCGTTCAATACTTAACGATTCTCCAAGGTACATTAAGAGAGGTATCGTTTGTCAGCTTTGAATTCCATATGGACTGGACTGAATGCACGTATGCGCAAGTCATACGCCACTCAAAACCGGTCCATCCAAAGCTTCAGTTCACAAGCCTGGATAAAATCATATTTGAAAAGAATAAAAAAACAAAGGAAGATTTTATTCAGTACATGATCGAAGTCAGTGACTACCTGTTCCCATTTCTGAAAAACCGTGCTGTCACCGTCATCCGCTATCCGCATGGATCAAGGAGCGAATCGTTTTTTCAAAAAAACAAGCCAGACTATGCGCCGGATTTTGTTCAATCTTTCTATGATGGAAGCCATGAGCACATCGTCTGCGAGGACATGTCCACTTTATTATGGCTTGCCAACCAGCTTGCTTTGGAGTTTCATGTTCCTTTTCAAACCATTAAAAGCAGACGTCCGGCTGAGATTGTCATTGATTTGGACCCGCCTTCACGAGATGACTTTCTCATGGCCGTGCAGGCCGCAAATGAACTGAAGCGGCTGTTTGACTCCTTTGGCATCACATCGTATCCGAAGCTGTCCGGCAACAAAGGCATCCAGCTTTATATTCCCTTGTCTCCTGAGGCATTTACGTATGAAGAAACACGCCAATTTACACAGCTGATCGCAGAGTACTGCACCAATGCATTTCCCGAGCTCTTTACGACAGAACGCTTGATTAAAAACAGGCACGGCAAATTGTATCTTGATTATTTGCAGCATGCAGAAGGTAAAACGATTATCTGTCCTTATTCGACAAGAGGGAACGACCTTGGCACTGTCGCGGCACCGCTCTATTGGCATGAGGTACAAACATCCTTAACACCCGCCCTGTTTACGATTGATACTGTCGTTGATCGTATTAAGAAGCAGGGCTGCCCATTTTTTGATTTTTACCGTTACCCGCAAGACGAGCCTCTTAGCGCCATTTTACATCAGTTGCAGAAAAAGAGCTGACTAATTAAGTCAGCTCTTTCCGTTCAACTGTACTTTTTTTCCAACCGTTCTTCTTCCTGGCGCTGGAGCGGGCTCAGCGGCTCATTATATAAATCGATATCAATTGCATATTTCGGCCGTCTTTTCACTTCAGAAAAAATCGTACCGATATACTCTCCGATGATCCCGATTCCCATTAATTGCAGCCCGCCCAAAAACCAAATGGAAATGATGAGCGACGCCCAGCCTGCATTTGTATGGCCGAGCAGTTTTTGAACGAACGCGCCGATTCCCGCCACAGCACTGACGAAAAGTAAAACAAAACCTAAAAGCGTAAAGAATCGAATTGGCGCAACACTGAATGATGTAATCCCGTTAAAAGCGAATGATAGCATTTTTTTGAGCGGATATTTCGTTTTACCGGCAAAGCGTTCCTTACGGTCATACAAGACTTCGGCTGATTTAAAGCCGATCATGGGAACAATGCCTCTTAAAAACAAATTCGCTTCCGGATAGCGCGCGAGCTCTTCAAGCGATCTTTTATTCATTAAACGAAAATCCGCATGATTATAAATTAATTTAATCCCAAGCTTATTCATGAGGCGATAAAACCCTAAAGCGGTCGTGCGCTTGAAAAAGGTATCGGTTTTTCTACTCCGGCGAACACCGTAAACGATCTCGCAGCCTTCATGGTATTTCAGCATGAAATCCCGGATCACAGAGATGTCGTCCTGAAGATCAGCATCAATCGAAATGACGCAGTCTGATCTGTTCTTCGCTTTATGGAGTCCGGCTAAAAGCGCTTTTTGGTGTCCGACATTGCAGGCTAATTTTAAGCCGGTAATCTTCTTGTTTCTTATGCTTTCCATGGCAATCAAGGCCCAGGTTCTGTCTTTGCTGCCGTCATCGACAAACAGAATTTTACTGTCTTCAGCAATTAATTTTTCTTCAATTAAGCCGTCTACAACCTCTGTCAGCTGACGGCTTGTCTCTTGAAACACTTCCTCTTCATTGAAACACGGAACGACGATGGTTAACACTGGCTGTGGCTGTTTCAATCGATATCCTCCTTATCTTGTTTCATATAAATAAATGCGCCAGGCGGAATCTTTATGGTCAAACGTCTTGACGAGCGCGAGATGGTTTTGGTCAGCATTCATGATCGGAACTGAAGAAAAAATGTAACGTCCGCCCATTTTTTTAAATACATCTGTATTTAATTCCAGATTGTTGATCGTTTTCTTCGAGTTCTTTTTAAAATCATACCGTTTACCGAGCTCGTTGACGAAAAGGTAGCAGCGGCTGCCCCATTCATCAAAATATTGTTTCAGCCGAGCGTTTTTTTCCAGCTCTTTTTCGATGATTTTCCTAAATTCATATTTATATGAGAGCGGGTACAGGTTGTTATACGTATCTAACGTGTAAAACCCGTTATATTGGGCGATAGACGGATGCAGTCCGATACTCGCCACCCTGTATGAATCTTGCGGACGCCCGATGTACTCCTTAATCTCTTTGAATTGCTCAGATGCATAAAACTCCCGGAATGTCGGCGCATTGTAGTGAACGCCATACGTATATTCTTCATTAAAAGGCGCCAATACCATCAGCTGTGCAGCCACAGCGGCATATACAAGCCATTTCCACCCTCTTCCCATTCGCCAAATGAGATATAAAGCAAGCGCAAAGCTCACATATATGACAAGCGGCCGCAGGAAATGAAAACGGGCAAAATTAAATTCAGCTAAAAAGGCAAATTTCTGCTTTGGCACCGCCCATATTTTGTTGAACCAAAACGCATACCATAAAGACAGTCCGTAATTAAGTACACATAAAAACAGATACACATTTTCCGGCTTTGTCCGGTTTCGCTTGAACAGCAAAGCTGCAAATAAAAGCAGCAGGATCGGGAGGATGACAACGGTGTGAACGGTCATCACATGATTATGGCCATAGACAAAGTTTTTTACGGATAGGCGGAGAGAATGCCAAACGTCATGCCTGGATGAAATAAATTCAATCCGATGCATCGGTGCGTGCGAGAACAGCATCGAATAAACGAGCCGGTACTCTACGAAAAGATAAATACTGGTCATAAAAGCAATACTGCCTAAGAACATCAAATTCCATCTTCTTTTTGTGATAGCATCATACAGCCAAAAGCACACCATTCCTGCCAAGAAAAAGAAGAACCCTAAGACAAAGCTTGAATATAAAGGAAGCAAACCGAGCGTCAGCCACTCTCTCCATGAGATATCCCCTTTTCGGATATTCAAAAAAGCCCACAATGCCAAAGGATATCCAAGCGTACTCAGCATTCCCGAAGGCCAGAAAGGTGTTAAGGCAAATGCCAGCGATACGCCAATTCGGATGAAAGCCGCCTTTGGCTCTGGGATCACATGCTTCTTCAGCAGCACATACATTCCAAAAAAAGCGACAACCCTTGTAATTGTCTGGCTTATTGCATAGGCAGTCATGGAAGAAAAGAAAGCATGCAGCCAAACAATTCCGCTCAACTCGGTGCCAAAGGCATCCCGCGGCAGCCCGTTAATGATTTGCGGAATGGCCGCGTCAACCTTGCCGACGATTTCTCCGCTATCAGCCAGCACCTTGTACCAAGCGATATTGGAATCTAAATTATCGTGGACGCGAATATGGGCATCTTCCTTTAAAATAAAAAGTGGAGATACATACAGCAAAAGAAGAAATAATGCGATCCAGAGATAATATGTTTCTTTTTTGTGTTGTCTCATCAATCGTAACATCGCTTACACATCCATCTGTTATTCTGACTCCATATCCGGCATGTTCTGCCTCATGTGTCAAAATTTATTATCCCTTTTCCCTTCTAAAACATTCATCGGATGACAATCCGTTTTTCAACCTGTCTCTTACCCATTAATTCCCGCTATCCAAAAGGCCCGATCACTTACTATACTGATAGGAGGGAGGGGATATATTTTGTTTACAATCTTACTTTCATTGGCCATACTCGTATGTGTGCCATTTATATATAAAGCGAAACGCAATACAAAAGATGTGAAGGTCAACACCATTTCAATTGATCAAAAAGACGGTCTTCCAGCCAGAAAAAAATTAAATATCCTTCATTTATCAGATCTTCACTTAGAAAACATTTCTGTTTCACCTGAAGAACTGTATCATTTAACAAAAAATCAGCCTGTGGACATTATTGCGCTTACCGGGGATTTTCTAGATCGGAAACGTAATATTCCGAAGCTGGCAGGTTATTTAAACGCATTGCAAAAGCTGAAGCCTGCATATGGAATGTACGCGGTGTTCGGTAACCATGATTATGTATTGAAAGAAAAGGACTTTCAGAGATTGAAGCGTGTTTTAGAGGAAAACGGCTGTATCACGCTGCAAAATGAACATGTTCAAATCGAGACAGCTGCAGGGCCTGTCAATATTATTGGCATTGATGATTACAGCACGAATCGCAGTAATATTATCGGCTCTTATCAAAATCTAGACAACGGCTATCATCTTGTATTAACACATGACCCTAACATTATTCTGGATATGAAAGATGTTCATTTTGACTACCTGCTGTCAGGCCATTTTCACGGCGGCCAAATCCACTGGCCAAAACCGTATCATTTGGTGAAAATGGGCAAGCTCGTGCGCATGAACATGATTAAAGGGCTTCATTATCACCAGGATAAGCCGTTTTATATCAGCGAAGGCTTAGGACAAACCGGTGTGAATATCCGTGTCGGAAGCCGCCCTGAAGTGACATTTCATCAGATATAATCAAAAAAGACTGTGCTGACCAAGGCATCAGTCTTTTTTTTGATAGGTTTTCTGAAGCTTTTCTTTCGAAATAAACAAATAGGATGTATTCGGTAAATGCCGCAAGCCCACTGGCTTTGACGTTAAATATAAAATAGGCATATGGGTTATCTTTTTAAAGCATTTGTAGAAAGGATTGGCAGGGGTGACCACATCAAAGCCGAGCCTTTCCACACCTTTGTCAAGCATTGTAATTCCCACGATTCCTTTAATTTTTTCACTTTTTTTATGATTGTTGATGTATTCCAATAATATCGGCATCGATTGATATACTTTTTGATAGATAATGATCCCCTTTCTGACTGCACTCTCTATGCCTTGCAGCTCCCTGATCAGCTTAATATTGTGCAGATGGATTTTAACGAGCACATCATTTTTTCTTATATGCGTTCCGTCGCTCAGTACGACATGATGCCCTTTGTACTTCGTCAGCCTGACTCGAAAGACGCTTTTTCGATCTTCGTCAATCAAGGTCAGCCTTGAAAAAAAGAAATAAAACGGGTCAATCACTCTCCAAATGGAAAGGAAACAGGTTTTCATCTCTTCACCTTCCTTATGATCAAAAATACCCTTATATTTTGTCATCGTTCTCCCCAAAATATAGTTGCCATATTTTTTAAGGAGGACCGTCATGAAAAACATTCTCATTTTTCCTTTTTTAAGCATTTCCACCGGACATCATCATGTCGCCGATGCCCTGCAGGCTGAACTGGAGTCACAAGGACTGGCATCTGAAAAAATTGATATCTTTTCACATGCGTATAGACGGTTAGAAAAACTATCCTCTGAGACATATTTAAAATGGATTCAATATTTCCCGAAAACGTACAGCGGCATTTACAGACTCCTTGCCTGCGGAGAATATCAGAATGACAAACGCTATACCATGTACGAATGGCTGTTCACACAACAAATGAGGCACATTCTCAAAGAAAAACAGCCTGATATCGCCTTCTGTACGCATGCGCTGCCTTCTTATCTGCTGAACCGCCTAAAGCCGGAATTTCCGAATCTGACGGTTGTGAATGTATACACTGATTTTTTTGTGAATCAATTATGGGGGCGGGAAAACATTGATTACCATTTTGTTCCGATCATGGATGTCAAGAAGCAACTCGTGTCTGAAGGAATCAATCAGAAAAACATATACTTGACCGGCATTCCCGTTCACCGGATGTTTGAAATGGGATCTGCAGACACCTGTCAGCATCATCCGCCCTATACCATCATTATTACAGGCGGCAGTATGGGGGTCGGGGGTATTTTAAAATGGGTTCAGGAGCTGTCGCCAGGCGGAAACATCTTATACAAAATATTATGCGGCAGAAACGAAAAGCTCTACTGCTATGTCAAAAGTTTAGGCCACCCTTTTATTGAGGCGATACCCTACCTTCACAGCAAAGCAGAGATGAACCGTTTATACGAACAGGCGTCAGGAATCATGACAAAACCCGGAGGCGTGACCATCAGCGAATGCTTACAGAAACGGCTTCCGGTATTTATTTATCATGCGTTGCCGGGCCAGGAGGAGATGAATTTGAACCTTTTAAAGGAACGGAAGCTTGTCACAGATATGAGAAACTGGGACATGCAGAAGGCAGAAGAACAGATTGCGGCATTTTTCCAATCGAATGAACAGGTGAACGAATACGAAAAACATGTCAATCAATATCTTGGTGAAATATCTGATCGGAAGATTGAAGATATTTTAAAAAGGATCATATAAAACAAAAAAACACTCTCCTGAAACAGAGAGTGTAACATGTTAACGAAACAGCAAATGCTGGCTGTGAATGCCTGCTTTCTTCAGCAGGACGATCAGCTGGTCCTGTTCATCAGGCGAAAGGCCTGAAAATGCTCTCGCTATACGCAATGCATGAATCGGATAAATTTTATCCAAATACTCATTTCCCTTGTCAGTTAAATGCGCGTAAACGGAGCGTTTATCTTTCGGGTCTTGCTCCCTTACTAAAAACCCGTTTTTTTCTAATTTGTCAATGACATATGTGACGTTTCCGCTCACAAGCAGAAGTCTCGACCCAATTTGCTGTAATTTTTGCGGGCCTCTTGTGTACAGGAGCTCCAGTACAGCAAACTCAGTCGGATTAAAGCCGTGCTCTTTGCTGTCACGGATACTATGTTCAGACACACTTTTGAAAGCCCTTGCAAAAACTCTGTACAAATTCATCGCACGCTCAACTTCTTCTTCGTTAAACGATAATCTCATCATATCTACCTCGTATATAGGATTTTTATAAAAAAATAATGAAAACCCTTACATATAATAAGAGTTCAGTCCCTTACTATATGTATTCGCTATAATTCGAGAAATTCCTTCTGAAAGCAAAAAAATCCTTATACATTATCTTGTATAAGGATATTTTTTGTGATTTGCAATGTTGCGGAAGAAATATGCGTATTCCTTTCGCAGTTCGGAAATCGTCATTTTGTTCATTATTTCTTTATTATAAACTCCGATTTGAAAGAGTTTTTCAGAATAATGGCTTCGTTCTTTTTCTAAAGCGGATTTCAATAAATTACTCATAGCGTCCTCCTTCATTTTGAGGTATCCTATACACAAGATACTCTATTTAAATGAACGTGGTATGAATCTAGTGTAAAGAATTTATGTTTACGAAGATTTTCGGTACAGTCCGTTTTGAACCGATCTTAATAGTTGAAAAGCATGTTCTCCGGCAAGCTGCATAAACGTCTCCAGCATTTCATCACGTTTGATATCCAACTCTATAATTTCTTTTGCCAGTGAGACCGCTTTTTCTTCCTCCATGATTATCCTTCCTCCTCATTGATTCGTTACATAAAGGATAAAACGCGCTTGTGTGTTACGCATTATTCTTGTTAATTTTTCTTCCGTATTTTTTCAAAAATCTTCTATTTCATGTTAGAAAATATGACAAGCGTCAGGTTTTTTCTCTTTGTTTTTTATATACTATTATCAAAAGACATCCAGGGGTGGAAAAATGACCACAGAAGATCATTCTTATAAAGACAAAAAAGTGATTTCAATCGGGATTGTCAGTGAATTGACAGGATTGTCCGTAAGACAGATCAGGTACTATGAGGAACGGAAGCTCATTTATCCGCAGCGGTCTTCAAGGGGAACGAGAAAATATTCTTTCGCCGATGTGGAGCGGCTGATGGATATCGCCAATAAGCGTGAAGACGGCGTACAGACGGCAGAGATTTTAAAGGATATGCGCAAAAAAGAGCAGATGGTAAAAAACGATCCGCAAGTGCGGAAAAAAATGCTGGAGGGGCAGCTTAATGCTCACTTTCGGTACAAAAACCGTTAAATGATAAAAGTCCGACTCGCAATTGAGACGGACTTTTTACGTTTATAATGAGTGTATGAATGCAGTGGCAATGCCAAAGTAAATTAATAAAGACAAAATATCGTTTAACGTTGTAATCAGCGGTCCTGAAGCGATCGCCGGGTCTACTTTCAGCTTGTGCAAAATAATAGGGATAATTGTTCCTGACATCGTGCCGATAATTAAAGTAAAGAGCAGTGAAGAGGCGACAACAAATCCCAGAAGTGCGTTCCCCTGCCATAAGATGGCGATAATCGCAATCAGAACAGAACAAACCGCTCCGATATAAATACTTGTTCTGAACTCCCGGAGGATCAAGCGTACAATCGTTTTTTTGTTCATTTCTTCTTTAGACAAACCTCTGATGACAACCGCGAGAGATTGTGTTCCCGTATTTCCTGTCATCCCTGACACCATCGGCATGAAAAACGCCAGCGCGACAACCTGCTGCAGCGCATCTTCAAAATAACTGATAATGCTTCCTGAAATCAGTCCGATAAACAAGAGTAAAATCAGCCATGGCAGACGCCGGTATGCCGCCACGTAAGCCTTTGTGTCAAAGGTGATGTCTTTACCGGAAGCGGCAAATTTTTCGTAATCCTCATCAGCTTCCCGAATGACGACGTCGATAATATCATCGACCGTTACAATGCCGACAAGCACGTTGTTTTCCTCCACAACCGGAATTGCCAAGAAATCGTAACGTTCAATTAGGCGGGCAACTTCTTCCTGATCCTGGAGAGCGCCTGCTGAGATGACGCGGGTAAACATTAAATCCTGCACCTTTTCTTCAGGTTCGCCTAGAATCAAATCGCGGTAAGAAAGTACGCCCACCAGCTGTTTGCTTTCATTGATGACATATAAGTAGTTGATTGATTCAGCTATTTCAGCAAAGCTTTTCAGTTTGACGACCGCGTCTTTTACCGTATAATGCTGAGGAATCCACACATACCGGTTTGTCATCATGCGTCCCGCTGAGTCAGCCGGATAATTCATCAAAAGCTGTACAGCCTTAGACTCTGATGCTTCCATGCTGGACAATAGCTGTTCCTTCAGTTCTTCGTCCATTTCTTCAAGCAATTGAGCAAGGTCATCGTTGTCCATTTTGTTCATCGCTAGTGTTGCTCTGGTTTTTCCGACTTTATTTAAGACGGCAAGCTGAAATTCACGTTCCAGCTCCCCGATCATATCAGTGATATCATCTACAGTTAAATAAGATAAATAGCGGGCGCGGTGTTTTTCCGGCATTTCTTTAAAAATAAATGCCATATCATAGGGCTGAAGCTCATCAATAACGCTTCTGAAATCCCTGATTTTCCCGTCTCGCAATAAAATAATGATGCGTAAAATGAGTTCGTCATAGGTCATGTTTTGAACCATCGGGACTCGTACCTCCTCTACGGAGACGTGCCGGCCTCGCCTGAAGGTGCGGCAGATCGTCTCCTCATCGTGTAATCAGTTGCCTTGCTGTCATAGTATATGGGTACTTCTTCAGATTGACTCGAATGGGGAGAATCCATACTCCGCACCTCCTTTGGTAAAATTCGTTTTAAAGGCATAAAAAAAGCCTTCGGGATTGAAGGAGAAAGAAGCACGGCAAAAAAGCGTGCGGGCGCCTTCAATCGTAGAGCTTTAGCACTGTATGGCATAGGATCAATCATCCAGCTGCGTTAAAAATCACCTTATGTCGATGATTTCTGTTGACCCATTGGCGTCTTTGGACATTTTTGGGCAGCAGCGTATCTCCATACAGGAGCCTCACCTAACGAAGTTCCTAATTGAATTGACACACTGAGATTACAGAAAAAAACAAGCTGTGTCAACTCAAAAAAGTAATAAATGCGCTTTCATCACAAATACGGAACAAAACAAGGGCCTAAGCCCTTATTCTGTTGTTTGCGTCTCATCATCTTCAGAGAGCAAATGATACGTTTCATGAAGAAATAAGGCGTACTCTCCTTCCTTCGTCGGATGAGGGACATATTCAGCCTGATTGATGTATTGCTCCTCTTTCTTTTCCATGCGTTTCGCCTCCTTTTCTATTTAGATTGTCCAAAAGAAGGTTTCTTATCATGAAAAAACCCCGCTGCTGCGGGGTTTTGATTAGTCGTCTATCTCCTGCTTAATGATATGTCCATCCTTTGCGGAAATCTCAAATTCCGCCTCAGTTCCTTGTTTCGTTTTGATCTCAATTTCATAGTTGTAAGCACCGTCGTCTTCGTCAAGCTTGCTTTCTGTTACGGTTCCATCTGTTTGCTTTAAGGCAATCTCTTCAGCCTCTTCTTTTGTTATGGCAACTTGTTCTGCTTTCTCTTTTAACGGGTCATTGAGCGCTTGTTTTGTATTGATATCTACATAAACGTCGTAGTCTTCACCGTCTTTTTGGATCTCGACTTCATAGACTTCTTTGCCGTTGTAAATGTCTCTGTCGATATCATCCACCGTGCCGTCAACAACCGTTTTGGCAATCGATTCTGCTTCCTGTTCAGTGAGTGCACCAGTCTTGGACGAAGCAGTCTGTGTGTTTTCATTGTTTTCTTTCGCAAACGCGTTGTAGCTGAATCCGCCGGCCGCTACACAGCCTGCTAATAGGCCAACCATCCATCTTTTCTTGAGCATATGTGATTCCTCCTTTGTTTTCGTATGAGTACAGTTTACACACTCAACATGAAAGGAAAACGAGAGAAAGATGAGAATTTGATGAGAAACCGTCAGTCTTCATACATAATGTTTGCAACTTTTCCGGTGTAGGCATTGATTTTAACTGTCGCTTCCTTATCATCCGGAAGATCAACATCCACTTCAAAGATGAGAGTGCCCTCATTTTCTTCGAGATCTGCGTCATCCGCTGTCCCGCCCGTTTCTCGCTCTGCAATTGTTTTGGCTTCTTTTTTCGTAATCGGTGTTTTTTGTTGATCTTCACTGCTGATTTGATCAGCCGACACGACTGCTTTTGCCTGCATATCTACCTTCACTTCGTATGTTTTTCCGTCTTCTTTTTGTATGGTATATGTGGCAACACGATTCTGTTGTGTTTGTTTTTTGACGGTTCCCGGCACCCGCTCAAGCGCGAGATGCTCAGCTTCTTTTTCTGTCATGGCAGATGGATTCATCGCTTTTACTCTGTTTATCGAAAGAATATCAGCCGATTTTGCGTCAGCTTTTATAAAATAAGTTCCCTTTGGATTTTCAAGGGTCATATCATATGTTCTTTTATTCTTTGATTGCGTTACTTTCGTGACCTCGCCTTCATAGGAGGCTTCGATTTTTTTTACGACAGCCTCCTTTGACAGTACGTCCTCGTGGGTTTGCCGAATGATGAGAACCGCACAGATGATGACGGCTAAAACCGCTGCTGCCGCAGCAGATACTGCTTTTATTGTTTTTTTCATCGGCCTCCCCCATTCTGTTCTCTGAATTGCATGGTGACAGCTGTTCCTTGGTCCGGCTTGCTTTTGACAGACAGCTCAATGCCGTGCTCATCGGCGATTTGCTTGGCAATGGAAAGGCCTAAACCCGTCCCGCCTGTTTTTCTGTTTCGTGCCTCATCCGCCCGGTAGAACCGTTCGAACAAGTGCGGGATATGCTCCTCAGGTATTCCGATGCCTTCATCCCTTACTGACAGAAACGGCCGTCCATTCCTCGTTCCGGCTGTCATTACAATGGCTTTTTCACTATACTTTATGGCATTATCGAGCAAAATGGTCAGCAGCTGCTTGATCCGTTCTTCATCAGCTGTTACAAGCAGGCTCTCCCTATCTGTTTCAAGCAAAATCTCACGGTGATAGACGGGCTGTAGCGTTTGCATAACGGCGCGTGACACTTCAATCAGATCGATTGTTTTCAGGTCAAGCTCGAGTCCTTTATGGCTTTTGGCCAGCGCCAGCAGCTGGTTGGTCAGTTTTTTCATATGCACCGCTTCTGAATGAATGGCTTCAATCGATTCCTCAAGCACTTCCGGCTTTTTTGCCCCCCACCGCTTCATTAGACTGCTGTAGCTTTCTATAATCGTGAGCGGGGTTTTCAATTCATGTGAAGCGTCTTGAACGAATTGCTGCTGTTTATCGTAGTGCTCTTTCAGCATCATCGCCATCTCATTAAATGTCAGCCCCATCTGATATAACTCGTCGTGCGACTGTCCTTCCAAGGAAATCGTTTTGAATGCTTTCTCCCGCTGTATATCTTTCATTGTCATCATTAATCGTCTGATCGGATTGATGATACGGCGGGCGAGCAAGCTGCCGGCAAAAAAAGAAGCGATACAGACAGCAGCACTTGCAGCGATTAAGATGATTTTCAAAAGAAACAGACTCTCCTCTGTGTTCTCGAGCCTTTCAACCAGCTGAAGAGATACCACTTGCCCATCGGTCCAAATAACCGGAACAGCGGCTTCAGCAAACAGTTTGCCGTCATGTTTCCTTACATCTGCCGTTTCCCCGCTGTGAAATGAAAGAGGAAAATCTTTAAACTCTTTTTCTTTTGTAATGGTCATGACGGCTTTTTGATCACCATTCACTACACGGACCATGCCATTTGCCGGAAGATAGGCCTGCAGCATGTCCTGCAAAGCCACTCCTTCTGTTTCAGCAGCATGCAGCGCTTCGGCAATGTTATCCGTCTCATCTGCAAGCCGGGCTGCATCCTTTGATGTCAGCGCGGATGAAAAAATGAGATAGACTGCGGTATGGACCAAAATTAATAAAACCAGCAGCGATATTGATGTGTACAGATGAATCTTGGTCTTCAGCTTCATCGTTTACCCCTTAATGGCATAACCGACCCCGCGAACAGTATGGATCAGCTGTTTTTCGTAAGGATAGTCCAGTTTTTTTCTGATGTATCTTATGTACACGTCCACGACATTTGTATCACCAATGTAATCAAATCCCCATACCGAGTTTAAAATCTGCTCCCGTGTCAGCACTTGCTGCGGATGTTTCAGCATATAGACGAGCAAATCAAATTCCCGGGGCGTTAATTCCACCTCTTTACCTCCGCGGCTCACTTCACGGGTTTTTTCGTTCACCCGCAAGTCGTCATATGTAAGAAAAGTGCCAATATCTTCTGTTTTTGGTCCATTTTGGCGCAGCGCCGCCCTGATTCTCGCAAGCAATTCCTCAATTTCAAATGGCTTTGTGACATAGTCGTTCGCACCGATGTCCAGCCCTGTTACCTTATCAGGAATACTGTCGCGCGCCGTTAATAAAATGACAGGTGTCTGCTGATCCGTTTTTCTCAAGCGGCGCAGCACCTCCAGGCCGCTAAGCCCCGGAAGCATGACATCAAGAAGCACCAGAGAATACCCGCCTTCCGCGGCCGCATTCAGCCCATCTGTGCCATCTTGTTTGATGGTGACGCTGTATCCTTCATATTCCAATTCAAGCTGAAGTACCCTGGCGATTTTTTCTTCATCTTCCACAATTAATATGTGCCCTTTTTCCAAAATCGATCATCCTCTCCTGTCCCATATATGAAAAAATGATTTCATTGTTTACAAAATGATTCTTATCATCTATTATGATGTCAAAATAAAAAATTGTATACGGAAAGCACTAGGGGTGCTGTTTTGGCTGAGATAAAGCGCGCAAACACGCGCTTTGATCCCTTATGACCCGATCTGGATAATACCAGCGTGGGGAAGTGCAGGTTGACCGAATGGTGTATTTTTTTGTGCGCTTAATCGATCTATGACTGCATATTCCCTTAGGATATGCAGTTTTTTATTTTACCAAAAAAACAGGAGGTCGGAGAAATGGATCATATTTGCGGTACAAGCAGAATCGCTGGTTTTCGCTTCTCTTTATACCCGATGACAGATGATTTTATCAGTGTGATCAAGTCTGCGCTGAAAAAAACCGACACATCTAAGGTTTGGACGAAAACCGACCATATCAGCACAGTCTTGCGCGGATCGATTGATCATGTATTCGATGCTGCCAAAGCCATTTATCTTTATGCGGCGAACAGCGAAAAACACATCGTCATGAACGGCACGTTTTCCATCGGGTGCCCGGGCGATACCCAAGGAGATACATATCTTTCCGCAGACGCCAAGCGTGTCAATGAAGATGCTGTCGGAAGCCTGAACGCGGAAGCACCATGCCAATTTGCGCTTTACCCGATGAATGAGCCGGATTATATGGGTTTGATCATGGAAGCTGTCGACATTGCGAAAGCAGAAGGCACCTTCGTACAGGGAGTCCATTACGCGAGCGAGCTTGACGGGGACGCGCATGACGTATTCAGAACACTGGAAGCCGTTTTCCGCATGGCTGAACAGCAAACAAACCACGTAACCATGACTGTGAATGTCTCGGCTAACAGTCCATCAAGAAAAAACAGAAAGCAGGGATAAAATGAAAAGCTGGAAAGTAAAAGAAATTGTCATCATGTCCGTTATCAGTATCGTTTTTGCCGTTGTTTATTTATTATTCACGCATTTTGGAAACGTACTTGCCGGTATGTTCGGTCCAATCGCTTATGAACCGATTTACGGCATTTGGTTTATCGTTTCTGTCATCGCCGCGTACATTATTCGAAAACCGGGTGCGGCGCTTGTTTCTGAAATCATTGCCGCTCTCGTTGAATGCCTGCTGGGAAATCCATCTGGCCCAATGGTCATCGTCATCGGCATTGTTCAAGGTCTCGGGGCTGAAGCTGTATTTCTCGCGACACGCTGGAAAGCATACTCTCTGCCTGTACTTTTGCTGGCAGGAATGGGATCTTCAGTAGCCAGCTTTATCTATGATCTCTTTGTTTCTGGCTATGCAGCGTATTCACCTGGTTATCTTCTCATTTCGCTTGTAATCCGTCTGATTTCCGGCGCGCTTCTTGCGGGGCTCCTCGGAAAAGCTGTCAGCGACTCTCTCGCTTATACGGGTGTGTTGAACGGAATGGCACTCGGAAAGGAACTGAAAAAGAAACGAAAACGGGTATCAGACAATGCAAGCCTTTGATGAGCTCCTAACGGTTGACCAGCTCAGCTTCTCTTATGAAGAAGACGAGAAACCGGTTTTTCAAAACATTTCGTTTGAGCTTCAAAAAGGAGAATGCGCTTTATTACTAGGGCCGAGCGGGTGCGGAAAAAGCTCGCTCGCCCTATGTTTAAACGGTCTTTACCCGGAGGCTTGCGACGGCATACAGTCCGGACATGTTTTTTTATGTCAGAAGCCGGTCACAGTCACAGACCCTGAAACCTCCGAAACGATTGCTCAGCATGTCGGAGTCGTTTTTCAAGATCCTGATCAGCAGTTTTGCATGCTGACGGTGGAGGACGAAATCGCTTTCGGGCTGGAAAATCTGCAGATTCCGAAAAAAGAGATGACAGAAAAAATTGATGCGGTTTTAGAAAAATTACGCATTACTTCTTTAAAAGAAAAAACGATATCCACTCTGTCAGGAGGACAAAAGCAGAAAGTCGCTCTCGCCTGTATTTTGGCGATGGAGCCTGAGCTTATTATGTTGGATGAGCCAACTTCTCTGTTAGATCCTTATTCAGCGCGGGAGTTCGTTCACATGATGAAAGACCTTCAGAGGGAAAAAGGCTTCAGCCTCCTCGTCATTGAGCACCAGCTTGATGAATGGACGCCTTGGATTGAGAGGACAATTGTGCTGGACAAAGCGGGAAAAAAAGCGCTGGACGGCCGGACAGAAGATCTATTTCAGTACGAAGCGGAGACCCTAAAGGAACTAGGCATCGCGATTCCAAAAGTGTGCGGCCTGCAGGAAAAACTCAGTATGCCGTTTACTCTATCAAAAGAAACGCTGTTTAAAGAACCTTTTCCTGCCGGGCATGCTGAAAAGAAGAAAGCTCCTTCTGGGGAAAGTGTGCTGGAAGTCAGCAACCTTTCATTCGCAAGAGGACAGCAGACGATTTTCAAAGACATTAGCTTTTCATTACGCGAAGGCTCTTTAACGGCGCTTGTCGGCCCGAACGGCACCGGAAAATCGACGCTCTTATCCGTCCTCGCCCGTCTGATGAAGCCGAAAAGCGGAAAGATTCTTCTATATGATAAGGCGCTGCAATCGTATAAAGAAAATGAACTGCGAAAACGAATGGGATTTGTTTTTCAAAACCCGGAGCATCAGTTCGTCACCGATACAGTGTATGAAGAGCTGCTGTTCGGCCAGAAAGAAGATGCTGAAACCGAGAAAAAAGCGCAGCACCTGCTGCATCGTTTCGGTCTTGCGCATTTGGCAGACCATCATCCGTTTGCAATCAGCCAAGGACAAAAACGGCGCCTGAGCGTCGCTACCATGCTCATGTATGACGTAAAGGTTTTATTATTAGACGAACCAACCTTTGGCCAGGACGCCCGCACGGCGGCTGAATGCATGGATATGATTCAGCGTATCAAGGAAGAAGGAACCGCTGTCCTTATGATTACACACGATATGGAGCTAGTCTCTTCGTATGCCGACAGCGTGCTTGTGCTTCACGATACGGGCCTGGCCTTTGACGGATCTCCCGCGCAGTTATTTTCTCAGGAAACAGGGCTTGTCCAAAAAGCAAAGCTCACCCTTCCCCTTCTATATGAATGGATGGCATATCAAGAGGAGGTGCGTGATGATGCAGCCGTTACATCTCATTAATCCGACAGTGAAAGCAGCGGCGGTTTTTTGCTGTGTTGTCATGCTGTCGTTTATTTACAATCCCTACACCCCTGCGTGTTTTTATATCATCATCGTGGCGAGTGTCCTATTAGCAGCCAGAATCCCATTGAAAAAATGGTTTTTGTTTACGATTCCGTTTTTGATTTTGGCATTCGGATGCGTATGGACAGCCGCTGTTTTTGGAAAGGTTCCGACAACCCAGGATAATTTCTTGTTTCAAGCCGGCCCTTTTTCGATCAACAGTGACAATGTGTCTGTCGGCATCTCTCTCGGGTTTCGTATTTTATGCTTTTCCGCCTTATCGATGATGTTTGTTTTTACGACCGATCCGATTTTATTTATGCTGAGCCTTATCCAGCAGTGCAAGCTTTCACCAAAGCTCGCATATGGCGTCATTGCAGGCTTTCGTTTTCTTCCGTTGTTAAAGGATGAGGTCCAGCTTATCCAGCAGGCTCATAGAATCAGAGGAGGAGCGGCGGAGAACGGCTTCAAAGAGAAAATCAGCGCGCTAAAGCGGTATACCATCCCGCTTTTAGCAAGCGCCATCAGAAAAGCGGAACGGACGGCGCTTGCGATGGAATCGAAAGGTTTTACAGGAAGCAGAAATCGGACATATTACCGGACGCTGACCGTGAACCGCCGCGACTGGCTGTTCTTTTGCCTCGTTCTCTTGTTATTCGCAGGATCTTTTCTCGTATCTTTATGTTTTTCCTCATAAAAAGCCGCTATTGTCGATAGCGGCTTTTTTTCTTATTGATGATAGTTTAATGCCTGGGCAAGATTGGTTTTAATTGTAATGTTCGAAAAATCAATCCCAAGCTGTACAGCGGTTTGCGCGATTTCAGGCCTGATTCCTGACAGGGTTGATCGGACACCGATTAAATTGAGCGCTTCAATTAATTTAAAGATTTGGTGCGCCACCATCGTGTCGACCACCACAACACCTGACAGATCGATTAACAGGTGCTCCACGCGTCTTTTTGCACAAGCATGAAGCGTGTTTTCCAGAATAAACTTTGCCCGTTCGGTATCAATGTCACCGACAAGCGGAAGCAGAGCTGTTGATTTGCTCAGGGTAATGACAGGCGAGCTTAATTCCAATATCATTTCTCTCTGGGCGTTTAATTGCTGTTTGGCATTCGTTTCAGCGTGATCGACAAATGTATAAATGGTAAAATCAAAGACTCTTACAATTAAATCGGCCCATTTTTGTTTCTCTCCCGGTTCAAACGCCGACTCGTTTTCTTCTGCGAACTTCTCAAAATACTTCGTATATAATTTCCGATTTCTCATAAACTCCCGAATGACGTACTGAACCGGAGTGTCAAGATGCTTTTGATCGTTTGTCAGCTCAATGACCCACTCTTGAAATTCTTCGAGAAATTGTTTTTCAGGTAAAACATACATGTAATTCAGATGCCGGTAAAATTCCCTGTCCTGCTCTTTCAATTCTTCCGTTACAGATGCATTATGTAAGGCGTAAAGCGAATTCGGATCACTTTCCTCCATCGTTTCAATCCATTCCTCGGCCATTTGCTCCACATGCTCTGAAAAAAACGCATATAATTTTTCATTCAGTTTCATCACACTGCTCCTTTCCCCAACACTATTATAACTTGACTTACAGCTGAATCCCAGTCAGACACGCCGAAACCATCCAATATTTTGAAAATTACTAATTCTTTGGGTTGTATCCTATTTTTTCAAAATGCTTCAAATGGCTCTGTCCGAGCGGTTGTTTTTTTCATATAATATGAGGCAACACCCTTGAATCCACTTGAAAGCATAAAAAAGGAGGGCTTTTTTATGAATGGTGAAATCCGCTTGATCCCGTATGTGACGAATGAGCAGATCATGGATGTAAACGAGCTTCCTGAGGGCATTAAAGTGATTAAGGCGCCAGAAATGTGGGCAAAAGGGGTAAAAGGCAAAGATGTAAAAATTGCTGTATTGGACACTGGCTGCGACGCAAGCCATCCTGATTTAAAAAACCAAATCATCGGCGGAAAGAACTTCACGGATGATGACGGCGGCAAGGAAGATGCGATTTCCGACTACAACGGACACGGCACACACGTCGCCGGAACAATTGCAGCTAATGATTCAAGCGGCGGCATTGCCGGAGTCGCGCCTGAAGCAAGCCTATTGATTGTGAAGGTTCTTGGCGGTGAAAACGGCAGCGGACAATACGAATGGATTATTAACGGCATTAACTACGCTGTGGAACAGAAAGTCGATATCATCTCAATGTCTCTTGGCGGACCGAGCGATGTGCCAGAGCTTGAAGAAGCGGTGAAAAACGCTGTGAAAAATGGAGTGCTTGTCGTTTGCGCAGCGGGAAATGAAGGTGACGGCGACGAACGTACAGAGGAGCTTTCCTACCCTGCGGCTTATAATGATGTGATCGCGGTTGGTTCTGTTTCCGTAGCTCGAGAATCGTCGGAATTTTCTAACGCAAATAAAGAAATTGATCTCGTTGCACCGGGAGAAAATATATTATCCACCCTTCCTAACAAGAAATACGGTAAGCTGACCGGCACTTCAATGGCTGCCCCTCATGTCAGCGGAGCACTTGCTTTAATTAAAAGCTTTGAAGAAGAATCGTTTCAAAGAGATCTAACTGAACCTGAGGTTTATGCGCAGCTGGTCCGCAGGACACTCCCGCTTGATATCGCAAAAACACTGGCAGGTAATGGATTCCTTTATTTAACTGCTCCTGATGAGCTGGCAGAAAAAGCAGAGCAATCACATTTGATGACCCTATAAAATTATTTTTCTCATATAATTTATGTCGTAATTTGTAAATAAAATTTCAAATTCTATGTTGACAACGAATTTGAATTACTGTTAAGATTACCAACAAATGATTCAACTTTTCAAAAAATTAATAACATTTTCTCTTATCGAGAGTTGGGCGAGGGATTGGCCTTTTGACCCCAACAGCAACCGACCGTAATTCCATTGTGAAATGGGGCGCACTGCTTTTCGCGCCGAGACTGATGTCTCATAAGGCACGGTGCTAATTCCATCAGATTGTGTCTGAGAGATGAGAGAGGCAGTGTTTTACGCAGAAAAGCCTCTTTCTCTCATGGGAAAGAGGCTTTTTATTGTGAGAAAACCTCTTAGCAGCCTGTATCCGCGGGTTAACGAGAGTGTTTTACATATAAAGGAGGAGAAACAATGACAACCATCAAAACATCAAATTTAGGATTTCCGAGAATCGGACTGAACAGAGAATGGAAAAAAGCACTTGAAGCGTATTGGAAAGGCAGCACTGATAAAGATACGTTTTTAAAGCAAATCGACGAACTATTTTTATCCGCCGTAAAAACACAAATTGACCAGCAGATTGATGTTGTGCCTGTTTCTGATTTCACCCAGTATGACCATGTACTCGACACAGCAGTCAGCTTCAACTGGATTCCAAAACGGTTCAGACATTTGACTGACGCTACCGATACATACTTCGCTATCGCCCGCGGAATTAAAGACGCTGTATCTAGTGAAATGACAAAATGGTTTAATACAAATTACCATTACATCGTTCCGGAATATGACGAGAGCATTGAGTTCCGCCTGACAAGAAACAAACAGCTCGAAGATTATCGCAGGATCAAACAGGAATACGGCGTTGAAACAAAACCTGTGATTGTCGGCCCTTATACGTTCGTTACGCTTGCCAAAGGCTATGAGCCGTCTGAAGCTAAAGCGATCCAAAAACGCCTTGTGCCGTTATATGTACAGCTTTTGAAAGAGCTTGAAGAAGAAGGCGTAAAATGGGTTCAAATCGATGAGCCGGCGCTCGTTACCGCCTCTGCCGAAGATGTCCGCGGTGCAAAAGAATTATTTAAAAACATCACAAGCGAGCTTTCCTCCTTGAATGTGCTTTTGCAGACGTATTTTGATTCTGTTGATGCTTATGAAGAGCTGATCTCTTATCCGGTACAGGGAATTGGCCTTGATTTCGTTCACGATAAAGGCAGAAACCTGGAACAGCTGAAAACACACGGATTCCCAACAGACAAAGTGCTGGCAGCCGGTGTGATCGACGGACGCAACATTTGGAAAGCAGATCTTGAAGAACGTCTCGATGCCGTTCTCGATATTCTCAGCATTGCAAAAGTTGAGGAACTGTGGATTCAGCCTTCCAGCAGCCTGCTGCACGTTCCTGTAGCAAAACACCCTGACGAGCATTTGGAAAAGGATCTGCTGAACGGATTATCCTACGCAAAAGAAAAACTAGCCGAGCTGACAGCTTTGAAAGAAGGCTTAGTTTCAGGAAAAGCGGCGATCAGCGAACAAATTCAGCAGGCTAAAACTGATATTCAGGCGCTCAAACAGTTTGCAACAGGCGCGAATTCTGAACAGAAGAAAGAGCTTGAGCAATTAGCTGATAAAGACTTCAAGCGCCCGATTCCGTTTGAAGAACGTTTAGCCCTGCAAAATAAATCTCTCGGCCTTCCGCTATTGCCAACGACTACGATCGGGAGCTTCCCGCAGTCTGCTGAAGTGCGGAGCGCACGCCAAAAATGGCGGAAAAATGAGTGGTCTGATGAACAGTATCAAAACTTTATCAATGCAGAAACAAAAAGATGGATTGATATTCAGGAAGAATTGGAACTTGATGTCCTTGTTCACGGTGAATTTGAACGGACCGACATGGTCGAATACTTCGGTGAGAAGCTGGCCGGCTTTGCCTTCACAAAATACGCTTGGGTTCAATCATACGGTTCACGCTGTGTCCGCCCGCCAGTCATTTACGGAGATGTTGAATTTATTGAACCGATGACAGTAAAAGATACTGTGTATGCACAGTCATTGACTTCCAAGCATGTGAAAGGAATGCTAACTGGCCCTGTTACGATCTTAAACTGGTCTTTCCCTCGAAACGACATTTCGAGAAAAGAAATCGCCTTCCAAATTGGGCTTGCCCTTCGCAAAGAAGTAAAAGCGCTTGAAGACGCAGGCATTCAAATCATTCAAGTCGATGAACCGGCGCTGCGTGAAGGTCTTCCATTAAAAACCCAAGATTGGGATGAATATTTGACTTGGGCAGCAGAAGCATTCAGATTAACCACTTCTTCCGTGAAAAACGATACGCAAATTCATACGCATATGTGCTACAGCAACTTTGAAGACATCGTCGATACGATTAATGATCTTGACGCGGATGTTATTACGATCGAGCACAGCAGAAGCCACGGAGGATTTTTGGATTACTTAAGAGAGCATCCGTATCTGAAGGGTCTAGGCCTTGGTGTATATGACATTCACAGCCCACGTGTTCCGTCAACTGAAGAAATGTACAACATTATCGTTGATGCGCTTGCCGTCTGTCCGACTGACCGCTTCTGGGTAAATCCAGACTGCGGATTGAAAACAAGACAGCAGGAAGAAACGGTTGCAGCATTGAAAAACATGGTTGAAGCTGCAAAACAGGCAAGAGCTCAGCAGACACAGCTTGTATAAATATAGAAACCATCTGCCTTTGGCAGATGGTTTTTTCTATTAGAAAGCGGGAATCGGTTTCCGGTGCTCCCCATCCCCTTCTTTTACTATTTTGGCTGTTCCATTTTCATCAAATTCCACAAGGCTCAATGAAGTATCATGTATGTAAGCAGAATTCCATATGTCATTAATGCGTCTTCCCTTTATGATATTTAACAACATTAATATAAAGACAGAATGGGTAACCAAGAGAACATTACCGGAAGAATGGCTGTCTAAAATCGTTTGGAGAGCCAGCCTTACCCGGCTTTCAAGGTCAAAAAACGTTTCACATCCCGGCTGGCGATAAGCTTCGGGATGATGAAAATAAGCATGAAAAAGATCAGGTTCGTCTCTTTCAATATCCTCTTGTTTTTTCCCTTCCCATGAGCCCAGTGACATTTCTCTGAACATATAATCTTTAACCAGCGGGAGCCGGCGCGATCCCAGTATGGTTTTTGCCGTCTCTTCTGTCCGCTTGCTCGGGCTGATGTAAACCTGATTCAATTCAATATCTTTCAGACGCTTCCCAAGAGCGCGGGCGTTGTACAGTCCAAGTTCTGTTAAATCAGAATCCAGCCAGCCCTGCATCCGTTTTTCCACATTCCATTGAGTCTGTCCGTGCCTAGCAATATATAAATGCAGCATGATCACCCCTCCTCTTTTCTCCTCTTATCTTAGCAAATCCCCCAAATATTTTGTTTACTTTTCACTTTTTTGAGAATGTTCTTTGCACTTCTTTTCGGCTATACTTATAACACTCAATTGACAGGAGGGTTTAGGATGAATCATGAAAAGTTCTTAAAACGGGCTGTCGATCTTGCTCGTGAAGGAGTGAATGCGGGAGTTGGCGGGCCTTTCGGAGCCGTTATCGTGAAAGACGGAGCCATTATTGCCGAGGGACAGAACAACGTCACAACAAGCAATGACCCGACTGCCCATGCAGAAGTGACGGCTATTCGAAATGCCTGCCGGGCACTTGACACCTATCAGCTTGATGATTGCATTTTATATGCAAGCTGCGAGCCATGTCCCATGTGCTTAGGCGCCATCTACTGGGCCAGGCCGAAAGCCGTTTACTATGCAGCGGGGCACACAGACGCTGCTGAAGCCGGATTTGATGATTCATTCATATATGAAGAAATTGATAAACCGGTAGAAAAAAGAAACATACCTTTTTATCAGGTGACCCTGAAGGAGCATTTATCCCCATTCCAGGCATGGCGGGATTTTGCCAATAAGAAAGAATATTAAAAGGATCAGGCATGTGCGGCCTGATCCTTTGTTAATTCGGTGAGAAGCCGCTGTGCCCGTGCGCACTTCGGATTGACTTTCAGCGCTTTTTGCAAATACAAAACAGCGGTCATATGCTGATGCAATTCAGCATGGCAGACACCGAGCCAGCAGCTTGATCTAAAATCGGCTGCTCCTTTTACCTGTACGTACTGAAGATTTTCACTATCGGTTTGCAGACAAGCTTCGAACGCTGTGATTGCTTCTCTTACTTTTTTAAGCTGATACATAATGATCCCTTTATAATAGTGAAGCGTGCAGTAATCGGGATAATGCCCCAGCGCTTCATTGATATCCCGATTCGCTTCTTCGTACCGTTCTGCGTCAATCAATAATTTATACTTTAAATAATAGAAAGCAGGCGGCGGAATTTGCTGTTTTCTTTTACATTTATTGATACAATCCATTGCCAGCCGGAAGGCTTTATCATGTTCGTTTCCTCTGTCATACTCAGCTGCTTTCTGATAAATGAGAGACGGGTCAGCACAGGATGTCAGCAATTCCGTATCCAATAAGTTCATGTTGCGTTGATGCTTTTGCTGTGCCTCCTGCTCTAAATAACCGTAATGGTGAATGATACATGGAAGCGAGAAAGGGCTGCTTGCCTCTCTTCCCTCTGGTCTTTCCCCAATACTTCCCGTAAACCTTATGTTTTGCTGATTGCGGATCAGCCTGATCTGCCTTTGTTCAAACGCTTCATTTTCATTCCATTGCTTCCCGGTGTAGTTCACGACCTTCACACAACCGAGAGACGGCAGGCTGTCAGTCAGCAGCGAAGGCAATAGGCTGCCCGTATCCGAGTCTAGTTCTTCGTCGGCATCCAAGATCAAGATCCACTCTCCCTTGGCATGCTGTAAACTGGCATTTCTCGCCTTTGAAAAATCCTGTTCCCATTTATGATGATAAACTTGGGCATGAAAGCTTTTGCAAATGTCTTCCGTACGATCGTTCGAACCGGTATCAACCACAATGATTTCATCAGCAATACGCTGCACACTCTCCAAACAGCGTGCGATATGGCGTTCTTCATTCTTCACAATCATACAAACTGACAGCTTTGGTCTTTTCATGTGCTCACCTTTTCTCTAGTCTGAATTCACCTATACTACATGTATTCACACTTCGAAAAGATCATGCCCGCTCCGCGTGCTTCCGCACAAAAAAACATCCTGAGAACCCTCAGGATGCCGGTCATTATTTTAATTCTAATTTTACATCAATATTTCCTCTGGTTGCCTTCGAATAAGGGCAGAATTCATGAGCAGCATTGACAAGCTCTTGTGCCTTGTCCCGATCCAAATCTTTGGTGTTCACAACAAGTGTGACGCCGATTTTAAACCCGTCGTCGCTCTCATCCTTCATGAGGCTGACCTGCCCTTCAATTTCGGAATCGATTTTAATATTTTGCTCTTTGGCCACGTGTTCGAGGGCGCCGCCGAAGCATGCAGCGTATCCTGCCGCAAAGAGCTGTTCCGGGTTTGTTCCGGTTTGTCCTTCTTTTTTTGCATTAGGCATCACAATATCAAAATCAAGAACGCCGTCATCTGATGTAATATGTCCGGCCCGTCCGCCGCGTGCGGTTGCTTTTGCTGTAAATAGTGCCATTTTTTCCATCCTCCTTGTTTGTATCTAGTTGTTATATTTCCCTTTCTGATCTTTTTAAACATGCTATGTTTGCCGAGAATAGGAAAAGTGATGTTTTTCAGATACAATAGAATGGAATGACAGAAAGAGTTGGTGAACAAGATGGAAAATGAATTTGACCATATGAAGTTGGAGAATCAGCTTTGTTTTTTGCTATATGCGAGTTCGCGGGAAATGACAAAGCAATACAAGCCGCTGCTTGAAAAGCTGAATGTGACGTACCCTCAATATTTGGCTTTACTTTTGTTATGGGAACACGAAACGCTTACTGTCAAAAAAATGGGCGAGCTGCTGTATTTAGATTCAGGGACACTCACTCCGATGCTGAAACGAATGGAACAGCAAGGTTTGATTACGAGAAAAAGATCTGAAGAGGATGAGCGGTCCGTATTGATCAGCCTGACAGAGAACGGGGAGTCATTAAAAGAAAAAGCGGCTGACATACCAAGGACGATCTTGGGGCTCTCAAAGCAGTCCGGAGAGGACCTGAAACAGTTAAAATCCGCTCTATATACATTGCTGGAAACGCTCCATCAAAAAAGTTGAGGATGCCTTATACGAGGCATCCTCTTAATATTTTATTCAGCTACTTCCAGCGTAACATCGATATTTCCGGAGGTTGCTTTTGAATACGGGCAAACGCCGTGCGCTTTTTGCACAAGTGCCTGTAATTCTGATGCACTGACTCCTTTCCCTTTCACCTGCAGCGTCACACCTAATTTATAGCCTTGATCTTCTTCATCCTTTAACAGGCTGACATGCGCTGTAACCTCTGTCTCTACTTTCACTCGTTCTGTTCTTGCTACCAGCTGCAGTGCGCTGTCAAAGCAAGCTGCGTAACCTGCTGCAAACAGCTGCTCCGGATTTGTCGCTTTTTCTAATTTCTTTGCTCTCGGTGTTCCCGGCATTGCGACATCGAGTTCGAGAACGCGATCTGATGATATCACCTTTCCTTCTCTTCCTCCTACCGCTGATACTGATGCTGTAAATAATGGCTGACTCATGTTTCATTCCCCCTAAATATATTTTATACAATTAAATTGTACACAATCTAATTTGTAGTGTCAATTTTTTGGCGCATAAAAAAAGCTTATCCCTTTACGAGATAAGCTTTTTCATCGAACATTGCCCCGCTATTCGCGGATTTGCCCAGTTCCTTTAATGATATATTTTGTAGAAGTCAGTGCAGGAAGCCCCATTGGCCCTCTTGCATGAAGTTTTTGCGTGCTGATGCCGATTTCGGCCCCGTAGCCGAATTCAAAGCCGTCGGTAAAACGGGTTGATGCGTTATGATAGACCGCAGCAGCATCGACAGCGGTTTGAAAATAAGCCGCGTGCTTGTCATCCTCAGTTAAAATCGCTTCAGAATGATTGGTGCCGTATTGTTGGATATGCCTCAAAGCTTCTTGGACGTTCTCAACCGTCTTTACGCTGAGGACAGGCGCTAAAAATTCAGTTTCCCAATCTTCTTCTGACGCTTGTTTGCTTGAAGGATGAAGTTCACATACAAATTCATCACCGCGAATTTCAACTCCCGCGTTTTCCAGCTGGGCAAGCAATTCTTTCCCGTGCTGCTTCGCCCACGCTTTGTGAATCAGCAATGATTCAATTGCATTACACACGGAAGGGCGCTGCGTTTTGGCGTTTACCACAACCTTTTCCGCCATTTGCGGTTTGGCCGTTTCGTCAATGAAAATGTGGCAGTTTCCTGCTCCGGTTTCTAACACAGGCACTGTTGATTCTCTCACGACGAGATCAATCAGCTTTTTGCCTCCACGCGGGATTAATACGTCAAGACCGTCGTTCAGCGTAAAGAGTTCTTTCGCTGTTTCCCTGCTTGTATCCTCAATCAGCTGTATGGCGTTAATTGGAAGCGATGACTGCTCAAGCGCTCTGTGAATCACGCTGACGAGTGCTTTGTTGCTGTGAATGGCAGAGGAGCTTCCCCGCAGAACAACCGCGTTACCCGTCTTTAAGCAGAGGGTCGCCGCGTCGACTGTAACGTTCGGTCTCGCTTCATAGATCATTCCGACAACACCGAGCGGAACACGGATTTTTTCGATAAACAGTCCGTTCTCTTTTTCAATCGTTTCAAGAGATTCACCGACCGGGTCTGCCAAATCAATTAAAAGCTCTACTGCATCCGCTATATCACGAATGCGTTTCTCATCAAGTGTCAGGCGATCAATGATATCAGGTGTTAAGCCATTGTTCTTTCCGTTCTCAATATCTTTGGCGTTTTCCATTAAGAGAAAATCTATTTCTTTTCGGAGCCCGTTTGCGATGAGGCTGAGCGCCTCATTTTTTTCAGCCGTTGTTTTCATGATCAGTTCAGCTGCTGCTTCGTTTGCCAGCTTCGCTTTTACAGAAACTTCACTCATTTTTCCGCCTCCTAGTCTTTTAAATTGACCCAGTCATTCCTGTGGATCACCTCAAACGTTTTCTCACAATCAAGTTCATCACTTCGTTTGCCTTTGGCCTCCATAATCTCCTCGGAGGAGTAATGAGTTTGGCCTTTGCCGATCACGCCGCCCGGTCCCTTAACTTCCACGACCGCCCCTTTCGGAAAACTTCCGTTCACGCCCACAACGCCAGCCGGCAGCAGGCTGCTTCCGTTATGGATCATCGCCTCCTCGGCACCAGCATCAATGAGGATCTCACCTGATATCGGCGAGTGGAACTGAATCCACTGTCTCGTGTTGTTAACCGAGGATAGTTCTTTGTCTCCGATATAAGTGCCGTCTCCCGTGCCGTCCAAAATGTCCGCCAGCTTTTGCTCTCCGCTGCCTGTTCCAATGAACACTTTCACTCCAAGAGACAGCGCGGTTTGTGCTGCTAACAGCTTTGATTTCATGCCGCCGGTGCCGACCTTTGATCCGGCTGAACCGGCATACCCCAGCAATTCAGGCGTGATCTCCGGCAAATAATCAAATCGTTTCGCCTCAGGATTTTCATTCGGATTGGCATCATACAGCCCGTTGATGTCAGTGAGAATCATGAGCTGGTCCGCATGAATCAATCCGCTGACTAACGCAGAAAGCATGTCATTATCCCCGAATGTCAATTCTTCAACAGATGTAGAATCGTTTTCATTGATAATCGGAATGACGCCGCGCTCCAGTAATTCCATAATCGTTGCATACGCGTTTCGATACCGTTCTCTTTTCGAAAAATCATTTCTCGTTAACAGGATTTGTCCCGGAGTCAGTGCGTATTGTTTGAATTGATTCATATATTGCTGCATTAACAGTGTTTGTCCGACCGCGGCCGCCGCCTGTTTTCCTTTAATGGTAACGGGACGGGACGGATAACCGAGGCTGGAAAACCCCGCCGCTACGGCTCCCGAGGTAATCAGAATCATTTCATGTCCCGCTTTCTTCAACAGGGAAATGGCCTGAACATGCTCTCTGATTTTTGCCTCATCAATGCTTCCGTTGCTATTCGTGAGCGAACTGCTTCCTATTTTTACTACTATTCTTTGTTTTTTCATTTATTCTCCTCCGCGGCTCTTCGCCAGCCAACTTACAATAAAAAAACCCATTTCATCCTGATTCATAAGGACGAAATGGGTTTCCGTGGTACCACCTTGATTGAACGCGCTTATGCACGCTCCGCTTTCCTGTAACGCCAGGTTACGCGCCTAGGTTTTCCCCCTAAGACTCCAAGGCAGGTTCAGCAGGTTTCATGCGGCAAAATGTTTCAGCGATTCATTTTGCTCTCTGTCACAGAAAGGTCTGCTTACTAATCCTCTTCAACGCTCAATGATTTTTTTATATTATGCAAAGAAAAAAGACACTTGTCAAGGTTTTTTGTCACCAAAAAGAGCCCGCATGGCGCGGGCTCTTGCCGTCTAGTTAAAGACGATTGTTTTGTTTTCATGAACGATGACGCGGTCTTCCAAATGCCATTTTACAGCACGTGCAAGCACGCTGCGCTCAATCGTTCTGCCGATATTTTTAAGGGCGTCCGTGTTGTCACGGTGATCCACACGCTCAATATCCTGTTCAATGATCGGCCCTTCGTCCAGATCGTTTGTGACATAGTGAGATGTCGCTCCGATCAGTTTCACGCCGCGCTCGTAAGCCCGTTTGTACGGATTCGCACCGATAAAAGCAGGCAGGAACGAATGGTGGATATTGATGATGCGATTCGGATGAGCCGAGACAAAGTCAGGAGTTAAGATCTGCATATAGCGTGCGAGAACGATTACATCAATATTGTATTGCTCAAGCAGTTCAAGCTGCTTCTTTTCGACTTCCGCTCTGATGTCTTTGTTCGCTTTCATATAGTGGAATGGAATGTTCAGCCGCTCAACCAGCTCTCTCGCCTCTTCATGGTTGCTGATAACAACAGCGATTTCCGCCATAAGGTTGCCGGTTTGCCATTCCCAAATCAGCTCATGCAGACAGTGAAGCTCCTTTGAGACAAAAATGGCGACACGCTTCAGCTCGCTTGCCAATGTTAAGCTCCATGTCATGTCGAATTTTTCCGCAATTGACGCAAACGCCTCCTGCAGTGTGTCTTTTTTCTCGCGAATGCCCTCGCAGTCGAATTCGATTCTCAGGAAGAACCGGCCGCCTTCAGGGTCTGTCGTATATTGATTGGATTCTATAATATTGGCGCCGTGTTCAAATAAAAACGCGGAAACCGCAGAAACGATACCCGGCTGATCGGGACAGCTGACCAAAAGGCGACCTTTATCCTCATTCCCGTCGCGGTATTCGTTTAACCGCTGAGTCATATATGATTTCATGAATAATCCCTCTTATCTTTGTAAGTCTAAACTATTTATCCATTATACTGAAGATTTGATAAAAATCAATTTATGACAGAATTTTTAAACCAACGGCTGAGCATAAGATCAAAGCGATAAAGAAGATCCGTTTGGCGTCTTTCGGCTCCTTGTAAAAGAGGATGCCGACAAGCGCTCCGCCGGCGGTGCCAATGCCAGTCCAGACAGCATAAGCGGTACCCATCGGAATGGTTTCCATTGCATACGACAGCAAGGAAAATGATGCGGCAAAACCAACAATGATCAACAGCACCCATTTCACGTTTTTTTCTTTCGCATATTGATTCATAAGGGCCACGCCGGCCATCTCCAAACAGCCCGCGCACAATAAACTGATCCAGTGCAGCATTATGCCTCGCCTCCTTTTTCGTCTGTCTCATCCTGTGTCACAAGCTTCAATCCGATTACACCGATTAAGAGCACGCCGATTAACAAAAGCTTTGGCCATCCGATCGGCTCATGAAACAGAATGATTTCACTCAACACTGTTCCAGCTGTTCCGAGTCCGGTAAAGACGGCATACACGGTTCCGACAGGCAGACTGTTTGTCGCCTTCATTAAAAGATAAAAGCTGACTATGATGCCGACGGCTGTGCCGCTCCATGTTAAAGCTGAGTCAGCATGCTTTAAGCCTACCACCCAAACAACCTCGAAAACGGCGGCAAGCAGGACTAATCCCCATTTCATTACAAGTCATTCCTTTCTTTCCAGTAAGATTCTCCGAAAACAAAAAAACCCCGGACAGTCGTCTCACATGAGATTGACTCTCCCGGGCTTTTTTCCCTCCGTGTGCATACGCGCTTCTATTTACGCGTATGTGTTTTCTCTCGGACCAGTCCATGTCCATTGACATGCGGAACCCTAGAAAACTTTACCTGGGCACTATGATACTACAACTTCACACTTTCTTTCAAATGTAAGATTTTCTTTCATATACCGCGATCGGTTTATTCCACTTTCTGATCGTTCTGCTGTATAGCATGCCGATTTTCTCCGCTACCCGTATGGATGCCTTGTTCTCCGGGTCAATCAAGGCTGCCATTTTGCCGAACTGCCGCTCATCGAAGCCGTAGTCCAGGCAGGCTCGAGCCGCTTCTTGCGCATAGCCGTTCCCCCAGTGGCGGCGTGCAAACATATAGCCGATTTCCATTACTGTCTGATTTTCGATCTGCTGGGGCACGATGCCGCATTGCCCCAAAAAATCCCCTGTCCGTATGTCTTCGGCGATCCACAGACTGACGCCGTACCCTTTTTCATTTCTCTTGTTCCAATTGATCCACTCGCGGGTTTGCCTTTTATCTTTTAAACCGGAATAATATTTCATGACGTCAGGATCGTTAAAAAGCTCGAGCAAAAAAGCATGATCCCGATCTTCCATACAGCGCAAACAAATGCGATCGGTCACAAGCTTCGTTTTAGCGCTCATATTTCGCCAAATCCTGCTTCCATTCTTTTTTGAGGGCTTCAATATGTGCTTGATGATAGCGGTTATGATCCGCCATGTGCCAAATGCCCCACCTTACAGTCGCGGTGTCATTATCGTAAGAAAGCGGCTTGTGCAAATCATCTTCAGTTAAGGTGAAACATATCGATTTCAGCTCGTTTACCACATGTTGATGTCTTCTCAGGAGTTCATCTAAACCGGGCTGGTTCTCCGGTTCAGGCAGTCGGCCGTTTTCATCTGTCATCGGGCCGTATGCCTGTTCAATATGATCCGGTATCCGGTTTTCCTTGATACGCCAGACCCATCTGATGTCAACATTTACGATATGGTGCAAAAGCTGAGCCGTGCTGTTTTTTGTTTGGCAGCGCCCCCTATAATACAGTTCACTGTGTGTCATGTGGCTTACGATAGAAGCCAGACGGAGAGTGTTTTCTTCCACTGCGGAATACAGCAGACTGACCATCGGCGCCATGTCGTTTCTAATGAATAAGTCCTTCATGTTTGTTCCCCTCCTAACTAGGTACATTTGACGCCAAACAAAAATTCCCTTTAAAAAAGAAAAAAGCTCTCTTTAAAAATAGAGAGCAATCTTAATTGTTATTTCCCGGTTTATATAAATACGGATCATGCCGCGGTTCGTTTGAAGTATTGCAATCAAGCGATATATCGCCGCGGTCATTCATCGTGCCAAGTGTGATCGAGGACAGCAGTTTGGGGCTGTATCCTTTTTCCTCAAGCTTCTCAAACAGCCAGGCTCGGTTTTTTTGGAGGTACTTCAAATTATGATCAAGGATTTCACCGTCCAGTATGAGGGGGATCGGGATAAAATTCCGTTCAGCTTCCATATTCAAATCCCGCACCTGCACCGCTCTCGCTTCCTCTTTTGGAATGACGCTCACTTCTCCCGTTTCTTCAATGATGGCAAGATCAATGTCAGCCGGATCGGCATAGCCCTTTTCCCTTAGCTTTCCGAGCAGCTCATTAACAGTCAGCCTTTCTTTACGCAGTCCGCGTTCATCAATATCCCCGTTTCGGATTAAGACAGTCGGACTTACGACCAGCAGCCATCGCCATTTATTAGAAAGAGCAAGCTTGCTCATCAGAAGATAAAGCACCAAAAAAGTGCCCGCGTAATAAATCGACATCGGCAGTCTGGATGTAAGAATCGGCTCACTGATAATGGTTCCGATTGCGAAGGTCAAAAGCAGATCAAAATTGTTCATTTGTGATACGGCTTTTTTACCGGCAAGCCGAAACAGAATATACGCAATCGAAAATACGATAACTGGCTTCAGTAAAAATGCCCATACGATCCACAACACCGGTCTTTACCTCCATCACGCTAGTCATATTGAGCCTATTTTGCCCTGAGGCAGAAGCGCTATGCATCACACCCTTTTATTCGGTGTTTAAATAGGCGAACGTGCACTTCCCTAGCACATACCATAATAGAAAGCAACATAGATTGGAGGCACAATATGAAGTATCAGAAGACGAATACCCATTGGCCCTATGATCTTTCATCAGCTCCTCATTCCTCGGGCTATCAGCAACAGCAGACAATCGACAGGCTAGCCGGTTTAGAGCTAAGAATGGAGCAGCTAATCAGAGCGATTGAGGTAAACAATGAATTGCTGAGAACGATGCAAGAACAGCAAAACCGTGTATGCACAAGCGGCGGCGGATCAGTGATTGTCCGGATGTAGAAGCAGGCGCTTGTCCGCCTTCTTCTATCTCAATAAAAAAACTCTTCTCAGAAAGGAGAAGAGTTTCATGTATGTGTTCAAACGGACTGTGCCAAACTTAATTGCGGGCCGAACAGCTCGTAATGGATAGACTCCGGTGCTGATCCAAGTTCTGATACAAGTTTATGCATTGCCGTAATAAATGACGGTGAACCGCAAATATAATAATCCGCATCTGTATTGGCAATTAGTTTTTTGAGGAACTGCTGATCAATTTGTCCTTCTTGAAATTGAAGATCACCTGCACGGTCTTGCTCTGTTGGCTCACGATACACAAATGCTGTTTTGACAGACGAATGATCTGCCGCTTCTTCTACCTCATGACGCAATGCGTGATATTCACTGTTTTTCGCGGCATGAATGAACAGAATCTGCCGTTCAGGCTGCTTGGAAACAGACGTTTTCAGCATGCTGATCATTGGTGTAATGCCAACTCCGGCACTGATCAGAACGAGATCTTTTTGTGATGAAGGATCTAAAACAAAGTCTCCTGCCGGTGCGCTGATCTCTATTGAATCTCCCTCATGCAGCCCATCGTGTAAATAGGAAGATACGGCACCGTCTTTCTTCACTGAGATTCGATAATAGTCTTTTCCCGGCATATCAGACAGGCTGTATTGACGAATATGCGTATATTCAGAGTCAGGAATCCGTACTTTGATGCTGATATACTGCCCTGCTTGAAATTCAGGTAACGGCTTGCCGTCTTCCGGCTTCAAATAGAAGGATGTAATTTCTTTGCTTTCCTGCTCTTTTTTCGCGATGACGAACGGCTTATACTCCTTCCAGCCGCCAGCTTGCTGCTCCGCCTTCTCATACATTTCTTTTTCAATTCCGATGAACGCGTCAGCGATTACTCCGTACGCTTTCTCCCACGCCTGCATAATATCAGGAGTCGCAGCATCTCCCAGAACATCTTTAATCGCAATCAGCAAATACTTGCCGACGATCGGATAATGTTCAGCCTTAATTCCGATAGAGCGGTGCTTGTGGCCGATTTGTTTCACGACCGGAATGATATTTCCGAGCTGATCAATATTTGCCGCAGCTGCAATAACGGCATTTGCAAGTGCAGTGCGCTGTGTTTTTTTCTTTTGGTTTGTTTGATTAAAAATGTTCAAAAGTTCTGGATGATCTTGGAACATCAGATCGTAAAAACGGCCAGTGATCGCTTCTCCATACTGTTGTAATACGGGTACAGTGCTTTTAATAATTTCGATTGTTTTATTATCTAACATTGTTTAAACAATCCTTTCAAAAAGATATATTTAAAATATATCTTTAAAATACATGATGTCACGAATAAAAGATATATTCAAAATGAATCTTTAATAAAATTGTCACAAAATTATCAATTTAACGTGACAAATGTTGCTTTTTTATAGAATCCCCTAGCAAAAACGGACTAACCGCTGTAATTATCACCATCGGAAAGATGAACAGCACAAAAAAACCCAAAACAACATCATGTTTTGGGTTTAACGATTACCAAGGCTTATCAGTTCCGAGCGCATTTGCAAGCGCCTGGCTGTGTTTTTTGCGGTTCTTTCGTTCATTAGCTCGCTGAACTGCTGTATTGTGCAGCATGATTTCTTCTTCTGTTTCCGGTACAACTCTCGGTACAGGCACCGGCTTGCCATTTGAATCTAATGCGACAAATGTCAAAAAGGATGTCGCGGCAAGTTCCCGTTCGCCAGTCATCAGATGCTCCTTAATGACTTTTACAAACACCTCCATGGAAGATGTGCCGACCCATGTCACATATGACTCCAAGCAGACAGAATCCTTTTGCCCGATCGGCTTCAGAAAATCTACAGAGTCCATCGAAGCTGTTACTGTTTCCCGTCTGCAATGGCGCGCCGCGGAAATAGAGGCAATGTCGTCGATGTAACTCATTAATTTTCCGCCAAACAGCGTATTATGGTTGTTTGTATCAAGCGGGAACACCCTGCTGGTTTTTACAACCTTTGACTCTTTACAAAATTTTGTTTCCGGTGTTTCCATACCTTTCTCCCCTTTGATGTCTGATCGTTTAGCTAAAAGCACTCATATTCTCCTATTAAACAATATTCTCTGCCATTTGTCTAAAATTTAAAATGGTTTAACTGTCAGGTTTTCTTTCCAAAACGTTTAATGATTTTCATGATGAGGGAATAATAAATGTATTCTTCACACGGTCAGGAGGAGAAACAAATGGACGTATCCATCCCGAAACATCAGTACAAAACGGTATGCCGAACAGAATACGGCACACTTCAGAAAGTGATTTTATGCAGACCGGAGCATATGACCATAAAAGATGTCATAAACGAAACACAAAAACATTTTGAAAATGACAATATTCATGTCAAAACCGCCACCGATCAGCACAGCCGCTTGGTTGAAACACTCAGGTCACACAACATCGAGGTCATCCTTTTGCCCGTCCGCGACGGACTCCCCGAGCAGGTCTTCACCCGAGACATAGGGTTTGTCATCGGAGAAAAAGCCTTCCTCTCGAGCATGACTGAACCGATTCGCCAAGGGGAAGAAGCCGTCATAAAAAAGTTTTTTCACAGTCAAGGCATTTCTTACACCCGTATGCTTGATACAAGCATTGAAGGCGGTGACGTCATCATCGATGGTGATACAGTCTACGTCGGAATCAGCCAGCGTACGGACATGTCAGCCATCGGCCAGCTGGAAGAGGCGCTTCCTGAATATACGGTCATTCCAGTACAGCTGCATGAAAAATTTTTGCATTTGGACTGCGTATTTAACATCGTATCTGAAACTGAAGCGCTAATTTATCCTAAAGCCCTTGAGCCAGAGGCTGCAGAAATGCTGGCAAAACGTTATGATCTCATCGAGGTGCCCGAGGACGAACAATTTACGCTTGGCACCAACGTTCTTTCTATCGGGAGAAAAACGATCATCAGCCTCCCTTGCAACCGCCATGTCAATCAACAGTTATCGAAAAGAGGCTATCACATCATCGAAATCGACCTGTCAGAAATTATTAAGTCAGGCGGCTCCTTCAGATGCTGTACGATGCCCCTGATTCGCGGTGAATGAAGAATATTCCCCTTTTTCATGTTTTGAACAGCTTATTTTATCAAGATACGTTAATATAAAGGTGACATCATTTTTAAGGGGGAAATCGCATGACAAAGTACATAGGATATGTCGGAACATATACAAAAGGCGGAAGCGAAGGGATTTATTCATTTGAGCTTGATACTGAGAAAAAAACACTCAGCGAGCCAAAGCTTGCCGCTAAGCTGGACAACCCGACATATGTGACGCCGAATAAAGACAACACCATTCTTTATTCAATTGAAAAAGCAGACGGCCAAGGCGGAGTTGCTGCCTATCAAATCGATAAAAACAGCGGTGAATTGACATTTCTGAATCATCAGTTAATTGACGGCCCATCACCATGCCACGTAAGCGTCGATGATCAAAATCAATTCGTATTGACTGCCAATTATCACAGCGGAAAGGTACACGCTTTTCCTGTCCAAGGCGACGGAAGTTTACAAGCTCCTGCTGCAGAAGCTGCCCACACAGGAAAAGGACCGCACGAAAGACAGGAAAAGCCGCATACACACTACGCGGGATTCACACCTGAACACAACTATGTCGTAGCGGTTGATTTAGGAACAGATAAGCTTTACACCTATAAGCTGAAAGACGGCGTATTGACTGAATCCGGAACCCATTCTTTCGCTCCCGGCGCAGGGCCTCGCCATATTGCTTTTCATCCGAAAGAAAAATACGCTTATGTGATGACAGAATTAAGCAATGAAGTGATTGCGCTTGAATACAATCCGACTGCCGGCGAATTCCGAGAAATCCATGTCGTCTCTGCCATCCCTGATGATTTTACAGATAACAGCCAGGGAAGTGCCATTCATGTCACACAGGATGGCCGTTTTGTTTACGTCGCAAACCGCGGCCATGACAGTATCGCTGTATTTGAAGTGAATCAATACTCAGGCGAGCTGGCTTTCGTGGAAAGAGTCTCAACAGAAGGCAACTGGCCTCGTGACTTTGTATTTGATCCAACGGAAGCGTTCCTTGTTGCATCAAATGAAGAAACAGGAAACCTTGTGCTGTTTGAAAGAGACAAAGAAACCGGCCGATTGACAGTGCTTCCATCAACTGTTTCTGTCCCTTACCCGGTTTGCGTGAAATTTTTACATCAATCATAAAAGCAAAGACTGGCTCCGGAGCCAGTCTTTTTTGTTTATCTCACCTTTTCTGTCGTCTTAGCATTTCGATACAAGTGGCAAGCGACAAATCGACCGGCTTCGATTTCTTGAAGCTGGGGACGGGATTCCCCGCATTCAGGCATTGCCTCCGGACAGCGGGTCCGAAACACGCAGCCGCTCGGCGGATTGACCGGGCTCGGCAGTTCCCCTTTTAAAAGGATGCGCTCACGCTTGTCCTCCAATTCAGGGTCTGGAATCGGAATCGAGGACAAAAGTGCCTTTGTATAGGGGTGCAGCGGTTCACGATACAGTATTCCGCTCTCTGTAATTTCCATCATGTGCCCTAAGTACATGACACCGATCCTGTCACTGATATGCTTCACCATCGAAAGATCATGGGCAATAAATAAAAACGTGAGTCCTTTCTCTTTTTGAAGCCGCTTCAGCAGGTTGACCACCTGTGCCTGAACCGAGACATCAAGTGCAGAAATCGGTTCGTCTGCCACGATAAATTCAGGATTCAGCGACAGTGCTCTTGCAATCCCAATCCTCTGTCTTTGTCCGCCGCTGAATTCATGGGGATAACGGCTGCCAAAATCGGGATGAAGCCCCACTGCCTCAAGCAGCTCGTCCACAACGAGAAGCCGCGCTTTATGGGTATGATATAGATTGTGAATTTCCATCGGCTCCAAAATAATTTCTCGAACTGTCATGCGCGGGTTAAGTGAAGCATAAGGATCCTGAAAAATCATCTGCAGCTTGCGGTTGAAGGCAAACTGCTCTTTTTCACTCAGTGCGTGAAGATTTGTGCCGCGGTATGTCACACTTCCATCTGTCGGCTGATAAAGGCGCATCAGCACTCTCCCCAAGGTTGATTTCCCGCACCCTGATTCACCGACTAGCCCGAACGTTTCTCCTTCATGAATCTGAAAGGTGACCCCGTCGACGGCTTTGACTGTCCGCTTTTTCCCTGCGTCAAAATGCATTTTCAGCTGGCTGACCTCTAACAAAGGCAGTGGCGTCATTTGTCTCCCTCCTTATTCTGAAAAACAGCGGCGCACCGCACATCGTTCTTTTTCATAGATTGTCTCTTTTAATGTAAGGATTTCGATTGATTTCCCTGTCTTTGGAGAATGAAGCATTTTCCCGCCGCCTACATACAAACCGACGTGATGAATCGCTCCTTTTCCTTCTTCATAAGCAAAAAACAGCAGATCACCGGCTTTCATATTATCAAGCGGGACATCCTCCCCCGCCTTTGCCTGATCTCCAGCATCACGGGGGATACGGTATCCATTGGCCTTAAATATACTGTACATAAACCCTGAGCAATCGAACCCAAACCCGCTGATCCCTCCCCACAGGTAGGGAAGTCCGAGAAAAACCGCCCCCGTTTGAATGATGTCTTCAGCAGTTCCTTTCTGTTCCCGGACAGGCACTGCATCAGTCAGCTTCACAAACCTTTCCCCAAAAGCGGTTGAAACTTTAAAATATCCGTTTTCTTCTGCAATGAAGGGCAGGACAGTCAAAAAGCTCAATTCGATCTCCTTTTCTCCATTGCTTTTGTACAAAAAGGCAGCAGGTTTGCTGATCATGACATTGTTTTGTGTATGGATCGGATCTGTTTTTTTCAGTTGGTTCTTTTTCATCCAGCCCGGATATCCGCGTGGATCCTTTCGGGATGGCTGGCTCGGCACGATCACAGAAACCCATTCACCCTGTTCCGCCGTCACCAGTACCTTTTCGCCAAAGAGAACCTGAGTTTGGATCACATTGTCTGTACATAATCCAAGCCGCTCATCAAATGTCATGCGCTCCAGCCAATCTCTGATCAATACGGTCGGACGGATCATCACTTGATCTGATGGACGCGGCGAATCAGGCGATGTCCAGATGTTGGCCACAGCTGATATGACAGTGTGCATCATTGGTCTATTTCCCCTTTCAAAAGCACAGCTCCTGTGATTCCGAGACCTGGTCTTCTAGGCATCGCAATCGTGCTGCCGCTGTATGTTATGCCGCCTTTGATTACATCTGTTTTCAGCATCAGCGGCGCGTCAAAATCATAGCGTGTGATGTTTTTTTTGCTTGCCGCGAAATGTGCCGCGGCCGTAATGCCCAGCTTTGTTTCGATCATGCTGCCGACCATGCACTCCACCCCGCACGCCTCAGCCATGGCATTGATTTTCTCCGCTCCGCTGATGCCGCCCGCTTTCATCAATTTAATATTGATCAAGTCAGCGCTCCTGGTTTGAAGAACTTCGAACGCCTGCCGCGGCGTAAAAACACTTTCATCGGCCATAATCGGCGTGTCTGTCGCATCTGTTACCTTTTTAAGCCCAGCGAGGTCATCTTTATGGACAGGCTGCTCGACAAGCTCAATCCCTAGACCGGCATCCTCCATTTTCCGAATCGCTGTTACTGCTTCCTTCGGCGTCCACCCCTGATTGGCGTCTAAACGAAGTTTTACGCCGGGCCCGACACGTTTTCTAATTTCCTGGATACGGGCGATATCTGTTGCGATATCATCTTTGCCGACCTTTATTTTCAGCGTTTGAAAGCCTTGTTTGAGATAATTCCCGGCATCCACTGCCATCTCTTCAGGTGAGTTGACACTGACAGTATAATCCGTTTCCAGCGTATCTCGGTATCCGCCGAGCATTTGGTAAAGCGGCAATCCGCACATCTGCGCCCAGCCGTCGTATACCGCCATTTCCACAGCCGCCTTAGCGCTCTGGTTTCCTGTAAGGAGATGCTGTATGTCATGCAAAATGGCCTCACAGCCGAACAGGCTTTTTCCAAGCAGTGCAGGCTTCAAGACATTGTGAATTGCACTTTCAATGCTATCCATGCTGTCTCCTGTAATCACCATCGTCGGAGGCGCCTCCCCCCATCCGATTGTGCCGCTGTCATAATTGATCCTTACAATGACAGATTCAGCCGTATACACAGTGCGAAGCGCGGTTTTAAACGGCTTTATGAGCGGAACGGCGATTCGGCTTGTTTCTATTCGAGTGATTTTCATGTCTTCAGCGCTCCTTCTGAAACGCCTGCCTCGATGACGACAGTTTTTTGTGCTGTATTCATTGCAGCTTGCACACCGATCGGAACGGCGAAACTCGGTGAGCAGTGGCCGATTTTAAATCCTCTCAGAGCAGGCTTGCCCGCCGATACAATATAGTCTTCGAGCACTTGCTCAAGCGAGAGGGACTTCTCCCTCTTCACCGGGACACAGTTATGAAAATCACAAACAAGAATGCCGGCGGCGTCCGTCAGCTTTCCTGCCATTTTTAGCTGATTCAGCATCCGGTCGATTTGATATGGCTCCTCGTCAATATCTTCAATAAACAGAAGCTTTCCTCTCGTATCAATTTCAAACGGCGTGCCCAGTGTAGACGTCAGCAAAGACAGATTTCCCCCGACAAGCTCGCCTTCCGCTTTTCCGGGAACAAGTACCGTCAGCGGAGAAAGCTCTTCTGTATAGGTGAATGCCGTCTCTTGGAAAAGCTGCTCATACGACGCTTTTGTCAGCGGGTGGACGTCGTCGAGGCCAATATCTGAGCTGAGCATCGGGCCATGGAAGGTGACAAGGCCTGTGTTTTGATGGATGGCTGTATGTAAAAACGTAATATCGCTGTATCCCCAGAAGATTTTGGGATGTTTGCGGATTAAGCTGAAATCAATGCCGGCGGCGATACGTCCTGTCCCAAAACCCCCGCATGCGCACAGCACTGCTTTTACCTCCTCGTCTCTGAACATCTCATGGAGATCAGCCAGCCGCTCATCATCCTGTCCCGCTAAATAGCCGTGCTGGTTTTTCAGTGCCTTGCCCAGTTTCACCTGAAGACCGAGCTCTTCTAAAAATAAAAGCGCGGTTTCAAGCTTTTTTGGATCCGGCGGGCTTGCGGGCGCGATTACTCCGACTGTATCACCCTTTTTCAGCGCTTTCGGCTTGTGATTCAACTGAATCACTCCTTTCATTTGCTCTGCACCCTACGTATACGTGCAGGAAAGAGAAAAAATACCGCTCCTTCGCATAAAGAAGCAGTATTTTCTTAATGGCCGTTGTTAGTTTTTATCTGCCCACTTTAAATCGATATAACCGACAGGATGCCGGACGATCCCCTTCACATTTTCGTTTTGCAGGTTGACCTGGTTATAGAAATAAACCGGGATGATCGGGGCTTCATTGATCAATAGCTTTTCCGCTTGATGCATCAGGGAGAAACGCGTTTTTTCATCGGCTTCATGTTTCGCCTGCTTGATCAGCTGATCGTATTCTTTATTGGCCCAGCCTGTGCGGTTCATCGAATTTCCTGTTTGGAAGGCTTCCAGAAAACTGATAGGGTCGGCGTAGTCAGGCAAAAATGAGCTTTGAGAGAATTGGAATTTCAGTGCTTTTTGATCCTCTAAAAATACGTTCCATTCCATATTGGCCAGCTTCACGTCGACCCCAAGGGTATTTTTTAATTTTTGCTGGATAGCCTCGGCAATCTTTTTATGCTCCGGCTTTGTGCTGTAAGTAAGGGTGATCGCAGGAAGCTTATCGTAGTTTTCTTCCTTCATGCCCTTTTCCAGCAGCTGCTTCGCTTTGCTTTCATTTGGCGTGATCAGATCCCCGCCCGCTTCACGGAAATCCTTGCCGTCAGGCTGCGTAAATCCGGGCGATACAAACGCACGCGCCGGTTTTTCATTGTTTTTCGTGACGTACTTTACAATTTCCTTTTGATCCACAGCCATCGCAAAGGCTTTTCTGATGTTTTCATTTTGGAACGGCTCCATGTTTACATTAAACCGGTAGAAATACAGGCCCGCCTGGTCAACAATGCTGACGTTATCCTGATCCAGCAGCTGATCGCTTAATTCAGCAGGGACATAAGCGGTATCCAATTCCCCAGACTGAAACATCTGGTAATCTGTATTTCTGTCACTGACCATCGCCCATTTCACCTTATCAAGCTTCACGGTATCTTTATCCCAATACGTGTCGCTTTTCTCCATTGTGATGCTGTCATCATGCTTCCATTCCGTCAGCTTAAACGGACCGTTCCCGACAAATGTATCCGCCTCAGCAAACCATTTTGGATTTTCTTTATCGACCTTTTCGTTTACCGGAAAATACGCCGGATTGGACACGACGCTTAGAAAATATTTTTGCGGTGCTTCAAGCGTTACTTCAAGGGTTCGATCATCCTTTGCCGTCACCTTCACATCGTCTTTCTTCCCTTTTCCGCTGTTATACGCTTCGCCGCCTTCAATAAAATAGCCCAGAAACGCGGATGAAGCGCCTTTTTTCGGGTCAAGCATCCGTTTCCACGCGTATTCAAAGTCTCCGGCAGTTACCGGATCTCCGTTTGTCCATTTCGCATTTTCCCGTATCGTAAATGTGTAGGTTTTTTTATCTTTTGATACAGACCACTTTTCCGCCATTGCCGGTTCAGGCTCATTCTCTTTGCCAAGACGCGTCAGCCCCTCCATGATGTTATTTAGCGGCTGCCACGACACATTATTAAAACCGATCGGCGGATCGAACGAAGTCGGTTCATTTTCGTTATTTACATACAGCACCTTTTCTCCGCTTGTTTTTGCCTTATCATTTCCGCTTTCTTTTCCTGCCTGTTCGTTTGCTGTACATCCCATCAGCGCAAGCGAGAGTCCTAATGCAAGGCCCATCCCCCATAGCTTTTTCACTCGTTTCATCCTCTTCCCCCTTTTCATGTTCAATCCTTCGCATCTCTGGACAGCACCGCATGCTCGGACCGCTGATCCTGCAGCCAGCAGTTGACGGTGTGCGTGTCAGATCTGATGGTCTGGCCCGGGTATACCCTGTCACACACGATCATCCTGTTCGGACAGCGGGCGGCAAATGGGCAGCCTGGCGGAGGTGAAAATAAATCCGGCGGCGTTCCGTCGATCGGAATTAGCTCCGCGCCATCCAAATCCAGCCGCGGGACAGAGTTCAGCAGCCCTTTTGTGTATGGATGCTGCGGCTGATAAAAAATATCTTTTCTCGTGCCGATTTCCGCTATTTTTCCGGCATACATGACTGCGACTCTGTCAGCAACCTGGGCAACGACCCCTAAATCATGTGTAATCAGAATGACAGACACATTGGTTTTTCTCTGAATCTCTTTAAACAGCTCCAAAATCTGCGCCTGAATGGTCACGTCAAGAGCAGTGGTCGGTTCATCTGCGATTAAGATGTCTGGCTCGCAAATCAGCGCCATTGCAATGACAATCCGCTGTCTCATGCCGCCGCTAAATTGGTGGGGATACTGCTTCAGGCGCTCTTTGGGATCGGGAATGCCGACCAATGACAGCATAGAAAGCACCTCTTCCCGTACCGCCTTTTTGCTCATTTTTTTGTGGCGCAGGAGCGCTTCCCCCAGCTGGTCTCCGACAGTCAGCGTCGGGTTTAACGCCGTCATCGGGTCTTGAAAAATCATAGAAATGTCGGCTCCCCTTATGCTTCTCATTGCTTTGTCAGAGAGGCGGCAAAGATCTTTGTTTTTAAATAAAATGCTGCCGTCTGTCACCTTCGCCGAATAAGGCGGAAGCAGTCCCATAATGCTTTGGGAGGTAACGCTTTTGCCGCAGCCTGATTCGCCGACGATTGCAAAGGTTTCACCTTGATACAAATCAAAGCTCACCCCTCTGACCGCCTGAACCGTCCCGCCGTAAGTCGTAAACGAAACGTGCAGATTTTTGACTGACAGAACTTTTTCCATACAGCTACCTCCTCAGCTTAGGGTCGAGCGCATCCTGCAATCCGTCCCCCAGTACGTTAAACGCATACATCGTTAAGGAGATGAAAAAGGCCGGAAAAAACAGGCGCCACCAATGCCCAGACAAAATCGTAGGCAGACCGTCATTCGCCATCACACCCCAACTGGCAAACGGAGCCTGTATGCCGAGGCCGAGAAAGCTTAAAAATGATTCTGCGAATATAGCGGCAGGTACGGTTAATGTCATTTGTACGATAATCGCTCCCATTGTATTCGGCAGCAGATTCTTCCGGATGATGCGAAAGGTTTTCGCACCAAAGGTTTTCGAGGCGAGTACATATTCATAATTTTTAATTTGAAGCACCTGGCCTCTAACAATTCTCGCCATGCCGACCCATCCGGTTACAGTCAGCGCCACAATAATAGTGCCCAGCCCCGGCCCCATCAGCACCATCAGCAAAATGACAACGAGCAGATACGGCAGCCCGTACAGCACTTCGATAATCCGCATCATGATACTGTCAGTCCTGCCGCCTTTATAGCCGGCAACGCCCCCGTAAATGACACCGATCACAAAATCAATCAGCGCTGCCATCACTCCGACAAATAACGAAATCCTCGCTCCATACCATGTTCGGGTAAACACATCCCGGCCGAGCTCATCGGTGCCGAACCAATGATCGGCTGAGGGCGGGAGATTTTGTTCGGTCAGCGATTGGCGCGCGACACTATGGGGTGATAAAAAGGGCCCGATAACTGCCATGACAAAAAGAAATAAAAGAATAAAAAGTCCAGCCATCGCTAATTTATTTTTCTTCAGCCTCCTCCAAGCATCCTGCGTGTATGACAAACTCGGCCGCTTGACCGAATCGGCTTCTCGATTTTTTTCCTGATTCGAGACAAACCATTCATCCGGCACCTGAATGTGCTGCTCTGGCTGGCGTTCATCTGTTTGTACAGGGAGATTCACACGCTTCACCCTTTCTTATGCAGTTTAATGCGCGGGTCCAGCAGACCGTAGGCCAAGTCGACCAAAAACAGCATGATGATCAGAATGACGCTGTAAAAAACGGTCGTTCCCATAATCACGGGATAGTCCCGCTGATTAATGCTTTCAACAAAATATTTTCCCATTCCCGGAATGGCAAAGATTTTTTCAATAACAAAGCTTCCTGTTAAGATGCTGGCAACGAGTGTGCCCAGAACGGTAATGACGGGCATGAGTGCATTTCTGAGTGCGTGCTTTACGATAATTTTGAACGGAGAAAGCCCTTTTGCTTTTGCTGTGCGGATATAATCCTGCGTCAGGACTTCGACCATGCTTGACCGCGTCAGCCTGGCGATAATTGCCATTGGCCCTACTGCAAGCGCTGCGGTCGGAAGCACCATATGGATCGGACTCGTCCATGTGGCAGCGGGAAATAGTTTGAGATTGACAGCAAATTGCTGAATGAGCAATGTTGCCAGAATAAAATTCGGGATGGAGATGCCGAGTACCGCCAAACTCATCGCGGCGTAGTCCAAAAAACCATTGCGGCGGAGCGCAGCGATTACGCCCAGCACGAGCCCGGAGATCACAGCAATGACAATCGCTGTCATTCCAAGCTCAAAGGAAACGGGAAATCCGCGTTCCAGCATATCATTTACGCTGTCTGACGGTTTTTTAATTGAAGGTCCGAAATCGAATGTAATGATGGATTTTAAGTAGAAAATGTATTGGAAAATGAGAGGATCGTCTAAGTGATAGTAGGCTTCGAGATTTTTTTGAACGGCTTCATTAGTCCCTCTCTCCTCGTTAAAAGGAGATCCGGGAATGACCTTCATGAGAACAAAAGTCAGGGTGGTAATCACCAAAATCGTAGCTGCCATTGCCCAAAAACGCTTTATCATGTATCGCGCCAAAGCCTAAAACACCCCTTTAGCAGAATGATGTCCGCATCGCAAGCTCAGTCATGACAAGCATCGCCTGATAGGCTTCAAGCATGTCCTTCGCCTGAAATTGAACGGTTGTGGTTCCCGGCTTGAGTTCAGTTCCCGGCATCAGATTCGCCCATTCTGCCTGTCCGTAATTGGCGAATTCAATGCTCAAAACCGGTCTGTCCGGCGGTGTGAGCGGTTTGACTTTGTCTTTGTTTTGCAGGGCAAATGCGGTTTTTTCTGTCAGCAGCCGGCCGGCTTTCGTAGGAGACAAACACTTCACTGCGGATCTTGAAATGGTTTGTTTAACAGCGGCTGTCGTAACATTCGGAATGAGCTCTTCCGCTTCCTTCGCCGCACGGTCGTCTCCGGCTACCATAATGACCGGGACATCATAATAACCGGCAACGTATGCATTTAACCCGAGCTCACCGACGGGCCGATCGTTTATGTAAAAATGACGGACGCCGAAAATCATGCTGTGTGACATCACACCGGGAGTGGAAGCTCTGGCATGATAACCGAGAAACAAAGCGCCTGTAAACGTATCATCAAGCCCCTCTACCATTGAAAATGGTTTGACGTCACCGGAAATCAAGTCTGCTTCAGGGTGAAGCTTTTCAACCATCAGATTATTCATCTTCGAATGGCTGTCATTGACCAGCACCTCAGTACACCCGCTGTTAAACGCTTCGGCAATACAGTAGTTTGCTTCTTCAGTCATGATGAGCCGTCCGCGTTCATAATTGCGCTTGCCGGAATCCACAAAGGTATCGTCCGGAAGACCCGAAATACCTTCCATATCTACTGACATGTATAGTTTCATAACGCTCCTCCTTTTTTACTAAATTATGAATATTCTAACAAATTATATTAAAAAAAGAGGAAAAATGCAATATAACTGGGGAAAATCACAACGATTCAATGATAAAAAAGAATCCTCTTTCAAGGATTCATTTCTGTTTCTCTGTCTGTTCTGTAAGCAGCTTATATTTTTTCAGGGTTCTTTCAAACACCTGATCAAAAACTTCCGGCACTGAGGCGCGTATGACCTCAGCACCCTCCCCTGTAATTCCGCCTTTCGTTGCGACACGCCCCAGCGTTTCCTCGAAAGACATATTCTTTTCGATCAGCAGCTTGCCAGTTCCGTATAGAGAATGAATCAGAAAATCAAAGGCTTCTTCTTTGGACAGGTTGCTGTTTCTCACCACAGACAGCGCCAGTTCTTCGAAGACGGCAGCTATGAACCCGGGTGCCGAGCTCGTCAAATTGCTGGCGGCATCCAAATTTGATTCTTTGATTTCTCGTACACTGCTGAAAACCGATAGCAATTCATTCAGACGTTCTTTTTTATCCGCTGTCAATGCCTCACTGTGAACGACAAGCGAGATGCCTGCTTCTGCTTCGGACGTAATGGCAGGAATGACACGTGATATACCGGCTTCTGTTTCAGCCTCCAAAAGGCGCAGCGGCACGCCGGCGGCAATGGATACGATATGAGTATTCCTGTTCACATACGGGTGCAGACGGCGCAATGTTTCGATGACATGGAGCGGCGGGACACATATCAAAATCAAACGGCACGTTTCCGCCCAGTTCTCAAGCGAATCAGCCGATACGTTTGGATAATCTGAGATCAGCGCCTTCAGCCGCTCCCCCTTCGTTCTCGTTTCAATAAAGAGCTCATTCTCCTTTATTTTTCCATGCCTCAACAGCTGCCTGGCGATCATATCGGCCATGCTGCCATATCCAATCAATCCAATCTGTTCCATCGACTCAGTCCTTTCATATACAATAAAGAGTGTACCGTTTTCCGCCCTTTTTCACAATTTCCCATAATCTTTTCATTTTTATCCCACAGTTTTTGTTTATGATAAACTCAAGTCATAAAACTATCATAATCAAATAGAAATTAGTGAAAATAGAGAAACGGAGTGAACATGATGGATAACAATCGTGACGAAAACAGAACGGAAGGAAATGAGAATGAGGTCTTTCTAGCGAAAGAGAACGATCAGAGCACCTCCTACTCAGCCCGTAATGTCATGCATGATCAGGAGAAGAAAAAACGAGGGTTCGGATGGTTCAGACCCCTTCTTGGCGGAGTGATCGGCGGCAGTCTTGCCCTTGGGATTTACACGTTTACACCGCTTGGCGACCATGATTCTCAGGACACTGTAAAACAGTCATCCAGCCAACAGCAAACGCAATCTGTTACAGCTAAAAGCACGTCCTCTGAATCTAGCAAAAGCTCATCAAGCTCAAGCAGCTCATCTGCATTCAAAAGCGAAGATTCTTCTAAAATCTCAGATATGGTGGAAGACCTTTCACCGGCAATTGTCGGCATCACAAATCTTCAGGCTCAGTCAAACAGTTCTTTGTTCGGCTCTGACTCATCCGGTTCCAGCTCTGATTCCAGCGAAGATACAGAAAGCGGTTCAGGATCGGGTGTCATTTTCAAAAAAGAGAACGGCAAGGCTTATATCATTACGAATAACCACGTTGTAGAAGGAGCATCTTCACTGAAGGTATCTTTATATGACGGCACTGCGGTGACAGCAAAGCTCGTAGGCAGTGACTCGTTAACAGATTTAGCGGTCCTCCAAATCAGTGATGACCACGTAACAAAAGTGGCAAGCTTCGGAGATTCATCTGATCTTAGAACTGGCGAGACCGTCATTGCGATTGGAGATCCGCTCGGAAAAGACCTGTCCCGCACAGTAACACAGGGGATTGTAAGCGGCGTGGACAGAACGGTTTCGATGTCAACATCAGCCGGTCAAACAAGCATTAACGTGATTCAAACTGACGCCGCGATTAACCCAGGTAACAGCGGCGGTCCATTGTTAAATACAGACGGCAAAATTGTCGGCATTAACAGTATGAAAATCAGTGAGGATGATGTAGAGGGCATCGGATTTGCAATTCCAAGCAATGACGTAAAACCGATTGCAGAAGAATTACTGTCTAAAGGACAAATTGAACGTCCGTATATCGGTGTCAGCATGCTTGATTTAGAACAAGTGCCGCAAAACTACCAAGAAGGCACACTCGGCCTGTTCGGCAGCCAGCTGAATAAGGGCGTGTACATCCGTGAGGTCGCTTCAGGCTCTCCTGCTGAAAAGGCTGGGTTGAAAGCGGAGGATATTATCATCAGCCTGAAGGGCAAAGAAATCGATACTGGCAGTGAATTGCGCAATATCTTATATAAAGACGCAAACATCGGTGATACCGTTGAAGTAAAAATTCTCAGAAACGGCAAAGAATTGACAAAAAAAATCAAACTCGATCAAAAAGAAGAAACCACTTCTTAAGAAATAACGCCTCAGGCCGCAAAAGGCCTGAGGCTTTTTATTAGACAAAAGACCTGTTGCTCTATGAAACTTTCTACTGAGACATCTGTATATCATTCAGACTGACATCATTCTAATCAGATGCATGTTTGAGAAAGAGATATGAACATGAAAACCGTGGGATTGAGCATGATCTGGGCAGGATTAGCTTTTCTGTGCTAAGCTTCCTCCTTTCTGAATCGACATTGGCATGTGAAATTACACTGGGTGCCACTATTTTATTAAACATCACTGGTACGACTGTGATCATGCGTTTCTTAAAAGCCCCTCAATATAACAGCTGACATGCAGCAAAGCCTAAGACGAAAGCTTTAGGCTTTGCCGTTTTTATTTCAGCATGCCTGTACCGCAGTGTCCCTTCTTCCCATAAATCTATCAGCATCTATTACTTTGATCATCGCGCAGAATATAAAAAACCCTGTCCGTAACGGACAGGGGTTTCAGGTTATGACATATGCTGATCTCTATAGAGTCTTTTATTTTCAATTCCATATGATTTCTGAACGATGTAAAGCGGCCTGTCTTTAGCTTCATCGTAGATTCTGCCAATATATTCGCCGATCATCCCTAGAATCAGAAGGACGATGCCGCTGAACAGGAGCTGGATCACAATAAGTGATGACCAGCCGGTAATGGTGCTGTCTGTGAATAGCTTTAGATACAGCACGATAAACATATACAGAAATCCTGCACCTGACACTAACATCCCAGCATAGCTTGCCAGCTTCAGCGGTTTGTGTGAAAATGTCGTGATGCCATCCATTGACAGCTTCAGCATTTTCTTCAGCGGGTACTTTGTTTCTCCGGCGAGCCTTTCATCACGTACGTACTCGACTGCTGTCTGTTTGAAGCCCACCCAGCTGACGAGCCCTCTGACAAAAGGATTTTTTTCTTTTAATCTCTTCATTTCATCACAGACTTTTCTGTCCATGAGGCGGAAATCACCCGTATCAATCGGGATATCAATATCTGTCATGCTGCTGAGGAGCCGGTAAAACATGGCCGCTGTCTGTTTTTTGAAAAAGGTTTCCCCTTTTCGTTTTGTTCGTACGGCGTACACGACCTCATAGCCTTCCTTCCACTTTTCAATCATATCTAAAATCAATTCAGGAGGGTCCTGCAAATCGGCGTCAATGACGACGATTGCATTCCCCTGTGCATAATCCATACCCGCAGTAATGGCGATCTGGTGCCCAAAGTTCCTTGAAAAATCAATGATTTTCACTCTCGGATCGATTAGGCTGTGCTCTCTTAAAATCTCAATACTGCGATCTTTGCTCCCATCGTTGACAAAAAGCAGCTCGTAGTTTTCCTTCGTTTGATCCATGACCTCTTTTAAGCGCTGATAGGTTTCATGAATGACAAGCTCTTCGTTATACACAGGTACAACAATTGAATATTGAATATGTCTGCTCATGTTTTTTCCTCCTATTCATCAGCATTTAGTTCATATAATGTAGCTGACTGATTCATTCCGCCAGGTCCGCCGCCCATTTGGCCGTTTTCGCCTGAAGACTTGCTGTTGCTTGATGTATCAGCTGAATCAGTATTTTCTGTTTTCTGATCAGATGATGATTGTTGATCAGAGCTTGATTGCCATTTATCTGAAGACACTTCTTTCCCGTTTTTCTGAACCCATTCAATAATGTCATTGTTTCCGCCTCTTCCCATTCCAGAAGCTAAGAAGTATTTCACTTTTCCTTCTTTTACAAGCTTTTTAAATTGAGTCAGCGTAATAGCCGGGTCAGAACCGCTGAATCCGCCAATTGTCATAACAGCTTTTTTCGTTTTAATAATATATGGCGCTGCTGTGTTCGAGTCGGTTGTGGCAAATAGGTATTCAGCTCCGGCGTTATTTTCCTCTAGATATTTGATCAGTTTTTCATTTACAGTGGCATCAGACATTCCCATGCCTTTTCCGCTCATTGATGCGAGCTGAGGCCCTGTTTCAGGCTGTGAGCTGTTGCCTCCGTACAGAAGCGGTGTGCTTGCCCAATAAATCGGCATCACCAGCAATGCAAGAAGAGCTGCAAGTGATACATAATTACTGATCGGTTTTTGGCGCTGTTTGAACAGCAGCAGAGCAATGGCAGATAACGCACCGATAACCCCTACGCCGATACTCCATCCAACACCGATTTGATCGTTGTAGTTTCTCAGAATAAACAATTCAAATCCTGTTGTGGCAATCATCGCCGCCGGCAAAAGCCAAGACTTCCAGTCTGTATGGTTTCGGTATAACTGAACGAGCGCAACCCATCCAGCTCCGACAAGTGCAGCAATCGGCGGTGCCAGCATTATGAGATAATAATGATGGAAAAATTCTGCGACACTGAAGAATCCGGCAATCGGTACAAGCCATGCAACCCAGAAAACCGTTTCCTTCTGCTCTGCAGATAGTCTTCTTCTTTCTCTCGCGCCTGCGATCAGTAAGCCTGCAATTCCAAAAATCGCAAATGGCAGAAGCCAGCTGATTTGATCAGATAATTCTTGTTGGAAAAGCCGCAGCGGACCAGGTGTTCCCGTCCCGAACATTCCTGAACCTGATTGCATTTTTGAACCGATTCCTGTACCGCTTTTCCCTCCGTCTCCGCCAGGCCCGCCTTGGCCGCCATCTCCTCCGCTTGGAGGGCCTCCTTGACCGCCGCTTGGCATTTGACCATTGGATGGAGGTGCCGTCATATTGTTGCCATTTGATGATTTATCATCGCTTGATGAGCTGCTGCCTGATGACTGATTAGGCGGTGCTTGAGTTTGCGATGAACTGTTATCGGAAGAAGACATTTCTTTTGAAGCGTCTCCGTTTGATCCGCCCTGGCCGCCGCCGGAATTTTGGCCTGTCAGCCGCTGAATCCCGTTATATCCGAAAGCCAATTCCAAAACAGAGTTGGTCTGGCTGCTTCCGATATAAGGCCGCTTGCTTGCAGGGATATTGTCAACAATGAGCGGCCATGATAACGAAACGGCTGCCAATACAGCTAAAGCACTTACCAATGAAACGATTTTTTTCTTGATTGTGGTGTTTGCCGCAATCAGATAGAACAATAAGAAAGCCGGTAAAATCATGTAAGCCTGTAGCATTTTTGTATTGAAACCTACTCCAACAACGAAAAATGCTGCTAACAGCCAGATTAGCTTTCCTTTTCTGATGGCTTTAAAGAGAAGCAAAGTAGCCAGCAATAAGAAAAATACCAGTAATGCATCAACATTGTTTGTACGTGCTACAGCTACAGCAATCGGCGTACATGCCATAACAAATGAGGCAATGCGTGCCGCCGTTTTTCCGAATGTCGGCTTAATCAGCAAGTACATAAGAAGTACTGAACCTACACCTGCCAATGCTTGAGGGAGAATGACACTCCACCCGTGCATACCGAATATCAGTGCACTGATCGTTTGGATTTGGTATGTAACAGGCGGTTTATCAACTGTTATAAAGCCGGCAGCATCGAACGAAGCATAAAAGAAATTATGAAAGCTTTGCATCATACTTGTAACTGCCGCGGTGTAATAAGGATTCACCGTGTCGTCCTTCCAAATGTTATAGATATTTAAGAATGCAGATGCGAGCAAAATGAGGATGAGGAGAATATCCAGCTCGCGTTTTTTCTTTTCCACGTGTTTTTCACTCCTTTTTGTCTAACTTTGAAATAGTGTAACAAGCAAATATGAATAAACTATTAATAAACAAAGACAATATTTTTGCCGAGTCCATTTCATACCAATCGTCCATATACGCAAAGGGTTTTAAGCCATTTCTCCCAATCAGCATCTGATATTTCCTCCCTAATAAGGCATGCTGTTTAGGTCAAAATTAATTATGGTAATAAAAAAAAGCCTTCCGGCGGCGCCGGAAGGCAAATGAATCACAATTTATTGAATCGGTTTTAGTTTTGCTTCAATTTCAGCTCTCCGATGCTCAAGATACGGCGGAAGAGCAATCGTTTGGCCAAGCTCATCAAGGTTTTCATCAACCATAAAGCCTGGTCCGTCTGTTGATAACTCGAACAAAATGCCGTTCGGCTCTCTGAAATACAGCGCCTTGAAGTAGTAGCGTTCAACGATGCCGGAATTGCTATAGCCTTCCCGGCTGATGATCTGGTGCCACCCGGCAAGTTCTTCTTCATCTCTTACCCGAAACGCGACATGGTGAACACTTCCTTTACCTTGGCGCTCTCGTGGAAGATCGTTTCTTTCTATTAAATGGATTTCTGTTGCCGCACCGCCTTCTCCAGATTCCAAAATAACGGCGGTTCCTTGCCCTTCGACTGCTTCACGGCTGATTTCTGTAAATCCAAGAATATTCATCAATACGTGTAAGGTTGATTCAGCGTATGGCACAGTCAGTTCAACCGGCCCTAACCCGCGAAACGAAAATTCTCCCGGAATGCCGCTTTGTTTAACAGGCAGACCATATCCTTTGCCTTTCTCATCAGCAGTCAGCACAAGGCGCTGTCCTTCATGATCTTGGAATGCCAATATGTCACGTCCGGCTCTTTTGGCAATGCCGCTGTGCGCCACCTGATGCTCTTCAAAACGTTCTTTCCAGTAATGCAGGGCTTCTGTGCTTGGAACGCGCAAACCAATAGAAGAAATACTGTTTGTTCCCGCATGAAACGGCGCAATGCGCGGAATCTCGAAAAACGTCAGCTCAGTTCCCGGATTTGCCACTTCATCTCCGTAGAACAGATGGTACATTGTCGGTTCATCCTGGTTGACGGATTTTTTGACGAGCTTTAATCCTAATACTTTTTTATAGAAATCTAAGTTTTTTTGTGCGTCGGCTGTTAATGCCGACACGTGGTGTATGCCGTTGACTTTCATATGCTATCCCTCCAGGCTATTTTATCTCGATTTCGAGATATCACATCATAGTTGTATATTTATTGTTCTAATTACAAGGTATTTTATTCGCACGGGAAAGTCAACATATCAGCTTCACCGAAGGTTCGTTATTTTCCTTTGTTCTCACAGCACCCTCCGTATCGGCAAAAAACCGCCTGAAAAACACGAACTTTCTAATCTTAAAACCATACATTTATTCGTTTATAACTCGTTAAATCATGCATTTTCACAGTTTTATCTGGCATACACATGCAAATATCGAAAATCAGAAAATTTATTTTATTCCACTTTTCTAAAATAGGGTTTACAATATGAAAAATAGATTCTTCATTATGAAGCTTCAACATCATAGGAGGTTAAGGACATGCATACTGAAGACAACGGTTTGAAAAAAGAGATAGGCCTCTTGTTTGCCCTTACTCTTGTCATCGGAACCATTATCGGTTCAGGTGTTTTTATGAAGCCTGGCGCTGTGCTCGCTTATTCAGGTGATTCAAAAACAGCGCTTTTCGCCTGGCTGTTAGGCGGTATTTTAACTCTGGCGGGCGGTTTGACAATCGCGGAAATCGGAACGCAGATTCCAAAAACCGGCGGGCTCTATACGTACCTTGAAGAAGTGTACGGCGAGTTTTGGGGATTTTTGTGCGGCTGGGTGCAGATTATCATTTACGGTCCGGCGATTATTGGCGCACTGGGTTTATATTTTGGATCTTTAATGGCGAATCTTTTCGGCTGGGGATCTGGCCTATCAAAAGTAATCGGAATTATAGCAGTTCTCTTTTTATGCGTCATTAATATTATCGGTACAAAATACGGCGGCTTTGTCCAAACGCTGACAACGATCGGAAAACTGATTCCGATCGCATGCATCATCATCTTTGGCCTTTGGAAAGGCGATCAGCACATCTTCACAGCTGTAAACGAAAGCATTTCCGATATGAACTTCGGAGCAGCCATTTTGGCTACACTGTTTGCTTACGACGGATGGATTCTTCTGGCCGCTCTCGGCGGAGAAATGAAAAATCCCGAAAAGCTGCTGCCGCGTGCAATGACGGGCGGATTATTAATTGTAACAGCCATCTATATTTTCATTAATTTTGCATTGCTTCACATCCTGTCTGCGAACGAAATTGTCACACTTGGTGAAAATGCGACGAGCACGGCTGCCACCATGCTGTTCGGGTCAATGGGCGGAAAGCTGATCAGTATCGGGATTATTGTAAGCATCTTCGGCTGCTTAAACGGAAAGGTCCTTTCTTTCCCGCGTGTGTCATTTGCGATGGCGGAACGCAAGCAGCTTCCATTTGCTGAAAAACTGTCACATGTACACCCGACGTTCCGCACACCATGGATTGCGATATCCTTCCAAATTGCCGTGTCTTTGATTATGATGCTGATCAGCAACCCTGATAAGCTCTCAGAAATCTCGATTTTCATGATCTACATTTTTTATGTGATGGCCTTTTTTGCGGTGTTTATCCTCCGCAAGCAAACAAAGGGAGAAAAGCGCGCCTACAGTGTTCCGCTTTACCCATTGATGCCGATTTTGGCCATCGCAGGCTCACTCTTTGTGTTAGGCAGCACACTCATCACAGATACACTGAGCTGCGGATTATCCATCCTCATCGGCCTTGCCGGACTGCCTGTTTATTACTGGATGAAAAAACGAAAAGCAAGCTGATAAAACGGTTCCCTTGTTTAGGGAACCGTTTTTTGGTGAAACAGAAGATAAAAGTTGACAGGAAAAACACAACTTTTGATATACTTTTTACGTTAAGCAGAAAGATTTTGCAAACTTGGGTCGTTTTTTTAAAGCGAAGTAGGCCAAAATAAGGAGACACGATTTATTGAAAAAGTCAAGATACGTTTTTTTCGACTTTACCTGTTTTTTTTCGACAAAAGGCTATATAATAATTTGATGTGTGCATTGTTCATTCAAACTATGGAGGGTTTTTAATGATAAGAAGAAAAAAAGATAAGTTCTCACTCCTTTTAACAGAAATTGCAAAGAACATAGACGAAACTGCAGAATATTTTGTGAATTTTAAGGTTACTAACCAAACGACGCTTAAAGAATTTGCAGATACGTTAAAGGAATATGAAACAAAAGGTGACAATCATGTTCATGTCATGATTAAAGAGCTTAACAAAGCGTTCATCACTCCTATTGAGCGCGAAGATATCCTTCAGCTGACAAACAGCCTGGATGATGTGCTTGACGGAATCGAACATTTCTCTGCCATGATGGAGATTTTCTCAATCACTTCATCAGACGAGCATATCGACAAGTTCAGCGGATACATCAGAGAATGTGCGAAAGAAATTTTGATTACAATTGAGCTGCTGGCAGAAAACCGCTTAAAGGATATTCAGCCTCACGCGATCAAAATTAAAGAGTATGAGCACAGTTGTGACAACTTGCACAGAAAATCATTAAAAAATCTTTTCGGAAATGAAACAGATCCGATCAAAGTCATTCAATATCGTGAAATTTACGAAACGCTTGAAGAAATTGCCGACTCTTGCCAAAGTGTTGCCAATAATCTTGAAACCATCATTATGAAAAACGCGTAACGAGGGGTAAAAATGGATATTCTATTAATATTAACAATACTAATAGTCATTTGTGCTCTGGCGTTTGATTTCATCAACGGGTTTCATGATACGGCGAACGCAATTGCGACTTCGGTATCAACAAAAGCGCTGAAACCACGCCATGCCATCATATTGGCGGCTGTGATGAACTTTATCGGAGCAATGACATTTACAGGTGTTGCCAAAACCATTACGAAAGACATTGTAGATCCTTATACGTTAGAGAATGGCTCTGTCGTGATTTTGGCTGCGCTAGTCGCTGCGATTACCTGGAACCTTATCACATGGTACTACGGCATCCCAAGCAGCTCATCCCATGCTATCATCGGGGCAATTGCCGGTGCAGCAGTTGCGGCAGCCGGATTTACTGCGTTAAATTATAAGGGCTTCATTAAAATCATTGAAGCACTGCTCTTATCACCAATTATTGCCTTTGTCCTTGGTTTTATTCTTTACAGCATCGTCAAGCTGATTTTCAAAGACAGCAATTTGGCGAAAACGAACAAGCAATTCCGCAGAGTGCAGATTGTAACAGCTGCCCTGCAATCATATACACACGGAACAAACGATGCGCAAAAAGCAATGGGAATTATCACAATGGCTCTCATCACAGCGAATTTACATACTTCTGCTAATGATATTCCAACTTGGGTGCAATTCGCCTGCGCGACAGCCATGGGTCTCGGAACCTCAATCGGCGGATGGAAAATCATCAAAACCGTTGGCGGAAAGATCATGAAGATTCGTCCGGTAAACGGTGTATCCGCTGACTTAACCGGGGCAGCCATTATTTTCGGGGCCACATTTATTCATTTGCCCGTCAGCACAACCCACGTCATTTCTTCATCAATCCTTGGCGTCGGTGCATCACACCGGGTAAAAGGCGTAAACTGGGGTACAGCTAAGCGGATGCTCATTACATGGGTCATCACGCTTCCGATTTCAGCGACACTTGGTGCCATCGCCTACTTTATTTTAAATATGATTTTTTAAGGTTACACCGCTTCTGTCAAAGGAGCGGTTTTTTTGATGAAACAGGAAAACCAGCCGTATCTCTCGAATACAATAAGCAGAACCTATTTCAGATGTGAGGGATTGATGTATGCTTTTATTCTTTCAGATCATGGTGTGGTGCGTCATGGCCGGATTAGGCTTATACGTGTACGCCACGTGGCGGTTCGAAGCGAAGGTCAAAGAAAAAATGTCCGCCATCCGGAAAACATGGTACTTGCTGTTTGTTCTGGGCGCTATGGTATACTGGACATATGAGCCCTCTTCCCTATTTACCCACTGGGAACGGTACCTCATTGTCGCTGTCAGTTTCGCTTTAATTGACGCTTTCATCTTCTTAAGCGCATACGTCAAAAAACTGGCCGGCAGCGAACTGGAAACAGACACAAGAGAAATCCTTGAAGAAAACAACGAAATGCTCCACATGTATCTCAATCGGCTGAAAACATACCAATACCTATTGAAAAACGAACCGATCCATGTTTATTATGGAAGTATAGATGCATATGCTGAAGGTATTGATAAGCTGCTGAAAACCTATGCCGATAAAATGAATTTAACAGCCTCCCTTTGTCACTATTCGACACAGGCTGATAAAGACCGGTTAACCGAGCATATGGACGATCCGGCAGACGTGCAAACCCGGCTTGATCGAAAGGATGTTTATTACGACCAATACGGAAAAATGGTTCTCATTCCTTTTACCATCGAGACACAGAGCTATGTCATCAAGCTGACGTCTGACAGCATTGTCACTGAATTTGATTATTTGCTTTTCACATCATTAACGAGCATATATGATTTGGTGCTGCCAATTGAGGAGGAAGGTGAAGGATAATGGAACGCGCGTTTCAAAACGGATGCGAGCCCCGAGCGGCGAAGCCGTTTAAAATCCTAAAAAAACGTTCAACCACCAGTGTTGCAAGCTATCAAGTCAGTCCGCATACAGCAAGAATCTTTAAAGAAAACGAACGGCTGATTGACGAGTATAAACGAAAAAAAGCATGATCACACTAAAAGGACAAGGGAAAACAGCTCTTGTCCTTATTCCTTTTCTTAAAGGGTTACATATACTAAAACAAACAGAGGATATTGTCAGGTGATACAGTGAAAAAATTGGTGAGGCGTGTGAAGTTTGTTGATTACGGAAGGTTTGGACTTTCCGGGTATTCGCTTCGTGTGAGGGAGCGGAGTGCAGGAATTTTAAAAAAGTTGAAGAAGAAAAAGTAAATCCCGGAGCAGCTCCGGGATTTTTGTGTTCTGTGATCAGCTTAGTTGAGCTGCGATTTTCGCTTTAGTCGCAGGACCGTATATACCGTCGGCGGTTAAACCGTTAACAGACTGAAAACGGGCAACCGCGTCAGCTGTTTTCGGTCCGTAAATGCCGTCAATTCCGTTGTTGACAGCTCCTTTATCAGGGTAAAAATAGAGAGCGGCCAGTGCTCTTTGCACCTGAAAGACGTGTTCTCCTGAGGTATATGGTGTTGTCAATTGAATGATGCCATCTGGAAGCGGATAGAGCTCGGGTTCTGCAGCGTATGATGGAGCACTGACAATTAACACTTGACCGACCTGAATAAAATTCGGATCTTCGATATTGTTCCACTCTTGCAGCTGAGCTACAGTAACACCGAACATTCTCGCTATGGATGTGAGCGTGTCACCTTGTTTCACGACGTAAGTTTGGCTGCCGCCTCCCCCAATCCCTGCTTTAAACGTATCCCACGTATCCAACAGCTTGCGGGGACATTCCTTGCCAGACCAATACTTATGGGGTACAACGTTAGCAAGGCTGATACCGTGCTCAGCCATCAATGTTTTGATCAGCCACTGGGCATTTGCTGTAGCTTGCGCAAAATCCCCATCGGCATTTTCACAAATTTCAATTCCGATAGAAGCCCGGTTGCCGCTGCCGTTTCCGTCTCCCGCATGCCAGCCGTTTTCATTTAAAGGCAAATGCTGATAAATTTCTGTATCGTCAACTGTAAAATGCCAGCTTGTTGTGGTATCAGGATTTTTCAAATAGCGGGCATGCGCCGCAGCATCGGCCCCGGCTGCGGTGTTCGCTGTATTGTGCACTGTAATGTAAAGAGGTGTCATTGCGTAGCCTGGGCGGTTATTTGCCCCTACTGGGATAAAGTCCTGAATAATGTTAACCATTTTCATCTCTCCTTATTTCGTCAGATTATTTTCCTTTAACAAGTCACGCTGTTTTTTCCCTTTTTCTGTTACATAATTGTTTTTAAACCAAGCGGCAAGTGTCGTTCCAATAGTGAAAATGACAGATCCGGCCGAATAAAGAGCGTCAGCAAGCTGATTGACCTGCTCCTCCTGAATGTCCAATGGTGATTTGCCAAGCATCATCATGGTCTGGTTGATTAATGCAACCAAAAGAAGCACCGTCCTGATGACCGTGCCTTTGTCATACGTTTTCATGAAAATCCCCCTCTAATGCTGCAGCAGGTTGTACATAATCGCGATAGCTCCGCCAATGATCCCTGTGCACACTGCTGTAATGATGGCACCTGTGATGGTGCGTTTAATCCATGTTGTATTTTCTTCAATTTTGTTTAATTTTTCGTTCAGCGTCATGATTTGCTGATCTTGCCGGTCAGACACGCGTTCTAATGCGGAAACCCTCTGCTCAAGAGCTTTGTGCTCACCTTTCATGTCTGCTAAATCTTGCTGAACCACATTTACATCTATCTCTTGCTGCATCATTCACTCCTCCTTTACATGCGGATCACCTCCCTTCCGAGGGCCGAAATGGTTATGAAACAGCGGTTCCTTTTATCGAAAGAGTCCCGCCGGTGATACTGACGATCTCCATGATGATTTCCTTAAACCCTTTAATATCGAAGGCCCATGCCTCAGCTTTCCCTAACGTACTGCAGGCAGCGGAGGCATCATCAGATTTCACGCCTCTAATCGGAAGTCTCTGTCCTGACACCGATTTGCCCCAAAATTTCACCTCACTCGTTTCCGCTGTGCCATACAGCTCAACGAGTAAATGGGCGGCGCCGTCCACAGGTAACACGGCACCTTCGCCAGCGGACTCTGCATTTTCATGAAAGACAAAGTCAAACGTTTTGCCAGCTGCCACTTTCAGCCGTCCATCATCTGTTTGATATTCCGAAAAGTCAATCTGCAAAGGGGCTTTTTCACTTAAACGCACATCCATTTCTCCCGCGCCGACTGATTGGTATAAAACAAACTCTGATTGCTGAAGATTCCCGTTCACAAAGCGGAAGCGGTAATAGCGTTTAGACAGATACACCCAGTCCGTTTCCGTCAGGACACCTGCTGCGACATTAATTGCTGCTGTCGTTGTCCAAGCATTGTTGTTGTCGCTTTCTTCTATAAAGAGCGTGCCTTCACGATCTCCATACGCCCAGCCCTTCACTTTCGAAATCAGAACTGTGCCAAGCCTGTCTTGCCCGAGCTGACTGTATGCCTCAGTCGCCTTTAGCGCGGCATTTGTTAAAATCTCCGCTACACCTGAGAGATTCGAAACAGGTGTGACAAAATCGGTTTTTTCTCCTCTATACGGCTTCACAGCTCCAGCTTTTCCAGTCTTATCGAGAGGAAACTCATATTGATACTTGACCATTTTTATCCTCCTTTTCATGTAAAAACGAGCAAAATAAAAAAGCCTACATGGCTTTACCGGTAATTTCTTTATACTGGTCAGAAGTGATCAGCTTTTTGTTCATACCCTCTGCCAGATCCTCAATTGAACAGTCTTTATATGCTAAGGCCTGCTTTACCATATCCGTTGTCGCCCACTCATAATAGAGGGCAAGCACCCAATAATTCATTCAGCATGATCTCCTTTCAAGGAAAGTAATGAAAGCTTTATATCTGACAGCTCGCTCCCCAACGTTTTGTTTAGTTCTTCAAGCTGCTTGCGTGCCAGCTTTTCCTGCGACAATTCCTGAGCGAGTAGCTCCACCTGATCAGGCGGCTCATACGGTGGGTTTTTTTGCAGCTCCTCCCACCAGGATTCGAGTTCTTTTTGGGTTGGGATGGGGGCGCGCAGGTTCCATTTTTCAATATAAGAACCATTGCCGTCATTCCTCAGCTCAAAATCCTTTCTTGCCACAGCGTCAGGGTATTTGTACATGATTGCGTCGTATAATATCATTTTTTCACCTCCTATACTCTAGGATAATTGTGCCCTCCAAGTTCAATAATATCAAAATAGTTAATAATACCGTCTCTATCTTGTACATAGCGTGTAGCGGAACCTGAATATCCGACATATACATATATTTCAACATAATCTCCTGCGTTCAGTGGCACTGTAACTGATCCTGTGACAGTTGCATTAAATTCACTAGTGTCATTATTATCTTTTGGGGAAGGCATTCTATACTGATCCATTAATTTATATTTTGATCCGTTGACATAAACATATAGCTCAAAATTAGAATATTGTAATGTGTTTTCTATTATTAAACTAGCTCCGACTAAATACATCCCTGAATGACTTGCTATAAATCTTGAATTATTTGTATCGTATATTTTATGGCTGTCCTTAATAATACGATTATAATTAATTTTTTGAGTTTCACCTTTTATTAGTTCTTGTTTTCCTGTAGTGCCTACATTCACATGAGCAAACCCAGATATTTTCTCCCACTCTGACCAACCTGATTGCGGATACCAATGACGAACCCAAATACCTATTCCAGCGTATGAATATGAAAAATTGCCATTACTATAAAAATACTGAGTAAATCGATAACTATTGTATTTTTCGTTTTTCACAATGCCCATCTTTAATGGATAACCTGTCGTATTTTCTTGACCTATGTCCATCAAAGTAATACCCAAAGGGTAAGCATCACCGCCAGTTCTCGCATCTAGAATAGCATTGGCACCTGTTAGAATGGTTAATTTTTCATTTGTAAAATTGGAATTTATATAGTCTTTTGCAGACGCTAAAGATTTATCTGCTTTTTCCTGTGCACTGCTTTCAGTCGAAATTTTATTCCATCCCTGCCAACCTAAATTTCCATCAACGTAATTTGTGTACAAGTTATTTTTATAATCAACAGCAACTACATAACCATAAGTGCCATTGCCATTACTGTCAGTTGATGTAAAATGAAAAAAACCTCTGGTTGACAATGTAGAAGGGGCATTTGTTGGTTTCCCAGTAGAATAAAATGTGCCAAACGTTTTTCCTGTTTGAACAATCTTACTAAGGAAATCATCTGTATCTCCAATTGAAACAAGAACTCCACCTGAGTCATTCGTAATTTTAGAAAGTTGACCATTATTCCACTTATTACGTTCTATTGTAGTAATATGCACTGAAATATCTTTTGCATGATTAGATACTTTCGCCTCCGCTCCAGCTGTCGTCTCTAATTCAATCCAATCGGACCAGTTTCCTCCTGTAATCGTTTTCCGATACGTTTTATTAGCGTTATCAAAAGCGATAATCTGTCCGTAATTCCCGGTAGCATTAATTGTCCATATGCCCCTGACTGAAGTGCCTGGACCATTCACCGTTTTTGACAAGGAGGTGAAATGAACCATTCCAGTGTACTTCGGAACAATTTCATGGAAATCATCTGTTTCGCTTAAGTTTATTTTTGCTTGTCCGTTGTCTGCTGTGACTTTAAAAAGCTGACTGTTATTCCACTTGTCTTTGTCTGATTGTGTGACATGTATGTCCGCCTTTCCTGCATGAGCGTTCACTTTTGTTTGAGCGCCCTCCGTCGTCTCTAATTCAATCCAATTTGACCAGTTGCCGTTTAAGAGAGTTTTACGGAAAGTTTTATTATCATTTGTCATCACAATTACATGACCATTTAATTTGCTGTCACTGCAAGTCCAAAATCCTCTTCCTGAGCCGCCTGGTGAATTTAGAGGCGTGCCAGTATAAGAAAAATAAGTCAATGTAGGATAATTCAACAGTTCTGTATGGAAATCACTCGTGATATTGAACATAGGTTGTCCATTATCATTTGTAATCTTAGATAACTGACCGCCATTCCATTTGTCCCGCTCTTCCCCTGTAATATGCCGAACCTGATCTTGCTCATGTTGGTCAAAATCCTTCTTCGCTGCCTGCTGTACGTTATCCACGTTCCCCAGCCCGACTTGCGCCTTTGTTGTGTTGTGGGGGTTGTTCATGTCGTTTTTGTGGGCAGCTAGGTCTGTGTGGGCGTCTTTTATGCCTTTTTCCCAGCGGTTGACGTCGTCTTCGTTGATCGGGTCGTCGGGGAGCCAGTCTGTTTTTTCTTCGTATGCCATGTTTACACCACCTCAAAGGTAAATCTGAAATCGAGTGTTCTGTTTTCGCTGACGTCCAGATCAGTCTTTCTCTCTGTGATCACATTGCCCAGCTCGTCAAAAATTTGTACCGTTTCGATATGCTTGATGTCTTCCTCGCGTTTTGTCAGAACGGTGACTGTCGCACCGTCAATGGCGAGCTCTACTATTTCTGTTTTTTGGCCGTTGAGCAGCACGTGATCGATTCTGCTTTTTAGATCTGCCGCTGTGCGTTCTCTGTATATGGTTGAAATCAAGGTAAAACCACCTCATTGTTGTTAAGGGTGACAGAATAACCGACCTTCAGCTCACTAGCTGTTCGGTATCTGCGATGATTCAGGATGACTGTGTCTTTGATTTGAAGCGTCTCGTTTAATCCGCCTCTGAGCGTATACGCCAAATGAGCGGGCTTCATGTTATCTATGGCTTCGATCAGTTCATTCATATGCTGGAGGTCATCAATATTGATATCCACGTTAAATCGGTATTCGCCGGGAAGCAGGCGGACTTGTGCAGACGGGTTTTTCAAGAAACGGTTCACCGCCTGCTCAATGGCTTTGTAAGTGATTGGCGGAATGTTCGACATTTTTGAAATGAGCCTCAATCGTCTGATCTCATCGGTATCCCCTGATTCCCGCGGCACGTTTAAAATCTTTTCCCAGCGGCTGAGCCCCCATGTCGCTGTCGGCACAAATAGCTGATCCGTCAGATCAAATATGCTGTTATTCTGTTTATCAAACTCAGGCGCTTCCGCTTTCAGCAACTCGGCCATTTCTTTAAGGCTGGTGAGAAACGGAGGCAGATACGCTCTCATGTCATCTTGTTTGCTCAATGATTTTCACCTGCCCAAGCTTAGGAATTTCCACGTCGCTCAGCACCAGATTTTCAGAGGTGCCATTGATTTTAATATTGGAATAATCACTGACGGACGGTGAATTATAGACGATATTGTTAATTTGCGATAGGCGGATGACGTTGTCTTCGAACGCCATTTTCTTAAAGAGATTTAAAACGCCCTCTTCAATTTCCGACTTCACTTCATCAATCGAGTGATTAATCTCAGGCAGCACTTCGGCCGAAATCTCAACTTCCTTCCAGACCGCGCTTTCCACTGTAACTACGGCTCCGATTGGCGCCTGCCCCTCCCCTTGTCCTGATTCAGGGTCGATATAATCTTTCACTTTTTGAATTAAGATATCGGAAGCCGGCTGAAGATTAGCATTCGTGACGACAATTTTGACCGTGCCTTCCCCGTTCCAAAGCGGGAAGATCTTTGCTTTTCCAACACCGTCTACTTCTTCAGCCCACTCTTTATAATGCATTTTATTGGCACTGACAGCCTCACGCCGAACCCTTGTAAAATACCGTTCTCGTAAGCTGTCATCTCCTTCTTCCTCCCGTCCCGGAATCAGGATTTCTTTGACAATGGCTGTTTCTAAACCGGGAATGGTATCCAGTGACAGTAAATTGCGTCCGGTCAGATTGGCGTTTCCTGCTTCACCAGGTGTTTCACAGATGAGCGTCCCGTCTGCCGTATATTGAAAATAAAGATTATCCACGTAAAAGCGGGAGCCCGCGGGAATGGTAACTCCAGACGTAAACTCTCCCGCTCTGATCGCCTTTGTCGCGGCTGTCCGTTCAATCCCCGCTTCCGCTGCACGCCGGTCTAAAAATTCGCCTTGCGCAGTATCAGAGAAGACTAGCTCAAGCACAGTATCCAGCCATATATATGACTTCGCAAGCTCGGCTGCCGCCGGGGCTAACGCATTATAAATGACGCTGCCTTCTCTTGTGTCAATATCTGCGGAGATGCTGTTCAGCATACGCTCCATAATATCTTCAAAGGTTTGATCTTCAAACATCTTCGCCAATCACCTCCTCAATCTCAAGCGTCCCTTCATCTGTCTCTACCACAAAAGAAATATGAAACGCATCGCCTTGTTTTTCTATCTCAAAGTCTGTTACGGCAGATATCCGGTCATCATAAACCAGCGCCTCTTCTATCAGCCTCGGAATCTCCATTTTTTTGTAGGCATCAGTCGTCTCGTGATCTGTAAGCACGTCCTGAAGCTCATTTCCGACATTATGGCTGTATACGGAATACGCATAACGTTCTGTTTGTAAGGCGATATACACGAACTGTCTGATCGCTTCAAGCCCGGTAATCAGTTCATTTGTAATTCTTCCGTTTTCAAAATCTATTTTGTAGGTTTGCGAGGTTTCAATAACTTCACTATCATCTTCAAAATCCTCAAACTCCACTTCTGGTGTCAGGGCCATGGTGCCCACTCCTTTATGACAAGCTAAATAAAAACCCCTTCGTGCTGAAGCGGTTTGTCTATACTTTATCTAAAACAAAAAACGATTGACCGCCAGTCAGAGCCGCGGTCATGACGCGATCCCCCGGCTCGAGTGCATCGTCTCCTCCAGACTGCATCCGTTTTGGGATGATGATGGCGTCAGCCGGTATGATCAGTTTGCTGTTTTCTTTTAATTTGATTTCCACAGGAGAAACCGAAACGACTTCAGCTGGGAGCAGTTCCACCGGAGACTCAGCGTCAACTGCGCCGACGGCCAAATGTTTAATCGCCTCACTCAATCTCATCAGGAAACTCCTTCCGGCATGGTGTTCTTTTCGACTACATCAATGGTCATCGTATGTTTCGTTCCTTTAAACTCGTGCCGGTCCGTATCAACCCAATAGGTTTTCTTGATTCCGGCCTCCGGAATGGAAATATAGACAGGCAAGCCGCTCTGCACTTCCGGAATGCCGACTGCTTGAATATTTTTCAGTTCTTTTTTCACGCCCTTTTTTTCAGCAAGGCGCACATCTGCCCGCTGCTGAAGCTGAGCCTGGTTGATGTCATCTGTGACCGTTTCCGTATATTGAAGCACACCGTATTTGTTTAAGCCTGAACTGTCCTTGGCAGACGCTTTATACGTCTTATTGTCCTTCTGCCGGCGAAGCACCACCCGTGTTGCAGTGTCGTTTATGGAAGTGCTGTATTGGTATCCCGTGATATTGACACCCGTTTCCAGCACCCATACTTCCGACGGATCTGGCCAAGCGCGCAGACCGAGCTTTCCTTTTTCCGAATACAGCTGATAATGTCGTCCTGTCTGGCTTTTCGTCTGTTTCAATGCTTTTAAGATGATGTCATACAGGGTCGTATCATTTTTTATGACAAGGCTTTTGATTGTATGGCCTGTGTTCGCAATCGAGGTTGTCGGTATTTGAAAATCATTGGCAATCCTCCTGATCATCTGATCAGCACGCTGGTTGGAAAACACGTACACATCCTGGTTTTTGACCAGATACTGGAGCATATCATACGCGCTGAAAGCAAGCGTATGCTCGTCCGGCGTTCTTGCAAAAACAATGCCCCGAAAAAGCTCTTTTCCCTTCCATTTAAACAAGACTGTATCTCCTTCTGTGACGCTGTAATACGTCTGGTCGCCCTGTTTGATAACTATGGTCGCTTCAATGGAGCGCGGCGCCTGATAACGATGGCCTTCCAGCGATACGCTTTCTGCTACCAGCTCAAACCACTCTGTGTCTTTAATGACAAACAGTTCTATCATCATACATCACCTGTTTCATTGCGGTATCTTTAATTTTTGACCGGGAAAAATCCAGTGGCCCGGCTGCCTGATGTTTCGTTTGCTTCGTTTGATCATTGCTGTTTTATTGGCGTTCCAAATTTTACGCCACTGCGTGCTGTTCCCGTAAAACCTGCCGGCAATATCCCACAGCGTATCTCCCTTTTTCACTGTATAGGTTTTCGGAGAAGCCTTCGAAGGACGTTTTGCCTTTGTTTTTTTCTTCTGCTTGATTTTTCGGGGGGAAGCGGTTTTGTATTCTTTTAATTGAATATCAAACGAGCGATCGCCGATATCCTGCTGGCCTTCGCTATAGGAAAAACCTTCAATGCTGCAAGTCAGATTCACTTTGGTTCCCGTAATCAAAAACTGAACCGGTTTTTTGGCCTTCATCCATTTTTCAATTTTTGTTATCGCATTTTCCGGCGACGGGAAGTTTTGATATTCTGCTATCGGACTGTATTTCTTCGGAAAAAACGAAGAGAACGAAATTTCTTTCGCTCCCTGTTCGTCAATAAATGTAAGGTCACCAAACTTGGCTACTTTAACCGTCTCATTCTGAACCGTATTTGAAATATTCAGCTGGTCGGGAAGAACGGGGAGCCGCAGCTTGTCCTTCCCTTGTGAAATCCAAAATTCATATACGGATTTAGTCAAATGCAACGACTCCCTTCGTTCCAATATTGATATCCTTTTGCAGCTCGTCTACAAGCGCCTGCTTGATTTTCGCCGCAAGGGTCTCGGCGTCTTGTCCATTATGAAAGTGCTGGTCACCGTTAAATTGAATATAAATCTCTTTTGATCCGGAAACCGCTGCCGTTGGCCGGCTAGCTGAAGTAACAGCGGAAACTTGTCCTGATGAAAGCTCAGACTGCTGGGATTGAGATGGATCTGTCACTTCCATACCAAGAGCCTGTGCCGCTCTCTGAAGGAGGTAGCGGCCGCGTATGCCCCGCTCCTCCGGAATGATCCATTCCCGCTTATTTCCTTCTCCGACACGGGCGATTTGCTCTTTTGTAATCAGCCCGCCGTTGGCATATCCAACATACGGTCCGCCATGATTCAAGCTTTTAATCCCCGGCACATTGTTGATTGACCCATATCTGCTTTTAATATAGCCGATCGCAGCAGCTGCGTTGTGAATCGGGTTTTTAATGTTACCCATGCCGGGTGCTTTATGATCGTTAAAGGTGCTCGGAATTGTCTGCATGAGCCCTTGTGACGGATGCCCCGCTTTTGCGTTGCTGTCCCATAGGTTAATGGCATTCGGATTTCCGCCTGATTCATGCTGCGCAATCGTCATTAGTCCAGGAAGCCAGCTCATCGGTGTCTTTGTGGCCATGAGAGCGGCCATAATCCACTGTTTCACATTCCCGCTCATCGCGCCCATTCCTGAATAGGCCGCCGCCAGTGATCCAGCTTGTTTTTCAGCATATTTCTTTACATCTACTGATCCAAGACCTTTGACAACACCGATTGAAGCAAAACGCCCTAAGCTCATCATGACACGAGAAGGTGAATGGATATCTAATTCCTCACGGAAAGCCTGCTCCACTCTCTTCGCCATATCCTTTGCTGCTTGCTTCACTTCACTGGATTTAGAATTCATGCCTGTCACAAAGTTTCCAACCAAGCCAGAACCCCAGCTGTTGGATGTGTTTTTTGAACGCAGGAACGGTTTGTCAACATGTGAGCTTACATACTGCGCTGTCCCTGTTTGGGTTGAGTTCTGTCCTTGCGCAAAGCCTTTGACCGTACCTGTTCCCCATGATGACGATTTGTTTACAGTTGCTTGGAACGGTGTTTTAACTTTTGATTGCAAAAAGCCGTCTGTTCCGGTTGCTGTACCGTTTTGGCCCTTGGCATACCCGCTTACCATTTGTTTTCCGTAGTTTGGTGAAGCCGATATCATTTGCGTAAATGGCGTATTGATGTTTTTCTTCTTCCAATCTTCCATTTTAACCGGCTGATTGCTGATGCCTTTACCAAATCCTTCTGAAAATTGCTGTCCGAGTGTGGACGTTTGGCCTGTAAGATTTGCAGTGTCCATTGATGGGGAGGCTGATCCTGATAACGGACTGGCAGCCGCTCCTCCTGATACAGATACCGAACTTCCAGCTGAAGACGAAGCGGCACCCATGTCGTCTACAACTTGCATACCTAGCTTAGACGCCGCTTGTGAAAGAAGCATCTTCCCTCGGCCTCGGTTGTTGTCAACCGGGATAACGAATTCCTTGCCGGCTTCACCGATCCACGAGATGGTTGGTTTGGTGATGTAGCCGCCTGTGGCCTTTTTATCAGGATCCTTACCTTTATTCGGATCTCCGCCGCCGGTTACAAAATTAATCACTTTACTAGCTACGCCGCCAGCTTTATCCCAGATTTGCTTCACCCAGCCGAACGCTTTAGAAAAAGCATCTGAAATGGCTTCTCCAACCTTTGTAAGAGGTTCTTGAATATTCTTTTTAAACCAGCCGCTCAGACCCTTCCAAATGTTCTTGACGGTGTCTATAGCTTTTTTGAAAGCGTCAGAAATTCCCTTGCCTACATCTGAGACTGTATTTTTGACCGGGTTCCAAACTGTATCCATGAACCATCCCGATACCGTACTGAAAACACTCTTAATCTTATTCCAAGCACCAGTCATTTTATCCCAGATTGTGGTTGCAGCTCCGATAACAGCGGATTTGACTGGGCCCCACACATTGCTCATAAACCATGAAGCAACTGCACTGAACACATTTTTAATCGTCGTCCATGCGTTTACAATTTTAGACCATATAGCTGTAGCCACACCTACAACGGCTGATGATACTGGTGTCCAAACATTGTCCATAAACCAGGTTGATACGGTACTGAAAATTGTTTGTATCGTTGTCCATGCATTTACGATGTTTGACCATATACTTGTAGCCACACCCACAACTGCGGTTGACACAGGTGTCCAGACATTGTCCGTAAACCATGTTGAAACAGTACTGAATATCGTTTGTATCGTTGTCCATGCGTTTACGATGTTAGACCATATACTTGTAGCCACCCCCACAACCGCGGATGACACTGGTGTCCAAACATTGTCCGTAAACCATGTTGATACAGTTCCCCAAGTATCTTGAATGGCAGACCAGGCATTTTGCGCGCCTTCTGTAATGCTATTCCATGTATCACTTAGAGCGCCGGCATCAATTGCCTTCCCTAAACTTTCACCACCGAAAGTCCCGGCAATTCCTCCTACAACACCGCCAATAGCAGTTCCGACTCCCGGCACAACGCTTCCAATAGCCGCTCCGGCAGCTGCTCCGGCTAAACCTCCGCCGGCTGAACCAACTTTTTCACCGGCATTATCCTTATTGATTCCGGCTAAGTCAGTAAGAGACAAAATTTCACCTAATCCCGGTATCCCTTTTGCGGCTCCTTTTAAGCCCTTCAGTCCACCTTTTAAGCCTTTTGATTCTCCCAATGTTTTCATAAGACCTGAAAAACCTTTGCCTGATGCTCCTTTAGCTGCTTTTGCAGATTTAGGCGTATTCACAGAATTTGTTTTATTGTCTTTGGTTGATGAACCGTTTCTATTTTTGACTTTTTTGCTTTTGCCTGTACTGATTCCAGCACAGCAGCAGCCGCAAGCCCCGCCCCATTTACCGCCTGACTTCTTTGATTTAGAACCTGATGATTTTTGGTTCATAGAAGGTTTTTTAGTGCGGTTTGAGTTGTTAGAAGTTGAGTTCTTAGTATTGGCTTTGGAGGCTTTTTGTTTGCCTTTGCTTTCACTGCCAAGCAGGCCTCCAAAATCCAAATTCCCCAGCTTTTCAGCAATACCTTTTATAATCTTTTCAAAAAACTCTCCCACTTTTTCAATAATTTTATCAGGGCTGAATTTCTCAAACTTTTTTGCGATTTTCGAGACAATATTATCAAAAAACTTCTCTGCTTTATTGGCAATTTTATCCGGATTCAAAAAATTAAATTTTTCTGAGATTTTGTCAACAATATTTGTTACAAAGTCTTCTGCTTTAGTGATAATCGCGTCTGGACTGAATTTGCTCACGATATCATCCACTTTTTTCATAAAGGAGTCTGTAAACTTGTCCAGTTCGTTAAAAATGGTTTCCGGGCTGAATTTACTTACGACATCGTCCACTTTATTCATAAAGGAATCTGTAAACTTATCCAGTTCGTTAAAAATAGTTTCCGGGCTGAATTTGCTTACGATATCATCTACTTTTTTCATAAAGGAATCTGTAAATTTGTCCAGCTGCTTAAAAATAGCTTCTGGGCTGAATTTACTTGCGATTTCGTCTACTTTTTTCATAAATGAGCCTGTAAACTTATCCAACTGTTTAAAAATGGATTCAGGACTGAATTTACTTGCGATTTCATCTACTTTCTTCATAAAAGAGCCTGTAAACTTATCCAGCTGTTTTAGAACCGTTTCCGGGCTGAACTTTGTCGCAATCGCATCCACTTTACTCATAAATGATGTTGTGAACTTATCCAGCTGAGCCAGAATCGTTTCTGGGCTGAACTTTGACGCGATTGCATCCACTTTGCCCATAAATGATGTTGTGAACTTATCCAGCTCTGTCAAAATCGTCTCTGGACTGAACTTCGTCGCGATTTCGTCCACTTTTCCCATAAAGGAGCTTGTGAACTTATCCAGCTCTGTCAAAATCGTCTCTGGACTGAATTTACTTGCGATTTCGTCCACTTTTCCCATAAAGGAGCTTGTGAACTTATCCAGCTCTGTTAAAATCGCCTCCGGGCTGAACTTCTCAGCTATCTCTGTCATTTTAGATGTAATGGATTCTGTGTATGATTCTAATTTTGAGGTGATCGATTCGGGTGTAAAATGTTCAAATTCCTTCAAAAAGGTATTTTTTAATTCCTCAATTGCATTGCTGATACCGGCTGTACCTTCACTAATAAATGAATCTAAAAGGCCTCCGCCTCCTGATTCTGTGGCTCCTCCAGATCCTGGGTTCAATCCGTTGCAGCAGCAGCACGCATTTTCTGCCGGAGTTTTTTCTTCGGGACCGAACACTTTATCTAATAAAGCATAAAACTTATCATCTAGTATTTTTTCCGGATTAAACTTTTCAAATTTTTGGGTAACACGATCAATAACGGCTTCTTTATATTCAGTTACTTTTTCATCTAGCTTTTCTTTAATCTTTTTTTTGCCTTCTTCAACGAGGTTTCCCCAGAAGGAACCGCCTTCTTTTTCTTCTCCCTTTTTGCTCTCTGCTTTCTTAGCTGCTGGGGGAGCTGTTTTCTCAGCTGTCTTTAGTTTCCCAAAGTTATCAATTTTCTTCTGAAGTTCATCCAGCCTTTTTGATACCTGATCATTTAAAGTGAGCTGAATTTGATTATCTTTTTGTGTGAGTGTATCAATGCCTGCTGAAATTCGACCGACTGTTTTCATGACGTGATCAATTACGCGTATCGTAACAGAGTAACCATTTTTAAGTGCGGTTTCCATATAACGCTGTATTTTTTGCACAGCCGGCGAAACTTGATCTTCCGCGCTCAGCATAATCGTAAAGCCTTTAAAACCCGCAACAAGCTCTCTTAATCGTTCAAACTTTTCTGTTGCTCGATCACTAGCGTCTATTTTAATGGATACAGATGCCGGCAATCCCTGCAATTGAATTTGAACCTGCTGAATGACAGTGCTGGCGTTATCCTCAGCTGAAATGGAAATCATTTGAGCGCCAAGCTTTTTCTTTAATGATTTTTGTATGCGGTCAATTGTCTTTAATACAGTTTTACTTTCTTTTCGTATATCGATAGCGCTTTTTCGCTGCACCATTTTTCTATACTTTTCAAGCGACCTAAATCCATTTTGTATTTTTCTTAACTTTTTGCTTACACGGTCTTCCATTTCAAATCTTGCTGTCAACTTTGCCAATTACGATGCCCCTCCTTTCTTTGCTTGTTTTTCAAGGAGATCTAGCTTATATCCAATCAGCCCATACAAAAGCGCCTTAAAGTTTCTAGGCGCTTCATACAGTTTTAATAAATCTGATGGAGAATAATGAAGCTCGTGCATCGCATAGTAGAGGTACACGGCTTCTTTATGCCCATCCTTGATTAGTTTTTTACTTCTTCTTCCAGATCCTCTAATTCATCTTCGAAACCATTAATCTCAATCGCTTTGTTTAACCAGTTCGCATATTCGCCTCCAACTGAGAGGACGCGTTTCGCAACTTCTACCGGGTCGGCCGTTTTGTAAGCTTCTCGAAGCTCTTTTGAACGGAAGTCCGGATAAACGGTTGATTCAACTGCGATTCGGGCATAAAAGCGCTGGCTGTCTAAATCTTTTACACGGCCTCTGCCTTTGACATTTTTATAAGTTGTTGTTTCTTTCTCTAATTCATCAATGCGCTCCGTCGTGATCGCTTTAAAAATAAATGGTACGATGTCCCCTTTTTTATCAACAAAACGCTTTGAGATCGGCACTTTGATTTCCTCAGCTTCAATTGTTTTTCCCGGCATAAAAAAGGAAAGATCATATACGTTTTCGTTCTTCTCGCTCATGTAAAAAACTCCCTTGTCTTTTGATTGATTTCATCGTGTAAAAAACAGACCTTTCTGAGAAAGGTCTGCGTATGGCTTGTTCAACCTTGATTAAAACGTGTCAGAAAGCTTTTCAGGCACGTCGAAGTCTTCGAATGTAAATGGAACTTCTTCCTCTAACGCTTCTGAATCGACATCAAGGCTTGCGATTTTGGCAGAGTCAAAGTTGACGTCGTACAGCGTGACTCGCTCTGTGCCTCGGCCGGAGGATTGATCATCCAGAACAGCTTGGAGTGTGAAGTATGGATCGCTGCCTTTTTTGACATAGTCCATCATCAGGATCACGAATTTTGATGTGACTTTATAAAACGTTGCTGTTCCAGTTCCGTTTGCCCCTGTTGTTTTATGGCCTGTCATGCGGCGGCCCATAATGTTTACTTCAGACTTGTTTTTCTCGACGTTTGCTTCAAATGTTTTGATGTGCGCCATTTCTTCGCCATCAAGAAATAAGCGGCCTTCTTTACCTGAAATTGTGTTTTGAGCTTTTAATGCCATATTAGTTTACCTCCACATTAAAGTAGAATTTTTCTGCTGCGTCGACAGGCTGTACAGCCAGGTCAATCAAGAAGCCGTCACGGTCTTCATTCATTGAAATGGTGATATCTTCATCAGAATCAAAGCCAGTGATGCCGCCAGCATCCTGAAGGGTTGTCATGTATTGCGTGATCATCGTTTTCACATACTGAAGTCCGTCTTCAGACGCCGGAATATCGCTTCCGCTGCCTTTTCTTGATTTAATTAAGGCTTTCAGCTCGCGTGTTAAATCATTATTTACGGCGTCCAGGACACGGACAATTTTGTTTTTCGCAAATTTTTTGTTTTTCTCGGCTGTAAACGTGACGAGTGAGTTAATGTCTTTTTCTACGCTGACGGATTTATCGCGGGCGTCGAATGTGAATAAAAATTCGCCTTTGCCCAGACGTTCAACAATCGTATCGTGGTCAAGGCGGTGTAACACATCAACGGCGCCTTCGTACTCAACGAACGTCAGTGATTGGTTAAAGGTTGCTCCTGCGCTCGCTCCAGCTACCCAAGCCGTTGCTTTGTCCGGCGTAACTTCCGTGCCATCTTCGAGCAGCACACCTTCTGTTACGTTGATGATGCCTTCATAGTCACCGGAATAATTCGCTGTGACCCCTTGCACTTTTTGTCCTTGGCCGTCGCGCAGACGCTTAATGAAAGCAGCAAATGTCGCCTTCAGCTGATCACCTTCCGCAACAGGCAGCGCAATCACATCAAAATTCTCCGTTTCAGCTGCGGCTAAGAAATCTGTATAGTCGGAGTTGACAGGGGCTTTATCCGTACCGCCGGATAAACGGATTCCTGCAGATGCATTCAGAGATTCAGCTGCAGTCTCTCCTTCTGATCCAGTGAGCGGAATCGTCGAAGAAAGATCGCCTGTTCCGGTAAAGGTGACATAGCCGTTAGCAGTTAATTCTTCAGCCTTTTTGACGGTCTGTTTATCAACCTCTGACTCATCCATATACGTTGTCACATCGAAAGAAGCAGCATCCAGCACATTGGGGTTAATGCGGATGATAATGTCATTTCCTTTTGATCCGCCATATACAGCAGTCGCTTTGACACCTTCAGCAATATCAGCAGACGCACGGACACCTTCGGTTAGACGGTACATTAATACCGTTTTCGCATTTTTCTTTGCTTCACGCAAAAGCAATAATGATGGATCATCAATGCTAAGGCCCACTTTTTTGTTTAAATCTTCTACGCTGGAAATGGAGACAAACGTTTTCGCTTCCCCCCAGCTTGATGCAACCGGGAGTGCGACTGTTCCCCGTTCTCCGAGTGACACCCGCTCCTGCGCTGTCGTTTTAAAGTTAAAATAAATGCCTGCACGTTCTTTTTCTTTTCCTGTTGTAAATGTTCCGCCATTCATGATGACATGACCTCCTTGGTTAGAAATGTTTGAATCAATTGATTGGCTTCTGATTTCGTCATACGTGTTTGATCCACGCCAAATAAAGCCCCCTGAAGGATATCCGGCTTAACGCCGAACAGCTCCTTCGCGTGCTTAATCAAATCCGCTGTATCAAAAAGAGTTTCCCGGCTCTCTGTATGTACAGCCTTCTTCTGTTGTTTGTCCTTTGCCACCGCTTATTTCACCCCGCTGTTCATGTCGATATCCTGTAAGACAGGCTGTTCTGTTTTGTGATAATAATACCGGCTGCTCCACCTGATCACCATGACCGCCTCGCCCCTGTCTCCGACCCTTGTCTCAATTCGGGTGATGCGGACCATATCCCCCGTCTTCTCACCTGATTCACTTAGCAGCGGAACCATATTTCTCACTTCTCTGATGGCATCCGCGAGCCTGTCCGCTTCATCAAGCGCCTGAACGGAGTCAAGATGAAACAGCTTCACATTGAGACTGTAGGTTTTTTTAAATGTGGAGACCGTATCTGTTTCCTCGAAAACAGATGGCGATGGGACGTATAACGACGGCACCTGAAACTGATCAGGCAGCTCACGTTCATAAATGGGAACAGACCACCTGCTGTACAAAAATGCCATGATCGATCCTGTTTCGCTGTTCATCCTGTTCCCTCCTTTATAGCTTCTTCAGCCACTGGCGCAATTTGTTTTTCAGCGATTTTTCAAACAGCTGTTCATATAAAAGAAGTGCATGATCCCAGTATCTCGTGCCCGCGATCCATTTTCTCTTGAGCGCCATTCCCGTTGAAGCCGCGGGATCATAAATAAACCGCGAGCCTTGGAAATGCCCTGGCACCCACCTCACGTCTTCTTTTGAGGTCCAATGGCCGTCATTAAGAAATGAGGCGTGATCAAGCTGTGTACCCACCTCAAGCGAAAGCCCGCCGCTTTGCACAATCCAGAGATTGTCCTCTGCGCCTTTCTCAAAGGAACTGAGCAGTTTTTCTGTATCAATCGTTTGTGTGCTGATGAGTTCAGATTGGACGATCTCCAGAAAATCTTGCCCGCACTCTTCAAGCCACTGGGACGCCTGACGCGAAAATCCGCCTGATGCCGCCTTTTTTAATGACGTGTTTAGCTGTTTCAGCCCCGCTATTTTCATAGGCTTTCATCCCTGACCGCGATGACTTCCCAATGATGATGCCTGATCCTTTTTGGCAGCTTTAGTATATATTTATGATTCTCCCAAATGATTTTATCGTTCACGCGGATGTCCGCTGACAACGGAAAATGGACGAGAAAGCTGTGATATACAGTTTGATCAGGCTCCTCCTGGATCAGCTGCTGCGTTTTTTCAGTAAAATAGCAAGGGACATCTTGTTCATCGGGTGTATCCGGATATAAAGTCACCGGCTGCAGCTTGTCCGCCGGAATCCCAAATCGGCCTGCAGACGGCGCTTGAGTCGCTTCATGATAAATGTCGCAGCGGTGAATGAGCATCCGCTGATAGCTCATAAGGACCTCACCTTCAGTCTGGAGGACTCAGGGACGTAGCCCGGCGTAATAAACTCTTCGAGCAAATGATACACCACTGGCCGCTGAATGCCGCCTTCTCCGGAAACCGTGTAGGAATAATCCCCCATTTTTTCAGACTGATAGCTTGATGAGGCTGATTCATCGCTGTTCACAAGCGCAAAATACTGGGCTAACTTCAGCAAAGCCAATTTCGCCTTGTCGGGCAGCGGGTCATAAACGCTGTCTTCAAAGCGGTGGCCCGTGATGAGAGCCGCTTCCGCTTCCGCCTCGATGATATCCTGCGCCAGCAGTTCTTCCGGTCTGTTTTTCACTCGATCATAGACCGAATAGGAGGCTACGTCAGTCGGTTCAATGAGCATGAGCTGACCACCCCGTTTCTATTATTCTTTTACGTTAATTAATTTAGCGCAGGCATCCTCTTCCTCGAACTTGCTGTCCAGCTTGGCCGTTAAGACAATAATGAATTTACGTGAGCGGATGTCTTTGTCGACTTCAATTCGGATATTGCGGGAGAAGCCAAGAATGATATTTTTCGGATGTGTGAGAATGATGTCGGAAGCGTCATATTGCGCGTCTCCCTCTCCGACTGTGTACGGCTGAATATTGGATACCCCTTTGACCGGTACGCCGAATGCTGTTGACAAGCCGCCCTGAACAGCCTGGTCCCCAAGGTTTGTCTGGCGGTCTGCCACGCGGTCCTTCCATTCAACTTCTAAGCCGTGCGACGTATAGAATCTGAATTCCTGAGGGATGCGCAAATATTTCGGCGGAACAGCCTTTAAGCCTTTCTTGAATGTCGCTCTGGACAGTTCTTCACCGTTCATGTCAACGATGTGGGACACCGCTTGTTTGCGGATGCCGTCCAGCTGCGCCAGATACGGATCATGTGATGCTGTATCACCGTTTACAATCAGCTCTTCAATATCAACGGCTGCGCGCTCTGCTAAAATCTGCATGATCGTCTGCTGAAGGCCGTCTTTTTCAATATTGTTTTCGAGTGTGTCATACGTAATGTTGATTTCCGCAATGACTTCCTTCGTGTTCAGCTGGACAGTGCTTGTCGTTGGAACTGTCAGCTCGTCGTTTGACAGTGCTTTTCCTTCTTGTGCAGCCCGCAGAATACGCTGGCCGAAGCCGATTTTCTCAAATTTTTGCGAGTCGTTTTCCATTTGAATCACGCGGGATTCACTGAAAATGGTCGGCGTGTTTTGCACCATGCGGATAAAAGCCGATGCTTGCGCAGGGTTCATAAGTCCGCCGCTTTTTAAAGCAGAAAGCGACATTTCCGCTTTCCGAATGATCTCTTGATTTCTCAATTGATTTCCTCCTCTTTGACTGGTTTTACAGCAGTCCGCTCCAGATTGATTTTTTGACTTGCTCTGTATTGTTGCCCGCATCGTCCGCTGTCTGCTTAGACGCGCCTCGCGCTTTTTCCAAAGCTTCGATTCGTTCGATCAGCGGGGCAAGCATGTCCTCAACGAGCTTTTTCAGACGCTCGTCATCACCCGTCTGCTCGGGCTTTTCCTCCGTGTCTGTATTTTTTTCAATCCGCTCAAGCCGTTTGAGCAGAGGGTAAAGCGCATGCTCGAATGATTCTTTCATGTCTTCTTTTCTCATTTCTTCAGTCTCCTTCCCTGTTTTGTCAGTCAGCATCTGCTTGAATACACTGAAGAATCCCGCTTTTTCAACCGGTTCTTCTTCATACACATCAGCAATGCCCGCCATGCTGTAGCCGGTGATGATTCCAGCCTTGATCTGTTCCCACACCTCGTCAGACGCTCTTGTCACGAGCACCCACGACCCCTTTGTAATCCGTTTTGACCCGATCATAAAATCATCGGGCGCCACATATGACTCGACCACGACGCCGGTTCCGCCCTCAAAGCTGTGATTGATATCAATCTCCCGTGCCTCCGCGAGAAAGCCGTGCGCCGCTTTTTCAATTTCCTCAGCGGTCATATAATCGCCATGGGCATCAGGAACATCAGGCTCATACACGATTCCGTACACGAGCTTTTGTTCATCCTGCTCACTTTTTGTAAACAGCCGAACCTTTTTTTCAAATGACGGAGGTCCGTCTGACTTCGTAAAGAAAAATTCTGTCTGATTAGCCGCCTTGTCTACATAACTGACAAAGCTGATTTTGGCATTTCTTAATTCCCGCGCCACCTGCTTGATTCACCTCCCTTCAGGACGTTTTGATCGCTTCGATGCTTTCTTTCAGCTCCTGCATGAGCGCAGTCAGGTTTGCCTTTTCCGCATCCTGTCCTGCAGGCCGTTTATAGATTTCCTCAGGCCACTCCTCCAGCGTTTTGCCAAGCACCCGCCCCGCAAGATCGCGTAAATCATTCGGCGATACCGCTCCGGCTGTAATAAAAGGACCGAGCACTTTCGCAATCTCAAGCGGATCACGAAAGTCCGGTCCTTTTAATGTCAGCCTGACGTCATGGATATTCAGCTCCGGCAAAAGCAGCGTGTTCAGTTTATTCACGAGCGTTTTTCGCTCCGGCTGAAAGACCTGCTCCTCCGTAATTTTTCTAGCGGTATCAGCTGTCGCCCGGTTGTATTCCTGCGCCTCGCCTGTATACAGAGGCGGGAGGCGGAACGCCGAGCGCAGCTTATTTCTGCTTTTTTCATCGTACTCAAGAAACAAGGCGTCGTTCTGGAGAATTTCCGCCAAGGACTTGATTTCCACGGACACCGGCGTAATATCCTCTCCCCCGTGGAGATCCTTCTCTTTCGCGATTCCTTCCGCTTCAATCAAGAGAAATTTGTGGGCGTTTTCCACGCCTTCAAGATCATTCATGTATTCTTGCAGCTCCCGATAAGAAGCTTCCGACAGCATCCCGTTTTCCACTGTGATCGCAGCGGGGACGTGACGGCCCTGCTTAAAATACATAAAATTGAGCTCTTCCGCTTTTCGCGCTCCGTATAGATTGACGATATTGCCTACCCAGCGCGGCACGCCGTATACGCCGCTTCCGATTTTGAGGTGAATGGCTTCATTCGCTTGATATTTCTCTGCCAATGTGCTCACATATTCACCCGTGCGCATGTCCATTTTTCTCGGATCACCGTATTCTTTGAAAAATACTTTTTTTCCATTGATCATCTGCACATATTTTCGGAAACGTTTTTGCCTTTTGATTCTCTTCACTTTTCCGTTTTCTTCATACATAAAAGATATTTCAACAGGCTCGCCGGCTCCGCATACACGCATATTTTTCACATCTAAATATTCGATGCCAGCCGGTTTTCCCATCCCGTCCCGAAGCACTTCCATAAAGCCATTGCCTGTTTTTTCTCTGTCTTCGATGGCATAGCCTAAAATCATTTCGGCTGATTCGTCAAAATGAAGACATTTATAAAAGGCTTCAAGTCTGGCCCAGTCTTTTTCCGCCCTTTTCTTTTTCGCCTGATCGACGCCAGTGGCGTTAACATCAAACGTATACTCAACATCAAAGCCAAAACCTGTAATATTAACTCTGTACGCATCTATGCATTGCTGAAGAATGGTCGAGTATTCAGCAATGGTTTTGAGCTCGATGATATTGTATGGCGGTGCGATAATATCCTCTCCGTACAGCTCAGAAAAGTCATCTTCATAGATTTGCTTTGTCTGAGGAGCGGCGGAATTGGTTTTGAATACAGTTGCTCTGACTGTTTGATTGTGCATCATTTATGACCTCCTCCTTTCCCGGTTCGGCCGGATACGTTTGTTTGCTGTCTCTTTCATATCAGCAACCTCATAATCATCAAGCGCATACCAAATGGCAGAAAGCGTATGCGGGTCAATCGTGAATTCATCCTCTATCAGCGAGCCGTTTTTATCTTTAGCATACGTTAGCGACTTGAGCTCATAGATGACATTTTCACAGCGGTCCGAACAGAAGATCTTTTTGAATCGTTTCACCTTTTTGGTATATTGAAGCCTGGAGCCGGGAAACTTTCTGGCTCCTACCATTCGAAAGCCCTGCTGGCGGAAATATTGGATGCTTTTCGGCTCAGCCGAGTCGGCTTTGATCAATTCCTGTGTATTGATAAACTCACGCAGCTCCTCAGCCGTCCTGTCATCTGTCATTTTGTTTTGATAATACTCCCAATAAATGTAGAGGTATTTTTTCTCAGGATCGACAGCGAGCCGGACGACGGCATTATAGGATTCCTCGAACCCAAAATCCATGCCTGTGCGAAAAATCGGCTTGCTGATGGCTGCGATACGTTCTTTTACTTGGCCATGCGGGAGCACTTCGAACTGCGGCAGCACCCTGATCCCGTTGACGCCGAATCGGCCTTTGCGGGCAATCCGGTACAGGTCAGGATCATATGCTTTGAGTCCGTCAAGCTGATTCACATAGCTTTTCGGGAGAAAGAGGTTGTCGTTTGCTGTGGAATGATGATAATACGTATCTCCCTTCACAATCGTCCGCTTTTCGTAAAGTTCTCTGTCATCCAGCACAAACCGTTTATTGCGTTCATCCCGAAAAAAATGCCGGTACGTCCAATTGGAGGTGCCGACAGGATTGGTGGTGCAGATCATATGAAGCTTCAGCTCAGGGTGGCGAAGACGGCCGATTAATTCCTTAAAGCCTTCATACTTCACCTCTGAGCATTCTTCAATCCATATTAATGAAATGTTATGAACCGATTTTAATTTTGCCGGATTATCAATTCCTTTGAACATGATCCGGCTGCCGTTTTGAAAACGCAGCTGCATCGGGGAAGAAAGGGATGCCACAGCCTTTGTGAGGCCGAGCTCTTCAATCACCTCTTGAAACAAGGCGAAGGTCGAATCCCGATGGGTATCGAACACCTCGCGGATGACAAGAGCCGTCCGTTTTTCCTTCAGCAGCTTTAACACGATTTTCAATGCGGTATGATAGCTTTTGGATGAGCCGTAGCCGCCGACGAGAAACTGGTACGTCTGCTCCCAATTGAATACGTAATCTTCGAAATGAGGGTTGATTTCTTTTACAATCATGGCTTGTCCTCTTTTCGTTTGATCATGATTTCAATCGGCTCCTGGCTGTCATCTGTTTTCTCTGCTTTTTGTTTGGCAAGCTTTAATTTCTCGTTTTCAATTTTTTGTTTAAATTGATCCGGAAACAAATCGAAATATAAGGACAGCTTCTCGAGCGCCTTCATTTTATCGGCCAGCTTGATGGCGATGCCTTCTTTGCCGAGCTTCGCTTCCGTCACAATGGTGCCGTCAACGAGCCCGGAATCTTTGACATCGACAAAGCTGATTTCCTTCATAATCGGATTATCATCTTCATCAAACAGCGGCCCCGATTTCCCGACAGCCTGGACCTCTTTTTTTCCGAAGGTCACATAGTCCGTAATATCCGCAAACGCGATCTTGATATAAACCTGTAGCACATCCATCGCTTCAATAAACATTTCATTGACCATTTCTTTTTTAATGCGTCTGATTTCAGCAGCGACCTTTTCATTCTTTAACAGCCGGCTGCCCGTCACATGGGCGCTGTCCGGAGAATAGCCCGCTTTGATTGCTGACTGTGTGGCATTGAAGCTTTTGACGTAATACAGGCAAAACAGCCGCTGGCGTTCATTTAATTCATCATTGTCTATACGGCGCTGTTTTTGTTCGTTTCTGGTTTCAGAAAACAAGGCCTGTTTCCATTTGTCTTGTTTTTTCCAGATGCCGATTGTTTTCGCAGAAACGCCGATTATATCCGCAATCGCCCGATTTGTGATGTTTCCCTGATGTTGTTGATAGATTGCTAATGCTTGTTCGCGCTGTTGTGTTTTCATGCTACGGCATCACCGCCACCTCCAGCATGGATGTCTATTCATAAAAGCGGCTGATCTTGCCAGCCGCTTATGTGTCATGCTCTATTCACTTATAGGTGGCAAACGTATGACAAGCTTTCAGGCAAGCGATCGATTCATTTCCTCCTGCTGCCTTTGCATTTTTACGATTGCCCGTTTGATAGTTGTTTGCACAGTCGATTTTTTCACGCCGAGAAGATCAGCGATCCGTTCATAAGAAAAGCATTCTACCTTATGCAATAAAAACATTTCTTTTTCTCTGTCTGTTAACAAGGCTAACGCTTCTTGGATTCTCTCTCTGTCTTCTTCTGATACCTGTCCGTCCGGCTCGACCATCATCGTGCTGGAAAATGATTCGATAATTCTCGGATCCTTGATCATCAGCCGCTGGTAGGCATCACGACGGTCAATCGCCCGTCTGATGCCGGGTTGTCTTCCTTTTTCAAGCCATTCTGTTACATATTCAAGATCCGTGATGATATTTCTGATGATTTTTTTATCCTTCAGCTCTTCAGCTGAGAGCATGGATTCATCTGCTTCAGCGAGCGGTTTATATTGTGTTCTTGTTTGTTTTAGTGTGCGTTTATATTCAAATAGTAAGTCTTGCATTCTATGATCCTCCTCATTTTTGGTAATAAAAAACGGACACCAATCAACGCACAAATGCTGTGCAGTTGATCAGTGTCCGCAGGCTTTCCGTCTTGGACGTATTCTGTTTTCGCTTTAATTTAATTTGTAGCCGATTTCAAATTCCACGCGAGCAAGGTCTCCCTTCCTCGTTTCGACGAGCGTTTTTCCGTGCTCCGGCGCTTCTGTGATCCATGCTTCCTGCTTGATGCCGTCCACAATAATCACGCGGATTTTTCCGTCCTCCAGCTGGCTCTCCAGCGTAATGGAATCGATATGCAGCAGTTTTTTAGGATTGATCATGTTTCTTTTCCTCCCTTTCTGATTCAGCGCTTTTTTTGGCCTTTTCTAATACCTGAATGATGTGCTCCTTAGAATGAACAGAATTCCCTTTCAGAAAATCAAGAGCTGCTTTAGACGCTTCCAGCAGTTCAGGCGCAGCCGCCATCAAAGCAGCATTGCTTTTTTGCGAATAAGAGCTGAGGTCGAATACAGCGGCGATCAGCCGGCCATTTGAATATGGGAATCTTTCTTTTTCTTCTTCACTGTATGCTGAATAAATATAGATCGGTTTCGTATCCCCGCACGGGACAGCATGCCACGGCGCAGGGCTTTTCTTTGCTTGTTTTTTTGCCATTACTTTCACTTCCCGTCATCCTTATACCATTGTTCAATGTTTTTTTCTGTTCGCTTTGCCCGAAACAGCAAAGCAATTAAAGCTGTCAGCTGTTTAATCACGGACATTCAGCCTCGCTTTTCCCGCTGTCAGCATTTGCTCCAGCTTTTGAATGACCGGCGTTAAGTCAGTGCCGGATCGGCAGTTCGGACATGGATGAAAAACAGCTCCAATCCCGGTATGTTCCACAATGACTTTCTTCGTCTGACAAAGCTTGCACATTATCTGACGCCCTCCAATCTATGGTTCAGCTCGTAGGCTGCTCCTTTGATAATCACTAAATAGTCGCTGCACATTTCGTAGATTCTCGTGCCGAGCGCTTCATCGACCCGTACAAGTGTTTCAATCGTCAGCTCGCTCGAAAGCAAAATCGGTTTATGATTTAAGTAGCGGTAGTTGAGTACCGAATACATTTGCTCTAATTGCCAATCTGTGGCGCGGGGTTTGCCGTTAACCGGTTTAAACAGGTCATCTATGAACAGCACATCTGCCTGCTTCATCCGGTTCAGCTTCGCTTCCAAAAGATCAAAGTCATTTTTAAGGTCGGTAAAGCCTTCCACGAATGGAAAATAAATGACCGGCACATGGCGTGTTCTCATCAATTCATTGGCAGCAGCGGTCAAAAGGTGCGTTTTCCCCGACCCGGGCTGTCCTAAAAGGCCGATGCTGTTTTTCCGGGCGTCCTTGATTTGTTCATAATCCGCCACATACTCTTTTGCGCATTCAAACGCATCTTTTATGGCCTGCGGTTTTCCCTCAATGCAGAATTCTTTGAAGCCCAGCTGTCTGAAGGCAGGGGTAATCTCACTAGCACCGAGCAGCCGCTTTACTTTCCGTTCTGCCATGCAGCTGCACATCGTCCAGACTTCCAGGCCGTTCTGGCGGATGAGATAGCCTCCCTGATCCTTGCATCGCGGGCAATCATACCGGCTTGCGTCTGATTCGGCCGGTTTGTCCGCCAGTAATGGACGTCTCCCTTTTCTCAGCTCGTCCAAAATTTGCTCGATTGTTCGTTTTGTCATGTTTTTTCATCCTCTCATGTTGAATTGCGGCATTCTTTTTGGCCTGCTGCGCGAAAAATCGGTCTTCAATGAATTTCGAGCAGTAGCGAAAGGCCTTGATTGTTTCTGAAGCGGCGGTTCGGCGGTTTTCAAAGGCTTGAAAGCATTCCTCAAGCCATTTGATTGTTTGCGTCACAGGAACGCCGATGGCGACAATACGGGCGATGGCTTGATAATCTCTTGAGGAAGGATACACGGTGCGTCCTTCTTGAGCCGACCGTAATTGTGTAAAACGCTTCGCAATGTGATCCACTGCATCATCAGCAGCAGTATATGTGTTTGTTTTATCTTTATCTGAACGGACGTCTGTGTCCGGTGCCTGCGGCGAAAATGGCCGTTCCTTTATGCTCTGGTGTTCAGTTTTGTCCGATCTGAAGCTGAATTTTTTGGAATGCTTTACTGAAATCATCAGTCCGTATGGCACACGGACAGCCTTTATGTACTTATGAGTTTCGAGAAGCTCCAGCCATCTTCTGACAGTTTTTTCACTCACACCGAATACAGCCGCCATTTCTCTCGCTTTTAACGGCTTATGGCCGAGCACGATTCCCCAGCTTACTCCGTCTTTTTCAATTTCTTTTGTTGTAGAGCTGATGAACCAGAGAAACAGCCATAGCGCCGGACCGATTTTGTCATAATGTTCTGAATTCAATAACCCTGAATACATAGGAAAAGGATAACTTTTATCGACTCTCATTGTATGCCGCTTCTCCTTTTAACTTCATGTATGTTTGAAACTGTTCTTGCGTTTCAAAGTGGAACACCGGAAGGCCGCATGCCGTAAACGAGATGGTGCCGCCGGATTGTCCGAGATGGCGCTGATCTATGGGATTTTTACTAAATACAATTTGGATCGGATACATGTGATCACTCTCCTAATCTTTTTTGATACATTTCGTATCAACTGTTACCAAGTATAAACGATACAATCTGTATCATCAAGTTATTTTTGATACTTTTTTTATCATAACTTTATTTTGATACATATTGTATCTATAATCATAAGTAACTTAGGGAGTTTAAAAAGAGAGGTCATAGTATGATAGGCAGCAGATTGAAGAGTCTCAGAGGGAAAAGGACACAGGAAGAAATCGCATCTCACATCGGTGTGTCACGGGCACGATATTCCCACTATGAAAACGGGCGAAGCGAACCTGATTACGACACACTCCAAAAGCTGGCTGAATACTTTCAAGTAACGACTGATTACTTATTAACAGGGAAAGACAAAAAATCCGAGGACGATATGTTCTCAGATCCGGACTTGCAGCTTGCATACCGTGATATGCAGGATTTTTCCCCAGAAAGCAAACAGCAGGCCATCGAATTTATCAACTATTTAAAAGAAAAAGAGAAGAACCGCAAACCGAAAAATAAATAAACATTTCTCTGTTCTCTAAAACATATAAAAAATAGACCGATATAAAGAAAAAAGTGTTTATTTTTTAAAGAAAAGGGAAAGATTTCAACACACTTTCCAGTCCTATACGGGCTTTTCTTTCTCGCTAAAAACAGAACATACGTTCGAAAGGGAGTATTCAATTGGGCGATTACTTATCACATCTGGAGGAATACGTTAAAAATTTATACAACCGGCTGGGCATCACCTCTCCACATCACATTGACATGCTGAAAATCGCAAAGGACCTGGATATTTGGGTTCATTTTGAGGATATGGGGAGCATGATGGTCAAATACGACGGCATGTACAGTATCGTATTGAACCAGAGAAAATCACGGGAAGAGCAATGGGAAGATTTTGGCCATGAACTGTGCCACGTGTTAAAGCATGCAGGCAATCATTTTCAGATGAACAAGCTCTTCAGGGAACTGCAGGAATTTCAAGCGAATCAATTTATGTACCACTTCTGTGTGCCAACCTTTATGCTGTTGCAGATGGAACTGCCGCAATGGAGAAGCCAGGCGCTTGCCACAATCGCGACGGTATTCCGGGTAACAAAGGAATTTGCTGAAAAAAGGCTTGAAATGTTTGAACGGCGTAAAGCAGGTATTCAATTTCAGAAGCGGCTCGCTTATTTATTATCACATAAGCGGCCAAATGCGTACGAGGAAGGCGATCAGCAGCACTTGCAGGTCGCTGAAGAAAAAGCGTTGTATCAAATCGGCAAATACAGCTGATCAAAAACGGGCTGGGGACATTTACTCTCAGCCCGGCATAGATATTAATATTTCGACATCGGAGGCATGGTATTCTGCAGCCACATTGGCGCCGGTTTAAGATGAGGCGCAGATGCGAACGCAATCGGAGCCGGGATATACCTGAACTCGCCCCGGCCGTCAAAGGCTTCGCCATGAGCCCATCTTCCTTGTGAGCTCTCATCCCCTCTGGAAAAGTTAAACAGGTCATAGGCCACTTCCTGCTTTTCGAGCTCACGCGGGAACGTCGTTGGAACGACAATATCGCGTTCTCTTTCTTCCAGCTCTTTAATGGCTGCATACCACATATTTTGATGATAAGTATCTCTTGCAATCAAAAATGACAGCATATCCCTTACCCCGGGATCATCAGTTATGGCATAAAGCCGTGTCACCTGAAGGCGCCCTTGGGCTTCCGCATTTAAGTTTGCGCGAAAATCAGCCAACAGATTTCCGCTCGATATGATGTACTTTGCATTCCACGGATAGCCCTCACTATCTGATGCCATCGCACCCAAGCCGGATACAATAGCGTGCTGAGGATTCATCCCTGACATTACTGCTGCAATAGCGGGATTGCTTTTATAAGCATCCTCCTGTACATCAGCGGGTGCATTATCCAGAAGCCTGGAAATCATCGTAGCCAGCATTTCCACGTGCCCGATCTCTTCCGTTCCCACATCACATAACAAATCTTTATACTTGGCGTCCGCCCTGCAGTTAAACCCCTGAAACAAATATTGCATCATGACACTGATCTCGCCAAATTGGCCGCCCAGCACCTCTTGAAGTTTTTTCGCATAAACCGGATCGGGATGAGCTGGCTTTGCCTGATATTGAAGCTCTTTAATATGATAAAACATATTCATTCCTCCCTGCACTATCGCACAACCCAGCGTATGAAGGAATAGGCCGATCGTGCAGGTCCGTTTCATTCAATCATAAAAACCAAGCTTAACAGCTTCCACATATCGACAAAACAAATCGTTTTGTGTGTAACTTTCATCACGGCAGCCAAAATTGCGGAACAATGCTTTTCGCTGTGCCGTACTTACTTCCAATTGCAGTCCCATTTCCCTTTTCGTCCGATTGACAATATTTTTCGGATGCACACCTGCCAGCCGGTCTTTCTCACTCGTGAGCTCGGCACTGAAGCCCGCTTCAATCAGCCGCTCACAAATGAGCTTGGCTTTTTTACGATCCGCGCCTCCGACCAATGTATGCGGTGTTTTTGGATCATGATACCCATGAAATGCTAATGCATAATGGTGGGCGTTCACTTTTTCTAAAGCCAGCGGCTCGTCAAAACGAGTGCTTGTCAGGTGCAAGGAACGGTTGTTTCGCTTCTTTACACCTTCAAACAAATAAATGGAACATTGTTCGGAAAATGCCCGCACCAGCTCACTGACGCCAGGTTCAATTCTGCCGCCGTGAGGACCGAGGACGATATGTTCACTTCCGTTTTTTTCTTCATAAATAATCCGGTACTCTGATTCAGAAGCAGAAAGGGCTGCAAAGCTGTCATACATATCTTTCATTTTGAACGCTCTCCTTTACCAGTCAGCACCAGTTTACTCTACTCATCTATGAATGAAAACCTTTTTATAGTATGATTTGATAGAATACGTATCAGGAGGTATATCATGGGATTTATTGATGGATTACTTGGCAATGCGTCAACACTGTCAACGGCTGCGGCGAAAGAAGAGCTGGCTCATATTTTACTGGAGGGTGAGAATGTTGATGCCGCGTTTAAGCTGGTTCGCGATTTAATTGTCTTTACTGAGAAGCGGCTTATTCTTGTAGATAAGCAGGGCATCACAGGCAAGAAAACGGAATTTCAATCGATTCCGTACAAAAGCATTTCCAGATTCAGTGTGGAAACCGCCGGCCGCTTTGATCTTGATTCAGAGTTGAAAATTTGGATTTCCGGTGCGGAACTTCCCGCTGTCTCAAAGCAGTTTAAAAAAGATGAAAGCATTTATGATATTCAAAAAGTGCTTGCTGCAGTTTGTATGTAAGTGATAACGGAAGCTGGGCAGCTTCCGTTTATTGATTATAGCTTTTCCTCGATTTTCACTTTTGTTTTCGGACCGTAAATCCCATCTGCCGTTAATCCGCTGACAGACTGAAAACGTTTCACGGCATTTGCTGTTTTCGGGCCATAAACGCCATCAATGCCGTGATTTTTCGCTCCTTTATCAGGATAAAAATAAAGGGCAGCTAAAGCGTTCTGCACCTGCTTTACATTTGCCCCTTTCGTCAGCGGGCTTGTCACTTTGATCACTCCGGATGGGAGCGGATAGGAAGACGCGGCATGGCTTTTAGAAGCAGATGCCGTCTGAGGCAGTTTTATTACCTGTCCGACTTTGATGTGATTCGGGTCAGTGATATGATTTATGCTTTGCAGCGTTTTCACACTGACACCGTGTGATGCGGCAATACCCGACAGTGTGTCGCCTTTTTTCACATGGTATTCAGACGCCGAAGAAGAGACTGAAGCCTTTTTCGCTGATACGCCTCCGTTTAATTCCTTTTCAATTGCCGCCTTCACTTGATCCCAGCGACCCTCTGATAAAATGCGGTGCGGGCAGTACTTTCCGCTCCAGTCCTGATGCTTTCTCACCCGATCGATTCCCCAGCCGCGCTCTTTCAAAAGCTGCGCGACAAATGAAATCGCCAAGGCTTCGGCCGCCTCGTACTTTGGGCCTCCCGATTTGCTGTAGCAAATCTCAACGCCGATTGATTTGCGGTTTCCTGTACCGTTTGTGCCGTCACCGGTATGCCAGGCGTTTCGGTTAAGCGGCAGACCTTGAATCACCTCTTTATCATCCACTGCAAAATGAAAGCTTGTCGAGCTGGTATTCCCAATCATATAGCTGATTTCATTAGAAGCTGACGCATCGTTTGCCGTGTTGTGAATGGTAATGTATTCAGCGGACATCGCATTGGGGCACTTCAGCGCGTATTTCGCTTCAGAAACCAAATTTTTCTTCACTTGAATGCTCACCTATCATCTCTCCTTTTTCTTTTTCACCAATAGGTGGCATTCGTAGGACGAAAAGCTCATATCATCCGTCACCGCTATATGGATAATTGTGTTAAACTGAAGTTCAATAGGAGGGGTAGGTCATGAATACATATTTAATGCTGACAACGAGAACAGATCATTTCAATCAGGAGCATGTAGCCGGACACTATGAATTTTTGGACCGTCTACAGGCAGAAAAGCGCTTAAAAATGTTCGGACCATTCAGCGATGCCACAGGCGGAGCCTACGTCATCGTAGCAGATTCGCTGGAAGAGGCGGGGGAAATCGGACATGCAGATCCTCTGGTGGCAAGCGGATCTTCTGAGCTGACCATAAAAGAATGGAAGCTGAAATAAAAAAGACCCCGGAGGGTCTTTTTTTCTCTTTATGTTTGATTGCGGGCCGCAATATGAAATGTTTTGCCCTCTGTGTCTGCTGTTTCTCCTGCATGGACCATCACCTGAGTAAAGCTAAACCCGACCGCAACGAGCAACAAACCTGACATCCATTTAGATTTCATATAAACAATCTCCTCTCTGGATTTGTTTTTGTGCGTGCACCATTTTCTCATAAAATGAAAGTGCTTTTTCGGGCTGTCCGTTTTCTATATAGAATTGGGCAGCATCATGCGCCAGCTCTTCAATATAAGGATACAGCATATGTTCTTCTAGAAATTGAAAGGTGTGTGAGACTGATTCTGTGTCAATGTTTTTTCCGTATAACGCATGTAAAAATTGAAAAAGCTCCACAAATAATTCATCACTGTATTGACGGGCGATTTCCAATCCTTCACGATACTTTTTTTGCGCTTCGGCATCATTTTTTTGTTTATACAGAACCTGTGTTAAAGAGTAGATAGAATGCGGAAGATTATCGAACTTTTCCGACTTGCAAATAGAAACGGATTTCTCAAAGTATTCGGCTGCCTTTTGCAGCTCACCCATTTTCTCATAACAGTTTCCGAGATTGTACAGGGCAGAACTGATCAGGCGGGGATTGCCTTCTTTCTTTGCAAGATCTAAAGCCAGTTCTAAGTGGGGCAATGCTCTTTCTGGATACTGCATATCATCATAATTTCCTGCAATAACGAATTCACATTGGATTCTGCGGACGGTGTACGTTTCATACATTTGGTACGTTTCTAATGCCTGAACGGCGTAGCTCATCGAAACATAGGTTTGTTTTAAATTGTAAAAAATCTCGGCCATTTTAAAAGCAAACTCGGCCTTCTCAATATCATCCGAGACAAGGGCAAGATTCTTTTCAGCCCGTTTATAATACATCATGGCGCTGACAAACATTTTTTGCTTAAATTCATACATTCCTCGAAAAAAATTAAAGTAATAATCGAGAAGCCCTGTTAGCTTATACTGATTCCCCTCGATGTCTTCTAATAATTCTGAAAACTCTAGCTGCGAAGTGTCCTCTCCAAAAGGCTTAATGTAATCCAGCATGACACGATGCCTGAACTCCATTAAAGAATAATACAGCAGCAAGTCTTGGTCTTCTTCCATATCCTCGATTTCTCTTTCTACTTCGAGCTTGACCCGTTCGGCCTCACCGACGTGGAACTGCCGGATATGGGTATACCATTCATTAATTTTAAGCCCGACATAAGAGGACGGAATCGTTTGCTTCATCCTCAATTAATCCCCCCTTTTGAGTTACCCGAGATATGTCATATTTTATCATATTTACAAGAAAAAGAAGAACGCAAAAAGACCGCAATTGTCGAATTTCGGCTAACCGCAACAAAATGAAAATTTCAGAACTGCATTACACAGCATATTACTTGTGAATTGGTAACCGTTGATATAGGATTTCATTGCACCATTTATTTTTATATATGGAGGAGATCATATTGAGTCAATCCAATCAAATTGTCAGCCATTTTTTATCCCATCGAAACGTGACCAATGAGCTTGCTGAAAAAATCAGCAAAGACCATTACGGCTACAAACCGGCTGAAACGTCAATGTCAGCGGAAGAGCTGGTCAAACACATCCTTACGTCTTTCCACTTATTTGCAAATGTCATTAAAGAAGGCAATGCCTCACCATTTCAAAACAAGCAGGAAGAAACAGAAACAGATCTCAATGTTCTGGCAAGAACATATACAGAAAAAACGGTCGCAATCCTTGAACAGCTGACTGAAGAGCAGCTGGACAGAGAAATTGATCTGACAGCAACTTTTGGCAGAAAAATCACAGGCAGCGCACTGCTTCAGCTTGCAATGGAGCATGAAATTCACCATAAAGGCAACCTGTTCGTTTATGTGCGGGAAATGGGCCATACGGAGCTTCCTTTCTATCAGCAGCGCATGTAAAGGAAACGAGAAAAAAGATACCTGTTTAGGGTATCTTTTTTTGTGCCTCCGGCTCACTTCCGGATCTCGTCCAGACACTCATTATAGGGCAAATGAATAAAGATATTGAGCAAACCAAAATTTCAAGCAGCTAACGTACAAAAATTCAAAAAATTTAATTGATTAACATGACCTAATCATATATAATCTGATAAAAATAGTCGGGTTTTCAGGAGGCCTTTATCATGAGTGTAAGCATCATATTGATGGGTTTGTTTGTCGGAGCCTTAGTCGGATTGACGGGAGTGGGCGGAGCCGCCTTATTAACTCCTCTTTTAATTGTGCTTGGAATTAATCCTTCCATCGCGGTCGGGACGGATCTTGTATATAACTCGATCACAAAGCTGTTTGGCGTTGCCTCCCATTGGCGGCAGAAAACGATTAACTTTAAATTGGTAAAATACTTAGCCATCGGCAGTATTCCGAGTGCTTCGCTAGCCATTGGCATACTGCATTTGTTCCCCGCCTTTCATCAGCATCAGGAAGAAATTATAAAGCACGCTCTTGGCTATGTGTTAACGCTAGTTGCCATTTCAATCATCGTTCGTTTGTTTTTGGATCGAAAACTTCGCCCAAACCGCTGGCAGCTGATGCCGCTTGAAAACAAGCGGGCGCTGACGATTCTCATTGGTGTTGTGTTTGGATTTATTGTCGGATTAACATCAATCGGTTCCGGCTCACTATTTGCAATCGCCATGATCTACTTATTTAACATGAAAGCGTCACAGATTGTCGGAACAGATATCGCGCATGCTTTTCTTCTCGTTACGGCAGCAGGCATTTTGAACGCAAGCTTCGGAAGCGTGGATTACATGCTGGCAGCTAATCTGCTGATCGGTTCGATCCCCGGCGTGCTGATCGGGAGCCATCTCTCGCCTCGATTCTCCCCGCGCCCGCTGCAATTTATTATGGCGTCCATCATTTTGATCAGCGGCTTAAAATTGATTTAATGAAGAAGGCTATCCCCTCGGAGGATAGCCTTCTTCATTATAACGTCACACCTGATTTAAAAATGGCGAGTTCTCTGAAATCATTTTTTTCATGATTCACAAGTTGACCGCTTGCCACCTCAATCATATAATGGATAAACTCTCGCAACACATATTCCTCATGAACATCATCCTCTGCTAAAAGACCTGCGTTAAAATCAATCCAATGCGGCTTCGCCTCGTACAGCTGGGTGTTTGTGGCTACCTTCACTGTCGGGACAAAGGTGCCGAACGGCGTGCCTCTCCCCGTTGTAAACAGGACAATTTGGCAGCCGGCAGCCCCCAATGCGGAGGAAGCGATCAAGTCGTTGCCCGGCGCGCTCAAAAGCGTCAGCCCGTTTGTCTTGAGCACTTCGCCGTATTTCAAGACATCCGCGACAGGAGAAATCCCCGCTTTTTGCGTGCAGCCCAGCGATTTATCCTCAAGTGTTGAAATGCCGCCTGCTTTGTTGCCCGGCGAAGGATTTTCGTACACCGGCTGATCATGTTTGATAAAATATTGTTTGAAATCATTGATTAAATGGACAATCTTATGAAACACTTCTTCATTGACAGCCCGCTGCATCAGGATGGTTTCCGCACCGAACATTTCCGGGACTTCCGTCAGCACCGTGCTTCCTCCCTGTGCGATGATATAATCTGAAAAACGTCCAAGCAGCGGGTTTGCCGTTATGCCGGAAAAACCGTCAGAACCTCCGCATTTCAGCCCGATTTTCAGTTCGCACAGCGGAATGTCTTCTCGCCTATCTCCTTTGGCCGCTTCATGAATCTCCTTCAGCAAAGCAACGCCCGCCTCCATTTCGTCGGTCACCGACTGGGATTCGAGAAACTTCACCCGATTCAGGTTCACATCTTGCAGTGCTTCCTTCATTCCTGCCAGCTCGTTGTTTTCACAGCCAAGCCCTAACACCAAGACGCCGCCGGCATTTGGATGGCGAATGGCATTCAGCAGGATTTGCTTCGTATTTTCGTGATCGTCGCCAAGCTGCGAGCATCCGTATTGGTGTTTTAACACGAGCACGTTATCAAATGGAGCGATATCCCCCGTTTCTCTGACAAAACGCTGGAGCATTTTGTCAGCTATTCCATTGACGCAGCCGACAGTTGGCACAATCCACAACTCATTTCGTACACCGGCATTTCCGTTCTCTCTTCTAAATCCTTTAAACGTCCGGTTCTCATTTGAATACGGATTCTCATCAAATCTCGGAGTATAGCTGTATGCTTGGATATCAGACAGATTTGTTTTCGTATTATGGACATGAATATGCTCTCCGATCGATATATCTTGTGACGCATGCCCGATTGGAAACCCGTATTTGATGATGCTATCGTTTTCTTTGATAGGCTGCAGCGCAATCTTGTGGCCTCTTTTTATATCATCCTTCACTTCAATAGACACGCCGTCCGCATTCAGCCGCTCTCCCTTCTGGATATCCCGCAGCGCAAGAAGGACATTATCTTGTATATGAATCTTTATAAATGACTTCATCTTACTTCTCCCCCTTGAGTACAGCATTGTTCAAGAGCCAGCTGCATGCCCAGCTCATGAATATGATCCAAATAATCAGAGACTCTATCAGTCAGCTTCGGTATCTCGTTGAGATCTGTCCCCCATAGCCGCTGTTCGCTTAACACTCTTGAGGCGATACGAAACATGTCTCCACTCTCCTGATTCCACACCTCTTTAAAAAATTGAAGAACAGCCGGATCATCCTGCAATTTCTCGTTTCCGTGATAAAAATACAGCAGAGCGCTGAACGAAAACACTAAGCGTTCAGGAAGCTGTCCCTTCTGTTCAGCATATTCCTGAATAGTCGGCAGGTTTCTCGTTTTGAATTTGGAAATAGAGTTCAATGCAATGCTTTCCAGGTAATGCTTAATATACGGGTTTTTGAAACGGTTCAGCACATCGTCGGCATATTGAGAAAGCCCTTCCATTTTTAAAACAGGAAGAATTTCGTCATGAATCATCTCTCTGATCAACCGCCCCACTTTCGGATGCTCGACGGCATCCCGCACCGTTTTTAAGCCGTATAATAAAGCCACTGGCGCCATTGCCGTATGAGCGCCATTTAAAATTCTTACTTTTTTAGTCCGGTAAGGCGTCAGGTCGCTGACGATCTTTGTATGGAGCCCGGCAGCTGTAAAGGGCAGTTTCTTTCCAATCCAATCCGGTCCCTCGATAACCCATAAATAATATTGCTCTCCCACAACAATCAGTTCATCTTGATAGCCCAGATCAGCAGTAATCTCATCAATGCTGTCGACAGGAAATCCTGGGACAATGCGGTCTACTAAACTATTACAAAACGTATTGGCCTCATGAATCCACTGTGTAAACCCTTCTTCCAGCTTCCATAGATCTGCATAATGAAGAATCGTTTCCTTCAGCTTTTCGCCGTTATTCTCGATCAGCTCACATGGGATCAATACACACCCTTTTGTCCGATCTCCTTTAAATGCCTCATAGCGAAAGTAAAGAAATGCAGTTAATTTCCCAGGGAATGTTTTTTGCGGCCTATCCTCTAAACGATCTTTTTCATCACATACGATACCGGCCTCAGTGGTGTTGGAAATGATAAACCTCAGCTCTTCACTTGAAGCCAATTCTTTGTAAGCTTCATAATCAGAAAACAGATCAATTCCCCGGCTGATTGAATTGATAATCATATGCTCGTTTACCGCTTCTCCGTCTTTCATTCCCTGTAAAAAAAGCGTGTATAACCCATCTTGCTGATTTAACCTTTTGATTTTTTCTGACCCTCTTGGCTGTACAACTGCGACGCTCCCATTAAAATCAGTGTGTTGATTCAGTTGATCAATCTGCCAATCGACAAACCCTCGAAGAAAGTTTCCTTCTCCGAATTGGAGTATTTTTTCCGGATACTCAGTATAGTGATCGTATAGGTTTTTATTCAGCTTCTGCACCTTCATTGCCTCCCTCTTTTATTTATGCACACGTTAACATTTTTCTGTATAAAGAATGCCCGCTGAAAAACGGGGCATCACGGCGTCAATTGTCTAACTGAATCACGTACCATAAACACTGTATTTTCCAAGATTTTTTCCGCTTTTGTTTCCGGCTCGCTGATCAGCGACAATAGTTTTTGCGCGCCGAGCACGCTGATTTTCTCCACTGGGCGCTTCACTGTTGAAAGCCTTGGCGTGATATATTGCGAAAACCCAATATCATCAAATCCGATTACTGAAATATCATCAGGGACGCGCAGGCCCTTTGCGAATATCGCATTCATCGCTCCGATTGCCATGTCATCATTCGAGCAAAAGACAGCGGTTGGAGGGTTCGGCAGCGCCAGCAGCCGCTCCATCGCTTGAAAGCCGCTTTCCATATCGTATTGCCCTTTGACACTGTATTCATGTTTGACCGGAAGATGCTGATGAATCAATGCGGCTAGGTAGCCTTCCTTTCGCTGCTGCGAGGATTTAAAGCCTTCGATCCCCTCGATGATGGCGATGTCTTGATGTCCGTTCTTAATGAAGTATTCTACGGCTTCCTGAGAGCCTTCCTTATCATTGGACAAAATATTCGTGATGCTGCGGTCATCAATATCGCGATTCAGCACGACGAGCGGGATGTTTTTTTCCCGAATATGATAAATAAAAGAATTATCAATGTCACTTTGGCTCATTAAAATGATGCCATCATATCTCATCGGCGTAACAGAGTCATAGTTTTTCAGATCATCGATGCCGCGCACATAGAGATTGTAATCCTCGCTTATGGCTTGATTTACGCCTTTGATTGTGTCAGCAAAGAAGCTGTGTGAGGTTCCGTTTGTGATGCTTGTGAAGAAAAGCCCGATCGTATGTGACTTTTGCATCGCCAGGCTTTTCGCGTTTACATTTGGTGTATAGTTGAGCTGTGCTGCGAGCTCCAGTATTTTTTTCTTCGTATGTTCTTTGATGTAAGGGCTGTTGTTGAGTGCTCTGGAAACGGTTGTGTGGGATACGTTTGCAAGTTTTGCGATATCTTTTATGGTTACCATCTATTTCCCTTCCTTATCATGCCAGCTGCGATTATTTACTGTATATTGTATCATCAAACATACCGCCTCTCCCACTATATTTCCAGATTAATAAGACACTGAATCCTCCGCTTCTGTTCCTGCTGGTTTGCCGATGATCGGACGGACAAAACGAATAACAGCAAGTGAAGCGAAGACAGCTAACCCTCCGGCAAGCAAAAATGCTCCAGAAAACGTGCCCGTCCGGTCAACAATAAAACCGGTTAAAGCCGGGCCGATAATTCCTGCCGTGTTGGCGAGGAAATGCATGAAGCCGCCTACAGAACCGACATTGTTTTGATCAACCACATCTTGAATGACAGCCCAATAGATAGCGCCTGTCAAATAGAGAAAGAACACTGACAAAGCGACAAGTGTGACAGCGCCCGCAGTAGTAGCCACAAGCCCTGCAAAACCAATCAGGACCGCCGATGAAAACAAACACGTGACAAGCACTACCTTGCGCGAGAACAGCACACCTTTTCGAGCTGTTTTTTTGTACACATAGTCAGAAACAAATCCTCCCGCTGCCAGGCCGATAAAGCCTAAAATCCATGGAATGACCGTAATGACGCTCATCGATTCAACACTTAATCCCCGCTCTTCGACAAGGTAGCTCGGAAACCACGTCAAAAAGAAGAAGAGAATGTAGTTGTAAGCGAAAAAAGCAAACGCCGTGAACAGGACGGTTTTTTGCTTCAGGTAAAAGGTGAGCGGAATTTTTTCCCCAGGAGACGTTTCTGCTTTAATTGCCGGTGCATCCCCCATCGCCGCTGGCGGCTTTTCTTTGACAAACTTGAACCAGAGCACTGCCCATATTAATCCAATGATCATAATGAGAACGAAGGACACCTTCCAGCTGAACGCGACTGCGATCATGCCGACAATCGGGCCGGAAATGGCTCCCCCGAGCGGCGTGCCGCTGTTGGTCACACCGATAACGGACGCCCGCTGGGTTGGCGGAAACCAGTTATTCACCATCTTGTTGATGGTCGCCGAAAGCGGGCCTTCTCCCATTCCGAAGAGGATGCGTATAATCAGCAGGCTGACAAAACCAAAGGCAAGGGCGACTGCTCCGCTGAACAGCGACCAAACGACCATGGCGACAAACAAGGTCAGCTTTGCCCCGTAGCGGTCAGATGCCACGCCCCCAAGAAAGTTAAAAATGGCATAACCAATCGAAAAACTGCTGAAAATCAAGCCCATTTGCGTGGCAGACAATGTGAGATCATCCTGAATAAAAGGAGCTGCAATGGAAAGCGCCGAACGATCCAGGTAATTAATCACCCCTGCCAGGAACAAAAAAAGGATAACGGGAAGCTTATCTTTTGAGAACATCTCAACCTCACCCCTATGTTGGTTCAGTTTCTGTTGCGCTGCTTTCGTTACACACCTGAATAAGCCATAAATCCTCCATCGACAGGAACGGTGATCCCGGTGACAAAACCGGAATAGGATTCATCTGCCAGCCAAAGAAGCGTGCCGAGCAAGTCCTCCGGTTTTCCAAAGCGCTTCATCGGTGTTCCCGCAATAATTTTGTTAGAACGTCCGGTTAAGGTTCCGTCTTGGTTAATCAGCAGATCATGATTTTGTTTTGTCAGAAAAAAGCCTGGGGCAATCGCATTCACCCGCAGTCCGGTTTCGGCAAAATGAACGGCCATCCACCTCGTAAAATTATTGATCGATGCTTTGGCGGCACTGTATGCCGGAACCTTCGTCATGGGTGAATAAGCACTCATGGATGAAAGATTGATAATCGCCGGAGAATCGGCCTTCAGCAGCTCTTTTCCAAATACTTGAGAGGCCAGAAACGCACCGGTGAAGTTGGTGGAGAATACAGTTGAAAAGCCTCCCTCATCCATATCAAAAAAGGATTGGCCTTCTCCCGCTTCTTCATATGTCTCCACATCGGTTATCGCGTCAGGATGATTGCCGCCAGCTCCGTTAATTAACAGATCGACGGAACCGAACCGGCCGAGGATGTCGTCCTTTGCCTGCACCAGTGCCCCCCTGTCCAGCACATCCGCAGAAACAGAGCATGCTGTGTCCCCAGCCTCCTTAATCTCCTTCACGACAGCTTGGCCTTTTTCAGCCGTCCGATTCAATATCGCCACCTTCATGCCATGACGGGCAAGCTCCCGGGCCATTGCAGAGCAAAGCACCCCGCTGCCGCCAGTGATGACAGCCGTTTTACCAGCCAAGTTCTCATGCAGCGGGATCATACTTCCACCTCTTTTTTTGCCATTGCTTCATATGCGTCCCACAGTCCGTTCAAGTACATGATGCCAAGGGCCCGATCGTATAAGCCATAACCCGGTCGGCATTTCTCGTCCCAAAGATGGCGCCCATGATCCGGTCTGACATATCCTTTGTAATCCTGCTTATGCAGCTCTTCCATCACGCCTTGAATGTTGATCGAACCGTCTTTCGTCAGATGAGATGTTTCAATAAAATCGCCATTCTCATAAATTTTCACATTGCGAATATGTGAAAATGGAGCAATGCCGGCATACGTCTTAGCGATCTCCACCATGTCGTTAGCGGGATTGGCTCCCATTGAACCTGTACAAAGGGTGATGCAATTAGACGGTGAATCCGATATCACCTTTAACCTCTTATAGCTTGCCTCCCCTGTGATAATGCGCGGCAGTCCGAAGATCGGCCATGGCGGGTCATCCGGATGAATGGCCATTTGAACACCGTGACGTTCTGCAACCGGAAGAATTTCCTGCAAAAAGAATGATAGATTGTCCCATAGCTGTTCTTCATCAACCGTTCTGTAGGCTGCAAACAGCTCTTTGATCCGAGCTAATTTTTCGGGCTCCCATCCCGGCAGTGTCATGTCAGATGCTTGCTCCACCGTCCGAATCAGCTCTTGGGGCTCAAGGCTTTCCACCTTGGCTTTTTCAAAAAACAGAGCGGTTGATCCATCTTCCAGAGGACGGAACATATCCGTGCGTGTCCAGTCAAAAACCGGCATAAAATTGTAGCAGATGACTTTCACGCCGTATTCAGCAAGGTTGCGTATCGTTTGTTTGTAGTTTTCAATATACCGGCCGCGTTCTTCGTTTCCGAGTTTAATCGCTTCATGAACATTCACGCTTTCTACCACTTCAGCATGAAAACCATAGGATTGAATATATTCGGTCTCAGCTCTAATTTCTTCTTTTTCCCACACGTCGCCGACAGGTTTTTGATGGAGAGCCCAGACGATGCCTTTGACTCCGGGAATTTGCTTCACGTGTCCAAGTGTGACTGTATCGTTGCCTCGGCCATACCATCGGAATGTTATATTCATGTTTACACCTCCGGATTCAGTCGATTAATCAAACGTGATGACAGCTTTCCGTACTTGATCTGGGTGCTCCTTGATAAACTGAAATGCGTGATGGACGTCATCTATTGAAAATGCATGGGTCACCAGCCCGTTATGCGCTAACCGTCCTTTATTCAAAAGCTCTACCACTTTTGGAAACTGATTGGTCTGCAATCTCGATCCGGTTATCGTGACTTCTTTTTTTGTAATCGGCAGCTGAGAAATCTGTGCCGCTCTTTCGTCAAATCCAAGCACAACCACATGTCCCGCCGGAGAAACGGCCTCAACTGAAAGCTCAAAAGTCGCCGGCAGGCAAACAGCATCAATGACCACATTGGCTCCTTCATTCCCAGTCCATTCCCGGACCCGCTCGGCAACATTTTCTGCTTGGGCATTCACGATAGCGTCGGCACCGTTTTCTTTCGCGAATGCCAGCCGCTCGTTGTTCAAGTCAGTCATCATGACGGCAGCGCCCGCCAGCTTTGCCATTTTTAACACACAGATCCCGATGGGCCCCGCTCCCTGGATCAGAACGGTATCTCCTTTTTCCACCTGGCCTCTCCACACTGCCTGTGCGCCTATCGTGTAAGGCTCGGCCATGACCGCCTCCTCCCAAGGCAAGTCCTTTGAGATCGCGTGAAGCTGCCTTTCCGGAAGCACAATATATTCCCGCATGCCGCCGTCCTCATGTACGCCAAACACAGAAAGCTTGGCGCAAACATTCGGGCGCCCTTTGCAGCAGGCGTAACACGTTCCGCAATAAGAAATCGGCTCAATCACTACGTGGTCACCGACTTTTAGGCTCTGCACATTCGCACCAACTTCCTCGACTTGTCCCGTTACCTCGTGTCCGATGACTCTCGGGAGGGTGGCGAGCGGATTCGTGCCATGATAAATATGCATGTCTGAACCGCAAATCCCGACTCGCTTGACTTTTACGAGCACTTCATCATCCTTTGAAAGAACCGGCTTCTTCATCTCCTCTGTCACCAGATCATTCGCTTTTCGCACTTGAACCGCTTTCATTTTTCTCACCTGCTTTTTAAGAATTCATACACGCTCCGAGCGATTGATATTCCGTGTATCTTATTTCTTTCTTCATGCAGCTGCTCGATCTCGCCGGGCACATACACTCTCTCGACTCCAACGGCCGGCGGTGACTGCTGCAGTTCATCGAGCATGGCATCCATCTGCTCTAAAAACGTATCCCGGTCGGTAAAAAAGGACGGATTGATTGCGCAAACGTAATGCCCCAGCTTTCTTTTTTGATCAAGGCCGCTGTACATTTTTGCTATATGAGGCCCAAAAGCCGCGCCCGCCAGCAACCCGGAAAACACATCCACGACAATTGAGAGTCCATAGCCTTTCGGGCCGCCGAATGTTGAAAGTGAAACGACCTTGTCAGGATCAGTTACTGCTTCTCCGTTTTCATCGACTCCCCATCCTTCAGGAATGTCTTTGCCCTCTTCACGTGCCTGCAGAATCTTCCCAAAAGCCACTTTGGAGGTCGCCATATCCAGAATAAACGGTTTTTTATGCTTAGACGGGACACCGTAAGCAATCGGATTTGTCCCTAAAAAAGGAGACCTCCCCCCAAATGGAACAACAATACTGTCCGTATGCGTCATTGCCATTCCGATCAGCTTTTCGTCAGCCGCTTTTTGCACAAAATAGCTGAGCGCTCCGCAATGGCTGCTGTTTATGGCCGTGACCATGCCGACACCGTTTTTCTTCGCCATGTCAATTGCACGGTCCATTGCCATATCACAGATCACGTGGCCGAAACCGTCATCACCATCGAGCACCCCGGTCACAGGCCCCGTTTCTTTAAAAACAGGATGTGCTTCGGGATTGATCCCTTCCGCCCTTAGCCTGTTCACATAGTGCTCTGTTCGCAGCACGCCATGTGAATGTACGCTGCGTAAATCAGCGTGCACGAGGACATCTGCTACTTTTTCAGCGCCTCGTTCATTCAAACCAGCACCGGTCAGCTTTTGCCGGACGAGTTCCTTTGCTTCTTCAGCCGGTATCGTTACCGTTTTCAATCAAGTGCCTCCTTCCTTTTCAGTTCTTGGGCACTCCCTAGTGAAAACCCTTACAAATATATCTTATTTACAAATTATTTTAAATATTCTTTATATTATGCTCTTAGCCCTTTTGATGAAGATCCTGAACGATCTGTGCATGCTGCTGGTCTGTGAGCTTATAAAGAAAGCCGATAATGATCATCGCTAATGCCAAAGCAATAGCCGGATACAGAAGCAGAAGCGCTTTGATTCCGATCAGCGCCTGTGCTGTCTGGACTGCATTCGGCATATAGCCGATAAGCCCCAAACCGATGCCCGAGAGAAAACCGGACAATGACTGAGCAAGCTTTCTGGAGAAATTAAAAAGTGAATATGTCGTTGCTTCTTTCCGTTCACCGGATTTCCATTCGCCATAGTCAATAATATCGGAGACAAACGCCCACGTAATGCCATTTGGGATACTGATTCCGATAAAGGCGATGCTGGCAAGGATCGTAAACACATAAACGTTTGACGGAAGCATAAAGTTGGTCAGATCGGCGGCTACACTGATGCCGAAGCCGATCATTGCCGTTCGTTTCTTTCCAAACATCTTGACGAGCTTTGGCAGGAATACGACGCCCAAAAAGGAAGAACCGATAATAATAAAGTTCATATAAGCCATTAATTCAACATTGCCCAGGTTATATTGTGCGAAATAGACTAGCATGGCGGATTTAATGTTGTATGCGGAAATTGAAAAAATCGTCATTAAGACAAGGGTCAGCAACGGTTTATTCGTAATAAATGTTTTGACGACAGAAGAGAGTGTTAATTTTTCTTTTGGCGCTTCTGATATGACAATGCGCTCTTTGCAGTTGCGGTAGCAAATATAAAACCAAAGCACACCGAGTGCGGCGAATAAGCCCATGACCACCGGGTAGCCGACCTTCGGATTATCAAATTTGACGAGTAGCGGCATCACGGCAACACTTGTGATAAACAAGGCTCCAAGTGATCCGATTTGGCGGAAAGTCGAAATGGAGGTCCGATCCTCAGAATTTTGTGTCATCGCTGCCCCTAATGAACCGTACGGAATATTCACAAATGAATAGCCGATGCCCCAAATCATGTAGGATGCATATGCATAAATCAGTTTTCCGGTCGTTGATACATTAGGAGACAGAAAAATAAGAACAGTAAGCACCGCAAGCACGATGCTGCCGATTAATAGATAAGGCCTGAATTTCCCCCGTTTGCCGATATTTTTGCGATAATCAATTGATGAGCCGACAATCGGATCTGTTATCGCCGCAAACAGCTTGCTGACTAAAAAAATGCCGCCGGCCATCGCAGCCGGGATTCCCGCTACATCAGTAAAATACTTCAATAAATAAATCTGGCCGAGATCAAACATAAAACCGTTGCCAAAATCACCAAATCCATAGGAAATTTTCTCTTTCAATGAAAGCCTTTTCTCCGTTTCGATCGACACAACCTTATTTGCCAGTTCAGTTCGCATCTTCCACCTCTGTGTCTTAAGAATTTTCGGGTAGTGGTCCGCTCAGGATGACACATGATTGTGATGCTGAGCGGACATTTGGTTACACGTTTGCTTTCTCTTCTTGAAATTGAAAGTAGTGTTTCGCATTGTCATAGCAAATTCCCTGAACAATGTTTCCCAAAAGCTCGATATCATACGGCACTTCGCCGTTTTCCACCCATTCCCCGATCAAATTGCAGACGATCCGCCTGAAATATTCATGGCGCGTATAGGAAAGAAAGCTTCTGGAATCGGTGAGCATACCGATAAAGCGGCTGAAAAGCCCGACATTTGACAACGCTTTCATTTGTTCTAGCATCCCGTCTTTTGTATCGTTAAACCACCAGGCTGTGCCGAATTGTATTTTTCCCGGGGTAACACCGTCCTGAAAACTATTGATCATGCTGGCGATGACATAGTTATCGTTTGGATTAAGTGAATATAAAATCGTTTTCGGCAGATGGTTCTTCATCTCAACTGAGTTCAGCAGCTTGTATAAAGGCTTGGCAATTTCTTCATCATTCATAGAATCATAGCCTGTATCAGGTCCGAGCCTCTTCATCATTTTTGTATTCGTGTTTCTTAAAGCGTTGATATGAAACTGCATCGCCCAATCGAGCTCCGTATACAAACCACAAAGAAACTGAAGCGTATACGTCTTAAATTTCTTCTCATCTTCATAAGAAACACCTGTTCCTTGTAATCTGTCAGAAAAAATCCGTCCCGCTTCCTCTTTTGTCGTTTCGGCAAATACCATTGAATCTATCGCATGATCAGACACTCTGCCGCCTGCTGAGTGGAAGAATCGCACCCGTTTTTCTAACGCCTTTAGAAACTCGTCATAAGTTGTGATCGAAATGGCTGCTGCATCTTCAAGTGCCTGCACCCAATGAGGAAAGCCTTCACGATTGATCTCCAGTCCCTTATCCGGCCGAAATCCCGGCAGCACGCTGACAGGAAAATCTTTCTCTTCTTTTAATAATAGATGGTATTCAAGAGAATCGACAGGGTCATCAGTTGTGCAAACGACCTTTACATTTGATTTCACGATCAAATCCCTTGCTCCGAAGCCTTCTCCTTGAAGCAGTTCATTCGTCCGTTCCCATATAGCCGGCGCGGATTGCTCATTCAAAATCTCATAAATTCCAAAAAAACGCTGCAGTTCTAAGTGAGTCCAATTGTAGAGCGGATTGCCGATCGCCATCGGCACGGTTTTCGCCCAAGCCATAAATTTTTCTTCATCAGTCGCATCGCCGGTAATGTATGTCTCTTCAATCCCATTGGCTCTCATGATGCGCCATTTGTAATGGTCTCCATACAGCCAGGCTTCTGTGATGTTTTGAAATGTCTTATTTTCATAGATTTCTTTCGGACTTAAGTGGCAGTGATAATCAATAATCGGCATGCCTTTCGCATAATTGTGATAGAGGCTGACAGCGGTTTCATTTTTCAACAAAAAATTTTCGCCCATAAAGGGTTCCATGTCCTCACCGTCTTTCATTCTATTTCAAAATGTTAACGTTAACATTTTGATTTGGTTTTATTTTACCTTTATATTCCTCTGGGATCAATCTCTTTTTTTGAAAATGAAATGTTAACGTTAGCAAACAAACGAAAAAAAGACATTGCCGGAAAGCATCCCGAAAGGAACGCTTTTGGCAATGTCCGAGTCCAAAAAAGGATTAGTAAGCTAAGCTGAAAAGTCCTTTGATGTGTGTTAAGTAGCGTACGTTACTTGCTTCTTTCATCAAGGAAGCAGGAAGACCTTTAAGCGGTGTAGAATTTGCACCAATAATGGCAACCGCGTCTTTGCGTCCAAGACTTGCAAGTGTACCAGAGTTTACTGGCTTGAATGTTTCAAGCGTTTTGCCTTCTAAGTAAGCGAATAGGTTGTAACCGATCAGCTCACCCATTTGCCATGCGATTTGTGCAGTTGGCGGATATGGACGGCCGTCTGGAGCGAAGTAAACTGCGCTGTCACCGGCAACGAATACATCTTCATGAGATGTAGATTGCAGGAAGTCATTTACTGTCGCACGTCCGCGGTTCACTTCAAGACCTGATTCACCGACTAATGGGTTACCTTGAACGCCGCCAGTCCAAACAAATGTGTTGGCAACAACTTTTGATCCGTCTTTCAGATCAATTACGTTTCCTTCTACATTTGTAACAGGAAGACCTGTTAAGAACTCAACGCCGCGTTTTTCAAGGCTTGCAGTCGCACGTTCGATAAGATCATCCGGAAGAACAGGAAGGATTTTCGGACCTGCTTCAACCAGTTTCAATTTGATTTCTTTATGGTCTACGCCGTATTTTTTCGCAAGGTTCGGCATGATGTCAGCAAGCTCACCGACAAGCTCAACACCTGTTAAGCCGCCTCCGCCGATAAGGATTGTTGCATCTGCTTCGTTTTTCGTTTGAGAGTACTCGCGCACACGATCTTCAACATGTTGGAAGACTTTGTTCGCATCAGCAGCAGATTTCAATACCATGCTGTTTTCTTCAAGACCTGGGATGCCGAAGTAAGCCGTTACAGAACCAAGACCTACAACAAGCGCATCATAAGATAATGTAGAACCGTCAGCAAGCGCAACTTCTTTTTTATCAACAGAGAAAGAGTTTACTTCCGCGATTTTAAGATCAATGTCTTTGCCTTTGAAAAGTTTTTCTAGTGGCATTGCAACCGCTTTTTCAGACACGTTGCCTGCTGCAAGACGGTGTAATTCCGTAATGATTTGGTGAGTTGGGTATTTGTTTACCACTGTCACGCGTGCTTGTTCTTTTGTGTAATGTTTGCGAACTGTTAGAGCAGAAAGAACTCCGCCATAACCAGCGCCTAGAATGACAATATGTTTTGACATCGTATATCCTCCGTCCTTTATATCAATTTGAATCTGAGATTATTTTTGGTTTTCGCGTTCGTTCATGACTTCAAGGTAGCTGTTAGCAAAACGGAACAGCTTTTGAGCTTGAGGATCTTTCAGCATACGCAACAGGCCGAAAAGACCAATTGTTTCGTTGCTTGCATCCGCGCGGTCTTTCGCTTCGATTGCAGTCGCGGCTACTTCTTTCGCTGTTTCTTTTACAGGCTCAAGAATTTCAGTGATCGCACCGACTGTGTCGCTTTTTAACACTTCGTCAGTTGCTACAGATTGAGCGAAATCATAAGACTTCGTTAAAATATTCACTAACTCAGTCAGCTTTGGAAGCTGGTCAACTAAAACGGTCAGTGATTCTTGAACTTCTGGCTTTAACAGCTGATCAATAAGATCTTGCTGGCTTTGGCTGACAGACGCATTTGTTTGATCGATTGTTTCTGGCATATCCAATTCTCCTTTACTATAAGCAGTTTGCAGATTTTTTTGGAAAGGGTAGTGCCTCTCCCTGGTCTCATGCTTGAAGGCATAAGAATAAGGATTGTGAATTCATGCACAATCATTTACAAAAATAAATGTTTACTACCCAGTTTTTCATCTTGCCATATTCAGTATTATTTTTATCTCAAAAATAAACAATTGAATAAGTCAAAAATCCTTTACTCTCTCTGAAAATAGCAAACACAAAAAACTCCAATTCGATTACCTTCTATATGATAACACTTTTTGAACAAAATTTGAACGTGAATTGCTTCGATTATGAAATTAATTTATTTGGAGCCCGTGTCATAACATTTCTCCGGCACTAGTTATTGACAATCCATCAATTTCTCCCCTTCACTTTACCCATATTTCCAAAAGAGGACCCCTTTTTCCTGTGATCGGGTCATTCGCCGGCAATGAGACCTGCTTGATCTGTTTCACCGCTTCCTCCCGTTCATTCGGCTCTCCCGTCTTCATATCATACTGAACGCCTCCCGGATAAGCGCCAATGACGGTAAAATCGGAGCTTGCGCTTAGCTTTTTATGGCCGACTCCGGCTGGAATCACGACTGTGTCGCCAGATTTGAAAGGAATGGCAGCCCCTTTTTCTCCCCCAAACTGAATCACAGCCTCTCCCCGTACTGCAATCAGCACTTCATGCGTATTGCTGTGATAATGATGGTATGGAAAAACACTCCCTGACCAGCTGTTTGACCAGCCATGCCGGTTGACGATCAGCTCTGCCTGACCAGTGTCCTTGAGCGTGTTTTGATACACAACGAGCGGATAATCAGGGTGGTTCGGAATCCTGCCGTCATCCTGAAAGAAGTACGTCTGTATCTTTGCTTCCATCAATGTCACCTCCTATTTTTTGTCTTCCACACATAGCGGTTTGTAAAACATGATGTTTTTCTCACGATTCCATTGATCTGAATAATACCGAATAGTATAGTATAAAAAATAATGCCAAAATGAGGGATATCATGAAAGCAATCATTATCGGAATATTAGCCTCACTCTTTTTCGCCGTTACCTTTATTTTAAACAGAGCGATGGAGTTATCCGGAGGCAGCTGGCTTTGGAGCTCTTCGCTGCGCTTTATTTTTATGGTGCCGTTTTTATGTTTGATTGTCATCATGAGAGGGACATTCGCTCCTCTCTTACAAGAGATGCGGAAAAAGCCGTTCTTTTGGATCAAATGGAGCTTTGTCGGCTTCGTGCTTTTTTACGCGCCGATCACATTTGCGGCTGCATACGGTCCCGGGTGGCTTGTAGCCGGAACTTGGCAAATTACCATTGTAGCCGGCGTGCTCTTATCTCCTTTGTTCTATGTCCAAAAAGACATGCCGGCCGGTTCGCAGCTCGTTCGGCAAAAGATTCCCCTTGTATCACTTGGCACTTCCGTGATCATCCTGATCGGAGCGGCGCTGATTCAGCTTCAGCATGCAGAATCGCTTTCCGGGAAGATGCTGCTTTTCAGTGTGCTGCCGGTTGTTATTGCGGCTTTTGCCTATCCGTTAGGAAACCGGAGAATGCTCGAAGAATACGGAGGCCGGCTTGATACATTTCAGCGTGTGCTGGGAATGACCTTGGCAAGCCTTCCGTTCTGGCTTATAGTAGCAGCGTACGGCTGGTGGTCAGATGGCCTACCGACAGCGGGACAAACCGTTCAATCCTTTATCGTTGCCGTCAGCTCAGGCATCATTGCGACCGTTTTATTTTTCTGGGCCACTGATATGGTAAGAGACAATCCGCAAAAACTCGCAGCCGTTGAAGCAACTCAATCAGGTGAAGTGATTTTCGCGCTGCTTGGTGAAATTGTTCTGCTGTCAGGCGTTTTCCCGTCCCTTTTATCAATTGCCGGTTTATTTATTATTATTGCGGGGATGGTGTTACATACCTTCGCTTCACAGCCGAGAATACCGAAAAAGAAAACACAGTCAAATCTGACCGCGTAGCATCTGCCGGAGAATGGGTGAAAGCCTGTTCTCCTTTATTTTTGCTACCAAAAGGCATCTGTTTCACGTTATATTTAAATATAGGTTCAGCCTACTTATACTGAAAGGTGATTAATGTAATGGAAGCAAACGATCAAACACAAAACATACCAGCCATCTCCTTCAGATCAGTCAGAAAAAGCTATGAACAAGATGGACAAACTTATGATGTGTTGCAAGACATCACCGGAGACATTCAACAGGGCGCAATCGTGGCCATTTTAGGCCCTTCCGGATCAGGCAAAAGCACCCTCCTTTCCATGTGCAATTTAATGAGAACGCCTGACAACGGCGAAGTAAAAATATACGGAAAGGAAGTCAGGGAATGGAATGTCAATAAGCTGAGGCGAACGGCAGCACTCGCGTTTCAATCGGCTCCCGTCCTCGATGGGACAGTGCGTGACAATCTAAGTCTGGTCCAAAGGCTGCATCAATCCCAGCTGTACTCCCCTGAAGAGCTTGCTTCTCTAACAGGACTGTCATCAGATCTGTTAGACAGAAGCGCCAAGGATTTATCGGGCGGACAGCGTCAAAGACTGTCACTAGCCAGAACACTCGCAAATCCTTCCTCTATTCTATTGTTGGACGAAATTACGTCGGCCTTGGACCCGGTTTCTGCTCTTGAGGTTGAAGAGCTGATCAAAAAGCAGCATCAAGAGAAAAAGCTGACGGTCATGTGGGTGACTCATAATATGGAGCAGGCAAAACGAGTAGCCGATACCATTTGGTTTATGGCGGATGGCCGGCTGCTGGAAATCGCAGAAACTGAAACATTTTTCTCTAATCCGCAGCATGAAACAGCCAAAGAGTTTTTGAAGGGAGGTACCCGGTAATGGATTACCTTTCCCTCTCTTTAACGATGATCTTTGTTTTGATCGCCTTGTTTTTATCAAAATCCTTTAAAGCCGGCGTAGAAAAAGACATGATCATTGCCACCATCCGAGCTGCGGTACAGCTGCTTGTCATCGGTTATGTACTATCGCTGATTTTCCGCGGAGACCATCCTGTTTTTATCCTTCTGATGGTGCTGTTAATGCTGGCAGTGGCAGCGCAAAATGTCATCAAACGAAAGAAAAATACAATCGGTTCGTTTTGGAGAGTGTTCGCGGCGTTAGCGATTGTAGAAATTGTGACGCAGGGAATTCTCTTGTCTCTTCATATCATCCCGCTTACGGCCCGATATGTCATTCCGATCAGCGGAATGGTCATCGGAAATTCGATGGTGCTCGCAAGTTTGTTTTTAAACCGGCTCAGCTCTGAAGTCGGCGTGCGTAAAGAGGAAATTCAGTTAATATTGTCTCTTGGAGGCACACCGAAGCAATCTATACAGCGTATTCTTACTTCTGCGATGAAAATGAGTATGATCCCAACGCTGGAAAGCCAGAAAACACTTGGGCTTGTTCAGCTTCCAGGCATGATGACAGGCCAGATTTTAGCGGGTGCGGACCCGATTCAGGCAGTTCGCTTTCAGCTCTTAATCGTGTTTACAACGATGGCGTCCGCCGCGCTGACATGTGTGATCTTAAGCGTGCTGACATACCCGTCATTATTCACCGCGCATCAGCAGCTGAAGCAGAATGGATGACAGACAAAAGCCACTTTCCCTTGGAAAGCGGCTTTTTGTACGGGTTATTCCTTTTCTTCATAATACTTGGACAGCTCAATAATCATCGCGCCCATCCGCTCAATCTCCGGAGCAAGCAGTCTTGTGATGCCTTCTTCCCGCAGTGCTTCAGCAGTCACTTTTCCGACAGCCGCAGCGATGGCGCGCTCTTCGAATACGGTCTTCACTTCATCGATATAGCCGCGCTCCTTGGCAAACTCAAACAGGGAACGAACCTGAATTGCCGTTGTAAAACAAACGGCATCGATCTCATTGTTTATCAGCTCTCGGCATAACCGCTCCACCGTTTCCTCCTCCGGCGGGATGTGCTGATAAGGCAGAATCGGCAGGACAGACGCGCCTTTTTCTTCAAGAAATGCCATGAGGGCCGGCGCTTTTTCGCCATGAAGCTGCACCATGACTGTTTTTCCTGAAAAGTCGTGAGGCTCCAAGGAACGGATTAAGCCTCTTGTTGTCCCGTCTTCATCCGAAGCTTCCGGTGTGATTCCAAGCTTTTTCAGTGCAGACAGCGTTTTGTATCCCCGGCATGCCGTTTTTGCCTGGCGAATGGCTTGCAGAAACGCATCTTTCATACCGATTTTCTCAGCCATATCGATAAGAGTCTCCAACCCGATGCCTGTCGTGAAAATGACCCAGTCAGCTTTTTCTTCCGCAAATGTTCGCAAATCCGGCTCCACCTGCTTCTCTGCCAAGTAAACCGTTCCTTGGAGAGGCCGGATGACAGGAGTTCCACCCTGTTTCTCAATGATCGTGCTGATTTCTTCCGTTTTTCGGGAGCCCCCGATTGCCACGCGTTTTCCATGTAATCCTTTTCCCATACCCGTTTCCTCTCCTCTTTGCATAGGCTTTTTATGTATACAAGCTTAATAAAGCTATTGTGGCGCATACAAAGGGAGAAATCAAGATAATTCCAAGCCTCTACTATCCATTGAATACGCCGGAAGCTTGCTGTAATATAAACAGCAGACACGTTTGCTAACGGAGGATCGATCATGGAAACAAAAAAAGAAGAATATGAAACAAAAGGCTACGATACATCGATCGTTTACGAATTCAACGAATATCCGGACGTCCGCAGCGGGCGCTGCGACAATTGTGATTACACACTGTTCAAAAGCTCTGTAAAAGGCGGAAAATTTCTTAGAGAATGCCGGAGATGCGGGATGAAAAAAAATATTTAAACAAAAAACCGAAATCGTATTTTGATTTCGGTTTTTGTGATTTATTGCAGGATAGCTGATTTTTTCATGAACGCTTCAATCTCAGCTGCCGCACGCTCCGCTCCGCCTGCTTCTTTTACATCCTTTTGCATATTCTTGACGCGGCTGAGCACCTCTTGATCATTGGATACGGCCTGCACTGCTTCCTGTAGCTTGGCCACACTAACGTCCTCTTTCGGCAAATAAACACCAAGGCCTAATTCATCGACACGCTTAGCAGTGAGCTCCTGCTCATACATTTGCGGAATAACGACAAGCGGCACACCTGCATTCATCGCCTCCATCGTACTGTTCATCCCGCCATGAGAAATAAACAAATCGGCTCTCTCCAATACCTCAAGCTGCGGCACACTTTGGCGAATGGTAAAGTGAGCAGGAATATCATCCAGGCTTTCAGGATCAATCGTTTTCCCGACCGACATGATCACTTGCCATGAAGAATTCCGAAATGCCTCGATGCACATCTTGTAAAATTCCGGCCATGCGTTAAACGCCGTTCCCAATGAAATCAGCATAACCGGGCGATCATCCTTTTCAATCAACAGGCTTTCTTGTTCCGTCCGTTTTCCAAGAGATGGGCCGACAAAACAGAAACGGTCATCAAACGTCTCATGCTGAATCTGAAAGGACTTCGGCATAAAGACAATATTTAATGCTTCCGGCACAGCTAATTGTTCAAATGAAACAGCCGGCAATTGCTCTTGCTCCAAGTAGGCTTTAAATTCAGCCTCTGCTTCTCTTATTTTTTTCAGCATGTCTTCACTTCCGAGCTGAAAGGATTCATTTTGGGCATATGATGAACAGAGCTTGATAACCGGCACATTAAGCTTATCAGCAAACAATTTTCCCGCCAGGGCGATAAAATCATAGATAACCAGATCAGGCTGATCATCCTGATATAAATCCTCAAGCTGCGGTAGAATGCTGAGTGATTCTTTCAAAAGACTGAGCGTCGTCTCATTCTTTTCCATCATCTCCCTGATTTGCTTAGGATCAATATTCAAGGAAGTATGATAGATCAATGCTTCTGCACCTGCTTGCTGAACAGCAGGCGCGAACTCCTCAGTCGTCGCATACGTAACACGGTGCCCTTTCTCACAAAGCTTCTCCACTAATGCAAGCGTAGGATTGACATGCCCGTACGCCGGAATATTGATCATCGAAATATGGTGCTTTTTCATAAATTTCCAGTCTCCTTTTTATTAAATTTTGACACGGAAGCTCTTTAATCCGTATATCACGCTGTTTTCAATCGGAGTGATACTGACGCATTCCATATGAGAGAAAGCAGAAATCAAAGATGTTAACGCAATATTTGCTTCAAGACGGGCAAGCGGTGCCCCAAGACAAAAATGGATGCCGTGGCCAAACGCGATATGCGGATTGGGATGGCGACGGATATCAAACATGTGCGGCCTGTCAAACTTCGCTTCATCACGATTTGCTGATGCCACAAAAGCCAGAACCATATCTCCTTCTTTTATCAGGTGCCCCCCGATCTCCGTATCCCGTTTGGCAATGCGCCTCAAAACCGGGGCAGGCGCCCTGAAACGCAGGGCCTCCTCGACTGCCTGAGGCATCAGTTCAGGATGGCTGCGCAGTTCAGCGTATATATCCGGCGTTTCTAATATGCTGTACATCGCATTTGAAATCAGGTTTGTGGTGGTTTCATTCCCAGCTACCAGCAGCAGCGTGCAAAACGGAATCAGCCCTTCTCCGGACAGCTTTTCGCCTGTTTCTTCCGCTTTTACTAAAATTGAAATGATGTCCTGTGCCGGTTTGTTTCGCTTTTCTTCTATGATGCCGGCAAAAAACGCGGCCAGTTCTTCCTCGCACTTGTTTCGTTCTTCCAAAAAGGCTTTTTCAGCTTCTTCACTTTTATCCTTCGGTGTGCTGACCAGAAGATCAGACCATGCTTTAAACTGATCCATATGCTCCGAAGGCACTCCCAGCAGCTCAGATATCACGATAACCGGAAGCGGGTATGAAAAATCGTGAACAAGGTCAAACTCACTTCGCCCTTGAAATTTTTGAATCAGTTCATCTGTGATTTCCTGAATTCTCGGTTCCCATTGCTTCATCACACGCGGTGTGAAGGCTTTATTCACTACAGAACGGATTTGCGTATGCCTTGGCGGGTCCATATTAATGATGGAATTCCCGATAGAGCTTGACTGCTGCGGCATATAACTGGAAAACACCTCTTTATCCCCAATAACTTTTTTGACATCATCATAAAGAAAAACGCTCCACACTTGATTTTCTTCATCATAGGAAACAGGCGCTTCCTTTCTCATCGATTCGTACCATGGAAACGGATGATACGCATCCTGTTTGTTTTTTCCATTGAGCAACGCTCGCTGCAAGGCTTGCCGTCGGTTTAACACATTCACGTATTGTCACTCCCCTTGAAAGAATTCAGCAATTGACGCTCTTCTTCACCTCCCGCTTTCGAAAAAGAGAGGGACAATCAAGTATAGACAGATTGGATAACAGCAGGCAGGCGATCATGATGTCCGATGCAGGCATCATATATTCCCCCTCGAATTTCGTTCATCTTACCATAATCTTTCAATTTTTTTCTATTCAGCACTGTCGCTTTGGCTCACAACGTGACCTTAGACATAAGCATGTAAATTCACTATGCATTCAATTGCACACACTCCGACAGAAAACACCCCCTATTCTCAATCAATAGCACTAACCCCAAAAATGACTTTTCCATTATATAAACCAAGCTGATTCTATGATTAAATAGAAGGTAAAAGGTGAAGGAGAGAACAACATGGCAGCACAGACCAATTTCAAAAAACAAGTTGTCGGCATCCTACTTTCACTTGCATTTGTATTGTTTGTGTTCTCTTTTTCTGAGAGACATGAAAAACCGCTTGTTGAGGGAAAAAAGCAGGAAAACTGGCATACTGTCGTTGACAAAGCCTCTGTCGAGATTTACGGCAGCCGATTAGTTGAAGAAAACAAATTAAAGCAAAAACTCGGCCATAAACAAGCCGATTCTATTTTGACTCTTCTGAAACTCTCCAGCGAAAAACATATTGCGCTATAAAAAAAGAAAGAGCCTTCCTGGCTCTTTCTTTTTTTAGTCAAATATCGTTTTCTTGTCCGGATGACGCAAAAAGTCAAACAAAACGCTGAGCTGTGAAGGTGTGTTTCGTTTTGGAGAAAGCGGCGGGAGCCTGTCTTCAAGAAAAAAAGCGGCGTGATTCGTCTCAATTCCTATTTCCCCCTGATCGCCTGTTATGCTGCATTCAATGAATATCTTATAGTAATGATACGGCTGAGGCGGATGAGGATGCTTATGGCTGTCTAGCACGGCCAGCAATCGAGACGGTTCTGTATCGTACCCCGACTCTTCTTTGATTTCCTTGATCACATTTTCTGCTGGTGATAAACCAATCTCGCAAAACCCGCCCGGAAGCGACCACAGCTCATCGTGCTTCTCCCGGACAAGCAAAATCTGATTCTCTCGAAATACTGCGCCGCGAACATCCGCTTTCGGTGTCGGATAGCCTTTCTCGCCCTTCCATAAATCAGTGATGACTTCAATTTCCGTCTGCGAGTAATCCGCCATCATCTCTACGCTGAGATTCATCAGCTCTTCGTATCTTTCCCTGTCATATACATCCTTGGAAAAAGCAAGCCCTGCCTGTGCGATCGCCTGAATCCGCTGCGCCCGTTTCAGCCATTTGGTTTGCACTTTTATCACTCATCCCTTCACGTTATTTGTCACTATAAAAAAAGCACGTTTTTCCCCTGATGAAAACGTGCTTTTTTTAATGTTATTTATCTAATTTTATCAAATAATCTATATTGTATTTTGCGCTTTCTTCAATTCTATCACTTCTAGTATCTGTTAAAAAAGGGTTATACACTAATGTGTAATTTTTCTGTTCCCCTTTAGGTATTACATAACTAACTACTCCTGTCACCTTTTTTCCTGACGCCAGATTTCCCCCCAAAAACATTTTTCCTTTATCTTCTAAAGAAATGACAGAACGAACTGATTTATTCTTCCTGTCTTTCAGATCTAATCCTAATCGGCTGTATTCCATTGAACCTTTTCCAACGTATTCCAGGGTCACTTCTATAATTAACCGCTCTTCATCACCTTTTACTGTTTTTATTTTATCAGATTCTTTTCCACCCAAATCTCCATATTGGCCATTCTGTTCACGATCCACTTTATTCACCGTAAAATGAATATCATTTGCTTTAATCGTTTCTCCTATTTTATGTATTTGATCATCTTTTTTGTTCTTCGGCTCACCGCCTTCTTTCAATTCCTTATCAAGTTCCTTTTCAAGCTCTTCTTGCGATTTTTTCTCTTTCGGTTTTTCCTTCTCTGACGCATCGCTTGATTGGCTGCACGCAGATAGCGCAAACCCGATCGTCAAGACAAACAATACTAATAAGACTTTTTTCATGACTGTTCCCCCATCTAAAGTAATCGGTTTCTATTATAATCAGATTTTTCCTTTTCCTAACAGGTAATAAAGTAACAATTATTTCTATCTCATTCATCATAAACTTACTTCTTTCTAGTATTTGAACATTTTAGACTAGTCCATTAGACCCTTTTCATCAAAAAACCCGAGCTGGCAGCAGCCGGCTCGGGCAGGTAATCAATCTCGCTTATTCATTTCCCTTTTCTCTCGGGGTTCCTGGTGATGTTTTTGGTGCTCCGGAGGCTGCGTCGTGCGTTCCAGCTCCTTTGTATCTTGTCCCATTCCTTTCAAAAAGGAGAAGAGCAGCGTAACTGCTTTGTTGATTTCCGGGTCTTTGAGCGAACGGATGATATCAAAATAACCTGTTTTCTCTTCGCTGTTCTTCTGTTCCACCGCGTTTGCCACACCCGCATTCACTTTCAAAATGAGAGGCTCCAGCTGTTTTACGTCCAGCATGCCGAGCGTTCCAAACAGAAGAAGCAGATTTTTCAGCGTATTGGCCGTTTCCTCTGTATCTGCCTTTTTCACTAGGATATCAAGGACTTTATCTCCTTGGCCAAAAAGGCCGCGGAGCAATGGAAGGACGCCGCGCTCGTTCATGTGGCCGAGCATTTGCAGCGTTTCAAGAATGGCTTCCTTATTTTCGACTAATGCATCTTCAATTTCTTTCATATCACGCTTTCGCTGATCCTCTTCGGTTACCTCGATTTTTTGAATTCGTTTAATCGCTTTAGCCATTATGTCCGATCCCCCTTTTCACTGCGTCGCCAGGAAAAATATAATCCTTCCGCGCCCATTTCTTTTGTACCTGCACACCGATTTGCGGCTGCGGATTGCCGTTGCGGTGATTGATGTTAGGAAGCGGATTGGTTCCGTCGTGTTTCAAAATTTCCATTTTGGCTGATGTTTCTTTGTATGCAGGCGTATCGGTATCCTTATCGGCATGGCTGCCTGTTAACAGGTTGATCGCCGCTTCCCCTGAATCGTTCATTGGCAGGTATACTTCCTTCCCTTTGACACGATCCGTTATCAGGCACTTCACTTTGACATTTCCGAAAGGCGATGTGAGTCTGACAAGGGTTCCGTCCTGAATTCCCCGTTCTGCCGCAAGCTCAGGAGAAATTTCTAAGAACGCTTCCGGTGTTTTCTTCGAAATGCCTTTTGATTTGTAGGTCAGGTTTCCTTCGTGGAAATGCTCCAAGAGCCGCCCATTGTTGACATGGATATCATATTCCTCACCGAATTCTTCAGGCTCTGTCCACTGAACAGGATAGAGAATGGCTTTGCCGTCCGGGAAAGGAAAGCGCTCTGTAAAGAGTAAAGGCGAATCTTTTCCATCAGCGTTTACAGGCCATTGAAGGGAATTGTAGCCTTCAATGCGTTCATAGGTGACGCCGGCATAAATCGGCGACAGCATGGCTGCTTCCTCCATAATGTCTCCAGGGTGCCCATAGTGCCAGTCAGCGCCAAGCTTATTGGCAACCTCCATAATAATCTGCCAGTCAGGCTTTGATTCGCCCAGCGGTTCAAACACCTGATACAGCCGCTGAATACGGCGTTCTGTATTAGTAAAGGTGCCCTCTTTTTCAAGGCTCGGGCTCGCAGGAAGAACAACATCAGCAAACTCGGCTGTACGTGAAAGGAAAATATCCTGCACCACAAAGAAATCAAGCTTTTCATATGCGGCATGTACATGATTGATATTGGAATCGACCAAGCCCATTTCTTCACCTTTTACATACATCGCTTTCAGCTGGCCGGAATGGATTTTTTCGATCATTTCGTGGTTGGTCATGCCCGGCTCCTTCGGCAGCGGCACACCCCACGCCCGCTCGTATTTTTGGCGGACTTGTTCGTCCGTTACTTTTTCATAGCCCGGCAGTCTGTCAGGCATGCTTCCGAAGTCACTTGCTCCCTGCACGTTGTTATGGCCGCGCAATGGGTAAGAACCTGCTCCCGGTTTCCCGTAGTTTCCTGTCACAAGCAGCAGATTAGAGATTGCGGTGCTCGTGTCGCTTCCGCCAATATGCTGTGTCACGCCCATTGCCCACAATGCGCACACACTGTTAGCTTGGCCAATCATCTCCGCCATTTGGATCAGGGTGTCTTGATCAATTCCGGTTTTCTCCTCGGCATATTCAAGGGTATATGGTGCCAGGCTTCTTACATATTCATCCCGTCCGTTCACTTTTTCCCGCAAAAAGCGTTCATCGGCCTTGCCGTTTTCAATTAAATATTTGGCGATGGCATTCAGCCAGACGATATCTGATCCGGCACGCGGCTGAACAAATAAATCAGAGCGCTCTGCCATTTCGTGTTTTCTGATATCCGCTACGATCACTTTCTGCCCTCTCAGCTTATGAGCCCGTTTAATGCGAGTGGACAAGACCGGATGTGACTCTGACGTGTTCGAACCGATAATCAACACAAGATCCGCTTGCGCGATATCTGTAATCGACCCTGAATCACCGCCATAACCGACTGTCCGGAACAGACCGGCAGTCGCAGGAGATTGGCAATAGCGCGAGCAGTTGTCCACATTATTTGTGCCGATGATCCCTCTGGCCAGCTTTTGCATGAGATAAGATTCTTCATTTGTACATTTAGAAGATGTAATAAAAGCGAGTGAATCTGGGCCAAACTCTTCTTTTAAATCCGTGAACTTGCTGGCGATCAGCGATAACGCTTCCTCCCACTCCGCTTCACGGAAACGGTCGCCTTCGCGGATCAGCGGCTTTGTCAGGCGTTCCTCGCTGTTCACGAAATCCCAGCCGAATTTCCCTTTTACACAGGTAGAAATGCCGTTGGCTGGCGCTTCCTCCTGCGGCTCGACTTTCAGAATGTCTCTGCCCTTTGTCCAGACATCAAAGCTGCACCCCACACCGCAATAGGTGCAGACGGTTTTCGTTTTCTTGATTCGTTCATCACGCATGGCGGATTCCATATCAGAAATGGCGAGAATCGAGCCGTAACCTGTCTCTACGCCTTTTGTAATCTCGATCATCGGACGGAGCGTTTCGTTATCAATGCCTGTTAAATATCCGGCTTCCCCTTCCATTCCTTTTTCCATCATCGCGTTACACGGACAGACAGTTGAACAGTGGCCGCATGATACACACGACGACTCATTGATCGGCACATCATTATCCCAAATGACGCGCGGGCGCTTCCGTTCCCAATCAATGGTCAATGTTTCAGTTACCTGAACGTCCTGGCACGCTTCGACACAGCGGCCGCACAAAATACATTGATCCGGATCGTACCGGTAAAATGGATGGGATTCATCCTTATGGTAAGGTTTATGATCAAACGGGATGCTTTGGTGATTGATTTTCATTTCCTTCACCGTATTATGTATTTCGCATCCCCCGTTGTTGTAATCGCAAACTGTACAATAAAGCTCATGATTATATAAAATCTTGTCCATCCCGATGACCTGCGCTTTTTTCACATCAGGCGAAAGCGTATCAATGACGTCCCCATCCTTTAATTCAGCTGAGCACGATCTTTTCAGCTCACCATTGATGCTGACTATGCACGTATCGCATGTTTCAATCGGCCCTAAGCTTGGATGATAGCAAACTTGCGGCACTTCAATTGAACTGTTATTCAAAAGCTGCAGCACCGTCTGTTCCTCGGACGCCTCCATTTCAACGCCGTTTATTGTGATTTTTTTCTTGTCAGCCATCTCCATTCCCCTTTCTTGCTTGTATATACCGAATTACCCATTTCAGTTCCCCTACAAGGACTCAGCAAAACATACAAAGCGCACCCACATGTTTTATTGCATAAACACCGGGAAACGAGATGGTAGATGATAAAGGAGGGATCAACATGAAAAAAACAATGTCTGTTCTAACCTCGGCAGCCGTACTGACAGGCACACTTTCCAGCTTTGGAGCGGCGTCCTTTTCAACACCGGCAAAGGGCGTAACTCAAACAAACACGCTCTCTGAAAACACAAACCAATCAGCCGCCGAGCTTGTCAAAAATCTCTACAGCACCGCCTACACAGGAGAAATGCCTCAGCAAGCGCAAGGCCTTACCGTTAACAAAAGCACGAAAGGCGATGTCCACGCTGCACTAGGGGAACCGGAACGACCATCTGGAGGAGACAATCGGTTTGATTTATATCACTGGAATATGGGCCAGCCGGGCTACGGATTTTCCTATCATAAAGACATGACGATTTCAGAAATCCGCTACTTCGGAACCGGCGTGGAACGGCAGCTGAATTTAGGCGGGGTTACGCCGGAAGTGCTGCAAAATAAAATAGGCCCCGCGAATCGAGTGTTAACCGTCCCGTTTACCGATGAAATCGACTATGTATATGACACAGGCCGATATGAACTTCATTTTGTAATTGGCAAGGACCAGACCGCTGACCATGTAAACCTTAAAGCAAAATAAAACCATCATGCGGCTGCTCGGCCGCTTTTTTATTGGACAAATAAAAGATATATTCCTTACAATACATGGGAGATCAATTGGAGACGGGGTATCAATTTTTAATGAAGCGATATCGATGGATATATGCAGCTTTCACCTTACTGATCATCGGGATGGGGCTGGGATCTAGAGCATTCTCCAATGTTCTTCCGGATGCCGTCAATCCTTATCTCGGGGACTCGCTGTGGGCCGCCATGATCTTTACGGGATGCGGGTTTCTATTTCAAAATCTGAAGACAATGATGACGGGCATTATCAGTCTTACTTTCTGTTTTATCATTGAAATCAGCCAGCTGTATCACGCCGAATGGATCGATCGGATCAGAGACACTTCTCTTGGCGGTCTTGTTCTGGGATACGGATTTTTATGGAGCGATATCGGAGCGTATACAGTCGGAATTGCCGCCTGTGCCGCCATAGAACTGCTGGTTCTGGGAATCAAAAAGCGCCGCAATATGTGACGCTTTTTTCATTTGGAAAACAGCCCGCACTGAGAAAGAATGGTCTCCGCATCCAGGAGCGTGGCCTCGTTTATCGTGACTTGCTGTTGATCCATAAATGACTGAACGGCATGATAGCCAACCGCATAACCCGCAAAAGCCGATAAACCAGCAGGCTCAAAACCCTGCTCTTTAGCAATTGGATCGCCAAACATATAACGGCTCACTTCTGAAAAACCTTTCACATCCAGCACCTCATTGATCACTTCAATGGAATACTGCAAATCTTCTTGATCAAAACGTGTTACCCAAGGACCCAATTGCTCCACGCCAAACAGCTCTCTGGCAAATGACTCAGCCAATCCTTCAATCACGAGATAATCCCCGACACTCACAGTGCCGTGATGAAAATCAACATACGAAAACCGCAAATTATGATGAAACTCATGAGCAATGATAGAGGGGAGCCTCGGCAGGTTATAACTGTTCGGATCAATCCATACTTGAATAAAGCCCGGTATCCCGCCAAACCCGCAGTAGCCTTTTTGCAGCTGAAGCTTATTGGGATCAGCGATATAAAGGCCGAATTTGGTCTCGCCGGCATTCACCCGCAGCTGCTTGCGCTCAGCAAAACGTATACATTGCCGAAGCGCAGCTTCAGCTGTCTCTGCAGCATGTGATTCTTTCAGTATTTGCAGTGCTTTCTGCCCGGTTTCAGCATCACGGATATCCAAATAACCAAGCATTTTCACAGCCATCATTACATCATAGCCGTTTGGCTCCTTTGCTTTCAGCGGAACTTGGATGGCGCCCCACATCTTTTCAAACGGCCTCATCATCGTATACCGAAATTCATCCTCTCTTTTCTGTTCATCCATTGAAAACAGCTTTTCGTATTGCTCAATGGTCTTTTCCATTACAAGATTCATCCTGATTCCCTCCTTGTCAAAAACATACGGTATGCCGCAGCGTAAGGGTCAACAGCGAAAATTAAGCCATTTTTCACTGTAAAATGATACAAAGCCGCCGATAGGTAAGGCATAGGAGGTGGAACGATGGATATTCCTGCTTTATCAGTTGCGATGCATCAAGCATCCCTTGCCCAAAATGTTGATATCGCTTTAACGAAAAAAATGATGGACACCGCCAAGCAAAATGCCGATCAAACTTTAAAGATGATTCAGCATCCGACGCTCGGACAAACCATTGATGTAAAAGCTTAATATCTCACCAAAGGCGGCCAAGAACTCCATCCCTCCAGGCCGCCTTTATTGTTCACAAAAAAGCATGCATGTTTTGATTGTTCCTCCGTATGATTTATTGTTTGCCATATTAAGGAGGTAATAAAGAACATGAAAAGACTGTTTACGAAAGCTTCATTGGTGTTATTCGCAGTAGTATTTGTTTTTGCTGTCAAAGGAGCACCCGCCAATGCAGAAACCCATGCCTACGATGGAAAAAGCCCTTATTACAATGATTGTGCGTCCAGCGGCTCCACAAAAAAATCCTCAAACTTAGTGAATGCCAACAATCAAGTCATCGGAGTGGTCGAGCTCAAATTCAGCAGTACATGTAAAACGGCTTGGGCAAAAATCACGATGAATAACACATTAACGACAGGCTTTGAAGCAAACGCGGAGATTACCCGAAACACGGACGGAAAGAGATATAACTGTGATTCTGCAGGCGGAAACGGAAAAGCTGTAGCCGGCCAAAAATCCTGTTATACACCGATGGTATATGATTTAGACCCAAGGACTTCTTACGCTTTCGGCAAGTATTCAGGACCGAACCTGAATGTTTGGGCCACCACAGGATCTTATTAAAAAGAAAAAAGGCTGCCAAACGGGCAATATCCGCGGCAGCCTTTTCGTATTAATTCGCTTCTCTTTGTTTTTTAACCTCTTCAAGCTGAGAGGCCGTCACCAATTGATAGCCTTGATCGGTGAGCTTTTTGATAATTTCATCAGCCGCATCAGCAGAGGTGCGGTAGATGTCGTGAATCAAGATGGTTCTTCCATCTCCCGCCTGACTCATGACACGGTCAACGATTGTTTTTTTGTTACGGTCTTTCCAATCTTCCGGATCAACATCCCATAACGCGACATCCATTTTCAATTGACTCCGCAGCTCATCATTAATGCCGCCGTATGGAGGTCTTACAAGCGTCGGGCGATATCCGCTTATTTTTTCAATGATATCCTGCGTGTCATTGATCTGCTTTAACGCTTCTTTCACTGAAAGCCTTGTGAGAAGCGGATGGCTCCATGAATGGTTCCCCACCTCATTTCCTTCTTTCAGCATTCTTTTAAGTGTTTCCGGATAATATTGCACTCTGCTCCCCAGAACAAAAAACGTGGCATGCCCCTTATATTTCTTCAAGGAGTCCAAAATCTGATTTGTTGTCGCAGGATTCGGGCCGTCATCGAAAGTAAGCGCAATGACTTTTTGATTTGGATCAATTGTTTCCTCTTTGGGCAATGAAATCACTTCATGCTTCGGCTTTTGTTCTTTGATTTTATTTTTGTTTTTTGCTTTATCCATATATTGTTCTTTCAAGCTGTCTTTCAAAAGGCTTTTTTTAATGGCAATCGATTGCCCTCCAAGATAGCCTGCTGCGACCTGATATGTATCAAAATAAAATTCGATATAATCTTCCTTGATGGCAAAGCGGCTGAAATTTTCTTTTTTCGGTGCCGTTCCTTCTCTTAACAGCGCATCGTCGGCAGCAATGTCCTTATCTTTTTTCAGCTCATGATAAGCGATTAACGAAAGCTTATGTAAATAGTCAGCATCCTCATTGAAAATATCATCAATTGAAAGAAAAGCTTGCTTACTAAAATCATAGTTAAACGTTTTTTTCACGGTTTGCCCGTGTGCACCGCCGATATATTTATATTCATTAAATACAATCGCTACTGTCTGCTTGGCATAATGGACAATTTTATAATCAACATTTAATTCGTTGCGTTTTTTCGTATGCTCCTGATCGACGTCTTTTGTTTCCTTCTGAAATTGGCGAACCTCTTTCTCCGCGAAACTCTTTAATACCCCATCCATTTTTTTATTTTTGAAAACAGGATAGTTGACCGCGTAATTGAAAGTTTTCCCGTCATTCACAAGCGTTGCGATTTCCACATTCCCATACTGAGAATCAGTTTTTACTTTATTCATAACCGTTTCTTTTTGTAATGAATTATGGAAAAAGCCGATAAGGCCCGCCACACATACAACTGCAATTAATACATGAAACCACTTGATTCTTTTTGCCAACAACCCAATTCCTTCTTTCGTAACCGTTTCGATTTATCTTGCATCAATGTTAGAATCGTATCTTTTTAGAAATATTTTTGTAACATTAAAGTAACATTTATTTTACATTTGTAATAATATGAGATTTAAAAGTTCTTGTCAATCCTTTTTCAGGGATTTCATTATAAAAAAATAAACGATTTCACAAATGTACATACACCCAACTCAAACATCTAGAATATGGTAAACAGAATAAAAAAGTTAGGGAGGTTTTCCTCTTGGATTATCCTTTGAATGAACAGTCGTTTGAACAAATTACACCTTATGATGAAAGACAGCCTTATTATTATCCGCGCCCGAGACCGCCATTTTATCCGCCTTATTATTATCCAAGACCGTTTTATCCGTTCTACCCGTTTTATCCGCGTCCGCCTTACTACTACCCGCGCCCGCGTCCACCTTACTACCCTTGGTACGGCGGCGGATATGGCGGAGGATACGGCGGAGGATACTAGGCTTCGTTTACCGAAATGGGGGCAGTCCAGCTCCCCATTTTTTTGTTTTAAAAATGACAATATCATGACAAATATAGGAAATAATTGCGCTTTCACAGCCCTCTTGTTACGATAACAAAAGCATGCAGTTTTGGGGGAGGCGTCTATTTTTGGAGAATACAAGAGATTCTGCAGCTATATCTGAAACGACATACATAAAACCTTCTAACCGGGTAACAGCTTACGATTTTATCAAACTTGCAAAACCCGGCATTATCATATCAAACTCGATAGCTGCCTTTGGCGGATTTTGGATTGCGTTTGCCAGCGCAGAAAAACCATTAACAGGAATGGCTTTTTTGATGACAATGGTGACAGCAATGTTTGGAACCGCGTTTGTTATGGCTTCCGGGACTGTCTATAACAATTATTTTGACCGCCATATGGACGCAAAAATGGCGCGCACCCGCAGCAGGGCCTCAGTCACAGGGAAAATGCCGCCAGCCATGATCTTAACGTATGGCTCCGTATTAGGAATCACCGGTCTTGTGATGCTGTATTCCCTCAATCCATTAACTGCCCTTCTCGGACTGGCCGCCTTTATCTTTTATGCGATCATCTATACGGTATGGGTGAAACGAACCTCTGTGTGGAGTACATTTGTCGGAAGCTTTCCGGGAGCTGCGCCGCCATTGATGGGGTATTGTGCCGTAACCGGAGACATCAGCATGACGGCAGTGCTATTGTACGCGATTATGTTTCTGTGGCAGCCCCCGCATTTTTGGGCGATTGGGATAAGACGGAAAGAGGAATATCGGGCAGCGGGCGTTCCGCTCTTGCCTGTTGTAAAAGGAAATCATGTAACGAAAGTAAAAATGATTCAATATATTGCAGTCCTAGTGCCAGTGACGCTGTTATTTCCTTTTACTCTCGCCGCTGGTCATATCAGTCCATTTTATTTCTTAGCTGCCTTGGTTCTCGGAGGCATATGGATCAAAAAAAGCATCCAAGGATTCAAAACGGATGATGACGTGAAGTGGGCAAAGGATATGTTTGTCTACTCGCTCATTTATTTTTGCTTTCTGTTTTTAATCATGATGATTGATTCATTTGTGATGTTTTTGATCAGATGATGTTATGCAAAATGAGCCACACATTAATGTGACTCTTTTTTGTTTGGAAAAACAGCATCTAATAGAAATGTCAGGATTAAAAACACAGCCGTGCAAATCAAAAATCGTACGATTTCAGTCAAAATCCAGCTATGAGCAATACTCATATCATCGGTTTCCTGAAGGGTTGCACATATTGAGAAAATAGTGAGTATGTATTTTAGGGTTTCTTTGTTCATGAATATCATCGCTTTCTTGGAATGATTACTTAAAGGCAAAATACATAATGAGATAAAGCCCAGCCGGATATTAAACATGTCCGCATCTTTGCATGTTTTGATTGAAAGAAAAGAAAGTACATCCCCAGCTTACTACCGGGTGTTCGCCAAAGCACAAAAGTAAAATGGAAAATACTTGTAATTATCCAATCTATAAACTCGAACTCTTTTTCCATCATCAGGTATTATAAGCCAAAAACAAACAAAAAAATAGACTTTCGCCTTTATCTTACATGCAAGAAAAGAAAGAGAAATTGTCCAAACACCCTATATTATGGTAATATATTATTTAGTTTTTTCCATGTTCATAGATTTGGAGGTCTACAATATTGAAAGGGATGCTTTTAGTTGTACAGCGGTTCAATTTTTACCAGTTTTTTGTAACTTCCTTCTTATTCTTACGTATACCTTAAGAGGAGGTATCAAACGATGAAAGAATATGAATTCGTAAGAGTTGAACTGAGCACTATGAGAAGAAGGCCTAAAGTAGATTACCAGCAAATCATCCATGACTATGCGAAAAGTGGCTGGACATTCGTTCAGATTTTCGCTCCTAGTATCGATGGGTATGGAGCAGCTGCTTATTTTGAAATCATATTTGAAAGAGATGCGGAAAAAGCTTAGTCTAGGTGTCTAAGCTTTTTTGTTTACTATCTATACAATTTCTGCAAATGTTGCATCGCATGCTTTGGCTAAATCTTGTGGCGCTACCTTTAGCTGCATACCGATTTTCCCTGCACTGACAATGATAAAATCAAGTGTTTCAGCTGCTGCATCAATATAGGTCGGGAACAATTTTTTCATGCCGATTGGTGAGCAGCCGCCACGAAGATAGCCAGTTACCCCTAATAGTTCCTTCATTGCAATCATTTCTATTTTCTTTTCTCCTACTACTTTTGCTGCCTTTTTTACATCTAATTCCTCTGCAACGGGTACAACAAACACGTAATAATGATTTGTTCCTGCTGTTGCCACCAATGTTTTATATACATACTGCAAAGGGTAACCAATTTTTTCCGAAACAGAGATGCCATCTAGCGGCTGGCCTCCTTCTGTTTTGTAGCCTAATAACTCATAGGAGATGTTCTGCTGTTCTATCAAACGAACCGCATTTGTTTTTGTCATTTTTTTCGCCATCCTTTTCCCCCACGATCGAATGTATGTATGTCTTCTTAATTGCAGTTAATAAGTAAATTCTATCATCAGAGACAGACATATTCTACTGACCTGCATTGTCACAACACCGCCTCCGCAGCAAATAAAAACGTGCAAAAAAAGACATTAAGCCAATTAAAGGATCTCACTCCTTAAGTTCCATTCTTAGTCAACTTGAAACAAAACAGGAATTAACGACATACACACACATACAATTTGTATGAATGTAAAACTAAGGAGTGGTTGCTTTGTATCATTACTTTTATGGTCCTGCGTTAATTCCTTACTTTACACATACTCCTAACACTCAAAGAAATCCAGACTTTTCAGAAAGACAGCGAAGAAGAGAAATCACATTGAATATTGATGGCTTTATTCCGCCATCTTCCTCTGAGGATCTCGGAGACGGTTTTTATTCTTACGCATGGACTGGCCAACAGGTAATAGATCCCGGTGAATACCTTGTTTGTTATCTTGAAGGAAGGGATATAAAAGTGGTGAATGGCGGGTTTGCTCCACGCGATTATGCTCCATTGTATGCAATAGCAAGCTATCCGCGGAGGAGAAACCAATGGGTCATTACGCTTCATAATCCTGTTCAAACCCAAAGAGCCATATCGCTTTATCTGATTGTAAAAAGGTAACACAAAATGTTTCAGCAAAAACAGAAAAACGGGTAGGAACGCTTTATTATCAGCGTTTTCCTACCCGTTTTGGATCTATGATACCGGGCAGTCTCTATACTGTCAAGGCAATGATTATCTTCTAATACGAGAGGACATTGGTCCCCAAATGGCATTATCGCACTTTGTCTACGGTTCATTTCAAATACACCACATGCTCTTCAGCATTCTCTGGTCCCCAAAAATTTTTGTTCCGTATCAAAATTGCAATATGTTATCATTATTACCAGTAAAAAGAAAAGGGGATTAGACATATGGTTCTTCTTGAAACGAATCGGTTACGATTAAAAACGATTGATATCCCCCTTCTTGACGCAGCATCTAAACGAGATCACCAGGCCATTAAGGACCTAGGTTATGAAACAAATGGTGAATGGCCAAATTCTGATTTTTTTGAAGCCATCCCTTATTTCCGTGAGAAATTAGTTGAAAACAATGGAACAAAAGGATTTGATTCATGGATTATTTTAAAGAAGGACAATAATGAAATTGTTGGAGGAACCGGATTTTTAGGTGACCCGGATTCGAATGGTATGATCGAAATCGGTTTTGCAACAAATAAAAGCCATCGCCGCAAAGGGTATTGTGTTGAAGCTGCCCAAAAAATCATAAACTGGGCATTAAGCCAAGATACGGTGAACCATATCACAGCAAGATGTGAACATAACAATTTCGGTTCACAACGTATTTTAGAGAAGTTAGGGTTTAAATTGGAGCATAAATCAGAAGACTTTATGCATTGGAGATACGTTACAATGTAAAAAAGCAGGCTCTATGCCTGCTTTTTTTGAAGCGCGTGCAAAGAGATAAAACCCTCTCCCTAAACTGAGAGCGGGTTTTTCTTCAAACAATATTTGTGCAGTTTCCTTACTCGTCTTTTCTATCTTTATCGGTATCTTCAGGATCCTCAACTGGATCTTCAGGGTCAGGATCATTATCTTTTTCATCATCTTTATTGATGGTATCATCCTCATCGACACCTGGAACGTTGTTATCGTCAGTATCTTGGTTGTTGCCGTTATTATCTTGATTGTTCTCCTCAACATCTGGAGCATTGTTATCATTATCATTATTATCTTGACCAGTATTACAGCCCATTAATACAAAACTGGATAGAAACAACGCACTTATGATTTGCAGCCATTTTTTCATTTCCATCCTCCTTTCTTCTTTTTTAATCCCTATAAGTTTGTCCAGCATGTGTAGTTTAATTCGTTGCATTCTTATATATTCTTTTTTGACTTCCATCATTATAATTCCAGCATATCAATTCCTCTTTTGCGAAAACTAAGTATCGAAACAAAAATTTTGATGGAAGTGGCTCTAAGATGAATAATGTCCGGTGGATAACCGCCCTTTTAAACGCAAGAAAACAACCCCTTTTATCTGGTAAAAGAAACAGAGGGATGATGTGGATGTCTCTCTTAGGTTTAGGAGCTAGTATAGCTGCAATTGTTATAAGAAAAAATAACAGCAAAAATGTGTTACAGCCTATTCAAGGTTTAGTTAGTAATGTTAAACAGGATAATGTAAAACCCCGCACTTAAAGAACGTCAGGCTTTGAATCGTGAATGCGGGTAAGGGACCAAAAGTTCCTTCCTCAGCATGCGTATAGTCTTCTTTTTATAAAAAGGAACTCCTTTTTATAATCAAAAAAACCCTCCAATCTGAGAAGGGTTTTTCCATATTCAGCAACACTTTGGTCCGCTACATGAAACAATCTGGCCTAGCATGAATTGACGTACTTGCTCCCTTTATCGTTTCATAAATGAGAGACGATACACTCTGCCTGCCCCTCCAGTTTAAATTGTCCAAAACCGAAAGGCAGCAGCATATGATCTCCTTTTTTGAAGGTATTGACATACTCACCGGATATCATACGGCCTTCCCCTTTAATAACACTGACAAGAAGGAATGGTTTTTGCTGCTTTAATCTTGCTGATCCTGATAAACTCCACTTCTTCACTGAAAAGTAAGCGCATTCAATCAATGTGGCTACATGCAAATCATCTGTTTGTTCATATTGAACAGTTTGACGATCTGGAATGGATGGAACCGCTATGACTTCTATGCTCTTTTCCAGATGAAGCTCGCGCATATTGCCTTCTGGATCTTTTCGCTCATAATCATATAATCTATAGGTTGTATCTGAATTCTGCTGCGTCTCTAAAACGAGAATGCCTTTTCCAATTGCATGAACCGTACCGCTCGGCACATAGAAGAAATCCCCCGGCTTTACCTTTACGCGGCGCAAGAGCTCATCCCATTCTCCAAGCTCTATCATCGAGACCAGTTCTTCCTTTGTTTTTGCGTTGTGGCCGTAAATGATCTCTGCATCTTTTTCGCAATCAATGATGTACCAGCATTCGGTTTTCCCGAGCTCCCCGTTTTCACGGGTTTTGGCAAAATCATCATTCGGATGCACCTGAACGGATAAGTCTTGGTCTGCATCTAATATTTTTGTTAGAAGAGGGAACCGGTCCCCTTCAAGATATCCGAATAAATGTCTGTGCTGTTCCCATAATTCGCAGAGCGTTAACCCTTTATACATTCCGTTTTGAACAACGCTTTGTCCATTTTTATGTGCGGCAAAAGCCCAGCACTCCCCTGTTCGTTCTGACGGAATGTTATAGCCGAAAGCAGCTAAAGCGGTGCCGCCCCAAATCCTCTCTTTGAAAACAGGCTTGAAAAATAACGGTTCAGTCGTCATGAAAATCCCCCCGCATTATACGATTTCATCCAGTAGCTTGTATGCTTCTTCTGTTGTTTGTACGGAGAGCAGTTGCTTTCTATAGCTGTCATCCATTAGTTTTCGAGATAACATCTGCAATATTTTCAGATGCTGGTTCCCTCCGCTCTCTTTCGGTACCGCAATCATAAAGATTAATTTTGCATCTGATCCATCCAGGCTGTTCCAGTCAACACCTGATCGTTTGATCCCAAAGGCAACACTCGGCTTCCTGACGGCCTCAGACTTCCCGTGCGGAATCGCGATATTCATGCCAATCGCTGTTGTCCCCTGTTGTTCACGATTCAAAATGGCTTGTTTAAACCCGCTCTCTGAATGCAGCACACCTCTGTCGGACAATGTTTGAATCATTTCATCAATAATGTCATTCCTGGTCTCCCCGGATAAATGTGGTTCAATCAGCTCTGGGCTGATAATGTCTGTCAGTTTTTTGATTTCCGTCATCTCGGCTTCTCGGCTTTCAGCTTGAGTTGGCTGCGGTATTTCTTTTGCTGCAGCAGCTTCACTTGGCGGTGCAGTTTCGCTGAGTACAGGGGACGCCTCCGTAATATCCTTTTTTAGTACATTGACGAACAGGGCAGTGACAAGAGATCCCGCCAATACAGCAATAAAAAAGATCAATACATGATCAACTGCACCAAGCACTGCAACGATAGGTCCGCCGTGCGCCACCCTGTCTCCCACATTGCCAATCATCGCTATCACAGAACCCGTCATAGAACCTGCCATAATACTGGGAATGACACGAAGAGGATCCTGCGCCGCGAATGGAATAGCTCCTTCAGTGATGCCGAAGAGTCCCATAGTAAATGCCGCTTTCCCCATTTCTCTTTGCGACGCCTCAAATTTTCTTTTTCCAAAAAACGTTGCAATTCCGAGGCCAATCGGCGGTATACAAATGGAAACGGCAATTGGCCCCATAATTTCATAATTTCCTTCTCCAATCATTGCCGATCCAAACAGAAATGCCACCTTGTTTACGGGACCGCCCATATCAAATGAGATCATCGCGCCTAAAATCAATGCCAGAAGGATCGAGCTCGACCCTTTCATCCCCGCCAGCCAAACAGTTAAAGATGTGAAAATTTGAGCTACAGGTGCGCCGATCAAAAATACAAACGCTAAACCTACAATCAGTGATGCAAACACCGGAATAATAATAATTGGCATAATCGGCTGGATTGCTTTTGGAACTTTTAATTTTTTGATCCCAAGTGCCGCGTATCCAGCCAAAAATCCGGCAATGATTCCGCCGAGGAAACCGGCGCCGCTTGCACTGTCATAAAAACTTCCAGTCGCTGCAATGAATCCGCCGATCATCCCTGGCACAAGCCCCGGCTTATCAGCGATGCTATATGCGATATATCCGGCTAATATTGGGATCATGAATGAAAATGAAGCACTGCCGATCTGTTCAATCGTTTTCCAAAAAGAATCATCCGGAATGACTAAGCCTTTAGGTGTTTTCTCGCCTCCAAGCGTTAATGCAACCGCTATCAATAATCCGCCAACGACAATGAAAGGAACCATAAACGAAACGCCGTTCATTAAATGACGGTAAATCGGATTTTGTTTCTTCTCCTGTTGATTGCTTGATTCCGATTTAGAAGCGGAATGATAGACCGATATGTCCCCGCTAAGTGCTTTTTGAATCAATTCTTCCGGTTTGCGGATGCCGTCCTGAACCCCGACAGACAGCAATTTTTTGCCTATAAACCGGTCTTTGTTTACCGAGCGGTCTGCCGCAATAATGATCGCGTCCGCTTCCCGAATCTCCTCTTTGGTCAGCTCATTTTCTACCCCGATTCCGCCCTGGGTCTCAACCTTGATGCTAACGCCTAATCTGTCAGCAGCTTTTTGCAGATTTTCCGCTGCCATATACGTATGGGCAATTCCGTTCGGACAAGATGTAATCGCTAACAGTTTCATACGAAACCTCCTTTAAAGTGTGAATAACAAGATCTTGTCTCAACTGTATACCGAAATCATGCCGTTAAAATCGCTTTTTTTACCATAAGTTTCGGAAATAACGGCATTTTTCCCTATAAACAAAAAAAGCAAGGAATGAATCCCTGCTTTTAATAATCCAAATAAGATAAAAATGTCATGACGTTTGTTTCTTTCGTCAGCTTCTGCACAAAGGCCGGCTGCTCACTCAGGTATGAAAGCTCACTAAACAGCTGCTTTGTCATATTTTGATCCTCATGTTTGACAGCCAGCATAAAAACAAGCGATACTTTCTCATTTCCCCAATCAAGCGGCTCTTTTAATGTGGCAATTGCAATTACTGATTGTTTAATGTATTTAGCGTTTGCATGAGGAATGGCTATGCCTGCCCCAATGTTTGTCGCCGCCATTTTTTCCCGCATAACCGCATGAACGGCATATTCCTTTTCAACATAGCCTTTCTCATACAAAGCTGTCGCCAGCTGTTCAATTAACTTGTAGCGGTGCTCTGCCTCTTGCTGTAAAAAAACCAAAAAAGGAGTTGTATTGTTCAGCATCTGAAAAGTTTTTTGTTTTTGGCGGTGCAATTCGTCGAGCTGACGTATAAATGCACTCAATTTCTTCTCATCACCAGGCTCCAAAAGCGGTGATACAACAATATGGGGAATCGTTGCATGTTCCAGCGCAATGGTGGAAATGACAAGATCTATATCCTCATGCTTTTTTATATAGCCCGCTAAATCAGCTTTAGCGATACAGGCCATTACAGCAATTTGATGACATTTCCGTTCAATTTTTGTTCGCAGCAATTGTGACATTCCGATGCCCATGTGGCAGACGATGATCGCCTTTTTATGTGTCTCGCTGCTGCGACGCAGCCGTTCGATCGCTGCCTGAAAATGCAGCGTCAAATATGCTGCCTCTTCCTCAGGGATATAAAGATCGAACGTTTGATTGATGTCTTCCAGAACGTCAATGACAAGATGAAACAAATAAGGATACATCTTTTTAATGTCATTAAGCATAGGGTTTGATACAGAAAGATCATAGCTCAGCCGCTGTAAAACTGTATTGAGATGAATGTTCAATCCATTGATCAAATCCTGATCATTATGAAAATCCAGCATTTTCAGCTCTGAAACACGATTGATTAAGTGCCTTACAACCTTTGTAAGCACTGCATTTTCAAGGCCATTATTCTCTTCTTTCTGTAATGGATAACGCACTTTCCCGCCCAATATATGTAATGTCAAATACACGGCTTCGTCTTCAGGAAAGCGGATTGCAAAAACCGGCTCAAGCCGTTGTAAACAAGCAAATGTCCATTGATATTCTTTCTTCTTTTTTACTGCCGCCAATTCTCTTGGAGAAATCGAGATTGGCTGCTTCATTTTGATTCGGCGGATCATTAACAACGTATGCAGCAGCAAATTCTCAAACGTTTCATCTGTGAAATAGATAGAATGCTTTGTTTGTAATGATTTGATTTCTTTCGTCACAAAATCTACTTCATGACTTAAGAACTTACTTTTAATAAATTGGCTAGTAAACTCCGTGTTATCTATCAAATCAGATATTCTTGCCAATGCTTTTCTTTTACTTTTTTCGTTCCCTTCAACCTTTAAACCAAGCCGCTGCTTCGAAACCAGCGTGAGGTCATATCGCTTCAGCCACTCCTCTACCGCACATAAATCCTTTTTAATGGAGGATCGATTCACAAAATGCTGAGCGGCTATTTCTTTTGCGGAAACAGGCTTTACATTCATTAATAAGTCATAAGCAATTTGGAGCATTCTTTCTTCATCGGTCCGCTGCCTTGAATGAAAATGTTCAGTATGTAATTGTTGGCTTAGCCAGGCCCTTTCCTGATCTTCTATATTTAGATAGACGCCTAACCCTGGTTTCCGAATAAGCTGAGCATTAGAATGTTCCTTGAGATAATCCTCGATCGCTTTCAAATCATTCCTGATCGTTTTTTCAGAACACTTTACCCTGTCTGCGAAATCTTGCACAACTAAATATTCATCAGGCTCAGATAACAACAGATACAAAATCTCTTTTTGTCTTGTATTCATGTACTTCATCTGTTTTTCTATCCTTCCTGTCAGTATCCATTTGAGCAAACTGATAGTATAAGTATACTATATAAGAAACCGTTTACATTATACAGCAGAATCATAGAGCCAAAAGTTTCGTTTTTTACCGAATCTTCCGGAAAAAAGTGTTTTTTATGTTTTTGAGTTATCTGTCTTAGTAATCGTGAGAGACACTCTGAAATTTACAAGATAAAAAAACGGACACCAATCCAAAGCACAGAGTTCTCTGTCCAATGATCAGTGTCCGCAGGCCTTCGGTCTTGGACCTATTTAGGGCCCTGTTCCACATGTAACTTTGTATTCACCATCAGATGCTTGTTTTGAATAGCATAAGTGAGGAGTTTGTCCTGTTTCATCTTTCCAATCCATCCAATTTACATAATAAAGATTCCCAGATTCATTGTCTCCTTCTCTTTTTTGGAGAACGGCAAAGTAGCTTTGGTAGGGATATCCCCTTTTATACATTTCGTGTCTGATTGCTCCTTTTTCAGAAGCAGCTGTAAAGACAACAGGAGATAAAACCGGTAGTGCTATCAATATAACTAGAAGTGCCGCTAAAAGAGAAAGTATAATTTTAGTTTTCTTTTTCATTTTTTTCTACACTGCCTTTTAACATCTATTACATGTATTTTATTCTCCAACAAAGTTTATTATATTCCCATATAGCTTATAGTATTTTTACCAGTTGGCAGAGTTGGACAACAATCCGCCAACATTTTTCCACTGAATTACAGTGGTTGATTCTTAGTCTTTGAATGTCACTTTTGAAGATGTCTTTTTACTCATTCACATTGCTTTTCATTAACCATTCTACTTCCGTTAATTCTTGTTTTTGAACGTCTATTGTGTGTTTTTTCGTGAAATGGGTTTTAACAGCTTCTTCGTTTTCCCAAATCTCCCAAAGCATTATTTTGCGTTCCGATGGTTCAAGCGGATAAGCATGGAATGTAATACACCCTTCTTCTTTATTCGTTTCTTCCTCAAGTTTTTTAAATTCCTTCATTATTTCATTAAGGTCTTTATCACTGATGATTTTTAAGCATGCAGTTATGTAATACATCGAAATTCCCCCTCTTCCCATCATTTCCTGGCTTTTCATTATAACATTTTCTCAAAAAATGAAAACAGCAACGAAATTATCTAATGGTAGCCCATAGGTTTCCAATCACTGGAAACCAAAGAGCGGTAAGAGTGGACAAGAAGCAACAAGTGAATAAATTAAAAAAGCTCACCTAAATGAATTAATATTGCGGCAGCAAATGCAAGAATTAGACCATTACGTATACTGTCTGTATATTTAATTTGAAAAGCATTTATAATCAAACATGGCATTACTAGATAAATAACAACAATAGATAGACTTTTACTCTCATTTGTTTTCAATACATTTGTCTTTACCAATAAAACTCCCATAACCATAGCTAAAAAAAGTTCAGCAATTTGTTTCATTAATAATAAACTAATCATTATTTCTCCTCTAATATAAGTAATTTTTTATTAGGAATTGATCCTTTCAACATATAAATAGAGTCGACTACACCTTGGCGACTGGGTCTGCTTTAATAGACTTGTGAAAAAACGATTACGAGTTGTTTATCTGCTTATACCATCACAAAAAAGCTTGGCTCAAAAATTTACATTCTGAGCCAAACTTTTTTCATTCATTTAGGCAATTTCCAAGGTAAGCAACACATCTCAAAGTTTATTGGCTGTATCCACAAAGATGAACACTAGCAGTTTTGATGAAAAAAAGTTACTTCTTTTTTCGGTTCGAGTGCCAGTTTTTTATAGAGGCTAATCTATCCTTAAATCTCTTTTCTGAGCCTTGATCACTTGGGTGATAGTATTCTCGGCCAATAAGTGAATCAGGCATGGACTGCATATCAGTGATTTTGTCTTTGAAATCTTGTGCATGTTGGTATTCCTTCCCGTACTCAAGGTCTTTCATTAGTTGTGTTGGTGCATTACGCAGTTGCAAAGGTACAGGTTCATTTACTGAATGCAAAGCATCCTTTTGGGCTTTTTTATAAGCTGCATAAACTGAATCAGATTTAGGAGCCAATGAAAGATAAATTACTGCTTGTGTTAAGTGTACATCACATTCAGGCATACCAAGAAACTGACATGCTTGAAATACACTAACACTTAATTCCAGCGCTCTGCTATCCGCCACACCAATATCTTCGCTAGCAAATCGCACTAAACGTCTAGCTATATAGAGTGGGTCTTCTCCTGATTCAAGCATTCTAGAAAGCCAATAGATAGCAGCATGAACGTCGCTGTTTCGCATGGACTTATGGAGAGCTGATATGATGTTGTAATGCTCCTCACCGTTCTTATCATAAAAGAGAGCTTTTCTTGTGATCAGTTGTTTTATGACATCCTCATTGACTTTTACATGTTTGCCATCTCTCTCTGCATTCAACACACACATTTCTAAAGTGTTTAATGCAATCCGCGCATCTCCATTAGCAAATTTAGAAATCGTCATCAGGATATCATCACTGATTTCCACTTCTTCTGTAAAACCTTTTTGAATGGCGTTCTTTAATAATTTTACGATATCTTTAGTTTCCAACGGGTTTAATACAAAGACCTTACTTCTCGATAATAAGGCGGAATTCACTTCAAATGAAGGGTTTTCAGTGGTTGCGCCTATCATGATGATACTGCCTTTTTCAACATAAGGTAAAAAGGCATCTTGTTGCGCTTTATTAAAACGGTGGATTTCATCAACGAAAACGATAGTCTTTTCACCAAATTGACGATTATATTCTGAATCGTCCATTACCTTCCTTATTTCTTTTATTCCGCTTCTCACTGCACTGAAAGTAATAAACTCCGCTTTTGTTTTGTTTGCAATAATTTTGGCAAGTGTAGTTTTACCAACACCTGGAGGACCCCAAAATATCATGGATGACACTTGATCGCTTTCAATCAATTCACGGAGAATCTTTCCTTTTCCCAATAAGTGTTCCTGACCAATGAACTCTTCAAGACTTTGAGGTCGCATTCTACTTGCCAGAGGTCTGGTCTTATCATTGTCATCTTCAAAAATTGAGCCTTGTTTCATGAGAGTTCTCTCCTCTCTATCAATATTTTTTGTATCTTTCATCAAGACACTCAAATCTCCTTCGAACACCTTCTCGCTCCGTTGATTTCACGCGGTCAGACGTACAGTGACAATTCCACTCTCTTTCTTCTTTTGTACTTTTCCAATTACTTCTACAACAACATTAATCATCCTCCGGGTAAACAAGTTTAATGAATTTTATATTGCTTATTCCAGTTCCGGCAATTACAACTTCCTCATGAGCACCTACTTCATCCATAATTTAAATCTTGTACTCATTGTTTGCATACCAGATGCTATTATGTCTCCAAATCGACCGGCTTTTGCTTTTTCTCATCTATTATATGGAGGAATTGCGGATCATAAATCATGCTAGGAATACTCGATCTACATAAGTTACATCATCAATAGAACAATCTAAAAACCCAAAATAATCTCCTGTGTTAAAACGTTCATTAATTGCCTTTTCATTTTTTAAAATTTTGTCAATAATAGCTTGCTGTCGAAAGTCATATTTACAGTTATATATAAACAGGCTGCCACAGAACATTTCAATGTGTTCAATGGCAGCCATCAGTTATGAACATAATAACTACTGATCTAATATCGTAGTAAAGAACAGTGTGTGGTTTGAAAATCTCTTGATACTTAAACAATCACTTTCGGTTTTTTTACATTAGGGGAGAACGGTGTGATCAAATCCCAGGTAGAATGAATGACATGCCAGCCACTTACGTCTTTCTGGAAAACCTCAATAACGTTGTAATGCATTTCAATCAAAGAGGTGTCCGCATGAAGCTGGTAAGTCAGAACTGCCATATCTTTACCGAACTGAACTCTTGGAGCATGGAAATCGTAGCTATCAGCATACATTTTTCCTTCAACGACAGTCTTCAGAAAATGTGCAACTTCTTCATAGGTATCTGCTCTCTCTTCAGTATTTGCATCGAAATAAGTGAAGTTGTCCTTGGACCAGAGATCCAGATAACCAGACATATCACCTTTGAAATACTTATCCAGCGCAGCCTTTTCCATTCCTATAATCTCTTCTGCTAACTTCTGCTGCTCAGGTGTATAGCGAGCTTCATAAAATTTCTTCATTGTTTTACCTCTTTCTTTTTATAAATTATATACATGACTAAAGCAAAATCGCCATGCGTTATTTGAAACTGGATACTTCCTTTAGAATTGTTGAAGTGATATGATCATTTTAGCCCAACGAACAGAATGGATAAAGGTAAAATCAAGACTTCAACTGATACTTTTCGGACATTTATATAATTTTAGAATAAAGGGGTTTACGTAATGAAACGAAAGGAAAAACAAAAAATTAATATACAACGCCTTAAATATCAACCTGTAATATCATACCCGTACGATTTGGAAATCTTTCCTTTCTCTGACCTTAAACAGCGAACACCGAAAGAAAAGATGCATATAACCTATAGGTATGAATTCTATATGCTTATATGTGTTATTCAAGGAGAGTGTGTACAATGGATTGATTTTGAGCCGATTTCCTGTAGAACAGGAACCTTACTTGCCATATCTTCAGGTCAAGTTCATAATTTTGGACATGATGAGAATTGGGACGGGTGGATTATTTTGTTTCGTTCGGAGTTTCTTTTACCTAACACAACAACTTTAAATGAGCATAAGCTAGCTCTTGACTTTGATAGGCTGCCAAACATTCTAAATGTAAATAATGATGAGTTAAGTCGTGGAATCAGTTCAATCGAACAAATGCTTGAAGACTCGTTAGTTGAAGGGGAAGAAGAGGATGTTCATATGTTATTACGTTACCAGCTTTATGCATTTGTGGCTTGGCTCAATATTCTTCATAAACAAAAACAGATGCATGACAATATTCACTCTCAAATATCGCCGCGTTTTACAAAATTCCAAAAACTCGTTGAGGAATGCTTTGCTGAGTTAAGTCATGTCAGTGATTATGCTATTCGGTTAAACTGCTCAGAAAAAACTCTGAATCGAGCAACTATGGCAGCAGTTGGCATAAGTGCCAAAGCTTTTATTTCTGCCCGAATTAACCTTGAAGCGAAACGGTTGCTAATGCATACTGACTATTCTATAAGCGACATTGCAGAAAAACTCAATTTTAAGGAACCTACCCACTTTAACAAATTTTTCAAACGTGAAACAGGTTGTACACCTACAGAGTTTCGACAGCAACACCTTTGAAATTATTGATATCAACATTAATTTTCATGTTGAAAATGCCTTACTAATTGTGGATATATATATTTGGTTATGTACTATATGTTGTGATAACGTTATCCAAAAACATACGTTCCCAAAATGTTATACTTGCGAAAATCAATACTAAAGAAATGAGGTAGTATCTATGAATATGAATGAGATTGTAAGACATTGTTTGTCGTATCCGAACTCTTTTGAAGATCATCCATTTGGAGAAGGCTGGACCGCGATTCGACATAAGAAAAATAAGAAGATTTTCGCTCTTATTTTTCGCCATAATGATCATCTGTGTGTAAATTTGAAATGTGATCCCGATCATGCTGGCACTTTACGAAACACTTTTGTAGATGTACAACCGGGTTATCATATGAATAAAGAACATTGGAACACTGTGATTCTTGATGGGGATTTATCTAAAACTGAAATTCATGATATGGTGAAGCATAGCTTTGAACTAACAAAACCAAAAAGTAAAAAAAGAAGCACATAATTGACGGGTAGAACGGATTAATAAAGCTTTTGAATTATAATCTTCATCCAAATTAAATGATACCAGAGGATATGTAAAAGCGATTCTTTCAAGCTAGTTTTTTCATTGACCACTATGATGGGATATCTCATCTTATTAATAACAAGTCCTTATCAGTATTGTGTTAGGTTGGACGTCAACTTGGAGTTACGTCAATGAACAAACATTTTCTTCTGAAGGAGGAGAGCTCTGATCGAAATAAATGATATTATTTCAAAGAAAATCCTTACTGAAGCTAAGGGTTATTTAGATATTGGATTTACGCATTCATTAAATCCTTATAGCGGTTGCGCTTTTGCATGCAAATACTGTTACGTAAGAGAAATGCCCATTCAGAAGTTCAAAGATATTCCTTGTGGAGAGTGGTTGGACATCAAAACCAATGCTGCGGTTATTTATCTAAAGGAAGTCTCTAATCTTCGTCTCAAAAACAAACCAATTAATCTTTTTATGTCCTCAGCCACAGATCCTTATCAACCAATTGAACGTAAGGCGGGAATCACCCGTAATATTTTGAAAGGAATGTTAGATCATCCACCTGATTTCCTTCAAATTCAAACACGGAGTCCACTTGTTGAAAGAGATCTCGATTTATTAGTTGATCTAAATAAAAGATGTGAAGTTCTTGTGTCCATGACCATAGAAACGGATCGTGAGGATATTAAACGAATTTTTTCTCCTGTTGCTCCGGGCGCCCGGATAATGGCTGCATATTGAATCTGAATTTGATCCCATATCATATCGGCAGGCGAACGCTCTTGAATCTCTTCCATGATTTCAAGCGTTTCTTCTGGCAAGAATTTAGAGAAAAAGCCGTGAGTCACAGCGTTTTGGTTCCTCTGTGGTGCGCCGCCGTTGTTCCCGACTGCATTTTTGTTGCCAGGTTGCCCGCCTTTTTTTGTGTGCACACTTTTTTCAATGGGTGCACCCTTTTTTCTTTCCCAACCATGCCGCTGCTTCCACGATTTGATTGTGTTCACTGACACCTCGTATTTTTCGGCAAGGTCCTTGTATTTCATGCCTTTGACGTAATCCTTATACGCCTGAATGTGCTTTTCGGCCATCTACATTCACCGCCGCCCCCTTCTGATTTGTGTTGTTTTGGAAAAGATATTCCCTCTAAACCACCACCGCGCTCAAGCCGTTAACCGCCAATTGTCTATCCTGAGACTTACCGGAAGCAGTTTACAGAGAACATAAAAAAGCACCCCGAAGGATGCTTCCCATTAACGTGATAATCTATTTCTCATTTCATTTCTTCTCTCTTCATCTGTTATCGTATTTCCCTCTGGTCTCGTTTGAGCATTATTATCATTCGCTTTAAAAAACACATTCATCAGGATATTTACGATCCTATATGTTGAAAAAATGAAAAAAACCACAATAGTTACCCAAACATAAAACATGATATCAGCCAGAAGTGTTGGATCACCTTTATCTTTACGAACTATGTGCATTGTTGAAGATAAGATAACAACCAATAACCCTGTAATAAAGGCCTCATTAAAATAATACTTAAGTAAGGACTTTCCGTTATTTCGGAAAATAGCCTTAACAATTTCACTATCCTTAATACTCAATAAAATCCCGAGTAAAGCACCTAGAAAACCTAAAACAATGGAACTGAAATTTATTGCTCCATCCAGAACTTTATCGAAATTATGGATGTCACTTTTGATTCCCATAAAAAATAATGCCACTGCGGTTAATAAAGCAATTATAAACGAAGGCAATAAATGAACATAATTAAATCTATTATTTTCATTTCCACCTGTCATATATTCAACTCTCCTAATTAATTCCTTAAGTATGAATTAATATCTCTTTGTCTGTTTCTACAATCTTCATTAGCACTGTAGATCTTCCACATTTGTTGAGCAATAGCCTCATGGCTAAGTGTTTCTCTACGTTCCACCCTGAAAGTTCCAAAGTCATGCGCTTTATGAGCAAACAGATCAATTAGTTCGACGCTTGTATCATCATCAGCCCTTCTAGCTATTTCTGCCCTTGAAAATAATTCAGCATTTTCTTCAATATCAGTTAATGTATCATTAACTGTTTCTTCATCTAATGAATTTCTTGTATTTCCTACGGTTATAGTGACTTGTGCATTAATCCCTCGGTAACGTTCAAAACTTGAAAAAATATTTCCAATTGGTGACCGTAATCTATTTCTAGTTTGTTCTGGATTGATGTTACTTAAGTCAGCAAATCTAAGATTTATTTTTCTATATTCAGTTGATCTTCGAGCCATATCAAATACATTTGGCGGACATATTGGTCTTAGGTAAATCTGTTCCTCTTCAGTATTCCAAATTAAATTTAAGTATTCCTCTATGCCTTCTGGCCCCAAACTATACTTATTGCGTTGGAGCATTAAAACATGGTTCATTTCATCATATAGAGCTGACACCTCTTCTCCAATATATTCATCGTCTTCTAATTCTAAAGGCTCGACTTGGGCTGTTGCCCTTGCTGTGGATGGTATATTTGTGTCTCTTAGTCTAACAAAATGTAAGAAATAAAAACCTAATTCTGTGTCCCAATAAGTGGTTTCCAGTCTCGCTTGTTCCTGACGATAGTCAAATGTTCTACCTTCCAAAGACCTTCTATTAGCTTGATCCATCCACACAAGCAAATCAAATAATCTGTCTCTAACATCCGCGCCATCATTATTCCTTCTGTAAACAACTTGGTAATATTCAAATCTTACTTTCTTTTGACTCATTTTTTCATTCCCCCCATCTTATTATCGACTATAGGGGTTACCAATGGAACTATTTGCAAAATTTGTCGAACGAAAGCACTATTCATAAATAGGTGGCAGTCGTAAGACAAAAAAGACAAGTTTAAATAGTCCACTAATCCTTTAGATTCATCCTTAGTGAACATCAAACAAAACACGCACCTACCAATATATACCAACATACAATTTTACTGATTTTAAACTAAGGAGTGGTTATTTTGTACAATTGTTATTACGTCCCTATGTTAATGCCTAATTCTATCCCAACTTATAACATTGAAAGAAGTACAGAAGACTTTTCCAGACAGAGAAGAAGGGAAATTCCTCTAGACATTAGAGAAGCATCTCGCGCTGATCTTGGAAACGGGTTTTACTCATATGAGTGGTTAAATTATGTAGTAATCAATCCTAATGAATACCTTGTGTGTGTTATGGCAGGACAGAACATCAATGTAATTAATGGTGGATTTGCCCCACGTGATTTGGCTCCTATGTATGCGATGGAAAGCTTTCCGAGAAGAAAGAATCAATGGGTAGTTACCGTTCATAACCCTACAGGATCATCCAGAGAATTGTCCCTTTATTTAATTGCAAAAACATAAGTATATGATCATCAAATTATTAAAGAAAGCATCCAGATAATTAAACCTGGATGATCATTTCTTCCTATGCTTTTGGAATTCCAATATATCCTCTTTTATAAAAAGCCTGTCCCTTGGCATTTCTTTAACCGGTTCAAGTTGACCTGTTTTAATTAGCTGATTAAGATATTGACGAGTAAAGCCCAATATTTCAATCGCTTCACTTGTATTTACGATCTCCTCATTCAAAAACTTTTTAATTGCATCACGCTCTTTTAAGCTGTACACCAAACATCACCCTCTTTTTTCTCGATATTTTTGATAAAGGGAAATTGACTTTTCCACAATTGAAACGGCAAACAAAACAATTATGCATATATCTAAAGTTGTCTTTAATGGACTGGCTGCAACATGCTGCCGAACAAATAACATGTATCCCAAAGCAAAAAGGACAAAAATATCAGTTGACGTTCTGAGTTTTTCCATTTGTTGAAAGTGGCTATATTAATTTTTCATTATTTTTTGTTTCTGTTATAATTTTACCGAGAGAGAAGGTGGAGCTTCTCTCTCGGCTCAAAATCATCTGCGCTTTCTTGGTGGTCTGCGTCTTTTGATTTTGGGCTTTTTTGTTTTAAGCTTTTCTCTGATGATGAGAATTTTTTCAAAGATAGTGAGTGCTGTAAGTATGATGCCCAGTATCACTGCAATTTTAGCCACTTTCGTTCCCCCTTTCTGTACTTTAATTACATACGATTACTTTACTCACGTCAATTTAATTGAAGAATTTTTTTCCTGTTTCTCATAAAAAAACAACCTATTCATCCTAAACAGAATAGGCTGTGTTCTGCTCTATTTTTCATTTTCAAACGGGAACGCTCAATGTTTTTTTGCACTGTTCCTTTTTTAATGTTCAGCAGCTGGGCGATCTCCTCGAAAGACATGTTTGTTTTGCACAGTATGCATGATGAAAATGTCCTTCTCTCTTTCAGTAAGGACAGAAAGGGCATCAGCAATTCTTTCTTTGTCCCAGTCGCTTACTTCTCCTTCCGGCTCCTGATTAATCGCGTACTCTTCTGGCATTGCATCAATGATACGAGGGTCAGCAAGAATTGTTCTTTGATAAACGTCCCTTCTGTCAGTTCCCCTGCGTGCTCTTGGTTGTCTCCCGTTCTGCAGCCATTCGAGAGTGAATTCAATATTGCTGATCATACTGCCAATGATCTTCTTATCGTTCTTTTGTTCTGCTGTCATTTCATTTTCTGGTGTTTCCGAGAATGCCCGGTACATCTTTCTCGCTTCTTTTAATGCTCTTTTGTATTCAATGATTAAATCCTGCATGTTTATCCTCCTCTTATTTACTTTTATAAGCGCCGCCGTTGCCGCGTCTGAGTGTTTGCATGTTCGTGTTCATCATTTGTTGCCAGAAACGATCTGAGCGCTCCTGTTGCTTCTGTGATGGTTTCTTTTTGGCTTGTTTCATGTCCAATCATTCCTTTCATTGCTAGTAATCGCGATAGACATCCAGATAGTTGCGAAATAAAAAACGGACACCGAACAAACAGCGCAATGCTGTAAGTTCAGTGTCCGCAGGCTTTCCGTCTTGGACTTATTTAATTTGAATTATCCTCAGTTAGAGAACTATTATTGTCTGAAAGATTTGAAATATTCAATGTGCCAGGATCAATTCCCATTAAATGAAAAGCTAATTGGGCCTGTACTAATGAACGTAATTTCTCATCTTGAATTTTATCCGCCAAGTCTATTGATTCTTTTCTATTAGAATTTTCTAATACACTATCATGGTATTCCTTTACACGTATCCGTAGCTTTTGTGACTCCTTTAAGAACATAAGTGAAATCCCTTCAAAAATTAAACTTCCAACAACACTAATTGCACTACTAACAGTGTTGTCTGAGCCAACAGCAAAAATGATGATACCTATTAAAAGGATAAAACCAACTATAGACATAATTAGACCAACATAGAATTGCAAATTTGAATGATTAGTAGCTTGTTGTTGATATATACCCAATGTTCTTTCATATGGTTTTTCATGAAGTTTTTTATAAGGTTTTTCATAGGGTCTTTCATGAGACTTTACTTCTTGTTTCATCACATTTTTTTGTGCTTCTTGTTCTTCTTTTTCATCGAGATTCTTAGTATGTTCTTTAAGAAATTCAAATTCCCTCAATGTCCTTAAGTATCTCTCTTCATGTTTTCTCTTTATAACAGTAAAAACTGTTATAAAGAGAAAGGTAAGGCTAAAAAATACTGACATCAACGCAGAAAGAGCTTCTGGTGAATCAAATAGAGACAAAACATCCTTCAAACCATTTCCTCCTGAAACCGATTATTTACAATAAACCCTATTTTATCATATCGGCTTTAATACGATTTCTATTAAGGATTTTATTGGGTTAATAATTACCCTTTCTACTCTTTCTTTATATACTTATCAATATCTTAAAAGTAAGCCGCAGCCGTAAATGAAATGATTGCCCCGATCAAAGCAAGGTTCGCTTTCATGTCCGGCCTGTAATCGTGTTGGAAATAAATCCAGAACCCGCATCCTATCAGCAAAAACAATATTCTGAGTGCCATCTAATCCCCCTATTGTTCACAAATAATTAACATTTATTTACAAGTAAAATAATTACTTTTTGCCGTATCTATTATGTGCAACACAAAAAACTTTAAAGGAGTGTTTCAAAATGAATTTCAAAAAAACGTTGGTTTCTGCTTTATCAGTATCAGCATTAGCTTTGGCGGTTAGTGGTGTAGCCTCTGCAAAAGAAGTACAGATTTCTCCAAGTAATACAGTGGAAAGTGTTACGACTGTTTCCGGTCCTATAAAAGTACAAGACTATTCAATTGATTTGGCAGTAGGCAAAACTGCAAGTGTAGCTAATCCAGTAGCTGAAACTTACTCTTCTGATGCTAGTGGAATAGCCAAAGTAGATAAATATGGTGTTGTTACTGGTGTTAGTAAAGGGACTGCCCACATTACTTTATTTAAGTCTGATAGATCAATACTCGGAGTCGTAACTGTAACTGTAAAATAATCTTTTAAATATTTCCAACCATCAAGAAGGGCCAAATATTGGCTCTTCTTTTGGTTAGAATAACCTTTTGCCTCTTCACCTTAATCCCTCATTAACCCGCACAAAATTCCTCCTCAACGCCCATGCTGCACCCGCATTTCGGACAGTATGCATTTGGGCGGATTTCTATATTTCAACTAAGTTCACAAAACATTAACAAAAAATCCCTTGGGTATTTTTGTATTCCGTGTAATAATACAGTTGTATTAAAAAAACAAAGGGAGTGTTTAAAATGAAATTGAAAAAGGTTTTAACTGGTTCTACATTGTCCCTTGCTTTACTTGTTTCCGCAGCCCCTGCTTTTGCTGCTAGTCCTAATAATTCAGCTACCGCACCAACACAAACTGAAGTTTCTACACAAGCAATCAAAGATTCTTTTACTCAAGATTTTCTTCACAGATGGGATATCCCAAACACAACCGTTAAGGGCGGTGTTACTTATTACCTTAAATCAGTAGAGATTGTCCAAGGATTTTATCGTGCGACATATGAAGGATGGATTAATTAGATGGAGGGGGATTCCCCTTCTTCTTTATTTTCCAATCAATATGCTGTCATCAGCCTATCCCCAGCAGAACCGCAATAACAAAGAATAAAATCACCACAATCCCACCGAGAAGCCAACCGTTTGTCTTATCACGCTTTGCAATAATTGTTTCATCACCGATCATTTTCAGATCGTCTGACTTTGCCACGAGCACCGGTATGTAATCTGGATGTACTTTTAGATATTCCGCAGCCTGCTCAACTGTCATCGCTTCGTCTTTCGTGGCTTTGACTGCCCGCTGGAGCTCAACTTGTAAAGGGATCATTTCACATCACCCTCCAATTCGTTTTGGCCAACTGTTACCTGCGAAATTCAGATTAGTAATGATCTTCTCTAATGCCTGTTTGTATCGTTTCCTATCCCCGCTTAAATGCTGAATGTCCTTTTGAGCCTGCCGGAATTGATGAACCGTTACTTCCTGCTGGCGTTTGTTTTCCTCGATGATTTCTCGTTGCTTAACAGCCAGTTCAGCTTGCTCGATAAGCCAAGCAATTTCCTTCTGAGGAATGTATGTCAGTTTTTTTAGACGTTCAATTCTCTCTTACATGTCCGTTCCTCCCCCGCAGGGGAAAGCCCCTGCTATTTAATCTAAACGAGCCAGACCGCCCTTAATTGTTTGAATGATTGTTTCTCCGTGTTCTGGGGCTTCAAGGACATGTGCAGTGCCCTCGTCCCCATCTAAAATAAGAATTTGTATTTTGCCCGGCTCGATTGCCTGCTGGATTATTGTATCTTTGCTTAAATTAATTTTTCTTGGGTTGTACATTCTTAGCGCCCCCCCTGTGCTATGATAGAAGTACCAGTTCATATCAAAACGCCGGGCTCTGCTTCGGTGTTTTTGTGTGTTTAAGGGTCCTTAAAACCGCAACAGAGGATGGAAATTGATAAAAGATGATCCTATGGAGGGATTGAATTCACCTGAAGCTGAGAATAAGGAAATGAACTTTCTTGAATCGGAAGAAGCAGCTGAATGTATTAAAGTGTTGTATGAAATAGATATTAAATGGCGCTTATATTATCTTGCAGCTCTGATCGGGGGGCATCGCAGAGGAGAAGCTCTTGCTTGTGAATGGCATTTGGATGTAGATTGGGACAAAGGTGGAATATACGTAAATAGATCAATTTCTAAAACAATAAACGGAGAGCCTCATGTCAAAAGCCCGAAGTCAAAAAGTTCTCAACGATTCGTTAAAATGCCTGATTTTTATATGGATGAGTTGGCTAAATATTATCGCATATGGAAAAAAGAAAAATTGTTGCTTGGCGATGCCTGGGAAGGCGGAGAACATCAATATGTATTTCACAGTGGTAAAGGTAAACCTTACTACTATACGACCCCTACCGCAAAATGGACTAAAATAAAAAAGAAGTACGGCCTAAAAGATGTTCGTCTTCATGACTTGCGGCATACTATGGTGGCTCTCCTTATGGAAGCTGGCGAAAGTCTCAGTGCTATTCAAAAAAGAGCTGGACATGCCAGTGCTCGAACAACTAGTGATATTTATGGTCATGTTACCGAGAAACTCGAAAATAGCACAGTAAAACACTTTAACCAGTTCGATCCTAGAAACCTAGCACAAAAACAGAGTTGATTTTGAAATCCTCTTCAAAATCAGCTCAAAAAAATAATTTCGTCCCCAATTCGTCCCCAACTTGATGACTGATGACAAAATCAATAAATAAGCAAAGTAAAAAACCCTTGCTACGCAAGGGTTTAAGCTATGATTCCGACTGGGCTCGAACCAGCGACCTCTACCCTGTCAAGGTATCCGCAAGTGATCCGATAAGTCAATCGGTAAGTCAAACGTTGGTATATCAGCGTTAAGTCATCGTTAAGTCAAACGGTTTTTATTTCGATATTACGAATTATAGCGTATAGCACCGCCACCGCGCAAGTCTCCGCACCGTAACCCGCGATATTATTCAAATGCCTTTCTGAACCGTTCCATAAGCGATCCGCCACGATTTAACCGCGCCTTAACCGTCCAAGCCGCCTTCCTAAACCCAGCGTATAAGTAGTCATCGAAACGCTTAATTTCGTGCGATTTCGCTTTCATAATCGTTGCGTGCCACGCTTCAACGAAAGGTGCCGCATGATCTTCGAGTCTGATCGTTCTGTCTACGCTTGCCTTAGCGCGCAAAAGAATTCCGTAGTATTTATAAATCTTTTCGGCGTCGAAGTAGCGAGCCATTGCGTTATAGATTTCGCTAGGCAACGCGCCCTTTAACGCTTCAGCCGGGACTGGCGCCGTATCTAATACGTTATTTTGGTTTTTAGAACGCTTAATTAAATCCGATGGTTCGTTTTTCGTTTTCGGTGCTTCAACCGTTGATTCCGTAGGCTTTTCGGCTTGTCCGCGATTGGACATTGTCGACTGGTCACCTTCGGTTTCGCACGCTTTTCCAATCGGCAGGATCACGATTATGTTCGCACCTTTGCCTCCGTTTATCTTCCGCGTCGTAGCGACCTTCTTTACGATGCCCAATCCCGCCAATTTATTCAGCGCTCGCCTCGCCGTCTTTACGGATTTTTCGATAAGGCCCGCCAACGTTTCCGCTTTAAGATGCGCTGCCCCGCTAAACTTAACCGCGTACCTCGCGATCATCTTAAGCGCCCGGCGATCCGTATCGTTAAGTTCGTATGTATTGCGCTTGATATGTTCGTAAACAGCTTCGTTAAGTTGAGCCGTCGAGTCGAACGTTTGGTGTTCCGCTAAGTAATGCATACCGATACCCCCATATCGTTATGTCGTTATTTTGATTATAGATATTGTTATAACGGTATGTCAATATTTTTATTTACACGATAGCGATATTTCGTTATAATTAACGTAACATAAAACGGAGGCGATTCGATTGGAACTCTACGTTAAATTGGACGAGATATTAGAAGCCCGCGGATGGACCCGCAAGAAGCTCGCAGAAGAAACTCAGCTTAGACCGAACGTAATCAGCGAAATCTGCAACCACCAGCGCACAACTTATAATCGTGAGCATATCGGACGTATTGCGAAAGTTCTCGGCATTACGGATATGAACGAATTGTTTGAGTTTCGTGATTAATTGAAGGGAGGTGACTGTGTGGAAAGAGGAACCGGTATCGTTCGTAAATATTCAAGAGAAATATCTAGAATTGAAAACAAGCTTGCGCAATTAGAAAAAGGTAATATCTATGAGTTAACTGGAGCTAAGATGGACGGATCACTGCCTACAAATATTAGCAAACTCCGCGACGAATTTCATGAACTACTAGTAAAGATTGAAACAAACAGTATTTCTGATGGAGAACGACTCAGAGAAGGAATGAAGAAGGCCCACGATTAATTCGCGGGCGTCTTTTCTTTCGGCTTTGTTATCGACTGAATGAACGCAGTGAAGGTCGGCGCCTGGAATACCCTAAACGGAAATGAAGGCAGTCCGTACTGTGATTCCGAAAGAATCAATACATGCGGAAACATAATCCGCTCGGGATTCTGCCACGGCTCTAACGCGATAATGCCCGACTGGAATAACGCTTCGTACCGGTCTAATTTTTCGCGCATCTGCTTTTCCGAATAAACCGACCGCTGCACCTCGATAAAGAAAGGCGTTCGCCGGTATAGCGCAAATATATCCGGCTCGACCGTTCCCTTTTCGCCGTACTTCGGCTCCACTAAGAACGACTCCAACGCCTGCCCTCGCATCTCTTTATACACGTTACCTATCGCAAGAAAATGATCGATCTTGGCGCTGTTCTTTTTCATCGTCGTTTCGCCGCCAAAGTAAACGTAAGGCTGGCGCGCCGTCGATCGCTGAATATGTCCGTCCCTAAGTAAACGCAGCAGAACGTTATTGGCTGCGTATTTTGGTCTGCGTAAATTTCCGAAGTGTAGCTCGGCAATCGTATCGCGATCCATTACGCGAAATTTATTAAGATCCGCAATGATCGCTTTATCTCGGTTAGTAAGGGCCATCGATAAACACGTCCTTTTCCGTTAAGATTTCCGGCTCGGCTGCCGGTGGCGTTACGTCTTTGGTCGGTGATTTCATTACGCAGTACGGGTTAAGCAGCGCCTTCGCTTCGTTCATTTCGAGGTACGGCGCCTGAAGTTCGTAGGTTTTGTCGGCCGCCATTATAAAGCGCCCGCTTACGTCCAGCTTCTCGGCGCCCGGCGTATTGACGATTCGGGCCTCCGTTATATCGCGTAGTTTAAAGCCCATGCTTACGGTTAGATTAGCGCGAATAGTCGTATCGAGCGTTTTGGCATTCGGCCGCTGCATCGAAAGAATAGCGAATACTCCAAGCGTCCGACCTATCGCGACGAGCTCCGCTAGTACGTCCATGATCTCTGCGTCTTTTCTTAATAGAAGAAACTCGTCAATACAGACGACTATATACGGTCGTTTTTGATCATTCGGAAGCTCATCGATATGGCTTATTTCGAATTGATCCGTTAGGTTGCTTCGTTCATCTAATTCGCGTTTTATGCTTCGTAACATTCTTCGTATGTCTTCCGCGCTTGTTAGAACGCATTGTACATGTTCAACTTTCCGGAATACGTGAAACTCCGATTTTTTACAGTCCGCGAGGTATAACTGCAGCCGGTCAGGTCGGTTCTGTTTTATTAGCGTTGTAAGAATCGAACGTAGCTGCGTTGACTTTCCGCTTCCCGTTTCGCCCGCAATAAGAATATGCGGCTGCGTTAATAAGTCGAAGCTAACGTATCGGCCGTGACGATCTTTGCCCGCGATAATACCGAGCTTATGGCGTTCGATAACCGGCTGGATTTCCGCAAAGTCATAACGCAACACGGCCGGCATCTCGGCGCTGTAAACCGTGAGCACATATCGCTTTAGATCGCCGCTTAGTTCAACGTTGCGTCCGAATACTTGCCGGAACACGAATTCCTTTTTCGCGATTTCTTTCGGGTCCATTCCGTTTAACAACGTGAATACATAACGCGTTCTTTCTTCGTTAATATCAACGTCATGAATTTTCGGATATCGGCGCGCTTCTTTTCCGTTAGACAGGCGTTTGGCTGCATACAGGCCTGCGGCATCGAAGGCGTACTTCAGCGTTTGTTTGGCGTGTAGGTTGCGCAAGAACCGTTTCATATCGCATTCAAAAAACGCAGTAGCAACACGGCATAGCCCGCAGGTAGGACGAACCGTAAAAGCCCGTTCACTGCGTCTCCTATATACGCAAATTTGCCGCCGAACAAGCGTCCTTCTAGCCAAGCCGCTCCGATGCAGACCAAGCCCGCGCCACCAACTAACGCGTACAAGCCGACTACCTCCGGAGACATATCGAAAAATCCTGCCGCTGTGAATCCGCCAGGCACGAACGAAAACGCTCGTGATAGCCCCGCCCTGTCGTTCTTTCGTTTCGCTTCGCTCATCTCTCTCACTCCTTAACAAATTTCGTAAACGGCTTCGTTACGGGCGTTAAGCGCGATAAAGTGCGGTAGGTTAACACGGTAATAACCGTTACGGAAGTCGTCGCCAAGTGCGGTAACCTTTTCGAAACTCTAACGAACCTACCCGCACCCTACCGTTTAGCTGCCGTGTAGTTGCCGTTTAATAAACGTTACGCACTACGGATCGTCCAATATCACAGTTTTTTGCCTACGTTTAACTTTCCGATTTTTTGGACACGCTGATTTTAGGAGGTGTTGTCCGATGTTTGGACTAGGTAAACAACGCAGCCGATTCGGGCGCTTTTTGGATCGAGAAGGAATCGCTCAGGAGGAAGTTCGCCAAAAGGCCGGCATAGGTCACGGCACAATGACGAGCTTGTGTAATGACCGCGATTATGCACCGCGTATTTCAACGTGGGTAAAAGTGCAGCGAGCTTTAAGGTCGCTGGGATACGAAGTCGATCGAGAGGATTATTTTGACTGTTGATAATCGAACACACATTCGCATATAATAAATGCGGAGGTGTTCGCCATGGAGATCGAGGATAAACGGTGGGCAATGCGTATTATATTACCGGAGCACAGAGCCGGCCTAGCGCGACAAGCCGAAGAGAGACGGAAGGTCGAAAAGCCGCAGCTGGATGCGCAGCAGATCGAGGATATGGAAATAACAGTCGCACAGTCGATGGAGTTCGGTGCGGCGCTCGCATTCGAGGTTTACGACGATGGATACATACGAGAGGTAATAGGCGCAGTACATTACGTGGACCACATACGTAAGGAGTTTCGCGTGAAGGACGCCCGAGGCGATACTAATTTCGTGAGGTTTGCGGATATCATAAACATAAAAAACGCCCCATCCGGTTAAGGACGGGGCTGGTTTCGTTTATACGACTTTATCCGGGTGATCGACCCAATCTACGGCAATATTTTGTTTACAGCGCCTACAGGTTGCGTTTACGCTGCCGGAAGCTACTCCGTTGTGTTTATAACCGCAGTTAGGGCACGTGTACTTTGCGCCACCTTTAGCGACTGCAAAAAACGGTAAGCTGAAGATGATAAGCATACCACCCGCAATTATTCCTATTATCGTTAGGCTTAAGAGAAATCCGACTAAAACGAGTAAGATGCCGATTATCAGACATACTATTCGACTTGCGCCAAATCGTTGCTTACTTACAGTCACCGTTTTATATTCCACGCTATCTCACCCGTCCTTTATATGAGTTAGTAAAATTATACTACGGCGCCAAACTTATCCGCAATGAGTTTTTATGTACGCGAGCACCTACGTTATCATACGTAAGCACTCGCTAAAAGTTTCGTTATTTCGTTGTACCTTCGCGTTTTGCTCCGAGTTCAAAAAGACCGGTCGCAGCTAATCCCGCAAAGCCTCCGGCCCATAACCGCAGTACCAAATCAAGGTCGGTAAACGGATAAGCAACCGCGCCTAGTCCGATACCGATCACGAAGCTTAGAGCTGGTACAATGTTGGTCGGAAGCTTAACCGTTTTCTTTACGAGTTGAACAAGCGCCGTTAAAATAGGCGCCAGTACAGTTGCGAAGATTAAAACGTCTTGCATATTATCGTCTCCTTTATCGTTTACTTTACAGTTGCGCCAGTTGATTTTGCAGCGTAGATATTTACTTTTCCGAACTGATCCGTCTTGATCGTATATACGTCTTTTTGCGGATTACCGAGGACTTCGTACTTCAGACCGCCGAATTTCTTAGGACGCAATGAGCCACATTCGTTTCCTTTGACCGGTGCTTTGTTTGTCGGATAGATGCGCCATGAATCGGCAGAAGCCGGAAGGTAAACGTATTTCTTACCGCTGGATGACGGCTTAGAAGAACCGCCTTTAAGCTTCAGCACCTGGCCGACGGAGATTTTATTCGCGTTCTTGATACCGTTGTACGATTGAAGCTTCGCCATACTTACGCCTGTTTTCTGCGCGATTTCGGAAAGTGTATCGCCTTTCTTAACGGTATAAGTGGAGCCGGAAGTCTTAGGTGCTGAAGCAGCCGGTTTAGACGTTTTGCCACCGAGCGCTTTAAGTTCCGCCGCAATAGCCGCCTTTACTGCTTCCCATCGTCCCTCGGCAAGCACGCGATGCGGACAATACTTACCGGACCAATCCTGGTGCTTACGGACACGATCAACGCCCCATCCGCGTTCTTTCAATAGTTGCGCTATAAATTTAATCGCCAGCTTTTCGGCCGCTTTATATTTAGCTCCGCCTGACTTCGAATAACAAACCTCTACGCCAATAGACGTACGGTTTCCAGAATTTACGCCGCTGCCGTCTCCGCAATGGAAGGCGTTACGATCCGTCGGAATCCCTTGTACGACTTCCTTATCGTCTACTGCGAAATGAAAACTCGTTGGACTCGTGTTACCGATCATATACGAAACTTCATTAGCTGCCGGCGCGTCATTCCACGTATTGTGAAACGTAATGTACTTCGCGTTCATGGAATACGGACATTTTAATTCTCGCTTACTTTCCGCCACCAAGTTTTTTCGTACTGAAATCGCCATTTTATCGTCTCCTTTCGAAATTAAAAAGCCCGCCGGGACTCTCACCTGACGGGCGTACTGCACCTATTTACGTAAAAAGCGCGATACCTACCGTAAGCAACATCCCTACTACGGTTAGCATCACGCCCCATACCCATTTCGTATTAGCTTTCATGTCCGCTATATCTGCGCGATTCTCTTTCGCCAACGTCAAGGCTTCTTCGGACTTCTCGTCAGCACGTTCAGCCTTCGTTTTGACTTCGTTAAAAAAATCGACCTTGGTGTCTATCCGAACAAGCCACTCGCGAATGTCCGCTATTTTATCGTTGAGCTCGTTGTTACTCGGCTCCGGCATTGGGCCGCCTCCTTTCCGTTATTTACTCAGCCCCAGTAGATCCGTCAGTCGCCCCAGAAGGCCCTTCGCTGGGAGGCGTATTAGGATCATACGGTTCTCCGGTAATTTCTTCGTATTGTTCCGGCGTGATGCGGCCTACGGCAACGACATCATAAACTTGTTTTTTCGTCCATCGACCTGTTTCATAAAACCCCTTGATGTACGTGAACCAATCTATCACATTACGCTCCTCCCATCGCAATTAGGTAATATAGATCTGCGACCTGTTGAGACAGGACTTCAATTTCGCTTGGTTTCGGTGCTGGAGGCTTCACACTGTCAATATAGTCTTGCGTTGCCGACTCAACCCAAACGCCTTTTTTCGGATCATACTTCGGATCATATAATCCAGCGGGGATTAACGCAGTTGTACAATTTGGCGGCAGCTCCTCGCCTGCTTCCGTGTTTATTTCGATATCAGCTTCGCCGTCATACTTGAAGTTATCATCGTAGAAAAGAACGTGCATACTCATCACCTCCGTTACCATAGTGGAATTCCGATGTTAAATGAAACTCGCGACACGCTTGCGCTATCGTTCGCCACCATACCGTCATATCTTAGATCGCCGTCAGTCGTTAAGGAAAATCGAGCAGTACCATAAGATCCGATCGTCGGTACGACAAAATCGACTAGCTGCGTCGGTTTGTTCGTGAATTTTGCGACAGATGTTCCGGTAGTTGGAAGAGTTCCGAAAGATCCGCGCAGCCACAGAACGTTGTTGCTGACAGAGAATTTGAACGGTCTACTCGTGTCCTGCGTTGCTCCGTTTATAAGGGTTACGTTATTCCATGTCGGTGATAAGTCAGACGAAGTTAAAACGCGACGCCACCCGTGCCATCCTGAATCCGTGTTTAAATAATTCGTAAACATGTTATTTTGATAATCAACTGCGATAACGTAGCCGAACGTACCTAAACCATTACTATCGGTTGCGGTCATATGAAAAAAGCCTCGCGTAGAGTTAGTAGAAGGTGCGTTTGCTGCCTTGCCCGTGGAATAAAAAGTTCCGAACCGTCTCCCGCTTTGAGTAATCTTCGTATAAAAATCGTCAGTGTCACCTATTGAGACGAGAAAGCTTCCGACATCATTCGTTATTTTAACTAACTGGCTTCCGTTCCACTTTGTTCGCTCATCAGCCGTGATATGCCGTATATTATCCGCGACATGCGTATCGAAATCCGTCTTTGCCGCCTGTTTTACATTATCAACGTTAGCTAGGCCGACCTGAGCTTTCGTAACCTTATGCGGATTGTCCGTTTTAATTGTGTGTAGGTCCGTATAAGCTTTCGCGTTTGCTTCCGCTGCATTCGCTTTCTCTTGGGCACCGGCCTTTGTTTCGATGTTCTCGAACTCGTTAAACTTCGCTTTTATTTCGTTGAGTGTTTGGTTGATCTCATCCGTAGTTTTGTTGATATCCGCCTTCAGATCTTCGAAATCTTCGATATAGTATTCCGCAAGTGGCGCGATACTGGCATCGACGAGCGCCTTATCAATTTCGAACGAAAATTTGTGGACGCTTAGGCTCTGCCCGTTGTCATAACTAACGTAAAGCTCTGCCATCACAGTTCCGGAGTGCCGAATTTGATCGTCGGTCAGGACGTAAAAAAGGACGCCCTCAAAAGCGTCCCCGACTTCCGTATTAACATAAAACTCGCTACCGTCCGCCATTCGCATGAATAGCTTGCCGTGTGTTGCGTTTGAGATCGGCAAAGGTTCGCCGTCCTTCGTCAGCCTGAACGTTATTTTTGCCGTCCCGATGTCTTGCGTACTGAATTGAATACCGGTAGTTATTTTTCGTTTGGTTGAGGCGGTAATTTCAAACGACTGTTCCGCATCGTTATAAATCATTATCGAACCTCCTAGTGCTGCGGTGTAACGATCATTTGCGCTACACCGTATCCTTTTTCTGCGTTATAAGGCGTTTTAATTTTCATGACCGTTCCGTATCCGCTTGATTCCGCTTTCGTCGCGATCCCATCAACAGCCGTTACGCTATCGCCTACCTCAACCGTAGAATCGATACGAACGAACACCTGACCGATAAGACCGATAACATGCCATTCGTCTCTTTCCTCACGCGGCGTATATTCGACTGTCGGATCGTATTCCGGGTTTTCTGCTGGAACCGTAACCAGACGGCCATCTTCGTAAATTTCACGATAAATAAGCTCGCCGAATTCATCCCGCAGATAGCGATCGTTCCAATAAAACGCAGCTCCACCGAGCACCAGACCGGCCGTTTTCGACACTACGCCAAGAACCTTATCGCCAGCATCGGCTTTTCGAATCTTGTCGCCTTCCAGCGTTACGAGATATGAAGCGTCAATCTTCTTGCCGTCAATAGATTCGAAGTATTCTCCGAAGTCTTGCAGATTCGAAGCACTTTCAATTGCGCCCGTTGCTCGAACTCTTCCGTTCATTGCGTCCAGTTCGATTTTCTTGTTCGCTTCCGACGGATCGCCGTCTCCGTGACCTAAACCGACGGTGTATTCTTTCGTGTTTATTACGTTTTTTGACGCAATTACTACTGAAGAACCGCTCTCGCCTTTCGTGTGCGAATTCCACGAATACAAAACGCCGTTACGCGAACCTTCCGTTGTTGCACCGCCAGCTACGCCTGCTATAAAGTTCCGCTCACCTTTCGCGATAATTGTACCTGAGCCGGCGATGATAGCGCTTGTGTCCGTTAAAGGTGAACCGGAGGAAGCCGCCGCCCTAAATCCGCCTTTCAGGTTGTTCGGAACCGCCTTGTACTTTTGACCGGCTAATACTGCTGCGTCCGTGTAACCTACCGCACGAACCGCGATAATGTTCGCCTGATTATTCGGTGAAGTAATACCGGCCGTTCCTCCTCGCGTGTGGGCCAGACCGTTAAGCAACGTTACGTAATAAACCCCGCCTCCAATTGCGATGCCTACGGGCGCCGAATCGTGTATTGTAAAGTTTGAGATATGAACGTCATCCGTACGCTGATCTCCACCGTAAATATGAATGTCTGAGCCCGCCGTAGCAAATCCGGTCACTTGGAGGCCGTTGACATTAATCTTGCGGCTTTTATATTGGAACGCAATAATATCCGTACCTTTGTAGTCGTAGGTAGGATCGCCAATTGCTCGGAAATCTGAAACAAGGACACGTTGGTACGCCGAAATAACGAGCGCCTTTGGAGCAAGTCCGGCATACAAGTCGCTATAAATAGGTTCTCGCGCTGTGCAATCGATCAAGGTAACGTCGCGCGCAGTCTCACTCCACGGCTCGCTCGCTAAGTGGTGGCCGATGTGCCGCAAATCGTACGCCCGAATATCGTGATAAGATTCGTGTCCGCGAATGTGAACGTTTTGAGAAGCCGGCCAAGCTGCGTGTGCTTTTACTTCAACGCCCCTTACGTTACCTTCGGTGTAACAATCGATAACCCATACGTTCTTAGACCCGTCATCAATTTCGATGCCGTTCGAGTTAGCTCTTCCGTCTTCATGCGCAGTTCCTCGCGGGTTCGTCATAATACAGTTCGTGATAAAAATATACTCGCTATAGTGCGTAGAAATCCCGTCATCCCCGTAACCTGAACCGACGCAGCGATCGAACCAAATGTATCGGCAGCCTTGTTGCGTATAATCCGTTGCGCTAATATCGTAAGTTGGCGCTGAAGCATCGAAACTATGAAGCCCCGGATTAATACTTTCCACTTCGCGTACGATGCCGAACTTAACCTGTGCGAGTGTTAAACCGCTCGAGTGTAAGCCCCCCGTTGCCCCGACTCCGCCTTGACGATCCGGGTTCCAGTCCAACGTCATACCTTCGACAGTAATATTTCGGTTACCATTTGCGTGGTCCGCATTCGTGATTACCCATTCACTCGCTGGCGTGTCTTCGTGAAGCTTTAGCGTTGTGACACCCATACCTTCGCCGATCAGATACGTCCACGAAGGAAGCTTAACGCCCTTTACGATGTAGGTACCGGCCGACAATTTCACTCGTACTTTACCTGCGCCGATCGCCTTCTGAAACGCTTCTGTACTATCGGTAGTACCCGTCGGGTCTGCTCCGAAGTCATCGACGTTAACCGTCCTCTTGATCTTCTGAAGAAGCTTAAGGTATTCGCGATCAAGCCGTTCTTTTAATAACGGCGCTACCTCTCCGTCAGTTCCTACGCGCGCATCTACAACTTCTTTTACGTTAGTTCCATCCGCGTTCAAAATAAGATTTCTTATGCGTGTATATAACCCGTCTATATAATTGCGCAAAGAAAAGCCGCCATGATCGATTTGATCTGACGTATGGGCGTGCTCATCGGTTTTATGTCGGCTCAGTCCGTTGCTCAATTCGAGCATGTCGTTGCCGATGTCTCCGAGGTTCTGGTTATAGTCTTTAATATACTGACGATTAAATCCGCCGGTATCCGCTTTCTTATATGAATATTTCCCCACGCGCTCACCTCCGTTTAATTCGCTTTAAATTGCGTGTTGATTGCGATAAAAGCATTCGAAGTTGTGTTCGTGCTACTTTCGATACAAACATCGCCGTTCGTTTTTATAACGCCGGTATAAATAAAACCAACGCCTGCTGATCCGGTAAAGTGATGCGGATAAGCTGGCCGAAAGCCTACCGGCAGTGTGTAAACTGGCGTAGTGGTTCCGATGGTACCGCCTTTTGCAACACCTCGCAATACCACCGTTCCGATCATATCCTTACCGTACTGAACCGGGTAAGTACCGGAAGCATCGGTGTACTGCGCCCATCCATTTTTAAATACCGGAGCCGCCCACGTTATATTCGGTAGACGCGCTTCTAATGCGGCCGCCGCTCCCCCGGTTTCCTTCGAGTCCCACGATACCTTTTGCGCAGCAGTCACGTGTATATCCGTGTTTTTTACGTGAGCATCTAGATCGCTCTTTAGCGCCAAGCCTGACGTGTTGATTGCGCTCGTCTTAATCGTGCCTGTCGAAGGATCGATTACTTTATCAACGGTTTTCTTTGTCGTATCAAAGTCCGCAATTAAATCCGAAGCCTTTTTCGTAACTGATCCGAATGTAAATACCGGTGGCTTTTTATCGTTCGAATAATCTTCGATAGTTAAGACGCGCAGCTGAACGTTAATATCAAACGGCTCAATTACGCACCACAGATAATCGCCTTTTCTTACGTCTGTGAATCCCATATTTGCGAGTTCAATAGCCGTAAATGTTAACGATATCTCCATACTGTCGCCAAGTTTGCTTTTCATCTCCGCTAGTAACGAAGCTTTATCCGTAAATCTATCGTCCTTTACCGGCTCAGCGTGCTTTATTCCGTAGATCGATGCTAAGGGACTTGTATACTCCGCCTGCACAACGTAGGTGCCGTCATCTTTTTGCTTACCGTAGCCGCGAATGTATGTCGCGAAACTGCTAGTATCTATTTCTTTCTCCGGCTGACTAACGTTGTATTTATACCGCAGAAAAGGTTCGTCTTTTTTGCTTCCGATCTTTTTCGCAATGAAAATATGCTTTCCGACGTAATCAAATTCTGCGCCGAATTTTTCGAGAATGCTTCGCAGTAAAGCTAGCGAATTATCCCATCCGAAGTTCTGAACTTCGACTGATGTCGGTAGGTCCGTATTATCCACTTCGTACGTATAGCCGGTACCTTTTAACGAAAAATCGAGCATCGCATCTATTCGCATCGTGCCCGATTTCTCTTCGTAAATTCGATAGTTTATCAAGTCGTCGAATATACGGTGAAGTGCCGTTACCTCGACACCTACACCATTTTTAAACGTTTTTTCCTTGTGTGTTTTGATAATGTATTCTTCGTCTTTATAAATAAGGATGTTTTCGTTTTTAACAAGTTTGTATCCGTATTGATTAAGATCCGTTTTGTACCCCGTTACGCTTAACGTTTTTTCGCCTTCGATTCCGTTACTTCGCGTCGCATAGAAGCCCGGCAAAGGCTCCGCGATTCCTGATAGATCTTTTACCGCTAAAATAGCCATCGCCCGCACCTACTTATATAAATAGTGAAAATCGAAAGATATTTCGAATCTTCCTGTCGTTCCAGAAAGTTCGATTTCGTTCCATCCGGGCGCAAGCGAAATGTAGCCTCGGTTTGTGTTCGCGTATATGCTTGTGCCGTTTTTCAAATGTCGAAGGCCTTCGAGCTTAAGCATATCGGTAGAGACGGAACTCCCCGAATAGGAAACCGTTTGATTAGTCGTTTTATTGACGATCTTAAAATTGGTCGAGGCGCCTTTATAAACGATATCTAACGGTACGTCTTCGGATGGATCGATTGTTACATTACCTGCGTTATAGATTCGGAACCTATTCGTTTTGTGTCGATACGATAAATCGTCCGATGGCAACATACCCTGCGCGACTTGCCACTTATCGGAGCTAAACGTTAACGGGTCGAGCGTTGAACCTAAAGAAGCCGCAAAAGGAAAAGCAGCCGTAAACTCTACCGTAAGTTTTCCGCTCCTCGGCGTAATATCTTCCGGCTCGTACGTGCTGCTTACTTTTAAGGACCAAACCTTTCCGGGCTGGCGCGAATCTATAATTTCCATTTCGCTTTTCGTTGCAAATAGATCGTATATTTCGTCTAGTAACAAATGATAGTCGAGATGGTCAACGCCTTTAAAAAGAAAGACGGCCGTTAATTTTCGGACATCGAAGGTCGTACCCATATCGATTGATCCGTCGCGGCCGTCTATTTCCTGAAGATCTGTCCGATGGGTTAACGAGTCCTTACGAAAACTTAGGAGCCGCAAACCGAAATTACGGTGATCGATCGTCTCACCGTTTTTGGTAATTATTAGATGCACTACCGATCACCCCTAAATAATCTTTTCATCGTAGCTTGCTGCGCCTGAGAGCTGTCGACATAGTTAGTTAAAGCATCCTTGTCTATTCGTACACTAGGATCTTTTTGCGCGATTATATTGAGTGCCGCTAAGGATCGTTGTTCTACGCTAACTAATCGCTCAAGTAGGTTCGCTACAACCGTCTGATCTGTTCCGCTTTCTACGCCTAGTTTCTTACCGGTTTCCTTATAAAGCTGAAGCGCTCGTTGACGGTTGTTCTTTAACGGAATAACCGCTTCCGGCCCTTCTTCCGCTACCCAAGCGAGCTGTTTCTGCGTTACAATATCTCCGATTTTGTAGCCTTTGTACGGGCCGCCCGAGCGCATTGACTTGATACCAGGAACATTGAAAACCGTTTTGTACCTCGAAATGATATACCGGATAGCTGCAACCGCGTTGTGGACCGGATTCATGATGTCGTCCATTCCCTTCATCTTGTACGCATCAAACGTCGGTCTAATCGTCTGCATAAGACCCATCGACGGCGTTCCGCGTGCCCAGTTGCTGTCCCACTTGTTGATCGTAGAGGGGCCGGTTCTTCCTCCGGATTCCTTCATCGCGATAGTTGTTAACGGACCGAACCAATCGCTCGGAACTTTCGTAACGGACATAGCTTTACGAATCCACTGCTTAACGTTGCCAGTCGCTTTTTCTCCGCTTCCAAAGCCGCCGCCAAAATCATCGATCTGCTTCTTAACGAAACCGACCATCGACGATTTAACCTTTTCGTAGGCTCCTTTCGCCATGTTGCCGAATACACCAGAGATTTCCGGAAGCTTTAGGCCGAGGCTGCCGACAACCTTCGAAACTAGCTTTTTCGGATCTGAAACGTATTCCCATACGTCAAACGCGAATTCTTTGACTTTGCTAACGGCGCCCTTCGCGACATTAACAACGGTGTCTTTCGCGCCTGATACCGCGTCGATGCCTTTTTCGAATAGGTTTTTCTTTTTCGTACCGTTCTTAAAGGCCGGAACCCCCTGCGCGATAAGCTTTTTCGTCATGTCATGCGGAAGTACTTGCGTTCCTTTCGGCAAATTAAATAGCGTGTCTCTACCGGGGCTTAGACCGGTGAATCCGGAAGGTGTGCGGAATAACTCAGGCCCGCCGCCATCGCCAAGGATCGCGGGACCGCCTGGGTGACCGCCCGCTGCCGTACCTTTCGCGTATCTAGGAATTTCTAACTTCGGAATATAGTGCTTTTTATCAACGCCGATTAGTCCGAGAACCTTATTGATACCTTTTTGCGTTAGTCCGTTTACGATGCCTTCAAAGCCGCCGATCATTTTGTTTCCGAGAGCTTTGACGCCGTTAACCGCTTTATTGGCCATACTTTTGATTCCGTCGCCAATTCTTCCGGGAAGTTTTTTTGCGCCATCAACGATGCTATTGAATCTTTCCATTACTTTCTTTTTCATCTCGAAAGTTAAAAGAGCAATCTTGTTCTTAACGTAAGTCCACTTGTCGGAAATTGCTTTCCCCATGTTAGTTACCAATTTTACAATTGGCGAGAATATAGCTTTTAAAATTCCAAGTACTGCGTTCCATGCAGCTTTCCAGTTTCCTTTTAACAAAGCCGAGAACAATTTGATTACGTTCGTCACTATATTTAACGCGGTCCTAATGACGGATATTATTACTGGGAATACCGCTTGAACAATGCTCAGAATAAACTTTATGGCAGGAATTAAAACAGTTTTGATAATCACTGCGGCCGCATTTAGGACAGTTATGATAATTTGCGCAGCTGCTTGGATGATTGGGACTATTAACGGAAAGACAGCTTTTACAACTTCCAAAATTAACGGAAGTACATTAACTACCAGATCCTTAATAACTGATGCAACTAACTGGATGATAACAACCACGACAGGCATCGCTGCTTTTATCACTGCTAGAACGACCGGGAAAATCGCCTGAACCGCGCTCAATAAAATTGGCAGAACTGTAGTTGCGATCATCTGAATCACTGGAATAATCGCTTTAATAAGACTTAAAGCTATCGGGAATACCGCTTGAACAATGCTTAAAATAATCGGAAGTAATGACGTAAATCCTTCGACGAGTACCGGAAGAACTGCCGTTACAATTGCTGTAATGACCTGTAGCAACGTACCTTGGACCTGTACCCATACGCTTACTAACCCGCTGACCAGGCTAATGATCCCGGGAAGTACTTGCGCAAAAGCACTAGCCAATTGTCCGAGTAAAGGCGTAATTTGAACGACTGCATCCGAAAATGCAACGCCCAACGTTCCCGCTAAACTTACAAACGTCGTACCTAATTGCGCGAATGCTGGTCCGAGCTCTGCAATTGCTGCGCCTAAGTCCGCAAATGCCGGCTTTAACGTAGCAAGACTCGTAACCATCACGTTCATCGTTTCTGCAAACTGTGGCGCTAGTTCAGCCGCTATCTCTCCGAAGTATTGACTAAACGCATCAAATACCGGCTGCAACGCGGTCATTGCGCTACTGATTACGCTTGATACTTGCGTCCAAACAGTTGTAACCGATGCCCGGAATTGTTCGTTCGATTGGTAAAGACGGAATAAAAATCCGGTCAAGCTTACCAGCGCCGTAATCGCAAAGCCGATCGGACCCGAAACGCCCGCTAACGCTAATCCAAACGCTGTGATCGTTGGCGCAACGATAGAAACAACGCCACTTACGCTTGAAAAAGCCGTCTTGAGTTGCGCAAAAAAGACGCCTGCTGCATCCGATACTTTATCTGCGACTCCTTGGCCGAAGAATTGCGATGCTTTTTGTCCGATCGAGTAAAAGAACGAACCTATAGTGCTGACCGCCGCACTGAATCCGCTTTGAATTGCGGTTCCTATGTTAACTGCTCCGGCGGCGAATCCGTTCCACATAGCCGGTCCTTTTTCGAGTAAATACGCTGCTACACGATCGACCACCGCGACTATTCCGTCGAATGCTGCCTTCGCACCTTCATATGCGACCATAGCGCCGGCTTTTATTCCGTTAAACACTATACCGAGAAGCTTCTGCAACTGCTCCGAATGTTTATATACGAGTACAAAAACGGTCACTAACGCTGTAATGCCCGCTATTGTTAACGAGATTGGACTCGTTAATGCTGCTAAGACTGACGTAAATATACCCATCATTCCGCCGGCCGCCGCAATTTGAACGGAAAGCATCCCCCACGCAACTTGTAACGAACCTAGTCCGATTAGCGCCCCGCCTATACCGGCCAATAAGACGCCGAGAACGGTTACGACCCCGAGGATTGCCGCAACTACCGCCATAGTGATTGCGATAAACTTCTGCATTCCTGGCGATAAGTTATTGAATGCGTCGACGACTTTTTGAAGCACGCCAACAAGCGCTGAAACTACCGGAGTAAGTGCACTACCGATATTTATCTGCGCTGTCTCGAATGCGCCCGAAAGCTCCTCGATCCGCCCTTTTAAGTTGTTCATACGCTCGGCGGCAACGTCTGCCGCTTTGATTTTGTCCATCGCTTTCGCCATGTCATCGAAGCCTTTGGCGCCCTGCTTACCGAGAATTAAAGCGCCGCGGATCGCGTCAGATCCGAAAATATTATAAAGAGCTTCTTGCTTATCCTTCGCAGACATTCCATCGAGCGCTTTCGAAAGTTCTCCAGAGATTTCCGTCATGCTGCGGATATTACCGTTCGCATCGAAAAACTTGTTATCCATAATTCCTAGGTTTTTCGTAGCTTTATCGAACGCCTTCGAGAACTTATCGGTTCCTTCCTTAGCGCCCGACGTTTTTGCAACGTATTTATTAAGCGCGTCATAAATATCGCCTAAATCTTTACTGGCCGGCTTGAATCCTTTATCCGCCATTTGCTGGTAGGCTTTGGTCGTATCCAGCGTTACGAGACCCAGTTCGGACATCGTTTCGTAAGACGCTTTAGTCATCGGAACCAAGCGGCTGAGCATCGTCTTAAGTGACGTACCAGCGTCCGAACCTTTTAGTCCGTTCTGCGCGAAAACAGCCAACGCAGTCGACGTATCTTTAAACGATAGTCCCATTCCGGCAGCTACCGCAGACGTCATCGAAAGACCGTATTTCATTTCCTCGACTGATGTTGCGGATGCGTTGGCTGCTCCGGCAAGGATATCAGCCGCTTTAGATACGCTGAGGTTATCGTCTTTGAAAGCATTAAGCGCAGTCGATGCGATTTCCGCTGCGTCTGCCAATTCGAGGCCGCCCGCCGTTGCTAACGAAAGCGCACCGGAGAGTCCGCCGTCCATAATATCCTTCGTTGATACGCCGGCTTTAACGAGTTCTTCCATCCCTTGCGCAGCTTCTAACGCGCTGTATTTCGTATCAGCACCGAGCTTAACCGCTAAGTTCGTCAAAGCATCGCTGTATTTATTCGCTTCAGCCGGATCCATTACCGATTTAACATTCGACATTTGCTGTTCGAAGTCCATCGATTTCTTAGTCGCCAGGCCTAGCGCTCCACCGACCGCTAATGTTGCTGCGCCGAATGATGTCGCGATTTCCGATCCGATCGACTGCAGATTACCGCCGACCGTCCGAAGATTCTCGCCGCTCTCTTGTGCACGTGTTCCCATCCGATGCCATGCGTTAGCTTGCTGATCAATTTGCGTGTTAGTCGCTCTTAATTGCGCCTGCGTTTCACGAAGCTGTGCGGTCGCTTCGTTCATACGTGCGCTAAGTTCTTGCGTTTCCTGCGCGTCCTCACCTTTTGCGCGTTTAGATTCGAGATATAAACGGCGAAGGTCTTTAAGGCGCTGCTGCTGAAGATCAATCGATTTATTTAAGTGGTCGGCTTTCTGCCTCAGTTGGTCCGAGGTCGATCCGAAGTTATCAACGCCCGCCGTTGACGCTTTAAACGCCGCATCTAGCGCACGCAATTTCGTCGTAATTGTACTGACACTCGCGTTTAGCTTGGCGCCTAGCTGCGCGAAGCCTGTGCTCTGCTCCTTTATTCGCTTATTGACAAGGTCGAGTTGATCCTCGGTCTTTTTCATTGCCGCTAAAGCTTTGTTGTACTGTGTTAGTAGCTTAACGGAGGCAGCCGCATCTTTCCCTTTGGTTCGCGCGCTCTCTTCGTATTGACGTTTAAGATCGGATAGTTTCGCTTTGTGCACTTGCATCGTACGGTTCAGTACGTTGGCTTTTTGGTTTAGGGTATCGAGGCTGTTATCAAATTTACCTGCGCCTGCCATCGTCGATTTGAATTCGCTGTTTAACGCGCCGAGTTTACGGTTGATATCCGCAAGTCCCCGCGTAAGGTCAGCGCTTTCTAACCCGATACTGACGCGCAAGGAGCCGAGTGATTCTGCCATGCTTTACCTCCTTTCTAAAAACCGAGTACCTGATCGATATAGACTTCCTTCTTACCGCCGCCCATTGAACCGGATTTGCTGGTCTTTCCGTTGTCCGAGTATTGCATGAGTTCGAAAAGCCAACCGATGTCCATTTCATCGAGGTAATAAATATCTTGCGGCCGTTCCATGCTGTCGAGATAAAGCTTTTTAATGTCGTGTTCGAGCTTTTCGAGGAAGTCTAAGGGGAAAAGGTACCCCGGCGTTAGTTTTTTGCCGGAGTCTCCGCAGTGGCTTCGCCTTCACCTTTCGCAGCTTCTTGCGGTTCAACGCCCGCATTAACCGTTCCGACCACGCCTTGGATCGTGTCAGAAATCGTGCTGATCATTTTTTCGGAAGAAATGCCGTCATAGAAATCGTCAAGCGAAAACTGACCGTCATACACGCGAACAACGTAATCAACGAGGTTATCAAGATCGCCGACGTCCAGGTCATCGAAATTGCTTGTTTTCGAAAGTTTAATAGCTTCGCGAAGCATTCTTCCTTTAATGAATGGCGCGCTAAATACTTTTTCTTCACCGTCGATAAGTAATGTAATTTGCATATGAACACTCTCCTAATTTTTGTTTTAAGTAGTCAAATAAAAAGAGAGCCGGCCATAGCCGAACTCTCAGTTATAAATCTATTAAGCCCCTGTGTTTTCTTCCGGAGCCGGCGCAGGTGCAGACGTAGTAGGCTCGTAAACTTTCGTGAACCATTCGTTAACGACTGTTTTATTAACTCCTTCTCCTTCCGTAAATACAGAACGCGACCAAACTTCATCGTACGCACGACGCATAAATGTTCCTGTGATTGAGTCTGTTTGGAATTCCGGACTATCTGTTTTAGTCGCGAAAGATTCTTCTTGCAGCTGGAATTTCCCTTTATAGAATGCGTATAACTTATAACCTCCGCCAGACACTTGCGCCCTGAACAACAATGCGCCATACGGCGCTAGATCTGTTGCTTTCTTTTCGAGTACGCCATCAGCATTAATGGTGTGACCAAGTAAAAGCGCCTGTACGTCATGAGATAGCTGATCGACTCCGATTTCGATTTCAGTTCCTCCGAAAGCTGTCTCGATTTCAGACGGTCCGTCATCTGCATTCAAAGTTTCGCTGTTTGTGTTCGGTGAAACTGACGCTTCGATCGCTTTACCAACTTTTACTGGTACGTCGTAACTGACGCCTGTTTCGTCATCCTTAATCAATTTCGCAAAGTAAACGTCACGTAAACCAACCCGTGTTCCTGCCAAATTTATTCCTCCTCTGTATTTTGCGCATAATAAAAACGGAGCACCTTGTGGTATATCTCCGTTTCGTTTTCGTATAGGTCGTACTGCCCTAAGCGACCAAAGCCCGCGTCAACGAGCTGTTTCTTAACGCCGGTTTCTAGTCGTGCGTATTCGCTAGGGTCCTTCGTATAAATATCAACTTGAACGTAAAATCCCGTTGTTTCCTCGGCATCTTCCGCATTGAGTGCGCTCTTCTCGTCGTAGAAGAAAAAACGGATATACGTTTCGTCCTCTCCGCGATACTTCAGAAAAACAACGGGCACGCCCAACGGTTTAAGCGCCGAATTAACGATTGCCCGTGCACTCATCGCAATAACTCCCTTTCTAAATAGCGTCTGATCTCGCGCTGTGCTTCGTTCTTTTTCGCGTTGAAAGACGGCTCAATGAAAGGCATCGCTTGGTGTCCGGGATGATCGACTTCTCTTCCATAAAACGTAGAACCGTCGCTCATGACCTTTTTGTTCTTCGCTTTCTCTAAGTGCGGACTGGTGCCGAACTCAGCGAATCGCGATATAAAGTCTAGGTCGCTCGGTCCGATTTCGATAATGTCGTTTTTGACGTCGCTGACCATGATCTTACTTTGAGCGCTAGGCTTTCGCGCTTCCATCTCGTCAAATACCGGTTTAGCACCGGCTTCGAGAGCGCCTTTCTTAACTGATTGAGCTTCTCGGCCCATTCGATTAAGCCTTGCCATTAGTTCGCGCATTCCTTTAACGTTTGATCTCGAACTCACTTAACGTTGACCTCCTCCCCGATAATCGTGAAGGTAACGTTCGCTTCGTTATCGTTGATGATGCTTTTAATCTCGAACTCTCGGCCGTCATACTTAACGCGCATCTTATTGTTAAGAAGCGACTTCATCCGTTTGGAATACCGAATGATAAAACGAGTCGTTCTCTCGGCCTGAATCGTAGCCGCCGCGATATATTCCCGGCCCTGTAACGTCTTTACTGCCGACCATACCGTAGCAACTGGCGTCCAGCCTTCGATCTCAAACCCTTCGTCATTCGTTGTGTTTGCGTACTGCATAAACGTAATCCGCTTATTAAAACTTCCGATGTTTACCGCCATAGCGCTCACCTCAATTGCAGAATGATGCCGGCGATTTTTGTTCCGCTGTTGGCTGTCGTCCTATTTTCGTAGGCATCCGCAACAAAGATAAGCGCCGCCATTTTGTATAGGTCCGATTCGGTATCCTTTACGCCTGCGTTTTCCATGTGCTTGGCTGCTGCGGAAATAAAAAAGGAGACGAGGTTATCGTCCTCATCTCCGTCAATCCGCAAGTATTCTTTTGCTTCCTCAAGCGTAAGAGCCATCGCTATTCACCTGCCGGTGGTGTCGGTTCGTTAACGGTAATAGCAACCGTCGTCTTAACCGTAGGTTTAACCTTAGACGCGACTGTGATCGTCGTTGTGCCAGCCGCTTTAGCCGTTACTAAGCCGGAGCTTGATACGGTCGCTGTTGCGGTGGTGCTAGACGTATAGGTCACGTTTTGGTCTGCGCCTGCTGGCGAAACCGTTGCGTTAATCTGGTACGTATCGCCGACCGTTAATGTCTTAGATGATTCCGTTACGTTAACGCTTGTAGGTTCGGTCGCTAACGTTGTAACCGAAAGCTCAACGCTAAGTGGTGACGGATCACCGACGTTAGGAATTGCGCGAACCTGGTATTTATACGTAGTTAATTGCGTCAAACCGCTGTCTGCAAACGATGTTCCTACGCGTGTTCCGATTGATACTCCGTCTCTATATACTTCGTATTCTTTGATGCCCCCATTAAAGGTTACGGCGTCCCAACTAAGGGACACCGATGTGTCTTTAGGAGTCGCCGTTAACCCTTGGGGCGCATTAGGGCGAAGTTACGACAGATGCGATACGGAAAGCAGATTTAAGTTTGATTTTGTGGTCGAACCAAGCAGTCAGAACGAATAAGTTTTCGCCTGTGTTGATGTCTTTGTCGCTTTCGTAAGTGATCGCTGGATCGTAGTTAAAGTGAGAGTAACGGAAGTCACCGACGATTGGTTTAACCGCAGCATCAGAGAATACGACTGGCTTACCGATGATTTGCTCAGGTTGCGCGTTGTAAAGAGTTGCGCTTCCGTTTGCGAGCGTTTCAATCATTTCAAGGTAGTCGGCATAAGTCATCATAACTTTTGCGTTCTCGCGGAAATCTTCCGGAAGATCTGCGATGGCTTTTTTAATCGCTTGGTACGTAGATTCTCCAGGCACTTCTTTGATGCCAGCTCCGTAGAAGGACATTTCTTCTTCTCCAGCTTTCGGAGTTGCAGCGAAAGAAACTTTCTTTTCTTTAGCAGCTAAACCAGATTGAAGAGCTCTCTCTACTGTTGAAACTAAATCTGTATCAGTGGCAGCTAAGATAGTTTCAGAAACTTTAGCTTTAACTTTGAATTTGCGGCGACCAAAAGTAACGACTGAACCATCAACCTTTAGTTCTTTGGCAGTCTCTGTATCTTGAATGAAATTATCATCATCTAAAGTGAAGTCGACTTTAGGGATTTCAAGATTTGTTACGCTTGTGTAAGTTGATACATTACGAAGTGGATTTGTTACAAAAGGTTCGTGTAAAAGATCCTCGGAAACTGTTTTCGGAAGTAGTTTTTCTCCACCTGTACCATTGTTGTCGCCTAAAACTGCTCTAACTTCTTGAGCAGGTACTTCTTTACGCATAGCTGCGCGAATCAATCCTGCTTTAGCTGAAATTTTCTGCTTTTCAGGGTCATTGCTAGTTAATCCCGCAGAAACACCAGCTTTTGCTTTTTCTAAGCTCGCTTGAATTTTTGCTTTTTGTTCGCGCTCTAAAGAATCATGCTGGTTTTGTAGAATATCCAAACGCTCTTTTAGATCGTCTCTTTTCTGTTTTAGAGCTCTTACATCTTCGATAGAAGCGTTCGGGTCGGCCGCTTTGTTCATGATTTCCTTTTCAACTGAACCTAGTTGTGTACCCACTGTGTTTAAGTTAGCCTTCAGATCAAATAGTTCCATTAAATAATTCCCCCATTTTTGAGTTTTAGTAAGTTGGTTTGTGCTTCCGCGATAAGTTGCTCGCGTTCCAGGCGCTCTCTTTCCGCCTGCTTTTCGTCTTCTTGCGTTTGATTAAGTAAAGCGTCCGGAGTATTCCGGTAACTCGCGAATAACTTCGTATCTACTTTCGCAGCCACTTGCTTAGGTGCTTCGATGCTGTCGCAAAGCCCTAATTCGAGGCATTCTTGCGCTGTAAGCCACGTTTCAGCGTCCAAAAGCGCGATTAATCGGTCACGATCAAGCTTTTCGCCTGCTTTTCCGAGATAGGCCTCGATAAGACTTTCGCGAATACGGTCCATGTCATCGGCTTGCTTACGGAGTTCGTCCGCGTTGCCCTGCGCTAATGTCCATGGGTTGTGAATCATCATCATCGCGTTTGCAGGCATAAAAATAGCGTCACCGGACATTGCGATGACACTTGCGATACTGGCCGCCAGCCCGTCGACGTAAACATTAACGTGGGCTTTGTGCCGCTTTATGATGTTGTAGATCGAATTTCCTTCGAAAACGGATCCGCCAGGCGAGTTAATATAGATATTTAGCGTTGAAACGTCGCCAAGTTCGTCTAAATCCGCCTTAAAAGTCTGCGCTGTTACTTCGTCGCCCCAAAATTGAGCCGAACTGATTTCGCTGTAAATGTAAACTTCGCCAGCCTTAGCGTCATTCTTCGCCGCTTTGATTTCCCAGAACTTCTTTATCGTCCTCACCTCCTTTCGAGTCTTCGTTATCATCTTCGTTAGTTTTTAACGTTGGAGGCGTTGGCGCGTCAGTGCTCGTAATTTTCTGATGCGCGACTTGGTCGATCGGGAATAAGTCTTTACTCAAATAAAGCGTATCTCCGCCCTTTTCTGGCGGTAAATCCTCCCACGCACGCACCTCATTCGGCTTAAACCAGCCGCTTCGGATACCCTGTTGATAGAAATCTCCGCGAGTCTTCATGTCTCCACGCAATAAGGCGTTCATACTGAACTTAAAATAATAACCGGACTTACGTTCCTTTTCGGTGAGTAGCTTCCGGTTAAACTCCTTCTCATATTGAGTTGCGATAGGCATCAGCGTACCTTGAACAAAATCGATGTAAAGTTGCTCCATGTTCGATACGCTGCCCTGCGTTTCGCCGAGCATATATAACGGAATGTTAAAAGCCTGCGCAACCCTTGAACGGGTCACTTTTTCGACTTCAAACGCCTTCGTATCGATGAATTCCTTCTTTAATTCGCGTATTTTAACGCCAGGTTCCTGAATTAAGATGCCGCCGTTATCCCTGTAGAAACTCTTAAAGTTCTCTAACATCTTCACTTTTCGCGTATCATCCAGCTGGTTCGCTAATTCGAGGATGAACGATATCTTGGCGCCGTCCATCTGCTCGAGACTGAACGTCCTTACATCGCGATCAAAGTCGAGCGCATTCCTCAGAACCTTTAACGGCGAGATTCCCTTCAGTCCGTCAACCGACGTATACTTAACGTGAATGATATCCATGTTATGAACGAAGTAGTTCCCGTTATCTCCGAATATCTCGTACCAGAGCTCGCGAGTCGATTCTTCAATAACCGGCTGCACTCTCGAAGGGTCTAAAACGTCCAATCCGATGACTTCATAACGCATTCCATACCGTTTTATCGCGTAAGCATTGCCGTAAACAGCTCGATGCGTCTCTAAAAGTCCGATCATTTCACCGGAAGTCATGTTATGGTTCGGCGCGTACGTTAATAGTTCGGATGCCTGCGACTCGATCGGCTGATAATTTTTGTACGCTTTGATCGGTAAGCTTGCCATCGTGTTTGATAGCCGCGATACAGCCGAAAAGACTGTTTCGTTATCGGCCAGCGTTGTCTCTCCGTAATTTCCAAAAATACTGGCGCGAGGAATAAACCAATGCGGTAGGTCCTTTTTAACGACTGCCTTTGCTTCGGTTGCGCCTCCGAAAAAGCTTCGTACGTTGCTCCAAAAACCCATTTTCTCACCTCCTAACCGTTTAATAGATCGTTAATCGAGATAAATCCGACGCTTCCGCCTTCAACTGGCTTTGTCATGTCGAGATATACCTGCGAATGGGCGTTAAGGAACGCAGCAAAGCCGTCTATTTTCCGGTAGCGCGTCTGCTTGGTCGGCAACCAGTTTCCGTTGCGATCTTCGACCAGCTTGACGTTGTTTAAGTACCACGTAAAGAGTTTGTTCTCGTTATATACGACTCTTCCGTCGAGCAGTAATTCTTTAACGTTCTTCAACGGATCGCTTAGCGTAATGTAACCCTGCCGCACGACCTCCGTTTGGAATCCGTAGTTCTGTAGATCTTGCACCAACCGCATCGCATTCGCAGGGTCAAACGTGATCTTTTCGATCTGATATTTACGCGACATTTCAACGAACCAATCGTAAACGTACTCGTATTCCACATATTCGCCCGGAATAATCGTCAAATAACCGTCGGTTTCAAACCCACGGTAGTCGATTTTTTCGTTATCTTTTTGTACTTTTGCCGCCGGGACCCACGAATGAGACAAAACAAAAACGCGATTATCCGGCAAGATAAATTCCAGACACGCGCTCGTAAAGTCTTCCGTTTGCGATAAGTCGAAGCCGCCGATACATCTCATCCCGCGCAATGATTCCGGATCGACATGTCCGTTATTGCGCTTAATGACTTCGAAGTCGATAAAGCTTTCCTCGCCGTTGTCAACGAAGATATTGAACCGCTTGACCAGCCAGTCGTTGTATTCGCGTGGTACGTGTCGGTCCGCGTTAAAGTCTTGGATCATTGACGGAATATCCATCGTTACACCGATATTGGGGTTCGCTTTGATCCACATTTCCGGGTTTTCGACCTCGGATATGTCGTCTAATTCCGCCATAAAGTAGAAATTACGCTCCTGAACGTTACTTCCGTCAAGCACATCGGAGGCAATTTCGTAATATTCGACTAAGGGACCATCCAACTGATAGCCTGCCGTCGTAATGTAAATGATTAACGGCTGTGTCCGCGCAGCCCTTGAGTTTTTGATTACGCTGATAAGCTTCGAATCTTTGAACTCGTGGATCTCATCGAATATGCCGAGGTGCGTATTTAAACCGTCCAGCTTTTCGCTATCAGACGCCCGCGCTTCGATCTGACTCATTGATGCGTCGTGATAAATGCCTTTCTGATTTTCGCGAATATGTTTACGAAGCTTTGGCGATTTTCTAATCATGGCGCGACTCTCTTCGAAAAGTACGCCCGCTTGCTGCTTCGAGTTGGCTAAAACGTAGGCTCTAGCGCCCGGTTCACCGTCTTTTGTTATCGCAAAGTTGGCTAAACCGCTGATTTTCGTTGTTTTTCCGTTCTTACGGCCGACAAATATCAGGCCTTCGCGGAAACGCCTTAGCCCAGTATCGCGATGAACCCAACCGTACAGCGATCCGATAACGAAGTGCTGCCACGGCTGAAGCGTTAAGTTTGAATAACGGCCCTGTGAAGGCTTGCAGTACCGCTCGATAAATTGTATCGGCCGGTGTCCTTTTTCTTCGTCAAAGACGTAAGGGAATTCGTCTGTGCCAGTGCGTTCAAGATCGCGAAGGTGACGTTTGCAAGCGAGAATATTTTTCTTGCTCGCGACTATTTCACCCGCAGCTACCTTTTCCGCATACCAGGTCGTCAGCAACTTTTCGGCCGGTTTTTCGCGTATAAATCCGGCTATTTTTTGCGTTTTTAGCCAGTTTTCGTACCATTTTTCGACCTCTGTGGCGTTAGAATTTACTGAAATCGTCGTCATCGTCATCACCGCCTGCGTTTAATTCCTTGCGTTGTGCCGGCGTAAGATCGAGCGATTTCAGAAGGTTATTTAACGTCGTAACTGTCTTCGTAAGCTCAATCGCTAACGGATTTTTGACGAGGTTTTCCGCGCCTGCCTTGTTCGTATGCCGCATCATTAAAGGGTTTTCCGCCACTTCCTTTTTTAATCGGCGGTAGAACTTATGCGTATCGATATAAAGTTCGATAAGCTCTTCGTCCGATTCCGTATACCTGTCGCCAAGATATTCGCGTAGCCTTTTCGCAGTGGGTACCGCCATATGATCTCTCCTTTCATCCGGGGATTTACCCCCTTTAATGTAAAATTTCCGGTCGCGCTACAAGCGAAGGGGCCCCGCCGGTCCCTACGTTTTTGCCTTCGAAATCCCAACGGTAGGGGGGCTATAGCTCCGGATTAGCCTGCGCCTTCACCACGTTTATTCTGCGCTTCTTAGCCGCTTTGGACGCCGGTCCAGCGCCTTTTTCCGGGTGCCTTCGGTTGTGGCACGGATTGCACAAACTTACGAGATTTTCGATCGTTAGCGCGAGTTCCGGATGATCTCGTAATTCTTTGATATGATGAACCGTCTGAGCCTTCGTTATCTTACGTTCTTTGAGACAGTCTTGGCATAAGCCGTGGTCGCGCTTCAAGGCTAACGCTCTGCATTCCGTCCATGCCTTCGACTTATAGAACGCTCGTGCTTCGGGATCGCGCTTATGTTTGTCGTAGTAGTTCAATACATCGCCTCCTTTCGCATACTAAAGCGTCAATCACTGTAGAGTGACTAACCAATCCGACGCGCCCCACCAATATCGTTGCACTTTGTCTTTATCTTTTATATAAGTTCTTTATCGCGATAAGGTATTTAATAGATTACTAACATCTGCGTATCGTATGAGCGCAGCGAATAGATCGCTATTATTTGTTTCTCTTTTACTAATTGCTCTTTTACTTCTTTCTCTTTTTACAGTGGGGTCTGAACACATTACCCATAGTGTGGTCTAGCCCCATTACCGATAGTGTGGTCAGAACACATGAAGCGTCATATCAACGTTTGCGTCGTCTCATCCGGTATACATCGAAGTCCGGAACGATCTTCTCACCGTCTTCATTAACGATATATCCATCGTCAGTTATGTGCGGACAGAACGACGGAAAGTACCACTTAAAGCGCTTCGTCCCTTCGTAGTGTCCGGTCGTCCGTATAATCCCGTTCGTCTCTAAGATCGCGGCCAGCAAATTGATCCGGTGCTTATCTATGCGCAAGTGTTGCTGAATCGTATCGTAGTTTAAGAAGCATGCGCCGAACCTATCGTTTGTGCTACCGTCACTACGCGTATGATTACCGTCTATGTACGATTGCAGTAGAAAGTAAAAAGCCACCACGTCGCGTATCTCCGGCTTACGTTTGTAATCGGCATAAGCTACATCACAGGCTTCGTTAATCAAGCGCGGAAATACCTTGCGTATGAGCTCGCGACTGTATACCTCGAACCCTTGCGGACTGTCTAAGAGCGCGGCTTTGTCATTCGGCATTGGCTTGCGGTCTGGTTGGTCGCCGCTGTTAAGCGCTACAACGTTACTCACTCCGCGCTCATCCCCTCTGGTTTAATTATTATCGATACGAAACGAATCGCCATTGTACCGACATTCTCGTATAGGAACCGGAACTTTTCTTCGCTCTCCATTCCGTCCATATCTCGGTTAATTTTTGCGATGAAGTCCGCGATACTCCGGCAGCCTTCGAAATAGGGTTGATGTAATAGCGTCTTAAGTGAAGTTGCGGCATCTACGAGACCCATTTCATCGCCTGCCTTTTCGATATAATGCATCGCTTCATCTTTGCTAATGCCCCTCGCAATACACGAAAGCCCTACGCATGACCACGCGAGTCCTTCGATCCAACCTTCGCTCTCCCATTTATGCTCGAACGGATTCACCGGACCGATATACTCATCGCCTAAATACATGTGTAATGTGCACTGTTTCTTATCGCTCATCATCGCACCCCTTTCGCGAAGTCCTTAGCAGATAAAGCTCGTGAGCTACGTTCTTCAAGCGTTACACCGTCAATCAATAACGTCGTTTCATCGCTCTTTAATGCGAGTACATCCTCGTCCCTAATCACGTCTATAACTTCCGCAATCTCTTTGCGCACCGCATGTCCGGCAGACTGTAGCGCAATCAGGCGATCTAAGTACGCCAATAGTTCGTCGAATCTCGTCATCTTCATCGTCTCCTTTTCGTTTCTTATTCGCTCGCTTAACGCAAGCACAAAAAGACCTCCGCCGTGTTGGCGGAAGCCTCGTTCTGATTGCGTTTATACACCGAGGTCAGGACGCATCCCTTGCTCGCTCGTTTTCTGTTGGTCAATGCCGGATGTATAGTTATCGCAATATGTATTAAAAGGACGCCAAGTTGCGGCTAGTGCCCGTTGTTATTCCGTAGGGGTGGCGTCCTTTACCGTACATACTGCGTGTTGTACGGTTTAATTTCGTTTGGCTAGAAGGATTTGTTTCTTTCGGTATAGCCGTGCTAATTCGGCTCGTAGTTCCGCAATACGACGATTAATATACATAACTTCGCCCAAGCATTCGAAGTCATTGGATCCTCCGTCTACGTTCGTAAGATCGCCGGTAACTACTGCATCGTCTGTTTCGTCATATAGCGTATTAAGTTCGTCCCTTAATTCGTTGATTTCTTCGATAAGCTCTCGCGCCTGATCTTCAATCGCGGCAAGTTCCTGCTCTATTTCGGTTTGTCGATGAAACTGCTTCGCTTTATTGAATAGTGGAGCGAATCGGCGAATTATTTCCGTTTCATAAATATCGCGCTCATAGTCGCTATTAAGATCGTAAAGTCTTACGTAAGATGATTCGTAGTAAAAATTGCTTTCAGCAGCGTGGTGTGAAAAACGTCTTTTGAAACTAACGCTTTTACCTACATATAAAGCTACGTCGTCTTCATTAAAGAATACATATACTCCGGCTCGATCAAACTCTTTTCTATTTTTGACTTCACGTGGCGTAGCAGTCTTGTAGTCAGTTGGTAGTGTGATATGTATCATTATGCCGCCTCCGTTATGTAGCTATTAAGCTACTTATTAAAAGCTGAATTTCTAATCATAACGTAAGACAGCATATTGGGCATTAATGCAAGTATTTTTCAAATAAAAAACCAAATTATTTTCATCCAGTAAAAATCACCGGACAATGTAATTTGGCTTCTCTTAGTATTATTAAATTCAATCGCGATCAAGTACTAAGTAATTAATAGCTGCGTCCGCTAATGAGCGTAAGCGAATAGTGGCGCTATTATTTAAGTAAGTCTTTATAAGTAAGTATATATAGTAAGTCTTTATACGCAGTGAAAATCACTGGAACGTCCAGTAAAAATCGCTGTATGATCCAGTAAAAATCACCGGACAAATCCGCTTATGACCGCATCGACAGTATTTTCCCCGCCAGAAACAACCCGAATACCGCCTTCCGTTTTAGCATCGCCAGGTACATACGCCGCGCCAAACTTTCCTCGTGCTGCAACGCTATCTCCACCGCCTTCCCTACGTTTGGATGCTCGACTATGTCCGTAATCAACGCTAACTTTTCGCGCATCCCTTTATCGCATCCCGGCTTGAACTCGTTCTGTATACACCCGTTCACCGCGATATAACACTTTCGTCGCGCCAAGTCTACCGCAACCTTTTCGTCGTATAAACCCCACCGTTTCGCGTACGTTTCTAGCGTATTGCCGTTTATGTACGAATCGAATAGCTGCGGATTGTACTTGCGCATCAAACTCGCGTCGTTAGCCTGCCGGTAATGGTACAACGGTTTATCGATATAATAAGCCATCTGACAGTACGTAAACGCGTCCATATTAAACAGCCAATCTTCGCCGAGAAACTTGCCGTCAGGGAACGCTAGGCCGTAGGTATCTATTAAACTCTTACGGAATAGCTTACATACGCTGCCGTACGAGCCGTTATACAAAAAGTCCGTCAGTATCTCCGCCTTTATCGCGTCTCGGTCCAACGGCATATTCGCTTTTGTGCTATAACTTTTCGTATAGCTTTTCGCTTCATCTTCGTATTCCCAACGCATGTCTGTAAATACAATATCGGCGTTATTTTCGCTCGCAGCTTCGTACATAGTCGCGTAAGTTTCCCGATCGACCCAATCGTCAGCGTCGATAAACGCAACGAATTCCCCGCGCGCCTGCTTCAGCGCATTATTGCGTGCCGTGGCCGGTCCTTGATTCGCCTGATATATCGGCTTAACACGTTCGTCAATGGCTTCGTAGTACCGTAAAATATTCCGCGTTGAATCGGTTGAACCGTCGTCTACGATTAAAACTTCGATATTCTTCAGCGTCTGCCTAAGTACGCTGTCTAAACATTCGCGCAGGTACTTTTCGCCGTTATATACCGGTATAATAACGCTCATTTTCGGAGTCATTTCGTCCACCCTTTCGGTTCGGGAATTCCCGAACTGGTATCGATAGGATAATTATACCAACTCGAATCCGAATTTCAAGACGAAAAAAAGACGCCGATTTATTCAGCGTCCCCTTCCGTTGCTTCTTCTATTTCAAATAGCTCCTCGACCTCTACTTCGAGCGCCTTCGCAATCGAAAAAACGTGCCAATCTTCGTGGCGGCTGTTCTTATCGAATCGCGAAATCGAACCTTGCGGAACGCCCGAGGCTTCCGACAACCTTACCTGCGTCCATCCCTTCGCCTTCATGATGGCATTGAGACGCGGCGTAGCGTTTAATTTCATTTCGATCACCTCTGCGACTATTATACGATATCGAATAAATTTCCGCAAATCCGTTGACATACGATATCGTATACCGTATATTTAGGTCAACGAAGGGCCCTCGTTAATAAAATCCGAGAGGGGTAACGAAATGATTAACGATCCACGAAAACTGAATAAGGCGATTTTAGAACGAAACGGAGGCGCAGCCCCACCGACCAAAGCAAAGCCGCACCGTCCGAATCGAGCGAAGCACTTCCAGTATATCACAGCGTTTATTCTATGCGCAATGTTATCCGTATTCACCACAGTCACCGCGCAAGCCACCGATGTTTACCGCAACTTTGCCGAACTCCAAGCCAACGAACCCGAGACCGACTACAATATATTCGCGACCGATCGAAATACGCCCGTTTTGATACTCGCTCCACATGGCGGCAGTATTGAAGGCGGAACTAGCGAACTTGCTCGCGAACTCAGCAACGACTATTCAACGTATCTTTTCGAATCGCTTAAGACGCCGAACGGCTTCGACCTCCACATCACGAGCACCCACTTCGACGAACCGACCGCGCTTGGCTTGGTTACGCGACACCAACGCGTTATATCGCTTCACGGTTATAGCGACAGCGCTGAGCACATAATCGTAGGCGGCACCGATCCTATACGCGGCAAGGTGTTAGTAGACCGATTGAATGCCGCCGGCTTTAGCGCCGAACTCGTAGGCGAAGGACATCGCTTTGCGGGCGCCAGTGCTGCGAACATAGCGAATAAGTGCGTAACCGGCGAAAGTCTACAGCTGGAACTTAGCACCGGATTGCGGAAAAGCATGTTCGGGACGTTTTCGCTTGCTGGACGCGCCGGCACCGAAACCGCGACGTTCTATAAGTTTACCGGGTTGCTGTCGGCCTTTATTAACGAAAGTTATAACGTTGGAGGTAACGAATAATGATACGATATACGTTGGAAGTCGAAAAGTACGGTATTTGTTGCGATGGAACTGAGGCGGCTGCGACTACGGCGGGCTTTAACCAGGCGCTTAAGGACGCAGCAGAGGCGGGCATTTGCGAGATAGACATTCCGCGCGGTATTTACTTGATCGACGGCGTAAACGAAGAATCCGCTACCAAGCCGGAAGAACACGCGGGTATTATTGTTCCGTCCAATATGACGCTTAATTTGCACCCGGAAGCCGAATTCCGAGTCGCGCCGAATGATTCGTTCGGGTATACGTGCTTCTATATCGGCGAGGTCGAAAATGTAACGATAAAAGGAGGAAAGATACGCGGTGAACGTTATCAGCACGATTTTAACGGACATGGAGACTTCGAAAAGAAGAAAACGCATGAATGGGGCTACGGTATAAACGTACACGGCGCCAAGAATGTCACGATTAAAGGCGTTGATATTGCCGACTGTACAGGCGATTGCATTATCGTTAACGCGCAAGGTATGCTTAACGTTTCATGGACGACCTACCGCCCTGCTCGCAATGTAACGATTAGAAACTGCAAATTAGACGGAGCACGCCGCAATAACATATCGGTAACGGGCGGTGAAGACATTAAGATCGAGAATAACGAAATTACCAACTCAGGTATTAACGACGGCTGCAAGCCGATGTTCGGTATTGATATCGAAGGATACGGAGAAGGCGATATTGATTACGAAGAGCCGCGCAACGTGAAGATAACGAATAATACATTCGCGGGCAACGTGGCACAGTCGGTGTGTAACTTCAGCGGGTATGAGGTCGTAATTGACGGAAACCATTCGGACAATACGATTTCTTACGGCTACGGTACCGAGACAAATATCGAAAATAATATATTCGTTCGTAAGGATAAGAAATACACTGCGATTGCTGGGCTCGGTGTTTCTGCAGGTTTCGTAGGAAATAACGCAACGATTACCGGTAATACAATAAAAGGCTTCAGCAGTGGAATAGACGTTCGTGGCGCTGACGTTACCGTTTCAGACAATACGATCTCAGAGCTAAGCGTGGATGGTATTGCGTTAGCGACATTCGAAGCCAAGAACGTTAAATTCTCGGATAATACCGTACGCCACTGTCCAGGAAAACTGTGCTGCGCGCGTAATTCTAGAGATATAACATTCGAAGACAACGAATTAAGTGACTCAGATATTATCGCGATAGAGATCATTGATTCTACCAACGTTAAAGCAAAGTCGAATGATATAAAACGCAGTAAGCAAGGCGCCGTAATTACAAGGTCTTCCGCGAAACTAATCGATAATGATGTTGATCTTACCGAGTACCCTAGTGCCGTGGGATACGCTATATCTTTCGATAAAGGCAGTGACGTATTTATTAAACACAATCGTATTCCGGAGCCGACCAATATGGCTATTTACGGAGAAAGCGCTGAAGGTCGAAACGTCCGAATTAAAGGAAACGATATAACTGACGCGAAATGTTTAATACCGATTTACGTTATCGGCGGTAAAAACCACGAAATATCCGGTAATGACGTAACGTTTAAGCGAACAGCTTCCGGCGGTTACGGTATTCAAACGAAAAACACAGATGGCGCATTAGTGAAGGAAAACGTCGTGTATTCCGTTAATTCTTTCGCGCTGTACAATTCGATAAAGACCTCCGAATCTATTAATTCGCGAGTCATCGGAAATAAAATAGCCGGCAATCTTTCGCTGAACAAAACCGACATCGAAACGAATAATATTCCAATTTAATCGTTGACTTACATTATACGATATCGTATAATAGAATTACAGAAAGGAGGGAGAAACGAATTGAACGCGGAAACGGTACTAATTATAACGGCGATAGTAAACTTCGTCATTGCGCTAACGAATTTTGCAACAGCCTGCGTTAACGCAAAAAACGCTAATCGCAAAAACGACTAGCGCCAGAAACGTTGATACGGGGATAGATGTGAGAGTCCTCCCCGTGTCTCCTATAGTACCGTATCAAAAACGAAAACACAAGGAGGCGAGCGCGCCATGATAACGGCTTTATCAATCGTAATTACGGCGGCGGCCCTGATCGTTGCAATCGCGGGCCTGGTCGTCGCACTCAAACGGAGGCGATAACGGTATGCAGCAGCTTATGATTCGTAAAATATGGTCGGATACGCCGGTACTTACACCGCAGCAGGAAGCGCAGATCCTCGATCTATACGAGCGCCCCGCCGCCAATTTCGGTCGATGTGGGCGCGCTTACCAAATTGGGATCAATTCGATGTTACAATATTTCGGCTATCGGATCGAAGTCGAAACGGAGGCAATGTACGATGATTGAATACGCTTGTAACGAATGTAATTACGCAAGACTTGACGTAGAAATTAAACCTGACGCGTGCTGCCCGACGTGTGGAGCGCGCCTGCAGGTCGAGGAGGAAATCGTATGAAACGTTTATTTAAATCAATCGTAATCACCGCGGCTTTATTGACGAGTACTATCGCTTTGGCGCCGCAAGCAGACGCAGCATGGTCGGGATGGCAAACGGAAAAGTTCGGACATAAAGCGCGCGTTTATACGGATGCGACTACGTACACAAGCAGCGCAAAGACGGTCGATTGGAAAGCCGAAAAGAAAGGCGCGGCCACGCTTTACTATACGGCCGGCGTATATAAAAAGCGCAGTGGCGGCGGGCTGACCGATACGGGTTTGGTACAGCGCGGTAGCTTTAAGACCGCAACGCCGTTAAAATCATTTAGCGTAAAGTCGATTCGCGGTAAGGCTGGCGCCGGCAGCTACGTGATCCAGGTCGATTGTTATACGGATTCGGGCAAGCGCCATTATATCGGGACTTTTGAGTCAGCGCGTTTTAACGTGAAATAAACGTGTGTGAGCCGTTTTAAGCTGCGGAGGTACTTAGCCGTGCCTGATCGGCGTTAAAGCGGCTCTTTCGTTTTGATTTCGTGGGAATTTGAGGATAGCGCTCAGTTTCGTCGGTTTTTCCGCATGCTAACGTGTTATAATTTACCTATACAACGCGAATAGACACGGAGGTTTAGCGAATGGAGGAAAAAGACTACCAAACAAAGGGATACGATACGACGATAACGTACGAATACAAGGAAATGCCGGACGTACGCGCAGGACGTTGCGATAACTGCGACTATACGTTATTTAAGAGCTCGGTAAAGCACGGGAAGTTTTTGCGCGAATGTAGAAGATGCGGAATGAAAAAGAATATTTAATGAGTAAGGAGCCTTATATACATGAAAGTTGTTGCTTCACAGTTAGCTGAACTAAGAAACAAGATAACAGAAGAAAACCCTGATTCTAGTATTACCGTTACTTCCTTTCTTTTAGAAGATAAAGACATAAACGGTGGAATAGATTGGTATGAGAAAGCTATTGAGCTTTGTGTTAAAAAGAATCGTTGGATTAAACTTACCGTCGAGGAGAGTTCGAGAGGTGTTGAATGGGCGCCGGGTACGATTAGAAATGTAAAAGACTCTAGTGAGATGTCAGATGAAGAAGTAGAGAAGTACCTCAACAGTCAAAGGGACACTCCTAGTGAAGAAGTAGACCAGATTTTAGCTTTCTTTGAAAAGTACGATATCAAATAGATCACCATGAATTACCAACGCCATATCACTTCGCTCTCGCGGGCTATTACTATATCATTAAAGTAATACGAAGCTGAAACGAGGTGATTTTTTGTTTATTTCACCAATGTTATTAGAGCCCGCCAAAGTCCCGTTCGATTCCGACGACTACTTCACGGAAACCAAGTTCGACGGCATCCGTCTGATCGCGTCCAAAACTAACGGACATGTACGCCTCTACACGCGCCACAATAACGAAGTCACCGCAAAATTCCCCGAACTCCACACGCTACAGATACCGGACGGCACCGTTTTAGACGGAGAACTTATCGTGCCCGGACCGACCGGCGCCGGCGATTTCGAAGCGATGATGGAACGATTTCAGTCGCGCAAAAGTTTTCACGCGATAGTATTCTGCGTGTTTGATATCTTGCGGTTGGATGGCGCCGCGGTTACGTCTAAGCCGTTGTACGAAAGAAAAGCGCTACTGGCCGACCTCGCGATAGATCATCCTAACGTTAAGGTCATCGAAGGCATACGAGGACACGCCGCCGATTACTTCGAGTTAGTGCGTCAAAACCGCATCGAGGGCATCGTTATGAAGCGCGCAGATTCGTCTTATGCGGAAAGTAAACGTTCGGATCGTTGGCTGAAGATCGTAAACTACGAATATACGGACGTATGGATTACGTGCTATCGCAAAGATGATAATGCGCTGGTGCTTGCGTATGAGGACGGTTCCTACGCGGGGATTATGGAGTTTATGCCGCATGCTGAACGGCGGAGATTTCATTCGCATCGTAAGGACGTAGGAGAAACGGCTAAATACGTGGATATAGAGCCGCTGAAGTGTCGTGTTAAGCATCGGTTTAGGACGCGGAAAGGATTGTTGCGAATACCTTCGTTTGATACGTGGCTATGACGCAAATAAAGACGCCTTGACGGGCGTCATTTTTCGTTATACCACACGCGCTTTCCTTTTCGCACCTATATTCGACCATATCGCGTCCTGCTTCCGTTTATTCTCCGCAGCTTCCGGAAACATACGAAAAAACTCGGCTTCATCTTCGATGGGCTTACGGAAATAATAAACGAGGTTCTTCGCGCCGCCTCCGTTCTCCACCGTTTGTATAAGCTGCGCCTGGACTAGCGTTTTAACCGCGTTACGATAAGTTGAATCGCTCATGGCCAGCGCCCTAGCCGCCTGTTCTTGCGTTGGAAAGGCGTAACCGTAATCCGCGTTATAAAACTTCAGCAGAAACGCGTATACCAACACGGCATTGCCGTTTAGTTTCGGAAAGTATTGATAATGCGTAAGAATAACGTTAGGTATGCCCGTATAGCCCGCCGCAGTATCAAACGGAAGGGCCTTCGCTTTATCGCTCATATAATCGTCCTCCACTTAAATAATATTCGACTTAAGCCGGCTTACGGCGCTGCCACTCCGTCAACAAACGATCGAGTTCGGGCGTACGCGCATATTGCCAAAACTTCCGTAAAGTATTTTCGTTCAAGCCTACGCAGATATAGCGTTGGTTGTGGTCGCGCAGGAATTCGTATAGATTCGCAGAATAGCAGTAATAATAGCCGTTTTGCATTCGGTCGCACCTCCGTAAATATATAAATAAAAAGGCGCCTATGCGCCCGTATGCTCTACCCTTTCGCCTGTTGCGATATTGACCGTAAATTGGCCGTCCGTGCGTCCGTTAATGAAATCGTTATAACGCTTGCGGCGTTGTTTATTTAACGACTTTGCGCGCGCATCCACGAAAATAGATTCGTAGGTTGATAACGAACGGCGCTTCGGTTCGGCACGATTGCGCCCCGTTTGGTCGTATTCTTCCGCCAGTTTGCCAGATCGTTCACCGTTCTTGCGCGTCGTTTCCAGACGTTCGCTCATAATCGGATATTCCGTCTTCATTTTGTTTTTATTCGTATCGGTTAATTCTTCGAAAAGTACGAGATCAGTCATACGTTCTAACGCGATAGAGTCCGGTTCTTTGTCAGTTGCGTCCATATAAGCGTCAGTAAGCGCCGTGATTCGTTCTATGCGCGCTACACGATCGGAGATATAGACAGACCGCAAGCCAAGACCGGCGTGCTCATCGGCTTTATACGCAACAATTTCGCCATCAACGAGCACCCGATCGCCTTCTTGCGGATGGCCGGAAACGCAGCGCCAAGCTAACGGGCCGCCCGTCCTATAATCGCGCCTGACTTCGAGCTGCAGTTCCGTAATCATTTCGTGCAATAAAGCGTTATCCATTAATTCGTCCCCCTTATCGCGTAGCCTTCGCCATGGCTCGCCCAGTAGTAATAAACGTCCGTTAAACTATCGACAGCTGCGTTTAAATGAAATACGACGGCTTGCCGCGTAATGCCCATCTGTTCGCCCGCTTCGGCTTGCGTTAGTTCTCCGAAGTAAACGAGCTCGATCGCCTGGCGCTGGCGGTCCGTTAAATTCGCTAAATCGAGCGCCTTGTGTATATCGATAAGAATCGTAGCCGCGTCGTAATCTCCGCAACGCTTGCGGCTGACGAACTTCTGATAATCGGCGAGTAATAGCTTGACGCCTTCTGCGTTATCGAGCGCATAGGCTGCGTCGAATTCGCGTTCCTTTCGGTGTAGATCGACTTTGACTGAACCGATGATAACCGTCCCCTTTCGTTGACTCCTTCGTTAATTTCGTTTATGATTAACGTAAACGCTTCCGAAAGGAGTTTCGTTTATGGTTCTTACGTGGATATCTAACGACTTTGAGCGCAACCTCAAAGCGTACATAACTATCGAAAAGCAGCGCCGCCTGTTCATCTCGGCAGGAGCGCGACGTATTATCGGCCTACCAACGGACGGTCCGTTTTATCTGACGGTCGCCTATGACGCGGACGAAAAGCGCATCGTGGTCGGCAAGCCGGAGTTAGTAAACCAGCCGGACGTCAAGCCGTTCAAGTTCGATAAGCGCGGCAATGTATCCGCCATTCCGTTCTTGCGTAAGGTCGGTATTGATTTCGATAAATTACCGCAGCGCTATTACTTGATAGGCGACGGCGAGGCGGTCAAGCAACCGTATTTGGCGTATCCTTCGCATACATACGCGTTTCAGTTAGACGCCGACGCCAATTGATCCGCAAGCGCCCGTCCGATATACCACGCAACACGTGGAGCAATTCCATTTCCGACAATCCTATACTGCGCCGATAAGGAAATATCGTCTGGCAGGACGTAAGTGTCAGGCGCAGATTGGATTCGGAGACATTCGCGAACGGTGAAACGTCGGGGCGATTTGCCGGTCTCTTCCGGATGTAGTTGGCACGAAAGCTTTTGCAATGGTGATGTTGTTATGGTTCCGGCAGGTTCGCCCCACGCCCTTTTTCGCAAACCATTTGTACTTCCGCCTTTAGTCGGCACCTTTCCGTTCCAATAAATAAGCTTTTCTTCCTCTGTTAAATTTCGCCAATTTCCGCCATCAGGAATTTTATGAGCAAACGGTTTCTCATCGTTTCGTAGTCCGTAGCCTTCGTTATTAGACTCCGGTAGGTCTCCGATAACATCCCGCAATACTCGCGTCTGATAGTCGCCTTCTAACGGTTCCGGAAACTCAAACGTAAATCCCAGGTCTTTCCGCACACCAACGATAAACACCCGCTCGCGCTTCTGCGCTACTCCGTAATCCCACGCGCTCATAACTCGCCAACTAATCTCGTAACCTATTTCGTTAAACTTCTCGATAAGCGTATCGAATGTAGGGCGATGGCGCTTCGTTATCAATCCTTTTACGTTTTCAAATATGAAAGCTTTCGGTTGCTTAGCCGCAATGATTTCGAGGTAACGCCATACTAATTTACCGCGTTCTCCGTCAGCGCCGGCGCCTTTGCCTGCGACCGAGAAGTCCTGACACGGAGGGCCTCCGAATATAACGTCTGTGTCCGGTAAGCTGTCGATATCTACTTCGCTAATATCCGCCTGCTCTACGTGCTCGCCGAAGTTATGGCGGTAGGCTTTAACGGCGTTCTTATCGAAGTCCAGCGCCTTCACAATGTCGTAGCCTGCCGCTTTAAATCCGATTGCGCCGATTCCTCCTCCGCAAAAAAGTTCGAGTACCGTGAGCCCGTTCGCCGGCAGTTGCGGCGTTAAGTTAAAGTCGCCCATATATTCACTCCTCTCCAGTATATTAACGAGTTCATTCGGACATTTCGACCTATACTCCGCGATGAGAGTACGAGCTGGTCCCGCACCGTCGTTTATCGGAATACCTCTTCCGTAATTCGTCGTTGTTTTTCCGTCTACAACGTTCTGGATATATGCGGGTAGTTTTGTTTCCGGAGCATGATTCGGAATATTCGTCAATTCAACACCTCCGCCATCAACGCGTCCAGCTTCGCGTATAATTCATCGATCGTGCCGTCGTTTGCAATTTCGTAATCAACTTCGAAATCTAACAACGCAAGCTCGGTCGGATGCTTTAGCGCGGCCAAATCGAAGTCATCGCCGGCTTTTCTTGCGCGTTCAATCCGTAGGTCTTCCGGCGCCGTGATGCGTATTAGCGTAAAACCTTCGGCGCGCAGCCGGTCATATTCGTTTGGCTGACGGCAGTCCTCGATCAGCACGCGGTTCTTTAGCATCGGCGCCAAACCGCCACCACAGTCGCAGGAATACCGTGCTAAGTAAGCGTCCACCTTCGTCATGGTTGCGTTAACCCAAACGTCCTCACCGAAAGCTTCTCGCGCCCACTGCCCGAACTTTTGGTAATACGCGCGCGGCTTCGGTTTTTCGGGTACGGACGGTAAAGCGCGATGAAATGCGGCTTTGAGTTCGTCGCCGAATGCGAACGTATGGAAATCGTAATGGAGCGATAAATATCCGGCGGCTTCCGACTTGCCTGCGCGTAACGGTGCGGTTAGGGCGAGCTTCATACGAGCCAATCCCCCGGAAAATGACCGATTCTCACTTTCGTGTTCATGTCCGCCTGCACCTCGATTTCAACCTCCGCTATTTCCTTGAGCTTTTTACCATGTCGATATACGTCAAACTTTCCGCGTCCTTCATGTAACACAAGTACAAAAGGCGCGTCTAGAATATCGTCGATCTTAGCCGGTTCTTTTAACCGTGCCAATTCTTCGCCGAGTGTCCGGTTGTCTTTGTGCAGCGTGTCGATTTCGTCTTTTAGCGCTAAGTACCTGCGAGTGTTTTCGGATCGGATTTTCATATCTTCGTCCAAAGCCGCACGTAGTTTTTTATTCACGCGCTCTAAGTCCGCAACACGCGCCGCCAGATTAGATACGACGTCGATTAGGTCGGATGGCAGTGGTTCGTCGGATTCGGCTTCGACCGGGACGAGTACGCTATAGCCGCCAAACAACGCCGTTGCTTCTTCGTCTGTATCATCGATTACGTTCACGTCTCCGTTCGTGCCCTCAACCAAACGTACTACTTCGTAGCTACTTCCGATTTTCGTATCGAGCATACAGCAGTCTAATTTCCTCGTAATAATAACTTTCTCGCCTACTTTTGCCTTACGATCGGCCATTTCGTAGCGCTGACCGTCAATGTGAACGATGTCGGTCGGTTTGAGTGCGCGGTATTCATGATGATACAGTCCAATACCAGTTTCGTAGACACTTATTCCTGTACCGTCATACCACCTATTACACTCTGTAACGGTAAATACTTCGCCCACTTCGAATTCTTTGCAAGATTCTACCGTGATAATTTTCTCGCCGACCTCCGCCTTCCGATCGACCTCTACGTATTCGCGCTTGATGCCGCCAAGTGTTTCGTCAGCCAGTACGTGCATTTTAGCGTTATTTTCCGTCATGTCTTCGTCCCCTTTCGCCGTCTTGATAAAGAAATCATCGAGATTCTTACCGTTAAATTCGACTTCCATCCGATCGCCCTCCCGTCTAGTTCTTCATAAACACAAGCCAATGCGTTTTACTGCGGCGGTTTCCGAATAAAGGCTTGAAATCTATAGCCTTAAGAACTTCGCTTAACTTAACCTGATCTTCGTTCCATTTAAAAATAAGCGTTCCGTTAGGCTTCAAAACTCGCATACATTCTTTAAATCCTTGCGCAATATCAGTCTTCCAATTCTCGTTAAGTTTTCCGTACTTTTTGGCCAACCAAGAACCTTCGCCTGCTCTAAGTAAATGCGGAGGATCAAATACGACCAGATAAAACGAATTGTCCTCGAACGGCATATTTCGGAAGTCGGCTAATACGTCCGGGTTCACTTCCAACTTTCTCCCATCACTTAATGTCTCGCTTATCTGTCGGATATCCATATAGCAAACATCCTCGTTCTGCTTATTAAACCAAAACATTCGACTTCCGCAACATGCGTCTAAAATCCGTTTCATCGTCGTTACCCTCCCGTTAATTTATTACGCCTCATCAATAACGAAAAAGTTACTGTGCTTTGACATGTCGTAATCCTGCTTATCGCGAATATAAGCGATAAATTTTTCGTCAACAGCGCCAAATTCCAGAACCTCAACGTAAGCTTGTTGATAATCGTCCCCTTCAATGCTTACTTTTCCGCCATTTGCAACCGCTTCTTCGTACGCACGTTCAACCCCGTACTCATCCTCGATAAACAACGCTGCGTACTCTCCATCTCCGTGAACGTTAATGATTTTCATATCCGATCGCCCTCCCGTTAATTTATTACGCGAACCTGTACCGACTGCCGTCCGAACTGTACCGCGTCGGCTTCGCTCGCAACTAATACGTCAATCTTGGCACCCTTAATCGCGCCGCCCGTATCCTGCGCCACGGCTTCAAACGTCGTGCCGTCCGCCTGTTTTATTTCAACCGTCGAACCTAACGCAATCACTGACGGATCGACCGCTATGATACGCTTGCCGGCGTGGTAGATCGTTCCGGTTACGTCTAGACCGGTCGCTGTCACGCCGCTGCAACCTTCGGGGCAATCCGCCGTATAAGCCGAAGCCTCGAACGTCTGCCATGCGATTTGTTTTGCCGGTTTCTCTTCGTTAACACTTTCGTTATCCACCTTCGGTTTTGGTCGCGCTTTAGGCTTCGCTTTGACCTCTGCCTTTAACGCCGCCACTTCGTCCTCAAGCTCCTGGATGCGTTCTTTTGACTTCGCGTTTTCGGCTTCCGCTTTTTGCAACGCCGCCTCTTCTTCGGTAATACGCGGCGGGTCTGGCGGTGGTGGCTCCGGCGGCTTGGCGGTCGGGTTCGTAAGTAATTGTGTTGACATCGCTAGATTCGTTAGTATACCGATAAAATCAGTCCTTTCTTAGGCGCTCTTTTCGAATATAAAAGAACTCACCTTCGCGATATTGTTTTCGTTTCTCTTTTAGCGCCGATGCTTCCGTAACATGAACGGGGTGTAACGTTACCTTTCCGTTACTTCCGAAATCATCGGTACAGTCCTACAGAAGATAAGCGTATTCGCTCACGACTCAAACCTCCTCGAAAAACTGGTCCGTCCATGGCTCCACGTCGACCACTTCGCGCCTTAACGCTTCGGCTAATTCGGTAATTTCCGCCTGTGCGCCGCGTCCCTTTTTTCGCTTAGAATAGAACGATAATAGCGCGGTCAGATTCGCAGTCATTACGAGATTCGTTGCAGCTGCGTTCGGTAGGACGGCGCGAGCATCTTCGGCGGGCACTCCGGCTTTACGAAGCCTATCATACGCTTTTTGAGCGAACTCCATCGCATCCTCAAAGATATAATCCGCAGATAAATCGAGACCGTAGTCACCACACTCAAACGCTATTTTATCGCTCGTAACTTTCTCCGGCACAACGTAATCAAACCCGCCGGACTTATCATCGCTTCCCATCCGTACGTAACGCTGTGACTGGACGCTGAAGCTAAAGCCGGCTCTATGCCGTGTAAGTTGCGCCAATAACGCCCGGCTGACGCCTTCAATCGCAAAGGTGAACGAGATATGTTCTAACGTCGACGAATGGCCCGAACGGACGATATGTCGGAAAAGCCGGTCGGCATCCGTACCTACGCCGCCGTCTGACGCTTTGGAGCCGAAATACTTGGTGCCTTCCTTTGCGACGATTTCGGTCGGTTTGTTGGCGCTATAGCACGTTCTGATTGCGGTTAGGGCGACCGCTTGACCGTCAGTTACGTCGTGATCATCTAGCGGATTCTCAGCAAATTCTCCGTAATCCAGCGAATGGATAAATTTCCCGCTTAATTGCGTATGTGCGATTAGCTGTACGTTCATTTTGGTTTCAGCCATTATATCCGCTCCTTCCCCGTCGGTTCTCCGAAATATTCCGGATGTGGACTACCGACTCCACTACTCCCGAAGCCGCCCGCACCTCGATCGCTATCGCCGAGCGCATCAACTTCCGTAAACACCGCCTGCTCGACCGGCTTGATTACCGCTTGCGCGATGCGGTCTCCTTTGCGGATGAGATACGAACTGTTCGGATAATATCCGAAATAATCCCATTCGTTCTCTAGAGAACCGCTAATGACTTCCGGCGAATTGATCTCAGAGTATTCGATAGCTTGTCGGTTAAGATCGAGTCCTAGCACGTCCTTATGCGCAATATTATCGACAATCACTCCGACCTCTCCGCGATAGCCCGCGTCAACTGTACCGAGCTGAACGCGTAAAGGCGTCTTCAACGTAATGCCTGATCGTGGTCGGATCTGCATTTCAAAGCCTTCCGGAATCTCGAACGCCAAGCCCGTCGGCACACACGCCGTTTCGCCCGGTTCGATAATTACGTCGGCCGCCGCGACTAGATCGAAGCCAGCGTCTGTTGCGTGTGCGTAGGTTGGCGTTTGAGCGTCCGGTGATAAGCGTTTTATATTTACGTTCATTTCGTTTACTCCTTCGTATCTTCATTCGTTAATATCGCGATCAAGGCGAACACAGCCACCGCAGCGAACCACCGAAAGCCTATCGTATGGATGTACGGTAGTACGAAAAGGAATCCGGCGATCCATGCGGCCGCTACGCTGATACATCGTTTCATTGGCGTTTACCTCCTTACTTATATAATGGGTAGGTGGGCGCCTGTTTTGCGACATCTTTCGTAAAATAATATGCGCCTAGTAGAAAAACCGCGCAGTTAGTCTCCGAAATAAAAGTCGGAATCTTTAATCGCCTCGACCGTCGCTTTTTTGTAGCCGTTACCCTTCTGCGAAAAGAAGTCGTGCGATTTCGTTTTCGTGCTAAGTCCGTTCATTACGATCGGATTTGGCGTCTCGTCTTCGAAGTACGGATCGAACGCAAGGTTTTGTAGCGCTTTATTCGCGTTGTACCGCATGAATCGTTTGACATCGTGCGTCAGACCGACCGCATCGTAAAGGTCCTCCGTATAAGCGACTTCGTTTTCGTAAAGCTCCGTTAGTAAATCAACCGCAAAATCGCGTAATTCCAACTGAACGCTATAAGCTTGACGGTTATAAATTTCCTGCGCGAGCAAGCCGGTATAAACGCCGTGGATCGCTTCATCGCGAATAATAAGCGATATAATTTCGCCTGAGTTCGTCAGCTTTCCTTGGCCAGCGAAATATAACGGATAATAAAAGCCGCTGTAGAACAAAAAGCTTTCGAGATACACCGAAGCAACCAACGCCTTATACACCGAAATATCATCGCCGGGCTCAATCGCGTTGTACAGGCCGACGATCCTTGCCGCCTTCCGCTGCAAGTACGGGTTGGTCTTAACCCATTCGAAAACTTCGTTAATTGTTTCGGTAGGTGCGAGCGTCATGAAAATATTCGAATAGGATTTCGCATGGACAGCGTTCTCCATCATCGCCATGAAATTAAGGACGGCCTTGCGTTGGTGACCGTCGATGTGTTGCGCGATGGTCGGCATGCCTACGTTGCCTTGTTCGGTGTCCAGAAGCGTTAGGCCCGCGAGAACTTTCATATACGTCGTTTGTTCGGTCGGGCTTAGTGACTTCCACGTTAAGAGATCGCCGTTAAGCGAAATCTCTTCCGGGAGCCAGAATTGCTTAACGTTCTGCGCGTAGAACATTTGCGTAAAGTCGTCTTCGTGGCGCGACCAATCGGCCGCTGTGTGGATTGCGTTTGCGTTCGTCAATTATTCGTCCTCCTTAAATTGCGGATACCCAATAGCTATTGCAATGTAATAACAATATAAAAAGAACGCCTCCTTTTCCTTTTTAAAGAATATAGGAATCCGTCTTTTCCTTCCCTTCTCATACCAAACCGTTTTCCCTAACGCAAATATCATTCGAAAGTTTCCAATGCTTATAGATTGATATCGGAAGACCTCACCGGCTTCTGTGATACGTTTGTCTCTATAGACCTTTAGACTACGCATGATAAACAGCCCTCCTGCCCCGTATCCTTTGTCCGCGCATAATACAGCGTTTTAATGCCTTTGTGATGCGCGTATAAGTCAATCCGGTTCAGATCGCGCGTCGTCATCGTATCTTTCAAGAACAGCGTAAATGAGATGCCTTGGTCGACGTGCTGCTGAATCGTTGCGATCATATCGACGACTTTAAACATATCAATGTCGTACGCTTCCTTGTAGAAGAACCAATTCTGCGGCGATAACCCCGGCATCGGATAATACGTCTTCGAATTACCGTACGTACGCTCCTCGATGCGCTCCATAATCGGCATGACCGACGCCGTAGCTGACTGCACATACGAAATTGAACCCGTCGGCGCAATCGCAAGTCTGTACGAATGGTAAAGTCCGTACTCACAGACGTCTGATGATAAGTTATACCAGTCGAGGCCATCCGGAATCCAAACGTCTTTAAACAACGCCTTTACTTTCTCGGTCTTTGGAAAACAATCGATGTATTCACCGTTCTGCTCATCAACGTACGCATATTTGCGGAAATACTCGCCGCTTGCATACGTCGATCCTTCAAAACCTTCGTACGTGCTGCCAGTTTCTTTCGCTAGTTCCATCGAACGCACAAGCGACCAATAATTCACGAGTGCGAAGAATACGTTAGCAAAGTCTCGCGCTTCTTCCGATTCATAAGCGATACCGTGTTGCGCTAAATAACCGTGCAAATTCATCGCGCCAAGCCCAATCGAACGCATCTCGCGGTTAGCCCTTGCGACAGCTGGCGCGTTCTTGATATTCGAAGTTTCCGAGACTCTCGTGAGAGCATCAACGGACAGCTTAACGATCGTTTCGAAGTCGCCATTTTTCATTACATTTGCAACGTTGAGCGATCCGAGGTTGCACGAAATATCGAGGCCGATTTCGTCCGGTTCGCCGTAGTCGGTGTATTCCGATACCTGCGACGCCTGAAGCACTTCGCTACAGAGGTTCGAAAACTTAACCTTCGAAATGTGATTGTTCGCATGTGCCGCGTTAACGTTACCTTCGAACATGATGTACGGATATCCCGATTCGGAACGCAGCACGGCGAGCTTTTCGAGTAGCTTCCGCGGATTGATCTTTTCCTTACGCACCGCCGGATTATCGACGAGCTGATCGTACATTTCTCCGATATCCATTTCGTCTAGGTGCGTCCCATACGCTTTGTAAACGGTGTGCGGATAGAAAACGTAAGCCGGCCGATCTTCTCGCGCTAGTTCGATAAATTTATCCGGAATGACAACACCGATCGATAACGTTTTAACGCGTACGTCTTCATCGGCCGAGATTTTCTTCGTATCGAGGAAGTCGTTAATATCCGCATGGAATACGTTTAGGTACGCTGCGCCCGCGCCACTTCTCGCACCTTGCTGGTCCGCATATCTAAACGCGTTATCGAGGAGCTTCATAACTCCGACGACGCCTTTCGTTACATTCTCGATGTCCTTAATCGATTCACCTTTCGCGCGAATCTTAGATAAGTTCAACGATACGCCTCCGCCCACTTTCGAAAGCTGCATCGAGATTCCGACGGCTCTTTCGATATCATTTAACGAGTCGCCCACTTCGAGCAGAAAACACGAAACTAATTCGCCGCGTCGTTTACGGCCCGCATTCAAGAACGTCGGCGTTGACGGCTGGTATTCCTGGCGCATCATTAAATCAACGTACTCCAGCGCTTTGGCTGCGTCGCCTTCCGCGAAGAACAACGCACAGCAAGCGACCCGATCTTCGTAGCGTTCGAGAATCTTTTTGCCGTCGTTCGTCTTCAGCGCATAGTCGTTATAGAACTTGAACGCGCTCATGAACGAAGGGAATCGGAATTTGTGCGCATAAGCCGCTTTATAGACCCTCTTGATTTCTTCGAACGTGTAGGCGTCCAGGAATTCGGTTTCGTAGTAATCGTTATCGCGTAGGTAGTCGAGCTTTTCGCGAAGGTCGTGGAAAAATACGGTGTTTTGATTTACGTAGTCAATAAAATAAGCGCGGACGGCTTCGAGATCCTTTTCGAATTGGAACCGGCCGTCCTTCTGTAGCATAATTTCGTTATTAAGTTCGATGTAACTTGCGTGTTTATTCGTCATGATTAGCCTCCTTTATAATTTTCAAAAAATACTCTAACTATCCGTTGACGTGCGATAGCGCATATGGTATATTATAAACAAGAGATGCGATAACGCATGAACAAAGGAGGAACTTAAAATGGAAAAATATTTCGTAATGTACAATTCGACAGATGTAATTTGGTGCTATGAAGAAGAAGCTTTTGAAAAATTGACAGCAGGCTGGACTATTCATGCTATATCCTATGATGAGAAATCTGCCGACAAGTTAGTGGAAGAAGCGTGCTACCTTTAATGTCTGTGTTAGATAAAATAATGGGTGTAGATGAAGCCTCCTTATTATGGGGGCTTTCTCCCGGTTATATTAAAAATCTATGTGCCGCTGGTAAAATTGAAAGTAAAAAAGTAGGAAAGACTTGGATTATATCGAAGGAACAAAGGAATCCGAAATCACAATAACTTATCATTCGTTACCTCCGATGAATTGACGGGCATCAAGCGCATTCACCCTTTCGATAAATTGTCGTACATCTGCGTCCGTTCCCGCTAATTCAAAGCGCCCGATCACCGGCACGCCGTATTGCGAAGAAATCAGATCCGCCGCCTTTGCGTAATTTCCGCCCCAGTTGCGATTGCCCGACGCAGCCACGCCTGCCAGGTACGCGCTATTAGCCGCAAGGAAATCCGCCACCGGCCGCGCCACCTGACCGAAGCCGTACGTTCCAGTCACGCAAACGAACGGCTCGGCTAGTGTTAGGTCTGGCGCTAGTTCAATGGCGCGTAAACCGGTCTTTACGACGAATCGGCGTACGTTGCCAGTCCGCGAATAGTAAGCGATTAGCATTCGGGATCATCTTCGTCTTCTAACGAATCAAGTTCGTCTTCGATGTCAGCGATTTGATCTTCGATATCGTCAATATCGTTTTGAATGTCCTGTATCTCATCGCGTAAGTCTTCTAGCTCGTCTTCCTTCGCATCGAGTTCGAATTGCAACGCTGATAGTGCGCTTTCTAGTTCTTCGCGTTTATGCATCCGATCTACCCCTTCCGTCTCTCGATTTCCGCCTCTAATTCGTCCAGCTGCGCTTGTGTCCGATCACGTTCGATTCTTGCTTCGATAATCTTCCGGTCGTGAAACCTAATTGCGTAATCACTATCGGTAAGTTTTTCGTTAAGCCATCGCCGCATGTCCTGTAGCTCTCCGTCCGTTGCCGTATAGATCATTCGGCCGGTCCCTCCGTTTCGCGCTCGGCGTCCGCCTCTAGGCGTTTATGATTGCGGTAAGGTTCGACGATCAGCCAGTTAATGAATTCGATGACCGCCGCACAAAGACCGCCTATAAGAAAAACGACGATAACCGCCTTAAATAATGCGCCCACAATCGGTAAAGTGAAAAGCCAGTAAACCGCATATCCGCCGCTGACTAACAGTAGGAACGCGATTAGATACGCAATTGTTCGCGACAATCTTTCCTTAAACATTCGTATCACTCCTTCGGTTTATCTATTACGCCTTCGTGAATCAGCCACGCAAGCCCAATCGCAGCCGCATCGCTCTCATCGAAATTAGCGAACTCGCCCGTATATCCAGTCATGCGCCGCACCGCCGCCTGCAATTCGTCTTTCTCCGCTTTGCCTGATCCGGCCACCTTCGACTTGACCATCGTTGCGGATATGCCGAGATCCGCCGTACGTTTGCCAGGCTTCCGGAACTTATCGAACGTCAGTCCGAATCGCGACGTTGCCCGTTCACACGCGTTCCATGCCGCCAGCACCGGATAGTTCGAGGTCGACGTTTTGCCTGCGAAGTCCTCTCGCACCACATAGTCGAAGCCGTCCCGCGGGCAATTTTTATCGAGAAAGACCTTCGCCCATCCTTCGATAACTTCCGCTCGGTGCGCATGTGATCGGCTGGAATTAGGCTTAACGTGCGATAGCGCTTTGATCGTGGGCTTTCGGTTGCGTACCTCGATTATCGCGACGCCAGGGCAGGACATCGACGTATCGAACGCGAGGCAACGGATGGGCTTGGCGCTACTCACGAACACCACCGTTGGAAGTCGATATCCTGAGTATTCAACGCCACCTCTGCTAATTCTGACGCGTTCTCGGCGCCGGTAGCGATCGCCATTAAAACGTTTAGATATAACGAATCTTCCATCGAGTGGGCAATTTCGTTATCTCCGGATGATTTCCGAATTCTTTCGACTTCCTCTAGTACATCTTCTTTCGTCATCAAACCGCCTCCCCTTTGCGTACTTTTTCGATAAACTCTAGCGCCCCGGCGTACTGCCGCTTAGTAGATTCGTATACATTTGACCGCCTTACCTGCGAGACTTTATCGCGAATAGCCGCCAATTCAGCGTCCGTCAACGATTGCGCAATAGCAGTCTTATATCCGTTAAACGTCCATCCGTTAAGGTCCAGCGTCATCGGCTTGCGCTCATCCACCGACGTCTGTATTTCTACGAATCTATCGAGCAGCGCGTCAATGTCCGCCTGGCTAATTTCGACGCCGAATGCTCGGATGTCCGGGCTTTTTTCGAATTCGCCTTCCGGATATTCCCACGCTTTTTTCGCCGCGTTTACGTAGAGAATTACGTACAGATCGACGCCGTACATTTCGGCATAGGCAACGCATTGCTTAACGTGTTTTTCGTCCGGTTTCTTCAGCGAATGAAATGACGTACGGGCCGCCGACGTTTGCTTCGACTTGATTTCGAGGCCGACTCGCAATAGTTCGCCTTCTTCCGTTACGTAGCGCATGATGCCGTCACACGTTCCGTATAGATGAAACGTCTTGCCGCCGCGCTCGATCTTATGGCTCCGTTTTGCGAAGTCCTCGAACATCGGCGTACCGTCTTCGTTGCGTTCGAAACTGAACGGACATGGCCGGCCGGTTTTCTTTTCGAAGTGTTTTTCCATAAAGAGAATATCGCGCTGGATCATATCGCCAATCGCCGTTCCGATACGCGTCCAGCGACCTTGATACGGAGGCTTTCGCGTTTCGTCTTTCGGTGATCCGATCGCTTTGTGGTAAAGCTCGCGCGGGCAGGCGTTTGCTGATGACGGTGAAAAATACGGCTTCTTCGGAAATACTTTCGGAGCCTCTGCGTACCATCGGTGTATTTGCGCGTCTAAAGCGTTATCCCACGTTTCGGGCAGCGAGTGCCATTCGTTTAGATATTCGATGAGTTCATCCGCAATCTGCTGCGCGTATGTGGTCGGCTCGGGCGGTGCCGGCGTTAATTGGGCGCGTAGTGAGTTTGCGGCTGATCGTGCGTTTGCGTTCGTCAATTAATCACGTCCCCTTTCGTTTTAAACCATTCGTCAACGGACATACCCTTACCCCATCGACGCATGATTTCGATATCGGTTTTGTTCGGGATATTACCGAAAACGTACGTATTAACCATTACATCTTCGAAATCTTTTACGTCATCTTTCGTAAGTGTTTCCGGAACTAAAAGTAGCGCTTCGTCGTGTACTACGCACCATATTCGCCATTCTCCACGGCCTTCTGCCGTTTTACGATCGCATAGCTCTTGAAGCGCAATCATGGTCGCTTTAGTCTGAATCGCTGCGGAGCCTTGAACCCTGGCGTTAGTTGATTGCGTATATACAGCCGAATAGTGCCCTTTGGCGTTCCGATCCTTAGCGTCCGGCAAACGTCTCTTTCGCTGGCAGTGATCCATCCATACGTAGCCGTGTTTTTTAACGAAAGCTTGATTCGATTCGACCCACTTCTTAACCACCGGAAACCTTTCGAAGAAGTTATCGAGGAACTTTTGCGCCTCCTGCTTCGTAATTCCTATCGCATCTTTAAGCATGTTAGCGCCTCCACCGTAAGCAACCGCGAGCATGATAACTTTCGCTTGTTTACGATATACCGAGCCGTCTCCGCATTCTTCTATCGGCTTGTTAAAAACCTCCGAAGCAATGGACGCGTATAGGTCATTTCCTTGCAAGTAATTATCGACTAGCTTCGGATCTTGCGAGAAGTACGCCAGGCACCGGTATTCTTGCTGGCTCCAGTCTCCGCCAAGTATTGCGTAACCTTTAGGAGCAACGAATAACTTACGCGCTTCCTTCGGCTGATTCTGAAGGTTGACGCCAGTTCCTCCGGATGAAAAGCGTCCAGTTTTTGCGCCGTTTTGATTAAAGTTCGTGTAAAGCTTTCCGGTCTTGCGGTCAATCAATTCCGGTAAAGCGTTGATGTACGTTGAATAGAGTTTGAATAGTTCTTTATATTCGAGAAGCTTCTTGATAATCGGATATTTTTTCGCGAGTGGTTTCAATACTTTCTTCGCATCTGTTGACGCTAGCTTTTCTCCTGTCGCTTTTTCTAACGCTGGCTTAAGCTGCGCCGGCGAGTTAATGTTAATATCGCCTAATTCATCGATGATCTCCGCATATAAACGGTCAATCTGCGCTTTGATTTCCTTACCGTATTCCTTCGCGAAACCTAGGTCGATATTGAAGCCGGTAGACTCCAGTTTTTGCACGACGCTGATCAACGGAACTTCTACCGTTTCGTAATAACGAAGGATCTCCGGGAATTTCGTAAGCTGATAGCGTTGGAAATCTCGTAGTTTACGCGTTACATCTCCGTCTTTAGCAGCGTAGGCAAGCGCAATATTCAAGTCGCTGATTTCGTCAAAGCCGATCTTTCCGAATAAGTCCCCGTAGGTATCTGATTTAATCCGCAGGTACTTAGTAACGAGATTCTTTAGAGCAAAGGACGGCTCGTTTTCGTTAAGCAACTGCATAGCTTCCTGAGTGTCCCACGTCAGTCCACGCAACTTAATACCTTCGCGATCTAGCATGTGTATATCGAACTTGGCGTTGTGGGCGAGCTTACCGATTGACTCATCTTCATAGTACGGACGCAACTTTTCGAGCACGTATTCGTTATCTAATTGCGGATGATCCGTTTTATGCTTCGTCGGTATATACGCATGAACGTCCGCTTTAATGGCCGTTATTACATGACCGACAATGTAGTCGTTCCATACGTCTGTGCCCGTTGTCTCTACGTCAAATACGATTTCTTCTTCGTTATCCAGCAACGCCAAGAATTTTTCTAAGCGCGCTTCAGTCGTTATCAGCCAGTAATTATCCGGCGTGTTCTCGACCATCTGCCGCAGGGTTTCTTCGCGCTGGGCTTTCTGTAGCGTCTTCCATAACCGGAGCGCCTCCGCCTTGCTGAACGCTTTAGGGTTGCCGGCCTTGTTCACGCAGTCAGCCGGATCTCGCGCTAGTTTGCCCGCATCCATAGCCGCCTTGACTTCGGTTAGCCGTTTGCGGTCGGCATCCGATAGCTTCATCGCGAATATCTTGCGCCAGCTTTCCTCGATCGGCTCGGCGGTCTTGGCTTTCGCCTTCCGCTTGGCCGTCGCCTGGACCGCGTCCGTTTTCGGTGCCGCCGGCTTAAGCGCGTTCAAGTTTAACCGTAAGCCTTCCATCCGTCGTCCTCCTTTCGCGTTTTACAGATCGACCGCCTCCGTCCATCTCCGTTTATATTCCGCTTCGTTTTCCGCATACCACTCCGACCAACAATCCGCCCCACACGCATAGACCTCGAAGAGCGAATCGTAAATGGCGGGTCGCCCTTCGTCGAGGTTAGCGTTGCAATTGGCGCAAACGGCGGCGACTTTAGCGGTCAAAGCGCGCCTCGACTGGTGTGATGAGTTCGATTCTTGATAATCCCAGCCAGCTAGGTCCCGTAAGATTTCTTGCGGCTACTTTCGCACAACTTCCGTCAATTTCAGAGATAGATCCGATATCACCTTTATGAAACATCGAACTTCCGGTATTAATTACGCGAACGATATCACCGACCTTATACTCACCAACCTCGCGCCCGATTTCCGCCCATTTCTTGCGTTCGACGGCTTCGCGTTCTAATTTTGCGGCTTCCTCTTCGGATAAAATACGCAACTCATTTGGCATTGCGTTCCATCCAGGATGATTCGGCGTATCAACAACGATTTTATCGCTGGCAACTCGGAATACTATTCCTATATCGCCGTTTTTCGCTCCGCCCCAATTGTATTTCGGAGTCTTACCGTCCTCTACTACGATCTGTACTTTTGCGCCTTCTTTAAATTTCGCGAATTCTGCTGCGCGTTTAGCTTCGGCAACTTCTTCGTCAGTGGCGCGGACGAGTGATTCTTCGGTACGCCATTCCGTCTCTTTACCGTCCATAGTTTCGACCATAAAAGGAACCTGACCGCCCGTATCTTGAATTATTTTAACGATATCGCCTTTTTCGGTGATAATAGCCTGACCGACCACCTTCGTATAATCACCGACCTTCAGGCGTTCAGGCTTCGGCTCGGCGGCACCCTTCAACGCAGCCACGTCGGATTTTAACGATTCGATTTCGCATTCCGCCTTTGTTACGCGTTCTTCTACGGACGGATTAGTTGCGGCGTTGACTTGTCGGAATATCTCCAGATCCTCCCTAAATGCCGATGCGCTACAAACGTTTCCATCCACTATTACAACTTGTCTGCGCGAGTCAACACCGCTAATAGTCTGTGTTACGATGAAAAACTCACCGATATTTTGATTCCCCCATGCTTTCTTAACGAGTACGATATCGCCCTCTCTCGCTCCGCCTTCCACGCGCTCGTAAGCCGCACCGCCATACGCAACCTTTGTAATTTCACCGTTCACCATATCGAGTGTCTTAACGCCTTCTAATTTCGCCATCCGTTCGTCCTCCTTATTCGAACCAGCAAACAATAGCCGGCTGTTCGTATTTAAAATCCGCCAAATAATCCGCGTATGTCATATATTCAAATCCGCCTGTCTCCGTCTCGAATTTCTCGACGGTGTCCGCATTAATCTCGGAAACTTCCGGCACTTCATCCACCGAATAGTGATTCGGCTCGACTAAGCTTAGCTGATGCGCCAGTGCTTGCTCCGCTGTTTCTGCCGCAATAATGTCGTAACAACCGTCCAGGCCGACTTTGAACAGTTTATAATCCGCCATCATACCGCCTCCGCTTCGTTAATAATATCTTCGCGACTGAACGCCAAGTCCATCCGTACCCAACGCTTGCCTTCCTTCGACTGCGGTCCCCAATATTCGGTCTGCTCACGATTATCAAACATCCACACGGCCGGCACCGGTTCGCGACCGATCTCCACGCCGATAAAGTAATCGACTTCATCGCACCTATACGGCGTGCCGTCGCTCTTGCGCGCCTGAACAACGCGAGCACCGCCGCGATCTTCCCGAACATAGATCGTCTTCACCTGGAACGTTTTCCATTCGCCACTAACCGGATTTTTTGCGCTAATATCAAACGCCTCTTCCGTTTCGGACGTACTGACCGCCTGCCAGCCAGTAGCCAGCAGCGCAGCACGAGCGATCAGTTCCGAATACTTGCCGGTATCTTCTGTTTTATGCGCCATATGAGCGCCTCCTTTTCGTTTGGTTAGGTTGATCGCGATTAAAATCCGAATGAATCATCGGCAGGTGCTTCGCTCGATTCCGTTCCTGCTCCGAGCGACAGTCCGATCAAGCTAATATCGAAGCCCGCCGCGACTAGGTTTTCGATCTGTGTTTTTTCGTCCGCTTCGAAAAGCAAGCCGTCAAATAGCGCCGAGTTAAATTCTTTGCCGTCAAACTTGGCGAAGTTCTCACGTTCTTTTTCGTTAAGATCTTCGTCAAAGTCGATCAGAGGCGTCAGCGCGACCTTAGTATCTTTCGCCTGTCCTGTCGCGTTCGTTTTCGTTAATTCAAACGCAAGCTTTCCGAGTTTCTTTTCGTATTTCGTAATTGTTGCGTATACGTCCAGCGCTTGGTTGCGCGTTAAATCTACAACGATTTCTTTTCCGGCCGCCAGGTCAACGAAGCCCATAGCGAATCGTTCTTTGCCGCGATATTTGCCGGCCTCCTGGCTTTGCGCTTTCTCTTCTTTTTCGTTGCCTGCGTCTCTGGCTGCGAATTGGAGATCGCGGTGATACTTTTCGGCTAAATCCCACGGCGTGTGATCGCTAACTACGAAGCCCTTTTCGTTACGCGTAGAAGGATTCTTCGCAACAAACGTATTCACTTTTTTGTAAACGCCATAACCGAAATACTGCATCAGATCTTCCGTCCCGAGCACGCGTACCTTATAAGAAGAACCTACGCTAAACTTTGCGAAGTCTATCGTATTTAAGTTACCGCCTTCGCTTCCGCCTGCCTGTAAAGCTCCGAGTGCCGCTGCGCCTTTTTGAAATTGTGTCATTCGTTTTCCCCCTACGTTTTAATATTGAGCGTTAAGCCCTCGCAAAATGCCGGTACCTGCGCCCGAAACGCCGCCAGCGCTTGGCAGTAGCGACGCGACCCGAATTACTTAACGGCCACCCCGACATTCTCCGAGGGCCTGGCGCCCTTACGCTTCGTCTTCGTCTATTTGCGTCCACATGCCGCCGATAATGACCGCGCTGATAATCACGACAATAGGAACGATCCATACTGCGTCAGACATAAGCCGCCACTCCTTCCGCTGCTTTGTAGAGGTCGCGTTTGAGATCGAGTGATTCCGTCGGCAGTTCGTCTAGTCGCATCTGGAGCGCATTGATTCGCGCTTGATATGCCATTCGTTTTGCAGCCGACCGAGTCCGTTTATACTCGGCGCGAAAGTGCTCAATTTCTTCGTTTAATTCTTCGCGAAGACTTTCGTTAGATTTAAGCGCAGCCTGCACGTTTTCTTTCAAAGTAGCGAACGCCTCCTTAATAAGGTTAGCGCCGAGGTGCTTGCGCGCTTTATACACTGTTATTACGTTATTGTCGTTAACTCCGATATGGATAACGATGCCTTTGCCGCCATACATGCGAGCCTCGTGTCCATTTTCGTCAACATGAATTCCGAGATACTCGGCGTCTTTCAGATGATCCGCAACCCATACGTAGGCTGCTCGATGGTTTTTAATCCCAAAGCGCGACTGCAACCGTTTGTGTGCGTGTGAGGTAATGCGGAAGTTCATCCGACGCGCACCGCCTTAATGGCTGGATAGTAATCGGCCGGATCTTCGTCGTGCGGCCATGCGCCTTGGTAAATAAATTCGGTGAGTTTGCGCTCATCTAGCGCGATTAACGTTTGGATTTCGTTAGGATTGGGTAAATTTGAAGTAGTCATAGTACGTTAGCCTCCGTTTTAATTGAGATTATCGTACTAGGTCGCGGGGATGCGTTCGTAAAGTGTTCGCTTGAATCTGTTGCCAACAGATTGTATTATAGAGGAGTAACGAACGTCCTCGGACCTAGTTACGAAAAATATTAAGCTGTTAATTCGCGTTGACAGTTTGATCGGAATCGTTGGATGAATTTACAATGTGATCGGGCATTTCCTCCAAAACGTTGCGCCAACAACGTGGAAATCTCCGTATCGTTTGTACATCCGCGAATCCAAGTATCGAGAATAAGAGTTTTTCTTGGGTCGTCCTGCGCCAACAGGGCGGCCTTTTCTTTTAGTAAAACTTCGCCTTCGACACTCGCCAAAGTGTCTACCGGCTCCCAAACGGTACCTTCTTCGTTTATAGCTTCGATTGCAACTTCGTTACGCGGTCGCCTGTTTTTCAACACCCTCGCCTTTACCTGCTTGATTGTCCGCTGAATCAGCGCCTTCTTTTCGCGTCCGTTATCAACGTATCTTTCTAACGCATAACCGATTGCTTGATAACATTCTTGCTCAAACGAGGTGAAGTCAGGAATAAGATGCGCTAACTTTTCCGCTTCTCTTACTACGTAAGGAATTGCACCGCTGTCTGCTGCAAGTTGCAACCTATTAAATTGTTTTTCTTCCAATTTTCTTTTCCCCTTTCGCCCTACACTTATATAATGGGTAGGCTACCTATAGTTTTGCGACATTGTTTTTAAAAAGTTTTTCATTTTTTAGATTGTTTGTCCTCCATATGAAAATATTAGCATAGAGTTTATATACACTGATCAATTTTCAGTTTTCTTTGTTTTATTTTATTTGACGGAATTTTCTACAAAATAAAAAAAAGACCACAAAGAGTGGTCCAAACGCTAAGCTTATCCTCCGACTCTAACTTCAGCAGTCTGGACCCCTCCAGAAACTTCCTCCTTCACTGGATGGTTAGGCAACGCTGCTAAAACTGCTCCTAAAACTAAAACAATTAATAAAGTCTTTTTCATAAAAAATTTCCCCTCTCGATTTGATTTTTAGTGTTTTTAAAACTGAAGCATGTCCTGCATCTCCACCCAAGGAAACTAAATCATCCGCGATTAAAGAAGCAAATAAATAGTTCATCCCTGTATGAAAGTGCACGTACCCTTGGTGAATTTTCTCTATAGAACGGCACTGAACATACTTAAAATATACCAAAAAGTCAGCATCACCTCCTAAAAGTAATTCATTTTCGAATTTTGTTAAATCCGGTATCGCGCTACCCTCCTTGTGAGCGAAATAAATGTTAGCTAAATCCAAGTTGTGTTTGGTTTCTCTTATTAATACTGATTCGCCAACCTGTTTCATAATTTCATAACTTTTATTAAAATAACGCAAACTTGCTTCTTTATCTGAATCTAGATTAATCATTCCTAAGTAATAATAACCATCTGACTGATGCTTTAAGTTAACTTCCCCTTTTATAAGGACATTAGCATGATATGTGCAGAGCGCCACCTCATTTAAGCTTAAGTATGCAGGGGCTAACACCTCTGATAAACGATATGAATAGCATTCTTTGTAAAATAAAGATCTTTCTGTATTCATTTTACTCAACTCTTTATTTACCTCTTCAGCTTCGCGAGTGATGCCATAATAGTCCTTATAGTAATAGTAAGATACACATTTATAAATCCTCTTTAGAGTATTGAGCTCTTTATTTCCATAAACCTTAAGCTTAGACATTTGTGAAGATAATTGTTTGAAGTCTGTTTTATAAGTCATATAGTCGTGGAGTATTCTATAAGTGCGTACGTAGGGGACAAGTGCTTCATCACCTTCAGACATTTCAAGCAATTCTCCGAGCAATTCAACATCCCGCTTAACCGCTGCGTACTCAAACGCCTGCTTGGTCGCCTCAGTAGTAGGAAGCTTTAAACACCACTCCTTCATTTTCTCGTGATACTTTTCCTGAAAAAGAAATTGTGACAACTTCAACAATTTTCTAAAGCCTATCTTGCCGTCGTTTTCAAAATCATAAAGGCAGCTTGATTTTATCCCTGTATTTTCAGCCAACTGTCGAACATTCAAGTCGAGTTCATTCCGTAAATTTACAACTTCATCAACTATTGTTTGCAAACAGAACACCCCTCAAATACAATTTACTTAGTTGTTTAACCATAGTATACTACATATGCACACTTTTGTGTGCGGAATTTTTTAGAAAAAGGAGAATTTTTTTTATGATTAGTTTTGAACCCTTACGGAATTATTTAAAAGAACGTGGCGAAACCACTGGAATTCTACGAGATAAAGTAATCCACCGAAATCTTGTTACTAAAATTAATGAGGATAAGCATGTTAGTTTAGCAACTATTGAGACCATTTGCTTACACCTTGACATACCAATTGAGAAAGTAGTTCGAATTTTACCTGATGAAGTGGAAAAATAACTGTTTATAGTCTATAATTTCCTGCGTGACACCTTATCTAATGTAGTACGGAGGTGTTTATTACGTTTAAGGTCGGCAAATGCCGGATACCCGAATTATGCAAAGAAATCGGAATTGAACACGCACAACTCGCAGCCAAGGTCGGACTAGATAAATCGCGTATTTCCGATTACGCCAGTCTTCGCAATATACCGAATATCGAGCTCGCCTATAATATCGCTCGAGCACTCGGCTGTAGACTCGAAGACTTATACGAATGGGTAGAGGTATCCGGCGACGAAACGGAGGGTTAGATCCTCCGGCCGACCTGAAGTTCGGAAATTCCCGAACCGACTCGTAATACAGTACGTACACCCTCCGCACGATCATAAACGTTTCTCAACGCCTCTGCACCGCGCTTTACCAATAGTTCATTAGCGTCTTTCACCTCCGTTATATAACCGTGCGCAAGCCGCACCTTTCCGTTTAAATAACGCTCAATCGCCTCACGTAATTTATCGCCAGCTTTGTCGTTATCTGTAACTACCGTTAAATATTCGATAGGTGACTGCGTAATTATGTCCGCCTTTTTCGAATTAAATGCGCTGCCGCCGGTTCCAATCGCCGGAACCCTGATCGAACGCCACGCCATAGCATCGATTTCCGCCTCGCAGATAACCGCATGCCTTAACCGCTGGGTATAAACGAGATCCATTCCGTAGACTAAATCGCGAATAGGCCAGCCGCCTTTTACGTACCAAAAAGCCTTTCCTCGCGTTGAGCGATATTTCACGTTGGCTAACCGACCATTCGGCAGCCGCCACGGAATCGCGACCGCATTACCTACGAGACCCACGCCGGCCTCGCGCTGTACTTCAGCCGATATGCCGCGCCCGGTTAGATAAGCGTTAGGTCCGATCTGAACGCCCGCCAGCAAAGATTCCGGTAAAGGTTCCGGTTTTGAGACAGCCTTAAGTTTCGGAAGGCGAAGCGTTAGGCGCCCGTCCTTAGCCGCAGGCGCATACGTTTCCAATAAGTAATCAACGGTTTCGTCTTCGGTTTCAGCTCGCAGGAAGGCGAGCAATTTAACGAACCCACCGCGCGCAAACTCGGCATCGTACGCGCCTGAATCGCCCCAATAGCCGGCCTTTGCCGACGCTGTGTCTTCGAGATATACGTAGAAGCTCGGCGTTCGATCGTAACGGAACGGACTGGCTGCGAGTAATCGATCTTCCGTCCATGTAGGTCGCGTCCATTCGAATTGTTCGAGTTCATAACGGATATCTACGTCGACGTGCCGTCCATTTAGTATTAAAGTCGGCATGCGAACACCTCCTAAAGATGTATTTGTAAAACATATTACACGAATGTTACATTTTATACAGTCGGTTTTTGTCGAAACTATTCAGAATTTTATATGAAATTCTTTCCAATCTAGAAATCGAACTGTGCTGCCGCTGCTTCTCCGGCTTCTGGCTGCTTCACGACGCCGATTTGCGGCAAGTAGATAATCTCCGCGGATTCTCCTTCACCACCGTCACGTCCTTTATTTAGGCCGATCAATCCGCGCCCTTCCTTTGCGTTCGTATCAACCGCAATCAATAACGCAGCATCTTCTAGCAAGGCTTTCGTTTTCTTGACGCCTTTACGTTGCGGCAAATTAAGTTCTCGTTCGCCATCTTCGCCCGCCTTTTCGTCTTCCTCGTCCGCCTGGGTAAGTGCAAAGATAGTCGCCTTTGTATGGCCGGCTAAACGGCGCAGTTTTTGCGAAGTATTAGCCGCGTCTCCGCCCGCCGTCTTTGACGTATTGGCTTCGTAGTCTAAATAATAAAAGGGATCTACGAGCACGACGTCGGCTTTCGTTTCGATAATGTCCGACTTAAGGTCGCGCAATGTACGTGAGCCAAAGTCTTCGTCATCCACGCCGCGTACCGTAATGTTGCCCGGCAGTATATCGTTAAGCTGTCCAAGGAATTCCATAAAGCCCACTTCGAATTCTTCGTTTAGTTTACCCTGACGTACATCGCGCGAATTGAAGCCGGCCTCCATATTAACCCCATTAAGAGTCGCAGTCGTAACGCCCAGGCTTCCGGAAATTGAAACGTATAAGCGCACTAGGACTTCGTACCAGCCCATCTCCATCGACCAAATAAGAACGTTTGCGCCCTGCATCGCACAGTTAACGACTTCTTCCAGCGCAATGGCCGATTTACCGCGCCCAGACTTTCCGTAAATAACGTAAACGTTCGATGAAACATAGCCGCCCATAGCCCGATTAATGAAGTCGAACTTGCTACGCCAGATCCGGAAAGACTCGCCGGCCTTGCGGTTTTCGTATTCGGCTTTGAATTTATCGATGTCGCGCTTGATGTCCGTCCCAACCGAATTTCGAACGTTTGTTCTCATTTTAAGACTTTCGGCCTGCTCCGTCAACCACTCGAAGAAACTTCCCATATCGCCGCTTTTTTGCGCTTCAATAAATCGTTTTTCGAGTAGCGGCTCTTTTACCTGCTTCTGCGTTTCCGGATCAATCCGACCGCTAACAAGCTCGATAAAATCGCGCTCAGCCGCCTGTTCCTTAAGGTTCTTCGCGAGGTAATCCCAGCTTGCTTCGATATTAAAGTCCGGCTGGAAGTCCGGCACTTCATTCGTAACCATTTCGGCAGTCGGCGCCTGGCCTCGGTGCTGCTCGGCGTATTGCATGACATACCGGAAGGCTTTGCGTTCGCCTTGCGTTGGTAGGTCGTTTTCAGCGATGTTGAAGCGTAATAGAGCGTTCGGATCGTTCGCTTCGATGGCTTTCGATATTAGTAAAGTTCCGTAGTTCATGGGCGCGCCTCCTTCCGGTTTTTACGAAAGAAAATCCGTTTAACTAATGCTCTTACTCCTAACGCAATCCCCTCCGCCGTATATAAAGCGCCTTCCCCGATATAGTAAATCGCGATTAGTGATAAGTATATCGGGGATAGGACGAAGAAGATCACGTTTTCTATGCGTACCTGTTTAGCCCACTCTTCATCCGTATAAACGTATCTAATTCTACGCTTCATTCGCCCGCCTCCCGTCTCAATTTCGTCATCACACCGTCAGCCTTCGTTTTATATTCCGCATCCCCAAACGTCGCGTACAGACGCATGTAATCGTTATATTCGTCCAGTAGTCCGTCGATTTTCTTCGCCTCTTCCTTCGCTTTCTTTTTCGTCATATCACTCGCCACCTTTTCGAGTCCTTTTCCTAACTCCGCGACACTTTCTACGCTTGGCAATTTCGGAAAATAGTCCGCAAAATGAAACGCCGTGCTAGTCGGCTCCGGATAGTTCGTCATGTCATACGTCATCAAGAAATCTTCCGACGCCGACTTCCGACAGACCAAACGCAGGTCATCGCTATCGGCTTCCAGCCATTCGCCGTTAATCGCGTCGGTCAGGTCGTACTCGATGTAATCAAAAGCGCCGTATTCTTCGTGCTGTGTTACTTCGCGCCAGCAATCTACGTAGAAGATCCGATCTTTGTATCCGTCTACTGCGACGATATCTCCGATAGCGAATTTCGGCTTCATCTACGCATCCCCCTTTTCGATTCACCTACGAATTCAATCTCGCGGCACAGGTCGCCAATACGGTCGGCCAAGCGCTTTTCTCCGAACACGGTCGCCAGCGATCCAAGCGCAACGTTACTCGTGTATATTGTCGGTAGCTGATTCGTTACTCTCGCGTTAATTACTGCGTGCAAATCGCCGCGAAAGCCGTCCGTTGCATCCCGAACCCCTATATCGTCTAGCACCGCAAATGGCGCCGCCTTAGCCGCTTCTAACGCACGATAATAACGGGCCGCCGCCGGCTCCGCGACTGACTCCGGAACACGTGGACGGTTGAATTCGTTATAGTCGTTCTGCCACGCATTCACGTCGAGAAAATACGCCGGCCGCTGTAAAGGCGTTAAGCCCCGTCGCAACGAGCCGCTGTAGTGAACCCGCAGCCATTCGTTAAGGAGCGCCGCCGCTGTCGTCGTCTTGCCGGTGCCAGGCGATTCACTTACGAGATACAGCGACTTAATGCGGTCGGCTGCCGCTATCGAACCGGTTTGCTGATCGAATTGGCGGTTAAATGTAGACGCGTAAGCATAAGCCGCTTTATAAGCCTCCGGTTGGTCACCGCGCGCCGGCGAATTCTGTAGCGTTACGAGCCGATACTCACGCGGAAGCCCTGCCGCCGCTGACCGTCCGCCGTTGCCGCTTACTCCGTGCATTGCGATGAAATACGGACAGTGTTGCGTGCAGGCGCCGGTGCCCGCCGCTTTGCATCCGTTAGCAAGTACGCAATTATTTTCGTTAGTCATATTCGCGGACCTCCTTTCGTTAGTTCTCAATAACGTTTATTACGTGAATCTTTCCGGTACTGCTATCTACGATAAGATACACGGTATAGTCTGAACCCTTTACGACACGTAGCATTCCTTCCACGAAATCAAGATCGGTGTTTATCTTCGCTGGATCGTAAATCATTCGCCCACCTCTTCGCGTGAATCGTCTATGATTCTTGCGGTATTTCTCACCATTATCGAATCTATACAACATGCATTAGCTTTCGCATCTACTTCCGCATCTGTAGCGACTACTATACGCGGTGTATTTTTCTTCAGGACGCTGGGCATAATCACGTCTCCCACACGAACCTCAATCGGCTGCGGAGCGTTCAAGTATTCGTCTGGCACCGCCAAGCCTAGCGCACGTCTTAGCGCAATTGCTTTGCCGATATGAACGTTGAAGCAGTCGGTCGGTGCGGCTTTGGCGATTCCTTTTGCTACGATTTGACCATCCGCTATCCGCCTTAAAATCGTGACCACGGTTCTTTTCTCGCCATTAACGATAAATTCCGCTTTCCTATTTCGTCCATAAGCATAGTAGTAACCATATCCATTCGCCAGTTTCTCAACGTCCGCCTTCGCCTGCTCAACGATTTCATCACGGCGGGCTTGGGCGCTTACAGCCGGGTCCTTCGCGTTTAACTGTCGTCTAGCATCTTCGTACCCTTGTTCATACGCTACCAACCGTAATTCCTCGATCGCTTCTCTCGCGTTTTCTACCGCTAGGTCATACCGTGTTTTTCCGTTTTTCATTTCGTCAGCCCCCTCGTTTTTGTTTGCGTTAAAACCACGTATTATCTACGCCTTCATTGCGTTCGGCCCGTTTCTGTTCGGCCTTAAATTCGTTAACAGCTCGCTGCAAGTTCCGCCCCATCCACTTTCGCATCCAACCGAAACTGACGCCCGGCCATTCTAATGACGGTTTGTACTCCGCGAAACATAGGTCGATAAAACGTTTCGTAACTTCCGGCCCATATTCGCCCGGCTTACGTTTTGTACCGACCCAGCGTCCGATCAATCCGGCCTCCGCCTTCCATGGATCGCGAACAGGCATCGGAACATAAGGGACGCCGTATAGCCGTTCGTGCTCCGCTTTGAGGTACGCCTGGAAATCTCGCGTGTTCCACTTGGCGACCGGTTTTGATTCATACGTTGTCATCAAGCGTTCACTCCTTCGATTTCGATTCCGAGAAGCCCCAGCGTGTTGCTTATTCCGACTAATGCTCCGGCATGAAATCGTTTCCCTTCGATATCACCCGCTAAATATCTTTCGTCTCGCGAATTTCGTACTCCTTCGTAATACTGCCGTACCCTCTCTTCCGGTGTCTCTTCGACTTCGTATCCGTTGACCAATGCGGCTGCTAGCGTCATGATGTCGAGTTGATTTAGACACGAAAACTCTTCGATCCATCGATCCTTTGCGTGAATTCGTAGTAAGTCGGATTTCTCCTTGCCGCCATCCATAAATATCTGAATAACTTCCGCCTGTTCCTTCGTGATTGTCGGCTTCATTTTTAGCGCCTCCTTTAAATCATCGAGTGTTTCTTTCGCAAAGTAACGCCACTCCGGCATTGAGTCGTCCATTAGCGATATGTTTAAAGTAAGTGATCGCGCAAACAGCCCGGCTAACTTCTTCCGATCTTCTTTCAACCGCTCGTTCTCGCCAATCAAATCCGCCACAGCGCAACGCAATCGTTTAACTTCTTCGGTCATGTTTTCGCCGCCTCCACTCCGTGTATTTTCGCGTTTTACCGCTTACCCTACCGATTGCCCTCGACCGTCAGTAACGCCGCTAATTCGCCGCGAAATTCCCGTATTAATCGTGATAATTCCGCCAGCGATTGCGCATCCGAAGACCTCAGCCGCCGATTCATTACGTCCATAAGCGCACGTTCGATCGTCGAGTGATACGCCACCTCGCGCCACTTTTCCTGCGGCGTTGGGTCGGCGTCCGGATTTTCGGCGAGTCGCTTCGCCCAGTTCGGTGCTTTCGTTGGATCGCTGAAGTAGCGCTCCTTTACGATGATATTGCGTTCGTCTGACGTAAGTTTGTAATCGGGTGATACCGGAATGTTAATCGTCATGGTTATCGTTACTCCTTTCGTTAGCTTTTCGTTTTTCGTCGTCAGCCAACTTACGTATCCGCAATAGCTTATCGTAGCGTTTACGAGCTGATTCCGGACCTTTTTCGGCCGCCTTCCTACGAAGCCTTTCGTTCATATTCAACGCGATCACCTCCGCTAATTAATAAGGATAAGTCGGTAAACTTTACCGATAAGATCATGAGCATCCGGTTTTAATTCGATCAAAGCTTCGTAGATCAGGGCGAGCTCATATGGCGTAAACATACCGCACATCCTTTCGTTTATTAATAAGACCTAGCAATCGTTCGCTTTCACTCACTCTTGCAGATATTCTTTATCGCGATAAGATTCTATTAATTAATAAGTATCTGCGCGAAAGGTTTTTAATTGAGCGCTATTATTTATCTAGTTATTAATGGCTCTAGTTAAAAGATGGTTCTAGTTAGTGTGACGTCGAGCCATATGTGGATCAGCCGTATGTGGATAGGCGTCACATGGCTACGTAAGCTCCTCCGTATCTCCATCGAATATAGCGAGCTGACTAATTGGCATAATCGTATATCGCGCGTTATCCCATCGCTGCGTCTTTTCGTCGCGTGCCCTTTGCTTAACGACTAATGGCCGTCCTTGCCAACGGTAATCACACAGCGCCTTGATTCGCCTATTTGCGGATTCTCGGCTGAGGTTCAGTGCGCCGGCTATTTGGTCCTGCGTCGGATAACATTCGCCGTTAGCGTTCATGAACGATGACAGTACGCAAAGGGTCTGCCAGCGCTCCGCCCCGATGTCCGCGATAAGCCCTTTCTTGACGGCATCGACGTACATCTTAACGAAGATACGCGTTTCAGACTTTCCGGACGTGATGTTGTATTCCGATTGAGATTCGACGGATACGAGCCGTTGGTGTTCGTTTGTCATGCGGCACCATCCCCCTTACTCAAAATATTAATCTGGTTATCTAAATCAATTAAAAATTCTTCCATTTCTACCGCAACTTCATAATGTCCGTTTTTTCTTAACTCTACTATTAGCTGACGGGCAGATAAAAATTTAACTCCACCAGTTTCGTTAATTCTTTCGTCATCTCTTGCGTAAATAACAGTTAGGTTTCCTGTATGTTCTAGATATTTATCAATAGTTTTGACGCCTGGACCATAAACAGTTCCTTTACTTAATTTAGCATCCAACCACACATCTCCTATTACAAAGTCAGGTCTGCAGTCTCCTACAATTTTCTGTTTTTCCACCGCATTTGGGTGTAGACAGTCTAAAGCCTTGCTGACCAATCTTTCAAATTCAAACCCTTTATTTAGATAAAAACAACAATGCGGGTGTGCGGATCGAGAGGAGTAATTAAATATCTCGTAAGAAAGCCCCCACTCTTCGCATAGTTTCCTAGCACTACCTGAAAAGTATTTTCTCATGTATGATTCTATGTGCCACAATCCACGGTCTCTGATGTATCCCCTACTTAGTCCTTCAGGGAATGTTTCTTTAATATACTCCTCTAACGCCTCCTTCTCTAAATCACTTTTAATACCTAGTATATGTTTTTTAAATTGGATATCAGATATATTGTATAGTTCTTTCAATTCATAAGATTTGTGTCTATTTTCAACAACGCGGTAATCATCTGAAATATAAATACACCTTTCTAATTCCAGTCGAGCAGGAGTACCAATTGGATCATAAAGCCCATATGCTTTTAAAGCGTTTTTTATACTACCGAAACCTCTACTCAAGCAATTTTTCACCGATCCATATTTAAATTCTGTGTGTTCGATAAGTTCTTTTCTCAGACTCGTTATATCTATTCCCGCATCGATAAGCTCATCTAATAACTCAAGAGCTTTTTCTTGCACCTTCTGAGTACCCACTTAATACACTCCTAATAACATAATCATTTTTTTATTTCTTCCGTCATTTATACAATGGGTAGGCTGCCGTCAATTTTGCGACATCCGAAGTGAGACTTTTTTTACAACCGATAATATGCACGCCAAATAAGTACCGGCAAAAATGGACAAAAAAAATAACCCGGCCGTTAAGCCGAGTCACTTTCTATTTATTTTACGCTGCTTATTTAGTTTTCCACGCACCTTATTTATTGCGGAATATTTTTCGTGTTGGGCCGTCAATGAGCTTCCGGACAGGTGCGTATACCTTTGCACCATTCGTAAATCACTATGCCCCAATAACATTTGTAAATGGCGCATATCTCCACCGCTCTCCAAGTACATAGTAGCCGCTGTATGTCTGAATAAATGCGGATGCACCCGTTTCTTTATATCGACCTCTTTTGCATATTCAACGAGACGTTTTCGGAAGTGATCACGAGTTAAACGTTCACCATAGTTTGCGAGAAAAATATAATCACTCTCGAAATCCACGCGGTTTTCTACTATTAATTCGTTTAGCATTTTCGCTGTGCCAAACTCGATAGGAACCGTACGAGCTCGCCTGTTCTTCGCAATAGTAGCCGGGATATACAGAGTGCGCGCTGCAAAGTCGAAGTTTTCCTGCTTAAGTCCGAGCGCTTCAGAAATCCGCATCATACCGTCCAATAGAACGTTCATTAAAACGTAGTCCCTAAAGTCGGCATACTCGCGTTGATTCGGTGCAGCAAATAACATCCGAAGCTCGTCCTCGTCTAAGATCACGATTTCCTCTTCGGGCTCTCTGACGTTTTTAATGCCCAGCATCGGATTATGTTCGATAAGTCCTTCGTCATATAGCGTCTTAAAGAAAACGCGCAATGTTTTCAGTCGTGTATTGATCGTACCAGGCGCAAGTCCTTTCGTCATATGCTCGTCCTTCTTAAAGTAATGGTCCTCGAACTTAACCCATTCGTCTTGCATATAGACGATATACTTCCGAATTACATCCCGGTTCATTTCGTGAATGGATCGCGCGATTCCCTTTCGGTCTAGAAATTCGAGAAAAAAGCCGTAATTATCCTCGTATTGGCCGAGGGTAGATTCCGCCCGTCCCTCCGATTTCTTGATTGCGCGAAACTGGACGAAAAGCACATCGAGATTGCTCGTTGTCTTTCGTAACGTACGTTCCTTTTTAACGCGTTTTCCTGTTCTATTTGCGGACATAGTACCGCCTCCATTCGGTTAAGTCACCGAAATAAAAACCGCTACCTTGTCGTTGGTAGGACCGCTACCCTGCGCCTTAATACGCCTAAGTCATCGACTAAGTCAACGCAATAAAAAACGGCTAGAAACGTTGATATAACGCCTCTAACCGCCGTGTATGATTCCGACTGGGCTCGAACCAGCGACCTCTACCCTGTCAAGGTAGCGCTCTCCCAGCTGAGCTACGGAATCATGATATGTATGTGTTGCTGGGTATGTTGTTGTCTTTCTGACAAGTTCTATTATATAACCTGCTCCTCTATTCGTCAACTGCTTTTTCAGAAAAACTTTTTTTTGGACTTGCTGTTCTGTTCATCGGCTATTATAATATGTCTTAATTTTCTAACAATAGGGGTGATGGGGTTTTGCATTCTTTGATTTCTTCTGATGATGTTTGGGTATTATGGGGGTTTATTGCGGTGTGGGCGGCAGTGAGCATCGGGCTGGAGCAGCGCTTTAAGTGGGCGTCCGCTGTGTCTGGCGCTATTATCGCGCTGGCAGGTGCAATGGTGTTTACAAATATAGGGGTGCTTCCTGTTGAATCGCCTGTATACGATACCGTATGGTCTTATGTGGTGCCGCTGGCGATACCCCTTTTGCTGTTTCAGATCAATGTGCGGCAGATTTTTAAGGAAAGCAGGCGTTTGCTGTTTATATTTCTGATTAGCTCCGCTGGAACTGTGCTCGGCAGCATCCTTGCTTTTTTTCTACTCAAACAGCATATTCCTTATTTAGATAAAATCGGCGGGATGATCAGCGCCTCTTATATCGGCGGCGGGATCAATTTTGCGGCGATGGCGGCAAAATTTGAGACACCGGGGGAATATGTGTCGGCTACCGTTGTGGCTGATAATTTTATGATGGCGCTTTTGTTTTTTATATTAATCAGCATTCCTGCACTTAAATGGTTTCAGCGGCACTATGCCATGCCGTTTGAAGAGAAAGTGAAAGCCGATGGAAACAGCAGAAACAGTGCAGAAAGCTATTGGAAACGGAAGGACATTTCCTTAAAGGATATCGCTTTTAATGCTGGCGCTGCTTTTGCGCTTGTTGCGGTTAGTGTGAAGATTTCCGGCTATTTTAAAAACATTTTTTCTCATCCTCTTTTGACCGGAACGCTTGGCGATCAGTACCTGATGCTTACGTCTTTAACGGTTCTTATCATTTTTCTTTTCCCGCGTTTTTTTGAAAGGCTCAATGGATCTCAGGAGCTTGGAACCTTTTTGATTTATTTATTTTTTGTGGTGATCGGCATTCCTGCAGATCTGCGCTTAATCGTCACCAATGCGCCTCTTATTCTCTTATTTGTCTTTATCATTGCGATCAGCAATTTAGCGGTTTCCTTAGCCGTCGGAAAATTGTTCCGCGTGCGGCTTGAAGAAATTCTGCTCGCCGTCAACGCTACTGTCGGAGGGCCAACGACCGCGGCTGCGATGGCAATTGCCAAGGGATGGCGGGAGCTTGTCGCCCCGATCATGCTTGTCGGTACGCTTGGCTACTTAATTGGTAACTATGTCGGCACCTTTATGGGAAATTGGTTTTCTTCCTTTTTATAAAAAGGATATTTGCAGTTTCCTGAGAATAATGTAAGAGGAATGCCGACATGAGAACGGAGAGATCAATGTATGTTAAAAGGAAATACCATTTATGTAAGACCTTTAGAAGTAAAGGATGCGGAAGAAAATCTGCGGCTGCAAAGCGAAAACCAAGATTTTTTCGAACAGTTTTCCATGATTCGCGCAGACGATTATTATACGATTGAGGGGCAAAGAAAACGAATAACCGAGTACCAGCAAAGACTGGAGAAAGATGAAGAATATTATTTTGGCATTTTTACAGTCTCGGACGATACATTAATCGGGACGGTTTCGCTCTTTCAAATCATCCGCGGGGCGCTGCAAACTGCGTTCATCGGGTATTTTTTAGACAAATCCCACAATGGAAAGGGACTCATGACAGAGGCGGTCAGATTGATTGTTGATTATGCGTTCCACGAATTGAAACTGCATCGCATTGAAGCCGGTGTGATGCCCCGTAACCTCGGGTCCATGCGCGTATTGGAAAAAGCCGGATTTCATAAAGAGGGCATTGCCCGAAAAAATGTAAAAATCAATGGCGTTTGGGAGGATCATCAAGTTCTCGCGATTCTGAATCCTGATGATGAATAACAAAAGAAGCCGGGCTATCGCCGGCTTCTTTTTTAACGGACCGCCACTGGCGCAATTTCTTTCAGCGCTTGTTTGAAATCACGTTCTAAATCATCTGCATGTTCGACACCCACACTAAGACGGAGAAGGCCGTCTGTGATGCCTCGTTTTTCACGTTCTTCCTTAGGCATTGCCGCGTGAGACATCGTAGCCGGATAGGACAAAATCGATTCCACTGCACCAAGGCTGACAGCGAAGACCGGAAGTGATACATTCTCTACTAATTTCTTAACGGCCTCTTTGCTTTCAAGCTCAAAAGATAGCACGGCGCCCGCTCCCGTTGACTGGCTCTTATGGGTTTCAGCACCCGGATGATCAGACAGTCCCGGATAATACACGCGTTTCACCGCCGGATGCTTCTGGAAAAATTCCGCAAGACGCTGCGCTGTTTGGCTCGCTTTTTCTAAACGGACCTGCAATGTTTTTAATCCGCGCAGCACGAGCCAGCAATCTTGCACGCCAAGGACGGCGCCGAACGAGTTTTGCAGCTTATACAGCTGCTTCCCAAGCTCTTCATCCTTGACAGCAGCCAGACCTGACAGCACATCGCTGTGTCCGCTCAGAAATTTTGTTGCACTGTGAAGTACAATATCCACGCCGAGATCAAGCGGACGCTGCAGTGCCGGTGTCATGAATGTATTGTCCAGAAAGGTCAGACAGCCGTTTTCTTTGGCAAGCTGAACAACCGCTTTAATATCAGTGATCCCAAGTGTCGGATTTGACGGTGTCTCCATATAAATGACCTTTGTGTTCGGCTTGATATTCCGCGCTACTTCGTTTGTATCCGTCATGTCGACAAATGTATGCTCAATGCCAAACCGGGTCAGCACCTCTGTCACCATGCGGAAGGTTCCGCCGTATACATCTTCTGTCACAAGAACGTGATCGCCCTGTGACAGAAGTAAAAATGCTGTTGAGATCGCAGCCATGCCTGAACTGAAAGCAAATCCTCTCGTTCCCCCTTCCAGTGCGGCAATTGTTTCTTCAAGAGCCGTTCTGGTCGGCGTGCCTGAGCGGCTGTAATCATATGCGCCAAACTCTTCAAATGAAGATTGGTGAAAGGTCGATGCGTGCTGAATCGGTACACTGACCGCCCCTGTTGCGCCGTCTGTTTTAAATGGATTGTGCACGAGCTGGGTTTCCAGCGTCCAATTGTGATTACTCAAATGAAACAGCTCCCTCTTTGACCTGACATAACGCCTGTTTTAGGTCCTCTTTTAAATCTTCCGCATGTTCAATTCCGACCGAAAAACGCAGCAAACGATTGCAGACCCCGTTTGCGATGCGGATCTCTTCAGGAATATCCATGTGCGTCTGTGTGGCAGGGTATGTAATAAAGCTCTCCACCCCGCCGAGGCTTTCTGCAAAACAAATGGTCTTCAGCGCTTTTAAAAATGGGTTGACCCACTCTTCTTTTTGAAGACGGAAGGACAGCATGCCGCCTTTTCCGGGATACAGTACATCGGCAATTTCATCCTGCTCTTCTAAAAAGGCCGCAAGCTCCTGCGCGTTTGCCTGATGCTGGCGCATTCTGAGGCTCAGCGTCTTCATTCCTCTCATCAGAAGCCACGAATCAAACGGAGGCAGGACGGCGCCGATCGCATTTTGGTGTTGAAACATTTCCTCACCAAGCTGCTCATCCTTTACAACGACAAGTCCCGCAAGCAAGTCGTTATGCCCGCCTAAATACTTGGTTGCGCTATGAATCACAATGTCAGTTCCCAGCTCAAGCGGACGCTGCAAGACCGGTGTATAAAATGTATTATCAACGATCAGCAGAAGACCGTGCTCTTTTGTAATCCGGGCGATCCTTTCAATGTCCGCCTCCTGCATGAGCGGATTTGTCGGTGTTTCCACAAACACTGCTGTTGTATTCGGCGTAATCTTAGAGCGTAAACAGTCCTCATCGCTGAAATCATCATAATGAAAGGTCAATCCGTATTTTTTCCATTCATTTTCAAACAGACGGTACGTGCCGCCATATAGGTCCGATGAAACGATCAGTTCATCTCCGCTTTTAAACAGCGCCATAATCGTTTGGATGGCTGCCATTCCCGAACTGAAGGCAAGCCCTCTCGCTCCGTTTTCTAAGCTGGCGATCGCGTCCTCAACAAGCTGGCGTGTCGGATTTTTCGTGCGGACATAATCAAATCCGGTTGATTCTCCAATCCCTCTGTGGCGGTATGCTGTTGATAAATAAATAGGAGGACTCACTGTTCCCGTTACTTCGTCGCTTCGGTTACCAATTTGGGCTAATTTCGTTTCAACGTGCTGTGACATATAGCTGACACCTTCCCTTTTCATAATAAAAAACCCCTTCTTCATAAGAAGAAGGGGTTTAACGCTTCTTCTTATCTTCCAAGCATAAAAAACGCTTGCTGGATTTAGCACCTTGGCGTTTTGCATATGCAAAACAAGCCGGTTGCTGAGGTTTCTAAGGGCCAGTCCCTCCACCTCTCACGATAAGAAATATCGATTTCAATTTTCTGATTGTTTTATATTAGCGCAATTTGCAGTTTATTTCAACACTTTTTTCTTCGAGTTCCGAACGGTTTAAAGAGAGAAATTTCTAATAATTCATGGTACAATAATGGAAAACAGCAAGAAAGTCTAGTGATGTCCTGGAGGAATGTATTATGGCACCGAAAAACGGCACAGTGCAAGAAAAGAAATTCTTTTCAAAAGAGCTTAACGAAGAAATGACATTGCTCGTTTATCTGCCGTCCAACTACTCCCCTCTTTATAAATACCATGTCATTATCGCGCAGGACGGCCACGATTATTTCAGGCTGGGGAGAATCGGCAGGCAGGTCGAGGAATTGCTGTCCAAACGGGAAATAGACCGGAGCATTATTATCGGTGTTCCTTATAAGGATGTAAAAGAGCGCAGAAAAACCTATCATCCGGAAGGTTCCAAATTTCCGGGGTATAAACGGTTTATCGCCCATGAGCTCGTTCCATTTGCGGATGACGAGTATCCAACCTATCAGGTCGGCTACGGACGCACGCTGATAGGCGATTCGCTCGGGGCTACCATATCTCTTATGACAGCGCTTGATTATCCGAATATGTTCGGCAACATCATCATGCAGTCTCCTTATGTTGACAAACATGTATTGGAAGCTGTGAAACAGTCAGACGATATCAAACACCTTTCTATTTATCACCAAATCGGCACAAAAGAAACTGACGTCCACACAACAGACGGAAACATTCTGGACTTCACAGAACCGAATCAGGAGCTGAAACAGCTGCTGGAGAAGAAGCTTTCCGATTATTATTTTGAGCCATTTGACGGAGATCACAAATGGACATACTGGCAGCCGCTCATCACGCCGGCGCTGAAAAAAATGCTTTGATACTCTATCATACTTTATTTTCAGGAGGGACATAATATGAAATACGGAATCGTTTTATTTCCATCAAAAAAACTCCAAGACCTTGCGAACTCTTACAGAAAGCGCTATGACCCGAGCTATTCCCTGATCCCGCCCCATTTGACACTGAGAGCATCGTTTGAATGTGCGGAGGAGAAAGCGGATCAGCTTGTATCACATCTGAGAAACATCGCGAAGGAGTCCTATCCGGTCGTTCTCAAAATGACAAAATACAGCTCATTTGCGCCTGTTAATAATGTCATTTACATCAAAGCAGAGCCGACGGAAGAATTAAAAACACTCAATGAAAAGTTATACACTGGTGTGTTGGCTGGTGAACAGGAATACAATTTCGTTCCGCATGTGACGGTCGGGCAAAATCTTTCCGACGACGAGCATTCGGATGTGCTGGGACAATTAAAAATGCAGGAAGTGTCACATGAAGAAATCGTTGACCGCTTCCACTTGCTTTATCAGCTGGAAAACGGATCATGGACAGTGTATGAAACCTTCTTGCTAGGCGGAGGAGAATAATCGACTTGGAAGCAGTTATTGCAAAAAATGAAGAACAAATGAAAGATGCATTTTATGTAAGAGAAGAAGTCTTTGTCAAAGAACAAAACGTGCCTGCTGAAGAAGAAATTGACGAACTAGAAAATGAGTCGGAGCATATCGTCGTGTATGACGGTGAAAAGCCTGTCGGCGCCGGAAGATGGCGCATGAAGGACGGCTACGGCAAGTTAGAGCGTATTTGTGTATTGAAAAGCCACCGCTCAGCCGGTGTCGGCGGCATCATTATGAAGGCGCTCGAAAAAGCGGCTTCAAACGGCGGCGCTTCCGGTTTCATTTTAAACGCACAAACACAGGCTGTGCCGTTTTACAAGAAACACGGGTATTGTGTGCTTTCTGAAAAAGAATTCCTCGATGCCGGCATTCCCCACCTACAAATGATTAAGGATTAAACAGCATCCGGGTCTATTGAGATCCGGATTTTTTCCACATATAAAAAACCGTTCTCTGGATGTGAACGGTTTTTTATACATATCGGTTAATGTACGTGCCCATTCCTTTTTCTCGAAATCTCTTATAAAGAGAGCGCTTACGTTTTGTCTCGTTTACCTTTCTTTCAGCAGCCGTTTGATTCTCCTGCTGCTTTTCCAGTTCTTTGTATACCCGCTGAAACGGGACATAGCTGATTTTTTCGGTTCCGGCATAATCCTGCTTATGTCCAATCGTTCTATTTGCATATTGAGCGTATTGCTGGTTCTGAATTTGACCTGCATATATCATGCGATATCCACCCTTCTGCTGTCTTTTTTCCCTTAAACTTACTTTTTGAAACACGTTTCTTTTGATATGATATTCTTTGTCTGTAATGAACACCTTTTTTGATTGGGAGGACCCCTTTTTGAAATGCGCCCGACTGAATGATCGAACCATACATTTACATACATATTCTAGAGAACATTATCAATTCCTTTTTGAAGAAGGAATAAAAGGACATTTATTTTGTTCTCATTGCGGAAAATCCGTTTTGTTAAGGCTTAATATCACCGATCCGCCTGAATTTATCCACCGCCTGCCAGGCCATTTTCCGGCATGTGAGGAGGCCTGCGAAACGAAACCCGCTAAAGAGGAGAAAAAAGAAGACTATCAGGAATCCGGTGTCTTTCGTTTGCCCAAGGGAAAAGCGATCGTTGCTGACTCGTCTCCGGCTGTCACGGAATGGCAGCGGCCGAGAAGCATTAAACCCGGAACACCATTTATACAAAAAACAAAAGAACCTGATACAAGCCTTTTTCCGTCTGTCGGCTTGAACACAGATCAGCTGAAAGCTGTCACGGAAACCGAAGGCCCGCTGCTTGTGCTTGCAGGTGCGGGAAGCGGAAAAACACGCGTGCTGACAGCGCGCGCCGCCCACATGATCGAACACTTAGGCATACCGCCGGAACACATGCTGCTTGTCACCTTCACGACAAAAGCTGTCGCCGAAATGAAAGAGCGTATGGCGAAGCAGTACGGATTACAGGCTGCAAAAGTCAGAAGACTTGTCACCGGAACATTCCATAGCCTGTTTTATAAGATCTTGTATCACTATGATTCTGCTAAATGGAACGGCGAGCATCTGCTGAAAATGGAGTGGCAGCGAGAACAATATGTCAAAAAAGCACTCTATGAAGAAGGCATAGATGAGAAAGAGTTCCCCGTTGATCAGGCCCTGCAGCAGATCGGTTTCTGGAAAAACACTTATGTGCCGAATGAACGCATTCCTTTACAGGATGAGTGGGAAAAACAAGTCTACCGATTATATGAACATTATGAGCGCCAGAAAAAAGAACAGAATCAATTTGATTTTGATGATATGGCTTCCGCCTGCTATGAATTGTTTATCGATCGGCCGGACCTTCTGGAACAATATCAATCTCGGTTTACGTATATCTTAATTGACGAGTTTCAGGACATTAACCCGGTTCAATATAAAATCATGCAAATGCTGGCCAGTCCGGAGCAAAACCTGTGCTGTGTCGGGGACGATGACCAGTCCATCTACGCGTTTCGCGGAAGCAATCCGTCTTTTATTCTTGATTTTCAAAAGGATTATCCCGGAGCGAAGACGATCTATTTAACCGCGAACTACAGGTCCACGCACCCGATCGTCTCAAGTGCTGATATCGTCGTGAAAAAGAACAAAAACAGGTATGCCAAAACGCTTGAAGCGGCCCGTGATGACATCCAGGCTCCTGTGCTGTTTTATCCTTATGACGAAGAGGAAGAAGCCACAATGGTCGTTTCCGATATCAAAGAAAAAATTCAAAACGGGGCAAACCCTGAAGACTTTGCAGTTCTCTACCGCACAAACAGCGGAGGCCGCGCCATTTACGAAAGGCTTCATCATTCGTCAATTCCGTATACAGCTGACCGCGGCGTCCAATCGTTTTACAGCAGACGGATTGTCCGCCAGATTCTCGCTTACTTGTACGCCAGCCAAAACGAGGATGATACTGAGGCGATTAAGCACTTGCTGCCCGCCTTGTTCTTAAAACAGTCCGCATTGAACACGCTGAAGGCACTCTCGATTACCGAGGACTGCTCCATGATTAAAGCGCTGGCCAAACTTCCTGATCTGAAGCCTTTCCAGCTGAATAAAATTAAGAAGATCGTGCCGTTTTTCGCAAGCCTCCGTACGATGAAGCCGGTGGAAGCGATCACCTTTGCAGAAGGAAAAATGGGCTTCTCCGAGTATTTAAAAAAACGGGGCAATGAGGGCAACAAGCTGGAAAAAGGCTCCGATGATCTGCGCGACATCAAGGTCGTCGCCAAGAAGTTCAAAACGATACCTGACTTTCTCGCCCACGTGGACCATATGAGGGCCGCTGAGAAAAACAAAACGGATGAAAATGGCGTTCAGCTAATGACCATTCACCGGTCAAAAGGCCTTGAATTCAAAACTGTTTACGTCTTAGGCACAGTAGACGGCTCGATTCCGCACGATTTCTCATTAGAAACAGCGAGAAAAGGAGATGAAGCTCCTCTGGAGGAAGAAAGACGCCTGTTATATGTAGCCATGACACGGGCCAAACAACATTTATATTTGTCTTGTCCCGCAAACAGGCGCGGCAAAACGGCCCACCGTTCAAGATTTTTGTATCCTCTCTTACAGCAAAGACAGCCCTTGCATAACTAACAGCCCGGCAGTGATCTGCCGGGTCTTTTCTATAAAGTAAAAAAAGGCCTGCTGCATTGAGTCAGCCAGGCCCTCTGCTTATTTATTGTCCATCATTTTCGAAATCGTACCAAAATCAAGCTTTTCTTTTCCGCTTGTAATGGAATGAACAATCTTATCTTCTAATTCTTTCGGCACGCGTCTGTTTGCCAGCTGCGCTACGCGCTTAATGACGCTGCGCACTGTGTTTTCGTCTTTAAAATTGGCGTTTTGAAGGGAGCCGGCAAGATTCATGACATCCTGCATATTGACACCTGTTTTCTTTTCGACGTTCTTAAAAAATTGATTATCCATAATACGCCTCCTTTTGGCGGAGTGATACGGTATTGTATGAACACCCATTGTTCAATGTGCTTTTTCCAAAAATAAAAAATGAACACAAGGCAAGGAAGTACGGGACATCACCCGTACTTCCCTCAATAAACCTTAGAAGTTATAAAAAGATGCACCCACGATGATAAGGAGAATGAACAATACGACTAAAAGAACAAATGTTGAACCATAGCCGCCGCCGTAACCGCCAGCATAACCGCCATAACAGCCGCCGCCGTAGCCTCCTCCGAATCCGTATCCAAAGCCCATAGATAAGCACCTCCTTTACTCTCTATACACTATGTGAGCCGTTTTATTCGGCTTGGATAAACGCATAGGGCGATTGCGGATTTATGATTGTTCGTACTGAGCCTGGCGCTTTTTGAGTAAGGCTTCGGTTTTTTCAGCCAGCTCTTCAATCTCCTCTTCAAACGCCCTACCGGCTTCATCAAATGCATCCAAGTCTTTTCTGATACTGCTCAAGATGTCTTCATGCTCTTTTTGCTTTTGTTCGTGAGGTTCATATCTTCCTTCTATCCATTTTTCAAACTCATTCACTGGTATCCATCCCCCCACTCATAATATATGCTGAGCAAGGCGCTCCGTTAAAAAAACAAAAAACCGGAGGTCTCCGGTTTCTTTGCCAGGCTATTGAGGCTTTTTCTTTTTATTTCCGCACCCGCAGCCTTTCTTTTTGATCTTTTTAGTTTGATATGATGAATCTGTATATGGAGTTTTTTGGGAAGGTTTATTGAATTGATTCACTTTGATCCCTTCCTTTCCTTATGTCATATATGCTACTTTATGCTGATGCTAGTGAAAAGTTGCTGGTGGGAATGCCTTATTCTTGCAGCCATTTTGATACGAGCGTTTCTATAATGCCGGCAAGGCCTGCGATCGCCAGCAGTAAAATCAGCCACTGCGCTGCCTCTGGAATGAAAGCCTGACACAATATCAAAAAGCCGGCGCACCACACACCTGTGCACCAGTAGCAGCTCAGCAATTCACCAATAAACGCCCTGACACCTGTTCCCTTAATGACGATATACGTTTCAATGTTCCCGTCTGCATCCTTTTCCTCCTTCTCTTCATGAAACAGGCTGCGAAGCGGTGCCATAATCGTGTCAAACACCAGCAGGCGGGCGAGCCGAAAGACCGCAAGCGAAAGAAGAGCAATTGTCATCCCATTAATAACCACTTGTTCACTCCTTTGCCAATCATGATCCCTTCACATATATGCCAAAACCCTATTCTTCATGAATTGTATCTTGTCCGTTGCAAAATTGGTTATTTTTATTATTCCGCTCTGCACCCCATTTGCATTATATAGAGTATGGATAAGAAAGGAGTGAAGGTTATGTCATTTGAAGAAAAAGTTGAATCCCTGCATCCTGCAATATTTGAGCAATTATCAAGCGAATTCGAACAGCAGATCGAAGTGATTGATTGCGAAAATATCACAATAGATACATCACATATAACATCTGCCCTTTCTATACAAGCCTTGGTCACAACATTGATTATCCTGGTGACACAGCTCGTCATCGCCGACGAGGACTTGGCTGACACAGTAGCAAGCGAAATACTCATTCTCGATAACTCCCAAATCAAAAAAAGAACAATCATTAAAATTATCAACAGCCGAAATATCAAGATCACTTTGTCTGCCGACGAAATAATAACCTTTGTACAAATTTTGCTTCAGGTGCTAAACAGCATTCTCAATGAACTTGACGTCCTTTAACCCTTTCTTTTCACAAACTTAAAAGCCGAGGTGAAAACAAATGTCAGATAACGATAAAATCAAAGAAGAACTTGAAAAGCTTCCGGAAGCTGATCCAATGACGAAAATGCTGGTCCAAAATATATTTACTAAACACGGCATCACGAAAGACAAAATGAAAAAAGTATCAGATGAAGAAAAGGAAATGCTTTTGAATATGATAAAAGACTTGCAAGCGAAATCAGCGGAATTAGTTGAGAACCAAAAGAAGAAAAAAGAAGAAGCAACCGTGAACGAGCAAAAGAACGTAAAACCGCAAAGCCGCAGAGAGCAGTTAATTGAACAGCTCAGACAAAGACGGCAAAACAATAACAATTCAAGCCAATCATAAAAAATAGGGTTCTTCATCAGGATATATGACTCAGTCAAAGTAAGAGGCTCGCTCATTTAATAACAGTAAAAGAAAAGGAGGAATAGATATGGAAAGCAGACCATACTCTTGGGTTGCACTTGATCCTGACTGTGACCATCCGTTAGACGAAAAAGAAAAAGATAAAAAAGAAGAAAGAAAATGTCATTGCGATGTTTGCTGTAATGGCAATGGTTTTTTTGGCAACGACAATGCCTTCATTGACCAAAATCTCGCACAGGCAAACCTCAACAAACAAGTTTCCGATGAAACAATTATTATCAGAGACTCTTGTGACATCAACGTTTCATCTACAGACGTTCAAGCCGTAACATCAGTGGTAACGGCGCTTAATGCAGCTGTTCTGACAGTAGCTCTCACTTCCATTGCAGACGGCGTAATTGCCGAATTAGTCGCACAAGATTTGTTACAGCTTACAGCCAACAAACAAGTAAACCGCCAAAAACTTCTCATCGAATGCTCCCGCGGCGTAAACGTCACAACAGTAGATGCCGATATCGCAACCCTTATCTCTACAGCAACAAACGTTCTTATCGCCGTCCTAGCTATCACTCTTATCCTCTAGAATCTAAAAGCAGAGCTAAAACGCTCTGCTTTTTCTTATTTTCCAAGCATATGATGAATATATAGACGTTCACCCACACCAAGTGGGGCACGGGTACATATGTTGTTAAGGACTAAAGTCAAATACCCTATAAAGAAGGAGCTGAAATCAATGAGCTGCGGAAAAACCCATGGCCGGCATGAGAACTGTGTATGCGATGCAGTGGAAAAGATTTTAGCAGAGCAGGAGGCAGTTGAAGAACAGTGTCCGACTGGCTGCTATACCAACCTTTTAAACCCTACGATTGCTGGAAAAGACACAATTCCGTTTCTCGTTTTTGATAAAAAAGGCGGATTGTTCTCCACATTCGGAAACGTGGGGGGATTTGTGGATGATATGCAATGCTTTGAATCCATTTTCTTCCGCGTCGAAAAATTATGCGATTGCTGTGCAACACTTTCTATTTTACGCCCGGTCGATGTCAAAGGCGATACCTTAAGTGTTTGCCACCCTTGCGACCCGGATTTCTTCGGGCTAGAAAAAACAGATTTCTGCATTGAAGTCGATCTCGGATGCTTCTGTGCGATTCAATGCCTGTCACCAGAGTTAGTTGACAGAACATCACCTCATAAAGATAAAAAGCATCATCACAATGGATAAACACTTGTAAAGAGGAATCCCCTTCCAAACTCTATTACAGGTGCAAATCATTCAGCTGCTTCCAGCGTGAGGCAGCTGACTCTCCATCATTTCGCCAGTCTCAAATTTATAAGGCAGGAGGGATAATATGAGCCAGAAAACATCAAGCTGCGTGCGTGAAGCTGTAGAAAATATTGAAGAACTGCAAAACGCTGTTGAAGAGGACTGCCCGACCGGCTGCCACTCTAAGCTTTTATCTGTAAGCCATTCGTTAGGCGACACAGTGCCTTTTGCAATATTTACATCAAAATCAACGCCATTAGTCGCCTTCGGAAATGTCGGCGAACTCGATAACGGCCCTTGCTTTAATACTGTATTTTTCAGGGTCGAAAGAGTGCATGGAAGCTGCGCAACACTGTCATTATTAATCGCATTTGACGAACACAAACACATTTTGGACTTCACCGATAAAGATACGGTGTGTGAAGTCTTCCGACTTGAAAAAACGAACTACTGTATTGAAGTGGACTTAGACTGCTTCTGTGCAATCAACTGCTTAAATCCTCGATTAATCAATCGCACGCACCATCATCATTAATGATAATGCCGAAAAGCTTGCAGGCCTGCAGGCTTTTCTCTATGTAAAAAAGCTGTCCGGAAACATCTGCCGGGCAGCTTTTTCATTTTCATTAAAAACCGAGCGGGTGCAGAGAGGTAATATCATCGATTGCCAGCTCAGTCGGCGCGCCGTTTCCAGTCGTGCGGAGCAGAACGGAATCATTTCTTCTTCCGACAATCACGCCCCTGTACGTTCTTCCATTGGCTTCAATCAGACAGAGCGCTCTCGGCATGTTATGCGGCAGCTTTGTTAAAAAATCAATTTTTTCATGAATAGACATCTTGCTCATCGGTTTTTTCACTTTTCTTGCCGGCGGAGTTTTTTCCTCCGCTTTAGCGGCACTATGGACAGCTTCCGGTTCTTTTTCAGGCTTCCGAGCCTCAAGTGCAGGCTCTTCCTTTTTTTCTGCTTTCGGAGGCTCGTGTTCGACGGTTTCTTCAACGGCCTGCGGCTCTGCTTTCTGTTCCTGCTGATTCTTTATGTGCTCTGGCTCTCTTACCTCTTGTGTTTGCTGACTCACTGGTTCAGCTGCAGGCTTTTGTTCTGCTTGCTGGACATCCTTTGCCACAGCTTCCTCCTGCTGTTTCTCATCGTAAACCGGCTTTTCCTCTGCTTTTGGCGGCGCGGGTTTGTTGGCCTTTTTTTTGATGACAATCTCCTGCATGGATGACCTTGTTGTTTCTGCATAATCCGGCTGAACAATATACATGAGCGGTTTTTTATCCGCGTTTCTTTTCTTATTAGACATCTTCATCCCTCCGATTGTGTCATATTCTATCTATATGACAGAAAGCTGAAAATCAGAAGAAATAAAAAAGCAATCCCTGTTCCGGGATTGCTTGGCATAGATCCTGCTTAGCGGGCAGTGATATGGAAACCTGAATCAACGTGAAGATTTTCACCTGTAATGCCTCGGGACATATCGCTGAATAAGAACGCAGCTGTATCGCCCACTTCTTCAGGTGTTGTCGTGCGGCGAAGCGGCGCACGCTCTTCAATGTCTTTTAAGATGGAGTTGAAATCGCTGATGCCTTTAGCAGATAATGTTCTGATCGGGCCGGCAGAAATGCTGTTGACGCGGATATTTTCTTTTCCTAAGTCAGCAGCTAAGTATTTCACACTTGCATCAAGAGAAGCTTTCGCTACACCCATGACGTTGTAGTTCGGCATAACAAGCTCTCCGCCAAGGTAAGTCAGAGTGACAATGCTTCCGCCTTCAGTCATCATCGGACGGGCAGCTTTCACAACAGCTGTCAGAGAGTATGAGCTGATGTTATGAGCCAAAAGGAAGCCGTCACGATTTGTGTTTAAGTATTCGCCGACAAGCTCTTCTTTATTGGCAAACGCGATACAATGCGCGATACCGTGGATCACACCGACCTGCTCCTTAATGCTTGCGAAGCAAGTTTCGATTTCCGCGTCGTTTGTTACGTCGCAAGGAAGGATGATGGAATCGTTGCGTTCTAACGTTCCGGCAAGCTCGTGAACAGATTTCTCCAGGCGTTCTCCTGCGTATGTAAAAATCAAACGTGCTCCCGCTTCATGTAAAGAGCGCGCAATTCCCCATGCGATACTGCGTTTGTTGGCTACCCCCATCACAACAATGTTGCGGCCTTCAAGTGAAAAATTCATATGTATAAAGCCTCCTATATTTAATAAAGACATAGTATTAGTACCTGATCTTAATTCCTATCATATCATAACCTTGTTCAGATGAAAAGCGCATACCGTAGCAAACGCGCAAGAGATCACCATCAGCTGGTGATCTCATCGGCTTGTATTTAAGCTGTTTCGTCTAAAGGCGAAATGATTTGTCGGCCCGTGGCCCGATCCGATGCCGAGCGTATTTTCCACCGCTGCGCGGACAAAGTTGGCCGCTACCTCGAATGCCTGATGGATGCTGTCTCCTTTAGCGGTTTGGGCTGTTAAAGCCGCAGCAAAGGTGCATCCTGTGCCATGCGTATGCTTCGTATCAATATAGGGATGGCTGATTTGCATAAACAAGTTCCCATCAAAAAGTAGATCAGTAATGTTATTGTCCTCAGGCTGGTGCCCACCTTTGATAATCACATTCTGTGCACCCATCTTTACGAGCTGCTCCGCTGCTTTTTTTCGGTCATCCAGCGAGCGGATAGTCATTCCTGTCAGCGTTTCTGCTTCCGGAACATTCGGCGTAATCGCGTAGCTTCTTGGAATCAGCAGCTCCTTTAAGGTTGCAACTGATTCATCACGCAGCAGGGATGCACCGCCCTTTGCGATCATAACTGGATCAACAATCACACGGTTAAACTCATACTCGTCAATTTTTCTTGCCACTTCTTCAATCATTTCGGCATTCCAGAGCATTCCCGTTTTTACGGCTTCAGGTCTCAAATCCTCGGCAACAGCATCAATTTGCTGTCTCAGCGCCTCTACAGTCAGCGGATACACCCCATGCACACCAAGCGTATTTTGAGCGGTTACCGCCGTAATCGCAGACATACCGAAAACATCAAGCTCCTGAAAGGTTTTAATATCTGCCTGTATCCCTGCGCCGCCGCCTGAATCAGAGCCGGCGATTGTCAATGCTTTATATATACTCATTACACTACACTCCTTTTATTACCCGATCCATTTATGATAAATGGATTTTGCCCGGGCAATATCATTCGTTCCATGAATCAACGCTCTGCCGTCCCGGAACAGCACCAATTTCATATCATCCGAGCGACAGGAAATTAAATACGGATTCGCGGCTACTTCAAGCCCGGCCTGTCTCAGCTGACCGGCAAGCACTTCAAGATCAGCTTCTTTTGTAAAGGATGATCTGATTTGCACCGTGTTCCTGCCGCACAATACAGCCGCTTTTGTTTGGTTTTCATATGACAAAAACGGAAAATCATTTGTGCCGCAGCTTGGGCATGTGTCATGTTTGAGACCCGCTGCTCGCACCTCTGACCGCTCATTTTTCCACAAGTCAAAAGAGCGCAGCACCGGCTCGCATTCTTCTCCCGTCAGCAGCTTCAGCGCGTCTGTCACTTGAAAGACTGCTACCTGCAAAACAGCCGGACTGATGATGCCGGCTGTGTCACATGTCGCGCCGCCAATCGGAAGTGTATCGAGCAAGCAATGCAGGCAGGGGGTCGATCCCGGCACTACGGTAAAGGTGAGGCCGTAGCTCCCTACACAGGCACCGTATAGAAAAGGAATCCCTTCTTTTACCGCAGCATCATTTACGATCAGGCGGGTTTCAAAATTATCGGCCGCATCCACAATGATCGAAGCGCCCTTAATCAGCTCGAAGATATTTTCCGCTGTCACATCCATGACAAGGCCCGTCACATCAACATCGCTGTTAATCGAACGGAGACGCTGCTCAGCAGCGGCCGCTTTCGGCATTTCTTTTTTAACATCATCTTCTGTATACAGCTGCTGGCGCTGCAGGTTGCTCCATTCAACGTAATCTCTGTCGGCAATCTTCACAGAACCGACTCCCGCTCTGACCAGCATTTCTGCACTGGCTGTTCCAAGCGCGCCGGCGCCGATAATTACGGCGCGCGCTTCTTTCAGTTTCTTCTGGCCGGCTGGGCCGATCGGAGCAAACAGCTCCTGCCTGGAGTACCTGTCCGTCATACAGGAAGACCTTCTCCCGGACTGCTTGCCGTTCCGTATTGCTTTAACGGAATGCGGCCCGCCTCATAAGACAGGCGTCCTGCTTCCACCGCGAGCTTCATCGCACGAGCCATTTTCACAGGATCATTCGCGCCTGATACAGCCGTATTAAGGAGTACGCCGTCCGCACCAAGCTCCATTGCGTATGCCGCGTCTTTCGGCGATCCGATTCCGGCATCCACAATGACCGGCACTTTCGCCTGTTCAATAATAAATGACAGATTCAAAGGATTTAAGATTCCTTGTCCCGATCCGATCGGTGATGCACCCGGCATGATAGCATGAACACCGAGCTCTTCGAGTTTTCTTGCCAGCACAACATCATCTGACGTGTACGGGAGCACAATAAAGCCTTCTTCTAGAAGCTGTTCAGACGCTTTTAATGTCTCAACAGGATCAGGCAGCAAGGAACGGCTGCATCCAATGACTTCGACTTTAATCATGTCACAAAGACCTGACGCTTTTGCCAGCCTTGCAATCCGGACCGCTTCTTCAGCGGTGCTGGCGCCTGCTGTATTCGGCAGAAGCGTATATTTGGATAAATCAAGCTGTTCCAGAAAATTAGGCTGAGACGCTTCAAAGATGTTCATTCTCCGCACAGCAAATGTTAAAATATCAGACTCGGAAACAGCCACCGCTTCCTTTTGGATTTCAAACGATGGGTATTTCCCCGTGCCCAGCAGCAATCTTGATTGAAATGATTTCCCGCCAATTGTTAACATGCTCATCCGCCTCCTACAAAATGGACAATTTCAATGACATCACGATCACAAAGCTCTACCTCGTGATAATGTTCTTTGCCGATAATTTCTTTATTTCTTTCAACGATAACAATTTTATTTTCAAGCTGATAAGACGCCAGCAGGTCTTGAATTGTACCTGCGTCTTTTTCCCACTTCACGTCTTTACCGTTCAGCTGTAGCATCATATCTGTACCGCCTCCTTGCGATCAATTCGGAATGCGTGCAGCCAGTCTTGATTGACCTCTTTATTCATGATGAGATCACCAATCAAAGCGCCCGTTGCAGGAGCAAGCAGAATCCCATTTCTGAAATGGCCCGCCGCAAATAAAATACGGCTGTCCTCAGGGTGTCTGCCGATGTACGGTTTCCCATCCTTTGTTCCCGGCCGCAGTCCCGCCCAAAAACGATCCACCTTCATATTCTGAATAGCCGGCATCATCGTTTTTGCTTTTTTCATAACAGATTCCAGGCCGCCAAGATCCGGTGTTTCACTCCAGTCACCCGGCTTCATCGTCGCGCCGACAACCAGTCTGCCGCTTTTTCTCGGTACGATATAGCAATGGTCATGGTAAAGAGTTTTTGTCAGCGGTATATCATCATTCCAAACAGACAGGCATTCCCCTTTTACAGGGAAAAATGAATGATTCAGCCCAAGCTGTTTAAAAAACATTCCGCTCCACACTCCGCTGGCAACCGCGACATGATCCGCCCATACGTTACCACTCGGCGTCTCGATGGACAGAGCTTCACCGTCACGTTTAACATGCAGGACAGGAGTATGTTCAAAAATTTCCGCACCAAGCGCTTTCGCTGCTTTCGCATATGCCTTGCAAACAAAATAAGGCTCAACATGTACATCATCCTGAATCAAGGATGCCCCGAAAATGTCACCAGACGTATACGGTTCTGTTTCTAACACCTCTTCTTTTGTATGCCAGCTGACTGAATCCAAGTCATCCATCTTCCTCAGCCGCAGCACGTCTTCTTCAGAAAACGCAAGCTTAAACATACCACCGTTATGCTGCCTGATATCAATTCCGGATAATGTATAAAGCTCCTCACCAAGGTCTTTATACAGACGCTGGCTGTGCATGGCGAAGTCAAAAAATGCGTCACGTTCCTCGCACTCAGCATGGGCGCCCAGCATTCCGGCAGCGGCACTTGTCGTTCTGCTGCCCATTGTTCCGCTTTCAAACAATGCGGTGCTTTTGTTTTCCTTTGCCAAATGATAAGCAATCGCGGAACCGATAATTCCGCCTCCAATGACAACTGCATCATAATGCCTTTTCATAGCGCATCTCCTTTAGCTTGCGGGAATATCGTCTGGCAGCTTCCAAAGGATCAGCGGAAGAAAAAATTCCCGACATGACAGCGATGCCATCTGCTCCTGCTTGTTTTACGTCTTTTAATTTGTCTGGCGTCATTCCGCCGATGGCAATAACCGGGATGGAAATCCGCTGTTTAATATCTGACAGCAAAGACACACCTCTGCCTTCAAGACCCTTTTTGCAATCTGTTTCAAACACATGGCCGAACAACACGTAGTCTGCGTCTTCCTTTTCTGCTTGAACCGCTTCCTCCAGTGAATGCACGGACCGTCCGATATGAAGGTGAGGAAATCTGGCTCTGACCTGCTTCGGCGAAAAGCTGCTGCTCGGCAGCTGCACGCGATGAATCGTAGAAAAAAGCGCAATATCCACCCGCCCGTTCATGACCAGTTTTCTCTTCTCAACACCGCCTTCGGACATAAGCCCGAGCAGTTTCAAAATGTCGGCCGCCGATTTTGACCGTTCCCGAATGTGAATATAATCAACTTCATTCTGAATAGCTATAATTGCTCTTGCTAACTCTTGAACCGGCTTGCAGTCATCAGTTATGGCGTGAAGCTCCAAATTCCTCCACCTCTTTTATGCCGCGGTCGGACCAGCCTTCTTTTCGATAGGCCATTCCCCAAAATTGATATTCATAGAAGCTGGAAATAACAAAATTCTCTTTCATTTTGGCACGCACTTCCTCCGTGCTGTTTTCCGCCAGCTCATCAAATCGATTGATTTGCTCTTCAACCTGCTGTTTGAACCAGTCACCGCCGTATGTGCTGATCCACTTCTGATAAATCGGATGCCCCGGATCACATGTCAGCAATTTCTCGCCAACCTCGTAATACAGCCAGTAGCATGGCAGCAGGGCCGCTAATATCTCAGCAAAATTCCCGCTCAAAACCGAACGGTACATATGGGATGTATAAGAGTACGCCGTAGGAGACGGGGTAAACGCCTTACGCTCTTCTTCACTGATTTCCAACAGCTCCGCAAATTCGCGATGAAGCGCCATTTCCGCCTCATATGTACCTTGGGCGTGGCTTGCCATCCGTCCCGTTGTATAAAGATCCTTCGCATAAGCGGCGCCGAACGATTGCACCTTCGCAAAATGCGTTAAATAATATGAATCCTGAAGCACGTAGTATTTAAAACGATCAATAGGAAGCGTTCCGTCACCGATTCCCTGAACGAACGGATGGACAAAGCTCCCCTCCCACCATTCTGCGGCTGCACTGCGGCATTCTTCTGAAAACTTCACACGTCATTCCCCCTGTCTGAAAAATAAAAAAACCACTTTCCCGCAAGGAAAAGTGGTTTGGAATTGGCATAGTAAAATAACACAAATACCGCTCCACTTCCCTACGCAGGTCTGAACCTGTTCAAGTTATGAGGGTCTAAAAGTCACACTTTTATCTCAGCCCTTATGAAGGACACCCCTAGTGGTTATACGAATACATATTGAATTGTTCTGCACCTCTATATTAACACGAATCCCTATTTGGTCAAGGTTTAACCTTCCAATGTTTTCTTAAGATCCGTTACGTACGCCCGAGATCCGGTGACAATTAAGCGGTCTCCCAGTTTCAGCCTTGTATCCCCGTGAGGGACGATGCTGTCCACACCTCTGAAAATCCTGACAAAGATGACGTCGCCTGTTAAAGGGAATTCCCGCAAAATGACACCGTCGTATTTGCTGTTTTCCATATTAATTTGATACAGCGAAGACTCCTGGTTCGTGAGCAGCTTCATGACGCCAGGCGCTTCTATCAGCGCGCGAAGCAGCGTTTTTGTCGACAACAAAATAGAAAAGATGCTGATTCCCTGCTCCTTCAAAGCCGCTTCATTCTCGGGTGATCCGACGCTGGCAATGACTCTTTCTGTGCCTTTTTCTTTTGCAAGTAATGCAATGTCGGCATTCATGTCTTCATTCCCTGTCGCGACAACAAGAATATCCGCATCAAAAATACCGAGTGAGTCTAGGGTTTCAGGCTCATAATCAGAAATCGTTTCAACCGTAAACACTGATTCTGACAGCTTTTCCTCTGCATTCTCTTGGTAGACGTGCACAACACGCACGTCATACTCGTTCTCCGGCAATTCAAGTGTAACAGGCAGAGTCATTTGGTTTGCGCCGATAAACGCAATCGTCTTTTTCTCCTCCGGCTGCTCCTCCCGTTTGTACAATTTTTTAAAACAGATCGGCGTAAAAATACTGGCAATAACTGCTACTAAAATCAGCGCTCCTGACATATTTGCGCTGATCACGTGAAGCTGCTGGCCGATTGTCGCAGCGGCAATCACGAGCGAAAGGGTTGATGTCAGCAGGAAACCAGACGCCAAAACTGTTCGATTATCATACCACTTCTTCAAGTACATGACAGGAATGATTTTGCTTATTAACAGCGCCAACAGCAGGAGCGGAATCATGATTAAAATGGTTCGATCTTGGAAAAGAGTCCAAATATCCAGCTTCACGCCGACCATCACAAAGAAAATCGGTATTAAGAACCCGTAACCGAATGAATCCAGCTGCTGAACAAGTTCTTTGTTTGGTGAAAGAAGGGAAACAAGAACCCCCGCTAAGAAAGCGCCGAGAATATTTTCTGCTCCTAGTGATTCAGACAGGGCAACGAGTACGATAATTAACGTAAAAATGGCACGCGTTCCGATCTGGATCGTCCCTTTTGACATGGTCTGAACAAAAGAGCGATGTTTAAAGACCCGGCCGAAAAAGTAAAGCACCACTCCGGCTGCGAACAGGATCATCAGGAGCCACATGTTTCCGCTGTCCTCTCCGTATAAAGAAGAAAAAACAGCAAGAAGAATCATCGTGGCCAAATCAGCAATAACAGCAACGAGCAAAATAATCTGCCCGATATTTGAATTCATGATCCGTTCTTCTTTCAACGTTGGAACGACAACGCCCAACGAAATCGTTGAAATAATAAGCGTCATTAAAAAAGCATTTTGGATAAATCCTGCCAAAACGAACCCATAGGACAGCAGCAATGATAAAATAAAAATACCGGCAAAAATTATAGATGCCGCAGCAAACGTATTAGGCGCTTCCTTTCCGTTTGGCAGGAGCTGCTTTTTCTTTCCTTTCTCAAACGATGAAAAATCAATTTCAAGCCCGCTTAAAAACATTAAAAAGATAAATCCTAGCATAGAGAGCGTCTGGAGCCATGTATCACCCTCCACAACTAAATTAAGACCGCTTTTTCCAATAATCAGCCCCATAATGATTTCAGCAACAACAACCGGGATGCTAAGTTTAAATCGATGCAAAAGGATGGGTGTCAAAAATGCAACGATAAGTACAACAACTAAAGATGCGACAGATGTATGCGCCATAATCAGAACCTCCTTTTTAGATCAGGGTTATGCCAGTTCTCAATCAAAGAACAGAACCTCATTTTTAAAAAACATAACGCGATTTTAACAAGGGTCAAGACAAAAAATAAAGTAATAAGGTCTTAATCCTGTTTAGAAAATGATTCTTCTATAATTTGCACATAAAAGCTTGTGATGACTCACAGCACTTTGCTTCATAATAAATAAAACAATCGGCAAGGAGGATACCGCATGGCTTACGATATAATCAGCGATATTCATGGCTGCTATGACGAAATGACTGAATTAATCCAAAAGCTTGGCTATACAATTAAAAATGGAGTACCTATCCACGAGGAAGGCAGGGTGCTTGTTTTTGCCGGAGATTTGACTGACAGAGGGCCCAAATCGATAGAGGTGATCCGCTTTGTAGCCGGCGCTTACGAAAAAGGCGCTGTGCGTTATGTCCCGGGAAATCATTGCAATAAACTGTACCGCTACTTAAAAGGAAATCCGGTGAAAGTAATGCATGGTCTCGAAACAACAGCGGCGGAGCTTGAAGAACTTTCTAAAGAAGAAAGAAAAGCAGTCAGCGAACAGTTTATGAAGCTGTACGAAACAGCGCCGCTTTACGACATCTTACATAACGGAGAATTAGTTGTCGCCCATGCTGGAATAAAGGCTGACGATATCGGCAAAAATACCCGCAGAGTGAAAGACTTTGTGCTTTACGGCGATGTGACGGGTGAAACGTATCCAGACGGCAGACCCGTCAGACGTGATTGGGCGGCATCCTATAACGGAAAGGCTTGGGTGGTATACGGCCATACACCTGTGAAGGAGCCTCGGAAAATCAATCGCACCATCAACATCGATACAGGCTGCGTGTTCGGAAATAAACTGACAGGCTTTCGCTTTCCAGAAATAGAGACCGTCTCTGTTCCAAGCTCCCTGCCTTATGACGAATCAAGATTTCGCCCTATATAAAAGGAGAGAATCATTGATTCTCTCCTTTTAGCGTGTCGACAAACCCTCGCATTCGTTGTCAGTCCTGCGCGTTGGCGCTCAATACGGAGATGGAACGGCGGCTAAATTCTCAGGCGTCCTGCCTAAACACCGCCGTCATCACATCCTGTGAAAGTCTGCTCCAATGCTCGTCCTTCCTAGACTTCAAGGGTTTTCAATCATGCTGAAAAGATGACAAAATCCTAAAACGTAAACCGTTTTAGGATTTTGTCAGTTCTTTCATATCTTGAGGCAGTGCAGCATGGAACGTCATGTTCTCCTGCGTCAGCGGATGGATAAACGAAAGATGCTCGCTGTGCAGGGCCTGCCGGCCAATTTTCTGTCTCGTTCCGCCATACAGTGTATCGCCGCACAGCGGGTGCCCTAGGTAGCTCATATGAACACGAATTTGATGGGTACGTCCAGTCTCAAGCTGCAATGTCACCGAGGTAATATCGTCAGTTGCGCGTGTGACATAAAAATGAGTAACAGCCTTCTGGCCGTCTGGAGTGACCCTCCGTTCAATAATACTGTCAGGATGTCTGCCAATCGGGGCATCGACTGTTCCCTCCCCTGTCATCCGCCCGTGGACCACTGCCGCATACCGGCGTTTCACAAGTCCGTTTTTTTGCGCTGACGATAAAATGGAGTGGGCAAAGCGATGCTTAGCAACAAGCATGACACCTGATGTATCCCGGTCCAGCCGGGTGACAAGATGAACTGTCGCCCGCACTCCGTTTTTTTGATAATGATGGATAATTCCATTCGCAATGCTGCCGGATGGGTGCTCTCTCGAAGGAATTGATGACACATACGGCTGCTTGTTTATCACAAGCACATGTTCATCCTCATACAGGATATCGAGCGGAACAGGCTCTGCCAATAACGTCTCGCTCACCTGTTCCTCAGGAAACTTCACGACAAGAAGGTCCCCTTCTCTCAAAACGTATTTGACCGTCACATGCTCACCGTTGATAAGCAGGTCTCCCCCGCCAAACTTGATATCAGTCAGCAGACGTTTCGAAATTCCCAGTTCACCGGCATATTCTTTTACAGTCATCCCGTCTTCAGCGGAAGTGATGTTCTTTCTGATAAAAAAATGCTCCACGATACGTCCTCTTTCTATTCACCTTTTCCGATAAACGAATCCTGGACTCTTTTCCAAAATGGAAACGGACGGAATCTCGCAAACCTCACATTTTCGTATGCAACCTGGCAGCGGATCGACTTTACATCCTTATGAAGAAGGGTTAAATGGTCAATCGTCACTTGAAAGTCAACTTCGTTTCTCGGTTTAATCATGCAATCATGATGGGAAGGGAGAAGCAGCGGCGATCCGACCGTCCGGAATACGCGGTTATTAATAGAAGCCATTTCTGCAAGCTGGATCGCTCTGATAGATGGATGAATAATCGCTCCGCCCAGCGCCTTATTGTAGGCTGTGCTGCCGGATGGCGTTGACAGGCAGAGGCCGTCGCCTCGGAAGGTTTCAAAGAGCTGTCCCTTGATTTCCACATCAGCCACAAGACTTCCTTCTATGCTTTTAATCGTACATTCATTCAAGGCTAAATATCTTTCTTCCCGCTCGTTTTCGTGATAAGTCACAATCACTTCGAGAAGCGGATATTCGACTGTATGGTACGGCGTTTTCGCAATCGCGAGAACAAGTTTTTCAATTTCATGAGGAACCCAGTCGGCATAAAACCCCAGATGACCCGTATGAACGCCGACAAACGCTGTTTTGTCCAAGCGGTCGCTGTATCTGTGAAAAGCATACAAAAGCGTTCCGTCGCCTCCGACTGAAATGACGATTTCCGGTTCATTTTCATCCAGTTCCATATCAAAATCCAATAAATACGCCTGTATTTTGCTTTTCAGCGTATCAGAAATTTGATCTCCTTTTGATGATACGGCAAATTTCATGCTTTTCTTCCCCTTTACCTATTGTTGCTCGCTTCCTTTTTTCTTTCTTGAAAAGGCAGCTTGAGCCTCCTGTATTTCACCCCTGATCTCCGACATCTCTTCATCAAGCCGGGAAGCCGCTTCAGAAGCACGCTGAAGCCTTAGTTTTACTTTTTCAGGAATGTTTCCGCTGTATTTATAATTTAATGAATGCTCAATGGTCGCCCAAAAATTCATCGCCAGCGTACGGATCTGTATTTCTACGAGAACATGCTTTTCTCCGGACACCGTCTGTAAAGGATACAGCACGACAAGATGATATGATCGGTATCCGCTCTCTTTATGTTCCGCAATATAATCCCTCTGATCCACAACGGTGAAATCTTTTCTGGCAAACAGCATCTCTTTTACGATTTGGATGTCATCGACAAATTGGCACATGATTCTAAGGCCTGCGATATCCTGCATGGTTTCAATTTCATGCATCGGTATGCCTTTCCGCCTGGCTTTTTCGAGTATGCTCGCCACAGGCTTGACGCGTCCTGTCACAAACTCAACCGGTGAATGGTCATCCTCGTATTCATAAAGCGTGCGGACTCCCTTGAGCTTCACTTTCAATTCTTCGACAGCCTGGCGGTACGGCACTAAAAAACGCTCCCATTGTTTGTCATCCATCATACATCCCCCAATTCCGAACCAGTTTCTATAAAAACACGCGTTTCACTTTTTCTTCCATTTCTTCTCCGTAGTTCGCATTATCTTTAATATTTTCTAAGAGATACTCCAGCTCCTCATGCAGGCCTGCCAGTTCAATGGTTTCGTCGCCTGCCTCTAAAACGACCGGAATTCTTTGTGCATGGGCCTGCTTCAGTTCCGGCCATACATGTTCCTTTATAATGACATATTCAAAAGAATCAGCTAATTCAAGTATGTATACAAAAGCAAAGTGGTCAGAATCAACAAGCATTTGACCTGACGGCTTGCGTTTCGCTTCGTTTCCTTCTGTCTCACAGGCAAGACGAAGCTGATCATCCGATAATGTTGCGTTCAAAATTTCGATTCTGTTTTGCATAATGCTCTCCTTTTTAAACAAAGTACAGATTCATTTTACCATATCAAGCTCGATATTGATAAACCTAACATCTCAAGAGATAATAGTAAAAATAAGATTTTCAGGGCGGAAAGGAAGAGCAACATGAGCCAAGAAATTGAAATAGAATTTAAAAACATGCTGACCAAACATGAATTTGAAAAATTAACAACGGCACTCCAGCTGACAGAAAAAGATTTTACAGATCAAAAGAATCACTACTTTGACACAGACAGCTTTGCGCTGAAACAAAAACACGCTGCGCTTCGAATTCGCAGAAAGAACGGTGAGTATGTCCTGACGTTAAAAGAACCGGCAGAAGTGGGGCTGCTGGAAACGCACCAGCGGCTTTCAGAGGTATCAGACCTTGCCGGCTTTACAGTTCCCGAAGGCCCCGTGAAGGACCAGCTGCACAAGCTTCAGATCGATTCAGACGCTATTCAATATTTTGGATCTTTAGCTACAAACCGCGCGGAAAAAGAAACAGAAAAAGGCTTAATAGTTTTAGACCACAGCCGATATTTAAATAAAGAGGACTATGAAATCGAATTTGAAGCGGCAGACTGGCATGAGGGCCAACAAGCCTTTGAGAAGCTGCTTCAGAAATTCAGCATTCCTCAGCGCGAAACCAAAAATAAAATTCTGCGTTTTTATGAAGAAAAACGAAAGTCTATATAAGGTGGAATGACATCGTGAATGTAACGAATTGGGCAGCTTTACTTCAGCTTCAGGCTTTACAGTCCATATCGAATGCAAGCAGCACGGGCACTCAGAATGCGGAAAGCCCGCTCTCAAGCTTCAGCTCTATGCTCAGCCAATATACAAACGGCCTGACATCTCAGCAGCAACCAACAGCATCTGCTACATCGTCAAGCCCGCTCAGCCTTCTGAACAGCGCTTATTCTACAGCGCCGTCACTGCTTTCAGCTTATGGGCTTAACTCATATACAAACAGCAATTCAGGTTATATCACAAAAGCGGCAGACAGCACCGAAACAGCTGTTATAGATTCAGCTTCTAACAAACAAGAAGCAAAACAGATCAGTTCAGGAGACTTCTCCATTGACAGCGCGATTAAAAAAGCCGCTGATAAATATGGCGTCGATGAAAAACTAATCCGTGCCGTCATCAAGCAGGAATCAGGCTTTAATGCAAAAGCCGTAAGCGGAGCAGGTGCAATGGGCTTAATGCAGCTGATGCCGTCAACCGCAAGCTCACTTGGCGTTTCTAATCCGCTGGATCCGCAGCAAAATGTGGAGGGCGGAACGAAATATTTAAAACAAATGCTGGATAAATACGGCGGCAATGTGTCTATGGCATTAGCGGCTTACAACGCCGGACCGGGAAATGTTGACCGATATGGAGGCATTCCTCCTTTCCAAGAAACACAAAACTATGTAAAAAAAATAACCTCAGCTTATTACGCGTAACCAGAGCGGCTCTTGCCCTCTGGTTTTTTTGCGAAGTGAAATCTTACGCATTCCTGATTTTTATGTGATATGATATGAAATACAAACCCCGGCTGTCAGCCGAAACTTGTGATCAAACGCATAAAAGGCAGTTTGTTTGTAGAAATGATGCCTTGTTGCTAAAATAAATCATAGATGAAATGATGAAATACAGAAAATTACTTTTTGCAATAGGATTTATGATTCCTATTAGCCATATTTAAAGGAGTAGTCAACATGGGACAATCGTTTAACGCACCTTATGAAGCGATTGGAGAGGAACTTCTATCGCAACTTGTTGATACTTTTTATGAGCGTGTCGCGTCTCATCCTTTGCTGAAGCCGATTTTTCCGAGCGATTTAACAGAAACCGCCAGGAAACAGAAGCAATTTCTGACTCAGTATTTAGGCGGTCCTCCGCTTTATACGGAGGAACACGGTCACCCCATGCTCAGAGCAAGGCATCTTCCCTTTCCAATTACAAACGAGAGAGCCGATGCGTGGCTCAGCTGTATGAACGACGCAATGGACCATGTAGGGCTGGAGGGCGATATTCGTGAGTTTTTGTTTGGCCGGCTGGAATTGACAGCAAGGCATATGGTGAATCAAACGGAAGCGGAGGATCGATCATCTTGACAAACTATCAGCATGAGCTATACTTCGCCCATTGCCACGGCCATCCAAAAAAACCGCTTGAAATTTACATGTTTGTAGACCCTTTATGCCCTGAATGCTGGTCCTTAGAGCCCGTCATCAAAAAGCTGAAAATCAGATACGGACGCTTTTTCACCTTGCGCCTCATAGCTTCCGCAAGCCTTACCGCGTTAAATAAGAAACGGAAAAAGCATCTTCTTGCAGAGGCATGGGAAAAGATCGCGAGCCGCTCCGGCATGTCGTGTGACGGCAATGTCTGGCTCGAGCAAGATCAGCCGCTTTCATCGCCTTATATGGCTGCTCTCGCTTTTAAAGCAGCCGAACTGCAAGGAAGAAAAGCAGGCATGCAATTTCTCAGGAATATGCAGGAGAGCCTGTTTGTTTCAAAGAAAAATATTACGGATGAAAACGTGCTTTTGGAAATTGCGGAAAAAACGAGTCTTGATCTTGAAGAATTCAAAAAAGATCTGCATTCTCAAAGCGCGGTCAAGGCGCTTCAATGCGACATGAAAATTGCCGCTGAAATGGATGTTTCCGTCAACCCGACGCTGACGTTTTTCAATACACAGCATGAGGACGAAGGACTTAAAGTACCCGGCAGCTATTCATATGATGTATATGAAGAAATCTTATTTGAGATGCTGGGCGACGAGCCGAAGCCGTCGGAAACACCGCCTCTGGAATGTTTTATTGAATATTTCCGCTTCGTTGCCTCGAAGGAAATTGCTCTTGTATACGACCTGAGCCTAGAAGAGGTAGAAAAAGAAATGAAGAAATTGGCGTTTGCTAAAAAGGTTGCCAAAGTGGAAGCCAAACACGGAATGTTTTGGAAGTCTCTCAGCACTTATTCTGATGAATATCAATCATGTGAAAAATAGCCGCAGGCGTGTAAATGCTTGAGGCTGTTTTTTTGTGCCGATATCAAACATACGTTCTGTTCGTAACACTAAAGAAACCGCGCCGGGATAAGCGCGGTTTCATATGTCTTAACGACAACAAAGGGGATGGGAGAAATTTTTCACGGTCAAACAAAGGGGTAATGTTTGTTTGTGATCAATTTCACATCCTTATGATAACAAAAGGTGTCGACTTTTGACAACCTATATGCTTAATGTTCATATTTTTGTCACAAAACATAACGAAGTACATTCATTCATATCCTAATAAGGAAAAAGGACGAGGGGGACCGTCACGATGTATACTGTGATTTCAATTGTGTGCATTGCCGTTTTTTTCTTTTTGAATGTATTAGGCATGATGCATATGCTGCCGCTTTATATTACCTCTCCTCTGCTGTTTCTGTCTATTTTGTTTACCCTCTACCGCCTGAACCACCGGAAAACCTTTAAAGGGTTTTAAAAAAGCCTGTGCATCATTTCTGCACAGGCTTTCTTTTTTTAAGACTGCTTGACTTTTATCAGCAGCTCTTCCATTTCATCCAGTTTTTCTTCAAACATTTTGCACGCAGCTTCGATCGGCTCTGGAGACGTCATATCAACGCCCGCTTTTTTCAGGACATCAATCGGATATTGTGAGCTTCCCGCTTTCAGGAAGTCAATATAACGGTCAACCGCCGGCTTTCCTTCTTTCAAAATCTGGCTGCTTAATGCTTGGGCAGCGCTGTACCCTGTCGCATACTGATACACATAGTAATTGTAATAGAAGTGTGGAATCCGCGACCATTCAAGGCCGATTTCCTTATCAATGACCATGCCGTCTCCGAAATACTTTTTATTCAGATCGTAATAGACATTTGTCAGAAGCTCAGGTGTAAGCGGCTCCCCTTCTTGCGCCTTTGTATGGATCAGATGTTCAAATTCAGCAAACATCGTTTGTCTGAAAACTGTTCCTCTGAAGCCTTCAAGCATATGGTTGAGAATATACAAACGCTGTTTTTCATCCTCTAAATTGTTCAGCAAGTATTCGCCAAGGAGCGCTTCGTTAGTCGTTGACGCAACTTCCGCGACAAAGATGCTGTAATTTCCGTATGGATATGGCTGGTGCTTTCTCGTATAGTAGCTGTGTACGGAATGTCCAAACTCATGCACGAGCGTAAAGAGATTATTGACGTTATCATGCCAGTTCATCAAAATATACGGATTCGTGCCGTAAGATCCTGATGAATAAGCGCCATTGCGTTTGCCTTTATTTTCGTAAACGTCGACCCATCGGTTTTCCAGCCCTTCTTTTAAGATGGAGGCGTACTCTTCCCCTAAAGGTGCAAGACCTTTCAGCATGTAATCTTTGGCTTCCTCGTACGTGACCTTCATCCCCGCATCCTTTACAAGCGGTGTATACAGATCATAGATATGCACTTCATCAAGTTCAAGCACTTTCTTTCTCAGCGCGATGTAGCGGTGCAGAAGCGGCAAATGCTTATTAATCGTTTTGACGAGGTTATCGTATACTTCCTCAGGAATACTGTTGTTAGAAAGCGCAGCTTCACGCGCTGACTTGTATTTTTTCACTCTCGCATAGAAGTTGTCCTTTTTCACTGTGCCGCTTAGAGTAGTGGCCATTGTGTTTTTATATTGACCGTATGTTTTATATACTGCATCAAAGGCATTTTTGCGGACTTCACGGTTTTCACTTTCTAAGAAATTAATAAAGTTCCCGTGAGTGATCTGTTTTTCATTTCCCTCTTCATCTTTTATGGAAGGGAATGTAATTTCGGCATTATTTAACACGCTGAACGTATTGGAAGATGAACCCAGCACTTCAGAAGCTTCAGCAAGCAGTGCCTCTTCCTTCTCACTCAGCACGTGCGGGCGTTCTTTTGTAATCTCCTCAATCGCATGGGAGTACAGTTTCAGTTCTTCTTTTTCAAGAATAAACTGCTGCAGTTTGTCTTCTTCTATGGATAAAATTTCAGGAACCAAATAAGCTGTCGCGCTTGCGGCCTGTGTATACAGGTTTCCCGCCTTGTCATTCAGCCCCTGATAAAAGGAGTTCCCGGTATCTTGGTCAGAGCGCATATGCGCATATGTGTAAAGCCTGCCCAGCCGCTCCATCACTTTATCTTGATACGTAAGAGCCTCGTACAAATAATCGGCTGAATCTGCCAGCTTTCCTTTATACTTAGATAAATTAGGAATTAATTCTTTTACAGCTTGAAATTCTTTATTCCAGGCCTCATCATTAGGAAAAATATCCTCAAGTCTCCATGTGTCTTCTGCCTTTACCTCACTTCTGTCAGGCAGTTGATTTACTTTTTTTTCCTCAGCCATGGTGATCCCCCTCGTTTTCTTTGATTCAAGCCAATTGAAAAAACCGCTGTTTCTCAATAAACTTGTGTTGTGAATATCTTCCGGTTTTTCACTGCCTTTTGTCAAATCATATGCAGTAATGAAGAGAACGAATGCCAAAAAGGCAGTAAAAACACGAAAAACCTTTCCTTTTGTGCCTCTCACAGCCAGCCCACCACCTTTGTCTTAGGGTGAGCCAAATGAGACAAACTCATTCTATAAAACAGCTGCGGTCTCTTTCCATGAGATCCTGTATTGAGCGTATACCCTCTTTAGGCTGATTCAGCACATATATTTCTTTCTGAGTCTCCCTTAAAAATCCCTTCTTGCACAAAAAATCAATGTACTGTTTCACCGCTTCTGAAAGACAATCTTCGCTGCATTCGTATCTGAGCGAAATGTTCTTTTTATAAATATGCAGTTTGCACTGCTGTAAAACGGCGGAAAAGCGAATTGGCGCGCCTTTATATCCAAGATCCGTAATAAACAGATATAGAAACCCCTGCCACACAAAAACCGGACTATGAAAAACAGCCCCTTTTATAACAGGAACAAACACTTCAGTCGGAAGAAAAGAAAGAGGCGTCTGCCGCTTTTCATAAAACAGCAGCCTGAGGCGATTTGTTTCCTTGGAGATGAACCGGTGGGGTTTATGGCGAAAACGATGAATCGCTTTTGTCCAGCCGGAGTATTGAAATGAGGGCATCGGTTCAGTGAAAAAAAGATCTTTTACACCTGCCCGATGGATAGGGATCGTTTGAACGGAGGAATAAGAATGGTTTGTGTAAAACGGGATGATATGGCTGAGCCGGCGGAAAGAACGCGTTTCCGGGCAATAACAGATCAGTTCCCTGTATGGGCTCGCATTGATAAACTGCCAATGGAAAGCAGAAAGCTGATAAAAGGATGGAGCAGTTCGTTTTAAGCGGCTGTTTCCCACAATCCACTGCGGGATGATTCCTTCTTGTTTGAAGCCCTCTGTCCGCTTTTGAAAGACATCGGGAGCAAGATTGGCACATTGATACTCAACAGCAAGCATGTGTTTCTTGATCTTTGCCATGATGTCGGGTCTTTGATTGATTTTCTTGATATACGGTTCTAATAGTGGAGATGTCTGTTGCGTTTTCAGCCATACATACAGCTGTCTTTTTCCTTCTAAGTGATAGGCGCTTTCCGGTTCTATGTCTATCGAGCAGGACTTGTTCTGTTTATGGGCGAAATGCGGCGCTTTTTGAAGTCCGAGCTTCACATCAAGCTCTCCCCCGCACGCCGGACAGAAGAATCGTCTCTGCTTTAATTTCCGGCTTCGCTGAGCGCCTAGAAGGTGAACCATTTGGCCGTCTTTAGTCACAGCACTAAACACTTGTCATCTCTCCTTTCCAGATGAGGTATACTTTCTGGAAAAGATGATCAACTCCTGTTGGCTGTATTTTTCGCCTGGATGTATGATGTTGATTTCAGTTCTCAAAAATGGCATTTCAGCGCATAAAAAAAACCGATTTCCGGAAAGAAATCGGCTTTGCTATGATGCAAAGTGTTTTTTTATCGTTTCTAGAGCATGCTCTGAAATAATCAGCTTGCCGTACTCTTCAAGACGGTGTATGCTGATTGAGGATTCATTTGCGTACTCCAACAGGATGCTTAGCTGATTTTCAACCTCTTCATCAGTCATATTGCAAAAATCTACATATAAATAATATCGGTTCTCAAACGAATATAAAGTCGTTTTGCTTCCGTTAACGTTCAATTTAGATAGAGAAATAACATCCTCAAAATCGCCAAACCGCAAGACAAATTGAAGCTTTTGCTCCTTTTCTTCCTGATTGACGGCTTGCTCTTCTTTCTGGAAATCATCCAGCAAGGCGTCAAGATCCTCAGATGCTGGTTCTTGCTTTTTATCCTCAGGAATCGGCAGTTCGAGCTTTTGTCCGTCTTTGGAAAGCTGGGCTTTTGTGACGATGATTTCTAATCCTTTGTCCAGAGCCTGAACTTGGATCCAAAGAGGGCCTTCCACAGCGAATTCCTCTTCCTCATGAACTTCATCCATGACTTCCCAGAACAGTTCTTCACTGCGCTCACGGTTATACCAAATTTCTTCTCTGTCAAAACCGCGATCTTCAATATCTCCGTAAGACATATAAAATTTTACTGTATGCTCGTTAATTCTTTCAATTTCCATTTGCCAACCTTCCCTTCTATATAAGATGTTGAAGGGACATCTAAGCTCCCGATTAATTGTACTTTACTACACTTTACCCATTCCGTCCACATCTTAACCTTGAAGCAAGGCCAGTGTGAATTCCTTTGTATTTCTATTTTATGATAAAACAGTCACAAAAGAAATAAAAATGCACCTTTGCCTAAAAAACGGCAGATCTGCGGCTGATATCATAAAATACGACCTGTCTCATATAGTAGTAGTACAAGCGATGGAACGAAAGCGAGGTGCCGATTCATGGAGCATGACTATCTGATTTCTCTGCTTGTCATTGTTGGAATCGATCTGATCCTTGGCGGAGATAATGCGATCGTCATTGCTATGGCCAGCAGAAATTTGCCGGACAAGCAAAGACAGCAAGCCATTATTATCGGAACATTTATCGCCGTTGCCATGAGAATCGGATTAACAAGCGCAGCCGTATATCTTTTGAACATTCCTTTCTTGCAATGCGCCGGCGGAATTTTCCTGCTGTATTTAGGCTATCAGCTGCTGATTGAAAAAAAAGACACGCAGCACATCAAAAGCAGCACCTCCCTGTGGAGAGCGATACGAACGATTGTGCTTGCAGATCTCTTTATGTCGCTGGATAACGTTATAGCGGTTGCGGGAGCGTCACACGGTGAGTTTTCTCTTGTTATCATAGGTTTGTGTGTATCGGTGCCGGTTATTATTTGGGGCAGCAAACTCATCCACATTGCACTTGAGAAAATCCCCCTCCTGATTTACGCGGGAAGCGGGCTGCTTGCTTATACCGGCGGAGAAATGATTGTCAGGGACAAAAAGCTGTCTTTTTTTATGGCGCAGCACGGCGTAGTCGAAACGCTCCTCCCCATTTTAACGGTCGCGTTTGTCATCCTTGCGAGTATTTATTATCAGCAGGTTGAAAAATAAAAGAAGGCTGATGACTCAGCCTTCTTTTGATGATACGATCTATTAGTTTGCCAAACGCTGTGCTTCTCTTAATTGGAAAGAGCGGACTTTTCTTGGCAGGAAACGTCTGATTTCGTCTTCGTTGTATCCAACCTGCAAACGTTTTTCGTCGATGATGATCGGACGGCGAAGCAAACCTGGGTGCTCGTTGATCAAGTGGTACAAATCTTGCAGCGGCATAGATTCAACGTTCACATTCAGTTTTTGGAATACTTTTGAACGGGTTGAGATGATTTCATCTGTTCCGTCCTCAGTCATTCGAAGAATTTGTTTTATTTCATCAATAGATAAAGGTTCAGAGAAAATGTTTCTTTCTTCAAATGGAATATCGTGCTCCTCGAGCCACGCTCTCGCTTTTCTGCATGAAGTACAGCTTGGTGATGTGTATAATGTAACCATTCATCTTCACTCCTCTAATTAGTAGGATGAACATCTATTTTATTCTTAAATTGAAATTACTCTAAAAAAGGAATCTTTATAGGTATTATACTATAAAAAAGTAAGTGTGAACAGTATCCTAAGAAAAAAATGTGTCAATCCAGCAAATTTTTAATTTGAATGATATGTTCTGATTCTCAATTAGCTTAACTGATCGAAAATGTTTTTTTGTTTTTCTTCATCTATGAGTTTCAAGACCTCATCTGTTTTTTCGTACGATTCCCCGTACCATTTCTCATCTTTATAAGTATGAATGTTTTCATATGTCTGTTTCATGGCTTCAAGAATTTCTTCTTCTGATTCTGTTTTCGGTGACCAGTACAGAATCTCCATCTTGTTTACTTCATTCGTAGCCAATGACCGGCGCCGGTACCCAATTGACTGAGCATGCTTGAAATGCTCTCTTTGATAAAACCTCAGGCGTTTTTCTGTATCAGCATCATCTTCATCCACAGGCTCCACCTCGAGCAAGATCGGCTTATTTTTCTTTTTGAGCTTTGCGATCAATTTGCCGCCAAGCCCCTGCCCTCTTGCATCCTTAGACACATACAGATAATCAACAAAGATAAAAGAATCGAATTCCGCAAACATTAGTATATGATGTTTGCCTTCGTCTTTATGATAAATATCGCTCCGCTCTTTCAGAAGAGCTTCCATATGCGCTTTTGATTTCATTTCTTCAATTGGAAAGTACTCGCTAAGCTTTTCGTACCAGTTCATTGATTTGCTCCTTATGAGTTCATTGTCTTCATACTTTTAGATATACCCCATTTCTTCTTGTTTAAACAGCTTTACATCTATAAAGACGTACGAACTTCCGCCATGGTTTCATTTTTTTTCAGCAAAAACCGGAGCCAGATGCTTCGTTCATTTTGAAGCGTATGCAAAAAGCTCTCATTGAGCGCGGCTTTCCCGCTTGTAATGAAGCAAGCGGGGCTGTGCCAGTGCAATAAGAAACGTCATGCCATACAATACTCCAGCCGTGATAAAAGCCATTTTCGCACCAGCCGCATCAGCCACGAGCCCCATGATGGAGTAGGTGATGCCAGACCAAGGAGTCAAAATCGCATTTTTGGCAGCCATGATCCCGATACGCTTCTGTTCCGGAATGGCCTCCTGCAGCACGGTTTCCTGGCAAATATCACGCACCTGATAAAAAGGCCCCATTGCAGCACAAGCCAGAGCGCATAAAAACGGAATTGGAGAAAATGAAAACAAAAGGGTCAGCGCCGACATCACAAGCGAGCTGAACATAATCGCATAGCCCATGTTCTGCTCAAAAAAAGCAGAAAAACGAATGGCAATCACACTGCCGGCAATTGCACCTATAAAATAAGAAGCGTTAAACATTCCCCACCACACCTCTGTTTCATGCAAAACAGCCGCAGTGAATGCGAGAAGAATAGCAGACGACCAAACTGAACCCGCCAAAGCTTCTATCATGTCCATTACAGTAATGTCTCTTACAACCGGGATGATCATTAAATCCTTCCATATACTCCTGGCAGATGCTGTTTCAGCTTTTCCATCAGTCTCTTCTTCATTTATATGGAGCAAACTGATGGAAACCCCCGAAAGAACAAACAGGCAAATGGCTGCATCTACAACGAGTTCAAACGGTACGGCATACGTCAGAAGGCCGCCTAGGCCCCAGCCTGCTGTTAAAAACAATTGATTCGAGAGGGAGATCACACCGTTCGCTTTCACATATTGCTCTTTTGGAACAATAATCGGCAGCAGCGCGAATCTTACCGGCTGAAAAAAGGCGCCCGCAAAGGAAAAACAGAAGACAAACAGCAGCGTTATCCAAAAGAAAACCTGTCCGTGATGACTGACGCTGTATGCCATTAGTATTGTAAAGACCGCCCTCAGCAGATTTGCGAACGCAAGCACCTTTTTAAAACCAAGATTGCGAAGCACCGGAGAGATGCAAAAGCTTGCCGCTATACTCGCAAACGACATGAACGATAAAACAAGACCCGCCAAAAAGACAGAGTCTGTCATTTGATAGACCCGGACCATTAAAACGATTGTGACAAGGACTCCTGCTAAAGATTGAAGAGATTGAGACAGCAGCAGTGCAAAAACATTTTTGTTATGCAGAAATTGAATCGTATTTCGCCTCCGCTTTTTCCTCTACTTGTAAATGTTATCATTCTCACTTTCTATGTAGGCGCAAAAAAATCCTTCAAGACATTTATCTTGAAGGATTGATGAATCATGAGTAAGCTTTAAATTCTGCTTCCGTACACATTACAAAATGTCCCGGTTTCACTTCACGGAATTCCATCGTTTCACCATCTTTTAATTGATGGACGGACGGATCGTATTTCTGGCGGACACGATTTCTCTCATAGTCCGGATCAGGAAGCGGGATCGCTGAAAGCAATGACTTTGTATATGGGTGAAGCGGGTTTTCATAAAGCTCATCTGCAGGCGCAAGCTCAACCAGTTTCCCGAAATACATGACTCCGATGCGGTCGCTGATGTATTTGACCATCGATAAATCGTGGGCAATAAACAGGTAAGTGAGCCCTTTTTCTTTTTGCAGTTCTTTCATTAAATTCACGACCTGCGCCTGGATGGATACATCCAAAGCCGAAATCGGTTCATCCGCAATAATGAATTCCGGATCAACGGCAAGAGCTCTGGCAATCCCGATTCTTTGACGCTGGCCGCCGGAAAATTCATGCGGATAGCGGTTTGCGTGTTCCTTGTTTAAACCGACTGTTTCCAAGAGCTCGTGGACACGCTGCATCCGCTCTTTTTTCGTTTTCGCCAGCTTATGAATATCAAGGCCTTCAGCAATAATATCAGCAACTGTCATTCTCGGATTCAAAGATGCATACGGGTCTTGGAAAATCATCTGCATTTTGCGGTTGAATTCCAGCAGCTTTTTCCGTGATTTTTTCCCATGCACATTTTCGCCGTTGAACAGCACCTCACCATCGGTTGCTTCGTACAGCCTAATAATGCTTCGGCCTGTTGTCGATTTACCGCAGCCAGATTCACCAACCAGCCCTAATGTTTCACCTTTATAGATATCAAATGACAAATCGTCTACAGCCTTAACCGTTCCTCTCGGCGTGACAAAGTGCTGTTTTAAATGTTTGATTTCTAATAGTTTCTCAGTCAATTCATTCACCTTCTCTCACTAAGACAGGTTTTTCATACGTATTTGCCAGTTTCCGCATTTTCGCTTTTACCGCTTCAGGCGGCTCTACCTTTGGCGCGTCAGGATGAAGCAGCCACGATTTGACATAATGAGTATCGGATACCTTAAACATTGGCGGCTCCTGTTCAAAATCGATTTTCATCGCGTAAGAGCTCCGCAGGGCAAAAGCATCTCCTTTTGGCGGGTTTGTCAAATCAGGCGGCGTGCCCGGAATTGCAGTCAGCTCTTCCTCTCCCGAACTTTCCAGTGTCGGCATGGATGCAAGCAGCCCCCAAGTATACGGATGTCTCGGATCGTAGAAGATTTCGTCTACCGTACCGGTTTCTACAATTTGTCCCGCGTACATGACAGCGACCCGGTCAGCAACGTTAGCCACAACACCAAGATCGTGTGTGATAAAGATGATTGACGTGTCAATTTTCTTTTGTAAATCCTTCATCAATTCCAGAATTTGTGCTTGGATCGTTACATCAAGAGCAGTCGTCGGCTCATCGGCGATCAGTAGCTTCGGATTCGCCGCAAGCGCCATGGCAATGACAACTCGCTGTCTCATCCCGCCCGAAAACTCATGCGGAAATTGATTGACCCGTTTTTCCGGCATCGGGATTCCGACTAAATCCAGCAGCTCAACGGCGCGTTTTTTCGCCGCTTCTTTTGAGATCTTCTCGTGTTTAAAAAGCACTTCCGTAATTTGTTTACCGACCTTCATCGTCGGATTTAAAGAGGTCATCGGATCCTGGAATATCATCCCGATCTCTTTCCCCCGGACATTTTGCATCTCTTTTTCAGATAGCGGCACCAGATCCTTGCCGTCAAACAAGATCTCACCGCGCTTAAAATAACCCGGAGGCATTGGAATCAGCTTCATGATCGCTTGAGAGGTCACACTTTTTCCGGAACCTGATTCTCCGACGATGGCCAGCGTCTCTCCTTTATTCAGATGGAAATTCACTCCGCGGATCGCCTGAACCTCTCCGCCATATGTTTTAAATGATATCGCTAAATCTTTTACTTCTAATAGGCGTGTCACCCGTATCACTCCCTTATTTACGTAACTTAGGATCCAATGCGTCTCTTAATCCGTCGCCGACCACGTTAAAGCCAAACATCGTAATGCAGATGAAACCGGCAGGGAAGAATAAACGCCACGGATAATAGGTCAATGCAGGCAGTCCGTCAGAAGCCATCGTTCCCCAGCTTGCCAGCGGAGCCGGAACACCAAGTCCCAAATAGCTTAAAAAGGCTTCTGTGAAAATCGCAGTAGGAACTGTCAATGTCATCGTGACCAAAATAGAACCCATTGCGTTTGGCACGATATGTTTAAACAGAAGACGGGATGTTTTTGCACCAAGTGTCTGTGAAGCAAGCACATACTCCTGATTCTTCAGCTGCAACACTTGTCCGCGTACAATTCTGGCCATATTAATCCAGCCCGTAATCGTCATAGCAATAATAATTGTAAATAGCCCTTTCGGAAGAACAACCATCAGTAAGATAACCATTAATAATGAAGGAACTGCCCAAAGGATATCAGCGATACGCATCATAATTTCATCGGTTCTGCCTCCGCGGAATCCTGAAATACTTCCCCAAATGACGCCGATCAGCAAATCAAGAACAGCGGCTGCAACACCGATAAAGATTGAGATTCGAGCTCCTACCCATGTACGGACGAAAATGTCCCGTCCAAGATCATCTGTGCCGAACCAATGATCTTTTGAAGGCGGCTTATCCGCATTTAAGAGATTAGTAGTTGAATAATCATACCTTGAGAACATCGGCGCAAAAATCGCCATAAGGATAATGAGCACGATAATGATAAGCCCGACCATTGCAAGCTTATTGCTGCGGAAGCGAAGCATCGCATCTTTCCAGAGGGAAAGACTCTTTTTACTTATTTTTTCTGCATCGCCGGCATTCGCTGCGGCTGGTTCAAACATGTTTTTTGGAATGTTCTGCATGGCCTAGGCTCCTTTCTTTGCTTTGGAAAGCTTGATTCTTGGATCAATAATGCCGTATAACACGTCTACAATTAATACACACAATAGCAGGATGACACTAAAGAACACCGTTACACCCATAATGACTGTATAATCACGGTTTGTAATACTGTTTACGAAGTGTGCACCAAGCCCTGGGATCCCAAAAATGGTTTCTATAATGAAGCTCCCCGTTAAGACCTGCGCGGCCATCGGGCCCATGTATGTAACAACTGGCAAAAGCGCGTTTCGAATGGCGTGCCGCACTGTAACCGCTGGGCGAGACAGCCCTTTCGCTTTCGCTGTACGGATATAATCACTGTTCAACACTTCGATCATGCTTGAACGGGAAAGTCTGGCAATGAACGCCATCGGCATGGAAGCAAGTGCGATTGAAGGCAAAAAGGTGTATGCCCAGGACTCCCACCCCGCGACCGGAAACAGCCCAAGCTTCATGGAAAACACATATTGCAGAACAGCCGCCATGATAAAGCTCGGAACTGAAATACCAAATATCGTTAAAATCGCGACGGTATAATCCTGCCACTTATTATGGTAAAGGGCTGCAATGACCCCAAACAATACACCTAACGCTAAAGCGAGGAGAATAGCTTCTGCTCCAAGAGTGAATGAAACGGGGAAACCTGAACTGATCAGGTCGTTAACACTCTGACCTTTATATTTAAATGACGGTCCGAAATCCCACATTGCAACTGATTTCAAATAACTGACATATTGTACAAACAGCGGCTTGTCCAAGCCATAATGCGCATTTAAGTTTGCTTCAATTTCAGGCGGAAGCTTTTTCTCACCTGAAAATGGCCCGCCCGGTGCTGCCTGCATTAAGAAGAATGTCACAGTTACAATCACAAATAGTGTGATAATCATATAGACTAAGCGTCTTCCGATATATTTTAGCAAGGGGGAACACCTCCATGGTTTTTACATTTTTATACTCCATCAGTAAGAAAGGTATATGGGGTTTTTCTCCCCATATACCTTGAGGTCTTTTATTTTCAGACGAAGCCTTATTTAAAATATGCGTTTCTGAAATAAACCTCACCAGTACCTGGCATGATAACACCATTTAAGTTTTCATCCTGTACCCAAGTATCTGTATAGAAATAGATTGGGGCAACTGGCATTTCATCAATGAAAATATCTTCTGCTTTTTTCAGCAGCTCTGCACGTTTTGTTTTATCTGTTTCAGTTTGTGACTGGTTCAGAAGCTTTTTGAATTCTGGATTTTCCCAGCCAGTATCGTTATTTCCTCCGTCCTTGTCACGGAACAATTCAAGGAAGTTAATAGGATCATTGAAGTCGCCGAGCCAGCCCATACGGCCAATTTGATAGTCTTGGCTGTGGAGTTTATCAATATATACATTCCATTCTGAGTTATCAAGCTCAACATTCACGCCTAAATTTTTCTTCCACATTTCTTGTACAGCTTGAGCGATTTTCGCATGTGCTTCATCCGTGTTATAAGACAATTTGATTTTCGGCAGGTCAGATGCCTTGCTCAAGCCCATTTCTTTCAGGCCTTTTTCAAGGTATTCTTTTGCCGTTTTGATATCGTTGTCTTTGAAGTAGCCTTCTTTGTTATCTTCAAATCCCTTCATTGTCGGCGGCACCGCAGCCATTGCCGGGATTTGCTCTCCCTGTGTAACGTTTTTAACAATCGATTGACGGTCAAGCGAATATGTTAAAGCTTTACGGATATTTACGTTGTCTAACGGCTTAGCCTCAGTGTTGAATTTGTACCAATAGACACCTGCAATCGGCTCAACATGTAAAGAACCGTCTTTTTTCAAGGTAGGCAGAGATTCTGTAGGAAGCTGTCCGAGCGGCATACCGGCCCAATCAAGTTCTCCTGCTTGGAATTTTTTCAGTTCAGTATTGTTATTGTTGATCATAACCATATTAATGTTCTTCAGTTTGACTTTGTCTTTATCCCAATACTGGTCATTTTTTTCAAGTTTGATAGATCCGCTGTGTTTCCATGCCGTCATTTTGAACGGTCCGTTTGATACATAATCATCTCCGGCATTTGTGTTCCACTTCTTATTTTTCTCTGCAATTTTCTTGTTGATCGGCATATACGTGTAGAACGCAGTTAATTCAGTGAAATATGGAGTCGGGTTATTTAATTCAACCTTTAGCGTTTTGTCATTTACAGCTTTTACTGCCACATCATCAAGGCTGCCTTTGCCGGTATTTGCCGCTTCAGCACCTTTTATGTAGTAGAGCTGGTAAGCGTATTGTGATTCGTTATTAGGATCAAGCGCCCATTTCCAAGCATATTCAAAGTCTTGTGCTGTTACAGGGTCGCCGTTTGACCATTTTGCACCGTCACGAATTGTAAATGTATATGTCTTTCCATCTTTGCTCGTTTCAATTTTAGAAGCAGCGCCTTCTTCAGGCTCACCATCTGCATTGATACGTGTCAATCCTTCAAAAGTCTGACGGATGACACCGCCTGATACTGAATCATTTGCCAATCCCGGATGTAATGAGAACGGCTCAGTTTTAATATTAATGTTAAGTGTCGTCTTTCCTTTGCTGTCCTTTTTCCCTTCACCGTTTGACCCGCTGCCGCCAAAGCCGCAAGCGCTCAGCACAAGTGTGAAAATGAGCATCAACGTGACAATCGACCAACGTTTTTTCAATTCGCAAACCCCCTAATAATAATTTTTTCAGCTCCTTACGGCTAAATCCTCAGAAATATCAGACAAATGAACCTGAGTTTCCATAACTTTTATTCTGTTCCGTCTTTTCTGATTATTTTTGTAAAAAAGCTGTAACAATAGAGTGAACAAGTTCATTATAATGAAACAAATAATTTATTGCAATATTATTTTATCAATTTAAAATATTTAAACTTCGTTAGTTTTTCTTCCACGAACATAATATCCTTCTACCATTTAAAGCATAAATTGATTAAAAACTATTTTACGGGTTTTTTGCTCATATTGCTTTTTACATATAATATCTTGCTATTTTCACGCTGATAGCAGTTATCATTTAGGGGTTTTACAGCTTCCCTGGTATTTATATCATTACAATGTTACTGGAAAAAAGAATGTTTTTTCATGATGACAATTGGTTATAATTGATTTATAATGAAGCAATCAAAAGAAAAGCGTGCTATGAAAAAGAGTAGTACACATTTCACCCGTTTGAAGAGAGTCTGCGGTGGTGGGAGCAGATAACGGGCAATGTGGAATGGACTTTGGAGCAGCTGACCGAACCCGAAAAGTAGGCTCAGCCGGAGCAGACTCCGTTACAAACGTCAGAGTGATTCCATTTTAATGGAATAATCAGGGTGGTACCACGGTTCATTCGTCCCTTTTTTACAGGGGAAGAATGAGCCTTTTTTATTATGTTTTAAGAAATGAGGTTGATTTTTTATGAAACAAACGATTTTTTCAGGCATTCAGCCAAGCGGCTCCGTTACGCTCGGCAACTATATCGGTGCAATGAAGCAGTTTGTCGAACTGCAGCATGATTATAACAGCTATTTTTGCATCGTGGATCAGCATGCGATTACCGTGCCTCAAGACCGGCTTCAGCTAAGAAAGAATATCCGCAATCTGGCGGCGCTTTACTTAGCTGTCGGACTTGATCCAGAAAAAGCAACATTGTTTATTCAGTCAGAGGTTCCCGCGCATGCGCAGGCCGGATGGATGATGCAGTGTGTCGCATATATCGGCGAGCTTGAACGGATGACTCAATTTAAGGATAAATCCAAAGGCAATGAAGCTGTCGTTTCCGGCCTGTTAACGTACCCGCCACTGATGGCCGCTGATATTCTGCTGTATGGAACGGATCTTGTGCCTGTCGGCGAGGATCAAAAGCAGCACCTTGAGCTGACGCGGAATCTCGCGGAACGCTTCAACAAAAAATATAACGACATCTTTACCATTCCGGAAGTGAAAATTCCAAAAGTCGGCGCACGCATCATGTCTCTGAATGATCCGCTGAAGAAAATGAGCAAATCCGATCCGAACCAGAAAGCTTATATTACATTGCTGGATGAACCGAAGCTCCTTGAAAAGAAAATCAAAAGTGCTGTAACAGATTCTGAAGGCATTGTAAAATTTGATAAAGAAAACAAACCGGGCGTTTCCAACCTTCTTACGATTTATTCAATCCTCGGCAATACGACAATTGAGGAGCTTGAAGCAAAGTACGAAGGGAAAGGCTACGGCGAGTTTAAAGGTGATTTGGCAGAAGTCGTGGTTAACGCATTAAAACCGATCCAGGACCGCTATCATGAACTGGTTGAATCTGATGAATTAGACCAGATTCTTGATGAAGGCGCGGAACGGGCAAACCGGACAGCGAACAAAATGCTGAAAAAAATGGAGAACGCCATGGGTCTTGGCCGAAAAAGACGCTGATCAAAAAAACCGCTCTATGCAAAGAGCGGTTTTTTTCAGTTTACCTTCGATTCGTTTTCCATTTCCCATAGCTTTTCGAAAAAAGGCTGTCCTTTTATCAGATTTTCGCAAAAAGCCAGATGCTTGTCCGACCAGCCTTCAATTGTTTCGTTATACAGCATGTCCCAAATCTCTTCAAAGCTCATCCGTTTGATTTGTTCATACATATGCGGGTTCCACTCTGTGTACCAGTAGCCGATTTCAGCGCGGTTTTTCAGCCCTTTTAATTGGTCAAGCGCCATAAACATCAGCTGCTTGATTTGCCGCTCTTTTCTTGTTAGTCCTCTGACGTGCTCTGGTGCTAATGATAAAATGTGATATTCTTTGGAGGATTCCAGCTTCTTTGGCTCAAATTCATATGTTTCAGGCTCCACATCTTTTACCATTTCATAAACGAGCTGCTCCTGTCTTGGGATCAGACGGCTTTTTCTGACAGGGATCGTGTAGCCGATCGTGTCGACAGCCAAAATGCCAATTCCGTCTGTTACGACAAAACAATACTCCAGCTTTGTCCGCTCGTGATTTTTCCGAATGTACGATTTCTGATGTACGTCTTCAAGCAAACCTTTCGGAAGCTCAGACAGATCGTTTTCTATGTAATGAAACAGTACCGACGGCACCCTTAACAGCGGCACCTGATCCAAAAGCTCAACCGTATCTTCCTTGCGCCATTCGTGAAAGTGGCATACATTGTAGCCATTTTCTTCCCCTTCAAACCAATTGACCCACACATCATGAAGAAATAACATCTCTAACCCCTCACTTTTATAAAAACTGTTGTCCACAGTATAGGCAAGGGACAGAGAAATTATTCCAAAGAGATTGAGGAAATCTGGAATCTCTGGGTTTATGTAAGAATCACAAAAAGCAGATCTCTTTGTAGATTTTCTGACAAAAAGAGATCTGCTTTTCTTCTGTTTTCGTTATATTTTGTAACCAATATTGTTTTCATTTTATTTAATATTTTTCGGGTCCAGTGCATCCCGAAGGCCATCACCGACAAAGTTGAAGCACAAAACGGTAATTAAAATAAATAGCCCGGGAAATAATGGGTACCACCATGCTTGAATCATTAATGTAAAGTTTTGAGCATCCTGAAGCATATTTCCCCAGCTTGCGATTGGCGGCTGGATTCCGAAGCCCAAGTAACTTAAAGTTGATTCAGCTAAAATGACACTGCCCACTTTTAAAGTAGCGGAGACAATTATTGGCCCAATACAATTCGGTAAGATATGCGAAAAAATAATTTTGTAATTTTTGGTACCTATTGTTTTAGCAGCCAATACAAATTCTCTTGACCTAAGAGATAGAAACTCACCTCTGACAAGCCTCGCTGTTGTAGTCCAACCCGTCAGAGAAAAAATTAAAATTAACTTATCCATTCCCGGTTGAAAAATTGTCACCAATGTAATAAGCAGAAAAATATCCGGAATAGATAAGACTACATCGACAGCCCTCATCAATACAGCATCTACTATTCCTTTAAAGTACCCTGCTAAGGCGCCAACAACGGTGCCTATAGTAATTGCACCAACTACTGAGACAAAGCCGACCAATAAAGACACACGAGCCCCATATAACACCCTTGTAAATATATCGCGCCCAAACTTATCTGTCCCCATTAGATTTTTTGGGCTTGGCGGCTTCAATTTATTTAAAAGAGATTGACTCTCAGGCGAGTAAGGCGCAATAAAAGGGGCAAAGACCGCCATTAAAATGATAACTGTTAAAATGATACCACCAATAACAGCAAGCTTATTTTTGAAAAACTTCTCAAAAAAGATCCTAGTCATTGTTTCTGGTTTTTTTCTAATATTTTCTTTTAGCTTTACCTCATTAGAGGGAGCCGCAGTGTTTGGATGTGCCATATGTGCCTCCCCCTTTTAATATTCAATTCGCGGATCAACTAATGCATACAAAATATCCGCAATCAAGTTTCCCAGTACAACCAAAACAGCAGAAATAACAGTCATGGCCATAATAACCGGATAATCTCTAGAGAATGCCGAATCAATAAATAATTTCCCCAATCCAGGCCAAGTAAAAATCTGTTCAACCACGACAGCACCACCAATAAATGATGGAATCATTAATCCGAAAATTGTAATAACAGGCAGAAGTCCATTTCTCAAACCATGTTTGAAAATAACTTTATTTTCTTTAAATCCCTTTGCCCGGGCTGTTCTTATATAATCCTGCTTCAATACATCGAGCATACTTGAACGTGTATATCGAGTAATACCGGCCATATCAGCAGTTGCTAAAACAAATGCAGGCAGAATTAAATGATGGAGCCTGTCAAAAATGCTAAAGTCAGCGTTTAAAGTGCTGACACCCCCCGTAGGAAACCAGCCGAGATTTACGGAAAGAACCATAATAAGAATTAATCCGAACCAGAAATTTGGTATGGCCAGCCCTAAAAATGATGTAACAGTTATCCCATAGTCAAGTTTAGAATAAGGGCGTTTCGCGGAAAGCACTCCGAAAGGAATTGAAATCAGAAGAGCAACAAGAGTTGAAAAAACCATAAGCACCAAGGTATTCGGCAAACGTGAAAGGATTAGATCGGAAACTGGTGTCCCCTTTTTAACAATAGATGTCCCGAAGTCGCCCTGGAGCATATTTCCAAGCCATTTTAAGTATTGAACAGGCTCTGGGTCATTGAGTCCATACTTTTCAATAAATTTCGCTCTGTCAGCTTGGCTGATTGTCGGGTCCATCATTAATGACATCGGGTCACCTGGCGCCGCTTTCATTATCGCAAATGATAATATTGTAATGCCCAGTAGGATTGGCAAAGACATTAATGTTCGACGAACAATATATGTAACCATCTTCTTGTCCCCTTTTCTAAAATAGGATAAAGAGGAAAGGATGCTGAATCCTCACCTCTCTAGGGATTCAAAATTATTGTTCAAGCCACCATTTTTCAATATGATATAAGTCATTCTTTGGATGGAACACATAGCCGTGCATGTTTGCCGGGATTGCCCTATGATAATTGTAATAAAATAAGAATGAATAAGGCTGATCCTCTGCAATCAATTTATAGATTTCTTCGTATTTTTTCTGATATTCTTTTCTGTCTGTAATAGATTTAGCTTCTTCCAAAAGTTTATCGACTTTAGGGTTCTTATACCATATGTTATTTAATCCGTTCTTTGATTGACTGGAGTGGAAAATCGAAAATTGATCCGGAAATGTAGCCAAGCTCCAGCCAAGCAGCAAAGCATCATAGTCCCATTTCGGTGCACTTGTTTGTTCAATAAGTGCACTAAATTCTACAATTTGCGGTTTTGCTTCAATTCCCACTTCTTTTAGTTGCTGCTGAACAACAACCGCTAAATCTTCCCGAATTTTATTGCCTTGATTTGTCTTAATGGTAAACGAAAACTTCTTTCCATCCTTATCAAGGTAACCGTCTCCGTCTGTATCTTTCCATCCCGCTTCTTTCAAAAGCTTCTTAGCTTTTTTAGGATTATAATCAAATGTAGGTACATCACTTTTCGGGTAATTCCAAGATAGCGGACTTTCAGGAACGTTTGCGACTTCACCATCACCGTTTAACACTTGATCCACCATTGCTTTTCGATCAAGTGCATGCGTAAGAGCTTGGCGGACTTTTTTGTCTTTAAATAATTCATTTTTCTCATTCCAACCAATATAGCTATAGTTCAAACCAAGATCTGATTTAACTTTCACATTATCAAATGTCTTGACTGTCTCGAAATCAGTACCCGGAACAACAAAGAAATCAATATCTCCAGCCTTTAACTGGGCAACAGCTGCATTTGAATCCGGGATTGTTTTTACTGTAACTGTATCTAAATATGGTCTTCCGCCGTAATAATCTTCATTAGCTTCAAGTTTTACATAATCTCCTTTTTTCCATTCAGCAAACTTGAATGGACCCGAACCAATCGGATTCTTTCTATTAAATTCATTTTCGCCTAGATCTGAAACTGGTACTTTCCCTAAAATGTGTTTAGGCAGAATACCGTAACTATCTAAAACAACATTGTAAAAATAAGCATCCTTTTTCTTTAATTTAAATTCAACTTCATAATCACCTTTTTTCGTCACTGACTTAAGTGACTCAAAACCCGAGCCGCGTTCACCATTATAATCCTTGTTTATGGGGATGCTGTATGTGAAAACAACATCATCCGCAGTAAGTTCCTTCCCATCATGGAATTTTACACCTTTTCTAATCTTGACATTATAAGTCAGACCATCCTTGGATTCTGTCACTTTCTCGGCTAGCGCAGGCTTCACATTTAGTTTTTCATCTGTTTCTAATAATGTACTATAGATCATCCCTTCAATATCTGAACTGGCGACATCTGTAGAATAGAGTGGATTAAACAGAGTTGGCTCCCCAGTTGAACCAACAACCAAATCCCCGCCTTGCTGCGGTTTGCCTGCTGATTTTTTCTCGCTGTTGCTGCTCGATTTTGATCCCGAGCAGGCCGATAAGAAGATGGCCAGAACCATCAATACACTTAGCATCATCAGTGCGGTTTTCCGTCTTTTCATTAGATATTCCCCCTCTTGAAATGTTCGTTCTTCTCAGCTGTTGTTTATGTAGTGCGCATACCCCCTCTCAAAGCTGTGCGGGCAATTAGCTATAAAGGTGACAAGCCACAAAATGGCTGGGAGCAGCTTCTTTGAATTCTGGTATTTGTTCCTTGCATATCGGCTTTGCGGCAGGACATCTTGTGTGGAAAACGCAGCCTTTTGGCGGATTGGCCGGACTTGGCAGTTCTCCCTTCAGGACGATGCGTTCCCGTTTGACAGATCCTTTCCTTCTGGTGACCGGGACGGACGATAGAAGTGCTTGGGTGTATGGATGAAGCGGATTGTCGTAAAGCTCATGCTTGCCGGTCAGTTCCATCATTTTGCCAAGATACATAACTCCGACTCTGTCGCTGATATGGCGGACGACACTTAGATCATGAGAGATAAATAGATACGTCAGATTAAATTCTTCCTGCAATTCTTCCATTAAGTTAATCACTTGGGCCTGAATGGATACATCAAGTGCGGAAACCGGTTCGTCTGCAATGATCAGCTCTGGATTCAAAGTGAGCGCTCTGGCGATGCCGATCCGCTGACGCTGTCCGCCGGAAAATTCATGGGGATAACGGCTGGCAAACGACGGGTGAAGACCAACTCTCGCAAGCAGTTCTTCGACTTTCTCGTTTCGTTCACTCATCGTATACATGTGATGTGTATTAAACGGCTCCTTTATGATAGAACGCAGCGTCTTTCTTGGATTCAAAGAGGCAAATGGATCTTGGAAAACCATTTGAATATTTTTGCGGACACTTTTCCGCAGCTTCTCCTCTGACAGGTTGGAAATATCATGCCCTTTAAAAAGGATTTGGCCTTCAGTTGGTTTATACAGCCTGATCATCGTCCTGCCGGCAGTCGATTTTCCGCAGCCGGACTCTCCAACGATTCCGAGTGTTTCTCCTTTTTGTAACGAAAATGAAACACCGTCCACCGCTTTTACATCGCCGACTTTTCTTTGAAAAAGGCCTGAGCGGATCGGGAAGTATTTTTTTACGTCACGAAGCTCTAAGATTGTTTCTTGATTAGCTGCTGTCATGATTGTTCGGCACCCTCTTCCTCATATAAAAAGCATCTCACTGTTCTTCCGCTTTTGTGCGTTAAAAGCGAAGGCTGATGTGTCCAGCATTTATCCATGGCTTTCGGACACCTTGGAGCAAAACGGCACCCCGGCGGCAGATTATCTGGTGTCGGCACGCTGCCTTTAATCGCATTTAATTTATCAATCTCTCCATCTATGACAGGAATCGATGTAAGCAGGCCTTCTGTGTAAGGATGCAGCGGCTCTAAAAATAAGTCGTCAACAGTGGCGTTTTCTACGACTTGTCCGCAGTACATGACAATCACTCTGTCGGCTGCTTCCGACACGACACCTAAGTCGTGTGTGATAAGAAGAATTGAAGTATTGAACTTCTGACAGAGATCTTTCATCAACTCCAGAACTTGGGCTTGTATTGTCACATCAAGCGCTGTTGTCGGTTCATCGGCAATGAGCAGTTTAGGGTTACAGCTGAGTGCGATGGCAATCATCACCCTCTGTCTCATTCCGCCGGACAGCCGGTGCGGGTACTCCTTCATGATTTGCTCGGCCCGGGAAAAACCGACCATCTGCAAGAGTTCAACAGCTCTTTGATGAGCTTCCTTTTTTTTCATGTTTTTATGGTAAATCAGCACTTCGGTAATTTGTTCTCCGATTGTTAGCACCGGATTAAGGGAGGTCATTGGTTCCTGAAAGATCATGGATACTTCGTTTCCGCGGATTTTGCAATAGTCGTTTTCAGTGAATGAGGTGAGGTCTTTGTCTTCGAGTTTAATAGAGCCGTCCATGATTTTTCCGCCTGAGCTTTGGACGAGGCCCATAATTGATAAAGAAGTAATGCTTTTTCCGGAGCCCGATTCACCTACAAGCGCGACGGTTTCGCCTTTGCTGATGTGAAAATCGACTCCGTCAACCGCAGGGATCGGCTCCTTTTTTCTGAAAAAATAAGTCTTTAAATTATTCACTTCTAAAAGTGTGCTCATGCTAGCTCCCCTTCCCCCTCTTGTTTCAAACGTTTTCAAGAGAAAGCAATCCCTTTATTCAGAAATAATAAATAATATTGAATTATCGAAAAATTTTATAGTTGTATATTATTACAATCATTTTGCAAAATCAAGAATTTTTTAGGATAAATGTAATATTATTAACGAAATTCCATTATTTTATTCTATTAAAGCGTTGCATCCAGAAAGGTTTCAGCAGGAATGGACAGCCCGTCTGCCGTGTTTGCCTTGTTGGCTGTTAAATATTTTTTTACAATATTGAATCCGACTGCGTATCCAAGCATTTTCGGCTGATATCCTTTACCGAATAACAGCTGGGAGAATAGTCGATTGTCCCGTTTGATATCCTGATGGGGGGCAATCTTTTTTTCGTATAAAGCTTGCAGCTGCTCCGGGGTATACCAAGACGTCCATTCAGCCATTTGACTTCGGCCGAACCTCTCATATACAGCATATTCTGCAAGCCCTTCCATGATGATTGTATCAAGTAATGTGACATCCTTTTCCTCTTTTGTCAGATGATCTAACCGGCAAACGTGATGATATTCATGTGTCATCAGGGCAGATACCGATGCAAAATCCAAATCTGACGAGAGAAAGAGGAACATTTTGTCTTGAAAGGCGAGTCCTGACTTTGATCCGAATTCTAAACGAATTCTCCTGTTTCGTTCATCAACCGGCAGCGTGACAATTGGTACATCAGGACCTTGCCATTTGTTTTTCAGGTACTGTTCTTCCTTTTGAATATGCTCGTAAAAACCTTTTTCTTTCAGCTTTGAAGCAGTATGAATTCCTTCTTTTATGTTTTTAAACATCCCATGATGCTGAAGGTGACCCAGAATGCCTTTCCAGTTCTTTTGCTCCACACCTGAAAAAAGCGGTACAATGTAATGCGCCAAATCATCTATTGAAGCAGCCTTCCCGAGCCAGCTATATGTTTGTTCCACACTCATGTGATCGCCTCCTCTTTTTTATCCTATGCGCACAAAAAAAACCGGCTACCCTTTAAGGGCAGCCGGTTTGGCGTGATTATGATTGATATTTCTTAAAGATTAATGTTGCATTGTGTCCGCCGAATCCCAATGAGTTGCTGAGAACATAATTGAGATCCTGTCTGCGGGCTTCATCAGGCACATAATCTAGATCGCATTCTTCGTCTGGTGTTTGAATATTGATTGTCGGTGGGATCACACCTTCTTTAATGGCAAGGACAGAGAAAATCGCTTCAATACCGCCAGCTGCTCCTAAGAGGTGGCCTGTCATCGATTTTGTAGAGCTTACCGCAAGTTTATGCGCATGCTCGCCGAAGACGGTTTTAATCGCCATCGTTTCGTATTTGTCATTGTAATACGTGCTTGTCCCGTGAGCATTGATATAATCAATTTCTTCAGGGGCAATGCCCGCATCTCTTATGGCTTCTTGCATCGCTCTCGCTCCGCCTTCACCGTCTTGTGCCGGTGCAGTGATATGATAAGCGTCTCCCGTTGAGCCGTAGCCGACAATTTCTCCGTAAATCTTAGCGCCGCGGGCCAGGGCATGCTCAAGTTCTTCAAGAACGATAATCCCTGCACCTTCACCCATGACAAAGCCATCACGGTTTTTATCGAATGGGCGGCTTGCTGTTTTCGGATCTGGATTAGTAGACAGCGCTTTGTTGGCGCTAAAGCCCGCGAATGACATTCTTGTCAGCGGCGCTTCTGTTCCGCCTGTGACCATAACGTCTGCATCGCCGCGCTGAATGACTTTGAACGCGTCACCGATTGAATTCGTTCCTGTAGCACATGCTGTAACGGTACAAGAGTTAACCCCTTTTGCTCCTAATGCAATAGAAATCTGGCCTGTCGCCATATCAGGAATCATCATTGGCACAAAAAACGGGCTTACACGTCTTGGGCCTTTTGTTAAGAAAATTTCAAATTGAGACTCTAGTGTTTCAAGTCCTCCGATTCCGGAGCCTACCCAAACACCGACTCTCGGTGCGATCTCATCGGTAATGTTGAGATCTGCGTCTTCAACTGCCATTTTCGCAGCTACAACCGCATATTGAGTAAAGCGGTCCATTTTTCTAGCTTCTTTTTTATCCATATAATCTTCAACATTGAAGTCTTTTAACTCAGCGGCTACTTTTGCCGGATATTCTTCAGCATCAACACGAGTGATCGGACCGATTCCGGACACACCGTTGATTGCGTTATTCCAACTTGTATCGACGTCGTTGCCAAGCGGAGATAATGCTCCAAGTCCTGTAACAACTACTCTCTTTTTACTCATCTTGTGTGCACCTCACCTTTTTTTATCGGCCCCAGCGGATTGCAATGGCGCCCCATGTTAATCCTCCGCCGAACCCTACCATAACGACCACATCGCCGTCTTTGATTTTACCAGCTTCCAATTCTTCTACAAGAGAGATCGGAATGGATGCGGCAGAAGTATTTCCATATTTATGAACGGTTTTAGACATCTTTTCGACAGGAAGCTCTAAACGCTCGCGAGCGGCTTCCATAATGCGGATGTTCGCCTGATGCGGAATCAAAAAGTCGACGTCCTCTTTTGAGAGTCCGGCTTTTTCAATGACATTTACGCATGATTCGCCCATTTGGCGGACTGCAAATTTGAAAACTTCTCGTCCCTTCATGATTGTATGTCCTTTTTCATTTAGATACAAGTGCTGACCGCCTGTGCCGTCCGCTCCTAGTTCAAATGAAAGGATTCCTCTGTCATCACTGACTGGCCCGACTACCGCAGCGCCCGCTCCGTCTCCAAACAGAACGGCTGTGTTGCGGTCTTCCCAGTCTGTAATGCTTGAGAGCTTTTCTACACCGACAACAAGAACATGCTTGTAGGTTCCGGATTCAATAAATTGCTTACCGGTTACAACCCCGTACATGAAGCCTGCACAAGCCGCGCTGATATCCATAGCACACGCTTTCTTCGCGCCGAGCTGTTCTTGAATCATACAAGAGACCGTAGGAAAAGCCTGATCAGGTGTAACAGTTGCAACCAGGATCATATCCAGGTCCTCGGCTGCCACTTCAGCTTGTTCCAGCGCCTTTTTCGCTGCTGCAACAGCCATATGTGATGAATACACATCATCTGCGGCAATTCTTCTTTCTTCTATTCCTGTTCGTGTACGAATCCACTCGTCAGAAGTTTCAACCATTTTTTCAAGATCTTGATTTGTTAAAACCTTCTCAGGAATGTAACGTCCAACACCAAGTATTCCAGCTTTCATAAGGGAAGACTCCTTTATATCGTAAATTTAGAAGATCAATCAGGTTGTGATCAATTATTAGTATCAGGTACTAATTCTATCCTATTTTTTTTCACATGGCAATATATTCGTCTAAACTATCAGTTCATCTTACTCATAGAGTATGGTATATGGAAAGGAGGCGTATGCAGTTGGATGTGTTTTCAAAGATGATGTTCGGCGATTCCGCAAAACAAACAGCAGAGAAGGAAGAACAGCAAGAGGAGGTTTCCCAGACAAACGAAGAAGAGACGATTAATTACATGCATATTATGGACCAAATCGGTTCAATTATGAACTCTCTTGATCAAATCAAGCCCGCTTTAAAGGAGCTTGCACCGATGATTTCCGCTATTAAAAAGAAAATCATGTGAAAAGCCACTTTCAAAAAAGTGGCTTTTTCTTATTCGGTTTCAGATTTCGCGTCAGACTTGCCAAGCTCATAAGCTTCCGCCATTACCGTTGTAAATAGATTCATAAACGGCTGGATGGCCTCCATTGACAGCTCAATGCCTGATTTTTCAAGCTGTTCTTTCGCTTCAGGCAGATATTTCATGGCAATTTGCAAGAACTCCAGTGATTTTTCGTGCTGCATGTGAAGTCACTCCATTACTCATTTTTTGGCAGTTCGCCTGTTTTGTTGTACGTTTTGATCAGCTTGGCGATTCTTTGCTGAAAGTCTTTATCGACAAGCGGACTAAATGTTCCCATTTCAACAACTCCCGTTTTCAGGTCGTAGTAATGATCTCCGCCTTCAAGGGTGCCTTTGTTGAATTGCTCGGCGATGATTTCATAGGCCTTGTCCACATTTTGCACCGTGCTGGTTAATACGGTATTCTCGCCGAGATCTGATTGATCAGTGACATAGCCGATGGCATAAAGGCCGTCTTTTTTGATTTGCTGAATGACAGGAACATTATACCCGTCTCCGGCGGGATACACAACATCCGCGCCTTCGTTCTTCATTTTCTGATAAAGCTTTACTGCCGTCGAATCATCATCCCAATGATCCGTATATTTCGTGTTTACTTCTATATCAGGGTTTTCATATTTGGCACCTTTGATAAAACCGTCAACCTCTGGCTGCCACGTAAAGGAAGCAATCACGCCGACTTGATTCGTTTTCGACATATGGGCAGCTGTCATTCCTCCAAAAAAGCCCATTGCTTCGCCGCTGAAATGGACACTCGTCACATTATCACCTTTCGCTTCCGCATTAGAAATGACAAATTCCATATCTGGATAATCTTCGCTGACCAAGTTAAATACCTCTGCATATTCACTTCCATGGCCATAGAGAAGGTTGACGCCCCGCTTATGAAAATCCTCAATCGCATTTATGATATCTTCATCTGTTTTAACGCCTTCTTTATAGTAGACGTCCACATTGTATTTTGATTGTATATTCAGTAATCCTTTATACCCTTTTGTGCCCCATACGAGGTCATTAATCGTATCAGGAAAGAGCATGCCGACCTTCTCAATTTTTCCTTTAAACGGAGTTTGTCCACATCCGCTCAATAAAAGGAGGACAGAAAAGATCATGACAAGCCTTGTGATCAAGTCATGTTCAACTCCTTTTGACAAGCTATAACATGTATTATTTTTATACGTTTATTGTATCTAGAAACCTCGAAACATGGAAGGTTTTTCTTAATATTTGTCGAAAATTGATGAAAATTGTCTTTTCCACTCGACAATTTTTGTTTTTGCTTCTTCTTTCGAGGTTTTTTGTGTGACTTGCAAATTAAAAATCTGATTATTGCTTTTATCACGGCTTGGTTCAAGCAGAAACCTCAGCAGTTCGTCTGCCACATCGTCTGTGTAAAAGCCGTCTTCCTCAGTTTCTTTTTTCCAGGGCCCATACATTTTTGGCAGGATTACCGCTTTTTCTGAACCTGTCTTTTTCATTTTTTCCCATTCTGTTCGGTCTTGTTCATATACTAATACATAGGGAGAATCATATTGGTCTAAGGGCAAGCCGCCGAACTGGATACAAATTGTATCATATTTTCGCTCCCCAATGCGTTCAAGCTGGCGAAAGAGTTCATTTCTCCCAAGCCACATGAGTCTTTCTTCTAAGTATATTTGTCTCATTTCATCTTCTGTTTCAGCCAGAATAACGTCAACATGTATGCCTTCATCCATCATTCGCTCGCATAATGAAAGGCCGAAAAATTCGTCCGCACCTACAATCAGCGTTGATTCCATTGCATCTGCCGCCCTTCCGGTTTTTCATTTCCCAAAGCAAAACAGCCTCCGCAAAGGAGAAGGCTGTTGTTATTGTATTCTCTATAACTCTTTTTCATGACTGTGAAAGAATTTGCAGATTGATGCATATATTCTGCTTGGATGCTCAAATAAGTGAAATGTCATGTCGACCGGTGAGCCTTGCTCTTGCTGCTTTTCCTTGAATACTTCGGCATGTACGCTGTACGGATAGGGAGCTCCGGTCATTCGCTGCCATATATGAACCGGCACGCCGCTCGGATAGCTTTCAATTGTTTTGTAACACAGCGCTTCCGCTTCTTTTTCAGAAATTCCGTAGCTTTCCGATACTTCTCTCAAAAATTGCTTATAGAAAAATTTATTTTCTTTCTCCGATTCATAATGTGCCTGAAGATCGAGACAAGGATTCAACATTGCGGCTGAGCGGATATGATCCGGGGAAAAACGAAGCAGTTCATCGGCCACGAGAGCACCCATGCCTTCTGCTAAAATATGAATCTTCGGATTGAGGATTTCCTGCTTCAGCACGGAATGTATGAGCTGTTTGGCATAGGTGACCGCTTTTTCCGCACCCCAATGCCTTCCGAACAGATTGCTGTTAAAAAGGGTATATCCTTCATTCCTCAGCATGTTCAGAAGCTGATTTCGGCCGTAATGCTGAAGCCAAAAGCTTGAATCATTCCCGACAAAGTGGGTTCTGTCCCCTAAGATAAAGATGCCGAAGCCGTTCGGGCGATAGGGCAGATGAATGACGTTATGCTCCGTTCCCAATTGAAAATACCTTTCCGTTATTCCCATCGCTTGCCCGCCTCCTTTCACACTTCATCTCACGCTATCATATGTAGAAAGAAAAGAAACGAATAAGGTAAAGTCCTAGCCTTTTACAGTTTTGGCTATTATACCGATTGACGATTTTTTATATTTTACCATTAAAATGTGACGAATCAGACTCTTTTGTCACCTCACTTTCTTCTAAAATTGGATTCCCCCTTCGCTTTTTGTATGGTATGATAGCTTCTAGAATAGAATGAGAAGGACGAGGTGGAAACGTGCGATATATTATTGCCTTTATTTGGACGTTCCTTTTATCACATATGGCATGCTACTTGATTGCCAGCATGAACAGCGCTGCGTATAATTTCAAAACATCATCTGTCATTGCTGTTGTACTGTATGTCTTAATCATGGTTTTAGCAGAAATCATGCCTATGAACAAAAATGCAAGCCAGCATTAAAAGCCAAAAACCCAAAACATTTCATTGTTTTGGGTTTTTTCTTGATCACGGCTTTCTTTTATATGTCCACAGCCGGTTGTGATTTGATGTTTCAGGGAACATATCCCCTGCTGAGAGATGAACCTTTTGAGGGTTTTTAACCATACTCCCCGTCTCGCCGATTTCAACGTAGATGCCATTGTTGGGCGCTTTTTGTCCGGGCCGGAATTGATGCTGCTGTCCCACTGTTTTTCCTCCTTTTCCTTTTTGCTGTAGTATGCGCCTAAGCGGCTGTGAATATGTTGCCATCAAAAAAAACTACTGAGTGCGGCTCAGCAGTTTTTTTGATTATTCTCCTTTGTATAAAATGGCCTTCAGCAATGCTTTTTGCACATGGAGACGGTTTTCCGCCTGCTGGAATACTGCTGAATTCGGCCCGTCAATAATCTCCGCAGTCACTTCTTCCTCACGGTGCGCAGGGAGGCAATGTAAAAATGTATAGTCAGGCTTGGCGTGGCTGACAAGCGCTGCATTCACCTGATAAGACGCAAAGACAGCGAGACGCTCTTGTTCTTCCGCTTCCTGCCCCATGCTGGTAAACACATCAGAATAAATCACGTCCGCGTCTTTTACAGCTTCAATTGGATCAGCCGTAAGCGTGATAGAAGCACCGGATTGAAGTGCAGCTGATGTTGCCGCTTCAACTGCTTCATCTAACACTTCATACCCCTTTGGCGAAGCGATCGAGATATCACAGCCCATTTTCGCGCAGCCGATCATTAATGAGTGCGCCACGTTATTTCCGTCACCGATGTACGCGACTTTCACGCCTTTAAGCTTCCCTTTCATTTCCTTAATCGTCAAAAGATCTGCCAGCGCCTGGCATGGATGGTATTTATCCGTAAGTCCGTTGATGACCGGAATGTCAGCTTCTTTGGCAAGCTCCTCCACCTTTTCATGCTCAAAGGTCCGAATCATGATGGCATCCACATAGCCTGACAGCACTCTAGCCGTATCAGCGACAGTCTCACCGCGTCCCAGCTGCAGATCTTTTTGGCTCAAGAAGAGGGCACTCCCGCCCAGCTGCGCCATGCCGGCTTCAAATGAAACACGGGTCCGCGTTGATGACTTTTCAAAAATCATCGCCAAGGTTTTGCCTTGAAAAATAGGCTGGATTTTGTTTTGTTTCAGTTCACCGGCTTCTGCGAGCAAGGCGTTTATATCCTGTTCACTAAGATCCTTTAACGTTAATAAATCTTTTCCGTATAAACTGGTTTGCGTCACTGTGTGCATGATGCCACTTCCTTTTTATAGAGATCTTTGAGAGATACAGGCTGCGGATGGCCTGAACCGCTTTGTAAAAACGCCCGCACGGTTTCTTCTTCTGTAAAGACGGTGATGCCGTGCGTCATGGCTTCCAAACGTTCTTTGCGCGCTTCTTCAGAGGCGCTCAGATTGATGTGGAGCGCTTTTCCTTCCTGTTCCATCCATGAGGCAAATGTCCCTTCATGAACTGTAAAACCGGCGTTTTCCGCTAACTCCTTGACATCTTCCGGCCCGTTTTGCAAATAAATGCTGCCTTTTTGATTCCAGACACGCGTATAGATTTTTTTCAAGGCGCTGTCGGCATCATATGCAACACACATGCCTTCTCCCGTTGATTTCATTTCCGGTCCAAGCTTGACATCCACATCCTGGATCGCATGAGAAGAAAAAACAGGGAACTTCACGGCAACCCCATGATGATTTTGAACTGCAGGGTTTACATCTTTTAAAGACGCCCCCGCCAGCAGACGTGTAGCGAGCGGGATCATCGGAACGCCCATTACTTTGCTGACAACAGGAACCGTGCGGCTCGCTCTCGGATTGACTTCAAGAACGAGAATGTTTCCATTGTCGATCACAAATTGGATGTTCATGATGCCTTTAAATGAAAGCTTTCGGGCAATTTTTTGCGCAGCATCTTTTAAGCCCTGCTGCAGCCCGCTTGTGATGGACGGTCCAGGAAGGATGGCAAAGCTGTCTCCCGAATGGACCCCTGCCCGTTCAATATGCTCGGTATATGTCGGGATAAAGACATCCTCGCCATCGGAAATCAAATCAATTTCGACTTCCTTTCCTGACACATACTGATCAATTAAAATCGGGTACGGCATGCTGTCCTCACCGTTCAGAAGCTGAGAAAGCTGAGCTTGCGAATCAACAATGATCATGCCCATTCCGCCGATAACGTAAGATGGGCGGATCAGCACCGGATAGCCGATCTCATCTGCTTTTTCAGCGGCCTCTTCTTTTGTATAAGCGATTTCTCCTTTTGCGTGGTTCAATCCAAGCTCATCCAGAAGCTGATAGAATTGATCCCGATCCTCTAACACATCGAGCGTTTCAAACGAGGTGCCGAGAAGGGTAATGCCGGCTTTTTCGAGTGCTTCAGCAGCATTGATCGCGGTTTGGCCGCCGAATTGCACGATTGCAAAATCAATGTTTTCCTGCTCCGCCACGTTTAAAATGTGCTCAGTTGTCATCGGTTCAAAATACAGGCGGTCCGCAATTTCATAATCGGTGCTGACCGTTTCCGGGTTATTGTTGATCATGATGGTCTCAAACCCAAGCTCTTGCAGTGTCAGCACGCCGTGAACAGCACTGTAATCAAATTCAACGCCTTGGCCGATCCGAATCGGTCCTGATCCGATAATCAGCGCGCGTTTTTTCTCTTTGCGGCTGATGTCCCCATCAGTCTCTCCGAAATATGTGGAGTAAAAGTAGTTTGTTTTCGCATCAAACTCAGCCGCGCACGTATCTACAATTTTGAAGGAAGGCGTAATACCCATCTCCTTGCGAAGCGCGCGCACTTCTTCTTCTGTTTTGCCGACCAGCGAGGCAATCGTTGCGTCTGAAAATCCCTTTTCCTTTGCTTTTTTCAATAACTCAAAAGAGAGATCGCTGCCCGCCTCCATCATGCGGTTCTCCAGTTTGATGATGTTGTCAAAGGTATGCAGGAAAAACGGATCAATTTTTGTTTTCGCATGAATGTCATCAATCGTCACGCTTCGGCTCAACAGCTCCATGACAACGAAAAATCTGCGGTCGTCCGGAGTGACTGCCAAATCCCAAAGCGCTTCAATCGACAAGCCGCTGAGCTCTGGAAGGTGCGTACCGACATTTTTCAGTTCAAGGGACGCTGCTGCCTTCTGTATCGCCGCTTCTAAATTCCGTTCAATCGCCATCACTTCACCGGTGGCTTTCATTTTTGTGCCAAGCTTGCGGTCTGCATTTTTGAATTTATCAAACGGCCAGCGCGGAAATTTGACGATCACATAGTCCAGCGCCGGTTCAAAGCTAGCGTAAGTCGAGCCTGTGAGCGGATTTTTCAGCTCATCAAGGGTGTATCCGACTGCCAGTTTCGCAGCCATCTTTGCAATCGGATAACCGGTGGCTTTAGACGCGAGAGCCGATGACCGGCTTACCCGCGGATTGACTTCGATGACGTAATATTGCTTGCTGAATGGATCAAGCGCGAATTGAATGTTGCAGCCGCCTACGACATCAAGTGCTGAGATGATCGTCAGGCTTGCCGTCCGCAGCATTTGATAGTCTTCATCCGTCAAAGTTTGTGACGGTGCCACAACAATGGAATCACCTGTATGCACACCTACCGGATCGATGTTTTCCATATTGCAGACGGTAATGCATGTGTTATGGCTGTCACGCATGACTTCGTATTCGATTTCTTTAAAGCCGGCAATGCTTTTTTCCACAAGGCATTGATTGATCGGGCTTGCTAACAGCGCCTGCTTGATCATGGCTGTAAAGGCTTCTTTATCAGGAGCGATGCCTCCGCCCTTTCCGCCTAATGTATAAGCAGGTCTGATAATGACAGGAAAACCGATGGATTCCGCAAAACGGATGGCGTCGGCCTCGTTATCAACAATTTCACTCTCTGGCACGGGCTGGTTCAATTCGTTCATTAACGAACGGAATTTTTCCCGGTCTTCTCCTTTTTGTATCGTCTCAACGGATGTACCGAGAAGTTTGACGCCGTGCTCTTTTAAAACACCTGTTTCTTCAAGCTCCACTGCTAAATTCAACGCGGTCTGCCCGCCTAAATTGGCAAGAAGTCCATCAGGCTGTTCTTTCTTAATGATGGCTGTCAGGCTTTCTGCTGTCAGCGGCTCAAAATAAATTTCATCAGCGAAGGCTTCATCGGTCATAATTGTCGCCGGATTGTTGTTGACGAGGATCACCCGATAGCCTTCCTCCTTCAGCGCGATGCACCCTTGAGTGCCTGAATAATCAAATTCTGCCGCCTGCCCGATGATGATCGGGCCTGAGCCGATTACTAATATGCTTGAAATACTGGTGTCTTTAGGCATGCGCGATTTCTCTCCTTGCTGGTATCACATTCTTTAGATAATCATCAAAAATCCATTCGCTTTCCGCAGGTCCGGGATGGGCTTCCGGGTGGAATTGGACACTCATGACAGGCCATTTTTTATGGGCAAGCCCTTCAACTGACGTATCATTGACATGATGAAACCTGATCGTGAGCTCTTCTTCATTAATGGACTGTTCATCAACCACATAGCTGTGATTTTGGCTTGTCATGAAGACGCGTTTCGTTTCACGGTCGATGACCGGATGATTTGCGCCCCTGTGTCCGAATGGCAGCTTGAATGTATTCCCTCCGAACGCGAGCGCGATCAGCTGATGGCCGAGACAGATGCCGAGAGTCGGATAACGGCTGATGATGCTTTTGATCTTTCCTAAATACGGCTGAATGGCTTTCGGATCTCCAGGTCCGTTCGATAACACAATGCCGTCCGGCTTCATGTCGTATACAGCTTCCATTTGCTGATATGGCACCACGGTGACCTTGCAGCCTCGTTTGACAAGTGATGATGCGATTGACTTTTTATAGCCGAAATCGATGAGGGCGATATGTTTATGTCCATCGCCGAATGTGCTGATTTCCTGTGCGGATGCCTGTTCTGCCACGTTCTCTGGCTGAAGGGCGATCTCAGCTGCTTCTTTAGAGGCTGTGACAGTCGCACCCATCGTTCCGTTTGCCCGGATTTTTTTCACGACAGCCCTCGTATCAACATGGGTCAACAGCGGAATGTTCCATTTCTGTAAATACTCTTTGAGGCTGTATACCGCTTCATGATGAGAAAAATGATCACACGCCTCGTAGACAACAGCGGCTTTCACTTGCGGTTTCTTGCTTTCAAAATCCTTTTCATTAATACCATAGTTGCCAATCAGCGGGTAGGTAAATACGATAATCTGTCCTTTATATGATGGATCTGTCAGCACTTCCTGGTAGCCTGTCATTCCTGTAAAAAAAACAGCTTCTCCCGTGCAGTTTTCATAACCGTCCAACTCGCCGCTGAACGCTGTTCCATCTTCTAACACTAAATAACCTTCCATCTAACAGCCCACCTCTTGATGAATAATTAATTATAAAAATGAATTTTTATACTTTCATACCGAAAAAAAATTACTGGTTTACAGCGGAATGATGAGTGATTGCCTGTTTCAGCTTGCTGACAGCTTCTGCTATTTCATCCTTTGTCACGGTGAGCGGCGGCAGCAGCCGAATGACGTTCGGGCCGGCCGGCAATACAAGCAAGCCTAATGTCTGCAATTCAGTAATAATGTCAGCAACCGGGCCATCACACTCAATTCCAAGCATTAATCCTTTCCCGCGTATTTGTTTGACAAACGGGCTCTTTAGCTCAGCCTCAAGCTGTTCTTTTAAAAATGTCCCTTTGTCAGCAGCCTCTTGCAGAAAGTCAGGCTGGAATACAATTTGCAATGTGGCATTCACAGCAGCCATCGCCAGCATATTTCCTCCGAAAGTCGTTCCGTGAGAACCAGGGGTAAACGCTTCTCCCAGCTGTTTCTTTCCGATGACAGCGCCGACTGGAAAGCCGTTTCCCAATCCTTTTGCGGCTGTGATGATATCCGGCGAGAGTCCGAAGTGCTCGTATGCGAAGCCCTTTCCCGTCCGTCCGATGCCGGTCTGTATTTCATCAACGATCAGAAGAGCTTTCTTTTCCTTGCAAAACGACTGTACAGCTGTTAAAAATTCAACGCTCGCCGGATTGACTCCGCCTTCTCCCTGCACTGTCTCAAGCATCACCGCGGCTATTCCGTCTTCCTCCCTAAGAGCCTCTAAAGCGGAAGGATCGTTGTATGGCAGATAGTGAAAGCCTTCAAGCATCGGGCCGAAGCCTGTTTTGATTTTATCCTGTCCGGTCGCAGCCATCCCTGCATACGTGCGTCCATGAAACGACTGAAGAAAAGTGATGATTTTCGTTTTTCCAGTTGCTTTTCGGGCGAGCTTGATCGCGCCTTCATTCGCTTCCGCACCGCTGTTGCAGAAAAAAACGAGATCTCCCGCACTGTGCGCCGCCAGCTTCTGTGCCGCTTGCTCCTGTAGACTGTTTTGAAACAGGTTGGATACGTGCCATACGTTGTCGAGCTGTTTTTTGACTGCTTCTGTGACCGCTTCATGGCAGTGGCCTAGGTTAGATACCGCAATCCCCTGAATGAAATCGAGGTACGTTTTGCCGTTTTGATCCTCAACGTACGTCCCCTTTGCTTTTTTGATATCAATATCCCAGCGGCCGTAGGTTTGAAATAAGCTGCTCATGAAACAGCCTCCTTTGCTTTGACGATTTTTGTTCCTTGAAAGGTTTGGTCTGTGAAGAATGATCCTTTTCCGTTTACAATCATGACTTCAGACACCTGATCTGATAAAGCCGACAAGGCTGAATTGACCTTCGGAATCATTCCCCCTGTGATTACTTCCTGTTTGATCAGCACTTGAACCTCCTCAGGGGTCAGAACGTCGAGACGCTGCTTTTCCTTCATGATCCCATCGACATCAGTGACGAACATCAGCTTATCAGCTTCAAGCGCTCCGGCGACTGCTGAAGCAGCCAGATCGGCATTCACATTCAGCGTCTTGCAGTCACTAGTCATAGACAGCGGCGCAATAACAGGAATGATGCCCTTTTCCATCAGCGCGTTCACCATGGATGCATCGACCTTTTTGATTTCTCCGACTTCCCCGTATGTTTCCGGATCGAGATAATCCGCCTCCAAAAGACCGCCGTCTTTACCAGAGATGCCTGCGGCTCGCAGTCCGTGTTTGGCAAGCTCGGCAACGAAAAATTTGTTGACAGAACCGGATAAAACCATTTCAGCCACTTCCAGCACCGGCTTCGTTGTTTTCCGCTGCCCTCCCGAAAACTCGGTTTTGATATTTAACCGTTTCAGCATATTTGTGATTTCCGGGCCGCCGCCGTGCACGATCGCCAGCTTCCATCCTGACGCCATCAGTTCTTTCAGGTTATGAAAAAATTCCTCCGACAGCTCACGGATGACACTTCCCCCACATTTAAAAACGATTGTTTTCTTCATTACGCTCCCCTTTATTACGTGCGATAGCTCGCGTTAATTTTGATATAGTCGTAGGTCAGGTCACAGCCCCACGCTCTTCCGTTCCCGTCACCTTCATCCATCTTGATGACAATGGTGATTTCATCTCCTTCAAGGTATTCCTTGGCGAGAGATTCAGAGAATGGCTGGGGTTCATTATGCTTAAACAGGCATTGGCCCCCGAGATAAACCTCTACTTCTTCTGCCGTCACCTGAGCTGCGCTGTGCCCGATGGCTCCGATAATCCGTCCCCAGTTGGCATCTGTTCCGTAGACCGCCGTTTTCACGAGACTTGAGCCGACTATTTTTTTGGCAATCACGTTTGCATCAAGATTGTTTTTCGCACCTTGCACTTGCGCTTCGATTAGCTTGGTCGCGCCTTCTCCGTCTCTAGCAATCTCTTTAGCCAAATCCTCGCAAGTCAGCAAGAGTGCTTTTTTAAAGACCGGCCAGTCTGGATGATCTTCCGTCAGGCACTCATTTTCCGCGCAGCCGTTTGCCATGACCAAGACCATGTCATTCGTGGATGTTTCACCGTCAACTGTGATTTGGTTAAATGAAACGTCAGTGATTTCGCGAAGCGCCTTTTGCAGCGCTTTTTCTTCGATTGCCGCATCTGTTGTCACAAACCCCAGCATCGTTGCCATGTTCGGGTGAATCATTCCGGAGCCTTTAGCCGCTCCGCCGATCGTGACTGTTTCGCCGCCGATTGTCAGCTCATAGCACGTCTGCTTGATCACCGTATCGGTTGTTAAAATCGCTTCCTCAAAATCTCCTGATCCCGCAGGTGTTTGTGTCAGCAGCTCGATGCCTGCCTGAATCTTTTCCATATCTAAATGTTCGCCGATGACGCCCGTTGATGAAACAGCGACAAGCTCCGGCTCAATGCCAAGCTGTGAAGCAAGGCTCTCCCGCATTGCGTATGCATCCTTTAAGCCCTGTTCTCCCGTGCAGGCATTGGCAATGGCGCTGTTGACGATGACGGCTTTCAATGCTGATCCATGCTTTAAGCTGTCTTGTGTGACTTTGATCGGAGCAGCCTGAAAATGGCTTTGGGTATAAACTGCGGCACTAACTGCCGGTGTCTCGCTGATAATGACGCCGAGGTCTTTTTTCGAGTAGCGCAGCCCGCAATGCACACCCTTTGCCTGAAACCCTTTTGGCGAGGATACATCACCTGTTACTTTTACAATTTGATCTTCACTTAACTGAATCATGGTTCGATTCTCTCCCGTTCTATGGATAAATTGGCGTCATGGTGAGTCCAGTCTCTTCATTCCAGCCATTCATCAAATTAAAGTTTTGCACAGCCTGACCGGCGGCACCCTTCATTAAATTATCGATTACCGAGACGATCGTGACTCTGTTCGTTCTCTCGTCGAGGGTAACAGCGATATCACAGAAATTGCTGCCGTACACTTCCTTTGTTTGCGGATATTGCCCTATTGGCCTCACTCTCACAAAATATGAATCTTGGTAAAATTGCGAATATAAATCATGCAGGTCATCTGCCGATACATCAAAAGTTGTTAATTGCGTATACATCGTCGCCATGATGCCCCTTGTCATCGGAACCAAGTGAGCCGAAAATGTAATAGGCCCGAGCCCCGGCTGCCATTCATTCAGCGCCTGTTCAATTTCCGGCGTGTGCTGGTGTTCATTGACTTTATAAATTTTAAAATTGTCGTTCAGCTCAGAAAAATGAGTTCCCATAGATGCTTTTCTTCCCGCCCCGGAAACACCGGTCTTCGCGTCAACGATAACGAAAGACTCATTGAGCAGCTTCTTTTGAGCCAATGGCGCGAGGCCAAGCAAAACAGCAGTTGGAAAACAGCCCGGATTAGCGATGAGTTTCGCCTGTTGAATTTGCTTTTGATTCAGTTCCGCCAGGCCGTAAACCGCCTCATGAATCACTTTCTTCGGTGCCGCTGTCCGTTTATACCACTTTTCATATTCAGCCGGCTCTTGTATCCTCAGATCACCTGACAGATCAATAACCGGAATTCCCGCATCTGCCAGCTGCGGAGTCAATTCACTTGATACCCCGGGCGGCGCAGCAAGAAACATGATATCTATTTCGTGTTTGATCGTATTCATATCAATGGGCTTCAGCTTCTGATCGGCTAAGCCGGTAAGATGAGGATAAACCTCGCTATAGACATTCCCTTCACCGCTGGATGAATAAAGTATACATTCCTCTGCATGAGGGTGATGCGAGAGAATCCTGACAAGTTCGGTGCCTCCATAACCTGTAGCGCCTACAATTCCTATTTTCAAAACAAGTTCACCTTCTTGGTCTTTGTGAAATTATTTAACATTATAACATGAATAAAAATTAATTCAATCGTATATTTAATATTTTTATTCATTTGTAAATTTTCTGTTCAACAAAAAATTCACTCTGAAAAAATGGCGCTATTGCAGCAGAAAACGTTGATCTCCCGCTTTTCTCAACCGCATAAAAAAACAGACTGACCGCGTCAGCCTGTTTTCATCATTATTAATCCGCTCAAGAAATAAAGAATAGAGCTTGCATAAAAAATCATTTGCACCGTAAAAAAGTCAGCGAGAAAGCCGCCGAGCATAATGGCTGCCGCTGAAAAGACAGCCGTCCAAAAATGATAATTCCCAATCTTCTTTCCGCGCTCTCCGCTGTCTGTAAAATCGGCGATCAACACTTTTTCTCCATGCTTCTGCATTGCCCCAAAGAGCCCTAACAGCACTTGGACGATATACACTTGAACGATGCTTCCGATATGCGGGACATACAAAAGCAGCACAGCCATGCCCCAAGAGTTCGCAAGCAGAAAATAGCGGCTGTCGAGCCTTTCAGACAGCCGTCCGAGCAGCGGATAAATGAGCGCCCCGCTCAGCCCGAACAATCCGTAGGAAAAACCGAACTGTGTGTAGCTTGAGCCGATGTTTTTCACAAACAGAATATAAAACGGAAAGATTAAGCTGCTTGCGAAAAACACGCTGCTTTGTGATAATGTCAGCCATTTTAATTTGTTTTTCCCCATTATTTATACCTCTGATAAAAATAATTCATAAAGCGCTCATCCGGATCATACATACGTTTTTTCTGAAAAAACGCTTCGCTTTTCGGATACGCCTGCCTCATTTGCGCTTTTGTCTGATAAGTCATATACGGCAGATAATAGCTGCCGCCGTGCTTGATGGCAGCGTCGGTCATGCGCCTGATGATCCGGGCAGTGTCTGCCTGGTCTTCTTTTGAAAAGCCTTCGTTTATTAAAAGCACGAGCGAAAACATATCATCCTTCGCATAAGAGAGGTCGGCTTTTTCATTTTTCTGCACGTAGCGGAGCGTAATGTTCAGCAGGTTCAAGTCCTCGGCCGACAGCGTTTGTCTCAGGTCGTCAATATAGGACGCATACTCCTTTACCGGCACAAAGTATTCTTGCAGGACATCTGTGTTGTCATTGTTTTCATATTCGAGAAATTTTGATTCGGACCGCATGACGTTATTGCGTGAGATCATTGTGCCGTTTTGGCTCAGGAAATAGGATTGCTGCGTGTCCCACAGCCAATTTCTGCCCCATTCATACCGTCTTGACAAACCGAGTGCAAACTTTGTGACTCCCGTATACTCGTCTTTTTTAAGATCGCTGTATGATGACAGCTCATCCTGATGATCAGCCAATATGTAATTCGTGACATACATGTCTTTCAGAAATCCTTTTTTCCCTGTTGAAATGCGCGCCAAATGCATTCGGACATCCGGATCGCCTTTTACGTGCTTTGTAAAATAGTCTGCGTATGTGCTGTAATTCATTTTTTCAGTCTGCATGACATACAGCTCATCATCCGTCAGCTCAAGCGTTACATCAAGAATCACGCCAAAAAGACCGTATCCTCCGATGACTGCCGTAAACAAATCATCTTTTGGAGTGACGGTGACGATCGTTCCGTCCGCTTTTAAAAGCCGAAATGATTTGACTGTATCAATCAGCGAGCCGTAGCGGATATCACGTCCGTGGGCATTGGCGCTGAGAGATCCCCCAATTGTAAAAATATTTTGTGACTGCATGACTTTTACCGCGAGTCCGTATGGATTCACGTATTTCTGGATGTCATTCCACGTCGCACCGCTTTGCACTCTGATGGTTTTCTTCTCTTGATCGAGTGACAGGATTTTGTTGTAGCCTATCATGTCGAGAACGATGCCGTCCTCATAATATGTATGGCCGCCCATGGAGTGCTGTGCCCCGGCGATTGAGATCTTTATGTTTTTTCGATTTGCTTCTTTGACTGTGTCAATGAGCTTTTCCTCTTCCTGCCCTTTCACTGTCTGCTTAATTTTCACAGGCATCAGGCGGCTGACATCCGTCATCTCGCTTGTGTCTGTTTTTTGATCTGAATGCACAGAGTACGCAAACAGGGCCGCATACGCGCCTGTACAAAGCGCGAATGCAAGCAATTTCTTTTTCATGGCGCTCTCCCTGCTGTTTTTTTATGACCATTATACCATGTCTGCGTCCTCATTTTTCCAAATTATCTTCTTGCCCGTTTTTCGGCACGGCGGTCGGCGACGATAAAGCAGGCATGAATCGCGCCCGGCAGCCAAAAGATACAGGTCAATATGAGATTCAGCAATGCCTGAAACGGTTTTCCCGAAAACAAAACAGCGAGCGGCGGGCATAGGACAGCAAGCAGGTACATCATTTCCTTTCACTCCTTTCAGCTGTAAAAAAGACAGCCTCACATGTCAGGCTGTCCTCTTTTGTTTTGTTTTATTGAATGCCAAGCGCGATTTTCGCGTATCTGGACATTTTATCTCTTGTCCAAGGCGGATTCCACACAATGTGAACCTCCGTCTCTTTTACTTCCGGAATGTCCGCTAACGCTTTTTTCACTTCATCAACGATAATTGGCGCTAAAGGGCAGCCCATTGATGTCAGTGTCATCGTCACGTGCGTTAAGCCGTCTTCATCCATGTCAACATCGTATACCAAACCAAGGTTCACGATATCAACGCCAAGCTCAGGATCGACAACCTGTTCCAGGGCGCCCATAATGTTTTCTTTTAATGCCTCTTCCATGTTCCCTCACTCCTTTTTTTCTACAGTATAACGTAAATTCAGCTCTTGTTAATAACTTAGTGCTTTATAAGTACATATCAAACCATTCAACCGTTTTTAACACAGCTGTCCGCGGGACTTTATGGTCGGCGTGCTCATCTCCGATAAATTGGAGGCGTTCCGGCTGCTCGCTATAGTGCGATTTGATCGTGTCATAAAATTTCCGGGTCGGCGCGTAAGGCACGACTTTATCTTTTACGCCGTGCCAAAATAATAGCGGGCGCTGGCGCAGTTTCTCCGGCTGAAGGCTGAGATCACGCAATTCAAGACGCTCCATCAGCTCCTGCACCTTTTCTTCCGGCACATCGATCTCAATGCCCTGAGATTGAATATGGTCAATCTGCTGCTGAAACAGTTCCACGTAATTCGGGCTCCCCATCAGACTGACGCCGGCTTTTATCCAATCATAAGCAGTCAATGCGCCAAGCGTTGTGATGCCGCCCATCGACGTACCTGCAAGCCCGATGCGGCCGCTGTCTATCAGGCCCTCTTTTTCAAAATGAGCTTTGAGTACGCCGATCTCTTCAATCTCGTTGAGAACAATGTCCCAAAAATGGCCGGCGAGCTCTTCAACAGCCATTTGCTCTCCCCGTTCGCCATGGTGCAGAGCCTCCGGCAGTACAGCTCTGAAGCCCTTCTCCGCAAGCAGGTAAGCAATATGAAGGTTGTGTTCCTTCGCGCTAGTAAAACCATGTATAAAGATCACAAGAGGAACAGGACGTTGTCTGTTCTCTTCCTTTACAATATGTAAAAACGGAATACCGGAAACGGTTTGATTTTCAATTTGAATCACAATGTGCCCCTCCTTAGGATAACCATAATCATAAGTGTAACATGTAGACAATAAAGATGGTAAAAAGCTACACTGTAATTAAGGCAAAACAAGCAAAATCTAAGGTAAAAGGAGCTTTTCATGGAGACAAAACCTTACTTAATCGCATTAGACTTAGATGGAACGTTATTAAAGGATGATAAAACCATATCAGAAAACACCCTTCGGACGATACAGCGCCTAAAAGATGACGGGCATTATGTCTGCATCGCAACAGGACGTCCGTACCGTTCAAGCTCCATGTACTACCAGCAGATGGAGCTGACAACGCCGATTGTCAATTTTAACGGAGCGTTTGTCCATCATCCGCAGGACGACAGCTGGGGACGGTATCATACCTCGCTGCCGCTTGATGTTGTCAAACAGCTAGTTGATATCAGCGAGAACTACAACGTACATAATGTGCTTGCTGAAGTCATTGACGACGTCTACTTTCATTACCATGATGAGCACCTGATTGATGCCTTTAACATGAACACAACGAAGGTGACGGTCGGAGACTTGCGGGAAAATCTCGGTGAGGATGTTACATCCGTACTCATTCACGCAAAAGAAGAAGATGTTCCTGCAATACGCTCCTATTTATCGGATGTGCATGCCGAGGTGATCGATCATAGAAGATGGGCTGCGCCGTGGCACGTTATTGAAATTATTAAAAGCGGTATGAACAAAGCGGTCGGCCTGCAGAAAATCAGCGATTATTACGGCGTGCCAAGGGAGCGGATCATTGCTTTTGGCGATGAGGATAACGATTTAGAGATGCTTGAATTCGCCGGCTGCGGCGTTGCCATGGGAAATGGAATTGACGCGGTCAAGCAGATTGCCAACCGAACAACAGCTGCAAATGAAGAAGATGGCGTGGCAAGGTTTTTGAAAGAATATTTCTCCCTTTAAAGGCCGGTCCGTATTAATTTTTCCCACTCATAAACCTTACTTCGCCCCACCATACTATTGAAGACGACTCATCTCGTCAAAGTATGGAAGGGGGCAGTCTCAAAATGGGTAAACGAAGCAAATCCAGAAGGTTTATTCAGCAGGGTAAAGACTCCATCGGGCTACACGCCGCTAGATTTCCATATCGGTCTACATTAGAAGAAGCTCACCAGCATGCCGCGGCACGAGACTCGGCCGAAAGACAGGTTGAATATTAAATGAGAAACGAACTGTTTCAGCAGGCAAAATCATTTGTTCAACAGGCTGTCATGGTGACAAACGGCTTTGAGGAAGGCAATCAGGAGCAAGCGATTCTGAGAGCCAAAAACGCTGTGTCTTCTGCGTATGCCAACTCGACAGATGCGGAACGTCGCCAGCTCCATCAATTTCAGGATCAGCTGGACAAACTGCAATAAAAAAAGGCTATGGCGATTCGCCATAGCCTCTTATTTGACTTCAAACTGCTGAACAGCCTGAACCTGCTTCAGATTCTCCGCTCTGCCCTTAAATGTCACCTTCACCTCGTAGGTTCCGGGCTCAGGGACTTCCTTCCACACATCAGAGAAATCATATGTTTCTCCAGGCTTAAGCGTCAGGTTTTGAAAAGCCTGCGTAAACATTTTGTCTTTCGAATAACGGTATCTTTCTTTGTTCTCAGAATCATACACGACAAGTTCAAATTTTTGTCCTGTGCTGAATTGAAACTCGATAGCACGTTCGCTTTGGTTCTTCAGCGACATGTTAAACTTGATTTGTTCAGGCTCCTGAATTGCGTCAACAGATAAAACAACCTCTTGATTCTCCATTCCGCCTGATACCTCCTTATCGGGTTCTGTCTGCTCATCTTTCCCGCAGCCTATCAAAAGCAGCACGGGCAGGAGCATCACAAGCAGCCGTTTCACGACTTCCACCTGCTTTCGTCAGTCTTTTCTAAAGAAACCAAAAATCCCAGTCGTTTGAACAATGTTCGTAAATGCTTTCGGATCAACTTCTTTGACGATTTTCTCTAAATCGTACAGTTCATACCTTGTGATGACGATAATCATCATTTCTTTCTGTTCGTTCGTAAAGGCGCCTTTGGCCGGAACAGTTGTGATGCCGCGCACCATTTTTCCATAAATGGCTTCTTTGATTTCGTCCGCTTTTTTCGTCACGATCATTGCCGTAAGCTTCATGTGGCGGGTGTGAATAGCGTCGATCACCCTCGTTGTCACATACAGTGTAACCAGGGTATATAATGCTTTCTCCCAACCTTGCAATAATCCTGCCGTCAAGATGATAATCCCGTTCAGAATGAAGAAATACGTACCGACGGGTTTATCCTTCCACTTTGCAAGCACCATGGCGACGATATCAAGCCCGCCTGTCGAAGCGCCGTATTTTAATGTTAAGCCAATACCGACAGCGGAAATAACGCCGCCGAACACCGCGTTCAGCAAAATGTCATGTGACAGGCTTGTTTCCGGCAGGATCCCCATAAACACAGTAGTGAGTGCGACACTTAAAATGCTGTACACCGTAAACGATTTGCCGACCTTCAGCCACCCTAAAATACCGACCGGAATGTTTAAGAGGAACAAGAGCGTTCCTGTCGATATGTAAAAGGGGGCGTATTGCACAATGACGCTTGATAAAAGCTGGGCGACACCTGTAAATCCGCTGGCATATACATCTGCCGGAATCAAAAATAAGTTCAGCCCGGCCGCATTGAGTAAAGCGCCGATGATGACGATGAGTAATTTTTTTGTTTGATCTAGAACCATGGCATGTTCCTCCGCTCTTTCTTCTTTATTATGTTTTCCCTTAAAACAAATATTTGAACACGATTTTGGCAAATTAATATGATATAGTTGGCTTAACTCTCTTGATAACGAACGATAACGGAAAGAAGGGAAGCAATATGACAGTTCATCTCATCGCTGACAGCGCCGCCGATCTGCCCCGTTCTTATTTTGAAGAAAACGGCATCGGCTTTATTCCGCTCAGAGTTTCTCTCGGAGATAAAGAATTCGAAGATGCAGTCACGATTGAAGCGGATCAAATATTTGATGCGATGCAAAATGGAGAAACGCCTAAGACGTCCCAAGCCTCACCGCAAGCGATTAAAAATGTGTTTTTGCAATATGCCGAAACAGGTGATCCCGCTCTTTACATTGCCTTTTCCTCAGGCCTCTCAGGCACGTATCAGACGGCTGTGATGATCGCCAATGAAGTGAAGGAGGAATTCCCCGATTTCGATTTGCGGGTCATTGATTCCAAATGTGCTTCATTAGGATACGGTTTGGCCGTCCGGCATGCCGCCGATCTCTGTATCAACGGGAATACAATACAAGAAATTGAAACGTCTGTAAAGAACTTTTGTGAACAGCTTGAGCACATTTTTACCGTGGATGATCTCACGTATCTTGCAAGAGGCGGCCGCATCTCAAAAACATCCGCTTTTGTCGGCGGTCTGCTGAATATTAAACCGCTGCTTCAGATGGAGGACGGCAAGCTTGTGCCTCTGGAAAAAATCCGCGGACAGAAAAAACTTTTCAAACGGATCATCGAACTCATGAAAGAGCGCGGGGATGATTGGAGCAATCAAACCGTAGGGATCAGCTACGCCGCGAACGAAGAAAAAGCCACTGACATGAAACACTTGATTGAGGATGCGTTCAAGCCGAAAGAGATCATCATGCATTCGATCGGTTCTGCAATCGGCTCGCACGCCGGCCCCGGCACAGTGGCGATATTCTTTTTAAGAAAATAAGCAAACAAAAACAGTCAGACTCATATGTCCTGACTGTTTTTGTTTGCTTATTGAATTCCGACAGCTTTATACGCTTTTTCGACTGAAGCGGATTGCTTCGAGCCTTCACCGTATAAATCATTGGCCGCTTCGATTGCCGCTTGCTTCATCATGCTGAAATCTGTAGACGCCGTTACATAATATGTTAAAGCCCGATAGTAAATTTGTTCACATGCTTCACGCCCAATCCCTTCAACCTGTACATCGTGGTGCACGCCTCCTTCTGCCAGAAGGTAAGCTGCTTTATTGTGGATGGACGAATTGATATGGACTCCGCCATAATCCTCTGTTCCTGTGTAACGGTTCGAGTAATGATCAGGATTTCCCTGCTTGGATGGGTCCTCTAATGATCGTAAAGAATCTCCCGCAATATCCGGGGTATAGACATCCTCGCCGATTTCCCAATCATCACGGTCTGCCATCGCTCCCATAATGTCGGAAATGGACTCGTTTAATGCACCGGGTTCTCCTTGATATAAGAGACCGGCGGAATACTGCGTGACTGCGTGTGTGATTTCATGTGCGACAATGTCGAGCGATCCGGACAGCGGCTTAAATGTTGAGCCGTCTCCATCACCGTATACCATCTGCACACCGTTCCACGCCGCATTGTTCCACTGTTTGCCGACATGCACGGTAGACGTAATCCTTGCTCCGTTTTGATCAAAAGAATTTCGGCCAAATGTCTGGCTGTAATAGTCGTAAACGGCTTGCGCATTTGCATGTGCGTCCACAGCCGCCGGTTCTTTAAATACCGACGTGCCGCTGACTATTTCTTTGCCCGTATACCCGATCAATTGAGACAAAAGCGTAAACAAGGTTTCATTCAGGTTCTCCGCGTCAAACGTATTGATCCCTTTTCCCCTTGTTTCGTCCGCCAAATAAAAGCGCCCATTCTGTTCAGTGACTTCAAAGCTTTTTTCATCGCCTGAGACACCGATTCCTGTACCTGCCGCTTCATGAATGGCGTTAAAAGACTCAATGACCTTTCCGCTTTTGGCATCGATGAAATAATGCCAATAGCCAGGCTCAGGTTCAGATGTAGAGATTCTCACAAGGTAGGCAAGATCATATGCCCCGTCGTGCGGATAGATATATAATTCGCCTTTCGGTTCCCCGTCAATATATTCGATTTTCCCTATGGAAGCCTCGAGCTCACGTCGCGCTGTATGTATTGCTTTTTCTTCAGAAATAGACGGTGTGACGGATACGTCTTTTATTTGCGGATGCACCTTTCCAAAGAAACTTTTCACCTGTTTGTTTTCCTTCATCGCGATCGCTTGTTCAAAGCCGTAAATCGGAATTCCTTTATAAACTTCCGTTAATTTAAAAAACGTTTGTTTTGTCTTTGGATCCTTTATTGTTTTCGAAATGCGAAAATGGCTGTTCGCATCCCCTTTGAGCTTAAAATGCGTTTGATGCTTGTTCAGATAGGAAAATAGCGATTCTTTTTGGGTTGTGTTTTGTGCTTGCTTCGGTGATGACTTTTCGATGATGTATGAAGGGGTTTGATACGTATTGTCATATTTGATGCTTTGATCAGCTGAGGCCTGTGTTACAAAAACCATTTGGGCCGCCGTGCATAAGCCGGCCAGCAATAGAGACGTCTTGGCTAGGTTGCGCAAAACACCACATCCTTCCTGTTTTGGAATCTATCATTTTTCTTCATCCTATCAAAAAAACAAAAAATTGTATGTGGTGCTTCGTTCTTATTTTCCCAAAAAAGAAGGGCAGAGATATTGGCTCTGCCCTTCTTTTTCTACTCTACTAATTTTTTATTCACATAAATAATAACCCCTGCTCCATATGCCAAAATAAGCGGCGGAATGAGCTGCTCCTGGCCTTGAAACGAGATAAAGCTATTCAGCAAAATGAACAAACCGGAATTCAAGAAAAAGTAGCCTGCTATTCTGGCCAGCCGATCTTTATCCCTTATACGGGCCTCATTAAATCCGGCCAGCATCCACGTTTGTTTTTTGATCCCGACAAAATAGGCAACTACAAAGAATAAAAGCGCGATGACAATTAACAGATAATTGATGCCGATTTCCATATTTGAGCCTCCTACAACATTACTTGACGTTTAGAAAAAGAAAAAAAGCGGCGCAGCTTACTGCAATCAGCAGCAGGACGACGGATGCATTGAGGAACGGCTGCAAAAGAAGCAGCACAGCCAAAAACAGCAAATAAGCCGCACCGACTCGCGAAATCGTGACAATCTCCTTTTGAGAGCGCAATTTGTTTTTTCTGACGCCAGCAAACATCATCAGTTTTTTCCGCTTCCACACATATCCGGCGAGCACCGTTAAATAAACAACCAGCGGCAGATGTCTGTAATCGGGCGGCAGCAGCGGCAGGGCGATAATGGCGGCAATGAGAAGGACCGAAAGCCAGCTTTTGCCCAATAAAGACCCCCTCCTTTTCATCTCTCCCCCATCACCCCTCATCACTTCGGCAAGCTCCTTCGGATGAGAAAATTCGGTTTCAACAGCTTCCTGCAGTTCCTTTTCACTAAGGCCGGCTTTGATTCTGTCTTGTGCGAAAGCGGTTATATGCCCCTTTAATTCGCAGATGGCGTTTTCTCTCTCTCTCTACATCAGGCATATTCGCCAGCTCTGCATTTAGTTCCTCCATGTACCTGTCAATGATGTGCTGTGCATTCATAGCAAATCCTCCGATAAAGACAGTAAGGCTTGATGGGTTTCCAGGTATTTCTCCAGCCGTTCTTTTAACATTTCTTCTCCTTTTTGCGTCATTTTGTAATACTTTCTTTTCGGGCCGTCCAATGAATCCCCCCAAAAAAATTCGATCCATCCCTTCTCGGTCATTCGTTTCAGAATCGGATAAATCGCTCCCTCTGAAATAGCCAGTGCCGAGGTTGTTTTTAAGGATGACGTCAGCTCATAACCGTACATTGGTTTCGAGCGCAGCAGGGAAAGGATGGCCAGCTCGAAAATCCCTTTTCGAAATTGAACAATCCAGCGGTCATTAACTTGATTCGTTTTCATAGTTTAAATATATCGAAAAAACCACTATATATCAATCACATATAGCAGTGAAAAAGGTCCTGTTTTTTCATTTAACAAAAATGGAATTTCTCATACTTTTTAACCTTTTTATTACATAAATGTTTTTATATTATGAAAAGTGAAAAAACGATTCTTGAGGTTAAAAGGAGCAGTCGAATGCAGAAATCGATATCATTTTTTGTCATTTTTTCAGTCCTTTGGGGTTCGTTATTTCTGTTTTCTATTATTGGCAGCTTAGGGACAACCCCTATTCCGCTGACAAAGGACGCCAGATTTCTCATGTCCAGCGTCATTCCTCAGGGCTGGGGCTTTTTCAGCAAAAATCCGCGTGATACTGCGATCGGATTATATGAGGATGGAGATGCCAGCGCCAAGGTCAGATGGCCCAATATGAGGGCTGATAATCTATTCGGCCTGTATCGGTATGGGAGATCTCAAGGCGTTGAAATGGGCGTCATCTACAGCCAAGTCGGCAAGGAACAGTGGACAGCATGTAAAGAAAAGGACCTCGGCGCCTGCAAAAGCAAAGCCAAAACCGTGCAATTAAAAACACCCGCTCCCCGCCCGCTGCTTTGCGGCAGCTACTTTTTGACGAAAGAGGATATTGTTCCTTGGAGCTATTCTAAATACACCCCTTCGTCTTATCAGGTAAAAAGCATAGTCAAGGTTGTGATCTCATGCTCGAAAACATAAAACAGACCATCACCGGATGGGACGAAAGAAACCCGTGGACAAATGTATACGGCCTCGCGCGAAGCATCATTGCGCTATCCAGCCTGCTGACGCTGCTCGTCAATCATCCGAGTCTCATCATGAAGCCAGCCAGCGGAATCAGCAGTTATCCTGCTTGTAAAATGAATCTCAGTCTCTTTTGCCTCGGCGAAAATAACTATATGATGTTAAATCTTCTCAGATGGGTCTGCATTGTCATTCTGGTGCTTGTCGTCATTGGCTGGCGCCCTAGAATCACCGGGGTTCTCCATTGGTATGTCAGTTACAGCTTGCAGTCATCGTTAATCGTCATCGATGGAGGCGAGCAGGCAGCAGCTGTCATGACCTTTTTATTGCTCCCCATCACGCTGACCGATCCGAGAAAATGGCATTGGAGCACGAATCCTCTAGAGGGCAAAAGAACACTTGGAAAAATTACAGCTTTTATTTCTTATTTTGTGATCAGAATCCAAGTGGCGGTGCTTTATTTTCACTCTACCGTCGCTAAGCTTTCTCAGCAGGAATGGGTGGACGGAACAGCCGTCTATTATTTCGCCCAGGAAAAAACCATCGGCTTTAACGGCTTTTTTCAGGCGTTAACGAAGCCATTTGTGACAAGTCCGTTCGTGGTGATTCCGACATGGGGGACGCTGTTGGTTCAGATTGTCATCTTTGCGGCGCTGTTCGCGCCGAAGAAGCATTGGAGATTGATTTTGATCATCGCTGTTTTTATGCATGAGATTTTTGCAGTCATGCTGGGCCTCATCAGTTTCTCGCTTATCATGGCCGGCATTTTGATATTGTATCTCACTCCTATCGATTCCACGATTCAATTTACATATATTCGCAGAATGTTGTGGAATAAAAAACAAAAGAAGGGAGAGGTTTCAGTTTGAAGAAGGCGTTTCTAGTGTTTTTGTCGGTTGTATTGGTGACGACTGTGTTTTTGGTGAAGCAGCAAGAAAGTGTGGCACAGGCAAAGCAGCTCGAGTATTCAGGTGAGGAAATTTTTAAAGGGTTTGTATTTGCTCAGGGGGAAGTAGGCAAACAGCTTCCAGAGGTCTTCAATAAAGCCATGACTGACAAACTCAACACAAAAGAGGCAAAGGCATTTGCCAATCAGGTTGTCGCTGATATTAAAAAAGAGGATGCTGACTTCTTTGATAACCTGAAGAAAGCTGTTTACAGCAAAGATGCATTGAAAGTGGATGAACTGCTGAAAAAAGCGGGTCAAATCGTTGAAGAAAAAGTGGAAGCCGCAAAGGAAATCGCCGCTTCCAAGGATGATACGTCCAGAGTTCAGGCTGAGCTCGTCAACACGGTCGATACCGCTAACTATTTCTATTATGTTTCTTATGTTGCTGCAGCCGGTGCCCTGATTCTGATCATTCTTGCCATTGATATTACGCCGATTGCGATTTCAGACAATGTCGATCGCGAAATGGCAATCAGAACGCTGGTGGATGAATTAAACTAGAAATAAAAAAGGCTCGCTCTGCAGTCCTGCTGCAGGCGAGCCTTTTCCATGCTATTTTTTCTCGTATGTCCATCCGTCTTCCTGATACACTTTTCCGTTTTTCATCAAATGGCCGAGCGCGCGTTTAAAGGCGGCCTTGCTCATGTTAAAACGTTCTCTGATATCGTCAGGCTGGCTTTTGTCGCTGTAGGGCATAGCGCCGTTTCTTGTTCTCATATACGTCAGAATGTACTCAGCATCAACAGACATTGCATCCTGTTTTCTCGGAAGCAGCGACATGTTGACTGAACCGTCTTCTTTGACTTGAATCACCCGTCCCGTGACTCTTGAGCCGAGTCTTGGCTCCTCTTTTCTTTCTGAAGGATGGATAAAACCGCGGATACCGTCGTCCGTGATGACGAATGAACCTGTTGCGATCAGTCTGTACACCGTACCTGCCAGCTCTTTATTCATCATATCTTCTGTGGCGTCGGTAAACAGTTCGCTGATGATATCTTCCGGCGCTGGTTTCGCGAACATGCGTCCCCGGTTTGTCACCTTCAGCATACAGTAAAGCTTATCCCCTTTTTGCGGCCAGACATCTTCGTACGGAGGCAAATGCTCGGTTGCGACAAGCGCGTCCTTAGATAAACCGACATCAACGAAAACGCCCATATCTTCCACTTTATCCACCACTTCGACCCAGCCATACTCATCAGCGCTGATGACCGGAATTTTCATCGTGGCCGCAAGCCTTTCCTGCTGATCGACGTATATAAAGACCTCTACTTCGTCTCTGTCCTCGATATCCTCAGTTATTTCACTGTTATGTAAGAGAATCGTGTCTTCTCCGTCGGTTAAAAAGTAACCGAAGTCGGTTTGGTGATCTATACTCAAGGTTAATTGCTGCCCTGGTCTCATGCTATCGTCCTTCCTGTTCCGCTTATTTTTCTGCGGATTCTGTTAACATTTTTTCCAATCATCACAAATTGATTCTTTGTTCTGTTGGAAGTTTCTCTTTATTCTACTATAATCAACACATAAGTTAAATGTTATGGAGGTTTTCATATGGCAAAAGAAAGTTCATTTGATATTGTATCTAAGGTGGAATTGCCTGAAGTGCAAAACGCGATCCAAATCGCATTGAAGGAAATCAGCACACGCTATGACTTTAAAGGAAGCAAAAGCGATATTTCTTTAGATAAAGAGGAGCTTGTCCTCGTTTCTGATGACGAATTCAAATTAAGCCAGCTGAAAGATGTGCTGGTCAGTAAATTAATTAAACGAAATGTACCGACAAAAAACATTGATTACGGCAAGGTTGAAAACGCATCAGGGGGAACGGTACGCCAGCGCGCAAAGCTTGTTCAAGGCATTGACAAAGACAACGCCAAAAAAATCAATGCGATCATCAAAAACTCCGGACTGAAAGTAAAGTCTCAGGTGCAGGATGATCAAGTGCGCGTCACTGGAAAAAACAAGGATGACCTGCAGCAGGTTATTACAGCTGTGCGGGGTGCAGATCTGCCGATTGACGTTCAATTTATAAATTTCAGATAAATTTTCTGAATCCTATTGATTATTGTCTTTATTTTCGGTAAATTTGGAGAAAGGGAAAAAGCCCGGCATCTTTTGGCATTTCCTGAATACGAAAACTTCATATCCGTTCTTATCAAGAGAAGCAGAGGGACTGGCCCGACGAAGCTTCAGCAACCGGTGTAAATGGCGATCAGCCATGACCAAGGTGCTAAATCCAGCAAGCTCGAACAGCTTGGAAGATAAGAAGAGACAAAATCACTGACAAAGTCTTCTTCTTAAGAGGACTTTTTTTATTTCTCTTTTTTCCTTGCTGAATGTGAATAAAGGAGGCAGACAATGGGACTTTTAGAAGATTTGCAAAAACAGGTGTTAATCGGTGACGGCGCCATGGGAACGCTCCTCTACTCCTATGGCATTGACAGGTGTTTTGAGGAGCTCAACATTTCGAAGCCGGAGGAAATTCAGCGCATACATAAAGCGTACGTTGAGGCAGGAGCCAACATTATTCAAACGAATACGTACGGGGCCAATTATATTAAATTATCGAGACACGGCCTTGAGGATGACATTAAAAAAATGAATCAAGAGGCAGTAAAAATCGCGCGGGCTTCAGCAGGCGATGCGTACGTACTTGGGACGATGGGCGGCATCCGCACATTTAATAAAAACGCGTACAGCCTTGACGAAATCAAACGCAGCTTTCGCGAGCAGCTGTACCTGCTGCTGCATGAAGAACCGGATGGCTTGCTGTTAGAAACGTATTATGATTTGGAAGAAGCCCGTGAAGTGCTGAAAATTGCGCGCAAAGAGACTAGCCTTCCGATTATGCTCAATGTATCGATGCACGAGCAAGGCGTACTGCAGGACGGAACGCCGCTTTCTGAAGCATTGCGATCGATTGCGGATCTCGGGGCTGATATCGTCGGCATTAACTGCCGGCTCGGCCCTTATCACATGATTGAAGCGCTCAGCGAAGTGCCGATTTTTGATGACGTGTTCTTATCAGTTTATCCGAACAGCAGTCTTCCTTCGCTTGAAGAGGGACGGCTCGTCTATGAAACAGATGACACGTATTTTCAAAACAGCGCATCAGAATTCCGCAAGCAAGGCGCACGGATTATCGGCGGCTGCTGCGGCACCACACCGAATCACATCCGGGCGATGGCGGAAGCAGTTGGCGGGCTGGCTCCGATTACGGAAAAAGAAGTCAAAACCCGGGCGAAGGAATTCATTTCCGTTCAGCACGAGCGGACAGAGCCCGGCCTGAATGAGATCGCGGCGGAAAAACGCTCCATTATCGTAGAGCTGGACCCGCCGAAAAAATTGAGCTTTGACAAATTTCTGTCCGCTGCTGCCGAATTAAAAGAAGCGGGAATTGATGCCCTGACGCTCGCTGACAATTCACTGGCTACCCCGCGGATCAGCAATGTTGCCTGCGGCGCCCTTGTGAAGCAGCAGCTCGATATGCGGTCCCTTGTCCATATTACGTGCCGTGACCGAAATATTATCGGCTTGCAGTCACATTTAATGGGCCTTGATACATTAGGGCTGAATGACGTGCTGGCCATTACGGGTGATCCTTCTAAAATCGGGGATTTTCCGGGTGCAACGTCTGTTTATGATTTAACATCCTTTGATTTAATCAGGCTGATCAAACAGTTCAATGAAGGACTGTCCCTGTCTGGAAAGCCGCTTGGCAAGAAAACGAATTTCTCAGTCGCCGCTGCATTTAATCCGAACGTCCGACATCTGGATAAAGCGGTAAAACGGCTGGAGAAAAAAATAGATTGCGGGGCCGATTATTTTGTTTCACAGCCTGTCTATTCCGAGCAGCAGCTTGTCGATATCCATAACGAAACAAAGCATCTGAAGACGCCGATCTATATCGGCATTATGCCGCTCACAAGCAGCCGAAATGCTGAATTCATCCACAATGAAATTCCGGGCATTAAGCTGTCTGACTCTATTCGCGAAACAATGGCCCTCGCCGGTGAAGATAAAGAGAAGCAAAAAGCGGAAGGCCTTGCGATTGCCCGCTCCCTGCTGGACACGGCATGCGAGCTGTTTAACGGCATTTACTTGATTACGCCTTTTCTCAGATCTGACTTAACCGCTGAGCTCACTTCGTATATCAAGCAAAAAGATGAGCAGCGCCAAAATATCTATTTGCATTAAACCTAGATGACTGCCTGAGCCAATCGGGCGGTCTTTTTTTACCGCATTCGTGTTACGATATAAAAAATCGGTTTATGAGGAGGAACATCATGCTCGAAGTTAAAACCATTTCCGCGGAAGATACATACGAAATCCGGCACCGTATCCTGCGCCCCCATCAATCCATCGAACAATGCAAATATGAACAGGATCATGCGGAAGGCTCTTTTCATCTCGGCGCGTTTTTTGAAGGAACGCTGATCAGCATCGCTTCTTTCTCCCCTCAAAATCAGCCATTATTAACGGAATCTCCTGCGTATCGGCTGAGAGGCATGGCGACGCTTGAGGGATATCGTGATCAAAAAGCCGGGAGCATGCTGATCAAACACGCGGAGCAGAAACTGACAGAGAAAGGCGTGCAGGCGGTCTGGTGCAATGCAAGACAACATGTCAAAGGCTACTACGCAAAGCTTGGCTGGGAAGAACGCGGCGAACCGTTTGAGATTCCCGGCATTGGCACTCATATCGTCATGTGCAAAAAACTCGGAACAAGCAGGTGATCTTATGGACGTAATGGATGAGCTGATTGAGCTTCATGAAGAACATGTCCCCGGGGTATTGCGGCTTTGCAGGCAGGCCGGGTGGCCGGATTATGGTGAACAAGAGCTGGCACTGCTGGTCCAGCAAGGGCGCTTTTTCGGTTATCAAAACATCCGCGGGGAGATCATCTCCTGCATCGGCTTGTTTTTGTTTGGCCGTCTTGCTTCTATCGGCCTCGTCATCGTCGACAAAGAATACAAACGGCTCGGTCTCGGGCGGCGGATGGTAAACGCGTGTATCACCCAAACGGATGAAAGCACCGCCATCAGGCTTTGCGCCACAAAAGAAGGTTTGCCGCTTTATGAAAAAGCAGGTTTTCATAAAGCGGGTTCAGTCCGAAAGTACAGCTGCCACAGTTTTCAACCTTTTGCAAAGCACCTTGACGCTGAACTGACACCCTTTAGAGAACAAGACTTTCAAGACTTAGCCGCAGCGGATCTGGCAGCTTTTGGCGGAGATCGATCAAACCTTCTTCAGCAGCTTATTTCCACTTCGGAAGAATGTGTCATCATCAGAAACAAGAAGGGACAGCTGATTGGCTACGGCCTGTCTGTACAGACACCGGCCAATCTGAAATTCGGCCCTATCGTCGCTCCATCATCAGACATTGCTGCACGAATTATCAACAGGCTGGCCGCCGGCAAACAAAGTCCGATGCGAATCGATATACCGGGTGAACACACATCTCTTCATGACAGACTGATTGAAATGGGATTTCACGCAGACGCAGAGCCGCCGCTTATGCTTTACCAGAAAAAGAGGCTTCCTGACCAAAATGGACACCTATATTCGTTAATTTCACAGGCACTCGGTTAACCCTCCTTTTTCCCGAACAGGTATTTTCTGTTCGGTTTTTTGCTGTCTGAACGTTGAATAAACGAAGCCAGCAGGGACATTCTAAGCAGAAGAAAAGGAGTGTGCTCTGAGATGGAATCATCAAAACAAAATAACGGAATGACGATTGTTGCAATCGGTTCAATCCCTTTAATATTAACACTTGGAAACTCGATGCTTATTCCGATTTTGCCAAAAATGAAATCTGAACTTCATTTATCACAATTTCAAGTCAGTCTCGTGATCACAGTATTTTCCTTGATTGCGGCGTTTGCCATTCCGATTGTCGGTTATCTCGCTGACAGATTCTCAAGGAAAATCATCATTATCCCTTGCTTAATTTTGTACGGTGCCGGCGGCTTATTAGCCGGGTTTGCGGCGGGTTTTTTTGATCATGCATACCCTTGGGTCATGGCAGGACGGGCGCTTCAGGGAATCGGGGCAGCCGGGACCGGCCCGATTGCGATGGCACTGACGGGGGATCTGTTTAAAGGCGCCCAGGAAAGCAAGGTGCTCGGCCTCGTTGAAGCTTCAAACGGCATGGGGAAAGTGCTTTCGCCGATCATCGGCTCGCTTATCGCCCTGCTTGTCTGGTATGGCGCGTTTTTTGCCTTCCCGGTGTTTTGTATCATTTCGATCGTGCTGACGTGGATTTTTATTAAAGAAAAGAAAAAGGAAAAAGAACCGCCCCCGATCGGAAAATATGCGAAAGGGCTGTTAAGTGTTTTTAAACATGAAGGCAGATGGCTGTTTACAGCTTATTTAGCAGGGGCAACTTGTTTGTTTACTTTATTCGGCATCCTGTTCTATCTATCAGATGTCTTAGAAAAAACATACGATACCGACGGCGTCAAAAAAGGCTTGATTTTGGCAATCCCGCTTTTGGTTATGTGTGTGACGTCTTATACAACCGGAAGCAAAATCGGCCAAAAGCAATCATTAATGAAAAAGCTGATCGTACTCGGATTGGCGTTTATGACTGTTTCTTATGCGGCATTGTCTTTCATTGAGAATCTTGTCCTCTTTATCAGCGTTCTCGTACTGAGCAGTATAGGCTCCGGCCTTGTCCTTCCTTGTGTGAACAGTTTTATTACCGGAGCTGTCGGCAAAGAAAGACGGGGATTTGTGACCTCGCTCTACGGATCAGTTCGTTTCTTAGGGGTTGCCATCGGGCCTCCGATTTTCGGCCGCCTGATGCAATGGTCCAGACCCGGCATGTTCTTGAGCATTGCGGGATTGACGCTTGTTGTCGGCATTCTCGTGATTTTGCTGATCCATGTGAATCAAAACAAAGAAGAAACAAAAGAAAAAGAAGATCCTAAAATGGCTGGCAATCGGCTTCAGCCAGCTGAGGAAAGGTAGCATCCCATTTGAAAATCGAACGGGTTGAGACCTTTCCGCTTTTGCATCGATTAGAAGAGCCGTACGGCGACGCAAACGGGTTTAAACGATATCGAACTTGCTATCTCATCAGAATTGTCACAGAAAGCGGGATTGACGGCTGGGGAGAATGTGTTGATTGGCTCCCGGCTCTCCATGTCGGTTTTACCAAACGGATCATCCCGTACCTTGTAGGAAAACAGGCCGGCAGCCGACTGCCATTAGTGCGCACGATTCAAAAATGGCATCAACGGGCGGCCTCTGCTGTGAGCATGGCGCTGACTGAGATTGCGGCCAAAGCTGCGGATTGTTCGGTTTGCGAACTATGGGGCGGGCGGTACAGAGAAGAGATTCCTGTATACGCCTCTTTTCAATCGTATTCTGAACAGCCGCAATGGATCAGCCATTCGGTTTCCAGTGTCGAAACCCAATTAAACAAGGGCTTTAAGCAAATTAAAGTCAAAATCGGCGGGACTTCATTTGAGGAAGATGTCCGTCACATCAATGCCCTGCAGCATACGGCCGGCAGCTCCATTACGATGATTCTGGACGCAAACCAAAGCTACGACGCCGCAGCCGCTTTGAAATGGGAACGCTATTTCTCAGCATGGACGAACATCGGCTGGCTTGAAGAGCCTTTGCCCTTTGATCAGCAGCAGGATTACGCTTTGCTGCGCAGCCGTTTATCTGTTCCTGTTGCCGGTGGAGAAAATATGAAAGGCGCGGCACAATTTGTGCCTCTCCTTTCACAGCGGTGTTTGGATATCATTCAGCCCGATGTCATGCATGTCAACGGAATTGATGAATTTCGGGACTGCCTCCAGCTCGCACGTTATTTCGGCGTTAGAGCGTCCGCCCATGCATATGATGGTTCTCTTTCACGGCTCTATGCTTTATTTGCGCAAGCCTGTCTTTCTCCGTGGTCTAAAATGGAGAAAGACCAAATTGAACCGATCGAGTGGGACGTCATGAAGAATCCTTTTACAGATCTCGTCAGCCTTCAGCCTTCAAAAGGAGCGGTTCACATCCCGAAAGGAAAAGGCATTGGAACAGAAATCAATATGGAGATCGTCAATCGCTACAAGTGGGATGGCTCAGCATATTAAGCTGAGCCATTCTTTATTTGCAGACATAAATAATGGACAGCCTCATAAAATGGAAACAGCGGACAAGTCTTTTCATAAAGGAGCAAATGACTTAATGGCTGAACTGCTGACGAAAGCAAAACTCACGTTTATGATTGTCGTAGGCGGCGTACTGCAGGGACTCGGCATGTCCTTGTTTTTATTTCCGCATGATATTCCGACAGGCGGGGCAGCAGGTATTGCGGTGCTGTTGCATTATCTGTTTCAAATTCCTCATGGCTTTTCAGTGTGGGCTGTGAATGTGTCGATGCTTTTTACCGCTTTAAAATGGCTGGAAATGAGAACATTCACCGGCACCCTCGCTTCGATTACCGTCACCTCTGTCTCGGTATTGATCTTTGATGCGATTTTTCCGGATATCACATCAAACCTGTGGCTTGATCTGGCAATCGGCGCTGTGTTATTGGGACTCGGCATCGGACTTTTATACAAATACAAAATTTCAAACGGAGGATTTGGAGCCCTTGCGCTGATGATTTCCATTTACCGCGGCGGGAATCCCGGAACAATCCTGCTCATCATGAATTGCATCATTTTTATGGTGACCGCGTCTATTATTGCATGGGGCATCGTCATCCAAGCCCTGATATGCCAAGTGATATCGACAAGAGTCATCGACTTCATCTATAACATCCGTCTGACTTCACTCCCCTATCTCACGCCTATGTACCGCCATAAAAAATAATAGGCAGAGGCTCTCTTCACGACGAGAGCCCCGCAGCCGCTGTTTTACAAGTAAAACGTATCGGATCTTAGCCCTAAACGCAGCGTCTCTAACGCGATCGCATCATGAAATGGGATATTGGCCAAATTCACATTCGACCCGATCCTTTGAATAAACCCTTGCTGGAGCGTTTTGTTCGGCGCTTCAAAAATCAGCCGGGTGATATCAATATCCGAGGAAATGATGTCATCAACAATTTGAAACCGAACATCGCCGCTGCTGGAACATATTCCTCCTGTCCCGCTCTCCCTTGCCTCCGTAATCACTTTTTCCGCGCCAGCTTCCATATCCTCAACGATATACTCTAGCCATTCCTCAGAGCTTTGCCGGCTTGATAATTCCGCATCCTTGCTGCCCACCTCACTTAGCACAAGAAATTCATCAGAAAAATCGGCAATGTAAGCCGCTTTCTCTTTATTCGTCATCGGGAGCGTACCGTTTGAAATCTCGATATATTCACAGCCGAAATAGGTGCAATACCGATGAAATTCATTCACTTTTTTCTGGCTTACATACTTCTCAAACAGTGTGCCGCCAAAGAAAAATTTAATGTCATGCTCTTTCAGCGCGCTGATCTTTTCTTCAAGATCTTTCGTAAGTAATGATGTGCCCCAGCCGAATTTCACAAAATCTATATAGTCGGACGCTGCGGCTATCACATCTTTGAAAAATTGCAAGGGATAGCCGTTATCTATTAAAATGGTCTGCCCGGTTTCTCTCGGCTTGCTTGTTCTCACTGGCAATTCTAGTGAAAAATCATTCATATCATGACCCTCTCTATCGTTGGAACTTCTCTTTCTTGTTTCACTTTCATCACGAAATCGCCTGTCAATTCTTTTGTACAGTACGCGATGTCTTCCGGATCAAACAATGGCTGGCAGCGGTCAAAAAATTTCTCCGCAACAGAAGAGCCTTTTATTCTTTCGATCGTCTCCGCAGAGGTTACCGCATTTGTCCCTTCAATGATGTCCTTGATATACTCCGCACACGCCATGTCGTCATCACCTGACGGATGGGAAGCGACAATGTTCATGACACAATCCTTTGCGGCGAGCGTTTTCACATGCTCTGCTGTTGTTCTGGCGTTGGAAAATCCGGTCACGAACAGAAGCTTGGCGTTCAGCGCCCCTAACGCTGCTGTGACGCCGTTTGTTGTTTTCTGGATCAGGCGCTTATCCGCCATCCCCTGCATCGCCATGCGTTTTGGAGAATTATCCAAATCAAATCCGCTGATACCGACCCCCTTTTCCTCTCCCGTCAATACGTAATCCGGATAGGTTTCTTTCAGCGCAAAGGCTTCCTCTGCTGTTCCGGCCAATAATATCTCTTTCGCCCCGCCGATAAACGCATAATGGGCGACCGTAAAGGCTCTGATGACATCAATGACGATGTTAATATCCGCCGGGGCTAGCGAATGATGATGCCCCTGATAAATGGTAATCGGCATAATACCTCTCCTTGGGCATAAAACCATTTTGCTTAAAAGCATATTCAGCCGGTCTCTTAATGGTTCCGCTCCCTCATTTTAGGCGGCGCCGCACCTAAAAACCCTGAACGTTTATGTGAAAAATGAATAGTCTGCCTATAACTCGATCAATAGATAAGAAAACAGACAGATGCAAACGGGGGGAAAACGTTGAACGAACAAATCATCACATATGACACATGGAACGACACGCTGTCCAAGCAGATAACGGATCAATTGATCGATGAGCTCGATGTGTTGAAATGGGCTTACCGAACATATAGGGAAAAGATTGTGTACGCGTGCAGCTTTGGCGCAGAAGGGATGGTACTTCTCGACCTCATATCAAAAATCAACAAAAACGCGCACATCATCTTTTTAGATACAGGGCTGCATTTCCAGGAAACATATGAGCTGATCGAGACCGTCAAAGAGCGATATCCGGGACTGACAATCCAGTTACTCGAACCCGAGCTGACCTTAAAAGAACAGGAGACGCAATACGGCGGTGAGCTGTGGAAACATAACCCGAATCTATGCTGCCAATTGCGGAAAATCGAACCGCTGAAAAAGCACCTGTCCGGCATGTCAGCTTGGATTTCAGGGCTGCGCCGGGAGCAGTCGCCTACGAGAAAGCATATTCAATACGTGAATCTGGATCAAAAGTTTAAGCTCATCAAAATTTGCCCGCTCATCCACTGGACATGGGATGACATTTGGACGTACATCCGCCTGCACAATTTGCCTTATAACAAACTGCACGATCAACATTACCCGAGCATAGGCTGTGAAATGTGTACATTGCCTTCCGCGGACCCGAACGATGAGAGAGCTGGAAGATGGGCCGGACGGGAGAAAACAGAATGCGGCCTGCATCAAGAATAGCGTCCGGCATGCCCTTGCCATGGAATGATGTTGACGCGCTGCTCGAGGTTTTCAGCCAGCGCAGAAAAGAAAACAAAGGAAACGTAAAAATGGAGGTTGAACACGTTGAATGGAAACGAGCCCCACGGAGGGGTGTTAATCAACCGCTGCGATCCCGCATGCCATTTTGAAGGGTGCACGTGCGAAGCGGAGCTGGATCAGCTTGCACTGAGCGACCTGGAGCTTATCGCGATCGGCGGCTACAGCCCGTTAACAGGTTTTTTGGGAGAAAAAGATTATCATTCTGTTGTGAAAGAGATGAGGCTGGCAAACGGCTTACCGTGGAGTCTGCCGATTACGCTGCCTGTCGGAGAAAAAACAGCAAAACAGCTGTCTGCCGGAGATCGCGTCAAGCTTGTGAAAGACGGCATCACCTACGGCATGATCACAGTCATTGATATATACCAGCCCGATAAAACACAGGAAGCGCTGTCTGTTTTTAAAACAAACGACCCTGCCCACCCAGGCGTAAAAAAATTGCTTGAGCGTCCGGATTACTATATCGGAGGGCCTATCACGGTCAGCCGCCTTCCCGACAAATCCTTCGAACAGTTTTACGCAGCGCCCGCAGAAACAAGAGCAGCCTTTAACAAACTCGGCTGGAAAACGATTGTCGGTTTTCAAACCAGGAACCCTGTTCACAGAGCGCATGAATACATTCAAAAAACAGCGTTAGAAACGGTCGACGGTCTGCTGCTTCACCCGCTTGTCGGAGAAACGAAGTCAGACGATATTCCAAGCGATATCAGAATGGAGAGCTATCAGGTTTTGCTTGATCACTATTATCCAAAGGATCGGGTCATGTTATCGGTTTTCCCTGCTGCCATGAGGTATGCAGGTCCGCGGGAAGCGATTTTCCATGCCCTCGTCCGCAAAAACTACGGCTGCACCCATTTTATTGTAGGCCGTGATCACGCGGGTGTCGGCAGCTATTACGGAACATACGACGCGCAAAATATTTTTCAATCATTCACAGAGGAGGAGCTGGGCATCAAGCCGCTGTTTTTCGAGCACAGCTTTTACTGCCGGAAATGCGGAAACATGGGCACCTCGAAAACATGTCCGCACAGCCCAAGAGACCACATCCACTTATCAGGCACAAAAGTGAGAGAGCTTCTCCGCCACGGCAAAAAGCCGCCTAAAGAATTCAGCCGCCCTGAGGTCGCAAACGTGCTGATCAAGGGTCTTCATCAACAGCCAGTTGCCATCCAGCAAAACAGCGGGGGATTGCAATGACACACAATCCAAACATCATTTGGCACCGCGCTGCAATCTCGAAGTCTGACAGACAGTCCTTAAACGGGCACAAAAGCTGCGCCCTCTGGTTTACCGGACTGTCTGGCTCAGGAAAGTCGGTGCTGGCCAATGCTGTTGATGAAAAGCTTTACCGCATGGGCATTCAGAGCTATGTGCTTGACGGCGATAATATCCGCCATGGCTTAAACAAAGATCTTGGATTTCAGACTGGAGACAGGATTGAAAACATTCGCCGGATCGGAGAAGTGGCGAAGCTGTTTGTCGACAGCGGGCAAATGATTTTAACGGCTTTTATTTCTCCATTCAGAGAGGACCGGGACATGGTCAGAGCACTCTTTCCTGAGGGAGAGTTCTTCGAAATTTATGTGAAGTGCCCGCTGCACGTTTGTGAACAGCGCGATCCAAAAGGACTATATAAAAAAGCGCGAAACGGAGAAATTAAACATTTTACCGGGATCGATTCCCCGTATGAACCGCCGCTTTCACCCGATTTCATCATTGAGACAGACCAGACATCTATTTCCGACGGAGCTGATCTGATCATTACAGAACTGCAAAGCAAAGGAATCATATAAAAACCCGATCAATATCGGGTTTTTTCTCATGATCCCGCAAACTGTGCAATCAAACGGTTGATCTTCTCTTTTTCTTCATAAAAAGCTCCGTGCCCGCTGTTTACAAACGGAACCAATTCCGACTGTTTGATGCCGCGCTTCAATTCTTTCGCAAAATCAAACGGCGCAATTTTATCCTTTCTCCCGTGCAGGATCAGTGCCGGCACCTTGATCGATGCAAGATCCTTTCTGAGATCCTCGTCTCTTAATGCAATGCCGGAGTGGATCGTCCCGTAGGAGGAAGCCTCCAGCATCAGATTGAGAAACCAAAGTCTGAGCTCCGGAGACACGTTTTTCTCAAAAAACTGTGTCCCTAAATCAGCCAGTGTTTTGGGCCGATCCGTTTTGAATTGTTCAATCATATCGTCAATATCCTGCTTCCTCATCCCGTACGGATAACCCGGTCGTTTTGTAAATGCGGGCGCCGCTGCAGACAATAATATCAGCTTGCCAATATCGGCTCCTTCATGCCTTGCCATATAACGGATGGCGATTGCGCCGCCCATCGAAAAACCGGCAAGAACCGCGTTCTCAAGCTGCAGCGTATAAATGACTGCCTTCACATCATCTGCTATCGTGTCATAATCGTAGCCTTCCCACGGGCGATCAGATTGCCCATATCCCCGTAAATCAATGCCGATAAAACGGAATCCTCTTTTCGGAAGCTCATTCATTTGATATTCAAACATCTTATGATTCAGCGGCCACCCGTGCAAAAAGATGATCGGCCTTCCATGCCCGATATCCTCTACAAACAGTGTCACATGCTCCTCGGTTTTGACGTAATGCCCCATTCCGCATTCCTCCTGTTCCCTTTTCTTTCCCGGCCTGTAACCGCCTTGACGTACAGGAAGCTTTCCATTTATGCTTACAAAACAAGCGGGCTGCTGTACCAAGAAAAGGCTCTTCACGATTTACTATATGTATCAATTTCCATAACGATCTATTAAATTGATCCCGAAGGCCTCTGGTTTTCGGGCAGTAAAGGATGTCATCACATGAATAAAACAGTGATTCAAAAACCGCACATACCGGAAAACCTGCAAATCGCCGATTTTTACGAAACCGCGGCGAAGGATGATGTGATCAGCATGCATTTGTTTGAAGATTGTACAATCTGCGGCGAAGATATTGAAAGACTTTGTGTGGAAAAAACGATATTCAGAAATGTTGTGTTTATCGATGTATCTTTCCGGCATATCGAACTGACAGATGTGATCTTTGAAAAATGTGATTTGTCGAACGCCGATTTCAACGGGGCTGTCATTCACAGGACTTCAGTAAAGCAATCAAAAATGGTTGGAATGAATTTGGCGGAATCAACGCTGCGGAATGTTTCATTCGAGGAATGCCACGGACATTTCAGTTCATTTTCGTACTCAAATATGAAACAAGTTCGATTTGATCACTGTGCCCTTATGCAAAGTGAGTGCAGCAATATGGCGCTCCAGCAATCACACTTTGACAGGTGTGAACTGGAAGGCGCCAGCTTTACCGGCACGTCCCTTCAAAATATGGACATCAGCACCTGCCGTTTTGAACAGCTTCATGTCTCCCTCGACAAATTGAAAGGCTGCAAAATCGCGCCGGAGCACGCGATTGCTTTCGCCAGGGCGCTGGGAGCTGTCATTGTATAACAAAAGCTTAGGACATCAGGCGGCGGGCTGTACAGGCTGCCGCTTTAATGCCTGTTTCCAAATCCGCAAGAGATGCATAGGAATATGACAGCCTGATGCTGTTTCGGTCTTCGCTGTCATAAATGGAACCGGGGTTCACCAGCACCTGCTGTTTCAGCAATTCATGGAAGAAACGGGCGACAGGCAGGGCTCGATGAAATGTCACGCAAATATAAAAGCCTCCGGCGGGAGTTGTCCACGTCGCGATGTCCCATGCATACTGCTTAAGAAAATGAAGCGCCGCGTCTCTCCTTTGTTTTAGCTCCCTGCGTATCCATGTCAGATGCTCTTCATAATATCCCTGTGACAGCCATTCGGCAGCCGCCCACTGAGACAGGCCGCTCGATCCGTAGTCTGTCTGCATTTTAATGTCTGCCAGCCTTTCAATGACCGGCTCCGGTCCGACAAGCCAGCCGATTCGAAGGCCGGGGCTCACTGTTTTTGAAAAAGTGCCCAGATACAGAATATTGCCTTCATGATCCATTGCTTTTAAGGACTGCGGCGGTTTTTCTTCAAACCATATATCACCGTATGCATCATCCTCAATGATCGGCAGCCGCTCTTTTTTTGAAAGGCTGATGATCTCTTTCCTTCGCTGTTCTGACATGACAATGCCTGTCGGATTATGAAACGATGGAATCGTGTAAAGCAGCTGTCCTCCGTATTGTTTTCGATAAGAAGAAACAAGCCCCGCTTTGATACCTGCTTCATCCATCGGCAAGCCGCGAAGCCGCATCCCCGCTGATTGAAACACATGCAAAGATTGAAGATAGGACGGTTTTTCAGTCAAAATGACAGAGCCTCGTTTTAAAAGCCCGATCGAGATGAGCTGAAGCGCCTGAAGCGCGCCGGACACAATTAAAATCGCTGACGGTGACACGTGGATCTGCTTTCCTTTTAAATGCTCCGCCACCGCCCCCCGCAGCTGACGGTTTCCTTTCGGCTGCTCGTACCCTAAAGACAGAGCGTGCGGATTGATCTGCTGAAACATCCGTCGCATTGTATCAGCAGGCAGCAGATCCGGTGAAAGCTCTCCTGTGCCTAATCTGATGATATCCGCTCTTGGTTCATTTTGATTTATATCCTGAATGATAGAAGAATTAGGGTGATGAATTCCTGAACGGACGTAATCGCTCCAATCGAGCGGAGGCTCAGCGGCCAGCACGCTCCAAGTACTGTTTACAACCTTCGTGCCGCCTCCTCTCCTCCCCTCTAACAGGCCTTGAGACGTGAGTTCATCAATGGCTGCTGTCACTGTACTGCGGTTGACTTGAAACATGTCGGCCAGCGTTCTCTGTGAAGGGATTTTCGTCCCTACAGCCCACTCTCCGTGAAGAATTTTGTCTTTCATGTATTGTTCAATCTGCCGATGCAGCGGAATATCCGAATCTCGGCTTGGCTGCCATTGCAACATAGTCATGCCCCCTTTTTTCACATTATACATTTGGCTGGTTCTAAACCCAACCAAATGGCCGGAGACATGATAGAAAATCTCCCTTAAGATTGAAACAACAGATGTGAAGGGAGTTTTTTCAGCATGAATGCAATCATCCACGGAGTTGTGCTAGCGTTTGGCTTGATTTTGCCGCTGGGAGCGCAGAATGTGTTTATTTTTCAGCAAGGAGCGTGGCAAAGGCATATTTGGCGGGCACTCCCCGCCGTCATCAGCGCTTCTGTCTGCGATACCCTGCTCATTGTGTCAGCGGTTGCTGGTGTATCTGTCATTGTGCAGCAGGTGCCTGTGTTTGAAACGGTAATGATGGCCGGTGGATTTTTATTTCTCCTCTATATGGGCTGGGTGACATGGAACAGCCGTCCGAAAGCAAATCAAAATGAGAAAAATACGTTCACAGCTAAAAAACAAGCTGCGTTTGCGGCCGCCGTTTCTCTATTAAACCCACACGCTATTCTGGACACGATCGGTGTCATCGGCACAAGCTCACTCCAATATTCTGGGCTTGAGAAATGGCTCTTTATGGCTGCTTGTGTCACTGTATCTTGGTTTTGGTTTATCAGTCTTGCGATAGCGGGCCGACTGTTTCAGACGATAGATACGAGCGGCAGGCTTATGCTGATTGTAAACAAATGCTCTGCAGTGGTGATGTGGGCAGCAGCAGGATATTTCGGGGCATCTCTCTTCAGCAATTGAAGGAAAAACAATTGAAACAGCGAATGTCTTAGAAAAGGAGGCAATGCTAATGACTGATGCAAAACAGTTTTATGACTACCATTCTTGGGCAAACAAGCGAATATTTAACCATATCGAAAAACTGCCGGAGGAAACTGCTTATCAAGAAGTAAAGAGCGTATTCCCTTCTGTCAGCGACGTGCTGCTTCATATGTGCAGGGCTGACTACATTTGGCTGAACGTTCTTTCGGAAGTTGCCTACCAAGAGATCATAGACAGCGTAGGCAAATTCGAGTCCGCGCAAGGTGATATGGCAGCGATTAAACAGCATGCTTCCAAGTTGGAGGCGCAGTATCATGATTTCTTCAGCCGACAGATAGACTTAGAACAGACCTTCTCAATGAAACATCCGAAACTCGGGACACTGGAAACAACCTATGCAGACATCATCCTGCATGTCGTCAATCACGGCACTTATCACAGAGGGAACGTGACTGCAATGCTGAGACAGCTTGGCCATTCAGGCGTACCTACTGATTATGTGTACTATTTATATGAAAAGAGAGAAAGCAAGGGCTAAACTGCCCTTGCTTTTTTTGATAAGAACGATTTGCGGAAGTCGCAGACGCAATATGATAACGTTTACAAACTAGTATGAGCACGACTCACATCCAGCTGTACAGGCCTGCCGCTTCGATACGAATTGGTCGCGGCAATGCCGACTTCTAAATTGATCGTTGCATCGACATCTGTCACGATCGGCGTTGTTCCATTCCGGACACACTCGGCAAAGTGCTGCAGCTCTAAGCAGTAGGCTTCATGAAAACGAGTTTGAAAGTCTGGGATAATATCATAGCTGCTCCCTTTCGCCGACAGGATGGTCACATGTTGATTTCTCAATGTCCCTATGAAAATACTGCCCTCAGTCCCGATAACTTCCGCCCGGATGTCATGTCCGTATGGAGAGGTTCTGCTTGCCTCGACATCTCCCGCTGCGCCGGAGTCAAATTCTATATACGTCAGCGCCTGATCCACATCGCCGTACTGCTCCATAAACGGGTTGTTCAAGATCCTGCCGTGTCCCGAAACAGAAGTGATCTCCGCACCGAGCAAATAACGGGCAATATCATAGTCATGAATGGAGCAGTCAATAAAGATCCCGCCGCTGTGTTTGATAAACTCTGCGGGAGGCGCTCCTTGATCGCGCGTAAACCCTTTATAATAGATGGGTTTGCCGATTTCCCCAGCGTCGATCCGCCGTTTGGCATCTGCGTACGCGGGATCGAACCGCCTCATAAAGCCGACTTGGCAAATGACACCTGTCTCTTTCACTTTTTCAGAAACTGCTTTTGATTCCTCAAGGCTTAATGTCAGTGGTTTTTCAACGAAGATTTGCTTACCGTTCTCCGCTGCTTTGATGATCATATCGCCATGTGTGCTTGTCGGCGTTACGATAATGACAGCGTCAATGCTGGGATCTTCTAACAACTCGTATGGGTCCTCTGACCATTCTTCGATACCGAATTCTCTGGCCACCTGCTCCGCTCTCCCTTTCAACGGGTCACCGACACTGACCAGTTTTGCCCCCGGAACACTGGTGACGAGATTTTTCGCATGATAATAACCGAGCCTTCCTAACCCCAATACTGCGCATCTTACTTGATGTTCCACGTCCCATCCTCTCCTTTATCTCATTTCAGGATCGCTTCGAGAAAGCGCTTTCTATTACCAGCTAAAAAACAGCGGTTCAATCCGCTTTAACACATTGCGCAAGCGCTTTCTCAAAAGATGATTTCATTTTACACCGCCTCTTGTTAACACGCAATATGTTTTTTAGCTTCAACTGCCAAAATGAAAAGAACCCGCTCATTTGCGGGCTCATGTTTTGAGTGGTGCTGTAGAATGTCTGACCACAAGCTCAGGCTGCAGCACTATTTTTTGTTTCGTCTTTCGTTTTCCTTCGATTGCTTCTGCCAGCAGTTCGATGACGCTCCGCCCCATATCTTTAATCGGCTGGGCCACGGTGGTCAGGGGCGGGGCAGCCATTTCTGCAAGTATCGTGTTATCAAAACCGATGATGGAAAGGTCATCGGGCACTTTTATGCCTCTCATTCTCGCAGCTTGTATGGCGGCGCAAGCCAATACGTCGTTGAAGGCAAAAATAGCCGTTGGGGCGTTCCTGTCCAGCAATTTTCCCGCTTCTTCCTTGCCGCTTTCCAAAGAAAATCGCGTCGGGATGATAAGCGATTCATCGACAGGCACGCCCGCTTCCTCCATCGCCTGGCGGAAGCCTTTGATTCTGTTTTTTTCACCCGTCGTTGACCCGTCTCCCACAATGCAGGCGATGTTCGTGTGGCCGAGTGACAGAAGATGCTTGGCAGCTTCATACCCGCCACGAACGTCATCCATCACGACAATATCCATCGGGAGCAGCGGCTTATCCTGAGAAATCATGGCAAGCGGAATTTGCTCGCTGGCGATTTCCTCCAAAGCAGACATGCTGCCATGATTCTCAATTCCTGTCGCAAAAATAATCCCGTCCACCTTTTTCTGCTTCAGCACTGAAAAATATTTCGTTTCTTTTTTCGGATCGTAATCAGTGCTGCAAATCATCATTTGAAAACCGAGCTCATCCGCTCTTTCCTCAATGCTTTTGGCAAGTTCGCCGTAAAACGGATTTGAAATATCAGGCGCCACGAGAGCGATCATATTCGTCCGTTTTCCCGTTAACGCCGCGGCGTGGACATTGGGCGTGTATGCCATTTCCTTCATGACATTCATCACCTTCTGCCGCGTTTTGCCGCTGATTCTGCCAGTATTGTTAATGACACGCGACACAGTTGTGATCGAGACCCCCGCCGCCCTTGCCACATCGTAGATTGTTGTTTTCATGTTCATCCCTCGTCTGGTTATTGAACTTTCCGGCTGACAATTTTCCGGTATTCAATTGGTGAAATGCCTTCTATCTGCTTAAAGAGTTTTGAAAAGTATGTCGGGTCTTCCATTCCGACCGTTTCCGCAATGACGCCCATTTTATCATTTGTAGAGGATAAAAGGCGCTTCGCTTCTGTCATTCTCACCCGGTTCGTGTATTGCGCCGGTGTGACGCCGAGCACCTGCTGCATGCAGCGGCTCACATAATCCTGATTATAGTGAAGGGCGAGCGAGAGATCCTTGATTGTCGTCTTCTCCTTAAAATGCTCCTGTAAGTACCGGGCCGCCTCCCAGGCAACCCGTTCTTTCGCAGACGGAATTTGAAACGCCTCTTTTTGAAGATGCAGCATCAATTCCTCAAATAAGATTTGCTTTCTAAGCGGCAAATCGGAGTTTTCCGCAGAGTAATCTATGAGCCTTTCAAACTGCTGCGCCATAAACTGCGGGCGCTGCACCTTGCCTTTTCTCGGCAAAGCCAGGCCGTAGCGGGCCGGCGTCTCGAAGCTCCCTTTTTCCTGCTGAAGCTCAGACCAGTTGCTCCCTCCCTTTGCCGTAAATTCATATCGATGTTCATCAAAGTGAAGCCAATAATAGGAGGTTGCTTCATCACTGCCCTTCGTCCCATAGTGTTCAAGACCGGGAGAAAGCAAGATGTACTCGCCGCCTTCAACAGAGAACGATTTTTCATTTTCCGTTATATAAAGCGTTCCCTGCTTGACGTATATCAGATCAAATACAGAAAAAACGCGCTTCACATGGGTTTCTCCCCTTTTAAAAACCCCTTCTCCGGCTGCGATAAAGACCGGAAAAGGCGGGACTGTAAACAGGATGCGAGGCATTTTGATCATCCTCCTTATTAAGTCGGATTTTTGCAAGAAGTATCGTTTCTCTCCCTTTTTATTATAAGGAAATGGAGGTACACTTTAAAACGTTGATTTTATTTACGAAAGGGGTTAGACACGATGAAACAAGCTGTCTTCAAATCAACTGCTTTGAAAAAACCCGCTGACAAATCGTTCTCATTATTTTCGCTTACTTGGCCGATCTTTATTGAGGTCTCATTATATATGTTTATGGGTAATGCCGATACACTCATGCTCAGCCAATACTCAGATAACAGCGTGGCAGCGGTCGGCGTCAGCAACCAGATTTTGAATTTAATTATCGTGATGTTCAGCTTTATCGCAACAGGAACGACTGTGATCATTTCACAATTTTTAGGGTCACGGCAAAAGAAAGAAGCCATGGAAGTCGCTTATGTGTCAATCGGCGCCAACTTCTTCATCAGCCTTGCCATCAGCGCCGTCGTCTTTTTCGCGGCTGTCCCTCTGCTTCATATGATGGGATTATCAAACGAGCTGATGCCTGATGCGAAGGTCTTTTTACAAGTTGTCGGAGGTCTGTCCTTTATTCAGGCTTTAATCATGACATTCAGCGCGATCTTAAAAAGCTACGGCTACACAAAAGATACAATGTTTGTCACAATCGGCATGAACATTTTAAACATTGCCGGAAACTTTGTTGTGATTTTCGGTCTGTTCGGCTTTCCTGTTCTCGGCGTCGCCGGTGTGGCCATGTCCACATCTATCGCCCGCGTCATCGGATTAATCGCGATGATTGTCATTGTCAACAAACGCATCCAGCTGAAGATGTCATTGAAAAAAGTCTTTCATATGCATAAAGAGCATTTGCGCAAGCTGCTGAAAATCGGCATCCCTTCTGCGGGAGAACAGCTTTCATACAACCTTTCGCAAATGATTGTCACTTATTTTATCGCCATCATGGGTGCGCAGGCTTTGACAACAAAAGTGTATACGCAAAATATTACGATGTTTATTTTGCTGTTCGGCACTGCAATCAGCCAGGGCACGCAAATTTTAATCGGCCGCTATATCGGCGGCAAACAGTTTGATGCCGCGTATGAGCGCTGCATGAAGAGCTTATATTGGGCACTCGGAATTGCTGCGGCCACATCGGTTTTGATGACGATCTTTTCAAAAGACCTGATCGGCATTTTTACACAAAGCCCTGATATTATTGCGACTGCGAGCCTTTTGATTGCCATGACAATTATCCTTGAACCGGGCCGCTCGTTTAATGTCATTATCATTAACTCCCTGCGTGCCGCGGGGGATGCGAAATTCCCGGTTTACATGGCAATGATTTCGATGTGGGGCATCGGCCTCCCGCTTGCTTATCTATTCGGGATCCACCTCGGTTTCGGTCTTGCCGGCGTTTGGATTTCCTTTATTGCGGACGAATGGGTTCGCGGAATCTTAATGTACAGAAGATGGCGCTCCCGTATCTGGATTCAAAAAGGAATGGCGTAACACCCGGCTCAATAAGGCCGGGTGTTTTTTTATATGTCAGACAGAATCCGCTTCACTTCATTCTCTGTGAGGGCGTATTGATGTTGAAATACATCATACTGCTCCGCCCGGATTTTTTCTAAAACAGCCCGGTACAAATGAAGAGCGGCTTTCACCGTTTTTTGTGAATATAACGGAAATAGCGGCAATGCATCCAGGCACTCCTCAAGATAGGCTTCCGCTTCAAAAGCGATATACTCCCATGTCATGGTAAACGCCTTATTCACGACGCCATTTTGAAGGTCGTCCTCTGTATATCCAAATTGCTGCATCACCTGCCGGGGGATGCGGTTTTTTTGCTGTTGGTCCGTGCCGATATCTCTCAGAAGCCGAATCAGCTGAATCGCTAAACCGAGAGAGCCGGCTGCATGTGTAAGCTGTTCCTGATGCCGGCGCGCCATAGTCGGGAGAAGCATCAATCCGGCCGAGCCGCCCGTCTGGTATGCGTGCATGAGCAGTTCATCAAGGCTTTCGAACGGTTTATCTTCCGCTTTCTGTGCGGTAATGAACTCACGAAATGGCTCGCTGTCCAATGTAAAGGTCTGATACGCGTGGCTGAAAGCCTTCCACAAAACATGATTCCCGTTATATGTCCCGGAAAAAACATGCTCAGCCTCAGCTTCAATGGCAGATAACGCCTTCTCATCCGCATTGGCTGCCGTATGGCAAAACGCCATAACTGTCCAAGCTGCCTGCCTTTGCTTCAGCGGGAGAAACGAGAATGCTTTGTAACAGGCTGGTTCGCGGGCGCTGACGATCTGGCCGCATTGCTGATAGACTTCTTTTATCTCTGTCATTTCTTTTCACTCCTATGTATCACTGCTTCTTCAAGTCTATTATGTTTTCTCGCAATTGTATATGAAGAAAAAGCCGATTCCTTTGCGCAGAATCGGCTTTTTCTTTATCCCTCATCAATATCAATGCGATACGCTTCAAACCATGTATGAATTTGAGCAAGGTGGGCGATCAGCTGAGGCCCCTTCATGAGCTGCCCGAACCATGGAACCTTGAAGGAGGAGCCTTCCGTTTCTAAGAGCTGATCCAATTGTTTTCTATCCAGCAGGGTATGGAGCACGGAGTCCTTTTGGCTTCTGATCGTTTTCAGCCATTCGCTGACGCCTTTTGTATATTCCGGGTGGTGTGTTTTCGGATATGGGCTTTTTTTGCGATACAGAATGTCATCAGGCAAAATGCCCTCAAGCGCTTTACGGAAAATGCCTTTCTCCCGATTGTCATGCATTTTCATTTCCCACGGGATATTCCAGACATATTCCACGAGCCGGTGATCGGCGAACGGCACCCGCACTTCAAGGCTCGCCCCCATGCTCATCCGGTCCTTGCGATCCAAAAGATTCGTCATAAACCAAAGCATATTTAAATAGAACAGCTGTCTTCTTGCTTTGTCCACACCCGTTTCTCCGTCTAATAATGGCGTTTCTGCCAAAGTTTCTTCATATTTGGCATTTACGTATTCTTTGAGATTCAATTTGTTCTGCCACGAATCAGAAAGCAGCTTGATCCGCTCCTCCGTCGACCTCATCCATGGAAAGCCCGATTCAACGTCTGCCATATGGAACCACGGATACCCGCCGAAAATCTCATCCGCACACTCTCCCGACAGGCTGACGACAAAATCTTTTTTGATTTCCCGGCAAAACCACAGCAAGGACGAGTCAACATCAGCCATTCCCGGCAAGTCTTTGACCAGTACGGCTTCCTCCAAATGATCGACGAGATCTTTTTGGCTGATCACGCATTTGTGATGCGTCGTGCCGAAGGCCTCTGTCATTTTTTCAATCCATGGGCCGTCATCATTGGGCTGAAAGGCACTCGCTTGAAAAAATTTATCGTTCTCTTCGTAATCAATCGAATAAGTATGAAGCGGCGCTTTCCCTTCCTTTTCAAAATGGCCTGCCGCGATCGCAGTAATGGCGCTTGAGTCCAGTCCGCCTGATAGGAATGTGCAAACCGGCACATCCGACACAAGCTGCCGCGTCACCGCATCCTGAAACAACGATCTGACATTGGCAACAGTATCACCAAAGCCATCCGTATGTTTTTCGCTTTGGACATTCCAATAACGCCAAATGTTCAGCCCGTCTTTAGAAAACGTCAGCGCATGGGCCGGCCGGACTTCTTTTATGCCTTTAAATACGCCGGTGCCCGGGGTTCTGGACGGCCCAAGCCCGAAAATTTCAGAAAGTCCTGTTCTGTCCACCCGCGCTTTTATATCAGGGTGTGCAAGGATCGCTTTGATTTCCGACCCGAAGAGAAAAGAAGAGCCTTGCTTCGTATAAAAAAACGGCTTCACACCGAGACGGTCTCTCGCCGCAAACAGCAGATCGCGCTTTTCATCCCACACAGCAAAAGCGAATATGCCATTGAGATGGTCTACACAGTCTTCCTGCCATTCAATGTAGCTGTGCAGCAGCACCTCGGTATCTGATGTCCGCTCGAACTGATGGCCCCGCGCCCGCAATTCTTTGCGCAGATCTTCCGTGTTATACAGCTCGCCATTATAAATAATGGTGTACGTATTTCCTTTAAAGGTGCATGCCATCGGCTGGCGCCCGCCTTCTATATCAACGACCGCAAGCCTTTTATGTCCGAATAAAACATGATGCTCTCCCCAAACGTTAGAATCATCAGGCCCCCGTTTGGAAAGAGTGTCTGTCATTCTGTTGATCGTTTGTTTTTCCTGGACGAGCTGCTTTTTAAAATCGACCCAACCCGTAATTCCACACATGTGATATCAGCTCCAATCCCGTTTCTTTCGTAACAATTTCGTTTCTTTCAGCACCTTAGTAAGTTTATGCATCTTTAGGCAGATAGTTGATTTGTCCATAAAAGAGTTGTATGGGACAGGCTTGAATTGGATAGAAAGGAGAGGAAAGAAGAAAAAGGAGACAGCATGTATGAAACGGAAACAATTGATATATACAGAGGAGCGAAAGTGGGAGTACGGCACCATCCTCATCGAAGACGGCATCTGTTTAATCGAAAACGAGGAAGGCGATATACTGCTGGCGGACAGTCTCCATCACAGCCCAATCTGGATACAGCATAAAGGAAAGTGGGAGCAGGCAGGCTTTCAGGATCAATTGATTCTGGCATGCGGTGAAGAAAACATCTCCCTTTCCGGCGGAGAACGCATCCGCTATGAAAAATCAGTCAAGCGGCCGCTCATGGCGCTTTTAGATTCACTTGATGACGAAACCTTTCTCGCATTTTTGCAGTACTTGCACAGCTTCGGCTTATCGGTATTCGATTGTGTGTTTTCTTATAATAAAGGCGTTTTTTCGAATATTTCGGAGGAGCAGGGTGTTTCTTTTTATCACTTTTCAAATGACACCGCCCAATGCGCGGTGCAGCATCACTACAGCAGCGAAGGGACGGGAGACCGATTCGAATGGACGGCTTCAAATGGAAAGCGATCCATTATGTATTCAGCGGTCCAGCGGGGGCGCAAATAAAAAAAGCGGTGCAGCGAGGCACCGCTTTTTGATTACTTTTCAACAACAACTTTTACATCTTTGCTTTCTTTTTTGTCTGTATCAGCAGCCGTGACGTAAAGCACCGTTCCGGCTTTTTGTTTTTTGATTTTCACCGTGAACGTTCCTTTCGCGTCAGCTTTGGCAGAAGCAATGACTTTCTTTGATTTGTTTTTCACTCTGATCATTGCATTGCTGTTCGCCTTCCCTTTCACTGCCGTATCTTTCGTTTTCACAGCATTTACTTTCGGTGTGCCGGAAGGTTTTCCTTTGACGACGACAACTTTATACGATGTTTTCGCATCGCCTTTTGTTGCTTTCACATACAAGACTTGATCTTGTTTTTGAGTCGGGATATTGACCTTGAACTTACTGTCTTTTCCGGCTTTGGCGCTGCCGAGTTTTTTCTTGCCGTTCATCACCTCGATCAGCGTGCCTTCCTTCGCACTTCCTCTGACGGCTGTTTGTGTGCTTTCAAGCTTGTTGACCTTGAGCTGTACATCAGCTGCGCTGACAGCCTTCATGACATTCAGCCGCCCGTAGCCTGAATGCCAGTCTACTCCAGGCGTCTTTGGAATATCAATCGGATCGCCATTATCGTCATACAATTCCTCTTCCTCGCCATCGACGCTTTCAAAGGAAATATCGTCCGCCGTCTTTTTCAAAATATCCTCTGCTTCTGTTCTTTTCAGCTTAGGGTTTTGAGCAAACAGCAATCCTGCAGCAGCGGCAGCATATGGCGTCGCCATGGATGTTCCGCTCATGTACGTGACATTCCCGTTCGGCACTAAGCTCGGGATATCAGACCCTGGAGCAGAGATATCCAGACCTTTTCCATAGTTAGAGAAATCCGCGGTCATATCCATGCGGTTCGTTGCTCCGACTGACATCACATATTTAGATGAAGCAGGATACGATAAGAAATTGGCTCCGTCATTCCCGCTGGCTGCGGCAATTAAGACATTTTTGTCAGCAGCGTATTTCAAAGCAAATTCAATCACGCGGCTGTAGCCTCCGCCTAAGCTTAAATTAATCACCTTTGCTCCTTTGTCAGCAGCATATTTGATGCCAAGAGCAATTTGTTCAGTATCTCCGGCTCCTGTGGAATCAAGCACTTTTACCGGAATAATTTTCGCTTTGGCGTTCAAACCAGTCATTGAATAACCGTTATCGCTTTGTGCAGCAATAATGCCGGCGACGTGCGTCCCATGCCCCTGGTCATCCATTGCGTTGTTATTCCGTCCGACAAAATTACGCCCGAGATCGGTTCTGACTTTTCCTTTTAAATCAGCAAGCGTGCTGTCTACACCTGTGTCTACTACCGCAATTAATGTATCGTTCAGCTTGCGTTTAGACAGCAATGTGCTGGCAAGCTCGTATTTCACATCCGCATTTTTAATTCCGCCGTTATCACCATTATTTTTAAGCGGCCATTGGTACGGGTACTGAATATCCTTTGACAGGCTTTTGTATTCCTGTACAGGTTCTGCAAACTCTACGTTAGACATCTTGGATAATGTCGCAGCAGCGCTTTTCACCCGTTTTGCGCTTGCCGTATATGTGCCGTTTTGTTTCTCATCTTTCGGCAGTTCAAATGAGTAGAGATTGTCAAACAGTTTCTTTGCCTTTTTCACATTGGAAATGTCTTTTTTCGATTGCGCGCTTGCAGAAAAGCCCTTCATTTCGTTATGTACTGACGAGAGGCTTTTATTGTCTTTCACCTTGAAAATGACCTTTGTTGTCTGAACTTCACTTTTTGCCGCAATATTGTTTTCTGTTAACACTGCTCCTGCTGTTTTGCCTTGCAGCTGCTTGATATTTAATCGTTCCGCCTGTTTCTTTATCTCCTCTTTAAGGAAAGACGGGACTGATTGTAAAGCTTTATCGTATAGCCGGTTGATTGCCTTTTGATCCTTTTCAGTAATCTTATATGAAGATGACACACCGTTTTCTGACACATCATCAAACAACGGCTTTAATGTCACAAGATCCTGATAGATTTCATTTCTCGCTGTTTTATTGAGTGCGAGCTTTGCCACGATAAACGGCGCCGCTTTGTAGTAAAGGCTAGTCAGCTCTTTGCCTTCTGCTGTTTGGCTCAGCTGCTCATCACGAATCGCTCTCAGCTTGTCCAGGATGCCTTTTCCCGATTTTTTCTGATCGACACTCATTTCCACCGGACAAGCTTCTTCCTCTTCTAAATCTGACGGCTGCTTTTTGGTGCCTTTATATCCAATCGTATACTTGGCTTCCGCAGCTGCTTCTGCCGTTCCGCCGTCCTCTGGTTCTTCTTCACCAAGATATTCAACTTTTACATAGTAAGGGCCGCTCCACGCGTATGGAAAATTGATTTCGCTTTTTCCATCCTCCGCTGTGTAAGAACGGTACATCTCAAACGTTTCATCTTTAAGCGCTTTTTCCATACTTGGATATACAGATACATTCAGTGCTGAATCACTCTTTACGGTCAGTGCCATATGTGAATGATTTTGAATATCCACTTTTCCCGGAGTCACTTTGTACCATTTCACCTGTTCCGGTTCCTTCATGGTGCCTGTCTGTTCTTTGCCGTTTTCCAGAGCCGCCGCCTGATCGATCGCACCGGCCGCTGCCGCTTTGGTTCCCGGAGAAAAAAGGCTGAAGATCAGTGCAAAAATAAGCACTGCCGCCACAAACGAGCTGAATTTTTTGCGTTTCATGATATCCCTCCTGCAAAATAATGAATCTACTTGAAGGTATCATAATTTCATAGGACGAGATACCGCTTACAGGGAATTTTAAGGTTATTTTAAATGATTTGGAATATAAGGAGGGAAATATACAAAAACCCGACTCTATCATAGAGCCGGGTTTGCGTTTTTCTATTAAAACAATCGAAAACCGATTGGCAAATGCAGGCCGAGCAGCACTGTCAGCACAAGTACAATGACGAAGCCGATCCATAAGCCTCCGGTTGATTTGTCTTTTTTCTTGCGGATGAGGAGCATTTCCATCAGGCCGATGGTGATAATGCCAAGAATCATTTTTCCGGCGTATTCTCCGTTCCAGTTGGCGAAACGGACAAACAGCTCAGCTCCTGTCAAAATAATAAGGATATAGAATAACCGCAGAATCATATGAGTGATTTTTGCGCCCTTCGCACTTTGTGACGAATACAGCGAGTAGCTGACGAAAAGCAGAATCAGCGCTACCACCCATGTTGTAATATGTAGGTGTGTCATATATGTTCCCCCTATCAGATAAATTACCCCACTTATAGTACCATGAACTTGTCCTCTGCCACAAAGATAGACTCAGAAAAAACGGGCGGGTCCTAGTCCGCCCTCCTGTTTGTTTCAGCCGATTTGGTTTGACAGCGTTCCGATCGGGTCAATCGTAATGTCGATTTTGTCACCTGACCGCAAGAATTTTGGCGGATTAAATCCCTTTCCGACTCCAGACGGCGTACCGGTGGCAATGATGTCTCCCGCTTCAAGCGTCATCCCCTTTGAGAGGGTTTCAATTAATTCCGGAATGGAAAAGATCATATCGCTCGCCGAACCCGATTGGCGCAGCTCGCCGTTGACTCTCGTTTCAACCTTGAGGCGCCCAGGCTCCTGAATCAATGATTTATGTACAAGCACGGGTCCCATCGGACATGTCGTATCCAGGCTTTTTCCGATAAAAAACTGCTTATGCCTTTTTTGCAGATCACGCGCCGTGATATCATTCACAATCGTATATCCGAAAATATGGTCATATGCGTCTTCTTTTGATATGCGGGTGCCGCTCTTTCCGATGACGACAGCAAGCTCTCCTTCATAATCGAGCTGAGAGGTGACCTCTTCATGGCTGTTTACGATATCACCATGCCCTGTAACCGTTACTGGCGATTTTGTAAACACCATCGGGTGCTCCGGAATGTCAGCCTCGCTTCCCATTTCAATCGCATGGTCCCTGTAGTTTTTGCCGATGCAGATGATATTTTTTGACGGCTGAGGAATGGGTGCATGAAGCTTCACCTCAGATAATGAATACATAAATGATCCCAGCTCATCATTCGGTTTCTTTGCCCACTCTGCCAGCTGCCTTGCATGCGCAACGAATTTATCCCCTTCTGCGATACATTCAATCAGCGATCCCGGAATCGTCTCAAGTTCAAACAGTTTTTTTTCAGCCTTTTGCAAATCCATAATTTTATCATCATCAATGATCAGGCCGACAAATATTCGGTTGTAAAGTTCCCCTGTCGCAAATTTCATGTTATTCCTCCATCATCTTTTAAATCAGAATGCTCCTTCATGTATTCTCTGTCGAATACTGAAATCCCTTTTTCTCGTGTCCGTTTTCATTTCGTTTCGGGACGGGCTTGCTGCACATATCATACAAATGGCGTTTTGAGGAGGAGGAAAGAATATGGAGAACATACACTTATTTTTTCATCGGCAGCAGCTGAATAGAAAAGGAGCTGCCAAGGGGCTTTTGGTGACGGACCGATCAGTTTCTCCGATTCTTCTCACACAGCGTGACAGAGCGGAAAAGGCATCCTATGAAATCAGCTGGGAGAAGTCTCTGCTTGGTGAAAACACACTTTTTTTGAATGCGGAACAGGATGATCCGTCACTGATGCGGCGCAGGCTCGCCTATTGTTTTTTTGATCAGATCGGCGTTCCCGCTCCTGCTGCCTCGTACAGCTTTCTGACCATCAATGGCCAGCCAGAAGGCATTTATTTGAGCATCAAGAACCATCTGCTAGCCGATAGGGCAGGTTACCAAGTGAAGACCGCCGATCCAAGGGTTCCGCTGTCCGTTTTCAAAGATGGATCTGCCGCGTTCTTACATGAATTTCTCATGCTGATCCGTACAGCTGGAGATGACGAATTAGCTGAGCGCATTAAAATGTATTTGGATGTCAAACTGTTTTTTCTGTGGCTGATCGGGAGCGCCTGCACCAATCAAGGCTTTTATTACACATTGTGTTTACACGAATCCGGCCGGCTTCACGTTTCCCCGATAGAGACCAGATCGCTTGCCGCACACGGAAGATCTGACGAAGACCCTCTGCTGACTAAAGGGCAGACGCTCTCGTCAAGGCTTCTTTCCATTCCCGCCTACCGGTCGCAATATCACACGTTAATGAAAAACGTGCTGAACCGGTCGTTTACAATTGAACGATTGTCTCCTTTCATCAGAGATTGGCATCTTGACATTTGTCAAAAGGCTGATGATGATCCATTCATAAAAAAAAGCCCCTTGCAATTCGAAAAGGAGCAGACAAATATACTTAGAGAAATAGAGGAGCGGCAGGACTTTTTGCAAGCACACTTAGCAAGACTATAGTCCTTTCTTCCATAAAAAAGCGCAACAAAAATTGTCGCTTTTTCAGTCAAATTGACGAAAGGCAACCTTTTCAGCAAAAATAGGTTATACTAACGATATCCTGTATTTATCAAAATAAAATTCTAGAATTGGAGATCGTGTAATGAACAGTAAAATTGAAGAAATGAGAATCACACTAATTGAAACAGCACAAAAATACGGCATGAATTCAAAGGAGACGATTCAATGCAGCCAAAAGCTGGACAGTCTGCTGAACAGCCGAATTAAAGAAGAAATGATTTTTGGGGGATATCCTGAAAACTCCCGTATGTGAATCATTTTCTATAACGATTTGAATACACCACATGTAACTCCGCTTATTGCTCAGCACTTCCGGGATATACCTCAGGGCGAGAATGTGCCCGCCCAAAAAACGGATACCGCAGCACGACATACTCCAAAAAGCATTTCCCACACGAAAAAACACCATAGTAACTGAAACAAAAATCACGCAGGCGGATAGCGGCATCCATCGCCGCTTTTCCGCTCAGTTTATTCAATACCCGCTTTTGAAATGTTTAAACATAACGGTCCAAAAAATGCGACCGCTTACATTTGAAGCCGATATGTCCCCTCTAAATTTCTCTCACACATATGTGCGTTTGTCATAAGCTATCGTGAATAGCCCAATTAAAATCAAATTCTATTTATACTTTACCTGCCTTTTTTCAATATTTCAACAAAGGATGTGCTCGTATGCCGGCCATTGTCGGAGCGTTTAAAATTAATGCGATTGGTACGAGCGGAGTCATTCACATCGGGGACTGTATTACGATTTCTCCTCAGGCCGAGGTTAGAACGTTTGCCGGTGCGGGCAGTTTTAATACCGGTGACAGCCTCAAGGTGATGAATTACAAAAACGCGACGAATGTGTATGACAACGATGCAGTTGATCAGCCGATCGTAGGGAATGCGTAAAGGAGTGTGCTTCATGAACTTTTATATTAATCAAACCATTCAAATTAACTATCTCCGGCTGGAATCAATCAGCAACTCCTCCATTCTGCAAATCGGAAGCGCCGGGTCCATTAAATCGCTTTCTAACCTGTATAATACAGGCAGCTATGTAGAAGCGGCCCCCGAAGTTTCAGCTCAGGGGGAGCCAGTTGAATTAGATGAGCCCGATACAGGAACATTGGTCCCGCTCCAGCCTCCTGGTCGTTAATCATATGAAAGAGGTGAAAGAACATGTATGATCAATCTGTTTCCTCTTACTTGCAAAACTTGAATTCCTTCGTTCAGCAGCAGGCGCTTCATATTCAGCAGCTCGAACGGCAGCTGAAAGAGATTCAAGCTGAAATGAATACGATGAAACAGCGGCCGGCCACTACCATTGAGCGTGTGGAGTATAAATTTGATCAGCTGAAAATCGAAAGGCTCGACGGGACATTGAATATCGGTTTAAATCCGACAGACCCGAACAGCGTCCAAAATTTTGAAGTCAGCCAAACGGCACCTGAAATCGGGATGATGCAGCAGGAAGAGAGCGCCCAGCTCATGCAGCAGATCCGCCAGAATGTCGACATGTACTTAACCGAGGAAATCCCAAATGTGCTGGAGCAGCTTGAAAATCAGTATGACAGCAGGCTTGACGATACAAACAGGCATCATGTCATTGAAGACATCAGAAAACAAATGGACAGCCGGATTCACTATTATATGTCCCATATCAAAAAAGAAGAAAACACACCGCCTAAACAATATGCAGAACATATCGCTGAGCATGTGAAGCGTGACGTGATCCGTGCTGTAGAACATTTTCTTGAACATATCCCATCCGAAATGAAAGGAGATGAGCAAGCATGATCTTTACAGTCATCAACCGCAACCTGGAGGTCGGGGATATCCGGATGAATGGTGTATCCAGCTCCTCTGTTTTCCACATCGGAGACACTGAATCTATCTATCTTTCTTCTATTTTCGATACGCCGCCTGAATCTCTTATCATCGGGCCGTTTGCTCCGCTGCCGTCGAATAATGCTTAAGCGTATTTCCCGCATCAGACTGATTAAATTTAACTCTCTTGGAATATCAAGTGTGTTTCAAGTTGGCGATACAAACGAAATCGATATGAAGATAAAAGTACTGGCTGTTCAGCGCTCGCTTTCAACGTTTTATGAAAATGAAGGTTCATTTAACAGAAAGGAGTACCAGATCTTTCAGCAGCAGGCAGTGAAGCCGATTCCCGAAACAGGTGTACAAAGCGCATTTTGCCACGAAGTGCCGGTCATTCATGTACGCAGCATCAAAATTCAAGGGGTCTCATCCTCTTCTGTTTTTCATGTGGGGGCGGCTTCGCATGTCCGCGGCGATGCGAGAATCAAACATATTAGACAGATTCAGTCACCGCGCTCACAATCGCCCGCCAAGAGCATATAATAAACAGAGACTTCGATAAAGGGTGTCGTTTATGCCAGCAATTGTCGGGCCTATAGCTATCAATTCCATATCGGGCGGAGTCGTAAACTTTGGTGATTCCTTTTACCTTTCTCCGAAAAGCTCTTCAAAATCTGCGCTCGGTTCGGGAGCAGGGAACACGGGAGATTTCCTTCTATTAAACAATGCAATCAACGCGACAAATTATATAGACCCCGATGTCAGTGATCAGGATATGGTTGGAAATGGATAAAAGCAGCCGCTCTGCAAAGAGAGGGCTGCTTTTTGGTCATTTTTTCTTTTTTCGTTCATTTGATTTCTTTGTTTTGATCAGCTTCTCAGGCGGCTGTTTTCTGATCCAGCTGACAAACCGGGCAAGCTGCGGATCGCTTCTGAGTTCATCTATTCCGTTTAAGCGAACCGCAAGCTCTTGATTTGTATATAAGGCATGAATCTGTTTATGGCAAGGAATACAGAGCATCGCTGTCGGCAGGAACGTTCCGCCTTCTTCCTTCGGTGTGAGATGATGCTCTGTCAGCTGGACTTCGCTTCGGCCGCACAGCTCACATATTCCGACAGTCTGCTTTGCCATATCCAGTCCTCCCTTACATCAACTCAAGTGATACCCGTGTACCGCGGCCGCTCGGTTCAGCCTGATGGACGATCAGCTTTTTCGGAAGCCGCGCCCGAAGCTCCTGCACATGGCTGATGACACCGACAGACAGATTGTCTGACTGCAGTTTTTCTAAGGCTGTCACAACCGTATCCAGCAGATCTTGATCGAGTGTGCCGAACCCTTCATCTAAGAAAAAGAACTGGAGCGGGTATTCTCCGCGAAGCTGGATCTGCGCAGACAGCGCAAGAGCGAGAGAAAGCGAGGTGAGGAAGGTCTCTCCCCCAGACAAGCTGGATACCGGGCGTTTGACGCCTCCATTCGCGTCATCCCGCATCACAAATCCGCCTTCTGAATCCACTTCTATGGCATAGCGCTGTCTCGTCAGCATGCCAAGTCTTGCTGACGCGTCCCGCGCAACGCTTTCAAGCTGCTCTTCAGCTAAAAATTCGACGAAGGTATTGCCTTTAAACACAGCTTGCAGCTTGTCCAGCCTGTCGATATGTGTTTGCCATTTTTTCAGTTCAGCTTCAATTTCGTTAAACCGTTTATGATGATCGCGAATGACGGCAAGTGCTTTCGCTGCCGCGCCTTTTTCCTCTATAGCAGCGCCAAATGCGTCCTCTGCTTCTTGTAATGCCGTAACGGTTTCGCTCCATTCGCTCTCTGATAAGGCTCTGCCGGCAAGTATCTCTGCTACACGTTTTAAGTTTGCAGCATTTTGCTTCAGTTTATCCATAAACTGGTCTATGCTGGCTTTCATCTTTTCAAGCTCATCGGCTGGAATGAGACTTTGCTCCACCTCTTCAGTCCGGGTAAAGCAGGTGCTTTTCGCATGCTCAAGCCAATCGGCTTCCGCTTTTTCCAACCTGCCCTTCGCCTCCTGCAGGGTGAGCTCGCTTGCTGAAGCGCGGCTTTTCGCCTGATTGAGTTTCATCTGGTCGCCTTGCAGTTCTTCATATAAAGATTGCTCTTTTTCCTTTAACAGCTTTAGATTCTGCTGGACAGAGCGGAGTTTGATTTCAATCGAATCTCCTTTTGCGTAATCTCCGAGTTCGTGCTCATAATCCGCTATCACGCTCTTTATGCGTTCAGCCGCATAATGAAGCTCCAGCTTTTCACGCTCAAGCTGATGCCCTGACTCCCGCAGCTTTTCTTTTTGTGCTTCATGCTCAGCAAGAAATGCGATGCTGCGCTCAATTCGTTTCTCGCATTCTTCTGCAGCCCGGTCTTTTTCTTCAATGGCTTGCTGCCATTTTTCCGCTTTATCCACAGCTTGATCCTGAAATGCTTCTTTAAACATGTTCAGGCGGCTGACCATTGAGGCCTGAAGCTCGGCGATGATGTTTTCAATGCGGTCAGCCTCTCTTTTTTCAAAACCGATTTTTTCATTAAGCTGCTCGGCTTTTTTTAAAGACTCCTGATAGGCACTGATCATTTGTGCCATTCGTGTTTTAACAGAAAGAATGTCCTGTTTGACTCGTTTCCATTCAATGTTGGCATGATCGAATGCATCATGCACCGGCAGATTTTCGTAAGAAGCTGCTGCTTCAAGGTTCTGCGCTTGAATCGTTTGCAAAAATGTGCATTGTTCAATAAAGCGCGCGGACTGTTCTTCAAGTGTGATTTTGGCTGAAAGAATCTCCTGGCTGAGAGCTGCCGCTTCCGTCAGCAACACATCTGTCTGTTTGATGTCCTCTTCAAGATTGCTGTCGAGCTCATACGTTTCATGTGCTGAGGCCGACGGATCATGATCGGTTGAACCGCAGACCGGACAAGGTTGTCCGGCGGTCAGCTTTTCGGCTAGCTCTTTTGTCAGCAGTGCCACCCTTGCTTTTTCACGCTGCGAGTGAAGCGCGTGTTGTCTTTTTCTAGCCTTGTCAGTCATATGTGTTAATGACCGTTCCGTCTCGCATACCAAATGGTACACGGTTTGTACAGCCTCATATGCCTGAATGATGTTGTTTTTTTCAGCTTCCATCTTTTGAACGAGTGTGTTCTTCTCCTCATGCATCTTCTGCAGCGCAAGATTCAATGCGTCACTTCGTTTTTGCTCTTTTGTGATTTGCTCCTCAGTTTGTCTGATGCGCGATGCCATTTCTGCGGCCTGTTGACAGCTTTTTCGCTCATCAGAAGTCACCTGCAGGGATTTAAGCTGCTGCTTTAATTCCGTCTGCCTGTTTTGTCCCCGTGTCAGACGGTCTGTTACAGTCTCCAATTCATTCATGACAGATTGAAGAGCTTCTTCTTTCTGCTGGAGTTCAGCCTTTTTGCGAGCTTCCTCTTGCTTGGCCTCACTCAGTTTGATTTCGATCTCCTGCAAGCGGGAAAGCTGTTCCTGCTCAGTTAAAAGCTCAGGCTCTTTCTCGCTTTTATGCCGGCGCCACGCTTCATACTCTTCATGTTTTTGATGAAAGAAACCTGTCCGGTCTGCTAACTCTTTTTGAGCAAGCGTTTGTTCCTTTGCAGCTTTCTCCTCATGCTGGATCGCTTCTGCGTATCGGTCCGCATAGGGCTTCAGAGCGGCGGCTGTTTCTGCTTCCAGCAGGCGCTTTTGCAAGCTGTCTACGTGCGGCTGTTCCTCTTCGAGACGTTTTTTCTCTTCTTCGTAAGAGGATTTTTCCTTTTGGACATTCCAAATCTCCTGATGCTCCGTAAACCGCTCCTTTGCCTGATCACGATTCTTCTTCATCGCTTCCAGCCGGGCTTCGGCTTGTTCGAGAGCCTGTTCCGCCTGCTCAACCGCTTCCGAGCTCGCCTCCCCGAGACCGGACTGTTCAGCAAGCATTTCATTTTTTCTCGCATTGGCTTCCTGCGCCTGCCGTCTCAGCTTTTTCACAAGCCGGTCTCCATACTGCTCCAAATGAAATAAACGCTGAAGCATATGTCTGCGCTCCGCCCCTTTTAATGACAGAAATTCAGCAAATTTCCCTTGCGGCAGGACCACCGCTCTCGTAAAGTCGTCGATCGTCAGCCCCAAGAGCTCCTCCACTCTTTTATTCACTTCGCTGGCTTTATCAGCCAGCACCGTATGCTCATCCTTGATTTCGATGAAGCGGCAGAGTGCCGTTTTCACCTTCATTTCATCGGTTCTCTTAAACACGCGCTCGACTTTGTAAGAGATTTGATGATTCGTCTGAAGCGCAAAGGTAAAGGAAACAGACAGCGTATCTTCCGCATGGTTTAAGATCCCGTGCGTATTATTCGCCGCCCGCTCCACCTTTCCGTATAAAGCAAGCGTCATTGCGTCGAGGATGGAGGATTTACCGCTTCCTGTCGGGCCGAAAATGCCAAAAACACCGGCACCGGAAAGGCCTTCAAAATCTATCGTCTGCTCCTCTCTAAAGCTGTGGAGCCCCTTAATGCTTAAGGCGATCGGCTTCATTTCGCATCCTCCTCTTCAACGCCTGATGCAAGCTCTAAAAACAGCTTCACCATTTCTTCATCCGGCACCGCGCCGCCAGTTTGTTTTTCATAAAATTTCTTAAAGCGGTCCTCGATCGACACATGCTTAACCTCGATCCGTTCCCGGTCTTTGTTCTGTTCTTCATAAACCGGCCTGATATGGATAAGGCCCGGGTGCGCCTTCCTCAGCCTATGAATTTCTTCAAGTGACAGCTGGTCCGCCACACGAATTTCAAGGTCAATCCAGGCATTCTGATCTCTGCCTTCATCCAGCCAGCTGTACACCTCGCTTAAGCCATTTGCCGCTTTCCACTTCACAAGAGGCTTGCCGCTTGATAATAAAACCTCATTCCAAGAGGCCTCTTCCCCCGGTTTTGCGTCCACGATTGTCACTGATTTGGCGTAGCCCGCTTCAGAAAAGCTGTAGGCGAGCGGAGATCCTGAATAACGCGCAAGGGTACGCGCCCGCTTGATCGTTTGCGGGCGATGCAAATGGCCGAGCGCCACGTAAGCCGCATCCGCCGGCAGGCTTTCAGCAGCCACCGTATAAGCGCCGCCGACTTCAATTGGCCGCTCTGAATCCGTTTGGTTTCCGCCTGCGACATAAATATGGCTGGCGGCAACCTTCACTGCGTCTTTGCGGAACCGGCTTGTCATATGCTCAAACGCCTGCCTGATTTTCACGTCATAATGATCACGGAGCAGCTTTTCATCAAATGTATCGGAAAGCACTTCATTTAACCGCGCTTCAGATGGGTACGCCAGTGCTCCGACAGCCAAAAGCTCCCCAGTTGAAGGCACTTCAATATGAAGCGGTTCTGTTGTCGGATAGCCGATTAAATAAATGCCGTTTTCATGTGTCAGCGGTGAAGCGGCGGACAGACGGTCAGGATTATCATGGTTTCCGGCAATGACAACAATCGGGCGCTTCCCCCTGTCACTGAGTGCAGACAGGCTTTCATAAAACAGCTGCTCGGCTAAAGCCGGCGGGTTCACGGTGTCAAACGCGTCCCCCGCCATTACAATGGCATCGATCTGCTCTTCCTTTACAATCGTATTCAGTTCATCAAGCACATCGGCCTGTTCACTCAGCCTGCTTCTTCCTTCAAGTGTTTTTCCAAGATGCCAGTCAGCCGTATGTAAAATCCGCAAATGCTTTCACCTCTCTTTTGTATAGAAAACGAGATCCGCTCCGTCTGAATTCCCGGAGCTTACGGATCTCGCTATAGTGTCAGAATGTGCCCTCCGTCAAAGAAATAAAGCGCACATCCCTTTACCTTTGTTTTTGCAATTTGCTCAACTGCCTTCGTGTACAGCTGAATTTGCGTTTCGTATCGTTTTTTCAAGATCGGGGCCGCTCCTTCAAAGCCGTGCTGGAATTTGCCCTCAATCCGGTCTGATTTATAGTCCAAGAGATATAAACCGTCCTCAGTTTCATAGAGACAGTCGATGATTCCCTGCACTAAAAGCGGCTCATCCGCCTCCTGTGCATCAGGATAGATCTCCTTAGCCGGAAGCGCTAAACTGAATGGCACTTCCCGGTCCTTCCATTTAGCGCTGATCAGCTGTCCGCCGATTTCTGTATGGAAAAATTGAACGATTTCTTCTATATCAATAGCGGCTTTTTGTTCTTCAGTGAGCAGCTCTTTTTCATAAAGCTTGTGAACCGTCTGCTCCGCTTCTTCTATCGTCGGCACATGTGCGAGCGGGATATGCTGCATAACCGTATGCATGGCCGTTCCTTTTTCCGCCGCTGTCAGGCCCTTTTTCATCATAAAAGCGGGACGCCTGTACAGAATGTTTCCGTCTGCCGGTTTAACGGGGGCCCTGCCGCTGTATTCATCCTCGTACTCTCTTTTTCTCTTGATCTCAGAAACTGACTGCTTTGTGCGAATTTGCGTCACCTCATGATGCGGATATGTCCAGCTTAGCTGCTCCCGGGCTTTTTCATCAAACGCAAACGAGCCGGGAACTGGTTCACCTCGGCGGATCGCTTCTAGGCGCTCGCTTTTTTCTTCCAATCTTTCTTCCAGATCATCATCCAGCAAATCATAGGAATGGATCATTTGAACGGCAAAACGAGCCGGGTGGCCTGATATGTCAGCATGCGCTGCCGCACCGTTTTCAGCCAAAGCCTCTAAATCTCTGTGTCTGGCAAGAGCAGGTCCAATGAAATCTAAATAGGTTTTTGCCTGATAGCGGTCAAATTCCGGGAGAAGCCAGTCAGTTTGGGACGCAGTTGCCTGCCATTTTGCGAGCTGTTTCTGATGATCCTTGCACGAGCCAATCAGAAACAGCTTTTCCTTCGCTCTCGTTAATGCGACATAGAGAACACGCAATTCCTCTGACAATAGCTCCCTGCGCATTTTTTTCTTCATGGCAATGAGCGGAAGCGTCGGATAGCTGATGCGCAATTGCGGATGAATAAACTTCGTGCCAAACCCGAGCTCCTTGTCCAGCAGGTACGATTTGTTCAAGTCCATCATGTTGAAGTTCCGTCCGAGACCCGCTGCAAACACGACTGGAAATTCGAGCCCTTTGCTGCTGTGGATCGTCATTAAGCGGACAACATCCTCCTGCTCGCTGAGTGCTCTCGCCGTTCCAAGATCATCGCCCCGCTCCTGCATGCGTTCGATAAACCGCAGGAAACGGAACAGGCCGCGAAATGCCGTCGATTCATATTGGCGCGCCCGGTCATAGAGAACGCGCAAATTGGCCTGGCGCTGTTTTCCGCCCGGCATCCCGCCGACATAATCCATGTATTTTGTATCGCGGTACACTTCCCAAATCAGCTCAGATACTGAGTGGTTTTTCGAAAACGCACGCCATTTTTGCAGATGTCCATAGAACGTTTGCAGCTTTTGATAAAGCTCGTCGTTCCGGTCGCCGGCAGCCAAGTAGTCTTTCATCGCTTCATAGTACGGCGCTTTTGTATTTTCAAGCCGGATCAAAGACAGCTCGTTTTCATCTGCTCCGACAATCGGTGAGCGCAGAACAGAGGCAAGCGGTATATCCTGATACGGGTTATCGATCACCTTTAGCACAGAAAGCGCGACGGCGACTTCGACCGCTTCAAAATAGCCTGACGTTAAATTGGCGTAAACCGGTATGCCCTGTGCTCTCAGCTCCTCCATGATTTGCGGCGCCCACGGCATGGAACGTAACAATATCACGATATCGCGGTATTGAATATTGCGGTGTGTTTTCGTTTTTCCGTCATACACCTTAAATGGCGATGAAATCAACTTACGAATTTCCTTAGCGATCGCTTTCGCCTCGAATTGCACCGTTTCCAGCTCTTCTGCTTCCTCGCCTGCATCCGTCTCTTCTGAGTTGTCGATCAGCAGCAGCTCTGTTTCCGTCTCATCATTGTCCGGGTACGCCGCACCAAGTTTCAGCTCAGCCTGCTCGTCATAATCAACCTCACCGATTTTGCCGCCCATCAGCTGTTTAAATAAAAAGTTTGTGCTGTCTAAAATATCAGCCCGGCTTCGGAAATTCTTATTCAGGTCGATTTTCCGTCCCGTGCCTTCTCCGCTCTCTGTAAACCGTTTATATTTGGAGAGGAAAAGAAGCGGCTCTGCAAGCCTGAATCGATAAATCGACTGTTTGACATCTCCAACCATAAACAGGTTGCCGGTCTCTTCCGGTCCGCTTGTGACAAGCTGCAGGATCGATTCCTGCACTAGGTTGGTATCCTGATATTCGTCAACGAGCACCTCATGAAACTGCTCCTGATAAAATCTTGCTGCCTCGCTCGGCTCCCGTTCGCCTTTGTCGTTCTCAGCTGTCAAAATGGATAAACAGTAATGCTCCAAATCTGAAAAATCAATGATTGATTTTTCCTGCTTCGCGGCTTCGAACCGTTTTCCGTAACTGATGACAAGCTGTACGAGCGTTTCAATGACAGGCTTCATGTCGGCTAAGCTTTTCAAATGCTGTTCAGGGCTTCTTGTGAAGTAATCGGTTTTGAGCTTTTCGAGCAGTTTTTTTGCGCCATTTCTCAAATCCGTCGCTTCTTCAAGGAGCGCAGGATCAAACTCGTCACCTTTTACTGCTTTCGCGCGCTTAAAAGAGACTGCGGGCACCCGCTTATAAAGCTCAGTGAAATCGTCCTGATGCTGAATCAGTTCATCAATTTGCGCAAGATCATCAAGAAAATTGTCAGCGCGCGGCGCCGGGCCGCCCGGCGCTTTCGTCAGCTCAAGCGCGCGCTGCAGCTTCTCCTTCGCTCCGTTAAGCACCATCGCAATATCCTCTTTGACATATTGATAAAACGGAAGCTCCTCGATGGCGCTCTTTTCCGATACATCATATAAATGAACAAAGCTTTCCAGCCATGCCTCCGGGTTTGGGTGAGAACGGGAATACTCGTACACCTGTTTGACGAGAAATTGCAGATCCAAATCGTGCCGGTCTGTCGTGTAGCGGTCAACAAGCTCAAAAAACGCCTTCTCGCCCTTTGCGTATTCGTCTTCAAACAGCTCGTCCAGCACTTCATCTCCGAGCAGCTCGCCTTCTGTCTGATCAGCAATCCGAAAGCCCGGATCAAGATCGATCAAGTAGTAATATTTCTTCAGCACTTGCAGGCAAAAGGAATGAAGTGTCGAAATGCTGGCCCGGTTTAAAAGAGACAGCTGGCGTCTGATATGCAGCGAGCCGGGGCGCTTTACAAGCTCTTTTTCCAGGGCATCCGCGATCCGGTGTTTCATCTCTGCCGCTGAGGCGTTTGTAAATGTCACAACGAGAAGCCGGTCTACATCAATCGGGTTTTCTTCTGCGGTAATTTTCCGGATCATTCGTTCAACGAGCACAGCGGTTTTACCGGAGCCCGCTGCCGCTGCCACAAGAATATCCTGGCCGGTTGAAACAATGGCATTCCATTGGTCATCTGTCCATGTGCTGTCTGCCGGTTTAGGAATGTTCATTGCCATCCGCCTCCTTTTTTATCCACTCAAGTATCGTCTTGTCCTTTTCAGCCTTTAACGGGCGATACTCGTTTTCTTCTAATGATTCATCAAATTGGCATACTGATTTGAACGCACAGTATGTGCACGGCGTCTTGTTCTTCATTTTATAAGGCTCAATCGATACGCGTCCGTCGGTGATTTGTTCGCCTGCTTCTTGGAAGGTGCGGCGCACATGCTTCGTCAGCAGCTCAAATTCCTTTTCGCCGACTGCCGCTGAATCCGATCTGAGAGAGCCGTCTTTCTTCAAGCCGGCGTTGATGATATTTGACCGTCCCTCTTGAAGGGTTGTATCCATGAGGCGAACCGCTTCCTGATCGCCGAGGAGCAGGCCCTTCATCTTAAATTTCTTAAAGATCTCCTGTTCGATCTCGTCAAGCCCAAGCGGGAGGTTAGATTGAATCATTGGGTCATGAATATGGAAATACAGCACTCCGGCCGGCGTCGCTCTCATTCCGAGCCAGTCGGCTGAATGAGTAATCGATAAATCAAGGTACGTCAGCATTTGCAGCGCCAGTCCATAATATACTTCCGCTAAGTCAAGGCCTTTGTCGCTTGATTTATAATCGACAATCCTTAGAAGCAGGCCTTTTGAGCTTTCCGCTTTATCGACGCGGTCAATTCGCCCGACGAGCTCCATTGTGCAGCCGTTTTTCAGCTTAAAGGTCAGCGGCGGAAGCGGCCCTTTTCCTCCAAAGCCCAGTTCAAGCCCGATCGGCACGAAACCGCTCGCTTTCGCATGCTCGCTTAAAATGCCGGACACGCGTGTCACAATTTTTTGCAGTTTTTCCTTCACATAATAATGCCGGTTTGAGCTGAGCAAAATTTCCTTTTGCAGTTTCGGCGCCAGACGCTCTACCGCATCATAGGAGAACAGCTCGCACTGCTCTTTCGTTAAATCGCGCCAATCCATTTTTTGCTCGCGCAGCCGGTCTGAAATCAGCTTTAAGCTGGAATGAAACAGCTGGCCGATATCCGGTGCTTCGAGCTTGAAAAATTGCCGTTCCTTCAGATGCAGCCCGTGTGACGCAAAATGGGAGAACGGGCACGCGTTAAAGGTTTCCATTCTCGATACACTGCCCTGAATGCGTTCACCATAGAGCTGTCTCGACACGCTGCGTTCAAGCTGCTTCACTTCATTCCGGAAAAACAGGCTTGAGAATAGCTTTTTCGATTGCAGCCTGTCCGGCTCACTCATCAGCACATTGTACGTGCTCCACCAGACGTCGCTGATGTCGTATTCCCGAGTCAATAATCTGAGCTGGCTGGCGGTAAAGGACTGTGCCACGCTTTTATTGACGACATACATCAGCTGTTCCTCATCGCTGACCTGCTCAGGTTCATTTGTCAACAGGCGCTCCTTATGCTGCGGAAACAGTTCTTCCAGCCGCTTAATGACAATCGACGGCAGAAGCGTTTTTCCTTCCGCATCAGCAATCGGATACGATACGTACAGCCGGTCAGACGGACTGGAAAACGCCATATAGATGAGGAAATGCTCATCAAGCAGACGCTCCCGCCCGCCTGAGGAAAGCTCAACCCCAACCGTTTTCAGCCATTCCCGGTCATCATCCGACAGCACCCCGTTTTCATCTGGGCGCGCCGGCAGAACGCCGTCGTTTGCCCCCAGCACAAAGGTACAGGAGGTGCCATACATTCTGGACAAATCCATATTGCCGACAAACACCTGGTCAAGCGCAGGCGGAATAAGAGAAAATGTAAGCGACTCTGCGCCGGCTTCCATCATTTGCTGAAACAAATCAAGAGAAATCTCATCATCTCCCACCATTTCAACAAACTCCTCAAGCAGCTGAATGACTGCATCCCACGCCTGCTGATGCTGCTGCGCTTCAATGATTCTGCCGTCTTCCTCTGCACGCTGTCTTTCCTGATCCAGCTTCAGCGGCACATCCGTCTCTTCTAGATAGCGGTAGAGCGCCTCCGCCTTCTCCTGAACCGTCTTTGCTTTTTTCATTCGTTTCTGGAGCTGAAAAAGCGGAGGAACAATCCAGTCGCGTGTGTCATTCAGCATGTTTTCCATTTCGATTTCCTGGTCGGTCTGCGCAAAATCATCATCCAATGACACAAAACGTCTGTAATGAAAACGGTCGCCCTTTGTCCAGCGATCGCCTTTGATCCCGTAGGCGATACAGTAATTTTCAAGCTGATCGACCTGTTCTCTCACCTTAGTCTTCGGCTCGTTAAGCGGGAATAGCAGTTCGGTTTTCACGCAGCGAAACACCGCTTCATAACGCCAATTCCCTTTCAGAACATCTAGGCTTGAGCGGATAAATTCGATTAACGGATGGTTCAGCATTGATGCTTTTCCGTCAATGAAATAAGGAATCTCGTAATCTGCGAAAACTTCTTTCACCATATCCTTGTAGTCTTCCGGCTGGCGCGCAAGAATCGCTACATCCTTATAGCGATAGCCCTTCTCTCTGACAAGAGCGTGAATTTCCCGGGCAATGCCTTCCAGCTCAGCTCGTCTGTTTGCGGCCTGCATCACAGTAAAGGCCTCTTGTTTTTCTGCATACGGAACGGCTGGACGCGCTTCATACTGCGCCTCTAAATGTGCCAATTCCGGTGTGCACGTATGCCGTTCAGTCCCGCTTAGCTCTTTATACGTTATGTCCAGATTCAGTTCCTTCGCCTTTTGGTGCAGGCGGTAATAGGTTTTTCCCGTCATTCTGAACAATTCCAGTTCATGCGGCTCCCGCTCATATGACGGCTTGTCCGCTGTCAGCGAAAACGTGATGTGCTCTGCATGAACCATAAGCTGCTCCAACACCCTGAATTCCTGCGGTGTAAACTGATAAAAGCCGTCCACATAGATATGCGCGCCTTTTACATCTTCCGCAAGCGGAATATGCTCTGCCAGCAATGTTAAATAATCCTCAGAGTGAAGGTATTGACCTGCAAGGCTTTTTTCCATCTGTTGATATAAAATCGATAAATCATGAAGCTTCTCAGATAAAATACGTTCTCCGCGATACTCAGAATCCGTTCCGCTTTCCGCCATCCGGCGGATGTCTTCCGGTTCCAGACAGTAGCGCTTAAACTCTGTCAGCATCCGTTCTACCTGTGCGGTAAACCCGCTTTTGTCACTCGCTTTTTGATAGACTTTAAACTCCTGTTTATGCTCCTCAATGAGCTTCCGCAGGAGCATCTGTACGCCTGTGCTCGTAAGAAACGGCCTGCTCATGCCTCCCGTATGCTGGAGGACGCGCCAGGCCAATCGTGAAAAGCTGAACACTTGAGCGCGTATCATTCCGCCCATATCAGGCGTTTTAGCAAGCTCGTATTCCATTAAAAACGTCATTTGATCCGGGACTAGAAAAATGATCGGTTTCCCGAATGGAGCCCGGCGCAGTTCATCCTGAATGCTGTCGATGATCAGCTTCGTTTTTCCACTCCCGGACCTGCCTACTAAAAACTCTGCTCCCAATTAGAAGACCCCTCTCTTTTTATCTCTATATATTTTATCGAATGTTGACGAAAATGACCAATCTGATCTATTGGTAAAAACGGCCTTTTCGCATATAAAAAGCTGAATTTCTCCGCACATGTCTCCCCGCCCTACATATACTTTTACGAAAGCCCAATTCCTAGGAATGGAGTTGACCCCTCGTGTATTACAGCTACTACCCCTATCCGGCGCCATACCGGGAAGATCCTGTTTTGATTCGGAATTTAATAAAGGCCATTAACGGAGAATTCAGCGCGATTCAATGCTATCGCAAGCTTGCCGAACTTACCCGCCGCGATGAAGTCAGAAAACAGATTGAAGAAATCAGGCGTGACGAAATGCGCCACCTCCGTGAATTTTCCACACTGTACGGTGCCATTACCGGCAAACACATCATGCCAAAACAGACGGGCGAATGCCCGGACACTTTCACGAGAGGGCTGGACGCCGCTTTTAAAGATGAACAAGAAACAGCCGACTTTTACTTGCGTGCGGCCGAGGAAACCCCAAACTTAAAAGCGAAAGGCATCTTTACGCGCGCCGCCCGTGATGAACAAAATCACGCTGTCTGGTTTCTATACTTCTTGATGAAACGTTAAATATACCTGCACAGTGAATACCCACATATCCCCTCACCCAAAAACGCACTCACCTGTTTTTTTCAAATAAAGCCGGGAAACATAAGACTATACACTGCCACACAGGGGGGATCAACCATGGAGCAACATTCAGAAGCTTGTATTGAGGCTTGCATTGATTGTATGGAGGCTTGTAATCATTGTTTTACAAAATGCCTTGAAGAAAACGCGCATCACGATCTCAGCGGCTGTATCCGGCTTGACAGGGAATGCGCGGATATTTGCGCGCTGGCAGTCAAAGCCATGCAAACGGACAGCCCGTTCATGAAAGAAATCTGCGCACTTTGCGCCGATATTTGTGAAGCGTGCGGCACTGAATGCGAAAAGCATGACCACGATCATTGCCAGGCATGTGCGAAGTCCTGCTTTGCCTGCGCTGAACAATGCCGCAGCATGGCAGCGTCATAAAGGACGGAGAGGGTTCAAAAAAAGAACCCTCTTTTTCATTTGGACAGCCACACGGAGTACAAATCAATCCACCCCTCTTCATCAAGCATCAGTCCTTTCACATTTTCACTTGATGTCACCTGCAGCACATTTTGATACAGCGGAATCGCATTGAACTCCTGTATAAGCTGGCAGTCAATATCCCGCAGCATATTGATTCTCGAACAGCGGTCAGGCGTCGAAAAAATGCGTTCTGACATTCCTGAGCATATCTGTTCCAGCTTTTCAGATAGATGCTGACTCAAAAAACTGTTCTGCGACAGCAGCAAATGCAGAAAACCAAACTCACTGTCTTGATAAAATGTCGCACTGTCATGAATGATATCCGCCATTTGCACGATTTCGGGCCGGCGAAGATCAGCAGAATCACAGAATTGAAGCGCTAGCCTGATGCCATGTTGGGCGCAAACATTTTGAATCCACTCGGCATCCTCACGATGATCCGTTTCCGAAAAGGTATACAGCACCAGCGTTTCTTCCTCGTACCCGCTTTGCTTCAGCAATTCAGAAGGTGAAACGCCGCCCCAATCTAAAAGATTCGGATGCAAAAAAGACGTAACCGGGATTCTGCGGTGCCCTCCCGCCTCACGAACGAGCCGTTGAGAGGAAATCAGCAGGCGGAGCGCTTTTCTAAAGCTTCGATGCTGAAGAGGCCCCTTCTTTTTCAGATTGAGCGACAAATACTGAACATGCCTTTCATCAAAAACAATTTGCTGCTCGGGACATGTTTGTTTTTCTTGAATGGTAAAACCGTTCATCTCTCCGGCTTGTTCCGAAAACACAAACTCAACGCGATCCAAAAAGGGCCGTCCCTTGAAGTAGCGTTCATTGGCTTCAAGCACCAGCATCTGGCGGTGGTGCTGAATCACCCGAAAAGGTCCTGATCCATTGATCCCGCCGCCCTGTTTCGCCGGCAGAATGGACAGCCGTTCATCACAAAGAACATACGGCAATAGCTCATTCGGCTTATCAAGTATGAGCTCCACACAATAAGGGCCATTTTCTAAGACTTGCTTCACTCCGTGTAACAGCCATTTATACGGGTTGTCAGCCTGTGCCAAAAAGCGTTGAAACGTAAATGCAACATCCCGCGCCGTCAGCGGCTGTCCGTTATGAAAAGACACTCCCTTTCGAAGAAAAAATCTCCATCGTTTTTTCCCCGCTTCTTCCCATCCATGAACCAAATGAGGCTTCGGCTCCTGCACAGCCGGATCTAATGTGAGCAATGTATCAAATATCTGTTTGACGAAGTGCCCCTCAGACCGCAAAAATATCTGGCACGGGTCCAAACTGCTGACAGCTCCAGGGGTGATGAACAGCCGGAGCACATCCTTTTCTCCATCCCAGCCGGTCTCTGTCACAAAGCCGAACACCTCAGAAAACCACATGTCATATTCGTTTTGAAGCCCCGGAAACGCGGATTGATACTGCTGAAGCAGTTCCTTTGCCTTTATAAGCTTTCCAGCCATTGTATATTCCTTGGCAGTTTGAAGAAGCAGCTCCTCCGGCTGGCGAAGAAACGCGATTTTCGATTTACGGCCGCGCCCCGCCCCGCTTTCCCGGATAATCCAATTCTTGTTCTCCAGCTTATGTAATATGAGCTTTGCATTTCTTTCTGTACAAAATAAACTGTCAGCCATTTCAGTAAGCGTCATTTCGTTCATTTGCCCATACGCAGCGCTTCCTGTTTTTACGAGTGCCACGTAGTGCTCAATCAGCTTCAATCCCCGCACCTCCCGACAAAAGGGGAATCTTTTTCTCTTCTTTTCTTCACTTTTTGGGCCGCCGCCCCTTCTATACACTACTACTATATCAAACAGCGAAAGGCGCGATCACATGTTGACCAGCTTTCAATCTATAAAATCGAGATACACCGCTCCCGTTTGGCTCCGCTTTTTAGGAGAAATGCTGACAAGCCTGACAGGTGCAATGATGGGTCCTTTCATGGTGCTGTATCTGCATGAACAATTAAACGGCAGTGTCATGATTCCGATGCTTATCATCAGTCTTCAGCCATTTGCTGATATTTGCTTGACGCTCGTTGCGGGACGGGTGACGGACCAGCTCGGGCGTCGCACTGCAATTTTGATCGCACTGCTTCTCCAATCAGCTGCCATGACGGGGTTTGTGTTTGCCGAGCATGCATATTTTTTCGCCATTCTCTACGTCATGAATGGCATCGGGAGATCGTTGTACATACCTGCTTCCCGCGCCCAAATCGCTGAAAGCACGCTGGAAAGCAGACGTTCGGAAGTGTTTGCAGTCATCAATGCGATCTATTCGGCGGGCCTGACGGCAGGGCCCCTTCTGGGGATGCTGCTGTACAATTATAATCCCGTGTGGATATTCGCTTTAGATGCCGCGGCATTGTTTACCTACTTTCTGATCGCTGCACTGAAACTGCCAGAAACAAAGCCGCTAAAGCCAGCTGTTACACCGGAAATGTCCGCAAGCTTTACGATATACAGGCCTGTACTGCTTCTGTTGCTGCTTTCTCTCCCCATCAGCATGTTATACGCGCAAACAGAAACAACATACAGGCTCTTCAGCAAAAATATGTTTTCTGATTATCTGTCAATACTGACGGTCTACTCGGCGGCAAAAGCTTTATTCAGCTTTGTTCTCCAAGTTCCTCTTGTAAAAGGGACAGAAAAGCTTTCAATGAAAACAATCCTTTTCATTACTTACATCTGCTACTCCCTTGCGGCTGCCGGCTTTGCATGCTCAGCCTCCCTGACAATGCTTTTAGTGACGGCAGCGGTGATGACGGTTGGCGAGAGCATCGGATTGACTCACATCCAGACCTTCATTTCGAAATTGGCACCGCCCCATCTGCTCGGCCGGTTTTATGCGGTATACGGCCTGCATTGGGATATCTCCCGCTCAATCGGACCCCTGTTAGGAGGACTGATCCTGACATCGTTTGGCGGAGAAGTGATTTTTTACTCCCTTGCCGCGTGTCTGCTGGCAGCGGGTTTATGCCTGACTTACACAATAGAAAGACTCGAACACAAGGTCATAAGAAAAATGAATGGTTAATAGAAAAAAAATCATAATTTCTTTATCAACAAAAATATACTATAGTAATAAATACATTCACTACGTGAACAATTGGAGTGTTACGTGAAAAAGGAAGAAGGGTTTTACATTGAAGAAAGACGAAAATCTCCTCAAAGATCTATGGTTTATCGCAATCAGTGCAGCCGGGGGGTTTATTCTTTCATTAACCGGAATGTCGATTGGATGGATGATCGGAACGCTGATTGTCGCCTGCTGCCTCGCCATGATACGTCCGGCATGGCTCATGATGGCGCCAGACCAAAAAGGAATTAACCGCCGATGGCTCGCCCTCGGACAGATGATCCTCGGCATCGAATTGGGCCAAAAGCTGAACTTATCCGTCCTCTCTGTTCTCAAAGACCATTGGTTTTCAGTCGGCGTTATGCTGATATTGTCTATACTGCTGGCCATGCTGTCAGGATATGTGCTTTGGCGTTTCAGCAAAACGGATATGATGACAAGCTTTGTCGGCACGGCTCCCGGCGGGCTGTCCGCCATGCCGAGCATCGCGCAGGAGGTCGGCGCTAATACCGCCATTGTCAGCCTCGTTCAAATGATGCGGGTGCTGCTCGTGGTGCTTTCCATTCCGTTTTTGGTCATCCTGATCTATACAAAACAAGATCGTTCCGCAAGTGCTGCAGCAGAAACGCTTTCCACAGCAACGACAGATTTTAGGCTCGCTCCCGTTTTGTGGACCGCCATTCTTATTCTCGCTGCCTGGGGAGCTTGCAAAGCTGCGAAATTTTTAAAGTTCCCGGCTCCATGGCTGCTCGGCAGTATGCTCGGTGTGGCACTTGTCCACGTTGGCGGAGCTGCGGTGACGGGACACGACATGATGGCTTGGTGGCCGTCACAAGCTAACCATGTATCGCAAGTATTTCTCGGGGCAACGATCGGCTCTAAGATGTATAAAAGCATGTTTTCCGGCGTGACTCGCGTGATCATCGTCGGGTTTGTCTCATCCGTCGGTTTAATCGCAGCTATGTTTTTGAGCGCCATGATCGTTTCCAAGCTGACAGGCATCTCGCTCATCACTTCTGTTCTGGCATTTGCCCCCGGCGGCATTGCAGAAATGGCGACGACATCTGTTACCTTGCATGCCGATTCCACCTTTGTCGTCGCGGTTCAGGTCATACGCGTCATCCTTGTCATTGCCCTATTGCCGCCGTTTTATCGCCTGCTTCATCATCTTCATGGTGAAAAAAAAGGCAAAGAAAGCTCGATCAGCGGCAGCAATGCCTAATTGGAAAAACAATCCTCCCATGGTACACTTACAGCAGAAGGGGAAGGAGTGACTCTTTTGCTGCGCGACAATCCCGAGAAAACAATGCACTTATATTATGGAATATGCTTAGGAATCTGGCTGATTTATAATGTGGTGACATCCGGCTCCCCCGGACTGCCGCTTACGATTTTAGCCGGAGGAAATCTGATTTACCTTACCATCCTGAAAAAGAAAGAAGAAACGTGAAAACACGCACCTCAGTGCGTGTTTTTTATTTAAAAACGTTGTGAAGACCATCTTCCATCTCTTCTGACGAGGGATACCATTTTGTCACCAGATCCCGAAACAGCCGTTCCGCAAAAAGAATCTCTTCCTCTGTATACCGGTCAAAAAATGACAGAAAACGCTGTTCGACCTTCTGATGATAATATTTATGCAAATTGTGAAGTTTTTTCCCAGCCGGCGTCAGTCGGAAGTAGACCTCCTTTTTGTTATCGCTGAGCTGAGTTCTATGAAGGAAACCTGCGCCGAGCAATTTTGTGCTGATGCGCGATACAGTCGCTTTTGTCGTATTCATTTTTTCTGCTATAGACGTGACATTGATTGGTTCATTGTCCCCGACACAGGATAGAACATGAATTTCTGTCATCGACAATTGAGATTTACTCCCGTGCTCGGCACCAAGCTTCTTCAATTCGTCAGCCAAAAAGGCTTTAATGAGCCCCTCCCATTTCTCCTGCTGATGAATGAGCTCCGCATACAATTCAAAAAGATTGCGTTTCGTATGATCTGTGTTCATCGGGTTTTCCATCCTTTTTCATTCGATTGTTTCTTCTATCATACCGTTTTGTTACAGATGAAACAATCGAATTGCCTTACACCCGGCTGGTGACGGAAAGCCAGCGGCTAATCCCTTTTTGAATCAACTCGGCACAATCAGGCGCTGATGCACCCACGGCCCAGGCAACATGTCCGTCAGGGCGAATTAATATTGTATGCACGTCCCGTAACTCTTCATTCGGTTCTGCAAGCGAGGCGGTTACCGTACACAAGCCTTTCAATCGGCTATGCTCATCAGCTTCTTGCATCAATGACAGCAAAACGAATGTCCCATTTTGGAGACAGCTGTACAGCCGTTCCGAGCTGCCGTCGGAACGAATCAGCTCCATATCAGGGAGCCTTGACCCGTTCAAGCGATGCGGCGGCATGTCTGGATCAACTTCATACCTGACATCGAGCGCAGAAATTTGCCCCGCTACATATCGATTCACTTCAGGATAGGCAAGCAGCTCCGACATCATACTCCGCAAATGGAGGCCTGCTTGAGTGAAATCAATCAGTTTTGTCTGCGCCTCCGTGTTCCTCAGGAGCCCTTCTGCAGCCGGGTGCCGCTCCTCATGATAGCTGTCTAAAAGCCATGAAGGCGCAGCGCCCTTGACGGCCGCCGCCAGCTTCCATCCAAGATTCATCGCATCCTGAAGGCCGACATTCAGCCCTTGGCCGCCCGCTGGAAAATGAATATGCGCCGCATCCCCTGCAAGGAAGATTCTGCCGTCGCGGTACCGCTTCGCTTGGCGTGCGGCGTTCCCGAACCGTGACATCCAGGAAGGCTCGGTTAAACCGAAGTCAGTCCCGCAAATTCGTATGAGATCAGTTTTTAGCTCCTCCTCAGTGACAGGCACATCTTTCGGCGTCTGCGTGCGATAAGGGCTGATCACGACGACACGGTATCGGCCCGGAGAAAGCGGAACGATCATGACACCCCCCTCTTTTGTGCAAAGGGACAGCATGCCTGACGGCGGCGGAGAAAGGAGCGCCACATCTCCAAGCGCTGCTGTAATGGTGCTGTCTGTACCCGGAAACTCAATTCGAGCCTGTTTCCGGACAGTACTTCCTGCTCCATCGGCACCAATGGCAAACATACTTGTGATTGTCCGCAGACTGCCGTCCCGATCCTTGAAAATGATTTGCGCCTCTGCTTCGTTTTGCGTAACTGCCAGCACCTCTGCCCCGCGAAATACCTCTGCCCCCAAGCTTCGTGCATGTTCCTCAAGCAGCTGCTCTGTTTTGGCCTGCGGAAGCAAAAGCGTGTAAGGACAGCCCGTATCCAAGCCTGAAAAATCAAGACGGGTATCCAGCATCGAAAAGTGTCCGGAAGGTATCTTGGTTCCCATGGATACGAAACGTTCCAGCAGCCCTCTCATCTCAAGAAGCTCCAGCGTGCGGGGATGCAGCGTCAGCGCCTTAGAATGCGGAACAGGCTTTTCAAGCCGCTCAATCACACATGTTTTCACCCCAGCCATCGCAAGCTCGGAAGCCAGCATAAATCCGACCGGCCCTCCCCCTATAATCACTGCTTCAACATTCATCTAAATCACTCCTTTTGTTTCATATAAAACTAATGAAAATCACTAAGAATAAAAGAAAAACCAAAAATCGAATATTTTTTGTTACGTACGTAACAATTTTGATTATAACTCCTTACAATTTTTTCTTCAACACATTTTTCCAAACCAGCACAAAAAAAGACGCCGATTCAATTGGCGTCTTTTTGTTCAGCATCGGAAATCACACCGACGATATTTTTTTCTCTAATTGGACCAAAGTGCCGGCTGTCGAAGCTGTATATGCGATTATCTCCAACGACAAAATATTGACCCTTCGGCACCTTGCTTGTTCCTGTCACATCTTTCAACGTAAAATCACCTGTTACATGGCTTCCGGCAGAAACAGATTTCAATTGCTTCAAAAATGGTTCAGCAACCTGCTTTCCGTTCACATACAGCTGATCATCTTTATATTTGATCGATTCACCGGGCAAGCCGATTACCCGCTTAATCAGCACTTTTTGATCGGGGCCTTTAAAAAGGACAATATCAAAACGATGGATGGTTTTAAATCGATGCGAAAATTTATTGACCAACAGTTCGTTCCCTTCCTGAAAGGTCGGGTTCATGCTGACGCCTTCCACTTTATAATCAATAAAGACGGCATTTTTAACCTGAATGGCGAGAACGACGGACACTACACTGGCAAGAAACCAAAACCGTTTTTTCATGTTACTGTCTCCCTCCATCATGATCACGCTGACTAGCTCTCACATGCAGGTACCGCTCCACCTTTTTGCCGACATACCATAAGACAGCGATCACCAATACGGCGATGACCGTTCGAATCGGCTGTGTGATCAGCGCGTGCAGATCATATCCGATGAAGCTGATCATAAAAATCATGACAAGCTTTCCCGAGGCAGCCGCCAAAATAAACGGCCGCGTTCCGATCCTTGACAAACCGGCAACAACATTCACCGCGGCTGACGGTGTAAACGGAAAACAAAGCAGAAGAAACACAGGGCCGAAGCCGTGCCGTTCCACCCATAACATCAGCTTTCTGACCGACGGATGACTGCGGATAAATCCAAGCAATCTTCTCTGTCCGTATTGACGGACAATCAAAAATACGAGAATAGATCCAGCAGTTGATCCCGCCCAAGACAGGATGAATCCTTCCCACAGGCCAAACGAGTTCGTATTCGCCACCACAAACACGATCAGCGGCAAAAACGGAAGAAATGCTTCAACTAAAGGCAGCAGCACAGCTATGAGCGGACCGAAAGCCCTATAGCTTTGAAATAATTCAGTTAAATGTTCTTGTGTAAAATAGGATAAAAAATGCTCCAACATTTATACTCCTTACCGGGTTTGTCTATCCTTATTCTACACATTATCAGCAAAAAACTAAAAAGTTTTGGCGATTTTTTCTGTCTTGAAACATTTCACCAGCCGATATAGAATACATATAGAACAAATGTTCCTGTTAGAAAGAAGGAGTCAGCAATGCCGAAATTGCAGGAGGAAATATACGAATTAATTGAACGGGCTCTCTTTTTGCCCATGGCGATTACAATTTTTAATCGTGATCTCGCCGGAATTGAGCAAAGCACATTAAAATTGAAGCATCCTTATAAACAGCTTATCAGCGAATCATTAAAAATAGCACAAAAGGATTTGATTGAAGTCAGAAAAGAGCTGAGGAAAAGAAAAATTGCGATCCACGAGGCGGAACGCGATGAGGCCTTTACGCTTTATGTATTTGTGATCGATGGTTATGAAGAAAAGCACCGCTATTTTAATCCTCGAATCCGGGAGCAGGTCAGCGAATTATTAACGTTCTATTTGTTTGCCCCTGACAGGCTCTGAGTCTTTTGAATCATTCTGCTCTCTTCCGAGACTGCCCACTCCCCTCTTCGGGCGATTCCAACAATAAATATCAGATAATTCACACTATACAAACAAAATAAATTTATTTATAATTCGAACCACAGCCTTTTCACACCAAAAAATGACATGTGCTGCCATATCTGCGACATCATTTTCAGTGCGCTGCACAACCCCACCCTAAATCGAAGGAGGATTTTATGAAACTGATTCACGTTCTCGCCGCTTTGCCCTTTATCGGAATTTTACTCGGCATCCCTTTTGCAAATAAAGTGACTCCCTATGTGTTCGGCATGCCGTTTATTCTTGCTTATATCGTGCTGTGGGCTCTTTTAACCTCTGCGTTGATGGCGCTTGTGTATGTCCTCGACAACGAAAATAAAAAGGAGGGAGCAGAATGAACGCAGCTCTCATGATCATTTTTGGCGTCCTGCTCTTGAGCATTTTTCTCGGTATACGCGCCCAAAAAGGAAAAGACATGAACCTTGAGCAGTGGACGGTCGGAGGCCGCGGCTTCGGAACCGTGTTCGTCTTCTTATTGATGGCAGGCGAAATTTATACCACCTTTACGTTTCTCGGCGGAAGCGGCTGGGCCTACGGGAAAGGCGGACCGGCCTTTTACATCATCGCGTACGGCTGTCTGGCCTATATCCTTTCTTATTGGCTACTTCCGGCAGTTTGGACGTACGCGAAACATCATAAGCTGATGTCGCAGTCTGATTTTTTCACCAAAAAATATAACAGTCCGCTGCTTGGCGTGCTCGTTTCACTGGTGGGCATCGCAGCGCTCATTCCGTATCTTGTGCTGCAGCTGAAAGGCCTCGGGCTGATTGTATCGGAAACATCGTACGGCAAAATTTCTCCGGCCGCCGCCATCTGGATCGGCGCCATTTCCATCACGGTTTACGTTATGGTATCCGGCATTCACGGGTCTGCCTGGATATCGGTTGTGAAAGACATCATGATTTTGGTTGTCGTTCTGTTTTTAGGTGTGTATTTGCCGATTCATTACTACGGCGGATTTCAAGACATGTTTCAGCAGATTGAAACGGCAAAGCCGGGCTTTATTACGCTTCCCGATACGGGACAAAGTGCGGCATGGTTCAGTTCAACCGTGCTCTTGACAGCGCTTGGTTTTTACATGTGGCCTCATACGTTTTCCGCTTCGTATTCAGCCGAAAACCCAAAAGTCTTTCGCAAAAACGCCATTATCATGCCTTTATACCAGCTGGTCCTGCTCTTCGTCCTTTTCGTCGGCTTTGCGGCTATCCTGCAAGTTCCAGGTTTGAAAGGCGCAGATGGGGATCTTTCACTTTTGAGACTGTCACTACAAACATTTGACCCTTGGTTTGTCGGGATCGTCGGCGCTGCCGGACTGCTGACGGCGCTTGTGCCGGGATCTATGATCTTAATGTCAGCCTCCACGCTGTTTGCAAAAAATGTGTACAAAGTGTTCGCTCCCCGCACAACAGATCAGCAAGTATCGGCGCTTGCTAAGTTTTTAGTGCCGGTGGTCGCGCTGATTTCGGTGTACTTTACCTTTAAAGGCGGGAATACCATCGTTACGCTGCTATTGATGGGCTACAGCCTGGTTACACAATTATTCCCGGCCCTTCTGTTCAGCCTGTTCAAGCATAATATAGTGACGAAGCAGGGAGCATTCGCCGGCATTATTACAGGTGTCGGAGCCGTTTCTTATATTACATTGACAGAAACAACAATCGGCACTTTATTTCCGGCGCTGCCGCAAGCCGCAAAAGATTTAAATGTAGGCATAGTCGCCTTGCTTTTGAACATCACGGTCATGATGGCAATAAGCCTTATGACAAGAAAAGCAAAAAGCGCTGCGGCCGATCAGGCGGCATAAGCATAAAAAAAGCAATCTGGACATCAGATTGCTTTTTCTTGTTTAGCGTTCACAGGCGATATAATCTTTATCGCGGTCTTTCTTTTTATTGGCATCATAAAGAGCCTTGGAGACGTAAGGCTTGTACTTCGTTTTTCCGCCTTTGTTTTTCACCTTCGACGTGCGGGCCACCCCGCCTTTGTATACTTTATTTAACTCCTTGCAGTTCTTATAGACCTTCACCTTTGTTTTGGCTTCCGCCACATGGTCTGCCCCGTATGAAAAACCGAAAACGAGACCGAGTGACAGCAAAACCGCCGCCGCTTTTTTCATGACGATATACTCCCCTCTTATCCAATATTTAGTTGTTTTATAGCTGAATTTTATCATAATTCATACAGTCCTATTTTACAAGATAAATATGGAAGAAGGGCTGGTTTTTCCTTTTCTTTCAGCGTTCAAACTGCCAAAACATGTTTCTCCCCATATGCTCAGGGGTACACATACAAATGTACACCAAACAGAAAAGGAGCGTTGACGATGTCTGATTCAAATCTTAGCAATCCTTTAACAGCATTTTTTCATGATGAATTTCCTGAACAATATCAAGAACCGCCCGGCCTGCAGCAGAATATGAAGCCGGTGCCGGATTGCGGAGAAAAAAGCTACAAAGGATCGGGTAAACTCACCGGCCGAAAAGCGCTTGTCACCGGCGGCGATTCCGGCATCGGCCGCGCTGCCGCGATTGCTTACGCCCGAGAAGGCGCCGATGTAGCCATTAACTACTTGCCTGCGGAACAGCCTGATGCTGAAGAAGTGAAGGAACTGATAGAAGCAGAAGGGCGAAAAGCAGTGCTGATCCCCGGAGACTTGAGCGACGAATCCTTTTGCCAGGAACTAGTCAAACAGGCGCATCAGGAACTCGGCGGACTGGATGTGTTGGCGCTGGTTGCCGGCAAACAGCAAGCGGTCGAAAACATTGAAGATCTGCCTACTGAACAAATCTATAAAACATTTGAAGTGAACGTCTTTTCCCTTTATTGGGTTGTAAAAGCGGCGCTTCCGTTGTTGCCGGAAGGCGCGTCGATTATTACCACCACCTCAGTAGAAGGCTATAATCCAAGCCCGATGCTGTTAGATTACGCAGCAACGAAAAACGCCATTATCGGCTTTACCGTCGGGCTGGGAAAACAGCTGGCTTCCAAAGGCATCAGAGTGAATTCAGTTGCACCTGGGCCAATTTGGACGCCGCTGCAGATTTCCGGCGGACAGCCGACGGAAAACATCCCGAAATTCGGCCAAGGCACGCCGCCATCACCGCTAAACCGCGCTGGACAGCCAGCAGAATTGGCAGATGTTTATGTATTTTTAGCTTCAGAGAATTCAAGCTATGTGACATCCCAGGTATACGGCATCACCGGCGGAATTCCGACGGCCTAAAGCAGGAGAAGGAGCTGCCCTGTTCGGTCAGCTCCTTTCTATTTTCTAATACCGCTCCCCGAGCTCACGCAAAATAAAATCATAAATCATCTTCGTCCGCTCTTCCTTCGGGTACAGCATAAATTCCTGCCTTTTCGGCACGCGGTGTTCGATTCTGTCCTGGAATTTGGTTCTGAGCCATGCTGTCCGGTAAACCTGGTTTTCGAACGAATTGCAGGAGATCGGCAGCTCCATCGTTTTGCCGTTCGAAAACGTCACTTCCGTATCGTCGAATTCAGTCGGTTTGAATTCTTTCACATGCACATGGGAAATCCAGCCGCATTGGGGTCTTGTCGAAGAAAGTGTAGGGAATAAAAAGATTTGGTTCGAAGGGTCCACCATGATCGGCGGTTTGTGTGAAATTTTTGTCACTTCATAAGTTCCCGCTTTTCTTCCCGCATAGCTTGATCCGAAAAACCGGCAGCTTCTGTCGACAATTTGCAGCGGCTTCATGCTGACGTAAAACACGCAGTCTTTTTCAATAATTTTGGAATAGATTTTGCCGTCGATTTCTTCTGGCAGCACGGCAATTGTTGCGCCGTTTACTTCATACGATTCTAAAGGTGCGTCAGTTTTCTGACTCATATTATGGCCTCCATCCTTTTTCTGCAAAATTTATACTAATAATCTATCATCTGTTTTTATAAAACGACAGGTTTTTTTAACAAATAAGCTAAAATCATCTTTTAATGATATTTATTAGCACTAAATAACTAGTAATAAACCGATTTTACCTTCTTATGATCATCCGGTTTACGGCATTTTGCAGGATATGTCGATAGATTGCCAAGTATTAGTTGTCTAAAAATTATAAAAATTTATTGATTTTTTCGACTTATATCCATATACTATAAAAAAGGCATTGGGGGGATTCTTTATGAAAGAGAAAAAATCGTACACTGAGCTCATGAAGTCCCGCAACACGCAAAAAACAAAAGAATTTGATGTCACAATGACGGATGTCTACATTCAAATGGTGCTCGATGAATCCTTGTATAAGCGTCGGCTTGCCATGCTGACGGACCAAATCAACAAAGCCTTGGACGAAAAAGATAAAGATGCGTTTCTTACGCTCTCTAAAGAATATGCAGCGCTCAAGCAGAGCGAATAAGCCAATCCTCAAGGATTGGCTTTTTATTACCCATTTACAATTGTTCCGCCATTAACGTGAATCGTCTGTCCTGTGACATATGTGGAATCGTCACTGGCAAGGTATAAATAGCTTGGCGCCACTTCCACCGGCTGTCCCGGGCGTTCCATCGGCACATCTGACCCAAACACTTCCACATCCTTTGCGGCAAAGCTGGCCGGGATAAGCGGTGTCCAAATGGGGCCCGGCGCTACTGCATTGACCCGTATGCCCTGCTGAACAAGCGACTGGGAAAGTGATCTTGTAAACGTAACGATCGCTCCTTTTGTCGCTGAGTAATCAATCAGCGTTTTATTCCCTTTATAGGCGGTAATTGAAGCGGTATTAATGATAGAGCTTCCCTTTTTTAAATGAGGCAGCACCGCCTTTGTTAAGTAAAACATGGAGAAAATGTTCGTTTGAAAAGTTCTGATCAGCTGGTGGCTTGTGATTTTTTCAATGCCGGGCTGGACATGCTGCTCAGCTGCATTGTTAACCAATATATCAATCGACGGAAATGCTTGGCTTGCCTGCATGACCACATTATTGCAAAACGCTTCATCTCCGACATCTCCTGCAATCAGCAGGCATTTTACCCCTTCCTTTTCTACATACTGCTTTGTTTCCTCGGCGTCCTGATGCTCATTCAAATATACAATGACCACATTAGCCCCTTCTTTTGCGAATAACACCGATACAGCACGTCCGATCCCGCTGTCCCCTCCAGTAATAATAGCGGTTTTGCCCTCTAATTTTTTCGCTTTCTTCGGCTTATCAAAAACCGGACGGGGATCCATGAGATATTCAAAGCCCGGCTGCTGGTTCTGATGCTGAGGCGGCAATGTTTTCTTTTTTTGATTCGCCAATGAAATCACTCCTTTTCAACCCTACTATGTTATGAACAATGCCTGCTTCCTATGTATGAAAAGATAGAATATGGAAAAATTAAGAATAAATCTGATTGGAGGTATAATGGCTTGGCTAATCCATATTTTGCAAAGGAAGCACCCGAAACATACTGGAAAACATCGACTGACCTGCCTTCTTTTCCGGCGCTTCAAGAGGATACTGAATGTGATGTCACCATTATCGGGGGCGGGATTACGGGAATCACAACGGCATATGAACTAACGAAAAGAGGCTTCCGTGTCGTCTTGATTGAAGCAAATCAGGTCCTCAACGGCACCACTGCCCATACAACCGCTAAAATTACGGCACAGCACGACATGATTTACGATGAATTTATCCGCAATTTCGGGTTGAACCACGCGAGGCTTTATTATGAAGCAAATCAAAACGCAGTTGATTACATAAAAGGAATTGTTGATGAACATCAAATTAATTGCGAATGGACCGAACAAGACGCTTATCTCTACACAGCAAATGAAAACGCCGTACAAAAAATCCGCACTGAGCATGAGGCATATACAAAGCTTGGAATTGAAAGAGACCTTATCAAGGATCTTCCGATTCCCTTAGGTTCTAAGCTGGCGCTTGTCATGAAGAATCAAGCCCAATTTCATCCGCTGCAATACTTAAAAGCGCTTCTGGAGCAGATTGTTCAAAAAGGCGGACGGATTTTTGAAGACACAGTTGCGCTTGATATCAAAAAAGGAGAAAGGCCTGAAGTCATTACAAAAACCCGGCACGCCATTAAGAGCCGCTTTATCATATGCTGCTCCCACTTCCCTTTTTATGACGGAGGCGGATTATATGCAACGAGAATGTACGCTGACAGATCCTATGTCCTCGCCATCAAGCCGAAGATCGAATATCCCGAGGGCATGTATTTGAGTATCGATAAGCCGTCAGTGGCGCTCCGCTATACCCTTGTAAACGGAGAAAAACTGATTCTCTTCAGCGGAGAAGGCCATAAAACCGGCCAGGGAAAAGACATGTCGACACATTACGAATCACTGAGAAAAGCTGCAGAAAGCACGATCGGCATCGAAAGCATCCCATATTATTGGTCCACCCAGGATATTGTCACAATCGACAAAATTCCGTTTATTGGGCCTATGTCGGAAAATGAGGACAATATTCTTGTAGCGACCGGGTTCAAAAAATGGGGCATGACGTCATCAGCTGTCGCGGCCACTCTATTGTCAGACCTTGTGGAGAAAAAAGCCAATCCATACGAAAGCATTTTCACGCCGTCCCGTTTCCATCTGAACCCCGGACTGCAGAAAGTGATTTCTTACAATGCCGATGTCGCCAAGCATTTCATTAAAGGCAAGCTTGAAAAGCCTGACGTCCAATTTGAAGAGATCGCGCCGGGTGAAGGAAAAGCCGTCACCATTAACGGCAGACGTGCGGGCGCATTCAGAGATGAAACAGGCTGCCTACATCTCGTCGATACGACGTGCACCCATTTAGGCTGCGAGGTCGAGTGGAACGACGGCGAGCACACATGGGATTGCCCGTGCCACGGATCACGCTTTAAACCTACGGGCGAAGTTGTGGAGGGCCCTGCCATCAAACCATTAAAACAAATAGACCTTGATTAAACCGTTCATTTTAATGAACGGTTTTTATAAATATTTTTCATCTGCATCTTCATTCATGTTCCCCTTGACCGATAAAAAAGAAAAAGGCTTAAAAAGCCAAAAAGTAAAAATTATATTTTTCCCAAGGGGGATCACTGTATTGTTATTTAAAAAAGATAGAAAACAAGAAACAGCTTATTTTTCTGATTCAAACGGACAGCAAAAAAACCGCATTCAGCTCACAAACAAACATGCAGATGTCAAAAAACAGCTCAAAATGGTCAGATTAGGAGATGCTGAGCTTTACGTTTTAGAGCAGCTTCAGCCATTAATTCAAGAAAACATCGTATACATCGTCGATGCGTTTTATAAAAACCTTGACCACGAAAGCTCATTGATGGATATCATTAATGACCACAGCTCAGTTGACCGCTTAAAACAAACGTTAAAACGGCATATTCAGGAAATGTTTGCAGGTGTTATTGATGATGAATTCATTGAAAAGCGAAACAAAATCGCCTCCATTCATTTAAGAATCGGCCTCCTGCCAAAATGGTACATGGGCGCGTTTCAAGAATTACTTCTGTCAATGATTGACATTTACGAGACATCTATTACAGATCACCAAGAACTGCTGAAAGCTATTAAAGCGACAACTAAAATCTTGAACTTAGAACAGCAGCTTGTCCTTGAAGCGTTTCAAAGCGAGTACAACCAAACCCGCGATGAACAAGAGGAAAAGAAAAACCTTCTTCATCAGAAAATTCAAGAAACCTCCGGGTCGATTGCCAATCTGTTTTCAGAAACGAGCAGATCTGTTCAAGAGCTTGTGGACAAATCTGAAGGCATTTCCGAAGCATCCAAAGCCGGCACAGTGACATCCAGTACTGTTGAAGAAAAGTCTATCGGCGGGAAAAAAGAGCTTGAAATCCAGCAAAAACAGATGAACAAAATTGACACAAGCCTTGTCCAAATCGAAAAGGAAATGGTGAAGCTGGATGAAATCGCACAGCAAATTGAAAAAATCTTCGGCATCGTCACAGGCATTGCTGAACAAACAAACCTCCTCTCGCTCAATGCTTCTATTGAATCTGCCCGCGCCGGCGAACACGGAAAAGGCTTCGCCGTAGTGGCAAACGAAGTGCGGAAGCTTTCTGAGGACACGAAAAAAACCGTCTCTACCGTGTCTGAGCTTGTGAACAATACGAATACACAAATCAACATCGTCTCAAAGCATATCAAAGACGTGAATGGGCTAGTCAGCGAGAGCAAAGAAAAAATGACACAAATTAACCGCTTATTCGATGAAATCGTCCACAGCATGAAAATCAGCAAAGAGCAATCAGGCAAAATCGACGTCGATTTGCAGGCCTTTCTTGGAGGGCTTCAGGAAGTCAGCCGCGCCGTTTCTCACGTGGCAGCATCTGTTGATTCGCTTGTCATTCTGACAGAAGAATAAACATCAAAAACCGGCCTGCCATGCAGCCGGTTTTTTCACGTTTAGTATGTTAACTAAAATTAAAATTAAGTTGACATACTAATTGTCTGCATTTATTGTATAACCATATTTTATTACTGTTTGGAGGATTTCACATGCTGAGATTAATAGACATGATGCATATTGCCATTTTTACCGCACTGATGGCAGTGCTTGGCTTTATGCCCCCTCTCTTCTTATCTTTTACACCCGTTCCGATTACATTACAAACGCTCGGCGTGATGCTGGCAGGCAGCATCCTCAAGCCTAAGTCTGCTTTCTTAAGCCAGCTTGTCTTTTTGCTGCTCGTTGCCTTCGGAGCGCCGCTTTTGCCCGGTGGACGAGGCGGGTTTGGCGTTTTTTTCGGGCCGAGCGCGGGCTTTTTGATCGCTTATCCCTTCGCTTCGTGGCTGATTAGTTTAGCCGTTTCCAGACTGCGAAAAGTGACTGTATTGCGTCTCTTTTTCACTCATATCATATTCGGCATCATCTTTATTTATCTGCTCGGTATACCAGTACAAGCTTTTATCATGCATATTGATTTGTCACAGGCCGCCTTCATGAGCCTTGCATATGTGCCTGGTGATTTGATAAAAGCAGCTGTATCTGCGTTTCTGGCCATTAAAATCACCCAAGCCTTGTCTCTTTCTGATACGATATTTACGAAAGGAGGCTGATTTTATGACAATTACTCATACCTATTCATCTATTGCCGAAAAATCGCCCGGGCGTGTGGCGATCCATACTGAATCGGAGCAAATCACGTACCAGGATTGGGCTCGTCTTGTCTCTCAAACCGCAAATTGGCTGCGGTCGCTGCCGAGCATGCCGAAGCGTGTGGCGATCCTGCTCCCGAACAGCCTGGCGTTTTTACAGCTGTTTGCCGGAGCTGCAGCGGCGGGATGCACGGCTGTTCCCATCGACACACGCTGGAGCGCGGCTGAATGCAAGGAGCGGCTGTCCATAAGCAATGCAGATCTTGTGGTTACTTTAGCCTTTTTCAAAAACAAACTGACAGATAGCCAGACACCTGTTGTTTTGCTGGATAACTGTATGGCAGATATTTCTGAGGCAGCCGCTGATCCCTTGCCTACCATTGATCCGGAGCACCCTTTTTATATGGGATTTACGTCGGGCTCGACAGGAAAACCGAAGGCCTTCACGCGATCTCACCGCTCATGGATAGAGAGCTTTACGTGTACGGAAACAGATTTTTCGATTTCATCAGATGATAAGGTTCTGATTCCCGGGACGTTAATGTCCTCTCACTTCCTATATGGGGCTGTCAGCACCTTGTTTCTCGGAGGAACCGTTTGTTTACTGAAAAAGTTCTCCCCTGCTCAAACGAAGGAATGGCTGAGCCGTGAATCAGTCAGCGTTCTCTATACCGTACCGACGATGACAGATGCCATTGCTCGGATTGAGGGCTTTCCCAACAGTCCTGTCAAAATCATTTCATCGGGTGCAGACTGGCCGGCAGAATCTAAGAAAAAGCTGGCCGCAAAATGGCCTCATCTCAAGCTATACGATTTTTACGGCACATCAGAGCTTAGCTTTGTGACATATTCCTCACCGGAAGACAGCAAATGGAAGCCGCATTCAGCCGGCCGCCCTTTTCACAACGTCCAGATTGAAATCCGCAGCGCTGCGGGAGAACGCTGTCAGCCCGGAGAAATCGGGAAAATATTTGTCAAAAGCCCGATGCGGTTTTCCGGCTATGTCAATGGCAGCGCACCAGATGAATCCGGCTGGATGACAGTGGATGATATGGGAAGTGTCGATGAGGATGGCTTTCTATACATATCAGGAAGAGAAAACGGGATGATCGTGTACGGAGGATTGAATATTTTCCCAGAAGAGATTGAACGTGTGCTTCTCTCCTGTCCAGAGGTTGAAAACGCGGCAGTCGTTGGAATCCCTGACGAGTATTGGGGAGAAATCGCTGTAGCTGTCATTCACGGAAACACTGATGCCAGAAAGCTGAAAGCTTTGTGCAAACAGAAACTGGCATCCTACAAAATCCCGAAAAAATGGGTGTTTACAAACTGCTTGCCGGAAACGAGCAGCGGAAAAATCGCCCGTTCCAGCGTGAGGAAATGGCTAGAAGAGGGTGCAGTGTAACTTGAATGCGGTTATTGTTGATGCAAAACGAACGATCTTTGGAAAACAAAACGGGCTGCTGAACCACTTTCTCCCGGAGGATTTGGCGGCTCCCATCATCAGCTGTCTCAGCCGAAAGCTAGAGGATCAAATCAACGAGGTGATTCTCGGAAACGCGATCGGCAGAGGCGGCAATCTCGCCAGGCTGTCAGCTCTGCAAGCCGGACTCCCTTTATCGGTTCCCGGGATGACGATTGACAGACAGTGCGGCTCCGGCCTTGAAGCTGTACGCTATGCCTGCAGTCTCATTCAAGCGGGAGCCGGCACGATGTATATCGCGGGCGGCTCAGAAAGCAGCAGCCAATCGCCCTTTTCAGAGCGGGCCCGGTTTTCTCCAGATGCGATCGGTGATCCTGACATGGGCATAGCAGCAGAATATACGGCAGCACGCTATTCCATCAGCAGAAAAAAGCAGGATGAATATGCGCTTCTCAGCCATCAACGCAGCAGAAGCGCGCATGATGGCGGATATTACCGTGAAGAAATTGTTCCTCTCGGGGAATTGGAAACGGACGAAGCATTTCTGAAAAAGCGGCCGATAGAAGCAATGATTCCCCGTGCAAAGCCGGTTTTCGACACCAGCTCCGGAACGGTTACAGCAGCCAACAGCAGCGGCATATCAGACGGAGCGGCCGCTCTCCTTGTAATGGAAGAAGAAAAAGCGGCAGCCCTAGGGCTTAAGCCAGTGCTCCGGTTTATCGGCAGCGCCGTCAGCGGGATTCACCCAAACTATCCGCCCGCTGCACCGGTTGATGCAATCCGTAATCTCCTAATCACACACAATTTAACACCTGATGATATCGATTTATATGAAATCAATGAAGCCTTTGCCCTCAAAATTTGTGTCTGCTCGCAAGAACTCGGCATCCCCTTTTCAAAAATCAATGTGCGCGGCGGTGCGTTAGCTCTTGGCCATCCGTACGGCGCATCAGGTGCAGCTCTGGTAACCAGATTGTTTTATGAAGCGCAAAGACGGACAGACTGTCAATATGCCGTTGCTGCTATCGGAAGCGGCGGCGGAACCGGGCTGGCTTTATTATTTGAAATTTTGGCATAGGCTTTTTCATAGGATGCGCGCTTTTGATTTAGTATAATAGCGATATGACCAAAGTCAGGAAGGGGATTTTATGACAGCCGTTTGCTTAGTAAGACATGGAGAAACCGATTGGAACCTGCAGCAAAAATGCCAAGGCAAAACCGATATCCCGCTGAACGCGACAGGTGAACGCCAAGCGAGAGAAACCGGAGAATACGTAAAGGATTTTTCTTGGGATGTCATTGTAACGAGCCCGCTGAAAAGAGCGAAAAGAACCGCGGAAATCATTAATGAATATCTGCATCTTCCAATTGTCGAAATGGATGACTTTAAGGAACGCGATTACGGCGATGCGGAGGGCATGCAGCTGGAAGAACGGACAAAGCGATATCCGGATAAAAAATATCCGAATATGGAAACGCTGGAAGAGCTCACTGACAGGCTGATGGGCGGTTTGGTAAAAGTGAATCAGGCGTATCCAAACCAAAAGGTGCTGATCGTCGCGCACGGCGCAGCGATTCACGCACTGCTGACGGAAATTTCCGGCGGTGACCCAGAGCTACAAAGCACTCGCCTTGTCAACGCCTGCCTCAGCAACATTGAATTTGCAAAAGAGAAATGGCGAATTAAAGACTATAATATCAACAGCCACTTATCCGGCTTTATCAAATAAGAAAAAGACAGGCATTCGCCTGTCTTTTCTTTTATTTCTTCTCAGCTGGCATCTCTTGCTGAAGCTCATCCAAAATAGCATTCGCCCCGTCCACACTGCGGCGCAGAGACCATACTGCACGGTCCACGTGGTACACATGTCCGTTTTTTACTGCCTTCAGCTTCTTCCACAGCACATTCTTTTCGATCGGGCGTTTGCCGTCCGCATCGATGTCATCTGTTTTGCCTGTCATCAGGATGATCACATCCGGATCTGTTTTCAGCAGCTGCTCAAGTGTCATTTTCATGTTCACTGAGTCGCCGCCATTGCCTGATTCGCTGTTATCTGACGTGCTGATTGCATATTGATAGCCAACCTGTGTTAAAAGTCTTGATGTAAAGAAATTTTCATCTCTGGCCATAATCGTATCGTTTGTATTTCCAATTAAAAGCACGGACGCGCTGTTAGCACTGATTTTTCGCTTTGTCTCATTAAGCTTTTCTTCATGCGCCGTCAGCTTTTTCTCCATTTCCTGCTCCTTGCCGACTGCTTTTGCAATCGTAAGTGAAGCGTCAATTGTATCCTGATAATCCGCGTTTAAATTATCAAGCGCAATCGTCGGTGCGATTTTTTTGAGCTGATCGTATACCTTTTTATGCCGGGTCGTATCGGCAATAATTAAATCGGGTTTTAATGAAGCGATTTTTTCCATGCTTGGCTGTGAGCGGGTGCCGACAGATGTGTAGCCGTCAATTTTCTTCAGCACATCCTTGTTGATCAGCTGCTTCGCTTTATTATCATCAGCAACCCCGACAGGTGTAATGCCGAGATCAAGCAGTGTGTCGATAAAACCAAGCTCAAGAACAACAACCCGCTTCGGTTGCTTAGGCACATTTGTCTTCCCTAAATCATGTGTTACCGCCACTTTATTTTCTTTGCTGTTTTGATTGCCGCTTGAAGACGAGCAGGCAGCCGTTAAGACAGAAAGAAGTAAAACTGTAAGAATAATCAGTGTTTTCTTCATGGGTTTAAGTCTCTCCTGTATGTAGTTTCTAAGAGTAAGATGTCCAAAAGATAGTATAACACGAAATGAGAATCATTATCACTAATTATTTTTAAAATGAGAAGAGAAAGTCCGGCTTACAGGAAAAACTTATCTCACTGTAACTAATAGGAAGAGAGGAGGAAATGGTATGGATGAAAATCAAATAGGTTTCTTAAAGGAATGGTTAAAAAAGGGCATGCTTTCAAGTGATACGGAAGGATTGGATAACTTCTGGCTGATGACCTTATTTTTGTTAAACAAGCATTGATGTTTTGGATCAGCGCATCAGAATCTTAGATCATGCATCGGAACGCCTTTTGAAGGTGAAATTACTTACACACGCGTATGGCAAAACAAAAATGGCAGATTGTTTGGGGACACAGCAGTTCATCAGCTTAATAACTTGTACATATTCTTGAAAAAATACAAAAGCTTGCAGAAAAACATAGTTTTCTCTGCAAGCTGGGCCTGTTAAAGCTTCACAATGATTCTTCCTTGAATGCGATTTTGCAAAATATCTTTTAACGCAGCCGGCGCTTCTGCCAATGGTACTTCCCTATCCACGATTGTCAGCAGCTGATCAGGCTTGAGATCGGAAGACATGCGCTCCCAAACAGCGGCTCTGACATCCATCGGACAGTACACTGAGTCGATTCCGAGCAGGCTGACCCCGCGAAGAATAAACGGATACACCGTAGCAGGAACCTCTCCCCCGCCCGTTAAGCCGCTCACCGCGGCAGATCCGCCATATTGGATTTTGCTTAAAAGCGAGGCAAGCTGTTTTCCGCCGACTGGATCAACCGCTCCCTGCCATTGCTGCTTGGACAGCGCCTTAAGCGTTCCGTCATAGACATCTTCCCTGCTGATCACTTCGCTTGCACCGAGCTGCTTCAAATAATCAGCCGCCTCCTGGTTTCCGGTGCTTGCCACCACTTCATAGCCCCGCTTGTTCAGCATCGATACAGCAATTCCGCCGACACCGCCGGTTGCTCCTGTGACAAGCACGCTCCCTTTTTCCGGAGACAGGCCGTTCTGTTCAAGCCGGTGCACCGATAACGCCGCTGTAAATCCCGCTGTTCCGTACACCATCGCTTCTTTTAAAGTAAGATTTGTTGGCAAAGGCACCAGCCAGTCACCAGGCACTGAAGCATATTCACTTAATCCGCCATCGCGGGAGACACCGAGCTCATAACTTGTTGCAATCACTTCATCTCCCTCGGCAAAACGCGGATCATTGGAAGAGACAACCGTACCCGCAGCATCAATGCCTAAAATAAGCGGATACTCTCTGACGATATTTCCGCCTGCTTTTCCGGCCAGGCCGTCTTTATAATTGATGCCGGAATAAGCAATTTTAATCAGGACACCATCTTTCGGCAAATCCTCTGTTGACATGGTTTTTACATTGACTGAAACATCATCAGCATCTTTTTCTGCCAGCAATGCTTGAAATAACGTTGACATTCGGCACACTCCTTTTCGTTTCTATCGTAACCGAAGAACGTTCAAAAAACCAAATCATCAAGCTTCCATTTTCACTTCGCCGGTACACTGAGACGATAATGGACAAAAGCAGTATCCTCTTCATAGCCGTTTTGCTCATATAAGCTTCTTGCCGTCAGGTTGTGGTGTTCAGTCTGAAGCGATAAACGACTTGCCCCGTTTTCCGCAGCATAATCCTTTGCGGCAGACAGCAGCTGCCCGCCAGCTCCCTTTGTTCGCGAATGAGGAGCGACAAATAAGTCATTTAATATGTAGATTCTTTTCATTGACACAGAAGAAAACGTTGGATAGAGCTGGGTAAAACCTATGAATTCTCCATTTTCTTCAGCTATCAAAATAATAGACTCGTGATTTTCCAGACGCGCTTTCAAAAAAGCCTCTGCCCCTTTCAGATCGGACGCCTGCTTATAAAATTCCCGATACTGGTTAAATAACGGCGCGATGGCTGCTGCATCTGATGTCTTTGCTTGGCGAATGTTCATCTCATTTGTTCCTCCCTCTCTATAATCGTTTTATTTTAACTTTAATAGAATTTTCTGTAAAGTTTATTTTTCAGAATACTTTTATCAGCATACATAGAAAAAATATCAAGATAATATCCATTGATCTCACGAAAACACATGCAGGTCATTTGAAGGATTTTTTTCGACAGGAATTTGCCGGGACTCAGGAGCATTTAACCTGAAAAAGCATGACATTTCAGCATAATGAACATTTACTCATGTCTATTTTCGTTCTTTTCTGTATAAAATTAGTTATTTCGAGGCTCTACAGAAATAGCGAGAGATGATATACCTAAATAGAGATAAAATCATCGTGAAAAAATGGGTCTACTAAAATATTATTCCATCTATTACAATAAATTTACAGAATAGTCCCTTAAGTGAGGCTACTCTGAATCTTTTTTAAAAGGAGAGGGTAAAGAGTGAGAAGCAAAAAATTGTGGATCAGCTTGTTGTTTGCGTTAACGTTAATCTTTACGATGGCGTTCAGCAACATGTCTGCGCAGGCTGCCGGAAAAAGCAGTACAGAAAAGAAATACATTGTCGGATTCAAACAGACAATGAGTGCCATGAGTTCCGCCAAGAAAAAGGATGTTATTTCTGAGAAAGGCGGAAAAGTTCAAAAGCAGTTTAAGTATGTTAACGCAGCCACAGCAACATTGGATGAAAAAGCTGTAAAAGAATTGAAACAAGATCCGAGCGTTGCATATGTGGAAGAAGATCATATTGCACATGAATATGCGCAATCTGTTCCTTACGGCATCTCTCAAATTAAAGCGCCGGCTCTTCACTCTCAAGGCTACACAGGCTCTAATGTAAAAGTAGCTGTTATCGACAGCGGAATTGACTCTTCTCATCCTGACTTAAACGTCAGAGGCGGAGCAAGCTTCGTACCTTCTGAAACAAACCCATACCAGGACGGCAGTTCTCACGGCACACATGTAGCCGGTACGATTGCCGCTCTTAATAACACAATCGGTGTTCTGGGCGTAGCGCCAAACGCATCGTTATATGCAGTAAAAGTTCTTGACTCAACAGGAAGCGGCCAATACAGCTGGATTATTAACGGCATTGAGTGGGCTATTTCCAACAATATGGATGTTATCAACATGAGCCTTGGCGGACCTTCTGGTTCAACAGCGCTGAAAACAGTAGTTGATAAAGCCGTTTCCAGCGGCATCGTTGTTGCTGCTGCAGCCGGAAACGAAGGTTCATCGGGCAGCACAAGCACAGTCGGCTACCCTGCAAAATATCCTTCTACCATTGCGGTAGGTGCGGTAAACAGCAGCAACCAAAGAGCTTCATTCTCAAGCGCAGGTTCTGAGCTTGATGTGATGGCTCCTGGCGTGTCCATCCAAAGCACACTTCCTGGAGGCACTTACGGTGCTTACAACGGAACGTCAATGGCGACTCCTCACGTTGCCGGTGCAGCAGCGTTAATTCTTTCTAAGCACCCGACTTGGACAAACGCGCAAGTCCGTGATCGTTTAGAAAGCACTGCAACATACCTTGGAAGCTCTTTCTACTATGGAAAAGGGTTAATCAATGTACAAGCAGCTGCACAATAATAGAAAAAAAGAAGCAGGTTCCTCCATACCTGCTTCTTTTTATTTGTCAGCATCCTGTTCTGAGGCAGGATGCTCTGGCGCATTCTCTTCTTTTTCCGCTCGTTGAATCCGTTCCATAATCGAAGGATGGCTGCCTCTGAATATTTTAACAAGCTCCGGAGGATTAACCTGGCTCAGTCCCGTCACGGCCAAATCCTGAAACGTTTTGACAGCGGCTTCTCTGTTCTCCGTCAGCTCGATCCCATACTGGTCAGCCTTATTCTCTTGATAACGCGAGACGGCATTAGAAAAAGGCGTAACCGCAAAGCTCAAAACGGACACCAAAAGCAATAACAGCGGCAGTGCTGCAAGGTCATGCCTTCCCTCTAAATGAAACATGCTGCGGGTAAAGCGGACCGTCCGCTTGTAAAGCTTATCAATGACATAAAATCCAGCGAGCGACACGAGCAAATAGCCGGCCAGTCCGATATAGACGTGCTTCATGACATAATGGCCCATTTCGTGGCCCATAATAAAGAGAATTTCTGAATCATCAAGTTTGTTCAGCGTTGTATCCCACAATACAATCCGTTTGTTGGCCCCAATTCCTGTGACATAGGCATTAAGCGCATTTGTTTTTTCAGACATGTTCACTTCATATACATGATTAGCCGGAATATCGGCTTCTTCTGCCAGCTCTAAAATCTTGCTTTCAAGCTCTTTGTTTTTCAGCGGATAAAAATCATTGTATAAAGGATCGATAATGACCGGCTGAATAAAAAACAGAAACAGCGAAAACGGCACAGTTAACAGCCAAGCGTATAACCACCATTTTTTTCCATGACTTTTGATCAGCCAATAAAACACGAGAACGCAAAGCGTAAAGATCGGAAAGCTGATCCAAAAGTCTATGACCAGATCCTTAGCCCAGCTGACCGCTGTCTGTGTAGAAATGTTATAGTCAAGCGATACTTGATAGCCTATCCAATCTAAAGGCAGTGTCACCAAAGTTGTGATCAGCGAAAGCACAAACACAAAACCAATGATCTGCAAAAACCGAAAAGGCAAGGCCGCTTCCATCCATCCCTTGATTTTCTTTGAAGCGCCGCTGACCAGCAATACAAAGAACAAAAACCAATCAAGAGGAATCCCAATAAAAAATAGAAAATTCTTTACATTCGAATACTGCTCGGCCACTGCCAATTCAGACGGCTTCATGAAAGAAGCCGGATCAGCCTGCGTCCCTTTCACGGCCTCCGGTACTGCGGAATCACCGGACAGGAAAAAATACCAATAAAAAAACAGTCCGTACAGCACGTATGCAAGCCCTGCTGCCGCAATCCACTTCCGCATAACGCCTCACTCCTCACATCAACCCGTTACTTCTATTGTAATCATAAATTCAAATTCTTAGAACCAAGCTATGCGCTCGTACTTTTCCGTCCTTTTAAGCATGGAAAGCCCGATCGCTGGGAAAACTAACAATGTTTGGAGTGATGCAAATGAAAAAAATAGTGGCAGCCATCGTGGTTATCGGTCTTGTGTTTCTTGCATTTTTCTATCTTTACAGCCGGTCAGGCGATGTGTATCAATCGGTAGACGCGGATTTGATCACGCTGTCTTCAAGCGGCCGGGAAGATATCGAGATTGAAAAAAGGCAGCACGTCAAAGACATGCTGGACATTATGAATCAGGGAAAACAGCTGAAGACAGAAAAAACATCAACCCCTGATTACGAAGGGACAATCAAGTTTCATAAAGACCGGTACGACTCATTCAGACTATGGATTGACGGCAGCCAGCAAGCCGTTTATTTGAAGGACGGCACATACTACAAATTAAGTAAACGCGATACAAAGGCGCTGCTAAACATTATTAAAAAAGAAGCAAAGGATTAAAAATGAAAAAGCGAAGCTCCGCCGCTTCGCTTTTTCATATTATTGAGGCAAAATATCTCTCAGCGCCCGTCTGAGTAATTTCCCTGTCGCATTTTTCGGAATGTCGTCAAGAAACGTAATAGCAGCAGGCCGTTTGTATTTTGCCAGATGTTTTTCACAATGCTGCATGATGTCCGTTTCTGTTACACCAGAGCGTTTCGGTACAACATATCCCTTTACCGCTTCCCCGCTTTGAGGGTCCGGCACACCGATGACAACCGCCTCCTTAACATCCGGGTGGCTGTACAGCACTTCCTCCACCTCACGCGGATACACGTTGTATCCTCCTACAATGATCATGTCTTTTTTCCGGTCAACAATGTAAAAATAGCCGTCCTCATCCCGTCTTGCCAAGTCCCCTGTATAAAGCCACCCGTCTTTTAACGCATGCTTTGTTTCCATCGGCATTTTGTAATAGCCTTTCATCACATTAGGGCCTTTCACGATCAATTCACCGACCTGGTGATCGGGCAGCTCACGTCCGAGCGGATCTACGACCTTGTTTTCGACATGTAAGATACTTGTCCCGATGGAGCCCGGTTTTCTGCCCCTGTCGAACGGGTTAAAGCACGTGACGGGTGATGCTTCCGAGAGCCCGTAGCCTTCCAAAATGGTAACGCCGAATTTTTCTTCAAACGACGTCAGCAGTGCGACTGGCATGGCCGCGCCTCCTGAAATGCACAGCCGGATGGAAGAAAAATCATCTTTCTTTCCGTTTTCATGCTGAAACAAGTAATTATACATCGTAGGCACACCGGCAAAAATGGTCGCCTGCCTCTCTTTAACAAGCTTAAAAACAGATGCCGGACTGAATTGAGGTTCAATCAAGACAGTTGCGCCGCTCATCAGCGGGGCATTCATACAGACGGTTAAACAAAACACGTGAAACATAGGAAGAGCGCAGACCACATTGTCCTTCTCATCCATTCCCAAATAGCCGGCGACATCGTTGGCATTGCTGTACAAATTCTGATGGGTCAGCATTGCGCCTTTCGGTTTTCCGGTTGTTCCTGACGTATATAAAATAACCGCAATATCATCAGGGACAAGCTCTGGCCTTTGTTTAGCGACAGATGTCGGACGCAATATTTTTGCAAACGTTGTCAATTTCATTCTGACCTCTGGGTCTGAAGCTTCCGGCTCAGCCTCTCCCGTCTGGCATAAAATGACGAGCTCAACCTTTGGCAGCGATTCATGTATGCTTTCATAAAGCGGCAAAAGCTGATCAACGCCCACGATCGCTTTTACATCGCCATTTGTCAGCATATAACCGATTTCTGTCGGCGTGTACATCGGATTGATGGGCACAGCCACAATTCCGGCCTTTAACGCACCAAAAAACGCGATGATAAAATCCGGCGAATTGCCAAGCAGCAAAGCAAGATGGTCCCCTTTCTCCATACCGGCTTCCTGAAGGCCGTCCGCAAATCGCTGAATGCTTTCATTCAGCTCCTGATACGTCATCATGTGATCCTTAAACCTGCATGCGATGCTGTCGGGCTTCTCAGATGCTGTCTCTTCCAATTTCGAAACGAGATTCATTCTCCCACCCCTTAAAGTGAATGAACAGTCATTCATTATTGAAGATAAGCTTTCCCCTTCATTATAGAGAAACAGAAAAAAACACTCAAGAGCAAAAAGCCCCGAGTGTCCGTACTGTTATAGTTTCTTCAATGCTTCGGTAATCGGCGTATCTCCTTCTGTCAAATCAAAGGCCCGATTTTCCGTATTGGTTTCATCCAAAGAAGCAATGACCGTTTTCGCAACGTCATCACGGGAAATAGATCGTCTTTCCAGATCCTTCGCTGCTGATACAGTTCCCGTTCCAGGCTCATTGCGAAGCCCCCCCGGACGGATAATCGTATAGGTTAAGCCGCTGGATTCGAGAATTTTATCAGCGTAATGCTTGGCCACATAATAAGGTTTAAGTGATTCATTCCAATTTTCACGGTTGTGGGCTTGCAGGGCGCTGACCATGATAAACCGTTTGATTCCGGCGATGTCCGCAGCTTCCATTGCTTTTGCCGCTCCGTCAAGATCCACCAGCAGCGTTTTATCATAACCTGTGCTGCCGCCTGAACCGGCTGTGAAAATGATCGCGTCACAGCCTTTTGCCGCCACGGCGATTTCTTCCGGGCTGCCCTCCAGATTCGCAAGCACAGCTTCTGCACCGGAAGCTTCGAGAGACGCTTTCTGTTCTTCTTTTCTGACCATCGCTCTGACGGAATGATCAGGATTGTCCTGGAATAAAGAAACGAGTCTTTGACCGATTTGTCCGTTCGCTCCGATTAAAAACACTTTCATGTGAATCCCTCCTGCCTCCATTATTTCAAAAACACAATCGCTCTTTCAAACAATGTGTTTTGCCTTAATAAATCAGATCAAGGAAATCCTCTTTCGTAATGTTCCCAAAGTAATGCTTGAGATTCACATCATCCAGCACATCAGCGATAACGCTGCGTTCATATTGTTTTCCGACCAGCATGTTTTCAATTTCAGATACATCACCGACACCGAAGAAATCTCCGAAGATTTTGCAGTCCTCAATTTTGCCTTTCTTGACTTCCAGGCGCAGATCAATCGACCCGATCGGATAGCGTTTCGAATGATTAAGGTTAAATTTCGGTGAGCGTCCGTAGTTCCAATCCCAATTCTGATAGCGCTCTTTTGATATTTGATGGATGACCTCCCAATCTTTTTCCGTCAGCTTATACTCCGGTACATTTTGAATGTCATTTGTGTTAAAAATATGGCGTAGCAAATGGCTGCGGAATTCTTCCGTGGTCATTTTATCGTCAAGAAACTCACTGATGTTTGCCACACGGCTTCTGATTGACTTGATCCCTTTTGATTCAATTTTATCCTTTTTCACCTTTAATGCTGACACAACATGATCAATGGCTGAGTCAAACATGAGAGTGCCGTGGCTGAAAATGCGTCCTTTTGTCGCAAACTGGGCGTTTCCGGATATTTTCCGGCCATCTACGACAATGTCGTTCCGGCCGCTCAATTCCGCTTGAACCCCAAGCTGGTGCAAAGCCTGGATCACCGGCTCAGTGAACTTTTTAAAGTTATGAAAGCTCTCCCCGTCATCCTTTGTGATAAAGCTGAAGTTCAAATTCCCCAGATCATGATACACAGCGCCTCCGCCTGATAAACGGCGGACGACGATAATTCCGTTTTCCTCTACATATTTTGTATTGATTTCTTCTATCGTATTTTGGTTTTTCCCAATGATAATAGACGGCTGATTCACGTAAAAGAGCAAATACGGCTGTTCTGGGTTTAAATGCTTTACACAGTACTCTTCGATAGCAAGATTGATCCGCGGATCATTGATGTTTTGATTGTCTATAAATAACATGGTGCTCCTCCTTTATCCTTCCCACACAAAACCTGATTTCGCAATATTCACTTCGCCGTTAAAAACGGTTTTCGCTTCTTTGCGAAGATTGTCATGCACGCCGAAATGCGGCAAATGCGTCAGCAGCAGCTCTCCCGCTCCCGCTTCTTTTGCAATTCGCCCGGCTTCCAGGCTGTTCATATGGCCTGCGCTTGTCCCGTCTTGATCGGCATAAAAATTGCATTCTGAGATCAACAAATCGGCATTTTCCGAAAACGGAATAAATGAATCCTGATAGCTGGAATCAGCGGTATATACGACAGTATGGCTGCCATCCGTAATCCGCATGGCATAGCACGTCACCGGGTGAATTGTTTTTAGAAAGGTGATCGTAAACGGACCGACAGTCAGCGGCTGATCCGGCTGATAAGCAATCCCTTTTGTATGTGTTTTATATGTAAGCTTTTGAAACTGTTCTATATCAGCATCATGTCCGTAAATCGGAAGCGTGTGCTCTCCTTTGCCGAGAAACGAACCGACTTGCTTGGCAAATTGCAGCGGTCCGATGTCAGCGATATGGTCATGGTGATAATGAGACAGAACCACCGCATCCAGCTTTTCCGCCGGCACATATCCGAACAGCTTAGATAATACGGCACTGCCGCAATCGACAAGCAAAGAGTAATCACCTGACTGAAACAAATAGCCCGACGTCGCTTCATTTGCGGCCGGAAAACCGCCATAGCATCCGATAACTGTAACTTTCATAATGTCCTCCTATCTTTTCAAGAAAATTGATCCTCCTTCAATATACCCATTTTTCTTAAAAAAAGCATGTTTTAAACATTGTATCAAAACAGTTATTGATTTTTATAATCTGTTATATTACAATGAAAACACTACAAAGGGGAAAGAGGGATTGGTTATGCTGGGAAAAATCACAGAATTTTTTAGAAACCTGCCTTCGAAAAAGTGCGCGGAATGTGGAAAAAAGATAGAAGAGCAGCATGAGTGTTATGGTAATATCTGCAATGACTGTATAAAAGTAAACGATTTGTAATGAGCGAAAATCCTGCGCATCACGCGTGGGATTTTCTTGATTTTTCTCATATCTCTTTATTTTGAAATAATAGTCAGGTTGGGTCAAAGCTCACCTGTTTTTAGATAATTCTGGTGTTTCGTGCCATATTTTTGAATATTCTTCATTTTCAAAATATAATTTACTATAGACGAATTCGATTCTTATCTATTATAATTTGATCTAATAGTGAGATTAAATATATGTCTATTCATGATATATGTTGATACTTTGTTTTTTGGGAGGTAATCTATGAAAAGAATTAAGTTTGGATTAGCCACACAAATATTCGTTGGACTTATTCTAGGTGTCATTGTTGGCGTTATTTGGTATGGCAACCCAGCATTGCCTACTTACCTGCAGCCAATCGGGGATCTCTTTTTACGCTTAATCAAAATGATAGTGATTCCTATTGTTGTCTCCAGCTTAATCATCGGTGTAGCCGGTGCAGGAAATGGAAAGCAAGTCGGTAAATTAGGCTTCAGAACGATTCTGTACTTCGAGATTATTACGACTTTTGCCATTATTCTCGGACTAGCCCTTGCAAACATCTTCCATCCGGGTACAGGAGTTAATATACACGAAGCTCAAAAAACGGACATCAGTCAATATGTTGAAACTGAAAAAGAACAAAGCAATAAATCAGTGGCGGAAACGTTCCTGCATATTGTGCCAACAAACTTCTTCCAATCTTTAGTTGAAGGGGATCTTCTTGCCATCATCTGTTTTACAGTGCTATTTGCATTGGGAATTTCAGCGATCGGCGAACGGGGCAAGCCTGTATTAGCCTTTTTCGAGGGTGTATCCCATGCCATGTTCCACGTTGTAAACCTTGTGATGAAAGTAGCACCACTCGGCGTTTTCGCCCTTATCGGAGTGACTGTGTCTAAATTTGGACTCGGTTCTCTACTCTCTCTCGGAAAGCTCGTCGGATTGGTGTATGTCGCCCTTGCTTTCTTCTTAATTGTCATTTTCGGGATTGTCGCAAAAATTGCCGGAATCAGCATCTTCAAATTCCTTGCTTACATGAAGGACGAAATCTTACTGGCGTTCAGTACGTCCAGCTCTGAAACGGTTCTTCCTCGCATCATGGAAAAAATGGAGAAAATCGGCTGCCCGAAAGGCATTGTTTCATTTGTTATTCCGATCGGATATACGTTTAACTTAGACGGTTCCGTTCTCTATCAATCTATTGCCGCGCTGTTTTTGGCACAGGTATACGGCATTGATTTGACAATTTGGCACCAAATTACGCTTGTGCTCGTATTAATGGTGACATCTAAAGGGATGGCTGCCGTGCCTGGTACTTCTTTTGTTGTCTTGCTTGCGACACTTGGCACCATCGGCGTTCCGGCTGAAGGACTTGCCTTTATTGCCGGCGTAGACCGCATCATGGACATGGCACGTACAGTTGTCAACCTGACTGGTAACGCGCTTGCTGCCGTTGTTATGTCTAAATGGGAAGGCATGTTTAATCCTGCGAAAGCAGAAACGGTCATGTCCCAAGCAAAAGCAGACCAAAACGCAACCATTTCCGGTTAATGAAAAGCCTGTGGGGTTCTTGCCCCGCAGGCTTTTTTAATCTTTAACAAGTTCAAACAGCTCTGTAATCAAAACAGTATCCTCATTCAGCTCCAGTTCACCGTTTTTGATCAGTTCCGCCCATGCCATCCGATGGTCCTCCTGAAACTCATCAATTCGATCTCCATTGCCCTCTCCTTTGACTAACCTCATATCAGGCGCTCCAAAGGTCGTTTCAAACACATCTGTCACTTTTATATTGCATCTCGGTTTGTCATGTTTATCATAAACGGTAACAAGCTGCCCCGCTGTTTGATACACGTCACTCAATTCATCTTTTGAATACAATGATTTCGGCGCGCACGTGGCTGTTTTTTCTCCGGCGAGGATTTGCTGAATCAGCTGTTCCCCCAAGCCGCCATCACCTTCCCAGCCGAATGTGCTTTTGAGCTCATAAATCTTCATTCGCCTTCCCCTTTAAACCATTGGTGACTGTACATAATAGTACAGAAGCTTAGCCGTATGGCGAAGAGATGATTTATGGGTGCGTTCAAATGCATGCGAAGCGTCAATTCCCGGCCCAATAAGGCCATGCACAATATCATGCCCGGATTTGATCGCTGCTGACGCATCAGACCCGTAGTACGGATAAATATCAAGCTTGTAGTCGATATGGTGCTTCTCGGCTAAATGGACTAAATGCTTTCTAAGCTGATAATGATACGGCCCGCTCGCATCCTTCACACAGATTGATACTGAATATTCATCTGTCGCCTGCCCGTCTCCGATAGCACCCATATCAACCGCCAGATATTCGACCGTTTCAGGAGGAATATTCGAGTTCCCGCCGTATCCGATCTCTTCATTATTTGAAATGAGAAAATGAGTTGTATACGGCAATTCAATGTCTTCTGTTTGAATCTGATGAATTAAGCGGAGCAATAAGGCGACGCTTGCTTTGTCATCCAAATGGCGCGATTTAATAAATCCGCTTGATGTGATCTCGACACGGGGATCAAACGACACAAAATCTCCGACGCCAATGCCAAGCTCTTCCGTATCTTTCCGGCAGTGAACAGGTTCATCGAGGCGGATCTCCATATTCTCTTGATTCCGCTCAGCTTTACCCGCGTCTTTGTATACGTGCACAGACGTTTGATGCATTAAAATTGTGCCTGTATATGTTTTTCCCGAGGCGGTTTCAATTTGGCAATACTCCCCCTCAATCGAGTTGTAGCGGAACCCGCCGATCAAATCGATTTTCAGCCGGCCGTCAGCTTTAATTTCTTTTACCATAGCACCGAGGGTGTCAACGTGCGCCGTCAGCATCCGGTGCCGGGATGTATCGCGTCCGGGAAGCGTTGCAATTAAGCCGCCCTTATGGTTCCGAACCGTTCCTACCTTCCATTCTCTTAAAAGGCTTTCAATATAATTGATCACCTCATATGTATTTCCTGTGGGGCTTGGGATCGATACAAGTTCTTTAATGAGCTCCATCGTTTTACGTACGGACGTCATAGGACATTCCTCCTTTTATTTTTCTATTTAAAATATACTCTTTTCCCGAGGGACCCGTCCAATCTTTTCCTATCAATCTCTCATATGCTGTAGAGAGCATGGGAAGAGGAGGGATATCTATGTGCTGTCGTCATTCACATGAACAGAAATGTCGTTGTCACGATTGGTTCGATGATTTTTGGTTCTTTGACGAGTGGTTCGATAAAGATTTCCACGACCATTGCGAGAAAAAGAAAGAATGCCATGACCCTTGCGAGAAGAAGAAGAAGAAAAAGAAACACCATTGTTTCTCTTGTAAAAAACACAGACACTCTTGCTGTCATTGCTAAAGACTGAATCAGAAATATTCTGATGACCCATGCTTAATGAATATTTCCATTCACATTTTTCCAAGCGGGCATTACTGCTGCTTGGACCTTTTATTGAAACAGCCTTTTTGCTTTTACAATCCAATAAACTGATACGGCCGCTATCAGAGCAACAATGATTTCAACAGCAGCAGCATGTTCTATGATCCTTTTTTGGTATAAAACCGCCGGTACATTAAACAGCGCATGTAAAAGGATAGAATACAGCAAAAACAGCGGCCGGCGGCTTTTAACCGCATACAGGACAAGCAGCGACAGCCCGATCTGGACAGCAATCGCACTGATTCTTTCAATTCCGCCCAGCAGCCACTCATACGAAGGAGTATGCAGCAGCTGTTCCTGAATCGGCAAAAGTGCCTGTTTGATGTCGCCATTGATCAAAAGCTGTTCAAACGTTCCGCTATTGATCGCATACGCATATACAATAAGCGAGATAGAGGACAAGCCTGTAATCAGGATGGCCTCAAGCCCGCCATGTCCTGCTCCGAAAGCCAAGCCATCCGCCCAAGTATGATGGCGCTTCATAAAAAATCGCATCATAACATACCGCCCGCACTCCTCAAAAATTCCGGCCATCAAGCAGCCGTAAATGCCATACCACAATGGATTTTGCATCGCTTCTTTCGTCATTTCATTCACTTGCAGTACATAAACATGAACGCCGCCCTCCAACAGCTGGGCAAAGACAAAAAACGTAAGAGCGCCAATAAAAAACACCTTAAGCGATGCGCCATACTTTCGCTTAAACCATACAATCAGTCCGATCGGCAACAAAAACGCAATAGCTCCGGATACCGCCATAAGGACTACTGCTCCTTGACTGACCATTTTTCAGCCTCCTTTTTCTATTTCATAGATTCCCTATTTCACAATTTCTCTTTTTTTATGAAAAACCCTTCTTTTTAGTACCAGATACTAATATCTAGTGTTATAATCTGATCATAAGGAGTGATTCATATGTCAAAAGCAAAAATTACAGCTATCGGCACCTATGCACCGAGCAGACGCTTAACAAATGCAGATTTAGAAAAGATCGTTGATACGTCTGATGAATGGATCGTTCAGCGCACAGGAATGAGAGAACGCCGGATTGCGGATGAACAGCAGTTTACCTCTGATTTATGCATAGAAGCGGTGAAAGATCTCAAGAGCCGTTATGAAGGAACGCTTGATGACGTGGATATGATCCTCGTTGCCACAACAACATCAGATTACGCCTTTCCGAGTACTGCATGCCGTGTGCAGGAATATTTCGGCTGGGAAAACACCGGCGCCCTGGATATTAATGCGACGTGCGCCGGGCTGACATACGGCCTTCATTTGGCAAACGGATTGATTACATCCGGCCTTCATCAAAAAATTCTCGTCATCGCAGGGGAGACATTGTCAAAGGTAACGGATTATACGGACCGAACGACATGCGTTCTGTTTGGCGACGCAGCGGGTGCGTTGCTGGTAGAACGAGATGAAGAGACACCTGGTTTTCTTGCGTCTGTCCAAGGAACAAGCGGGAACGGCGGCGATATTTTGTACCGTGCCGCACTGCGGAATGAACTGAATGGGATGCCGCTTGCTGGTTCCGGTAAAATGGTCCAAAACGGCCGCGAAGTGTATAAATGGGCAGCAAGAACCGTTCCCCGCGAATTTGAACGCCTTTTACATCAAGCAGGGCTGACAAGCGGCGAGCTCGATTGGTTTGTCCCTCACAGCGCCAACTTGCGCATGATTGAGTCGATTTGTGAAAAAACACCGTTCCCGATCGAAAAAACGCTCACCAGTGTCGAATACTATGGAAACACGTCCTCTGTTTCGATTGTTTTGGCGCTAGATCTCGCAGTGAAAGCCGGGAAGCTGAAAAAAGATCAAACCGTGATGCTTTTCGGATTTGGCGGCGGTTTAACCTATACAGGATTGCTTGTCAAATGGGGAATGTAATAAAAAAAGAACTTGTTTCCAAGGAAACAAGTTCTTTTTCATTATGAAGCCGGCTGTTCTTCTGATGTTTCTTCCTTCCGGCTTAAAATTGTAAAGTAAGTAATGCTGAGCAAAATCATAACAAGGGCGATGCCGATTAAGACGCCGGCCATTTGCCACATGTAGCCAAAATCCCCGTTTGAAATGACCGCTCTGAATCCGTTAATGCTGTAGGTCATCGGCAATGCGCCGTGGATGACCTGATAGAAATTCGGAAGCAATTCAAGCGGGAAGGTTCCTCCGCTCGCTCCCAGCTGCAGCACTAAAATAATGACTGCGATAAATCGTCCCGGGTTGCCCATCGTTGTGGCCAAAAATTGAATCATCGCTAGGAAAGCGAGACTCGTAATGATCGTAAACACGTAAAATCTCCACGTGCTCTCAACCTCGAGACCAATTCCCAGAAGAAGAACCGTCGCCACAATCAGCGATTGAATAATTCCAACGAGCATCATGACATTGAATTTGCTAAAGAACCACTCAAAACCGTTTCTCGGACGTCCTGACGCTTCCTTCAGCGGGAAGACAACCGTCAGCATGATGCCGCCGACATACAAGCCCATTGACAGGATATAAGGTGTCAGCCCTGTTCCGTAGTTAGGAACGGAATGAATGGCGTCATCATTGGTTTTAACAGGATCGGCAAACATGCCGTATGTTTGATCGTCAGCATCGATATCTCCTGTTTGATCTGCCGCATCCTTCAGCTTACTAGACAGCTCTCCTGTGCCGTCCAATAGCTTGCCTAAACCTGTATCAAGTGATGCAGACCCGTCTGCAAGTTTTGATGATCCGTTTTGGACCTGTTTAGACCCGTCTAACAGCTTAAACAATCCGCCGGATACTTGGCTGCTTCCTGTCACCAATTGCTCTGAGCCCGCTTTTGCTTTTGCGAACTGCTTATTATATTCACCGATGCCGGCTGTCAGTTTAGTTTGGCCATCTGTCACCTGCTGTGACGCATTGTATAGCTTCTCAGATCCAGCAGTTAATTTGTCAATCGCGTCTTGAGTGGCTTTTGCGCCGTTATAAAGCTTAGAGGTAGCTTCCGGCAATGCCTTCACCTGGGCAACCTCCGCTTTCACATCTTCCAATGAGCTTTTTATCGTTGCGATGTCAGGCAGCTGATCAGCTGCAGGAAGCCCACTTAAAATTTCATCAAAATCAGGCGCATCAACTTTCGGAAGCTGCTTTTCAACAGAATTGATCAGCTGGCTTTTTTGCTCCGCTGTTAAGAAATCACTCGAGTTGATGAGATTTTTGAATGCCTGATCACGGTTTTTTAAGCTGTTTTCAAAGTCAGACAGCTGTTTTTTAAATTCCTTCATCGCAGTTTCTGACTTTTCCAGGTTGTTCACAGCTGTTTCAAGCTGTGTTAAATCGAGCGCATTTATGAGTTTTTCCGCTTTTGCTGCTTTTTCCGACTCTTCTTGCGCTTTACTGTTGAGCTGATCCAGCCCGTTTGTCAGATTAGGCAAGCCCTGCTGCACCTTTTGAAGGCCGGCATTCAGTTCATTTAGCTTGCCCGTTATCTTGCCTGATCCTGCCGCAAGCTTGTTAGAATTATCATAAATCTGATTACTGCTGTCCTGGAATTTTCCGAGCGAGCTATCAAGCGATTGAATTCCGCTTGTCACCTGAGCCGCTCCATCTGCAAGCTGCGCTGTTTTGTCACTGATGGTAGCGGTGCTTTCCTTCAGCTTCGCCAGATTTTCTTTCAGCTGGGCGCTTCCGTTTTTCGCATCCTTTGTGCCATCATCAATTTTTTTCGCTCCGCTGCTCGCGTCGCTCAAACCTTTGGCGATATCTTTAAAGTTATCAAAAATGACTTTCGTATATTGCTCGGTCACTTCTTTTGAAACAGAGGCTTTCAGTTTATCAATCGCTTTTTCACCGATCGTTGCCCCTACATAGTTTGAACCGGCATTCGTATGGTATTTCAGATCGAGCTTTTTCGGATTTTTGTCCAATACAGTGCTGGCATTCTTAGAAAAATCCTCAGGAATCTCGACAACTAAATAGTATTTTTGATTTAATAAGTCCTTTAATGATTGGTCGAGATCACTGGAAAAATGCCAATCAAAGTTTTTATTATCCTTTAATTCTTTGACCAGATCATCACCAATTTGAAGCTTTTCTCCTTCATACGTTGCTCCTTTATCTTGGTTGACGACAACGACAGGCAGCTGGTCAACTGTGCCGTATGGGTCCCAATAAGCCTTTAAGAACACGCCGCTGTAAATAAGCGGGACAAACAAAATGGCAATGATGGGAATTAATAATTTTTTACTCGTTACGATGTCTTTCCACTGACTTCGTATTGTGTTCATCCTGATGCCTCCATTCTAAAACTGACTCATCATGAAAAATGGTCATTTTCTTGCAAAGAGAAAGGATTATCTAGTTAGCTGACAATCCTTTGACAACATACAATTCAAGCAGTTCCGCAATCGTCTCTTTATCGAGCGGGGGATGCTGTTTTTCCCAATCAAAAATGAGCGCGATATAAAGCTTCAGCATCACAAAAGCTGTCAGTTCAGGGTCGCACGGCTTGATTGCACCGTTCTTGATCCCGTCTTCAATCTTATTTTTGATATAAGACAGAATGCCTCGCTCCATTTTTTGAATCACTTCCTGAACTGCCATTGTACCAATCTCAGCATTTTCTTGAAAAATTTTAATCGTCAGCTGATGTGTTTTCCTGAACTCCAGAATGGCAAACAGCGCTCTGTGCACATTTTCATGGAACGGAAGGTTCGGCTCCATCGCTTCGTCCGCTTTTTGTTTCATTTCCTTCAATAAAGTAGTGAAAATCTCGTCAAACAGCTCTTCTTTGTTTTTGAAAAAAGTATAGATGGTTCCCTTCCCCACGTTCGCAAGCTTTGCCACAAGATCCATTGTTGTCGCTTTATACCCGAACTGCGTAAAAGACTTTGTGGCCGCCTCCAAAATGAGCTTTTTTCGATCTATTGACATTGTATTCACCTCGAAACTGACCGTTTGAACATTTTAGTCATTAAGTACATATGCAAATGTATCATAACCTGCTAATCAATTCAATCATTTTTTTACTCAATATTGCCATTGCACAATAAAAAAACCTCCGCCATACAGCGGAGGTTTTTAACTGAATAAATAGGTAAGCGCGTCAGACACGGCAGCTTTTCCTTGATCAATGCAGTCGGGAATTCCGACACCTTCAAAAGAAGCGCCTGTCATGTAGACACCCGGATATGCGGAGGCCAGTGATTCTCGCAGCTCCTTGATACGCTGCTTATGGCCGACATGGTACTGCGGCATGCTTTCATGCCAGCGCGTGACACATGTCATTTCCGGCTCCCCGTTTATGTTCATGACTTTCTTTAAGTCTTCTAACACAATGTTGATAATGTCGTTATCTGAGAGATCGACAATGGATTCGTCTCCGGCTTTTCCGACATATGCCCGAAGCAGCGTTTTGCCTTCCGGCGCTGCGTGCGGCCATTTTTTATTTGTCCACGTACAGGCTGTGATCGCGAAATCGCTGTTTCTTGAAATGACAAAGCCCGTCCCCTCATGCTCCATTTGGACAGCGCCTTCAGGGAAGCCCAAGGCGACATTTGCCACGGATGTAGAGTGCATATTTTTCAAATGAGAAATCGCAGGAAGCTCAGAAAGCATTCCCGCAGCCGCTTTATGCGGAACAGTCATAATCACTGATTCAGCATCAAGTGTGACGCCGTTATCCAGATCAAGCGAGTAGCCAGTGCCGCCGCGGCTGATCTTGGTCACTTTTGTGCCTTTGTACACCTTCGTCAGCTTTAATTGCTTTTCAATCTCTTCTACAAGGGTCTGCAAACCGGTTGTCAGAGTCTGAAACTGCCCTTGTTTTTTAGCCGTCAGCTGCTGGCCGGAGCCTTGAGGCCTAGTTTTTTTCATGCCGAGGATCAGGCTTCTGTGCTTTTGTTCCGTCTGGTAAAATTGCGGGAATGTCGACATCAGGCTGAGTTTATCAATGTCGCCTGCGTAGATGCCTGATAGGAGCGGCTCGATTAAATTTTCGACCACTTCATCTCCGACACGCCTGCGGAAAAATTCTCCCAATGACTGGTCGTCTTTTGATTTGCTTGCAGGCAGGATGAAATCCATAGCGGCTCTTGCCTTCCCAGACAAAGAAAACAGGCCGGTTGAAACGAACGGCGCAATTTTTGTCGGGATCCCCATCACGGCACCCTTCGGCATCGGATGCAGGGTGCGGTTTACAAGCACATAGGATTGTCCGGTCGCATTGTTGACAAGCAAATGCTCAAGCCCTACATCTTTGACAAGCTGCGGAGCGCTTTTCTTCCGTTCCAGAAATGAGTCAGGTCCTCTTTCGATGATATAGCCGTCTTTCTTGACAGTTTGGATTTTTCCGCCTACTCTCGGGCTTGCCTCAACAAGTGTCAACTCAAGCGGCAGATTTTTTTCTTCGATTTCTCTTTCCATATAGAAGGCGGCGGCTAAACCGGTAATGCCGCCGCCGATGATGACTACATGTTTTTTGCCGTCACTCATGTTCATCGCCTTCTTTAACGTCCTAATTTTTTTAATACAACTGTTGCTAATGCGTCAATAAATTCCGGCTTTGCATTTGGCATTTCCGGGCGGTAATAGCTTGCGCCGATATCGTCAGTAACCACTTTGCATTCATAATCATTATCATAAAGCACTTCTAAATGATCCGCGACAAATCCGACAGGGACATATACAAATGCCTGATAGCCTTTTTGTTCGAATAAATCACGTGTTAAATCCTGTACATCAGGTCCGAGCCAAGGATCAGGCGTGTTCCCTTCACTTTGCCAGCCGACCGCATATTCGGAAACGCCTGCGCCTTCAGCAATCAATTTCGCCGATTCATGAAGCTGATCCGGGTACGGGTCTCCAAATTCTTTGATTTTTTCCGGCAGGCTGTGTGCGGATACGATGAGCATCGCGTTTTCTCTTTCATCCTCAGGCATTGACGCATATGTTTCCTTCACTCGGTCAACCCAGTATTTCACGAACTTCGGTTCATCGTACCAGCTTTCAACAGACGTAATCGTTAAGCCGCCAAGTTTTTCAGCCTCTTCTTTGGCACGTTTGTTGTAGGACTGCACGCTGAACGTGGAGAAATGCGGTGCCAGCACGATGCTGACTGCTTCTGTAATGCCGTCCTTATGCATCTCTGACACAGCGTCTTCAATAAACGGCTCGATATGCTTCAGCCCGATATACGCTTTAAATGTAATCTCGTCCTGAATCTCATTTAAGTGCTGTTCAAGCTTGTGCGCTTGCTCTTCTGTGATTTTGGCAAGCGGTGAAATGCCGCCAATTGCTTCGTATCTGTCTTTCAAATCTTGAAGCATTTCAGGCTCAGGCTTTCTGCCTCTTCTGATATGTGTATAATAACGCTCGATATCTTCTTCTTTATAAGGCGTGCCGTACGCCATAACGAGAAGCCCCATTTTCTTTCTACTCACTGTTTACACCCTCTTTAATGATCTGATACAAACATTTTGACAGGATATCATCATGATACCAAAAGATATGCTTAGGAATATTGACCCATTTTTTTGTTTTGTGAATATTTATGGACAAATGCTGTCAGTTTTTTCAAAACCTCAGGGCTGACGTCAGGAAATACTCCGTGTCCAAGGTTGAAAATGAAGCTGTCAGATTTCATGCCCTGATCAAGTATTTCCGTCGTTTTCTTCTCAATGACTTCCCATGGCGCAAGCAAAATGGACGGGTCCAGGTTGCCCTGCACTGTTTTGGTGATGCCTTTTGATCTGGCTTCATCAATGCTGAGTCTCCAATCGAGCCCGACCACATCGAGCGGAAGGTCATGCCAATCACCTGCCAGATGGCTTGCACCGACGCCAAACATAATCAACGGCACATTCTCCTCCGCAAGCTCTGAAAAAATCCGGTTCATTACGGGTTTGATGTATGTTCTGTAATCTGTCTGATTCAGGGCGCCGACCCACGAATCAAAGATTTGAATCGCCTTTGCGCCTGCCTTAATCTGCGCTTTCACGTACACGATTACCATGTCGGCAAGCTTGGACATCAGCAGCTTCCATGCATCCGGCATGCTGTACATGAAGGCTTTTGTTTTATTGTAATTTTTAGACGGACCGCCTTCGATCATATAGCTAGCCAGTGTAAAAGGCGCACCTGAGAAACCGATGAGCGGGACGTTCAGCTGTTCATTGACAAGCAGTTTAATCGTCTCAAGCACGTACGGCACGTCCTGTTCCGGATCAATCTGGCCGAGTTTTTCAATGTCCGCCAGAGACCGGATCGGCTGATCAATCACAGGCCCGATCCCGTTTTTGATTTCAACATCCACACCGATTGACGGCAGCGGAGTCATGATATCTTTATAAAGGATTGCAGCATCGACACCGTATTGCTCAACCGGCAGTCTTGTGACATAGGCACAAAGTTCGGGCTGATGTGTAATATCAAACAATCCGTATTTTTCCTTCAGCTTACGGTATTCCGGCTGTGAGCGCCCTGCTTGTCTCATATACCATACAGGCGTGTGATCCGCTTTTTCTCCCCGTGCAGCTTTTAAAAACGTCTCGTTAAACGTTTCTCGTTTACTCATCTGATTTCCACCTTTCATACTGCAACCATACGTTCGTATTTCTTGACTTATTACACTATACCTCGTTTTGGGCAAATGGTATAGAAATGAGGCTCAAAGTTCAAAAAATCGCCGAATTCCATTAAGAGGAAAACAATTTAGGCTGAACGTAATCGGTTCCTTCCCCTTCTCTTTTTGTCTGTGTATTATAAGGCACAATTTTATAAGAAGCGCCCGAAAACAAGTTGGCATAAGGGATTTCATAGCTTCCCTTTCCTTCAACTGAATCAAGAAGCGTCTCCTTGCCGTCCTTGTTTACATAAATTCTGTATACAGCCCGATCATCCTCTTGGGCATTCCATTTTAATTCAATGGTAAACAGTCCCGCAGCTTTAAATGTGTAATTCGCTGTCAGTGTTTTGACCGGCTCCAGCTCAATCGGGCTTTCCAGTTCTTTGACGTTTTTAGGCTTTGTAAACACAGAACCGGTTTCTCCTGCCTGTGTCAAAATATCCTTAAACAGTCTCGTCGGATACGCGCTGCCGCCTTTTAAATAATGGTTTTGATCCGTTTTGTCATAGCCCATCCAGATAGCTCCGGTTATTTTCGGCGTATAGCCGGCAAACCAGGCGTCCTTTGTCGCGCCGGAGACGCCTGTATAAGACGTGGAACCGGTTTTTCCCGCCAGGTCTCCGTGATAGGTGCCGGACGTGGCCGTTCCCTTTTTGACCACCTGCTGCAACATTTTTGTCATATTCCAGGACGTCTGCTTGCTGAATACCCGCTTTCCTTCTTCTTTATGATCGGCAATTGTTTCTCCGTCTTCATCCATTATGCTAGAAATAAAGTACGGCTCAATATACATTCCATTCGCTGCAAATGTATGGAACGCGCCGGCAAGCTGAAGCGGTGAAACGCCTTTTTCCAAGCCGCCGAGAGCAAGGGCAAGGCCTTCATCAGGGATATCAATGCCGTTTGCTTTCAAATAAGATTTTCCTGTTTCGACGCCGATCTCATTCAGCGTCCAGACAGCCGGCGCGTTTTTGCTGTACGTAATGGCGTCAGACATGGTCACTTCGCCCTCATATCGGCTGTCATAGTTTTTCGGCGTATAATCTCCGTAGGATTGCAGTTCATCCTTCAATAGAGAATATGGCTTAAATTTCTTTTCCTGCATCGCCGGTCCGTATACTGCAAGCGGCTTAAATGTGGAACCCGGCTGGCGGACAGCTGTGACACGGTTATATCCTTTAGATGTGTAATCTCTTCCGCCGATCGCCGCTTCCACACCGCCTGTCTTGTTATTGATAAAGACCGCGCTTCCTTCAGCATTTTGATCTGTTCCAGGATAATAGCTCCCCTGCTTCATCACCTGATAAGCCGTCTTCTGCAGCTTGGAATCAAGCGGCACCTTGATCGTGTATCCGCCTTGAAGGAGCTGCTCTCCGGAAATCGAGTACTTGTCCTCCGCCTCTTCAATCACAAGGTCAATATAGCTGTCAAACCAGGGTGTTTCCGACTGTTTCTTTACGTGCAGTCCAAGCGTTCGGCCCTGCGCGCTGACAGCGTCTTTCGCACTGATGTAGCCCTGGTCATTCATCATGCCGAGAATCGTATCACGCCGCTCCTTATTTTTATCTGGATGCAAAACAGGAGAATACGTAGAAGGCGCCTTCGGAATAGCAGCCAAAACCGCCCCTTCGGATACAGTCAAATCTTTTACTTCTTTATTAAAATAATAGTGAGATGCCGCTTGTATGCCGTAGACCCCATGTCCGAAGTAAAGCTGATTCAAATACATTTCCAGCAGCTTGTCCTTGCTGTAATCCCGTTCAAGGTTGATCGCAATGATCACTTCTTTTGTTTTTCTTAAAAACGTTTTGTCATGTGTCAGAAAAATATTTTTGGCAAGCTGCTGGGTGATCGTGCTTCCGCCTTCCACCTTTCCGCCTGCTAATATATCGCGGTACACTGCCCTTCCGACAGATTTCACATCAATGCCGTGATGCTCATAGAACCGTTTATCCTCAACAGCGATAAACGCTTCTCTGACCTGTTTCGGAATCTCATTGATCGAGACCGGCTCACGATTTTCTGTATACAGGCTTGCAACCTCATCTCCGTTTTGATCCACAATTTTAGAAGAGGCATGAAGAATCAGCTTCTTTTCATCTATGACATAATGCCCGAGAAAAATAATTGAAATATATCCTATTAAAGCGAGAAAAGCAGTTAACACTAAAATAACAATCGGTATAAATAGTTTCTTTTTCTTTACCTTAAACATAAACTCACCTCGCCTTTCTAAAGGTAGTATGGGAAAAATTGTTTGGAATTATGTTCGAAGCACTCGCCAATAGAAACTTATACCATTGTTTTGATATACTAGCAAGCAGGAGGTGGCTGATATGAAGGTTTATATTACATATGGGACAGCCGATTTTTTAAAAACGATCGTAAAGAAGCATCCCTCAGAAAATATCCTTTTGATGCAGGGGCAGGAAAACGCGATTTTGATCCACGAAACAAGCGGAGATACGGTTTTCCAGGCACCACACGCTTATGAAGTCATTGACCAAGTCGGAGAGATGAAGCATCCCGGTTTTGCAGTATTGAACAATATTGCCGTCACTCAGGAAGGACGTCCGCTGTTTGAAAACAGATTTAAAAACAGAGCGGGAAAAGTCGAAAACCAGCCTGGTTTTGAAGCGATTCGTGTGCTTCGCCCGCTTGACAGTGACACCTATGTCATTCTGACCTTGTGGGAATCCGAAAGAGACTTTCAAGACTGGCAGCAGTCAGATTCATACAAAGAAGCCCACAAAAAACGCGGCACGTCTGCCGGAGTTGACACAACGTCAATCTTCTCCCGGCCTTCGTATGTCACCACATATTTCGCTGTCGAATAGCTGCCGGCATGTCCGGCAGCTTATTTATTGGGAGGAAAGCAAAATGAAGTATACTTGCCCGGTCTGCGGGTTTAAGGGACTGGCTGAACCGGCATATGATAAGGAAGGGAATCATTCTTATGAAATCTGCCCGTGCTGCGGTTTTCAGTTCGGATTTGACGATTACGACATGCAGCGCGAGGATGGTTCATATTTCGAGCCATCGGAAAGCATCGTCGCCTACAGAAAAAAACTGGCTTGCTGATGGGAGCGTCATTTTTTCCCCTGAATGCTTCCCAGAACATCAGCAAAAAGCGAACAGAGTGTTACCGCATCATCTGATTGAACAGCTAAAACAGATCAATGTTCATCTTCCATCATAACCCTGCCTTCTGTCCCGGCACCTTCCGCCCGCCTATGAATAATCTGTAGGAAGCGGAAGGAGTGATCAATGATGGAAATCGGGATTTTGTCTGTCCATGTTCTTTATGTGTTTTTTATCGGGGCGATTATCCTATTTATGCTGCTGCGGAAAGATACGACCTTTATTTCCTTATTCGGCATTTTTATCATATCATTATGGGCCAGCCATTCACTTTCAGCTTCTGTTAGCAGTTTATTCCACAGCTTTATCTACGCGGCTGGCGAACTGCTGCCCACGATTTTCATCATTTGCTTTATCGTTTCGATGAGTGATTTGTTAACGAAAACAGGGATAAATGAAGCGATGATTTCTCCCTTTATACGCCTTGTGAAAGGTCCTGTAATCGCCTACTGGCTGATTGGCGGCCTGATGTTCGCCATTTCTCTCTTCTTCTGGCCTTCTCCAGGTGTCGCTTTGATCGGCGCCGTCCTGCTTCCGGCAGCCGCCCGCGCCGGTTTGCCGCCTATTGCCGCCGCCATGGCCATGAACTTATTCGGCCACGGTTTTGCCTTGTCAGGAGACTTTGTCATTCAGGCGGCACCAAAGCTGACAGCAGATGCAGCAGGCATTCCAGTCGGTGATGTCGTTTCGGCCAGCATTCCTCTTGTGCTCATTATGGGCGTGACCACAACGACTGCGGCATTTCTCATGATTCAGCGCGAACGCAAAAAACAGTTACGTCCAGCTTCTTTTACCCCCGTACTTTCTGAGGAACAAAACACCTCGCTGTACTTGCCAAAACGTCTGCGATCCACACTGGCTCTTTTGATTCCGCTTGTCTTTCTTGCTGATATCGCCTGCATGCTCTTGTTTGACCTTCAGGGAAATGATGCGACCGCGTTAATTGGCGGGTCTGCGATCTGCATCCTCATGATCGTTCATTTTCTCGTGTATAAGCAAAAAGGACTTGAGAAAATCACTGGCTATTTTATTGATGGATTCCAGTTCGGCTTTAAGGTTTTCGGCCCCGTCATCCCGATTGCCGCTTTCTTCTACCTTGGTGACTCAGGCTTTGAAACCATACTGGGCACTTCACTCCCTAAAGGTTCCCACGGAATTGTCAATGATCTTGGCATCGCTTTATCCCATACGATGCCCATGTCAAAGGAGCTTGCCGCCGCTGCCTTAACTGCAGCTGGGGCCATAACCGGCCTAGACGGATCAGGGTTTTCAGGTATTTCTCTCGCCGGCTCTATCGCCAAGCTCTTTTCGTCCGCTCTTCATGCTGATCCAGCCGTTCTAACCGCACTCGGTCAAATATCTGCCATCTGGGTGGGCGGCGGAACACTGGTCCCATGGGCGCTGATTCCCGCTGCAGCCATTTGTAAAGTTGATCCTTTTGAGCTTGCCAGAAAAAACTTTATCCCCGTCGTGATCGGCCTTTCAGTAACAACCATCGCAGCCATGGTTCTGCTTTGAAATCAAGTTGAAATATTCAGACTTTTTCTATACAATCATGGAAAAGCATAGAAAAGGGGGAAGCGGCTTTGTCCATATCCACACTGCAGAAAGAGATTAACAAACAGCTCGACAGCTGTTTTGAAGAAATGGTCGAGATCAGGCGCCATTTTCATATGTATCCTGAGCTCTCGTTTCAAGAAGAAAAAACCGCCGCCTTTATTGCTTCCTATTATGAATCGTTAGGAGCTCCGATCCGCACGAATGTCGGCGGCAAAGGGGTTTTAGCATATATAGAAGGTAGCGAACCCGGCCCTACCGTCGCTTTGCGGGCCGACTTTGACGCCCTCCCCATTCAAGATGAAAAAGATGTTCCTTACGCTTCCAAGGTGCCAGGTGTCATGCACGCATGCGGCCATGACGGCCATACGGCAGCTCTTCTCGCAGTGGCGAAGGTCCTTCACCAAAACAGACATGAGCTGAAGGGAACGTTTGTGATGATCCACCAGCATGCGGAAGAATATTATCCGGGAGGCGCAAAGCCAATGATTGATGACGGCTGTCTCGAAAACGCGGATGTGATATTCGGCACGCATCTTTGGGCGACTGAGCCGCTCGGAACCATTCTCTGCCGCCCCGGCGCCGTGATGGCGGCAGCAGACCGATTTACGATCAACATTCACGGGAAGGGCGGTCACGGCGCTCATCCGCATGATACAAAAGACGCCGTCCTGATCGGCTCGCAAATCGTTTCCTCTTTGCAGCACATTGTCAGCCGCAAAGTCAATCCGATTCAATCCGCCGTTATTTCGACAGGCTCTTTCATCGCCGACAACCCGTTTAATGTTATCGCAGACCAAGCGACACTCATCGGCACAGCGCGTTCTTTTGACGAAAATGTCCGCAGCATGCTGGAGAAAGAAATTGAAGCAGTTGTAAAAGGAGTGTGCACCATGCACGGCGCGTCCTATGAGTACAACTATGAACGGGGCTATCCGGCAGTTGTGAACCATCCTGCAGAAACAAGCCACTTGGTTAGCATCGCAAAGAACACTGAGGGCGTTCAGCACGTCATTGACGGTGAACCGCAAATGGGCGGTGAGGATTTTGCTTATTACTTACAAAACGTCAAAGGCACCTTTTTCTTTACAGGTGCCGCTCCTGAACAGCCAGAACGAGTCTATTCCCACCATCATCCGAAATTTGACATCAATGAAAAAGCAATGCTGACAGCGGCCAAGGTGCTTGCGGGTGCCGCGATCACATATCATATGCTATAAAAAAACAGCCGGAGTGTTTATTCTCCGGCTGTTTCCTTTACTATTCTCAGATGAAAAACGTGTCTTGCCGTCTCGCCAAGTTGAGCTAGCAGCTTATAATTGGCAATACCGCCGACTGCCGCCCCTACTCCCGGCAAAAGCTGAAAAAGCTTCACGACGTCGATATAATCGCGATATTCCTGCTGGAACACTCTCCAGTCGATGCTCTTTTTCTCCGCCTCCCAATTTTCAATGACAGAAAAAAGCGATTTGCGGCAGTCATCACTCGAAAACGCAAGCTGAAACACGAGCAGCAAGAACATTCTTTCTTGTGCATCCTTCACATCAAATCCATAAATTGAGGATAAAGTAAATAAACACTTCATCTTAATCGAAAGCAGCAGCGGGAAATCGGCAATGCCTAAAAAAATGCCGCCAGCTCCGGTGCCGACTCCCTCAGCAGCTGCCACTTTCTGATAAGAAGCAATTGTTTTTTTCGCCAGTTCGTTTTTTTCACTGAGTGACAGTGTGCTTGTATCCTTCTTATAGGTGATAATATTGGAGCCGGCCATCGTCGCTTCCACCATTTTTTTCACGCTCTCGGTGACGACCGTATGGATTTTTTCAGGAATCCGCTCATTCACCTTCGTTTGCACACGCTTCGAAAAGCGTTCAAACATGGAATCCTTTCGCAAAAAATGCATTTTCCATTGAAGGGCTTCCTGCATCAGCAGCTGATTGTCTGTCATTTGACCTACCCCTTTTTTAAGCTCACAGCTTGCCATGTTTTTTCAGTCTGGTTGTCATATAAGACGGCAGAACGACAAAAATCAGAACGGCAGAACCGATCAGCGCGTACAGAAAACCTGTCATGCCGGCAGCATAGGCAGATGCAGCAGACATCAGCAGCGCTTGAACGCTAAGTACAGTTTTTAATAGAGAGAAATAGCTTTTCAGCTTCGTTTCTTTTGTCACAGGGTAAAGCTCTTGAAGCGCCAGATGGTCAAAGTGGCCGAACAGCGGCAGAAGCTGAACGCCCGTAATGAAAATGGTAAACACAGTCAAAACCCCTGCAATGAGCGGGCTTGCCGACACATACATAATAATCAGCGCGAAAATGACCGTTAATCTGACGAGAATGCCCAAATAATCATTTGAACGCAAAAAGGCGCGGGTGAACATGTAGGCAAACGTTTTGCGCTGTTCAAACGGCACGAGCCGCAGCAAAAAGTCGAGATAGGCTCTCCGTTTCGCTTGCTTCCGCAAATGCGGCACATCAGTGAACAGGTTGGCAATTCGATAGAAACGCTGCTTCCGTCTCAATTCGGACTCAATATGGCTCTCCCATTTAAACGTTTTCCGTTTTGCTGAGGAAGACATATACAGATAAAGAGCAGCCATAATGACATAGACCACAATCGCATACATATAAACAGATTGGAACACAAAATAAAGAACGAGCGTATTCGCCGCAAAGCGAATGATCACATCCATCCGTTTCATGCCTCGGTCATTCTGGAAGGTCGTACGCCATTCCATCACCTGATTCCACGCTTTCAGAAGCAAAAGCTGTGCAAATACTGCCGCATACGATGCGAGCGAAGCTCCCGGTGCGACGGCAAAATAAAGCGGCATCGCAACGATGCTCAGTGCAATCAGCGGAAACAGCTGAGACACATAGCTGTAGACAAACGCCTGCTTCAAGTAAGGCTCCATTTTCGCTTCAAGCGGCAATAAGAAGACAAGGTCAGCCTCCTTCAAAAGCGTCCGCACATAAGAGCTTGTCAACACGAGCGAAAACAGCACGGCCATCACCCAGAAGGACGGAAAGTGAGCGGGAATGTCCCGTATCCATTTGCTGTACCAGCTTGCAGCGCCCGCGAGAAAAAAGATCAAAACAATGACGAGGTGATCGTTGAGCATATATTTCATGTACGTTCTTGTTTCTTTGATATGCTCCTGCAGCCGCGACTGCCAAATATCAAGCATATTATTCATGGCCAGCGTCTTCCTTTGTAAGCTCAAGATACAAATCGTCCAGCGCCGCGTCCTTCATTCCAAACTGCTCTCTCAGCTCGGACAGCGTGCCGCGCGCCCGCACCTCGCCGTTATGTAAAATAATAAACGAATCACAATAGCGTTCTGCCGTTGCCAAAATGTGTGTTGACATCAGGACGCTCGCCCCGCCTTTTTTCGCTTCATTCATTCGCTCAAGCAGTGCGTTAATCGCAAGCGGATCAAGCCCTAGAAAAGGCTCATCAATAATGTAGAGCGCGGGCTCTGCCAAAAATGCGCACATAATCATAACCTTCTGCTTCATTCCTTTGGAAAAATGAGCCGGGAACCACTTCAGCCTCTTTTCCATTCGGAATTCCTTTAAAAGCGCCGGCAGCCTTTTCTCCATCGTTTCTTTTGACAGGCCATATGCCATGGCTGTTAATTCAAGATGCTCCATCAGCGTCAGCTCTTCATATAAAACAGGTGTTTCGGGTATATAGGTGAATTGTGAGCGGTAGCCTTCTGGATCCTCAGCAAAGGTTTTCCCGTTTAATTCGATCGATCCTTTGTGCGGGTCCATCAGCCCGATAATATGTCTGATTGTTGTACTTTTACCCGCACCGTTCAGCCCGATTAAGCCGACAATTTGATTCGGTTCAAGGGTGAATGATACGTTTTTTAAAACCGGATTCCTTGTATATCCGCCGGTTAAGTCTTTTACCGATAGCAGAGACATAGTTTCTCCCCTTATATTGTTTTTCTTCATAGTACCAAAAACAAGGCCTGATTTGAAACAATTCCCTTTTAACAAATGATGAATTTGCTGTCATAAAGAGACAGTTTTCTGGACATCATAATGGTCGTAGAGGAAAAGCATATCAACTGAAAAATGAGGTGTTTGTCAAAGACGTCTTAGATACAGTTGGATAGAAAATAAACATGTCCAATGCTCAAACCATTTCTCTTCACTGAATTGATGAATTCTTCATCTATGAAGCAAATTGTCAAATGAGGTGTTTATCGCAGGAATCGTTAGGCATTAAACAAGTCTTCATTTTATTGACAAATGAGGTGCTTACCAAAGGCATATCACATTTTCTTCATATAAGCTCTTCCTCTGCATTCAGGGTGAACGCTTGCCGTTCATCCTGTTTTCTATTTTCTGCATTTCTGTGGTACGATGAGTGTATACATACTAAACAATTTCATAAGGAGGAACCCTCATGCATAGTGCAGAGAATTGTATCTTTTGTAAAATTATCGCCGGCGACATTCCGTCCGCAAAGGTGTATGAAGATGAACATGTGTTGGCCTTCCTTGATATCAGCCAAGTGACAAAGGGACACACGCTTGTCATTCCGAAAACACATATCGAAAATGTGTATGAATTTACGGATGAATTAGCAAAACAATATTTTCACGCCGTTCCGAAAATCGCCCGTGCCATCCGGGATGAATTTGAACCGATCGGCTTAAATACGCTGAACAATAACGGCGAAAAAGCAGGACAATCTGTTTTTCATTATCATATGCATATCATCCCGCGCTACGGAAAAGGAGACGGATTCGGAGCGGTTTGGAAAACACATGCTGATGATTACAAACCGGAGGATCTGCAGAACATTTCTTCCTCTATCGCAAAACGCCTGGCCTCATCATAAGATGAGGTTTTTTTATTTGTGAACATTTCGCAAACATCCGTCAATTTCTTTTGATTATTCTAATTTTTTATCAAAAAACTGAATTTTTGTGATAGGATAATTGTATTATTTTATACATTAACGTGGAAAACAGGGAGAGATCATGATGGAACGTACAACGAATTTTAACGCAGGTCCTGCAGCGCTGCCATTGGAAGTTCTGCAAAAAGCACAGAAAGAATTTATTGATTTTAACGAATCCGGCATGTCCGTTATGGAGCTTTCCCACCGCAGCAAAGAGTATGAAGCGGTGCACCAAAAAGCGAAAAGCCTTTTAATTGAACTGATGGGCATCCCGGCGGAAGATTACGATATTTTGTTTCTTCAAGGCGGGGCAAGCCTTCAATTCTCAATGCTTCCGATGAACTTTTTAACACCTGAAAAAACCGCGCATTTTGTGATGACCGGCGCATGGTCTGAAAAAGCACTGGCAGAAACGAAGCTGTTCGGAAATACGTCTGTCACTGCTACAAGTGAAGCAGACAATTATAGTTTTATTCCGGAGGTTGACCTTTCGGATGTAAAAGACGGTGCGTATTTACATATCACGTCCAACAATACGATTTTCGGCACACAGTGGCAGGAATTCCCGAATTCCCCAATTCCGCTCGTAGCTGACATGTCCAGCGATATTTTGAGCAGAAAAATTGATGTGTCCAAGTTTGACGTGATCTACGGAGGCGCTCAAAAGAACCTCGGCCCTTCCGGTGTGACAGTTGTCATCATGAAAAAAACTTGGCTGCAAAGTGAAAATGCGAACGTTCCAAAAATCCTGAAATATTCAACGCATGTCAAAGCGGACTCACTCTACAACACTCCGCCGACATTTGCGATTTATATGCTGAGCCTTGTTCTGGAATGGCTGAAGGAAAACGGCGGTGTGGACGCTGTTGAACAGCGCAATGAACAAAAAGCTCAGGTTCTCTACAGCTGTATTGATGAAAGCAACGGATTCTATATAGGGCATGCCAGAAAGGACAGCCGCTCACGCATGAATGTTACCTTCACGCTTCGTGATGACGAATTAACAAAAACATTCGTTCAGGAAGCAAAAGCAGCAAAAATGATCGGCCTTGGCGGACACCGTTCAGTAGGAGGCTGCCGCGCTTCTATTTATAACGCGGTGTCTCTCGAAGACTGTGAAAAATTAGCTGCGTTCATGAAGAAATTCCAGCAGGAAAATGAGTAAAAAGTCTGGCTATGCAAACCGTTCGTTTGGTATACTGTTTGCATATCACATTCTTTAAGCCTTCGCAATAAATGACGAGCATATTATTGGAGGGCAAAAAGCTTAGCAGAGGAGAGCATAGATATGAAAACAAAAGAGTTAGTCACTATGGCTCTGTTTGCCGCAATCGGCGCAGCGCTTCATTCCATTATTCCGCCCTTTTTAGGCGGCATGAAACCAGATATGATGCTGATCATGATGTTCATGGGCATCCTGCTGTTCCCGCGGGTGCAAAACGTACTCGTCATCGGGATTGTGACCGGAATCATCTCCGCGCTTACAACCGCATTCCCAGCCGGACAGATTCCTAACATCATCGATAAACCCGTGTCAGCGTTTCTGTTCTTCACCCTATTCCTTTTGTTCAGAAGGAGCCAAAAAACAGGTGCAGCCGCAGTGCTGACAGCGATCGGGACCATCTTATCGGGAATTGTATTTTTAACGTCAGCTTTATTGATCGTCGGTTTGCCTGGCGGTTTCACCGCATTGTTCGCGGCTGTTGTTCTGCCGGCCACTGTGCTGAATACCATCGCCATGATCATTATTTATCCGATCGTGCAAACCATCTTAAGACGTTCCAGTTTTATGGAAGCTGCTAAATAATTGTCACCCAAAACCTCTTCCGCTGCCGGGAGAGGTTTTTTCGACAAAGAGCCCGCAGCATGTCAGCATGTTTTAAGCGAAGAGTTTTGTGAAAAAGATAAGACATAGTGTAAAGGCGGTTCCGGTTGAACAAACAAGCGCTTTCTGCCGGATAACCTTCTTGGGCGGATAAGAAGCAGCCTGGCTGAGAAGTCTGATATAATAAACAGCGCCTGAAGCGAAGGCAAGGGTGATGCAGGATAACACAATCATAAAGACAGACAACCTTCTCCCTCCTTTTCACTTAAAAAATATGCTAAAATAAAGCAAGCTATGTATAGAAGTTCAGGCTTTCAACAAAAATGAAAAAAGCTGAATGAATCCTATTTCAAGAAAAAGACGGGGTGATTGTAATGGCGGACGGACGTTCTCTATTAACAGGACTATTCGTAGGCGGCATCATCGGAGGAGCAGCAGTTCTTCTTACTGCACCTTCCTCAGGAAAGCAGCTGCGTGAAAAAATGAAAACCAATTATGATTCTTTCGAAGAAACGATCAAGCGCTTAAAATCAGACGGGCTTGCGTTAAAAGACCAGCTGATCAAAGCGGCAAAAGAAAGCACGGATGTCATTAAAGACGTAAGCGGCGAGCTTCAAACGTCCATTAAAAAATGGCAGGAAGAGATCAAGCCTCACCAGCAGGATCTGCAAAAAGAAATCGCTGATATCGAAGAGAAAATCAGACAGCTGGAGAAAACCTTACAAAACTAATATCTATTCAAAATAAAAAAATGCGGGCCAAACTTGGACCCGCATTTTTTTTTGCTGAAAAAGCCTCTCACCGCAATGGATTGTGAATTTATTAAAAAATTCTTAAATTTTCATCTTTATTAATCTTTATTTTATTGGCATAATAGAGAAAAAGAAAAAGAGAAGCAGGTGACGTAATGAATCGAGTGGAACCGCCCTATGATGTGAAAGAGGCTCTGGTCTTCACCCAGAAAATGGCTCAGCTTAGCAAGGCTCTTTGGAAATCAATTGAGAAGGATTGGCAGCAATGGCTCAAACCGTATGACCTGAATATTAATGAGCATCATATTTTATGGATTGCGTATCAATTGAATGGAGCTTCCATTTCTGAAATCGCGAAATTCGGGGTCATGCACGTATCAACCGCATTCAACTTTTCAAAAAAGCTGGAAGAACGAGGATATTTAAGGTTCTCTAAACGGCTGAATGATAAACGGAACACATACGTTCAATTGACTGAGGAAGGCACTGAGGTATTCTGGAGCCTGCTTGAGGAGTTTGATCCGACTCGCAATGCGGTTTTTAAAGGGTCACAGCCTCTGTATCATTTATTCGGAAAATTCCCTGAAGTGGCAGAAATGATGTGTATGATACGCCATATCTACGGCGATGATTTTATGGAAATTTTCGAAACGTCACTCACCAATATTGACAATGACTTTGAAAGCGTAAACGGAAAACTGAAGAAAAAAGCAAAGGACAGTGCTGCGGATGAACCGGCAGAAGAGCTCGAACCTGTAAACAGTTAATCAAAGTGCTTCATGATGTTGATAAACACTTCCATCAGCTCTTGATAATGCCCCTGCTCATACAGTGCAAAAATCGTTTCATGAACATCTAATTTTTCATTCAGCTGTCCGGCAAAAAGCGCAAGGAGCTTATCGAAAGTTACAAATCCTTGCGCTTTTTGTGTTGCCAGCTCTTCTGACAATTCATCGCAAATCCTCATAACCTCTTCCCCTTCTTCCCTGCTAAGCCCTTTATCAATGAGAAGCGCATAGAAGGGGTACCTGTCCATATCTACTGTTTTCACTAATAATTGTATGTAATATTCTAATCGCTCAATGCGATGATCCATCGAATCCATCCACACCACTTCTTTCTATCTTTAATCTTATTTTAGCTGATAATTCACTGAGAAGAAAGTTCTAACCCCATATTTCGCAGTTTGTTTGCTTATTTCAAAAAAATACCTGCTACACGATATTTTTTCTTAAAAAGCATTGATTTTTTCTCTTGGGAGGAGTAAATTATTTTGAGATTCTATTCAAGATGTATGGAAGGATGACTTTGATGAATTGCTGGAAGACCATAAATCTCATGAAGGATTATGGTGCCGTTCGCATAATATTAACTGCTGTATGTTTTATGATTTTGGTTTTTATATCTACCTTTTTAGCATTTGAGCTGCTGCGGCCTGGCACAAGCTTAAGCGATGAATATGTACCTTTATTCGGCGGTTTGCTCGTCGTTATTTTATTTGTACATAAAGTCATCCATGTCCTGCCAATCATCTGCAAAAAAAGAAAAATAGAAAAAAAGTTTTACATATTGCGCATGCGCACATGGAAACGAATACCAAAAACAACAATGCTGATTTCGCTCGTAAGCCCGTTTTTGCTGATTACGCCTGTATTGTTTTACGCCGCGCTGGCATTTCCGAATCACGCCCATTATTTCTGCATGATTTCGGGCATTCATGCCGGCTACTGTCTGCCTGACTTTTTGCTGGCTCTCAAGCTGATACAAGCGCCGAAAGCCTGTTTTATTGATCAGGAAGAGGACGGCTTGGATATTCTTGTTGAAAAGTAGCCAAACCTTGGCGCTAGTGGCGATTTTTCAATTTGCATTCTATCTTTTTTAATAAATATTTGGTAATGTAATATGGGACAGTTCAGAGAGAGGGGGAATCTCCCATCATTTTATTCTATTTTATCGTGGCTGCCGTGTTTATTTTATATTTCATAAACAGGCTCACCAATACATTATGCCTTGTCAGAGAGATTCCTGAAGAGCGGCAAGATAAGGTATTCCGATTTATTAATGTATCTATATTAATTTTACTGATCTCTTCGTTTGTGGAGATCTCCTTTACTGTGTAAATATGAAAAAAGCATAGCTGCTGTTTCAGCAGCTATGCTTTTTTGTTTGATTAGTACAGCCAAGAAGCGCCGATGATAATCAATAAAATGAACAAAACAACCAATAAAGCGAAACCGCCTGCAAATACTTCACCCATCTTGAAAAGCACCTCCTGTAAAAAGCTTTATTTACCAATTACATCTTATGCAATTCATGATTGAAACGATTAGGCGCTAGTGAAATTAAAGGATCGCTTATCGTGCAAGCGATCCCCGGGCTGCTTAGTAGATGTAAGCTGCACCTACGATGATAAGCAAAATGAACAGTACTACGAGCAACGCGAATCCGTTAGAGTATCCTCCGCTCATGTTACATACCTCCTTTTCTTGATCAATATATAAGTATGTCATCAGCAAAAGTTTGACTAGACGAATGCCCTTTATTTAAAATCTTTTTACAGAAAGCCACAATATGTTATGATACGCATAGGCAATTTAATTTGGAATGATTAGGAGTGTTTGAAAACCATGAAGAAAATCGCAATAGCAGCTATTACCGCTACAAGCATCCTCGCTCTCAGTGCTTGCAGCGGCGGCGACAAAGAAGTCATCGCAAAAACAGACGCAGGCGATGTAACAAAAGGCGAGCTTTACACAAACATGAAGAAAACAGCTGGCGCAAGCGTACTGACACAGCTGGTGCAAGAAAAAGTATTAGACAAGAAATATAAAGTTACAGATAAAGAAATTGACAACAAGCTGAAAGAATACAAAACACAGCTTGGCGATCAATATACTGCCCTTGAAGACCAATACGGAAAAGATTACCTTAAAGAGCAAGTAAAATATGAATTACTGACACAAAAAGCCGCTAAAGATAACATCAAAGTAACAGATGCCGATATCAAAGAGTACTGGGAAGGCTTAAAAGGCAAAATCCGTGCAAGCCACATCCTTGTCGCTGATAAAAAGACAGCTGAAGAAGTAGAGAAAAAGCTGAAAAAAGGCGAGAAATTTGAAGACCTTGCGAAAGAATACTCTACAGACAGCTCTGCTTCAAAAGGCGGGGACCTTGGTTGGTTCGCAAAAGACGGTATGGTGGCTGAATTCAGCAAAGCTGCATTCAAATTAAAAACAGGTGAAGTCAGTGATCCTGTAAAATCACAATACGGCTATCACATCATTAAAAAGACAGAAGAACGCGGTAAATACGAAGATATGAAAAAAGAGCTGAAATCTGAAGTGCTCGAACAAAAACTAAATGACACCAATGCCGTTCAGGAAGCTGTTCAAAAAGTCATGAAGAAAGCTGACATCGAAGTAAAAGATAAAGAACTGAAAGACACATTCAATACATCTTCTACAAGCAGCAGCACTTCTTCCTCTTCAAACAGTTCTAAATAATAAAAAAAGCTGTGCACGCTCATTGAGCTGCACAGCTTTTTTTATGCAATAGAATGGTTTGGATTTTCTTCGTCACGCTGCTGAGAACTGCGGCGTTCCCTCTCCTTTTCCATCCTCTCCATATAAATCTGCCCTTCTTTTTCAATAAAGGACTGGTCTACTTTTTCTTCCTCTTTGGCTGCCGCCACAAGTTTATATGCACTGAAAATGATGCCTACAATACAAAGATACACCCACCATGGAAAAAATAACACGTGTTCCTCCCCCTTTTGCATAGATTCTTTATTCTTAACCATATGCGGGAATGAGACGAGTTATGAGCGGGAAAGACGCAGCAAAAAGGACTGATCTGAATGTTTCAGTATCAGTCCTTAATTAATTATTTGTGAAAAGTTGGTTTATAAAAGGAACGGTTCTCCAGCGCGAATACCCGTTCAGTGTATTCGCCCGGCTTCACGCGTTCAAGCGCTCTGTCCATCATATTCATTTTCGCATCCAGGTTGTCTATATAGTGCAGAATTTCCGCTTCCTTCACCATCGGCGGTTTCGGGCTGCCCCATTCTGCTTTGCCGTGGTGACTTAAAATCAAATGCTGAAGAATTAACACCTCTTCAGAATCGATTTGAAGCTCCTCAGCCGCTTTTGACAGCTCTGTGACCATAATCGAAATATGGCCAAGCAAATTGCCTTCGACCGTATAGGAAGTAGAAACAGGGCCGGACAGCTCTTTCACTTTTCCAAGATCATGCAGGATAACACCGGCATAAAGCAGATCACGGTCAAGAGACGGATATAAATCGGCAATGGATTTCGCCAGATTCAGCATAGAGACGACATGATACGCTAAACCTGAGACAAACTCATGGTGGTTTTTCGTAGCCGCCGGATAATCCATAAATTCAGCTTCGTGTTTTTTGACTAAAAACCTTGTGATCCGCTGGATATTCGGATTTTTCATTTCAAATATATATTGAGTGATGGTATCCATCATTTCATTTTTCGGAATCGGCGCGGTTTCTAAAAAATCATCAATATTGACGTTTTCATGCTCGCTTACCGGCCTGATGTTTCTCAGCTTCAGCTGGGTGCGCCCGCGGTAATGATGAACATCCCCCACGACCTTCACAATCGTCTGCGGCGCATAGGTCACTTCATCACTTTGCTTGGCATCCCACAGCTTCGCTTCAATATCACCTGACTGGTCTTGCAGCATCAGCGTTAAAAACGGTTTCCCATTGCTTGCAATCCCTTTTGTCGAGGATTTAATCAATAGATATTGGTCCACCTGTTCGCCAACCTCATGTAGCATAATCCCTTTAGCCATTCTATTAAAGCTCCCTCCGTATCTTACATAATATCAGTATATCACATACCGATTTACAGCTATAGAACCTCTTTTATGACACCAAATGGATGATCTGGCTGCTTTGAAATGCATATTTTACATGGTCATGGCATGTAAAATACAAAATCTGCCGTCCGCCTTCAGATAAATCATAAAGAACGTCTAATACACGTTTCAGCCTTTCCTGATCAAAATGGACAAAGCTGTCGTCAAGCTGGAACGGTAGCCCGGCCCAATCCTGACGTGTAACGGCCAGAGCAAATCGGATCGCTGTATACAGCTGCTCACACGTCCCTTGTGACAGCTCTTCGGCATGATAGACAGTTCCATCACAATGCATGACCATAATGGAATCATCCGTTTCAGAAAAATAAATCGTCTTGTAGCTTCCATCAGTCAATGGACGGAAAAATTCTCCGGCGGTCTCCAGAAGGCGCGGAAGCTCGACTTTTTTATGACGCTCCAATTTATTTCTGATCACCTGTTTGATCATTTGTATTGAGGCCCATTTTTTAGCGGTTTCTTTGACACGCTCTTTTTGCATTTCTGTTTGCAGCTTGAGGTCTGAGACTAATCCCGACGCCTCTAATTGTTCCTGTTTGACGCAGAGCAGTGCGATTTGACTCCGAAGCTGTTGGATCTCCTCAGTCAGCCGTTCTTTTCTTTCATTCTCAACGAATTGCTTGTTTTTCAATTCAGTAAGCGTATTGGAATCCGCCAGTTCAATCTCCTCAGGGTGTCCGCCTTGAAGCTGTGCGTTTATGTGATGAAGTTTGATCTCCGTATCCTTCAATTTCCTGCTGATGTCTGCAATGGCGCAAAACTCATTTCTGTCTTTTGCAGCCGCCGCGGCAAATAACTGTTCGATCTGGGCTTGAAAATACTGTATTTCTTGCTCCAGCTCCAGCAGCTGCTCCTTTGTATAATGAATATCTGTTTCAATTCCCTTTTTTTGCTTCTCGATTTCTTTTTCACGTTCAACGTTTTTTTGCAATGTGTGAAGGGCGTCCGAAATAGAGATGTTCTCACTATGATTCTCAGACATAAGCTTGCTGACGCGTTCTTCGAATGTGCGCCGGTGTTTTTTCAGCCGTCCCGCTTCAATGGTCAGCTCATGCTTTTTCTTCACTTCTTTTTTGACATCCTTCATTAAGCTGTATGCATCAAGCAAAAAAGACGGATCTTCCTTGAATCCGAGCTCCTTCATAAAACGCTCGACCTGAGTAAAGGACGGGGCCATATCGGCTTCCCACTGTTCAAACTGCTGGATGACCCTTTCATAAGCCGTCTCTTTTTGCTGGAGCACTGCCCGCTGTGTGATGAGCTGCTGTTTATTGCGGTCATCCTCCCATAACGCTTCTCGAAGCGCTTCGGCTTCTGCCAGCGAAATGTCCGTCATTGGCTGTCTCGGCTCCCCGCTGTTTCGGGAAGACGGTGTTTTTTGCCCTGATGCAAGCCAATACACGATAAGAGCAGCGCCGATACTTATGGCGGGAATCCATTGCTGCAGCAGCAGAAATAGAACGATGAACAACATACCAGCTGCAATAACAGTCTTTTTCTGTTTTGCCTGCTGCCTTTCAAAAAACTTCAGCTGTTCTCTCAGCTTCGCTTGCTCCTGATGCTGCCCCTGTGCTTCATCATATGCTTTAAGAGCCGCTTCTTTATCTTTTCTTTGGCTGTTTTCAAGGATGGCGGACGAAGCAGCATGAACAGCCTTTTCTGCGTCTTCCAGCTCTTGCCGGGCAAGTTCAAACGTCTCATCAAGCTGCCGTTTTCTGTCTCTTGCCTGCACGTATTGCTGCACCGCCTGCTGAAGCTGCCATTCATAGTCATATGACGTGTTCATATTCAAAAGCTCATTTTCATCCGTTTTATTGAGCTGTTCCAGCCCGGCCGCTGCCTGTGCAGACGACTGGCGCAGCTGTGCCTGAATGGCGGCGAGCTGTTCTCCGCAGGATTGATACATATGAAACCCTGCCGAAAGCTCTTGTATCAGCGTTTCTTTCGCCACTATTTCTTTATCCGGGTTAAGCTTTTGCATCTGCTTGTCCAGTTCTGCCATCTTCACCCGAAGCGCCTCAAGCTGTGCGGATTTCGGGTGAAGATGGGATTCATACTTTTCCAGCTGATGCAGCCCGTCAGCCGGAAATTGTCTTGCCTGTTCCGGATATTGAGCAATCGCCTGTTCCAGCGCCGCTTTTTCATTTAGCAGCGGTTTCAGCTCAATCGCTCCCTCAATCGTTCGGAAATGTCCTGCCGCCTCTTTTAATTCAGTTTCTGCCGCTGCCAGACGGACTTCGAGCGTTCTTTTTTCCTCAAGAAGCTGATGATAGCCCGCTTCCTCTGCTTCCGCCTGTTTGAGCTTCGCTGTCAGCTGCTTAAGCGCTTCCAGCTCCTGATTCAATTGAGGATTTCGCCCGTTTGGTTTATAGAGCCTTTCGCTTTCCTTTGCCAGCCTTGAATCAAGTTTAGATACGGCCTCGGCGCCAAACAAGCTGGAAAACAGCAGAAATTCCCCAATCTTGTCGCGATTAAAGGCGTGAATTTCCTGCAGCCCGAATACGTCAAACGAATAAATGGCTTTGTACAGCGCCCTGTCCGTGCCCTGGAATAGCTGCTTTAAAAAATCTCCCTGCTTCACTTCGCCCTTTTCTGTGTACACTCTCAGCTTTTCGGCAGTCCCTTTCGTCCGTTCGATCTTCAACACCCCATACTCAGGATGTTCAGCTTCAAGAACACCTCCGTAGACACCGCCTGTTTTCGGTTCATATTTTTTCGTTTTCGGAAAACCGAACAGCATGCTTTCAATAAATGACACCATCGTCGTTTTTCCTGCCTCATTTAATCCGTAGATTAATTGGACAGGTGAGGCGGAAAAGTGAAAGGTCCGATTGGAAAATTTCCCGTAATGGTAGATATGTAAAGATTTAATTCGCAAAGCTTTCACCGCCTCATGTTTCAAGCACCTTAAGCTGTCTTTTCAATAAAATTTGTGCCTGCTCTTTTATTTCCTTTAACTCCTCTTGGCTAAACCGGTCCGCGTGCCTTCTATATACAGGGTGACGCTCAAGCCCTTCCAGCACATCTGAGAGATCGCCGCCATCAATGTCTTCAAATAAACCGCCGAAAAAAGGGTCAAGATTTGTAAGGTTTGTTTCTTTTTCTGTCTCATCTTCTAATGAAAGCGTCCAAATGAAGTGTTCCTCCTCCGCCTCTTGCTCCTGAAAAGCTTCAAGAAGCTCGTCCAAAGTGCCTCTCGGCGCCTCCAGCAGCCATTCCGGCGCCCGCCCTTGCAATACGAGTCTTACACAAACAGGGCTCCCCTTTATCCGCAGCTTCGAAAACGCGTCCTCAACCATTTGGAAAAGGGCAGTCATATTCTTTGCCTCCGTCACATCAACTGCCGCTTTTTCCCACAGGACATCATGCGCTTTCTGAAATTCATAAGAAATCTCTCCGTTTGTCACACGAACGAGATAATAGCCTTTATCTCCAGTCTCCTTCATATGGCGCGCTTGCGTGTTTCCCGGATAGATGACTGCCGGGTTCCCGGCAGAAAGAATCTGGCGTTTATGAATATGGCCAAGCGCCCAATAATCCATCCCGCTTTTCAGGAGATCGTCATGTGTAAACGGGCAATACGGATCGTGCCCTTCAGATCCCGATAACGTGCCGTGAAGCATACCGATATGAAACGGCGCATCAGTTGACCTCCGGTAGCGGGCGGCTTGGTTTTCCGTTACGGCCCTGGCCTGATAGCTGAAGCCGTAAATGCTTGCTATGCGCCTGCCTTCCTTATAAAACGATTTTTCTTCAGGAACAGCGGACGTAAAAATGTGGACATTCTCCGGCCATTCAATCGGCGTCCACTCCCCGCCCAGATGATCGTGGTTCCCAAAGATCACATAAACTGAAATCCCGCACTCTCTGAGTCTTTCAAACTGTTTTTTCAAAAAGAGCTGAGCCTTTAAGCTTCGATTGGCTTCGTCAAACAGGTCCCCCGCCAGCAAAATGAAATCAACGTTTTCTCTCACTGCGGCATCTATTATATGTCTCACGCTTACAAACGTGCTTTCTTTGATCCGGGCAAAAATCGGTTCCGGCAGATGCGATATCCCGTAAAACGGACTGTCAAGATGAAGATCTGCCGCATGAATAAAGGTTAGATCAGTCAACATTCTGCTCCTTTCCAGGATGAAGTACCCTTATTTTAGCACCGAATTCTTGCGAATGCACGTTCTGTCAATAAAGAAACAGCCTGAGAATCCCCAGGCTGTTTTCCAATCAGTTTTTCGCTAAACGCAGCGCTTGTTTGATCGCTTTGAACGCGCTTGAATTGCCGTAAATCAACACACCGCCTTTGTAAATTCTGGCGCCGATGACGGCCAGTATGATAATGGTGAGCAGTGTGATTCCGATTCCGGCAGCCGCCTGCCAAAACGGAATATCAAGCATGCCGACGCGCAAGAACATAATCATTGGCGTAAAAAACGGAATAAACGAGGTTACCGTAATAAATCCTGCGTCAGGTGCATTCAAGCCGAACATCGAGATCATAAAACCGGCGACAACCAATAGCGTCATCGGCGTGATCGTTTGCTGCACATCCTCTATCCTGCTGACGACACTGCCGAGAAACGCGGCGAGTGTCGCGTATAAAAAGTAGCCGAGCAAAAAGAAAATAACAGCATAGATGACAGTCGTTGCTGAAACGTCGGTCAGATTAAGAAATCCCCCGACAGATGAAGCTGTTTCGCTCGTTTTGTTCAACCTTAGCGACAATGAGCCGGCAGCTATAATGACAGCAAGCTGTGTGATCCCGACGAGCCCGATGCCGAGCAGCTTTGCAAACATCTGCTGGATCGGCGGCATGCTTGAGATAAGAATTTCCATGACACGCGAAGATTTTTCGGTTGCGACCTCCATTGCAATCATGCTGGCATACATAATCACAGAGAAATAGATGACAAACAGCATAATATAAACAAGCCCTACTGTCTGGCCCAGCTCTTCCTCAGACTTCGCTCCCTCTTTCAGCGCCTCCTGCCCGACAGTAACGGGCGCATAAAGGCTGCTGATCGTTTCCTGCGAAACGCCGAGCTCCGCCGTTCCGACAGCCGTTTTGGTTTGCGTCAGCGCCTGCTGCAGCGTTTGGTATGTGCTTTCATCAGAAATCGTTAACGCTTTATATGTTCCTGAAATGGTCCCTTTTTCATCACGTTTGATGATGAGCATGCCATCGAGCGCTTCATCTTTGACTTGCTTTGTGACCTCATCCTCCGATTGCTTCGACTGCTTCACATCAAGATCGCTGTCTGTATCCACCGCTTTCAGCTGCTTCGAGAAAACCGGATATAATTCGTTTGTTTCATCAACAACGGCGATTTTTTCTTTCGCGTCATCACCTTGAAACAGAGAAATGATTGACTCCAGATTCGTTACAACTAAAACAAGCAGTACCGTGATGACAGTCGAAATAATAAAGGATTTTGCCATAATCTTATTTTTGTATGTATGAGAAAGCATGATCCAAAATTTATTCATAGACGGCCCCCACCTTTTCTATAAAAATATCATGCAGTGACGGCTCTTCAAGTTCGAACTTTCTGATAAACCCTTTTCCTTGGAGCATGGCAAAAATCTCTTGAGAGATGTCTTCATTGGCAATCTGCAGCTTGACGCCGCCGGCCGTTTCCTTCCATTGAAGAATGCCTTCATGAGACTGCAAAAAACGCAGATCGTCATCGGAGTGAATCGTGACATTCTTTTTGCCGAAGGAACGCTTTATCTCCTTCAGCCTGCCTTGCACAACCGGCTTTCCTTTCTGCAATATGCAAAGGTTCTCACAAAGCTCCTCCACATGCTCCATCCGGTGACTGGAAAATAAAATAGAAACACCGCTGTTTTTCAGAGAGATTACAGCCTCTTTTAACAGCTCAACATTGACAGGGTCCAAACCGCTGAATGGTTCATCAAGAATCAGCAGCTCCGGCTTATGCAAAACTGCCGAAATAAATTGGATTTTCTGCTGGTTACCCTTCGAAAGCTCTTCCACCTTCTTATTCTCGTAATCTGTTATATTGAAGCGATCAAGCCATGTGCCGAGCTCTTTTACAGCCTCCCGCTTCTCCATCCCTTTTAATCTGGCAAGATAGACAAGCTGATCCTTTACCTTCATTTTCGGATAAAGGCCCCGTTCTTCCGGCAAGTAACCGATTTTGTTGCTGATACTGTAATTCACAGGACGGCCTTTCCAGCTGATTGAGCCATCCGTAATGCTTAATAAGCCAAGGATCATGCGAAACGTCGTCGTTTTTCCCGCTCCGTTTGCGCCTAAAAGACCGAACATTTGCTGTTCCGGAATGTCTAAGTCCAATCCGTCAACGGCTTTATAATCTCCAAATGTCTTCGTTACGTGATCAATCTTAAGCACCGAATCTCCTCCTTCCCTGACCCATTATATACTAATTTTGGATGAAACATAATAAAGGATTTTGATTTCCTATTTAGAATATAAATGAAGAAAGAACGATAAATCTTGAAAATGGAGGAGAAACCTGATGGCTGATTATTTCCTTACAGCTTTTGATCCTTCGGGGAAAACACTGGTAAACGAACGATTCGAGGCAGAAAATGAAGAAACGGCAAAAACGCATGGTGAGGACCTGTTAAAAGAAAAAGAGCTTCACAGTCATACCCATCGTTTGGTCAATGCAGCCGGAAAGCTGATTTTGTTTCACAGATGATCAGCTTTCCGGCTGATCTGTTACACTTGGAACTTCGGCTCCCGTTTTTCTAAAAAGGCACGGATTCCTTCTTGGTGATCCTTGGTCCTTCTCATTTTCTCTTGGGCGCTGCGTTCAAGAGAAAGCACCTTTTTCAGTTCTTCAAGCTGGAGGCTCTGAAAGATGGCTTTCGTTTCAATCATCGCCAAAAGAGGTGAGGCCAAAAGGGTTTCGATAAAGGGTCTTGCGCCTTCCGCAGGGTCTCCGGCAAATGTCCCGTCAAGGAGGCCCATATCGGCGGCTTCCGCGGCGGAAAGTTTTTTCCCGGTCCAAATCAGCTTTTTCGCTTTCGCTTCCCCTATTCTTTTCTTCAGCAAATAATGTCCTCCGCCGTCCGGAACAAGCCCAATGCCGATAAAATTCATCGCGAGAACAGCGTTTTTTTCCGCGAGCACAATGTCAGCGCACAGTGCCAAACTCAGGCCCAGTCCCGCAGCAGCACCGTGAATAGCAGCAATTGTCACTTTCTTCATTTGATATAACGTCAAAGTGACAGCCTCAATCGTATCCATCAGCTGCTTAAATTGATCAGGGTCATGCTCTGACGTCATCATCCGGATGTCTCCGCCGGCCGAAAAGCCTTTCCCGGTTCCTCTCAGGAGAACGATAAGCGCCTCGCTTGCAGCCGCCTTTTCAACCGCCTCCTTCAGTTCAGACAGCATCTGTTCATTCAGGGCGTGATGGGCATCAGGGCGATTCAGGATAATCTCCGCAACGGCTCCATTCCGTTCATATTGAATAAATTCCATATGAAGCACCTCCAAGTATGCGCTTTCTTTTTTCTTTCTCCTATACATTCCCCGCCATCCTCAAATAAACCTTTTTATTTTTCAAGGTCAATAGATACTGAAAAATGCATATTGTTTGAATGAAAACATAAAGTTTTATATAGTGAAAAAGAAGGGATTATCAGGATGAGAAAGGGGGAAAGGAACATGGATAAATTGCTGATCAGTTTTCTGTTAAGTTTATTTATGGTGTACTTTCCCCCTTCGGACGTGGTTCTGCCTTCCCAGCTTGAAGCAAGCACTGACAGCTATGTGCCTATGTCCTCATATCCGCAGGAAACACAAACGGCCAAAACACCGTCGCCGGGCAGCATGTACCCGGCAGAGCTGATCAAAGAGTACAGCCCGCTGGCGCAGTCTGTCAGGCAGCTGTCTGTCAAACCTCTTGACGAACCGCTGATAAATAGGTTGGAAAAGGTTTGTGCCGTCCCTGTCAAATACCAGTCTAATTACCTCCGAATATAAATGTTCTTGTTTTTAACTTACCCCATTTAGCCAACACTACATTCGGAGGGATTTTCATTGAATATTAAAGAAAACGATCTGCCGGGCATCGGCAAAAAATTTGAAATCGAAACGAGAAGTCACGAAAAAATGACGATTATCATTCATGATGATGGAAGAAGAGAAATTTACCGGTTTAATGACCGGGACCCGGATGAGCTTCTTTCCAATATCTCATTGGATGATTCTGAAGCAAGGCAAATTGCCGCTATTTTAGGCGGCATGGTCTATAAACCGCAAGCGCTGGAATCCATCGAAATGGCCTTCAGCGATCTCATTATTGAATGGTTTAAGGTCGAAAAAGGCGCCAAATCGATCGGGCGCACACTCGGGGAGCTTGATGTCCGCCAGAACTACGATGTCACTGTGATTGCCATCATCAAACACAGCCAGGAAAAGCTTTTAAATCCCGGAGCCGATTCGGTTATTGAAGAAAATGACACACTTGTCCTCTCAGGTGAAAGAAAGCATCTGAAGAAACTGATTCATGATTTTCTTTCTGGAGAGGGCGTGTGAGCGGCCGATGGATCATCTTGTATTTGAAGTCGGGACTGCGCTTGTTCTTGTGGCGATTGCCAGTGTAATCGCCAATAAAATTAAATTTTCGATTATTCCATTTCTGATTGTGCTTGGAATGCTGCTTGGACCGCACGCGCCGAAAGTGGGGATTATTGACCTTACGTTTATAGAAAGCAGTGAAATCATCGAGTTTTTCGGGCGGATGGGCGTGCTTTTCCTCCTTTTCTATCTCGGACTCGAATTCTCCGTAGGAAAATTAATCAAATCCGGAAAATCAATTGCAATTGGCGGAACGATTTATATCTTGATTAATTTCAGCCTCGGGCTGCTTTATGGGTTTATCACCGGGTTTTCCTTTCTGGAAGTCCTCGTCCTCGCAGGCGTCATCACAATCTCGTCAAGTGCGATTGTCGCAAAAGTGCTCGTCGATTTAAAAAGAACGGCCAATCCGGAAACCGAGCTGATTCTTGGCATCATTATGTTTGAGGATATTTTCCTTGCCGTGTATTTGTCCGTTGTTTCCGGCCTTGTGTTAGGTGATGCGACATCAGTCGGGAGTGCGCTCTTGTCCATTTTGATCGCCTTCGGTTATATGCTGCTGTTTTTTATCGCAGCCAGAAAGCTCCCGCCGCTCTTGAATAAGCTGTTGGACATTCGCTCAAATGAAGTGTTTATTATCGTCATTTTCGCCGCACTCTTTTTTATCGCCGGGTTTTCAGAGACGATCCATGTAGCGGAAGCGATTGGCGCGCTGCTGCTCGGTTTGGTTTTTTCAGAAACAGAGCATTCCGATAGGATTGAGCACCTTGTCGTTCCGTTTCGCGACTTCTTCGGCGCGATGTTCTTTTTCAGCTTCGGCCTCAGCATCGACCCGTTTTCGCTCGGTGAAGCGGTTTGGCTTGCACTGGGAGCAGTGATTCTGACCATTCTCGGAAACTTTATCGCCGGAATGGTGGCAGGGCGACGCGCAGGGCTTTCCCATAAGGCTTCATCGAATATCGGACTGACGATCGTTTCACGGGGAGAGTTTTCGATTATCGTTGCGAATCTCGGGATAGCCGGCGGCCTGTCAGCCACTTTAAAGCCGTTTGCCGCATTATATGTCCTCATTCTGGCGATTTTAGGGCCGCTTTTAACAAAGGAATCAAAACGAATTTACCGCTTGCTGAACAAGGTATTTAAATGGAAGCCTGATGTTCAGCCTGCAAGAAAACAGGGATAAAAAAAAGCAGCACTGTGATCAGTGCTGCTTTGTCGTTCTCTCAAAAATCTGCTCTAAATATTTGATTTTTTCGTCCGTGTAGTGCTCAAAGCGCTCATTGTACGATTTCGGATCTTTCGGATTGGCAAAGTGCGTAATTTTCCCTGTATCACGGTCTATAAATTTGCTTGCTGCGCCGCAGCCGATGCCGATAATGGTCTGCACCTCTTCCATAATCATGATGTTGTAGATGCTTTCTTGTCCCGGCAAAGAGTATCCGACGTTTTCAAGGTTTCCAAGAATATTTTTCTGGCGGTATAAATAATAAGGCACGTACCCATGCTCTTTCGTCCAGGCTACCGCGTCATCCATCATTTGAGAAACCTCTTCCCTGCCGGCGACTTTGTACTTATGCTTGTTTCTCGTCATTTCTGAGGCCCGTTTAAAGGAAAGAGTATGAACCGTAAGGGATTCCGGCATCAGTTTTTCCGTTTCTGAAAGGCTGTGTCTGAACTCCTTCACGCCTTCCCCGGGCAAACCGATAATCAAGTCCATGTTGATATTATTCATGCCGTGCTGGCGTGACAGATGATATTTCTCAATGGTCTCTTCAACTGTATGATGCCGTCCGATCGCCTTTAGCGTTTCGTTTTCATAGGATTGCGGATTGATGCTGATCCGGTCAATGTCATATTTGTTTAAAACGGCGAGTTTTTCTTCTGTAATCGTGTCAGGGCGGCCGGCCTCTACCGTAATCTCGCGAATGTTTTTCACATCAGGGAAGGAGCGGACCATTTCTTCATACAGCAGATCCATTTCCTCCGCTGTAATGCTTGTCGGCGTCCCGCCGCCAAAGTAAATGGTTGTAACCTTAACATCATGCGCCTTCAGCCATTCGCCGATTTTCTGCATTTCGTAATGCAGCCCCCATAAGAATGAGCCGACTCTGCCCGCCTGCCCTTGGATGGCGTACGCAGGGAATGTGCAATACGCGCATTTTGTCGGGCAGAACGGTATGCCGATATAAATACTGACTTCATCCTTTACTTGATACAAATCCGGCACTGCCGCCAGCTGCCGGTCAACAATTTCCTGCATTAACCCGATTTTCTCATCATGAATTAAATAGTCCTTTTTCAATTCAGCATGTGCCTGCTCCTGCGGCATTCCGCTTTGCAGCTTTTTATGAAGCAGCTTTGTCGGCCGGATTCCTGTCAGGATTCCCCACTTTTGCGTGATGCCCGTATGCGCTTGAAGAAGATTGAGATACACATAAGAAATCGTGTTTTTCACTTGCTTAAAAGCTTCTTTTTCATTCATGCCGGGAGAAAAAGATTTTGTATGCTGTTCCGTTATGCCAGTTCCCTTCACTTCTCCCGAAACCGTCACATGCTCATCCGTTTGTGAGCAGTCTAAAGAAATGACAACATCTGCGGGCTCCCCTCCGCCGTACACAAGCTCGCACTCTTCATAAAACAAATTTGCAATATTTTGCAGAGGCCGATGCAGGCGGTCATCATGTATGCCTTCTATTTTAATTTGCAACTTCATCACCTAATTTATCAGATTCAAAACTTTCTTTAGTGTACAGAAATAAACCGTTAAAATCAATCCGGCAAAAAAGCCGCCGCACCTGTCAGGGCGCGAGCGGCTTTTTTACACACGTTTCATGTGGAACTTATCAAGAAATCCTTTTCGCTGCTGCATCCGGAAATATTCCTTCATCATGTAAGCAACACCCTGCTCGTCATTGGACCTTGTGACCCAATCGGCCTTTCTCTTAATCTCCGGAGCGGCGTTCCCCATCGCTACCCCAAGACCGGCAAGTTCAATCATCGGGAGGTCGTCATACTGATGCCCGATGGCCACGACATCATCCATGGTCAGGCCCAGCTCTGAAGCGACGAGGGCCAGGCCCGCTTCCTTCGAGACACCTTTCGGGACGATATTCAGCTTCTCATCGTTTACGCGAATAACATCAACCGCAGAGAAAGCTTTCGTAATCGTTTCTGTAATGTCATGCTGAATGTCGTGCTCCGTGTACACCTCGATGACAGGTGCGCTCACTGGCTCATCCATGAGCAGATCACTTAATGATTCAACAAACTGGACTGGATAAAAGATCGGATCAGACGGGTGAATGAGTGCTTTCCCTAATAAATTTGAATTCACCTTTTTCTTGTTTCCGATCGAATACTTCTCGTGAAGAAGCCGGATATTGCATTGATAGCTCTCCAGCACTTGAACAATATTAAAGGTGTGATCGTCAGAGATTCTTTTTTCAAACAACGGGGCGTCTATTTTCTCAGCGATGTATGCCCCGCTATGAGTGATCAGCTTGGCATCAAGCTTCAGCGATTTTGCTATTTTCTGTGCTGAACGAAAATGACGGTTGGTTACAAGTGTGACGTAAATCCCTTTTTTCTTAACATATTCGATCGCGTCTTTCGTTGCCTGATGAATCTTTCCGTTCGACCGAAGAAGCGCTCCATCTATATTTAAGGCAAGCAATTGTTTTGACACAGAGATGTCCCCCTCCTTGATGACTGTACTTGTGTATAGAATATGACCCTGTCTCTGTGTTTAGAACAACCTTTTCTGCAAAGCAAAAAAGCCTGGCTCAGCAGACTTTATGTTTTTGGCATTATGATAGGATACGATCGAAGCTGCCATTCTCCCTAATATCGTTATTTCGTTTTACGAAAAATCATGTATCAGGAACCCCTTGTTTGACCAATGATGCGCTCCGAACACTTACTCTCTGTTGCTTATCCCCTCTATATAACGGCATGATATGCGACCGTATCCAATTGAAATCAGGTAAGTGTAGGCGCTTTCAATGCCATTATCTCAGTTTTTCTTGCTGATGACAAGGGTTTTTTTAACTAAAAAAAGTATCCAAATGATGTATACTAAGGTAGGATCGGTTGTTAATTTTTGGAATATATTTGATTCAGAACATACATTCCCATATAATATAAATAATAAATGAAAGAGCGGTGATCAGGTGGCTGACTTAAAAGAAATATACAATGAAAAACTGATATCTCAATTGATACACCATATAAAGGCATCTTGTCCTGATTTTAACCAAGACAGATTCGAGGAACAATTGCTGCAGGAAGACTGGCCTGAACTCGCTTTAAAAGAGCGGATGCGCCGCATTACAGCTTCCTTATACGAAACACTGCCAAAACATTACGATGAAGTGCTTGCAATTTTACGGGATACAGCCCCTCATTTTAAAGGACTAAGCGGAATTCTATTCCCTGATTATGTAGAACAGTACGGGTTAGCGCATTGGGAAGAATCAATAAAGGCATTGGAATACTTTACGCAATATTCCACCTCAGAATTTGCTGTGAGGCCTTTTTTGCTTTTAGATCAAGAAAAAATGATTGCACAATTGCTTAAATGGTCCAAGCATGAAAATGAACACGTGAGAAGACTTGCGAGCGAAGGAAGCAGGCCCCGCCTGCCATGGGGAAAATCGATACCCGCTTTGAAATCAGACCCTTCCCCCATTCTGCCGATCCTTGAGAAGCTGATGCAGGACAAGTCCTTGTATGTAAGGAAAAGCGTGGCCAACAACCTTAATGATATATCAAAAACGCATCCTCATTTGCTGAGAAAAGTCGCAGATCAATGGTACGGAACACATCCCTATTCCGATTGGATCATCAAACACGCCTATCGGACCTTATTAAAAAAGGGTGATAAACAGGCCTTATCGCTTTTTGGTTATGAAAATGCTGATTCAATACAATTACATGATTTAACATGTCAATCCAGCCGTATAGCCATTGGCGAAAGCCTTGAATTTTCTTTCTATATTCATTCAGACAGGGATCAAAAAGTAAGAATTGAGTACGCAATTGATTTTGTAAAAGCAAGAGGTCAGCGTCATCAAAAAGTATTTAAAATAACAGAAACAAATATTAGAAAAAACGAAACTAAGCCGTACACAAGAATTCAATCCTTTAAGGATCTAACTACCAGAAAACATTACAAAGGAATTCATACATTATCAGTGATCATCAATGGAGAGGTAAAAGATTCATTGGATTTCCAAGTTTGCTGAAAGAATAAAAAATCCCTTCTTTTCCAAGAAGGGATTTTGCTGTTTAGCCTTCGACACTGCCGTAAAGCTCTTCTAAAGGCTTCATAATAATTTTGTTCAATTCACCGATCAGCACGCTCATGCGCTGCTCCGCTTCCATCAGCTGAGAAATTTTTTCGTGCTGCTGTACAAGCGCAACTGTTTTTTGAGCCTGCGTCACTTCTTCTTGTGTAATTTCTTCTCCTGCCATTTGTTTTTGCTGGAGTCTAAGCTGCACATCACGGAAGTTTTCGAACATGCGCTTCGCTGATTCATCTGCGTTTACTTCATCGTACAGGTTTTTTAAACGGGTGAACTCTTCGCTCCCGCGTAATGCTTTTTCCAGATCATACGCTACATCATAAAAATTAACAGCCATTGGAATAGCTCCTTTCATCATTGCCGTTTGACATACCACTCCACTATAACAGACTATGGAGCTGCTTTCATTAATCAAAAACCATTTCTTCTTAAAAAAGGATGACAAACAATGCTTGAATCGCACCTATGATTCCGCCGAGAAGGCCTCCCAAATAGGTAATCATTTTAAATTCTTTTTTTGAAATGGATAGCACCATTTCTTCAAGACGCTGCACCGGGAACTGATCCACCTGCTCCTTGACGATTTCCTCAAGGCGCATCCGTTTTAAAACACTTTCAAGATTGGCCGAAATCCCTTCAAGCAATTTGTCTAGCAGTGCTGGCAACATTTGCTGGGTCAGCTCAGATTCATAGCGCACGGTAAGCGTGCCAATCGTATTGTCAAAGAAAGGAGCAGTCGAGAATGTTTGCAGCACTCTTCGTTTCAGGCTGAAAATGAGCGCTTTGGCATTCCATTTTTCGTCTGCTTCATAAAACGTATACTCCCTCAGCTTGCCCCATTCATTTTGCAAGAGATCAGAAAGCAGTTTATTTGTTTCCTCATTCCGCAAAAACTTCAGCAGCTCCGGCAGCACGCGGTCCGCGAGGCTTGTATTGCCCAAAAACATTTGCACCATGCTTCCAAGCATGCCGCGCTCTTTTAAAAAGTCATCAATCATATTGCCGAGACGGATTTTCCCTTCATCACTTTCAAAATAACTGACACTTCGTGACAATATATATCCTGAAATCATCGGGATCTTTTCCTCAAGCTTTTCCTGCACTTCCAAAGGCACCAGCTCTTTTAACGATTGGTGCTCGTATTGGCGGAAAAGCTCATTCAGCTTATCATCGGTCCAATTGCTGATCCATGCGTCTGCCGCTTCATCAGGACGCTTTACCCCGGCATTTTCAAGTGCTTCTTTTACTGTCATTTCAGAAAGTGACAGCTTTTGAATCAGCTGTTCCCCGACTTGAAGAGCCTGCGTTTTGGCTGTATCAGAGACGAGCCGCTTTTTAATGCCCTCAGGGGTTAAGAGATGATTCACTACCATCAGTCCCATTTGTTTTGCAAGTTCATCCCGTCTTCTCGGAATCAGCCCGGGCGTGAAAGGAACTCGTTTCCCAAACAAATAGTACGCTTTATATGGCCTAAATAGCATTTGAATTGCTAAATGATTGGTTACCGCTCCAATGGCAGCGCCGATCACGATCATAAAAATAAAGGTTCCTGCAATACCCATTCCTATTCATCTTCCTCCATCTGTGCTTCAGCTTTTTTTCATATAGATGTTGTACCTATTCGTATTATAGAGGCTGATGCAATCACATAGCAAATGAGGAGACAAATTCCTGTTGTCAGAAAATCAGCTTGTTCTTTTGGAATAGGGCAAGGTGGAGAATCGTATTCTGTAAAGTAGAATACCGTCAGCTGCGTTCGTCTTACACGTATTTAGCGTAAAGCTGCTGACACCCGCCGGCAGCTTTTGAATAAAAGGGGGAGTCTCACCATGATAACACTTGGTTTTATGTCCTTATCCCGCCAGCATGAAGCGGACTATTCCGCAGAGTTGGCCAAAAGAGCACCCGAATTTGGCATACGTTTCATCCGGTTTACACCGTTTGATATTTTACCTGACACCTTGCGTGTCAAAGCATCGGTCTATCATTCGGCCAGCAGCACATGGAACGAAACTGAAATGGCGATTCCAGATTATATTTATGACCGCTGTTTTTACGGCAAGGATTCACAATCCCAAAAAGCAAAACCGATCGTTGAGTGGCTCAAAAAATATCCGAAAACGGAATTCATCGGGCTGGGTCTTCCCGATAAGTGGACCGTTCTTCATGATCTGCAGCAGCACGCTGTGATCAACCCCTATATTCCGGAAACGATGAAGGTGAGCCGCTATGAACAAATCCACTCCTTCTTAACCAAAGAAAAAGCCTGCATCTTAAAACCGGCGTTCGGCGCAGGAGGCAGAGGCGTGATTCTTTTGGAGCTGGGTAAGAAAAACATAACCGCTACTTATCACATCGGAAAGGATAAGCAGACAAAAACCTTTTCCAACCAAACTTCTTTCAAAACATGGTGCAAAAAAGTGCTTCAGCATCAATATTTGCTTCAGCCTTATTTAAATATTCAAGATAAGGAGCAATACCCGTGTGATATCCGCCTCTTCATGGAAAAAAACGAAGCAGGTGAATGGAATACAGTCGGAAAGGCAGTGAGACGCGGATACAAACACGGGCTTTTGGCCAATTTGTCAGGCGGATCTGATGCGCTGACATTCGATTCATGGTTTGAAGATATACCGAAAAAACAGCAAGTGGTCTTACTTGATGACGTGTTCTCGATTACCCAGTCGGTTCCGTATTACCTTGACGAGCGCTACGGGCCGCTGTTTGAACTCGGGCTCGATATATGCCTTGCGAAGGACGGGAGAATTTGGATCCTAGATATCAATTCCAAACCGGGCAGGAAATCAATCCTGCGTGTCTCTCCCGAGCAAAAAGAACAGCTGTATACCTGTCCCCTTAAGCGCTGCCAATATTTGTTTTCTGAGCAAAGCCAGAAAGGAGTTCTTCCGCGTGAATCGTAAACGGTTTTTGATCGGCATAGACAAAACCAGTGAAAATACCCTGTTTCTTCCCTCTTCCATGAAGCGAGACGGACTTTTGCATGCCGCATTCGGGACGAAGGTTGTCAGATGCCACGTTTCTTACAGACGGCATCTAGAACAAACCGTGCTTCTCTCTGAAAATCTGTTTCATGAGCTTTTGCTTCCCCATCGAAGCAGGGCTGACATCCTGATTCATGATCATACGGTGCATATCGGACCGTTAATCGGCATCTTTACGGCAGGTTTTACCGTATCTCTTGAGCGCCCTTTTAAGGATCGTTCCCTCTTTTTTTCTAAGCTTGTTACGTTACACGAGCAAGCAGGAGGCTACTGCTTCGTTTTTGGCGCACACCAAATCAATTGGGAAGAGGGTACGATTGAAGGGCTCCTATACAGAGAAAACGGCTGGGAGAAAAAAATCGTCCCGCTGCCGAACGTCGTTTATGACCGTTTGCCAAACAGAAAAATTGAAGATTCGCTTCTCTTGCAACATACAAAAAAACGGCTGATTGATGAATATCAAATCCCATGGTTTAATAAAACGTTTTTTAATAAATGGAGCGTTCATCAATTGCTCGAAAAAGATCCGAGAACCGCCCCTTTTTTGCCGAAATCCGAGCTGACACCATCTGTGGAGAAAATTGCAGAACTCTGTGGTGCATACAAAAAAGTCTATATCAAACCGGCAAACGGAGCACTCGGCACTGGGATATATCAGCTGACAAAAACAGACGATGGCCTGACAGTGAAACATACAAATGACGCCAAAACGTTTTCTTCAATCGATTATTCCGATGCCGCCGCATTTCTGGCAGAATTTCAAAAACAGCACGATCCGTCTGACTTTCTCATTCAGCAAGGTGTCGATCTGATCAAATTTCAAGGCAAACCAGCGGATTTTCGTGTCCATACCAATAAAAACAGAAAAGGGAAATGGACTGTGACAGCAATAGCCGTAAAAATTTCCGGAGAAAACAGCATTACAACACATCTTTCTAATGGCGGAACTGTAAAAACACTTGCAGAAGTATACGATGATCCTGCTGAAAGAATTAAGGTCATTAAAAAGCTTTCTGCTGCGGCACTGACGGCAAGCCATGTGCTTCACGATCATATTGAGGGGTTTATCGGGGAGATTGGCTTCGATTTTGGCATCGAGCAGAACGGTAAAGTATGGATGTTTGAAGCGAATTCACGTCCGGGCCGCAGTATTTTTTCTCATCCGAATTTGTATCATGTTGATTCCCTGACAAAACGAAGAAGCTTTGAATACGCCTCCTATCTATCCGAGAAGGCGATCACCTCCCATGAAGCGCTGTGGCCTTCGTAATCTGTCCGCTTTTTTTATTAAAGCGGGCCTATCTTTATCTAGAGCTGGGACAAACTGTATCCCAAAGACCTCTTCAATGATGTTCTGAAACAGTGATACAATGAACATAATTCGTTCGTATTCAGATCAATTGACATCAATTTTAAGGAGCGTGGCCGTAATGATTTCTCATTTCAGCTGGAAACCTTTGTTCCAAAAAGAAAAGCTGCCCGGATGGAGAATTTCGTTTTATTATAAAGGAACCCATTATGAAGGCATCTATCATAAAAGCGGTGAGATTGAATGGGGAAATTTGTTTCCCGCCCGCGCTGACGAGCCTGCTCTTAAAAACGAGATACATGAACTGATGCTTTTTCATATTTATGACTAGCTTAGCCTGAACGGCTAAGCTTTTTTTATGTCTTCTCAAGATTTACCACTCAATTCTCCGCATGAGTTTCCGGCCATTTTAACATAATACTAGTAACAAGCCGGCAAGCATTGGGTTACGCCGAGACGGCAGTGATACCCGAGACGGGTCCACAGACTGGTGCAACTCCAGTTAACCCAACCATACTAAACAAAAAGGAGATTTTACACATGGCTAACCAAAACTCTTCAAATGACTTACTAGTTCCTGGCGCAGCTCAGGCTATCGATCAAATGAAACTTGAAATCGCTTCTGAATTCGGCGTTAACCTTGGAGCGGATACAACTTCCCGCGCTAACGGTTCTGTCGGAGGAGAAATCACAAAACGTTTAGTATCTTTCGCTCAGCAGCAAATGGGCGGCAGAGTACAATAACAACTCAATATATGGCTATGAGGGCGCGGTTTCCGCGCTCTCTTTATATTTGTCACCCTTTTTTCCTGATCCACATATCCTAGAAAAAAAGGGAGGGAATAAGGGTGTCATTCATCGCCGTTGTGAATTGGGAGCTGGTTCAATTCGTAAGTATATCCATGATTCATGAATATGTTTCCCATCGTTCTGTCTATTTGTACAGGTATTCTTTCCCGCGCTGTTCAAATTGAGAACATCCTTTTATAATGAGGGCGAGGAGGTTTTTTGATGAAAATCGCTTTATTTGGAGCCAGCGGCCGCGTCGGACAAGCTTTTTTAAAACAAGCTGCCGCAGATGAACAATTTGACATTTATGCTCTGGTCAGATCTCAACCTACTGAACTTCCCCTTCCAAAAGACCGAATCGTTATGGGGAACGCACGCTGCCGGGAAGATGTGAAAAAAGTGATGAAGGATGCTGAAATCGTGATCAGCTGTCTCGGTACAGATGGTGATGATACCCTGTCAGCAGCTTTGACACACATTCTCGACATTATGCTGGAACAGCATATCAAAAGGCTGATTACAATCGGCACTGCAGGCATTCTTGATTCCCGATATGAACCGGGAAAATACCGGTTTGAAACAAATGAATCAAAACGAAAGCTGACCCGCGCAGCCAAGGAGCATGCAAAAGTATACGAAATGCTAAAAGAATCATCTTTAGACTGGACCATCATCTGCCCCACTTACCTCCCGGACGGAACAGCAACCGGCGTTTATCGTGCGGAGCGTGACGATTTGCCGGAGGGCGGTTCAAGCATTACGGTCGGTGATACTGCTGATTTTCTATATCGTGAGCTCGTTACAGGAGAGTATGTCGGATACCGTGCCGGACTGGCTTATTAAGTACATATAAAAAACCCAAAACACGATTGTTTTGGGTTTTTGAGCGTTATGCAATGGAATGTTTCTGACCCTTTTGCAGCTCATACATTTGATAATATTGGCCTTTGACCGCCATCAATTCCTCATGGTTCCCTCTCTCAACAATTTTTCCTTTATCGAGGACCAAAATTTGATCCGCGTTTCTGATTGTTGAAAGCCGGTGGGCAATGACGAAGGTTGTGCGTCCTTGTTTGACGACATCGAGCGCCTTCTGAATCACGGCCTCTGTCTCTGTATCAATGTGTGCCGTCGCTTCATCTAAAATCAAAATGGCGGGATCAAACGCCAAAGCTCTTGCGAAAGAAATTAACTGCCGCTCTCCAGAGGACAGCGTGCTCCCTTTTTCAATCACAGGTTCATTAATTCCTTTCGGAAGCTTTTCCAGAAGCGGCTCGGCTCCGACTTGCCGCAATGCTTTTTTGATATTTTCTTCAGTCATTCTCTCGTCATCCAGACTTACGTTAGAACCGATTGTGCCTGAGAATAAGTACGGGTCCTGAAGCACAATGCCCATATGGGATCTGAGTTCCTGTCTTGACATGTTGTAAATGCTTCTCCCATCAATCAGAATATCCCCTTTTTGCGCGTCATAAAAACGAAACAGGAGATTCAAAATTGAGCTCTTTCCTGATCCGGTATGGCCGACGAGCGCTACGGTTTCGCCTTTTTGGGCGGTAAAGGAAATATGCTTTAATACCTCTTCACCTTCTTGATAGGCAAATGACACATCACGAAATTCAACCCGCCCCAGCGCGTGCTCCTTCGCCGGTTCACCCGCTTCTTCCGTATTCTTTTCTTCAAGCAGTTCAAAAACGCGGCCGGCGGAGACCCGTGCAAGCTCCAGCTTTGAAAACTGATTGACGATGCCTGTAATCGGCTGAAATAACCGGTTTAAATAATCGACAAACGCGTACAGCACACCGATGGAAACAACCCCGGCCGCATTCAGACTTGCACCGCCAAAATGCCAGATCAGACTGACAAACGCAAGGTTCCGGATCACATTGACAAGGTTATGGGACATTAAGGAGTTTAAATTCAGCATCCTGTTTTGAAAGTAAAAATGAGATTCATTTAATTCCTCAAATTCTCTCATCGTTTCCTTTTGATGACGGAAAGCCTGAATAATCGTCATGCCTTGAATGGACTCATTCATTTTTGCGTTAATGTCACTGTTGATCGAACGGATTTTTTGATTGTAATAAGACGCGTATTTTCGGTATATGACCGACCACAGCCAGATAATCGGCACAATTGCCAGACACACAAACGCGAGCTTAACATCCAGCAGAAACAAAGCCGTGAATATCCCTAGCATATAGATTCCGCTTGTCACAAATGTTGACAGCACTGTGACATATAAATCTCTGACGGCCTCCGTATCATTGGTAATCCGCGCAACCACTTTGCCGGCCGGAAGGTTGTCAAAATAGCGAACCGGCATTTTTTGTATGTGCGAAAACACGTCCTGCCTCATCTTTTGGATAATGCGGTTGGCGCTCATCTGCAGCAAATAATGCTGTCCGTATTGAAAGAATACCGAAAAGACAAGCAAGCCCCCATACAGGCAGATCAGAAACACCATTCCCTTTATTTCCGGCTGATAGAACTGGAAAAGCTCCTGCTTTGTCAGCTTTTCGGCAGCATATGTCCGGCTCTTGTCTCCGTTTGTGATCGTCAGCTTTCCGTCAGAAACCGTTCTGTTCCCGTCAAAACTGACCGCCTGATCAACAAAATAAAACGCCATTCCCACTTGATAAATATGCGCTTCTTTTTCTTTAGAAACAGATCCCTGCATACGGTCCTCTCTGACATAAGAGACGCCGTGAAACTGAACGGCGTTTTTATCTTTTTCCGCAGCTTCATACCATGTTTTCTCAATGCCGAGGATATGGTCGTCTATCATTTTTTTGCCGATAAACGGTCCGGTCAGTTCTGCACCGACGGCTACAGCTAGCAAAAGGACGGCTGTGATCAGCAATTTTCGATAAAGGAGTGCGTATCTCCATAACGTTTTCCCTGTTTTCATGCCCCTGCTCCCCCCTCCTCCGCAGTGAACAGCTGCTGTCTTTCATATTGTTCCCGGTACCACCCATTATTGGCCAGCAGTTCCTGATGCGTGCCTCTCTCAGAAATCACGCCGCCGTCCATCACAAGGATCAGGTCAGCATGCTCTACCGCGGATAAACGGTGCGTCAAAATAAATGTCGTTTTTCCTTTGCGGTTTTCTCTGATATTGCTGATAATCGCCGCCTCTGTTTTGGCATCTACAGCAGAAAGCGAATCATCCAAAATCAATATCTCCGGATTCGCCATGAGTGCTCTCGCAATCGAAATTCTTTGCTTTTGCCCGCCGGACAGCGCCACGCCTTTCTCACCGACCATTGTCTCCAGACCAGACGGAAGCATGTGTAAATCGTTCTTAAAGTGTGCTTCGGCAATCGCTTGCTTAACCTCTTCATCACTTGCATCCTGTTTTCCGTATAAAATATTTTCTTTTACCGTCCGTGAAAACAGCAAATGATCCTGCGGCACATATCCGATCCACCCGCGGAGCCGGTCAAGAGGGATCTGCTCAATCGGCACGCCTGAGAATGTGATGCTCCCTTCACCGGCAGGGTACTGGCGCAAAAGCTGCTTAATAATCGTCGTTTTTCCGCTCCCGGTTTTACCGGCAATCCCGACAGTCTGCCCTTTTCGCACTGTAAAAGAAATATTTTGAATATTGCTGCTTGTTGAGCTTGGATATGTAAAGCTGACATGGCTGAAAACGATATCTCCAGGCTCTTTCAATTCAGCTGGCTGCTTTGGATCTGTCACATCCGGTTCATAAGATAGGGTTTCATTTACCCGATCTAATGACGCATTGCCTCGCTGCATCACATTAATGAGTTCACCGATTGCAAACATCGGCCAAATCATCATGCCGAGATACACATTAAAGGAAACAAGCTCGCCAAGCGTCAGCTCATTCCAGAACACTAGAAACGCTCCGTAGCCGAGCCCAATCAGATAGCTGGCGCCGACAAGCAGCTTCACCGTCGGCTCAAACAGCGAATCAATAAAAGCCACTTTCATATTTTTCTGATAAACATCGGCGGTCATTTCATTAAACCGGCGGACATCGTTTGTTTCCTGTACATACGCGCGAACCACCCGCACGCCTGAAACAGATTCAAGCACCCTGTCATTCAGCGCCCCGAACGCATTTTGGGCCTCCGTAAACCGCTCGTGAATTTTACTTCCGTATAGACTGATTGCAATCGCCATGACGGGAAGCGGGATAATGGCGGCAAAGGTCAGCTTCCAGCTAATCAGAAACCCCATCGTCAAAAAGATCGTCATCATAAACATCGTAGAGTCGACTAACGTCAATATGCCAAACCCCGTCGTTAAACTGACAGCCTGAAGATCATTCGTCCCCCGTGCCATTAAATCGCCTGTACGGTTTTTTTCATAAAACGGCGGTGACATGGTCAGCAGATGTCCCATCAGCTTCGTACGAAGAATTTTCTCCATCACATTCGCTCCGCCAAACAGCTGATGCATCCAAAAATAAGACATGATATACACGGCCGCCGTCAGCACAAAAAAGATACCGATATAAAACAGCAGCCCTTCCGCAGTAAACGCCCCCGATTTCATATCATCTATGGCGTTCCCCAAGAGCTTAGGCGGAAACATTTCAATTACATTGACTCCTAATAAAAGCACAATCGCAATCGTATAGCGCAGCCAGTAAGCTTTAAAAAACCAGCCAAGCTTTTTCAATACTGAAAACATCGATTCCCATCTCCTCATCAGCCGCCTTCTATTTTTTCCTTGCAGCTTTTTTCGTTCAGCTTGACATGAGCTACCCTCGCCTTTGTATTTGTCTTCACATCCCATACACCTGTCTTTCCTTAGATTTTGTATATAAAAAAGGCATGAAGCGTCAGCTCCATGCCTTTTCTAACCGATATGATATGCACAGCGCTTTTCAGCGCGCGGCTCGACCCAAAAAACCGTTCAATTAAACAGAACATAGGGTTTGCCGCGCCAATATGAAACTGTTTGATAAACACGCAAATTCCTTGGCATAGCAAACCCTCCTTCCATTCTGATTTCATCTTTTTTCATCATATAAACAAAACCTTTTTTTGTCAATCATGACTTGAATAGGAAAAGGTTAATTGTACTCAAATCCGGGTATTGTGTTGTAAGACGTTTTTTGAAAGGGTGAGAATGATGTTTCATGCTGACCGTATCATTGTCGCGTTTGACGGAAGTGAAAATAGTAAGAAAGCGCTTCAGACAGCCATCGATCTTGCTAAAACCGTAAATGCCGCCATTACCGTCGCCCATTCATATGATATGAAAGACAATCAAACCATCATCGCCCCGCCGAGGCCCGCAGCAGGGGCAAGCTATATTGGCGGAGGCATGACAAGTGTTCCTGATCCGCTGATATCAGATGTTGCACCACCTGAGCCAATGATCTATGAAGACCGTACGGAAGAAGTCATCGCCGAAGCCAGAATGATGCTGAATGACCAGCAGGCAAATGGAGATATCGATATATTAGAAGGTGATCCGGCTGAATCGATTATCGAACATGCAAACCGCATTTCTGCCGATATGATCGTAACCGGAAGCAGAGACCAAAACAGGCTGAAAAAGCTAATATTCGGAAGTGTAAGTGAAAAGCTTTCAGCGAAATCTGATATACCCGTTCTAATCGTGAAGTGAGCACGCCCTGTGCTCGCTTTTTTATATTCATAATTGTGAAAAAACATAGATTTTCGTTTTTTTCTGTTATAATGCTTTCGTGCCCAAAAGCACAAAAGCATTAAAGATATATGGGGTGTTATTTTGGATTCTCAAAAAAAGCTGACGTTTCCGTTAGCCGTCGGTTTATTTATATTCATGTTAGGCATCATTATTTCTTGCTTATTCTTTCTTCATACAGAACCGCATATCCCGCTGTTTCTATGTGTTGTCATGCTTTCAGCAGCCGGTTTATGGTTCGGTTTTTCTTGGAGGATCCTAGAAAAAGGGATTGTAGAGGGGATCAAAAACGGCGTACAGCCAATTATCGTTCTGGCGCTGATCGGCATCTTAATCGGCGCTTGGATGTACAGCGGCGCCATACCGTCCGTGACAGTTTATGCCCTGTCCTTTATTGAACCAAGCCACCTTCTTTTGACAGCTTTGTTTTCATGCATGATCATCAGCACACTTGTCGGCTCAAGCCTGACAACTGTGAGCACGATTGGGGTAGCGCTGATCGGCGTGGCGAGTGCGGCCGGTGTTCCCCTTGAATGGACGGCCGGCGCAGTCATATGCGGCGCTTGTTTTGGTGATAAAATGTCTCCGATGTCAGACACAACCAATTTCGCCGCCGGCATAGGCGAAATACCGATCTTTGAACATATTCGCCATATGATGGGCACTACCATTCCGGCTTTGCTTATCACCATCGTTTTGTTTTACTTTCTCGGTTTATCTGTATCAGCGGATGCTGCTTCAACCGATGATATCCAACATGTCATCACCGGAATAAAGGATGCCGCAAACGTGACACCGTGGGCTCTTCTTTCCCCGCTCTTAGTCGTTTTGCTGGCGATTAAGCGTGTATCTGTAATTCCCGTTCTGACTATCGGAATTATTTCCTCGGGAATTTTGACTGCTATTTTTGTACCTGACAGCAGCTTGCAGGCGTTTATGACAGCTTTGCAAAATGGCACGACGTTCCAAACTGACAATGAAGCGGCCGCAAAAATTATCAACAGAGGCGGACTGCAATCCATGATGAGCTCTGTCTCTCTCATTATGATTGCTTTTGCACTGGGCGGATTGATGGAGAAAATCGGATTGATTTCTGCACTTTTGGAAGGCGTCATGAAAGGCGTCCGCTCAAAAGGCCGTCTTGTTGCGGCGACCGTCGGCTCAAGCATCGGCGTCAATCTTGCAACCGGCGAACAGTATTTATCGATATTAATTCCGGGACAATCATTTAAATCCTTATATGACAAACAAAACATCCAGCGAAAATTTCTGACAAGATCATTAGAGGACGGCGGGACATTGATTAACCCGTTGATCCCTTGGGGCGTCAGCGGCGCTTTTATGGCGAGCGCGCTTGGTGTTCCCGTCATAGACTATATCCCGTTTACGTTCTTCCTCTATATATCACCGATGATCTCCATTTTGATTGGATTTGTTAAAAAATAAAAAGAGCGCCGCTTGCAAAGCGGGCTCTTTTTTTATGCTTCATTATGAAATGCTTGCGGCCTGCTGAATGCTTTCTTGAAAAGCAGCCTGAAGCTGTTTTGTCACCGGTCCGGGTTTACCGCTTCCGATCGACTCTCCATCGAGCGTCACGACCGGAATGATCTCTGCCGTCGTTGAGGAAATAAAGATTTCTTCCGCCTGTCTCAGCTCTTCCTCACTGACAGGCTTCTCATCAAGCTTGACCCCATTCTTTTCAATCAGCTCTAAAATCTTCATCCGTGTAATTCCATTAAGAATGAGCCGATTAGCAGGATGTGTTCGCACCGTTCCATTGATAACAACATAAACGTTAGAGGATGTACCTTCCGTGACAATGCCGTCTCTCATTAAAATGCTCTCAAATGCTCCAGCTTCATAGGCTTTTTGCTTTGTCATAACATTATACAGTAAATTCAGACTTTTGATGTCGCATCTCAGCCAGCGAAGGTCCTCATCTGTAATGGCTGCCACTCCGTATGCCTGCTCTTGCTCCGGTTTTTTCACAGTAAATGTGTAAGCAGTCGTCTGCGGCTCAAGTCCTGCTTCATACTGGTGTTTTCGCGGCGCCACACCTCTTGTTGTCTGAATGTATACCGCTCCTTCACTGACTGCATTCTCCTGTACAAGCTTTTGCAGGTCCCACTCGAGATCTTCTATACTGAATGGCAGTGAAATTCCGATTTCAGCCGCACTTCTGAAAAAACGCTCCGCATGCTCGCGCAAGCCGAACAATACCCCTTTGTACACCCTGATAACCTCATAGATACCGTCACCAAACTGATAACCGCGATCCTCCAAATCGATCGATGCTTCGCTGCGCCCAATCAGCTGGCCATTGACTAAAACCTTCATAAAAGCCCTCCCTTTTCGAGATTTTCCCTGATGTTTTTCAAGCTGTTATTGTCACTTATTCTATCATATTGGACAAGCTGAAAAACAGAAAGATCAAGAGATCTATAGCGGGAAGGAGTTTATTTTCCCCTTAAAATCTGATATTTCGACAAATTCCCTATGTTCTTTCCAGTTTTATTCCTGTATACTTGACTGGTAATACATAGGTTGTAAACATATGGCATCTTCATAAGCTGCCTGCTGTACAGCTGTATGTAGAGATTTTATGCCAATGGAGAGATTGTTATGCGACAAACGAGAGGAGACGCTTCTCCTTCTGCCGTTTCGCTTGCTTTTAAATTTGCAAGTTTAGCAGTTTTATGTGTGCTGCTTTTGCTTATGGTGATACTGGGTTATTCCAATAGCTCATCAAAAGCAAAGGAAGTCACTGTCACAACAAACGGCCAGCTTCGTGATGAGAAGGAAAGCCTGGAGCTGAAAAACGACTCCCCCGATCTGCTGATAAAACATCTGCAGACAAAGCGGAACATGGGAGATAAGACGGTTTACTTAACCTTCGATGATGGCCCGTCAGCCTTTACAAACCGCTTGCTCGACGTACTGAAAAGCGCTGATGTAAAAGCGACATTTTTTATGCTGTCACCGCGGATGAACGAATTCAAACAAGCTGTGAAAAGGTCAGAAAAGGAAGGCCACGCACTCGGTTTACACGGCGTTACCCATAATAACAAACTGTTCTATCAAACGCCGACATCTCCGTTAAAAGAAATGCAGGAGGCGCGTGACACGCTGCAAGACATTACAGGTTATAAAACCGATCTTGTCAGAACGCCATACGGGAGCAAGCCGTCACTGACCGCCTCACAAATCCGCAATCTTGAAAAAGACGGTTTTGTGTACTGGGATTGGACGATCGACAGCATGGACTGGAAATACCGCAATTCAAAATATGTGACTGCAGTCTTACAGCAGCTTGAGAATATGGAACACGGCCATTCAAACCGGCCGTATGTGATTCTCATGCATGATCTTCCTGCTACAGTAAACGCGCTGCCGGTACTAATCAATAAACTAAAAGAAAAGGGCTATTCCTTCGGAGTGTTAGAGGACACAATGGTTCCTGTTCACGAATAAAAAAAGTGAGGCGCATAAGTGCGGCCTCACTTTTTTATGCCCAAACTCCGGGCAAACTCTCCAATTTTTTGATGGATGACCATGTCAAACAAGCTGTCGCAATACGTCGGCTCGAGGTTAATGATGACTTTCTTCATGCCGGGAATCCGGCTTGCGTCCTCAGGCACAAACCTCGCCGGAGCAACCTCGAGAGACGTGCCGATGACTAATAAAAGATCTGCTTGATCCAGTTTTTCATAAAGGGTGTCAAAGTGCAGGACGGCATCGCCAAAGAGAACAACATCTGTTTTTAATACCGTTCCGCAAATCTCCCCATCTTTTCCGGCTGCCGTACACTCCGGCACCTCCCGCTCCAGCAAATGAGGGAGATCATATCGGGCGCCGCATGCCGGACAAGCTGCTGTCTGGATAGAGCCGTGCAGTTCATATACATGTCTGCTCCCGGCTTTTTTATGAAGACCATCAATGTTTTGCGTAAAAATATCGACCTGTTTCCCCTGCTTCTCCAGCTCAGCTAAAAGCAAGTGCCCTTCATTCGGTTCAAAGCTGCCGCTCATTTTCATCTGGAACAATTCTTTGAATTTGGGCCAAAACAGACGCGGATAGCTTAAAAAATAATCAAGGCTCATCGCTTCCATTCTTGAGGCATCCTCCGTCCAAATGCCCCCGGCTGATCGAAAGTCGGGAATTCCTGATTCTGTGCTCATTCCCGCTCCGGTCAGCACGACAATTCGCTGCGCTTCATTTAAAATATTTCTGAATGCTTCCACCTCAACACCGCCTTTTTTTCTCTTATTTTACCATGAAAAAGACTCCGCCTCTGTCAGACGAAGTCTTCCCCTTTTTAAGCCCGTTCCTTTTCCTCTTTATTTAGATTCACTTGGAACGGATCGTTTTGGTGCTTTTGCTTTACAACAACCATTTGGCCGGGATATGCAAACTCGACACCTTCTGCGCCAAGGATTTCAATGATTTTATAGTTGATGTCCTCTCTAATATCGAGGTTTTCAGCCCAAACCGTTGTTTTTGTATAGAAGTTGAAAAATAAATTGTAATAGCTGTCGGCAAACGTATCAAAATTGACCATGATCGTTTCATTATGAACGCCCTCATGCTCCAAGAGCATTGTTCTGAGAGAACGAATGGAGCGTTCAAGGTTCTCAATCGGCGTAGCGTAGGACACATGAATGGAAAACGTAATCTGGCGTTTGGTCATTCTTGTCCAGTTCGTGATCGCTTCCATTGACAGCGTAGAATTCGGCACCGTTACAAGCGCCCCCTGTGCTGTTCTGAATCTCGTGCTCCTGAAGGTAATATCCTCTACTGATCCGGTTACCGTCGACGTCTCCACCCAGTCACCGATAGTAAACGGCTTCTCAGTAATAATAATGATCCCGCCGAAGAAGTTGCTGATGGTATCCTTCGCGGCAAGCGCAAAAGCCAGTCCGCCAAGACCAAGGCCCGCTACAAATCCATTGACATCATAATTGAATTCCTGAGCGATCACACTGACACTGAGCGCAATAATGACAAAACGGAGCAATTTGGATAAAAACGGAGCCAGAATATCATCCATGTCCAGCTCGAAGCGCTGATTCACCTTATGGAAGATAAACGACGACGTTGCGGTTAAATTACAAAGCCCCCAGGACAAGAGCGCCACAATCAGTGAACGGTATATTTTGCTGATGACCGGCATTTGCTCGTCTAAAAACGGTGAATAGCGGATCGCTAAAAACAGCCCCAAGGCAACAAAAAACCATCTGGCCGGCTTGTCAAACGCAAGTACCACCTGTTTGAAAATTTCTGTTTTCGGCCGGTTTGTCAAATTAAAAAGCAGATTAAAGAAATATCTTGTAAACAGTTTTCTAAGTATAAGAAACACCAGCAAAATCGCCAAGCTGATGCCGATTTGTATGATTTTATCAAGCGTGAAATATTGCTGCAGATAATCTGGCATGACAGTCTCCCCTCTATCTCAATCGAATGTTTATTATACTAAAAGATTCGTAACGATGCTCTTCTAAATGTCTTTTTGCAGCAAAAAACCCCGGCGTTAACGCCGGGGCCATTTCTCAATTCATCTTTTCAGCCAGATTCAATAGGGACAGTCACTTACTTTTTTTCGTTTGTGTCTGATCAAGGAGAGTTGCTTTTTGCATTTCAGCATCCGTTTCGGCTTTAATTCTTTCCTCCACTCTAATTCTCCCTTTTCCCATGATCTCGCCTCCTTTTTTGCTATTATAAAGGATCAGAATTTGTTGTGAACATGTCGAAAGACCTAATTTTCTGACGAAATATGCTCTGATACGCTGAGTGTCTTTTTTTAGTTATACGCAACGCTCAGCCCGGACGATTCCGATCTGGCAGAAAAAATTCACCAGTTTGTATCGCCGCGCATATATGGATTTGATACAATAACAGAAATGCCCATACGAGGAGCTGACTGAGCTTGTACACCATTGCCCATCGCGGAGCATCCGGCTACGCTCCGGAAAATACGATTGCCGCCTTTGACCTTGCGGTGAAAATGAATGCAGATATGATCGAACTGGATGTCCAGCTTACTAAAGACAGGCAGATTGTTGTGATACACGATGACAGGGTTGACCGAACAACAAACGGATCGGGTTTTGTTAAGGATTTTACATTGGAGGAATTACAGAAGCTCGATGCAGGAAGCTGGTACGGCCCCGCTTTTCAGGGAGAGCGTATTCCAACCTTGGAAGCGGTGCTCAAGCGCTACCACAAAAAAATCGGCCTTTTAATTGAATTAAAAGGCCATTCATCTCAAGTCGGAATTGAAGAAGAAGTGGGACAGCTGTTAGGGCAATTTTCTTTTTCTATTAATAATATTGTCCAATCCTTTCAGTTCCGCTCCGTCCAGCGGTTCCGCGAGCTTTATCCATCGATTTCGACAGCAGTCATTACAAGACCCAATTTTGGCATGCTGTCCAGAAATCAGCTAAAGGCCTGCCAATCTATCGCAAACTATGTCAATATAAAATACACACGACTCAACCGGCTAATGATCGCTTCCGCCCATAAAACCGGCTTAAAAGTATTTGCATGGACTGTCAATAATCAAAAGGCAGCAGCAAAATTGCAAGCCATGGGCGTGGACGGCATCGTAACAGACTACCCGGATTTCATCAAAAAGGATGGCAAACATGAAAATATATAGCGCGGTTTTTATCGGAGGTGCGCTTGGCGCCTGCCTCCGATACGGATTAAACATGTGGATGCACAACGATCCGTTCCCGGCAGCAACCTGGCTGGAAAACGCGGCAGGCAGCCTTCTATTAGGCATTCTGACCGGCTTTTTTATGGTCAGGGCAAAACAGCCTTTGCTGTTGGCTTTTTTAGGCACGGGTTTTTGCGGCGGCTTTACAACAATGTCCACATTTTCTAAAGAAACGGTGATGCTTTTGCAAACACAATCCTCACTGGCTGTTTTGTATATGGCAGTCTCATTGATATCAGGAATCGTTCTTGCGCTGATTGGCGTTCTGGCGGGACGGCGCATTGCAGGCATTCAGCAAAGAAAGGGGCTGCAGGAAAGATGACACTAGCGGGTATCTTCATAGCGGGCGGACTTGGCGCGATGCTGCGCTTCTGGCTTGGCAATGTCATAACCGCCAATACCAAAGGCCTCAGCCTGCCCATTGGCATATTAACAGTTAATATTCTCGGAGCTTTCGGGCTCGGAATGTTTACAGGGCTTCACGTCACGAATGCTTCGGCCTCCCTCGTCATCGGCACGGGATTTTTTGGCGCCTTTACGACCTTTTCCACTTTCAGCGTTGAAAGTGTTCAGCTCCTGCTGGCCAAACGCGTAATGGAAAGCATCCTGTACATCGCCCTGACGCTTTGCGGGTCGCTTTTGGCATTTTGGTGCGGCTGGACAATCGCAGCGTAAAAAAACCTTGAGCTTATTTCTCGCTCAAGGTTGCACTGTTCAGCATTACAGGCTCGGGCATCGGCAGCGTATGGTGCGCTGTAACCCCGATTGTGTTGCCGGCCTCTTCTTTTATATCGATTTGCTTGATTAATCGGCCGTCCATCTTCAGCACCTTTATCGTATATGAACCGATGCGGATGGATTCACCAGCCTCAATATCGATGTTTTCTTTCAATATCAGCCCGCCGATCGTATCGACGTCTTCTTGAATCGATGCGCCAAGAAGGCTGTTCACCTGATCAATCCGAACCTTTCCATCCATCACATAATGGCGGTCGCCAAGCTTTTGGATCAGCGGCTGTTCATCTTCATCAAATTCATCCCTGATCTCGCCGACAATTTCCTCAAGAATATCCTCAGTCGTCACAAGTCCCGAGGTCCCTCCGTATTCATCCGACAATATGGCCATATGAATGCGTTCGCGTTGCATTTTAATCAGCAAATCATGAACCGGGATGGTTTCAATCACTTCAATTACGGGCCGCACATACGGATGAATCGTCATCTTCATTCGTTCCTCTTCTGTCATAAACAGCAAATCAGAAAACAAATGCTTCGTATTGACCAAACCGATGACACTGTCTTTGTCCCCGTCTGTGACAGGCCAGCGCGTGTATTTTTCCTTCAGCATGACTTCAAGCATCTGGGCCATCGTCATCTCTGTTGACACAGCGGCCATTTCCTTCCGCGGTATCATAATTTCTTTGGCGATCCGATTATCAAATTCAAAAATCTTATTCACATATTTATATTCAGACGGATTAATCTCTCCGTTTTTTAAACTCTCAGACAACAGCATTCTAAGTTCTTCCTCAGAATGGGAACCATCATGTTCTGACGCAGGCTTTAAACCGAACATGCCGCATAAAAACCGCGCCGATCCATTGAGGATCCAAATAAACGGAAACAGGAGCAAATAGAATAAACGCAATGGACCAGCTATCAGCAAGGTCAGCTGTTCTGCCTTTTGAATCGCGACCGTTTTCGGGGCCAGTTCGCCCACAACAACGTGCAGGAACGTGATCAAGGCGTACGCGACTGCAAAAGAAACTGCATGAGAAACCGATTCCGGCAGGCCGAGCGGTTCAAACAATGGATGCAGCAGCCGTTCAAATGCCGGCTCCCCCAGCACGCCGAGTCCGATTGATGTCAATGTAATGCCCAGCTGGGATGCGGATAAATATTCATCCAAATCTGTTATGACACGCTTTGCGAGTATCGCCCGTTTGTTTCCTTCCGTTATAAGCTGATCAATTCTGGATCTCCTTACTCTAACAATCGCAAACTCGCTTGCAACGAAAAACGCGGTTAAAGCAATGAGCACGCCAATTAAAATCAGACTGTCAATATCGTCCATTTAACCTTATCCTCTCATCAAAGGATAAGGAGTCACCTCCTGATATAATCATTTTTCCTTAACATTGAGGTACGCGGTGTATTGTTGCCTAAGCAGAGGGCCCCATCATACCACCTCCAAGTCAAAGTTTGATTATAAATTGTATATTTTATTGTAACACAACTCATTCCAAAAATGATTTTTAATTTTTAGACTTTTATTATGGAGCAGGCTGTTTGGATTGGCAAAGGAGAGATATCGTGAATATGAAAAAAGAAAACAGCATTCAAAGCCGTTTTCTTTTTCTTTGTTTTCCTAAGCAAAATCTTTATATAAAGAAACGAAAATATCCCGTGAGTTTTTAATCTGCTCGATCGGCACACTGAAGGATAAACGGAAGTGCCCTTTCATTCCAAAACCGCTGCTCGGCACGATTAATAATTTGTATTTTTGGGCGGCATGGACGCAAAATGCGACTTCATCTTCAATTGGCGATTTCGGAAAAATGAAGAAACCGCCCTTCGGCATTTCAAATTCAAAACCGGCTTCTTTTAAAATACCGACCATTAAATCCCTGCGCTCTTTATAAGCGCTTGCGTCTACTCTTAAATCATCCATTCTTGCCACAGCCCGCTGCATCATGACAGGCGCATTCACAAATCCAAGCGTTCGATTACAGAACACAAAAGCGTTGATCAAAAGGGCGGCATCCGGCATCTTGCTGTCTAATCCGATATACCCGAGCCGCTCTCCTGCTATGCCGAGATCCTTACTGAATGAGCTCGCCAAAATCACACGATGATACGATAGAAACGGATTTGCCAGCTCTTCATCATAGATTAATTGACTGTACGGTTCATCAAACAGCACATAAATCGTCTGTCCGCTCTTCTCTTCTATTTCTTTTAATAAAGCGCCTAAATCATCTATATTTTTCTGGCTGAGAACAGTGCCTGTCGGGTTATGAGGTGTATTGAGAATCAGCCCTTTCGTCTTTGAGGTAACCGATTGTCTCACCGCCTCAATATCAATCTCAAACCGGGACGTCAACGGGCAGCTTACAGCTTTTCCCCCGTAGTTCTCAATATACAATTTATACTCGGCAAAATAAGGTGCGAGAATAATAACCTCTTCACCCGGGTTTACGATACTTTTTAACGCGACATTCAATGCGCCGCCTGCGCCTACCGTCATGACGACTCGCTCCGCCGAGAACTCGGCTTCAAAACGGGACCCCAGAAACTGCGCTACTTTTTCTCTTGCTGCCGGAAGCCCTTGATTTTGTATGTATCCGTGATTTCCTTTGGCAGCTTCCTCTATTAATGCTCTCTTAAAAGCTTCAGGCGGTTCAACAACCGGATTTCCGATTGAAAAATCAAATACCTGGTCATTCCCGAACTCTTTCTTCAGCCTTGCGCCTTCATCAAACAGCTTGCGGATCCATGATCCTTTATTTAAGTTTTCTTCAATTTCCCGGGATAACCCAGCCAATTTCATCTGTCCCTTCCGTATGAAAAATTTGAAAATTCTATCTTTCTATGTTACTTCAATCAGAATATGAATTCCACAACTTCCAGTACACGTCTGTAAAAAACAATAAACTTGTGCAAGACACCGTTCATATATTAAACTATTCTCATAACTATAACGTGATGGTTGGGAGGGATATAGATGGGGCTGAGACATATCGTATCAGTGAACTAGCGGCACTTGCCGGAGTAACGAAACGAACAGTTGATTATTATACAAATCTCGGTCTGCTTACGCCGGCCAGATCCTGTTCAAATTACCGTTACTACGATGAAAACGCACTAAAACGACTCATATTTATTGTAGATTGCAAGAAGCAGCGATTGGCCCTGTCCGATATTAAAGATCGACTGGAGAACCAGTTTCCCTCTTCAGCTATACTTGATGATGAAATTGGAAATCTGGCATTAGAAATTGATCATATGAATCAAAACATCTCCGGAATCTTGCATCGGTTTGAACGGCTGAAGCCCGAGGAGCTTGACAAGCTGAAAAGCAAGCTCCCGCCCGAAAAGCTCGCCGTGTTCCAATCATTTATGCTGCTGTTAAGTTAAAACCATTTTATCTAACAGGAGGTGTTACCTTCATTCTCATTGCTAGGATGAAGGTTCTAATTGGACATAGTGAATTTGATTTTTGTCGCTGTTTTAATCGCCCTGACGGCATTTTTCGTGGCATCTGAGTTTGCCATTATCAGAATCAGAGGCTCACGGATTGATCAGCTGATCGCGGAAGGAAATAAAGCAGCAATAGCCGTAAAAAAAGTGACCACGCATCTTGATGAATATTTATCTGCGTGTCAGCTCGGAATTACATTGACTTCCATTGGATTAGGGGTTTTAGGTGAATCAACGATTGAAAGGATGCTTCATCCGCTTTTCGTACAATTGAACGTTCCAGGTTCCCTTTCACATGTCATATCGTTTATTTTTGCGTATGCCATTATCACGTTCCTGCACGTTGTTGTCGGAGAACTTGCACCTAAGACAGTCGCTATCCAAAAGGCGGAAGCAGTGTCTATGCTGTTTGCGAAACCGCTGATTTGGTTTTACCGCATTATGTTTCCGTTCATTTGGCTTTTGAACAATTCCGCACGGTTATTGACAAAAGCATTTGGCCTGGAGACCGTTTCAGAAAACGAACTGGCTCACTCTGAAGAAGAGTTGCGCATCATTCTGTCTGAAAGCTATAAAAGCGGTGAAATTAACCAGTCAGAGTTTAAATATGTGAATAAAATCTTTGAATTTGACGACAGGCTCGCGAAGGAAATTATGATTCCGCGGACCGAAATTGTCAGCCTTCCGCATGATATAAGAATTTCTGAAATGATGGACATCATTCAGATTGAAAAATATACCCGCTACCCTGTGGAAGAGGGCGATAAGGATAACATTATCGGGGTTATTAATATTAAAGAAGTGCTGACAGCCTGCATCAGCGGCGAGGTATCAGTTGATTCCACGATTTCACAATTCGTCAACCCGATCATTCATGTCATTGAATCTGCGCCGATCCAAGATCTGCTTGTCAAAATGCAAAAAGAAAGGGTCCACATGGCCATCCTGTCTGATGAATACGGCGGGACTGCCGGGCTCGTAACGGTTGAAGACATTATCGAAGAAATCGTCGGCGAAATCCGCGATGAATTTGATATTGATGAAATTAACGAAATTCGCAAAATCGGCGAAGGCCATTATATTCTTGACGGAAAAGTGTTAATCGACCAAGTAAACGACCTGCTCGGCATTCATTTAGAGAACGAAGAAGTCGATACAATCGGCGGATGGTTCCTTACCCAAAAATACGATGTTGAAAAAGACGATTCTATCATCGAAGAAGGCTGCGAATTTATCATCAACGAAATCGACGGCCACCACGTCGCTTACATTGAAGTGAAAAAGCTCGCGACAGAAGAGCTGATCGAAGCTGGAGAACCGAAAGAAGCGTAATATAAAAAGGCACCTTTTATTGAGGTGTCTTTTTTATTATGTTTTGTCTTAACATTCCTATTCTTCTCCTATGAAAACTGCTGCTAATAAAACGGTAATCCTCGGGAATTCTAATCAGGGGACTGGATCTCATTTAAAAGCGAGAAAAAGGAGTGAAAACATGAAAGTAGTGGTAACTGGAGCAGCGGGTAAAATAGGACGGTGGGCCGTAAGAGCAATATTGGAGGCCGGCCATGATGTAACAGCGTCAGATCGGTTATTAAGAGAAGAATCAGCATCGAAAAAATTTATTCAAGCAGATTTGCGGGATTATGGCCAGGTATGTCAGCTTATTATGGGCTGTGATGCTGTGGTCCACCTTGGGAATATTCCGACCGATGTCAGGAATACCTCCCAGGCGATATTTGAAAATAATATGCTCGTCAACTTTAATGTCCTGGAAGCCTGTAAAGATTTTAAAATCCCTAAGCTGGTATGGGCTTCAAGTGAAACGGTGCTGGGATATCCGTTTGTCCCGAAAGAGCTCAGCTACCTTCCTGTAGACGAGGAGCACCCGACGATCGTAAAATCATCTTATGCCATGGCAAAACGGCTGACTGAAATCCTCTCAGACATGTATTCAAAACTTACCAATACACAAATCGTCACCCTCCGTTTTGCGAATATATACGAGCCTGATGAGTACGAAAAAATCCCTGGCATGCACTGGAACGAGCAGCAAAAAGATATACAAAAGAAAAATGCATGGGCCTATTGTGATGTCAGAGATGCTGCACAGGCTTGCCTTCTTGCAGTCGAAAAAAACAATCTCGGAAACGATGTCTTCCATATTACTGCGCCGGACACCATCATGAAAGAACCGAGCGAAGACTTAGTTAAGCGGTTTTTCCGGGATGTCTCTTTAAAAAGAGATATAAAAGGATATGAAACGCTGATGGCAATTGATAAAGCGAAAAAGGTCCTTGGTTATGAACCGCGTTATACATGGCGTAATGTGTTAAATAATGACGGTTCACTCAAGGCACTGCCAGAGGATCAGCTGTCATTGTCAAACAAATAAACACCAAAAAGCAGCAGATGTTCAATGAACTTCTGCTGCTTTTTTTATATCATAATCCTCTAAATTGATATCTACATCCATTTTGAGAGCCAGCTTCGCCAGCTGTTGCCCCATATAGGGCCCCATAGTCAATCCTGACGATCCAAGCCCATTTGCTGCTATTATCCCGTCCCAGCCGGGAAGACGTCCGATCACCGGCACATCACCTGGGGTAAAAGGGCGTAAACCGACTCTTGCCTCCTGAAAGGTGCTGTTTTCTAAACCAGGAGCCATTTCTAACCCCTTGTTCAACAACTCCTGCAGCCCGCCGGCCGTTATCCGTACATCATGTCCTTCTATGTTATCTTCACGAGTCGCTCCGATGGCCATTCTCTTGTCAGCATAAGCTAACAGATATTCCTTAGAAGGCGGCATCACAGCAGGCCAGCTTTCCATATTGTTTGCGGCCGGAACCTGCACATATATGATTTGCGCTTTTTGCACGCTTACTTTGAAGTGAATGCCTAAAGGCGCCAGCAATTGGTCTGCCCATACACCGGCACAAACAATCACCTCGTCAGCAGCATAACTTTCATCACCGACGGATACGCCTGTCACTCGTTTTGAATGATATTGAAGCTTGGCATCGCCTGTTAAAAAAACAGCTCCCATTCTTTGAGCAGAACGAACTAATGCATCTCTCAGCACTTCACCATCCACTCGGGCTGCTCCGCTTATATGAATGGAATGGTACCGTTCAGCCAGCATCGGAAACATGCCAGCGGTTTTCATTTCAGAAAGAAAGGAAATCTCACCGATTTCCGGGGCATCTAGTTTACGTTCCTGCACCCTTTTTTCAATTTTCTCTATCTTTTCTTTCTCGTGATGTACACTAAGAGCACCAACAGGAGCATAACCCGTTTCTTTCTCGCCTTCTTTTCTAAGCTCCTCTATGAAACAGGGGTAAAAGTGCGCTCCTGCCTTCGCCATCCTGTACCACGCCTGATTTTTCCTGGGTGACAGCCATGGACAAATAATGCCTTTCGCCGCATGGGTGGCCTGTCCCTTATCTTTCCGATCTATAACAAGAACCTCAGCCCCCATTTTGGCTAACTGATATGCTGTTGACGCTCCTAAAATCCCAGCCCCTACTACAATGATTTTTTTCATTTTCCGTAACCTTTCCCAATAATCAGTTCCTCAATTAGTATAGCTAATTGCCGAGGAACTTATAAACAATTGGGAAACCAGTGCGTGAAAGTAATGATGGTTTATAACTGCTCCAGCTTCATTTCAAGCTCTTTAATACTGTTATTCAAAGCCTCTGTCATTGCTGCCAGTCTTTCCTTTGACGGCAGGTGGGCAAAATCAGCCTGTTGTAGAGGTTCACCGATAATAAGCTTCATTTTTCCTTTTTTGAACAATTCCTTTCCGCTCGAAGGCCCTTTATAAGCAGCGGGAACGAGCGGCGCTTTCCCCATCTGCGCAATCGTTACCGCACCTCTTTTCAAAGGCACGTCCTCAGAGGTTCTTGTTCCGCTTGGGAAGATACCGACGATCTCTCCTTCTTTCAGCAGCTTAATCGGTGTTTTAATACTGCTTGGCCCGGGGTTTTCCCGATCTACCGGAAAGGCATGAATTTTCTTCAGAAACGAACCGATCCATTTATTTTGAAACAGCTCTTTTTTCGCCATGTAGTGTATTTGATAAGGAAGAATCCCGACTCCGAGTGTGATCACATCAACCCAGCCAGAGTGTGTACACGCGATGACAAAACCTGAATCGGCCGGAAGGTTTTCTTTGTTATACACCTTCACTCCTCCGCGAAGAGAAAGAATAACTTTTAAAGCATTAGCACAAAACTTATACATATCGCACTTCCTTTGTCGTAATCAATGATTCTTTCTGTTACTTATTATAACAACATTTTTTATTACCTGGTACTAATTTTTATGATTTCTCCGATTAAAACGCGAAAAAGCTGAGGATTCGCCCTCAGCTTTTGTTATATTTCCTCCCTGGTCGGAGGTGCCATAAACTCCGGCCCGACCGGGTCTGATATCGTATTTTCTAATATGGTACTGATGTCTTTTTGATCTTCACTGCTCAGTGTCCAGCCTGTAATCTCAGATACCGCCTCAACCTGCTCAGGCTTTCTTGCCCCCCAAAGAGCAATATCCGCCCCCGGCTGGTCTAAGATCCATCTGACGGCCAAGTGAATCACTGATTTTCCATAACGTGCCTTCGCCAGCTCGTCCAATTGATGGACAGCAGAAAGATACTCTTTAAAGCGGGGCTTCTGGAATTTCGGATCGTGATTTCGCAGATCGTCGCCCTCAAATGTATACTCTTCGGTCATTTTGCCTGTTAACAGCCCTCTGCATAAACTGCCGTATAATAATGTTGTGATCTGTTTGTCTTTCGCATACGGAAGAACATTCTCATCGATTTCCCTTTCAAACAGATTATATGGAGGCTGAATCGTATGAAGCGGTGCAGCGGCGCGAAATGTATCCATTTGCTCAACTGAAAAATTGCTGACGCCAATCGCCCGGATTTTCCCGGCATCATATAATTCCTTCATGACTTCAGCCGTTTCTTCAATTGGCACAAGCGGATCAGGCCAATGCACCTGATAAAGATCAATATAATCCGTTTGAAGCCGTTTCAAAGAATTCTCGACTTCCTCTATGATTCTCGCTCTGTTCGCATGGCGGAACAGCTGGTTGTTCTTCCAGTCCAGAGCCGTTTTTGTTGCGAGAATCACCTGATCTCTTTTGCCGTGCTCCTTTATCGCCTTCCCAACGATTTCCTCGGACTGCCCGAAGCCGTAAGCCGGCGCGGTGTCAATCAGTGTGATCCCCTGATCAAGAGCGGCGCGGATTGTTTTGATTGATGTTTTTTCGTCCGTGCCTCCCCACATGGTTCCGCCAATCGCCCATGTGCCGAGGCCGATTCTGGAGGCTTTTATTCCTGTGTCTGCTATACTGGTATATTCCATTGTGCCACTCCTTCACTTTTTCACTATCTTTTCCCCGCTGGCAAAAATGTTAAACATTTCTCGGTACTATCTTTTGCGGCCATTTTTGGTTACTATATATAAATGGTGTTTGATTAGGTATAAAAAAGCCGTTTGCACGTAATGTGCAACTTTAAACCTTTCTTATACGTGTATAAGATAGAGGGGAGAAAAGGCAGTGACGATCGATGAAATTTACCAAATGTACATGAATGATGTTTACAGGTTCCTGCTCTCCATGACAAAAGACAAGCATCTTGCCGAAGACTTGCTGCAGGAAACCTTTATGCGGGCATACATACACATTCACTCCTATGATCACAGCAAAGTAAAGCCCTGGCTTTTTCAAGTGGCGCGAAACGCCTTCATTGATTACGTCAGAAAGCATAAGAAAGAAGTAACCATTTCTGATGACTTGATCGGAAGCCTCTTTCAAAATGCTGTTCAGAGCCCTGCCCACCAGGTAGAGATAAAGGAAGTGCTGACTGGTTATATGTCCGAGCTCCCCGATAATTATCGGGAGGCCTTAACGCTATATTATTTAAAAGAGTTAAATTACAAAGAAGCATCCCATATTATGAATATTTCAGAGGCGAATTTTAAAAGTGTTTTATTTCGTGCCAGACAGCGGCTGAAAGCACTTTATAATAGAGGTGTTAATGATGAATGAAGAATTTAAAAAGCGTTTTGATCAATATAAAAACGGGGAAATGAGCGACCAGGAAATGACCGCATTTGAGGAAGAACTTGAGAAGCTCGAAGTGTATCAGGAATTGATTGACAGCGAGCTTCAGGACGATAACGATTGGGATGTCAGCATCAGTCCTGAAAAACAAAAAGCGATTTTAGCCTACGGCAAACGCAAGTCTTATTTGCGAATTTCTGTGCTTGCCGTCATTTCGACATTGATGATTTTGCCGCTTTGTACGCTGGGAAGCTACCTCTATTACGGAATGGGAGGAAAACACAGCACCGGCAATGAGTTTATGGAAACCGCCGCAGTCACTGTAGCCCTGACCATGCCGAATGTTCTTGTCGATACATCCGGACTGAAAAGCCAAGTGAAGCTGTTTGGCATGAATACGGAATTCCCGCTGCAGAAGCAGATCGGTACGAAGACGGTCGCAGTAGGGAATGAACGGGTTGAAATGTTTTATAATAAAGTGAAAGCGCCGGCCGTTAACTACTATGACCTAGAAGTGCATAAAACCGGCCATTACTTTACACACCCATCAAGTGCGTCAGAACAAACAACCGCAAAAGCAGAAAAAACGTTAAAGACATTGCCTGAAGGAACTGTATCCGAGGTCTACCTTTCATATGACCGTGCATACCCGACAAAAGAAGTGTATAACAAGTTCAAAGGCTATGATGTAAGCTTTTTATGGAATGCAATCGAAACAGAGAAAAACACAAACGATACAGTATACGCAGAGCCGCTTGGCTATCCTGGAAAGGATTCAAAGTTCTTGGCTGCGCTTAATTCAAAAGGCAAATCAAATGGCGATCAGTTTATCAACGCCCTGACATTCATGTCCAAGCATGAAAAATGGGCACAGGTCATTTCAAAACGAAAAGACCTGAAAGTGGATAACCGATTGGATTATGTAGAGAAAAACGGTGTCAATGTATACGGTTCGGTCGTTACAGGACCAACCAAGGAAATCCAACGCATGCTGAAAAACAAATCTGTAAAATCCGCGAATGTCGGCGAGGTGGAATTATGGAACTGGTAAGAATTTTTAAAGAACACAATGTATTCGGCTGGATTTCAGTCGGGACAGCGATTCTGTCCCTGCTCTTGCTGAATTTGGCGATTATCAGCAACGTCACAATTTATTCCTATCAAATGCTTCCGTTCGCCATGGCTGCCGTTCCATTTGGCATTATTGAGCTCTTCATCAAGAGAGGGCGCACAGGCCCCGGCCTGCTCGGCGTCGTCCTTAATCTCTTTGTAATTATTTGTGTGTATACCATTGTATCTGTTGATACCAATTTACAGTTTGGCTTTTAAAAGAAAGACGCCTGAAGAGGCGTCTTTTTTCATTACACTGGCTTTCGAAACAAGTAGCTTTCTATAGTAAAACCCATTTTGTCTGTATAAAATCGGTGTGCGTCTTTGCGCTGAAGGCCAGATGAAAGACTGACAGAGCCAAATCCAGCTTTTCTCGCCCAGTCTGCGGCATAATCCAAAAGCATTTTGCCGTATCCCTTTGATCGGCAAGGCGCGGTTGTCACAAGATCCGCAATCCATAAGTGCTCCCCTTTATGAATGGAAACCCTCGGCAGCGCGCCGCATAGCGCCCTGATTGCTGTATCCTCATATAAGGCAAACAGCATATACGATTCTTTCCGCACACAGGCTTCAAGCCTGTGTAAATACGTCTCTTCATCCAGTTCTGTTCTCAATTCACTCATTACCGGAAACGACTCGGCCCATTCTTCTTTCGTGGTTAGTTGTTTCATATGTATCATCTTCTCAATCCCCTTTCCTTTCGTTACAATGATCATAGCTAATAAATGGCATTTGCCAAATAGCCAATATCAGAAAAAATGACCATGCCAGATATAAAGGAGATATACGATGGATATCACGCCGTTTCTTGATAAAAAAAGCAAAACACCGCTGTATGAGCAGCTTTATACCTTTTTTAAACAAGAAATTTCACATACGAGAATAACGAAGGGAACAAAGCTTCCGTCAAAACGCATGCTCTCCGGCTCGCTCGGTGTCAGTACGGCAACAATCGAACGTGCTTACGAGCAATTAACTGCTGAGGGCTATGTCAAAAGCAAGCCAAAAGTCGGCTGGTTCGCGGCGGGGGTAGAAGCAGACTTCCCGGCGGCTCCTGTACATTTTCAGCAGTCTACGCAACCGGTCTTACATGAAGAAAACGCACCTGCTATTGATTTTCACCAAGGCAATGTTGATCCGGTACACTTCCCCTTTAACGCATGGAGAAAAAGCATAGTAAAAAGTCTGGACCGCTATTCCGGATCGTTCCACACCTCTGGCGATCCTCTAGGAGAACCTGAACTCAGGCAGATGATTGCCCATTTTGTCAGGCTGTCTCGGGGAGTAAATTGCGAGCCTGGCCAGATCATCATCGGCGCAGGAACCACCGTGCTTCTGCAAATTCTTTGTCTTACACTTGGGCGCGGAACAAAAATCGGTTTTGAAGAACCGGGATTTCACCGGTCAAGAAGGATGTTTGAAGCAAATCACATGACTGTCATTCCTATTTGTTCTGATGAAGAAGGCGTCCTGCCGGGTGAGCTTAAACGCCGGAATCCGCACCTCGTGTATACAACTCCTTCGCATCAGTTTCCACTAGGGACCATTATGACGATAGCTCGCAGACAGGAGCTTCTGGCATGGGCAAAAGAGGCACACTCGTTCATTATCGAGGATGATTACGATGGAGAATTTCGCTACAGCGGCCAGCCCATTCCGTCTTTGCAAGGGCTTGATCCGAATGGCAGAGTCATCTATCTCGGCACTTTTTCAAAATCACTGTTGCCTGCCTTGCGGCTCAGCTTCTTGATTTTGCCTCCCACGCTGATGGAATCGGTCGGAAAAAACGCTCATTTAATGAAGCAAACGGTCTCTTCCCACTCTCAAATGGCACTGGCGGACTTCATCGAAAGCGGAGAGTGGAAAAAACATGTAAACAGAATGAGAGCCTTATACCGAAAAAAACACGCTGTCCTGTTAGAAGCCATACGGTCTGAACTAGGAAACAGCGTTGAAGTTCTCGGAAAAAACTCCGGGCTTCATATCGTGCTGCGGCTTTTGTTTCCAGCAAGTGAGGAAGAAGCAATTAAAGCAGCCGCCGACAATGGCGTAACCATCTATCCCGTATCTCCCTCTTATAAAGGACAGCCGCCATTTGTTTCTGTTTTAATCGGTTATGGCGGATTGTCAGAAGAGGACATTAGGCTCGGTATCCAAAAACTGAAAACAGCGTGGACTCCGCGGATCTCGTCTTGTTAAACAAAACAGGCTCCGGGAACGGAGCCTGTTGTTTAAAATGATAAAATACCGATTAAATTTAAGAATACAATAATAATTGCCAGCGGCACGATAAAACGAAGCAAATAAAACCATGTATAAAAGAATGCTTTACTTGCATTTGATCCGTTTCTCATTTCTGCCAAGAGCTCTTGTTTCGGAATTTTCAGCGGGATAAATAGAGAAATTAACAGAGCGCCTAATGGCATCAAAACATTGCTGACGGTAAAATCGGCAATATCAAAAAACGTTTTACCAAACATGTGTACATCGCTCAATACACCATAAGACAAGCAACAAGGGATTCCGACCAAGAAGATCAAAAGCCCGCTCGTCCATGACAGTTTTATTCTCTTCTTTTCGTCCCCTTTTCCGATCGTAGCCACAATAATTTCAACCATCGAAAAAGCGGAGGTTAAGGCTGCAAATAAAAACGCAACGAGAAAGCCGATAAAAAACAAGGTGCCGAACGGAAGCTGTTCAAAAACAGCCGGAAGCACTGTAAACAGCAATGTCGGACCTTCATTTGGCTGAAAACCGAATGAGAAAACCGCCGGAAAAATGGCCAAGCCCGCCAAGAGAGTCACAATGATATTCATCACGACAATGGAGGCTGCCGAGCGTGGGACGTTTTGTGTTTTCGGCAAGTAGGAGCTGTAAGTCACCATCACCGAAACCCCCAGTGTTAACGTAAAGAAGGCTTGTCCCAGCGCGAATAATATGGATTCCGGAGTCAGATCGCCGAAATGAGGCACAAGCAAAAATTTTACGCCTTCCATCGCACCATTAAGTGTGAGAGACCGAAGAACGAGCAGAATAAACAGTAAAAACAAAATCGGCATCATCACCGCACTGACTCGTTCAATCCCTTTTTGAACACCTCTGGCGACTACTATAACAGTCAGCACCATAAAAACAAGCTGAGCCGCGAGTGTCTGCATAGGATTTTGAATAATAGAAGCAAAAAGAGCGCCATACTGTGCTTGGGTAAGCCCTGACAGTGAACCTGACGCTGTTTTCACTATATATAGCAAAATCCATCCTCCGATTACACTGTAAAACGACAGCACTAAGAAACATGCGGCTACGCCGACCCATCCTGTAAGAAACCAAGCTGTTCTCGGCGCTTCTTTTTTATATGCATCAATGGCATTCGTCTGGTTCCGTCTTCCAAAAATAAATTCTCCCACTAAAAGCGGATAGCCCAAGAGAATGGTAAATAACACAAAGATAAGAAAAAAGGCGCCTCCTCCATTGGTCCCCGCTACATAAGGGAACTTCCATATCGCGCCTAAGCCGATAGCCGAGCCGGCGGCTGCCATAACGAAACCGATTTTCGAAGCCCATTGGACTGGTTTTTGCTCAGACAATAAACGTCACTTCCTTTCCAGCCTATATTATCTCTTATTTTTGTCTTCATTTCTATAGATTCATTTGCCAAGAACATAAAAGAGAGAGCGGCCCTATATGACCGCTCTCTCTTGAACAAAAGATTATTGATTTAATTTTGAATGCTTTCTTGAATACAGGAAATAGATTGCCAAGCCGATTAACAGCCACACAAGGAAGCGGACAATCGTCACCCATCCAAGATTTAAAATTAAGAACAGGCAGAACAGAATCGCCAGGCCTGGGATAACCGGAACCCCTGGGCATTTAAAAGCTCTCGGAAGATCCGGCTGTTTCTTTCTCAAAACGATAACTGCCACAGAAATCAGCACAAACGCTGACAGCGTTCCGATGTTTACCAGTTTTGCAAGTTCATCCAGCGGAACTAGTGAGCCTAGAAGCGCCGACATCGTTCCGAAAAACCAAGTGGCTACATAAGGTGTTTTGTGCTTTGGATGCACCTTAGAAAGTGAGCCCGGCACCAGTCCGTCACGCGACATGGCAAACATGACGCGTGTCTGTCCATAAAGCATCACAAGCATAACTGTTGTCATTCCCAAAACGGCGCCAATATCAATGATGCCTGCCACCCAGTTTTGCCCGGCGCTTTGAAGGACGAGAGAAACCGGATGATCCACACCCGCAAACTGGGCAAACGGGATAACCCCTGTCATGATCGCTGATACGGTGACATATAAAACCGTACAAACCAATAAAGAGAAAATAATGCCTTTAGGCAGATCCTTCGCAGGATTTTTTGTCTCTTCCGCAGCAGAGGATACAGCGTCAAATCCGATAAAAGCAAAGAATACGAGCGCCGCTGCGCTGAATACGCCGCCAAAGCCCATCGGCATAAACGGCTGCCAGTTATGCGGCTTCACGTAAACGGCTGCCACCGCGATAAACAGCAGAACGACAAGCACTTTCAAGATAACCATGATGTTGTTGACTCTTTTTGATTCTTTGATGCCTAAATAAAGCAAAAACGTTATCGCCATCACAATCACGAATGCAGGCAGATTAAAAATGGTAAATGTACCTTTCACCGCCCCAGGTGCCGCTGTTAAAGCAACTGGAAGATGAATGCCGAGCCCTGATAAAAACGATTGGAAATAACCAGACCAGCCGACTGACACCGCGCTTACCGCCAGCATGTACTCTAAAATTAAATCCCACCCGATAATGAAGGCCATAAGCTCTCCCAAAGTCGCATAAGTGAATGTGTACACCGAACCAGAAACAGGCACACTTGAAGCAAATTCTGCGTAAGACAGGGCAGCGAATAAACAAGCCAGCGCCGCTACAACAAATGAAACGGTTAGTCCGGGACCAGCCGTGACTGCACCTGTTCCCGTCAGTACAAAAATCCCTGTGCCAATAATGGCTCCGATTCCAAGCAATGTTAAGTCGAATGCCCCTAATTCTCTTTTTAAAGATTTTTCACCGCTCGTCGCAGCGAGTAAATCCTGAATACTTTTCTTCCTAAATACGCTCCCTTTCATTCCCCTTCAACTCCTAGACTAATTATCTATTTTTATATATTTTATTTGAATTTTCTGAATTCATGAGTGGCAATGGTCATTTTTCTTTTTTTCTACCCTATTTGTACCAGTGGTGAATCATTCCTTTCTCCTACTCAATATTATATATAAAATCACAAAAATGAAAACAAAATTTTTAGAAAAATCGACAAATTTTTTATTTTGAAATATCTTACCACGCAAAAAAACCAGCAATCATGCTGGTTTTTCGTTTCATTATGTTGAAATAAAACGGCCGCCATTTACGTGGATGGTCTGACCTGTCATATAGGAAGATTCATCAGACGCCAGCAGGACATAGGCGCCTGCATGCTCAACTGGCTGTCCCGGTCTTTCCATTGGGGTATCCAAGCCATGCCGTTTCACTTTTTCCTCCGGGAATGTCGCCGGAATAAGCGGTGTCCAAATTGGGCCGGGCGCCACCGCATTCACTCTGATGCCTTTATCCGCAAGGGACATCGCCATGGACCGCGTAAAGGAGACAATCGCACCCTTTGTGCTGGAATAATCAATTAACATCGTATCGCCTTCATAAGCGGTAATCGATGTCGTATTCATAATGGCACTCCCCTCTTTAAGGTGGGGCAAAGCTTTCTTCGTCATATGAAACATGGAAAAAATGTTTGTGCGAAATGTTTTTTCCAGCTGTTCTGTTGAAATATTGAGAATACTGTCCTGCGGATGCTGTTCAGCAGCGTTGTTCACCAAGATATCGAGTTTACCAAAATGGTCCACTGTTTGCTGCACAGCTTGTTCACAATGGTTCTCGTCCCCGACATCTCCCGGGATAAGCAGGCAGCGGACATGTTCCTTTTCGATCCGTTTACGCGTTTCCTCTGCGTCAGAATGCTCATCTAAGTAAAGAATGGAGATATCGGCCCCTTCTTTAGCAAACGCAATCGCTGCCGCTCTCCCTATTCCGCTGTCGCCCCCAGTAATGATCGCGACTTTTCCTTTCAGTTTTCCGCTTCCTTGATAATCCTCGTCCTCTGACAGAGGCAGCGGATTCATTTGTGACTCAATGCCCGGCTGTCTGTCCTGATGCTGCGGCTCTTGCCCTTCTGTTTGTCTGTCCATTGGGTTCATATTCTTCACTCCTAGACATGTGGTTGATACTGAACGTTACCACGTCATAGAAGCGAATAAACAGCAAAATATGTTATGAAAGAACTTCTTCAGGAATGGCGCCTGTATATTTCGCTGACGGGCGGAAAATCATGTTGTTTTCTGCCTGTTCCAGCACATGGGCGCACCACCCTACCATTCGGCTTGCTGAAAAGGTCGGTGTGAACAATTCATCGTCAAAATCAATCGCCTTCATCACAGCAGCCGCATAAAATTCAACATTTGTATATAGCTTGCGTCCCGGTTTGTAGATTTCAAGCAAACGAATCGCTTCTGCTTCTACGTGCAGCGCAAGATCAAGATCGCGGTCATTGCCGGCCACCTCTTCTGCTTTCTGTCTCAGAGCTTCTGCCCGCGGGTCCTTCGTCTTGTACACCCTATGGCCGAATCCCATCAGGCGCTCTCCTTTCTCGAGTTTTTCTGTCAGATAAGCTTCAGCATTTTCTTTTTCTCCAATGTCTTCAAGCATTTTGGTCACCGCAGAAGGAGCGCCTCCGTGCAGCGGGCCTTTCATCGTGCCGAGAGCAGCAGTGACAGCTGACACTAAATCACTCTCTGTAGATAATGTGACACGTGCAGAAAAAGTGGAGGCATTCATGCCGTGCTCCATGGCCAGAATCATATATGTTTCAAGCGCTTTCTTTTTTGCCTCTGAAGGCTGTTCACCTGTGAGCATATAATAGTAGTTTTCGACATGTCCGTACTGGGAAGATGGCGCAATTGCTTTTTCATCTCGCGTCCATCGTTTTCTGTACGCAATGATGGAAGGCGTGATTGCAATCAGCCGAATTGCTTCTTCTGTTTTCGGATGAAACGTGTACGCATTTTCCCCAAATGCTGAAACAACCGTTCTCAGCACCGACATGTCGTCCATGTTGTTTGGCAGTGACTGAATCAAGCGCTCTATGTGTTCCGGCAAATGCCGCTCCGCAGCAAGCTTCTCTTCAAATGTCTGCAATTCTTCAGATGACGGCAGTTTCCCAAATAAAATTAAATAAGCCGCTTCTTCAAAGCTGTGATTCAGGGCGATGTCTTTTGCATGATGCCCTCTGTAAATCAGGCGGCCTTTTTCGCCATCAATATGGCTGATAGATGTTTCCACACATGTAATTCCCTTTAATCCGTAATGTACCAATTGTATTCCCCCTATCCTTTTCTGTTATTATAGTAAATATAATATTTAAAAAATATTGAATATTTTAAAGGGAATTAATTAAAATTATTAATCAGAGGGAGATTAGAAATGGATTTCAAATGGCTACACACCTTTGTGACCGCTGCGAAATATGAAAACTTCCGAAAAACAGCGGAAACGCTTTTTTTATCTCAGCCTACTGTGACCGTGCATATTAAGCAATTAGAAAAAGAAATCAGCTGCAAGCTGTTCGAGCGAAAAGGCAGGAAGATCCAGCTGACTGATGAAGGCAGGGCTTATTTGCCGTATGCACTCAGGCTTCTTGATGATTACGAAAACAGCATGGCAGAGCTTCACAGAGTGAGACAAGGCTACTGTCAAACCTTACAGCTCGCGGTTTCTCCGCTTATCGCAGATACTGTGCTTCCGTCTGTCATGAAGCGGTACACAGCAATGAATACAGAAACAGAAATGGCGGTAACGATTTTTGAATCGGCAGAAATCGCGTCACTGATTAAAGCCGGGGAAGCAGATATCGGACTGAGCTGTTTAAAGGTGCAGTCTTCCTCTTTAACCTGCCACTGCTTATATAAAGACCCTGTTGTCCTTGTTGCCCCGCCCGATCAGCGTTTCATGGCAGACAAAGAAATTGATGCCAAAGAGGTGCTCGAACAATACCTGCTTTTGACCCACAATCATCCTGATTACTGGGACGACTTGCTCCGTCAGGTCAGAGTGACATTTCCATTTGTGAGAACAATGAAAGTCACACAAACACATATAACGAAACGGTTTATCAAGGAAGGACTCGGGGTTTCATTTCTGCCCTTATCTACGGTAAAGCGTGAGTTGGCAGAGAATCAGATGATCAAAATCCCTTATCAATCTGTACAGCTGCCCTATGCCGGCGCTTACGCAATCGCCCTTTATGAAAATAAGAAAGAAAAAAAATTCTTGGATTTTTTATCACATTTTCATTTTTAGATGCAACCAAAACGGATGAGCTCCGTCTAATGAAAAAAACCCGTTCCAATGAACGGGTTTCCTTCTAAAATTAGAATCTTTTCGCACCGAGGTAACGAGGCTTCCAGTAGCTGTTGTTCAGGCTGCTGATTTGTACGCCGTCAGATCCTGCATGAATGAAACTGTTGTTTCCAACGTAAATCCCCATGTGAGAAGGGCCGGATTTATATGTTGTGAAGAAGACGAAATCACCGACAGACGGGTTGGCAATGCTCTTCATAGAACTCCAGTAGCCCGCAGTGCTTGTTCTGCCCACACTTGTTTGTTTATTCAGTACGTACCAGATGAACCCGCTGCAGTCAAAGCCGGAAGTCGTCGTTCCGCCCCATTTGTATGGCGTTCCGACTAACGCTTTTGCATCAGAAACCAGCTTGCTCACATTAAGTGATGTAGATGACGTTTTGCTGCTTGAAGATGATGAAGTGCTGGAAGAAACATTTTTTGATCCTGTGCTTGAGCTTGTTCCTTTCACTTTCAACACTTGGCCGGCATAGATTAAATCTGATTTTAAGCCGTTTAAGCTTTTTAATTTGCTAACTGTTGTGCCATATTTGCTCGCAATTTTAGAAAGGCTGTCTCCGCTCTTTACTTTATATGTAGAAGTTGAAGACGATGACACCTTTGATGAGCTGGAGCTGCTTGAACTTGTAGAACCTTTCAGTTTCAGGACTTGTCCAATGCGGAGCAAATCTGATTTTAAGCCATTCAGTTTTTTCAGTTCACTGACTGTCATGCCGTATTTTTTCGAAATTTTCCAAAGGCTGTCCCCGCTCTTTACTTTGTATGTAGAAGAAGATGAAGAACTGCTGCTTTTTGAACTTGTAGATTTGCCGTTAATCGATAAAGTCTGCCCTGCGTAAATGATGTCTGAACGAAGGTGGTTCTCTGATTTAATTTTACTGATCGTTGTGTCGTATTTTCTTGAAAGTTCCCATAACGTATCGCCTTTTTTCACCTTGATGCTTTGTGCAGATGCCGCTCCTGCAAATAATGTCGATCCTAAAACAACTGCTGTTGTAGCTGTAATGATTTGCTTTTTCATATTTTCCTCCCCAAATATTTATATCTCTATATATTGATCTCTTTTTTTAATTAATCTTATTGTTTTCTATTATAAGGATAGATTCCCAACAGAAATAGTCTTGACTTCATGTGACAAATTTCTTAATTATTCGTTCTAAAAAAAAGTTTGTAAGGGTATTAAATATTTCATTTTCGTTTCAAAGGTGACAAAAAACGAGTCCTTTTGTCATGTGATTTGGGAGGTTTTTCAACTTAAAGGAAATAAATGAAAAACTTTCGGGGTCAACTCACAAATTGGAAGATTGAGTGATAAAGAGTATTCGGGGAAAGCTGCGGAGAACCGCAGTTTTTTTATTTAAACAAACATATCATGCAAGGACGAAGAGGTAAAGATTTTTCTGGAAAAATGAATGCTTTGAACCAAATAAGACAAAATAACGAAACGACATTTTTCATTTCCTTACAATGCTTTACTTAATGTTTACACGGTCAACAGCCGTATTTAACAAAATTTCCCTAACATAATATACAGAATACATTAAAGGAGGCCTGCAAAAAAAATGAGTCTGTTTCAAAACTTGAAATCAAAACTTGTGCCCATCGCAGCTGTTTCCGTGCTTACAGCCGGCATATTCGCCGGTGCAGAACTGCAGCAGACCGAAAAAGCTAGCGCCAAAAAACAAAACAAAGATGAGATCAGGAATGTCATTGTGATGATTGGTGACGGGATGGGAGCATCATACATAAACGCCTACCGTTCCATGAAAAATAACGGTGAAACACCGAATAACCCAAAGTTAACTGAATTTGACCGGAACCTGACAGGCATGATGATGACGCATCCGGATGACCCTGACTATAATATTACGGACTCAGCTGCAGCCGGAACTGCATTGGCGACAGGCGTTAAGACATATAACAATGCAATTGGCGTCGATAAAAACGGAGAAAAAGTAAAATCTGTGCTCGAAGAAGCCAAACAGCAAGGCAAATCGACCGGGCTTGTCGCAACGTCTGAAATAAACCACGCCACCCCTGCCGCATATGGCGCCCACAACGAATCTCGGAAAAACATGGACCAAATCGCCAACAGCTATATGGATGACAAAATAAAAGGCAAACAAAAAATAGACGTTTTGCTTGGCGGCGGAAAATCGTATTTTAACCGTAAGGACAGAAATTTGACGAAGGAATTCAAACAAGCAGGCTACAGCTATGTGACAACAAAACAAGCGCTGAAGAAAAATAAAGATCAGCAGGTGCTTGGGCTTTTCGCAGACGGAGGGCTTGCTAAAGCGCTGGACCGTGACAGCAAAACACCTTCTCTCAAAGACATGACGGTTTCAGCCATTGACCGTCTGAACCAAAATAAAAAAGGATTTTTCTTAATGGTCGAAGGCAGCCAAATCGACTGGGCGGCCCATGACAATGATACAGTAGGAGCCATGAGCGAGGTTAAAGATTTTGAACAGGCCTATAAAGCCGCGATTGACTTTGCGAAAAAAGATAAACACACGCTTGTCATTGCAGCTGCTGACCATACGACCGGCGGATTTACCATTGGCGCAAACGGCGAAAAGAATTGGCACGCGGAGCCGATTCTCGCCGCCAAAAAAACACCTGAATTTATGGCAAAGAAAATCAATGAGGGCAAACCGGCAAAAGATGTGCTCGCCCGCTATACTGACCTTGACTTCACAACTGAAGAAATCAAAAGTGTTGAAACAGCAGCCCAGGCTGACAAGGACAAAGGCGCCTATAAAGCCATCATCAAGATCCTGAACACACGGTCTAACAGCGGATGGACGAGTACCGATCATACGGGCGAAGAAGTGCCGGTATACGCGTACGGCCCAGGAAAAGAGAAATTCCGCGGACTGATTAACAATACCGACCAGGCAAAAATCATCTTTAAGATTTTGAAAACAGGAAAATAAAAAAAGAGGATGCAGAACGCTGCATCCTCTTTTTTTAAAGGTACCTGCGGTGAACACCTTTTCCGTCATACGAAAACACGACTTCCTTATCCTCAAGTACAGACTCGATGTGCACGCTTCTCCCCCAAAGCTGAAATAAATAAGGGAGCACCTTCTCCAAATATTTCAAATCCAGCTCTATGCCCTCATACCAATGCTTAATATAGAGCTCGTTATTTTTCATATAATCGCCGTCGTTTACTGTCAAATACGGAAACCCGCCGTTTACCCGCATGCTCACGAGCTGGTCGCGCACCGACTCCCACTCTTTATCGACGATTTTATAATCTCTGCCCTGCTTTTGAAATAAATAAAGATCCTCCCGCATGACTAAGTCTTTTGTTAAATAATTGCGGATGAAAGAGATATCGGATTCAATTTCCCTGACCTCAAACATTTTCTCCCGGCCCGAGTCAGGCTTTACGCCTATTTTCTTCATTTCCTCAGTCGGGTTGTTGTACCGCTCCTCAATGTCTTCAAAAATTTTCAGCCCTAAATAATAAGGATTGATACCCGTTTTGGACGGCTGGACGACACCTGCATTCAGCTTGGCAAACTCTATCGCTTCATCAGAAGTTAAATCAAGCTCACGTATAATTCGCTGGTGCCAATAGGAAGCCCAGCCCTCATTCATAATCTTTGTTTCCAGCTGAGGCCAGAAATAAAGCATTTCCTCTCTCATCATCGTTAAAATATCACGCTGCCACGGCTCTAGTTCCCGGGAATGCTCCTCGATAAAAAGCAGAATATCTTTTTCCGGCCGCGGCGGGAAAGGTTTTTTCGATTTTTTCACTTGTTTTTTTGGTTTCTTTTCATCTAAAGACCATAAATCATCGTAAGGCGTCGCTGCCTCTTCAAGCTCCTCTTCCTCATCATCCACACTCCATAGGAGCTTTGGACGGACCAAAGAGGGATCGATATGCTCCTGAATCGATAGGATCGCGTCTAAAAAAGCCTCGACTTCCTTTATCCCGTGAACCTGTTCATAGTGTTTAATCCGCTCGGCCGTTGCCGCCATGCTTTCCACCATATCGCGCTTCGTGTTTTGGAAGCGGCAGTTGTTTTTGAAGAAATCACAATGGGCGAGAACGTGAGCAACAATCAATTTATTTTGGATCAGTGAGTTGCTGTCCAGCAAAAAAGCGTAGCATGGATCTGAGTTAATGACCAGCTCATAAATCTTGCTTAATCCAAGATCATAATGCAGCTTCATTTTGTGAAACTGCTTGCCGAAGCTCCAGTGGCTGAATCTTGTCGGCATCCCGTACGCGCCGAATGTATAAATAATTTCAGCCGGGCAGATTTCATATCTCATCGGGTAGAAATCAAGGCCGAATCCCTTTGCAATTTCGGTAATTTCCTCAATTGCCCGCTGTAATCCCTTCTTCTCCTCCGCGTTCAACCGAATCCCCCCTACTTGGACTTATCTATAATGTATGAGCCCGCCTGACAAAAGATGATAGCCGCACTTGGGCAAGAAAAAAATTCGCCCGGCACATTCAGCTGTTTGCCGATTGTGTCAGTGGGTAAAAACACATCATATTACGAAAAAAAGGAGCGATACCAATTGAATGTAGCAGACATGCTTTCTTCTTATCTCAGTAAGCTGCCAAACGTAATCATTGCCTTACTCGTCTTATTAATCGGATGGGCTATCGCTAAAATCATTGAAAAAGCGGTATACAAAGGGCTCAGAAAAACAAAAATCGACGACAAGCTCTTTGCTGGGAAAAAGCCATCACGCTATTCCTCGGAAAAAGTCATAAGCAAGGTCGTTTATTTTATTGCATTGATTATCGTCTTTATTTTATTCTTTAACATTTTGCACCTGACAACAGTGGCATCACCGTTTGTCAGCATGCTTTCCGCAATTACAGCGGCTATCCCAAGCGTGCTGAAGGCCGGACTCCTCCTGCTGTTAGGATGGGCTGCAGCCTCTGTATTGAGCTTCCTTGTCAAAAAAATCGGGATAAAGCTGAGCACGAGTGACAAGGTGCGCAAGTGGAATTTGGTATCTGAAGGGAAAGATATTCATCAGGCAGTCAATGCCGCTTCACAAATTGTCTTTTACCTTGTGCTGCTCGTTTTCCTCCCAGGGGTCTTATCTTCTTTGAAAATCAGCGGCATTTCAGGCCCGTTTACAAATATGATGGAAAGCGTGCTCGCTTTTCTGCCGAAATTATTTGCTGCGGCGCTTATCGTTTTAATCGGCTGGCTTGTTGCCCGTCTTGTACGTGACATCATTACGAATTTCCTAGCAAGCATCGGCACGGAAAGATTCGCTGCCCGTATGGGTTTATCTATTTATTTAAAAGATACAAGCCTTTCTGCAGTCATCGGAACAATCGCTTATGTGCTGATTTTAATACCGGTTGTCATTTCTGCGCTTGACCAGCTTGATGTCGCCGGCATTTCGAAACCGGCTGTCTCTATGCTGAATACCATCTTAAACATGCTTCCGAATATCATCATTGCCATTGTGCTTATTTTAGCGGGTATGTGGACAGGAAAATGGGTGAACACCATGGTGTCCGGACTGCTCCATCGTGCAGGCTTTGATTCTGTGTTAGGAAAAATGGGCATGGAAACAGGAACGCCTGCAAAGCTGTCCCTGTCTCAAGTTGTCGGTATGATTGCGCAAATCATTGTCATTCTGCTGTTTACAGCCGAGGCGCTGCAAATTGTTCAGCTGCACTTCCTCGTAGAGATTGCGACTGGCATCATCGCGTATCTTCCAAATGTCCTTGTCGCCGTATTCATTCTCGGAATCGGCCTTTACGCCGGAGAAATGGTGCGAAAAGTGCTCGCCAGCATCATTAAAGGCCAGGAATTCAAGTCTTTAGCAGCGATTGCTAAGTATACGATTATTGCACTTGCTTTCTTTATGGCCCTGGATCAGCTTGGTGTCGCTGACACAATCGTCAATTCCGCGTTCATTATCGTGCTTAGCGGCTTCGCACTCGCTTTCGGTTTATCCTTCGGCCTTGGCGGAAAGGATTTTGCATCACGTTATCTGTCTACATTTGAACGCAAAATGCAAAACACCGAAATCGATAAGAACCGTAAAAACCAAAATCCACCGAATCACATGTAAATAAAAAACGTGCACCCAGCAGGGTGTACGTTTTTTATTGAAAAATTCCTTTTTTTTCATTTTTCAATCGATTATGATAAGATATAGAAAATGTCTTATTATGAGGTCTTATTATGAAGTTAACAAATTATACAGATTATTCGTTAAGAGTGTTGATTTTTCTGGCTGCAGAACGTCCCGGAGAACTTTCAAATATAAAACAGATTGCCGAAACATATTCTATTTCAAAAAATCATCTTATGAAAGTCATATACAGGCTCGGCCAGCTCGGCTACGTAGAAACGATACGCGGACGAGGCGGCGGCATACGTTTAGGCATGGACCCTGAAGACATCAATATCGGTGAGGTTGTCAGAAAAACGGAAGATGATTTTAATATTGTGGAATGTTTTGATGCGAACAAGAATCTCTGCATTATTTCCCCGGTGTGCGGCTTAAAACATGTACTTAATGAAGCGCTTATGGCCTATCTTGCGGTTTTAGACAACTATACGCTGCGCGACCTTGTTAAAAACAAGGAAGATATCATGAAGCTTTTAAGAATGAAGGAATAGAAAATGATTCCTTCTTTTTTTATGTCCTTTTTCCCCCTTTTTGTTAAGATAATATGGCTGTTTTTAAAAAAAGGCAAAACGATGAGACAAATCTGCCGATATAAAAAAGAAACAGCGAATTCAAAATCATTGGGGGAAAAAGGAGAGCTCAGATGAAAAAGAAATTAGCAGCAGGGCTGACAGCATCTGCGATTGTCAGCACAACTTTAGCAGTGGCACCAGCTGAGGCAGCAACGATTAAGGTTAAAAGCGGAGATTCTTTATGGAAACTGGCCCAAAACTACAATACAAGTGTGGCGGCTATCACATCCGCCAACCATCTTTCGACTACTGTTCTGTCGATCGGCCAGACGCTTACCATTCCAGGCAGCAATTCCAGCACTTCATCTACTTCAAGCTCAACAACCAAGAAGAGCGGAAGTTCTGTTTACACAGTGAAAAGCGGAGATTCACTTTGGCTGATCGCAAATGAGTATAAAATGACGGTGCAGGAACTGAAAAAATTAAATGGCCTAAGCAGCGACATGATTCGTGCGGGGCAAAAATTAAAGGTATCCGGTACGGTTTCCTCAAGCTCCAGCTCTAGTACCAGTAAAAAAAGCAGTTCCAATAAGAGCTCAAGCTCTTCATCTTCTACCGGAACATATAAGGTGAAGCTTGGAGATTCGCTTTGGAAAATCGCAAACAAAGTCAATATGTCCGTCGCTGAATTGAAGGTCTTGAACAACTTAAAATCAGACACCATTTATGTGAATCAAGTGTTAAAAACAAAATCTAGCGGTTCTAATACGTCTTCCAAAGACACTTCATCTAATTCGAACCAAACTTCAGCAACAACGAAATACACTGTAAAAAGCGGAGATTCACTTTGGAAAATTGCAAACAACTATAACCTGACTGTACAGCAAATCCGAAACAGCAACAATCTGAAATCAGATGTGCTGTACGTCGGACAAGTGCTGAAGCTGACAGGTAAAGCATCTTCAGGCTCTTCTTCATCGTCATCGTCTTCTTCGTCAAATGCAAGCTCCGGCACGACGACGACTACATACACGGTGAAAAGCGGCGATTCCTTGTGGGTGATTGCTCAAAAGTTTAATGTAACAGCTCAGCAGATTCGGGAGAAAAACAATTTAAAAACGGATGTCTTGCAGGTTGGCCAAAAGCTGGTCATTACCGGAAAAGCCTCATCTTCATCCTCTGCTTCATCCGGGTCATCAAGCACTACCAGCTCTTCAAGCGCGAAAATCAACACTATGATTGCCGCCGCTAAAGAGCAGCTTGGGGTTCCGTATCGCTGGGGAGGCACGACACCCGCCGGATTTGACTGCAGCGGTTTCATTTACTATGCACTGAACAAAGTCACATCCGTATCAAGATTAACGGCAGCCGGATATTGGAACACAATGAAATCTGTCAGCCAGCCTGCTGTCGGAGACTTCGTTTTCTTTACAACATATAAAGCAGGCCCTTCCCACGTCGGAATTTATCTTGGAAACGGGGAGTTCATTAATGCCAATGATTCCGGAGTTGTCATTTCCAGTATGAACAACTCTTACTGGAAACAGCGCTATCTCGGAGCAAAACGATATTTCTAAAAACAGAAACTGTATGGCCTTAGCGGCTGTACAGTTTTTTACTTAGAGCCTAAAGACGTTGATGCTGATCATATGTTTCGTCACCGGATGAAAATAGACTTCGGCCCGAACAGAGAAGGTGTCGCCATTCTGTCTGACCGTCACCCGAAAGACATCTTTCGTCTGCTCATCATTCACCTCGGTCCGTCCCATATAAGCGTAATCAGAAAACGAAGCCCCCTTATATTCATCCTGAATTTTGCTCCAGGCGAGCTTTTCCCACTTTTGAACGGACTCGTTTGTGTCCGTTGAATGCCCTTTTGCAGCCATTGACACGATGATTAATCCGCAAAAAAGAAGCGCAATGGTATACGGCAGAGATTTCATGTTTTCAGTCTCCTGTACCCAGATTATGTTCTCTCATAGGATTTCCAAAAGCGATGGCTTCATTCAGGCATTTTGATTTTATGTCTCCCTCATATTGCTACCCCTGTACTGCCGCAGACGCCAAGTTTTGCCCCGTCAATAACATAGGATGCGGCATAAACTAATCATGAACTTCTCACACAAGAAAGGAGAAGCGATTCATGGATTATGCCGATTACGATAAAGCGCTGTATTATACTCACCGTTCTCAATGGGATAATTTATTGATTTTAATGGTGCGTACAGAGGATGATTTGTTATCAAAACGAATCGAGCATTTTTTGCATGCGTATCATTTTGAACAGGATTACGCCGTTCTTGAAAAGATGCTGTATTCCCTTCTCCGTTATATTGATCATGCCACAGAGCTGACTTACGAAGATCAATTAGCCTTGCTCACATAAAACAAATCCCGGCGTTCAGACGCCGGGATTTCCTGCTTTTGCGAACAGGCTTAGTTCTTCGACAAGCTCTTTTAAGCCGGCCTTTATATTTTCCCTCACTGCAGCATTTTCAACATCAATGTGCACCGGATCAAGCACGAGCTGCTTCGGAATGACATTGGCGTAGACACCCCGCATGACCGTTCTCATATTGTTCAGCGCGTTGATGCCGCCTTTTCCGCCTCCTGCCACTGCCAATAATGCAACGGGCTTATATTTGAATTGTTCGCTGCTTAGAAAATCCAGCGCATTTTTTAAAGCGCCGCTCATGCCGCTGTGATACTCAGGAGATAATAAGATAATCGCATCCGCTTTAGTGACGCGCTGCTTAAGCTCCTGTACTTGCAAAAGTTCGGATTGCTCCGCTTCACCATTAAAAATCGGCAATATAAACTCGCTTAGATCAATCAAGTCCGCGTGATACAGCGCTGAAATATAGGATGCGGCAATTCTTGTTCTGCCATGTTTTCTGGGCGTACCGTTTATGACTAACATGTTCATTTCGTGATCTCTCCATTCAGGTTATATTTCACTGCGAAAAGCGCTGCTTGCGTCCGGTCGGCTACATCAAGCTTTGCTAAAAGATTCGACACATGGGTTTTCACTGTTTTTTCTGAAATAAACAAGGCTGCCGCGATTTCTTTATTGCTTTTGCCGTTGGCAATTTCGTTCAGAACGTCCTTTTCCCTTCGTGTTAATTGATAAAATTTTTCTTTTTCCGGAGCGTGCTGATTTCTCATATGTGTCAGCACATGGGGCATAATAGCTGAAGAAAGCTTGTATTCGCCGGCATGCACTTGTCTTAGTGTTTTTACCAATTCCTCTGGCTCCGTATCCTTTAATTGATACGCCTTCGCCCCCGCCTGCAGCGCCGGGATGACGTGCTCTTGATCGGAATAGCTCGTCAGCACAATGATATTGATGCCCGGAAATTGCTGTACTGCTTTTTTTATGGCTTGAATGCCGTCCATCTCGGGCATAGACAGATCCATCAGCACAAGATCAGGCTTTGTCTCTTCAATGACACGGAGAGCTTCTGTTCCGGTTGCGGCCTCGCCGGCAACTTCAATATCACCCTGGGTGGCGAAGAAAAAACGAAGCCCCTTTCTGACAACATGGTGATCATCCGCAATTACAATTTTCATTGCACTGTCCTTCCTTTCTGATTGTTTAGCGGAAGCCTGACGGACAGCTTTGTCCCCGCACCAAGCTCTGACTCAATCAAAAACGCCGCGCCGGCTTTTAGTGCCCGTTCTTTCATACCCTTGATGCCAAGTGAAGGCACCCCGTCATGCGCTTCATAGCGAAACCCTGCCCCATGATCTATGATATCCAGCTCCGCATGGTACGAAGAAGCAGTCAGGCTGACATACGCCGTATCAGTACCGGCATGCTTTTTGCAGTTGTTTAAAGCTTCCTGTACTATACGCCACAGCATATGCTCCTGCTCATCAGTAAGAGCAAGACAGCCTTTTTGTGTGAAAATGACATGTAATCCGATGAGCGTGCCATAGCTTTTAATGGCTTCAGACAGCCCTTTTTCCAATCCTCCGGGACGAAGCTGCCAAATTAATGCTTTCATTTCTGCGAGCGCGTCCTGTGATAGGTTTTGAATGAAATCAATCATCTGCTGCAAATTCTCATCTTTTGTTAGTGTCTTTGCCGCTCTGGCTGTTAAACTGACGGAAAACAGCATTTGATTGACGGAATCGTGAAGCTCCTGAGCGAGGCGGTTGCGCTCCATTAAAAGAGCATTTTTTTGTTTATATTCTGAAAGCTTCATGCGCTGGATTGCCGTTCCGATCTGAAAGGCGACAGACTCAAGTAAATGCAGCTCTTCCTCATCAAACATGGTTTTTCCGGCCGCCGCTACATTTAACAATCCGAATCTCCTGTCCCCGTCTTCTAAAGGCACAGTTGCATGATGCGTAATCCCTTCAGTGTCAAAACAATGCAGTTCCTCGGCTGATTCTATGCGTTTGCAGTTCATTATATTAGCGGCCCTTCTCAGCCCTCCGTTATTGAATTTCGTCAGGCAGTAGCACTCCCCTTCGCACATCAGCACTTTTTCCTTGCGGCTTAAAGCCGGGGGCAGATAAGCGTCGGCCGCTAACGTATAGGAGCCGTCTTCTTCGATCAAAAAAATCCATCCGGATTGAAGGTTCGTCAGGCTCAGCAATTCTTTTAAAACCTCATCCAGTGTTGCTTTGACATCGTGCCCTTGATTTAAGGTTTCCGCAATCGTTTTCAGCGTTTTTAATTTTTCCATCCTCGTATTGCTCATGTTTCTCACTCCGGCATTGGTCTTGTTATTTAAGATTATACCAGTTTTTTGTATTTCGTTACTTCGCTTGAGGGATGATTTTCTTTCAGACTTTTGGATGAGAAAAGAAAAAAGCCGGATCATTTACAATGATCCAGCTTATGCTTGAACTATTTGGCTGTAGCCTCTACAATGTCGTCTACCGCCTTCATTACATCGTCAGAAAGCGCGGCAAGACGCTTTTCACTGTCTTCTAAAGAGGTTCCTTTTACAGCGAAGTAGAATTTGACCTTCGGCTCAGTTCCGGAAGGGCGGAGGCAGAACCAAGACCCGTCTTCCAGGAAGTATTTCAGTACATTTGATTTTGGCAGATCGATCGCTTCTTCTTTGTTTTCCGTCAGAAGCGTCCGTTTGCTTACAGCATAATCTTCGGCTGTGACAACCTGTTTGCCGGCCATTTTTTGCGGCGGATTTTGTCTGAAGGAAGCCAAAATCGCTTCAATCTGTTCTGCTCCCTGTTTTCCTTTCAGCGTCAAGGATTTCAGCCCTTCACGATAAAAACCGTATTCGTTGAAGAGATTGATGAGCGCTTCATACAATGACATTCCTTGTTTTTTATAGAACGCGCAAACTTCAACTGCCAAGAGCGCTGCCTGAATGGCGTCCTTGTCGCGGGCAAAATCCCCAATTAAGTAACCGTAGCTCTCTTCATAACCGAATTGGAAGGTATACTGGCCTGATGCCTCGTATTCCTTAATCTTTTCACCGATAAACTTAAAGCCTGTCAGCGTATCAATCGTATCAAGGCCGAATGAAGAAGCGACAGCACGCCCAATTTCACTTGTGACGATTGTTTTGAGCACAACACCATTGTCAGGCAGGATGCCTTGCTTTTTCTTTTCAGAAAGCAAGTAATGAAGCAGCAGCGCACCGGTTTGGTTTCCTGTCAGCACTGTATATTTGCCTTGATCGTTTTTCACCGCAATGCCGAGGCGGTCAGCGTCAGGGTCTGTTGCGATGAGAATATCTGCGTTCTGCTCCTCCCCAAGCTTAATGGCATATTCGAATGCCGCATGCTCTTCCGGGTTTGGAGAGCTAACAGTAGAGAAGTCTGAATCCGGCAGTTCCTGTTCTTTAACAACCGTTACATTTTTGTAGCCGAGTGCTTCAAGACCGCGTCTAACCGGTTTATTTGCAGTTCCATGCAGCGGTGTGAAAACAACGTTTACTTCTACTTCTCCGGATAACTCAGGATGAACAGAAATGGACGTCAGTTTTTCTGTATAGACTTGATCAATGTCTTCACCGATGATCTTGATTAAGCCTTTTTCTTTCAACGCTTTTTCATCGTCGACTGTGATCGTCAGCTCATTTTCAATCGCATTTACCTGATCAATGACGATGTCCGCTTCCTTTGGAGGCAGCTGGCCGCCGTCATCTCCGTATACTTTGTAGCCGTTATATTCAGGCGGATTATGGCTTGCCGTCACCACAATTCCCCCATAGGCGTTCAGCTGTCTGACAGCGAATGACAGCTCCGGCGTCGGGCGAAGCTCATCAAATACGTATGTTTGGATGCCTTGTGTAGCAAGTGTTTTTGCCGCTTCCATCGCAAACTCCGGCGATTTGTGGCGGGAATCATAAGCAATGACAACGCCCCGTTTTTTCGCTTCCTCACCTTGCTGCAAGATATATGCCGCAAACCCGGCTGATGCTTTGCGCACAGTGTAAATATTCATGCGATTCGTCCCGGCGCCGATTTCTCCGCGCATTCCGCCAGTACCGAATTCAAGGTTTTTATAGAAGCAGTCCTCAAGAGCCTGTTCATTCCCCTCTAATTCAGCGAGGCGCTCTTTTAGTTCCGGATCTAAATTTTCTGTATGTTTCCAGCGTTCATAGCTCTTTCTCCAAGTCATATTCGTCCTCCTATGTATCAGCTTATGCCATTATTTTATATGAAGCGGGTGCCTCTGTCACTTGATAACCTGAGATCTGGCACTTTCGGCTCGTAAAAAGAAATAACGGGCTGACAGACAGCCCGTTATGATTTATTGTTCGAGCGGCACAACCGCATCGTGTAAAAGCTTGTTAAGGTTTTCTGTATGTTTGTTTTTCGTCTGCTCATCCCATTGGAATCGCTCGCTCATAAAATCAATAACGGCATCTTTATATGTTCTTACCCAATTGATATCAAAAAATAAACGTCCCGTTCTGCGGACAAAGAAGTCAGCAGGTGTTGCGGCCAGCTCTTCTTCTATACTGTATTCTGTCTCAGCAAGAATATGAACCGGAATGTGGCGTTTCGCCGCCTCGTCCTTCAGTGCTTCCACGCGGTTAAATACATGCTCTACGTTAGAGCCGTATCTGATCGCCAGCTGTTTTGCGTCTTTTTCTGATAAACCGGCTGCGATTCCTTCTTTCGTTTTCGCCGTAACGAATGACATGAGATTTTTAGAACCGCCGACGTGCCCTCCTGAGATTGGCATGTTTTTCGTTTTACATGGCCCGAAATCCTTTTCGCCTTCTTCTTTTAAGCGATCACGCACAAGATCGACGATGTGCTCCGCCATTTTTCTGTATCCGGTCAGTTTTCCGCCGGCGATGGTGATCAAGCCTGAGTCAGATGTCCAAATCTCGTCTTTCCGTGAAATTTCAGAAGGGTCTTTGCCTTCTTCATGAATCAGCGGACGCAGCCCCGCCCAGCTGGATTCGATATCGTTCGCAGTGATGTTCAGTTCCGGGAACATATAATTGATTGAATTGATGACGTAATCACGATCCGCCGTTGTCATTCGCGGATGCTCCAGCGCCTCTTTGTAAACGGTGTCTGTTGTCCCCACGTATGTTTTGCCTTCACGTGGAATCGCAAATACCATACGGCCGTCAGGTGTATCGAAATATACCGCCTGTTTCAGCGGGAAGACAGACTGGTCAAATACAAGGTGAACGCCTTTTGTATGCTGCAAATGCTTTCCGTTTTTCGAATGGTCTTTTTCTCTGAGCTGATCGACCCAAGGGCCTGTCGCATTAACAATTTTTTTCGCATACACTTTATATTCTTTCTTTGTCAGCACATCTTCAATTAATACGCCGACTGCTTTGCCTTTTTCGTAAAGGAGCTCCTTCACTTTGGAATAATTCACAGGCTCTGCTCCGAATTTCACCGCTTCCTTCATGACTTCGATTGTCAGTCTCGCATCGTCAGTGCGGTATTCCACATAGTATCCGCCGCCTTTTAAGCCGTCTTTTTTCACCAATGGCTCCTTTTGCAGCGTTTCTTTTGCTGAAAGCATACTTCTTCGTTCTGATTTTTTCACACCTGCTAAGAAGTCATAAACTCTTAAACCGATAGAGGTTGTGAATGAACCGAATGTGCCGCCTTTATGAAACGGAAGCAGCATCCATTCCGGGGTAGTGACGTGCGGGCCGTTTTCATAAACAATCGCCCGCTCTTTCCCTACTTCAGCAACCATTTTCACTTCAAATTGTTTTAAATAGCGCAAGCCGCCATGAACCAATTTAGTTGATCGGCTTGATGTTCCCGCCGCGAAATCCTGCATTTCGCTAAGCGCAACTTTCATTCCCCTTGATGCCGCGTCAAGAGCTGTTCCCGCTCCTGTAATTCCTCCTCCGATAATAAATAGATCATAGGTTTTTTTCGTCATGTCTGTCAGCATGCGATCTCTTTCAAGACTTGAAAATTGATGTTTCATTATTGCTCCTCCTTGTTGTCACGGTGTGTAAATAGAAAAAGAGACCACAACAGCCAAAGTGCATGATTACACTTTGGTGCTGTGGTCTCTCCTCATCTCAGGACCGTTCTTATTAACTTGTAACCATTATATCATAGTATGATTTTATTTAAAAGCCATAGCTGCTTTGACGGCTTTTTGCCAGCCTGTATACAGCTCATTTCGTTTTTCTTCTTCTAATTCAGGTTCAAACCGTTTATCCAGATTCCACTGGTTCGCGATTTCAGAACGGTCCTTCCAGAATCCCACAGCGATACCTGCCAAATAAGCCGCGCCAAGCGCAGTTGTTTCATTAATTTCCGGCCGCTCCACAGGAACATTCAGAAGATCTCCCTGGAACTGCATCAGGAAATTATTTTTCACGGCACCCCCGTCTACACGAAGCGTCTTTAATTGAATGTTTGAATCAGCTTCCATTGCGTCAAGCACATCTTTTGTCTGGTAAGCCAAAGACTCCAGTGTCGCGCGGATAAAATGTTCTTTTGTTGTGCCTCTTGTCAGGCCGAAAACCGAACCGCGCACGTCGCTGTCCCAGTATGGCGTTCCCAAGCCGACAAATGCGGGAACAACATATACGCCGTCAGTTGAATCCACTTTCTCCGCGTAAGATTCACTTAGCGAAGAATCCTGGAACATTCTCAATCCATCTCTGAGCCATTGGATGGCAGAGCCTGCGACAAAAATACTGCCTTCTAAAGCATATTCAACTTTTCCATCAATGCCCCATGCAATTGTCGTTAAAAGCCCGTGTTCGGACTTAATTGCTTTTTCCCCGGTATTCATCAGCATGAAACATCCTGTACCGTACGTGTTTTTCCCCATGCCTTCTTCAAAGCACGCCTGGCCGAACAGCGCGGACTGCTGGTCGCCTGCCGCTCCCGCAATCGGAATATTTTTGCCGAAGAAGTGATAATCAACAGTTTCAGCATACACCTGGGAGGATGGTTTTACCTCAGGAAGCATTGATTTCGGTACATCTAAAATGTCGAGAAGCTCATCATCCCATTTCAAATCGTAAATATTAAACATCAGCGTTCTGGAGGCATTGGAGTAATCAGTCACATGCGCTTTTCCTCCGGACATTTTCCAGATGAGCCATGTATCAATCGTTCCAAACAGCAGCTCGCCTTTTTCCGCTTTTTCTCGCGCGCCTTCCACATTATCTAAAATCCACTTCACCTTTGTGCCGGAGAAATACGGATCGATTAAAAGCCCCGTTTTTTCTCTGAATAGATCATTATATCCTTTTTCACGAAGCTCCTCACAAATACCGGACGTCTGTCTGGATTGCCAAACGATCGCATTATAGACAGGGTTTCCTGTGTCCTTATCCCACACAACTGCCGTCTCACGCTGGTTCGTGATACCTATGCCGGCAATTTGCGAAGCACTGATCCCCGATTCAGAAATGACTGTTGCAATAACAGCGAGAACAGAGCCCCAAATTTCATTGGCATTATGCTCAACCCATCCTGGGTGCGGGAAGTATTGTGTAAATTCCTTTTGAGCAGAGTGAACGATTTTGCCTTCTTTATTAAACAGAATCGCTCTTGAACTTGTCGTCCCCTGATCTAAGGATAAAATGTACGTTTCCATAAGATGTCTCCCCTTTGATTAAATATATTTTGAATTTGATAATGTTTTAGCTGAATGTGATTTCGTATAAACATAGAGTCCTAACAATACCACAACCAATATAACGCTTACAATCCAGAAACTGCTTGTTATGTGCCCTTTAAATGCAGCGTTGTAAAATACGCCGCCGAATGATCCGCCTAAAATCGGGCCGACTACTGGAACCCACGCGTATTTCCAATTTGATGAGCCTTTCCCCGGAATCGGAAGAAAAGCGTGGGCAATCCGCGGGCCTAAGTCGCGGGCCGGATTAATCGCATAGCCGGTGGTGCCTCCAAGGGAGATACCGATCGCCACAATGAGGAAACCGACGATTAAAGGATTAAGCCCTTCTGTAAATTGATTTGCCCCAATAGCCAGGATTCCAAGCACAAGGACAAAAGTCCCAATCACTTCACTTAAAACGTTTGCAAATGTATGCGGAATGCTGGGGCCTGTTGAGAAAACCCCTAGCTTGGCAGCGGGATCATCCGTTGACTTCCAATGCGGAAGGTAATGCAAATAGATAATCACCGCACCGATGATCGCTCCGATCATTTGTGCCGCAATATAAACGGGAACCTCTTCCCACGGAAAATCTCCAACAAATGCAAGCGCTATCGTTAGCGCCGGATTCAAGTGTGCTCCGCTTATGCCGCCAACTGCATAAGCCGCCATGGCAACACCCAATCCCCACCCAAATACAACAACAATCCAGCCAGACTGGAATGAAAGCGATTTCTTTAAATTGACACCTGCACAAACCCCTGCTCCAAAAATGATCAGCAGCATCGTACCGATGACTTCTCCCCAAAATGCTGTCATAGCACATTCCTCCTAGAGTCACGATTAAGAAGTATGATAGAGAAGAAAAAAACCACAACAAACCGCTTTACGGGTGCATAAACATTTACCGTAAAGAGCTGCTGTGGTCTCCGAGTTCTCCATCACAATGTATTAACCTAGTGCAATTGTATCAGTGGATGAAAGCGGTGTCAATCACTTTCTGTCAAAAAGTTTTCATATTTCTTCCATAATTTGGTATTAGATGTAGTGACAGCAACAGCTCCCGCTTTCAAGGCCTGTTCTACATCCTCTTCCGTACGGATGAAACCGCCAGCAAAGATAGGAATTCCCGTTTTCTCTTTTATTTCTTGAATGAGTGACGGAACGATGCCGGGCAGCACTTCAATGAAGTCAGGCTTATGCTTGCCGACAAACTCCATGCTTTTCTCCATCGCACTTGTATCGAGCAGAAACAGGCGCTGGATCGCATAAATTTTCTTCTGCTTCGCTTTGGCAATCACGTTCGATCTTGTTGAAATAATCCCAGCGGGCTTGATGTCCTGGCAAATAAACTCAGCTCCGTATTCATCATGCTTGATCCCTTGGATGAGATCGACGTGCACCATCATGTTCTTTCCGTGCTTTTGCGCCTCTCTGATCACACCCTTCAGCTGGCCGAGATGAATATCAAGAATAACGCCGTAGGAAAATGAACTGTTCAAAAACTCATCAAATTGCTTCATATTTCGAATAGCCGGTAAAATAGGCTGATTGTGAAAACTCATCGTGTGCTCCTTTAACAAATCACTTTTATATTAAATCGTCTGAAAGCTATCTTTCACCGTTTTCACGATAAAGGAAAGGTCCTCTTCTGTCAGGCAAAATGGCGGCGCAAGCTGGATGACGTTGTTGTAGCCGGCGACTGTATCGCCGTTTTTGCCGATGATCAGCCCTTTTTCTTTGCACGCCGCAACCACTTGGTTTACTTTGTCGGCATCAGCCGGCTCTTTTGTCCATTTATCTTTGACGAGCTCGATTCCGATCAGCAGCCCTTTTCCTCTAACATCTCCGACCGCCGGGTGTTCTCTTAAGGCCTGAAGCTCACCTAAAAGCTTTGCCCCAAGGTCGCGGGATCGCTGAATCAGCTGTTCGTCCTCCATAATTTGCAGGTTTTTCAACGCCAATGCACAGGCAGCCGGGCTTCCGCCGAATGTGTTCACGTGGCGGAAACGGTCATAAGGCGCTTCACCCTGATACGCTTCGAAAATGTCCCGTTTCACAGCAGTCGCTGACAACGGCAGATACGCACTCGTGATTCCCTTTGCCATCGTAATAATATCCGGCTTCACGCCGTAATGCATAAATCCGAACGGCTCGCCTGTCCGTCCAAAGCCGCAGATGACTTCATCGCAAATCAAAAGAGCTCCGTGGCGTCGGCAAATGTCCTCCACCTTCTTCATATATCCGTCCGGCGGCATTAAGATGCCTCCGCCCGTTATGATAGGCTCCATGATGACCCCGGCAATTGTTTCGCTTAATTCCCATGTCATGATGCGGTCAATTTCATTTGCGCTTTCAAGCGTATCAGCATCCTCAGGATTCCGGTATACATCTGGCGGGGCTGCATGCAGAAATCCCTGGCTTAAAGGCTCATATTTATATTTCCGCTGCGCCTGTCCGGTTGCTGAGAGCGCTCCCAATGTGTTGCCGTGATATGCCCGATATCTTGAGATGAATTTATAACGGCTATGGTCACCGTTTTGCAGATGGTACTGGCGGGCAATCTTAAAAGCAGTTTCGTTAGCTTCCGATCCGCTGTTGGAAAAAAAGATCACATAATCGCCGCCAAGCCATTCATTCAGCTTTTCCGCCAGCTGAATTGCCGGTGCGTGGCTTTGCGTTAACGGGTAATAAGGCAGCTCCTTTAATTGCTCATAGGCAGCCTCTGCAAGCTCCTTCCTGCCGTAACCAATATTAACACACCATAAACCGGACATCGCATCCAAATAGCGGCGTCCGTCTATGTCAGTCACCCAGGCCCCTTCAGCCTTTTGGGCAATCAGGCTGTCCGCTTGATGCGCTCCCTTCATGGCATGCCACACAAATTGCTCATCTTTTAGCTTTAATCCCTGATTTTGCTGAATGTTTTCCATCCCTATCATCTCCATTTCTTTAGCGTTCACTAAAGTGTCAATTCAATTGAAACAGACCTTCTCTTATGTGATGTCTAGGTGATGATTTCCCTGCCTTCAATATAAAGCCAGACGGGGTTGGAGTCAATAAACCGCGGAAATAATAAAATTTCCTCTTTCTCAAGAAGAAAGAGGATGCAGCATCCAAAGCAGAACAAGCAAGGTGACAATACTCAGCATCGTGCTGATAAGGTAGCGCTCGAAACGACTTCCGGCCTTGTATTAAACTGAACAGCCATTAACGTCGTATTAGCAGCGGTCGGCATAGCGGCGACGAGAATCATGATTTGTTTTGTCATGTCATCCACAGGCAATATCAATGTGAAGCTAAGCGCAATCACCGGCGATACCATCAGCTTCAAAACCAATGAATAAGAAATTTTTCTGTATTCAATATTCTTGAAAGAAATCAGTGCAAGCTGCATGCCCAAAATGATCATAATCGTAGGAATGGCCGCATTTCCGACCAGCTCAATTCCCGTCATTAACTCTTTTGGGATTGAAATATGCATAAGCTGAAGTATTGCGCCTAAAAGTGCTCCGTACGCAACAGGCATACGGATAACCCGGGTCATGACCGTTTTAAATCCGCCTTCCCCCGAACCTCCTTTTGCTGCATAATACATGCCGATCGTACACATGATTAACTGCTGCAGCACCATTAACACAACGGCCGTGCCCAGACCGGCTGTCCCAAACACCAGCAGGACAACAGGCGTTCCGTAATTGCCGTTATTCATAAAAGCAGATGACAGAATCAAGGCACAGCGATCTTGATTCGGGTACTTATGAAAAAAAGATAAAAAGTAGACAAATAGAACAAGAACCAAGCAAAGCCCCAGCACAAATATAGAAAGATAGACATAATCCATCGTCAGCTTGTTCGTATAAAACGTATCAAACGCCAGAAAAGGAGACATTAAGTATAAGGACATTTTGGACAGTGTTTGAATATCAAAGCCGAGTGTTTTCTGTCCGATATAACCAATTGCGAAAATTCCGAAAACAGGAACTAAAACAAGCAGAAACTCCATAAGGCACCTTCTTTTCCGATATACAATTTACTTTTATTTTAAAGAAAGCGCGTAAACGTTTCAATTCCGCTTTTAATAAAAAACCCGCCTGTTGGCGGGTTTTGGGATTATTTTTTATACTGAATATGATAAATATCACGCCGTCTGTCTTTTAGCTGGCGCACTGTACCGTTTTGGCGCTGTCTTCTGAGAATTTCCAGGTCAACATCGCCGATGACGACCATTTCGATATTCGGATTTGTTTCACCGACAATGCCGTCTCTGGCGAATTCAAAATCAGATGGTGCAAAGATGCCTGATTGAGCGTATTGGATATCCATATTTTCCGTTTGCGGAAGGTTTCCAACCGTTCCGGAGATGACCGTATAAATTTGGTTTTCAACCGCTCTTGCCTGCGAACAGTATCTGACACGCAAATAGCCTTGGCGGTCTTCTGTACAAAATGGCGTAAAAATGATTTTTGCGCCTTTATCGGCCGCAATCCGGGCAAGCTCAGGAAACTCAATATCGTAACAGATTTGAATCGCGATTTTTCCGCAGTCCGTATCAAACACGCGAACCTGGTCTCCGGCGCTGATTCCCCACCATTTGCGTTCATTCGGCGTAATATGGAGTTTATATTGCTTCTCGATCGTTCCGTCCCGTCTGAACAGATAAGCGATATTATAGATCTTGCCTTCCTCTTCGACGAAATGAGATCCGCCGATAATGTTGACGTTGTACTTCACAGCCAAATCAGTAAAAAGGCTGATATAATCTTCTGTATACTCGGTAATTCTCTGTACCGCCAAGCTCGGTGACCGTTCCTCAAGGAAAGACATCAGCTGGGTTGTGAAAATTTCCGGGAACACCGCAAAATCAGATCTCGCGTCGGAAGCGACATCGACATAGTACTCTACTTGATTCGCAAATTCCTCAAAGGAATAAATTTTCTTCATTTCGTATTGGATCACACAAATTCTCACAGGGAACGCCGATTTATAATAGCGTTTTGTCTGCTGCGGAAGATAATCGACATTGTTCCATTCCATCAGCGTCGCATACTTGATCGAAGCGGTATCATCCGGGAGATAATTCGGGTTAATCCGCATAAGGGTAAAGCCGTTCATCAGCTGGAAAGAAAGAACCGGATCGTAAATTTGGTGGCGTGTCACCTGTTCAACATACTCTCTTGCCGTCATTTCATCTGCATATTTGTGATAGTTCGGAATCCGTCCGCCTATGATGATGCTTTTTAGATTTAAGCGTCTGGCTAAGTCCTTTCTAGCCTCGTACAAACGGTGGCCGATTTTCATTCGTCTGTATTTCGGATGCACCATGACCTCAATTCCGTACATGTTCAAACCGTCGGGATTATGGTTGGTGATATAACCGTCATCAGTAATGTCCTGCCACGTATGGCGGTCATCATATTCATCAAAATTAATCAGGAGACTTGAGCACGAACCGATAATTTCACCTTCGAATTCTGCACAAAACTGCCCTTCAGGAAAATGCTCCAAATGGCTGATTAAATGCTCCCGCTTCCACGGCTCCATCCCCGGAAAGCAGTCCTTTTGAAGATCGATAATCTTGTCAATGTCTTTCTCTTCGATATTGCGAATGACCATTTTCTTTTCAAAACGGGTCAAATCTAATTTCTCAGACAAACTACTCGCTCCTTTCTAGTGTTGTGTGTTCAGATGATCAAGCAATAGGGCGAGCTCCATCTCCGCCATTGATTCAAGCCTGTGATCATAATCTTCAAACATCAAGGTGCTTGTTACTTTATTCGGGACGATGACACACTTCATCCCCGCTCTTTTCGCAGCAATCGAACCGTTGACAGAATCCTCAAACGCGAGACATTCTGATGGCGATACGCCAAGATTCTTTGCCGCCAATAAATACAATTCAGGATTCGGCTTCACCTCTTCCACATCATCCGCCGTTTGAATGACCTCAAAATCATCAAACAGGCCGATTTGCTTCAAATGGCCCGATACCCACTTATAATCAGAGCTGGAGGCAAGGCCTACTTTTAAACCTAAATCCTTTGCCGCATTCAGATACGCCTCGACACCCGGTCTTGCTTTTTCTGTTTCCATGCGTTTCGCAAACCGTTCTCTTCGCAATGTTGTCAGCTCTTCATGGTTCAGCTTTTTGCCGATCTGCTCTTCTAAATATTCAAAGGGCCGAAATCCCGCGGCTGTTCCGATGACCTTTCCCCAGACGGATAGCGGCAGGACTGAGCCGTGTTCCTCAAATATTTCCTGAAGGACTTCATATTCATGTGTTTCTGTATCTAGAATAAGTCCGTCAAAATCAAAAATTAACGCTTTAATCACTGCGTACAACTCCTTTAGTCCGAATTGAGACATATGTATACACTCACTATACCCCGAAACATGTCTGCTTTCAAAAAGTAAGGTTTATGTGAAGAAAGAGCCTGCACACCGCAAGCTCTTTCTTATTAATGAATGTTTTGATGAGAAATGTTTGTCAGCGCTTCTCCCGCAGACTCGTTCGACATCTGATTGACTGCCAGGTCTCCAAGCGCAACGATCCCGACTAGATTGTTTTGATCTACAATAGGAAGGCGGCGGATTTGGTGCTGGGCCATCAGCTGCGACGCGTCTTCCAGACTCATATTAGGATTTCCTGATACGAGGTCTGTTGACATCACTTCTGAAACGGGTGTCTGGCCATCTCGGCCCTGAGCTGTAGTTCTTAATGCAATGTCACGGTCAGTCAGCATTCCTTTTAAAACACCTTGCTCTACAACGGGAATCACCCCGACGTTATGCTGTTTCATGAGAGAAGCCGCTTCCTGAATCGTTTGATTCGGTGAAACGGTTGCCACCTGCGTTGTCATTGTATCTTTTACTGAACTCATTGTCAGCACCCCTTTCAATCATTAGTATGTTCAGACACGTGCCGATTAAAAAGGGAGTTAGAGGAAAGGTTTTATGATATGATTTCTCTGATGCAAAAAAGAGCTTTTCTGAAAATGAAAAAGCTCTTGCTGCCTGATTATATCAGCCTTCTGTGACCGGAAAAGGCTTTATTCGTCTTTGTTTGAAAGTCAGAAAAAGCAAACGGAAAATAAATCCCGAAATCATTCAGCATCTTGCTGTTTTTATCAAAAATCGCCTGATTACTCAAATCAGTGTGCGGCGAAGGCTTTGTCAGGATAATATGTATCATTTGCAGACAAGCCATAATTTGAAATGCTTCTTTTAATGTTCCTTGGTAATAATGGTTATTTAAAGACAGAACGCCTTTCTTTTTAAAGCGCTGAATGTCCAGTTCGGAGAAATAAAGAGGAAATACATCATGGATCAACTCCATTGACAGCTCCTTGATAAAGCTCTCCTGTTCTGCAGTTGCTGCGTTCACAATTCTCACGTCAATCACCTTTCTTGCCATCGAATAGCCTAAGTCTTAATCAAGAATAGCACAGAAAAAAACACGAAAGCTAAGGTAAGTGTTTCCTATGAGAAACAGCGGCCTTCCGCTTCGAAAAGGAGCCATTTGACATGAAACAAAAAGGCAGAGGGCTTGAGCTCCTCATCAATGACAAACAAGATGGCCAATGGATGTTTTCTGTACTGAAAACATCGCTCAAAGCCTCTAAACCCGTGATTCAAGACTGGGTGTCGCATCACCAGATAAAGGTCAATCACGAATCCGTTACAAACAACGTCATCGTTAAAAAAGGTGACCGCGTCTTCATTGATCTTCAGGAAAGTGAAGAATCTTCCGTCATTCCGGAGTATGGAGAGCTTGATATTTTATTTGAAGACAGTCACATGCTCATCGTCAATAAACCCGATGGCATAGCGACACATCCGAATGAGGAGGGCCAAACCGGCACACTGGCTAATTTGATCGCCTACCATTATCAGGTGAATGGCGAAGCATGCAAGGTGCGCCATGTTCATCGCCTTGATCAGGATACATCCGGTGCAGTCGTTTTTGCCAAGCATCGTTTGGCACATGCCATTTTAGATCAGCAGTTAGAGAAAAAGACGCTGAAGCGTACGTATACTGCCATCGCTGAAGGAAAGCTAAAGACGAAAAAAGGGACAATTGATTCACCGATCGGCAGAGACCGATCACACCCGACAAGACGCCGGGTTTCACCAGGCGGGCAAGCAGCCGTCACTCATTTCAAGTTGATTGCCAGCAATGCGAAAGAGCGGCTGTCACTCGTTGAATTAGAGCTGGAAACAGGCAGAACACATCAAATTCGTGTTCATATGGCGAGCATTGGCCATCCGCTGACAGGAGACTTGCTTTACGGAGGCGGGAGCAAACTGCTAAACAGGCAGGCGCTGCACGCCAAAAAGGTACAAGCGGTTCATCCGATAACCGGCGAGCTAATTGTTGCCGAAGCGCCTTTCCCAGTTGATATAGAAAGCCTTTGCCACACATATTTTTCATGAAGAAAAGCCGCAGGAATAGCCTGCGGCTTTTTAAGTGACTCGTTTTCCGTATATAATATAGCGCTTCGGGGCATTGCCGATGTATGAAAACGGATAGCAGGTCGTTAGAATGAGTTCTTCCTTTTCATGCTGGAGTGTAATAATGGATTTGTCATCCTTATCGACAATTTTTGTTTTTACAATTTCATATGTGAAATCTCCATATGACAGGAGAATACGAAGCCGGTCCCCTTTTTCCAGCTCTCCCGTCCGGCGAAACACGGTATCCCGATGTCCCGACAGCACAATTTGCCCGTTTTCATCAGGATAATAGCTGTCCTTATAATGCCCGACACCTTTTTCTAAATCATCTGCATCGGTGCCCTCCACGATCGGAAGCTCTGCGCTGATTTTCGGTATTTCCAAAATGCCGCTCGCTTGGCCGGTCTCAGGCTTAAATGATGCTTTATTCTTTGCTTGATCTGCATTTTTTTTCGTGTCCGAAGCTTCCTGGGGCTTTTCAGTCGCCAGTTTTGCTTCTTTTAATGTCTGTTCGGTCTTCATATTCGTGTCGATTAATTTAAGGCCCCCATAGCCTGCGATCACTAGACCGGCCGCAATGATGACAAGTGGAATAACTTTTTTCACGTTCTGGAGGCACTCCTTTTTCTTCTGACATATAGATAAGTTCCGGACAGTGTCACCGCCGCACCGATCACCATAATGTTATAGTAGCCCGCTGATGTATCCGGAAGCTGATGATCAGACCCGCTTTCCGCAGTCTCATTTTGTAAAGGCAATGTGCTGATCTTGTCGGCAGTGTCAGCATTTTTTTCATCGCTCGGTAATTCACCTAATCTCAAAATGTCTGAAGGCGTCAGCTGATGAACCGGCACAGTACCCGGAGTCTCTTTTATATCAGTCTGATCTTCAACAGGCTCTGGATCCTCTTTAACCGGCTGCTCTGTCCCTGGGCCATCTCCCGGTTCTTCCGTAACTGGGTCTTCTGTTACAGGGTCTTCAATGTCAACCGCTTTTGCAAGCTGAATTCTTCCCTCTTTTGTATAAGCAATTGGCTCATCAAAGCTCTTCACGTACTCAACTGTCGCTTCCAAATCCTCGAGACCTGTCACTGGATTTTTCCCAAGCAATCCGATTGGCTGATATTTGCTTCCTGTCGCCGTCGCCATAAAATTGTTGACGGTCAGTGTGTATGTGGCATCGGGCTGAATCTCGGTGCCATCTGCCATTTTCATCTCGACAGCTTTTCCGGTTTCTTTATCCCACGTATACGTAAACCCGCTTATGCTGTAGTCAGGCCCAAAAACCGGCGAGATTTGCGCATTGATAATCTCTCTTAAATCTTTACCTTTAATCTCAAGCTTTGTTAACACATTTCCGAACGGCTGGATATTGTAAAGATCTCCCCACGTAATGGGACCCTTCTTCAGCGCTTCCCGTATTCCTCCGCCATTCATAAGAGCAAAATCCGTTTTCATGGACGCTCTCATGCCATCCGCAATCAGGTTTCCAAGAGGGGTATCGCCGTCATTCGAATACCCGCCTTCCATATCAACAGCCGCTTCACCGACAACCTCGCTGATAATCGGTTCAGCAAGTGTTTGGTATTTCTTTAAAATGGCTGACGCGCTGGCATCCGGTTCTATTTTGCTTTGATCGACATATTCGATTTCTGCCGACTTTTTGACAATGTCTTTTGTTGTTTTATCGATCTCTACATCAACAACACCTATTGCTTTTCCATATTCAAACGCCTGAACAATCAGTTTCCCGTTCACTTCACCGTTAACAACCTTATGATTATGCGCTGCAAAAATGACGTCGATTTCAGAATCTGTTTTGTTTGCAAGATCAGCAGATTCCCCGGTAATGGATGTGTCATTTTGCTCGGCTGACATATGCGCGAGAACTGCGATGGCCTTTACGCCTTTTTTCTTCAGCTCTTCGGCCGCCTCATTTACCGCTGTCACTTCATCTGTAAACTCGATGTTTTTGATTCCGTCAGGCATGACCATGCCCGCTGCCGACTGTGTGACAACCCCGATAAAAGCAACGGGGATGCCCTCCACATTTATGATGTCATATGCCGGTAAAAAGGGCTCTCCGGTAGATTTCATTTTACAATTGGCGCATACAAGGGGAAATTTCTGTCCATCATATCCGCTTGTGCCTTTCGGGTGATCTCCGCCATTTAAGATCCTCAACAGTTCATCTGTACCTTCATCGAACTCGTGGTTGCCGACAGTTCCGACATCAAATCCGATGTCCTCCATCAGTTCTACAGTCGGTTCATCTTGAAGAAGAGATGAAACTGGAGAACTTCCCCCGATCATATCTCCCGCATGTACAATCAGCGTGTTTTTCTTTTCGGCCTTTTTTCCCTTCAAATATGCGGCGGCATAGTCCATGCGTCCAAATGTGCCGTCTGCAGTTCCGTCTCCATCAAGATCAAGCTCATATTGCTGATCGATCTTGCCATGCAAATCATTCATGCTTAGAATTCTTAGCGGCACATTTTCTTTGGGTGCCGTTTGCCTCTTTTGATATCCCGCGTTTTCCGCTTCACTTGCTGAGGCGAAGAAAATTCTGTTTTCCACAGCTATCTGCTTCCAGTCAGCCGGCTTCACATACGTTTTATTTGACGAATCTCCCACATATCTTGTCAGGCCTTTTCCCTGCTCTCTGGCCCTAAACTCAAACGGCATTTCCATGAGGGGATCGGCTTCATTCCAAATGCCTTTTTGCTCTTTTTTCGCAGTGGCTGCGGCAGCCTGAAACTGCTGATAATCCTCTTCATTGTCAACCGGCCAAATAAAATACGTCGGAGCATAGCCATTTTTCACAAGCTCTAAGTTCACGTTTGAACCTGATTCGGTTATGACCTGCCCGAGAAGTCTGCCATAGCTGTCCTTGGCTTCACTTCCGACCTTGACAGTAATCTTATCTCCTGAGGACAGAACCGTTTTTAGATAGTCAGATGCTTTTTTGCCAAATCTTAATTGATTTTCGTCTGCTTCATTTTTTGGTGTGTGATACGTTTCAGGTGTATCTACATTTACGAACCGGATTTTTGTCGTTCCAAGTACCGGAGATTTGAGATGAATGGTATCACCGTCAACAACGCGATCAACAATACCTTCATATTCACCCTCCGAAGACGGAGGTGCGGGCTGTTCTTCAAGCAGCTTCAGGTCAGATGATTTTCGCGGAAGCAGCTGAAAGGATTGGTATCTGCTTAATATACTGGTAAATTCATACCATTTGCCCTCATTAAGTCCGTCTATTATCCCTGTTTCATTCATAACCCGGAGCATCATAGCATGGTGATCTTCATCAATCACCGTTACATTGTAACCGCCTCCGGCAGGTGAATTTGGAATTGAGGAAACATATGCTTTTAGTGCCACAAGACGGCCTTCAAGCTGATCACCGAGACTGCTGTTAACCAGTTCATTGATTGTTGAATATTTAGGAACGGGGAGAGATTGATTTGACTGGTTGATTTTGATGCCTGATGAGTTAGGAACAATTTCTGTCAGCCCTTGGTATGTCGTGATTTTCCCTGTCACCGTGATGTCCATGCCTTCTTTTAATTCAGGAAATTGTTCAGGGGCAGACGAATAAATATTAATGCCTCCGGTTTCATCCTGCATAAAGGTCGACAGCTTCCCGCCTCCGACCGCGCTTTGATCAGCAGTGACGATCCCTTTTATCGTTACTTCTTCATTCAGCCGTCCCCGCGCTTCATTTATCGACACTGGCTGTTCAGCCGGCGGAGTTTTCGTGTCATCTGTTAAGTCCATCGACTGGACGTTCTTAAGCCCTGTTGTGCTAAAGTAATCTTCAAGCTGTCCTTGAACCGTTATCTTTTTTCCAAGAAGAAGCGGATTGGTTTGCAGCCCAAATTGGCTTCTGAAGGCGGAGGGGATTTGCACAGGAAGGATGTGATCGGGCGATGTCTCGTTTTCACTGTCTGCCAGCGCAACATTATAATTATTTGAAAAAGGGCTTGCCAGCTTATAATGCTGCGGGGAAACAGCCTGGCCGATAGCGTATCCTTCGACAAGAGCCTGTCCTTCTTTTTGCTGTATCGCTTGATCAACCGATATCGGCTGCTGCTGCTCAGCTGCCTTTACTGCTTCGCAAGTGTACATCACATTCAAGAACACCAATGTCGTGATTAACACAATATGCAGAATACGCCTCATCATTTTTCCTCCCTTAATATACACAATATGACAACGACTTTGTCTGCTTTACATTTCGACAGCCAGCATTTAATTCCTTTCAGGCTTCTGCATAAAACGCGGCAGACTGACACAAAATACAGCTGATCTGAAAAAAAAGGAGGAATTGGGTTTGGATCAGTTAAATCAGCAGCAATCCCAAATGAATAAAGGTATCCCTGGCAAGCCGCATAAAAACCACGGCGGACATGAAATGTTTGATATGCACGAGGTGCTTTCCGGAACCCTTACTGTACTTGATCAGTTTATGATGCTGAGACAATTTTGTAAGGATCAGGAATTATTAAACATCCTTGATCGTCAATATCAATTCATTACGTCTCAATATAACTTAACTGCAGAATGCTTTAAAACAGGAAACGAACCTTCACAAAAAACAGCAACTTATATGATGAAGGAAGACAATCAGACTGTTTATGGCATGCAGCCGTCACAGCCTAAAAAACCGGTTCAATCCATGAATGATATTGATGACAGCATCATCAGCCGACAAATGCTTTGCGCGATTAAAGCACAGGCTTCTATGCTGACAATGGCTTCACTGGAAATGACAAACCCAGCCGTAAGACGCGTACTGTCAGCGCAAATTCAGGAGTATGTTGAAATGGCTTTTGAAATTTTCCTATACCAAAACAAACACGGCTATTATCAAGTTCCTCAGCTTGATGCGCAGGATATGGAACAAATGAGAAATTCATTTGCTCCTGCACAAGGACAAATGCCTCCAACGCAAGGCGGAATGGGCCAGCAAGGACTTCATTAATAACAAAGGCATTGGATAGCTACTATCCAATGCCGCACTGTTTTCTTCAAATGTTTTCTTAAATTCTTTTTCAAATTGATCAAGACTTTCCTTTGTTGCCGATTTAAATCCTTTCTTAAAGTCCCCTTTTTTTGCCGTTTCCTTTATCATTTCTGAAATAATATCTTTCCCGTATTTGTCCGTCAGCTCATTGATCATATAAAAGCTTTGCAAATAGACATCAGTTTCATATTCAGCTCGGGCTTCCTGCCAATCTTGATCTGTCTGCAAACGGTCAAAGGGCACAACAGAAAACGAGATCGGATCTATGAGCAATTCATAGTTCGCGATCCACTCGCTTAACCCTTCATGAAACCATAACGGAAACTTATCGGGGTCAGCCTCAAGCTCCTTCAATTTCTGGTGAAACGCATGGTGCGTGTATTCATGAATCAACAATCTCTGGTACAAATAAACCGCTACCTCGTCACCTTCTAAAAGCTTCTTTTTCTCTTCAGGCAACAATCCGATCAGCTGCTCCTGCTCAGAATAAAAACCGACTACATCCATTAAACCGGAGTAAGCCTCCATCTGTTTTTCATTATGAAAAAAAATAATATCAATAGGCACTTGATTCGAATATCCAATCATAATCTGATTAATACTGACCGCATATTCAAGCGTTTCTTTCGTCAATGGCAGTAAGGACTTTTCCTTAGATGTGTAATAAATATCGGCCTGTTCGAATGACTCTTTCTTCATGTGCTTCGTCACTTGTTCTTTTGTTATACCAGATGCCTGCCCTGGCAAAGACAGTATATACATCGTGCTTGATACGATGGCTGAACTTACAGCCAGCATCACAAGGACTCCGCACAGGAATAGAGCGGATGCCGCACGCTTTCCTATGCCATCCCGCAAACGTCTCCCTCCCTGAGCCGGTCCGTCTTGTACCTTTTATTTTTACTCTATGCAGCCTGAGTTCGCGGTGTGTCATTAACGCAAAGAAAAAGCCGCACAAATTATGCGGCTTTTTTCATTTATTCAGCTTGCGGGAATATACGCTGTACAGTTTCACTGAATTCATCAAAGAATCCTGCAATTGGATCGCCATTTTGTATCCGCTCGCCATAGCCCTGCATTCGGTCTACAAAGTCCGGATTTGCAGAAACATAAACATTATCCATGTTTTTATCAGTGTCTCTCACTTTATCTGAAATCTTCCTTTTGAGGTCTTTTCCAACTTCTTTATTTCCATTTGTTAATACAACTGCAACATATGCTTGATTTCCGGCAACAATTACATTTGCATGTTTTACTTCTTTCATATCAGTGATTTTATCGGCAGCGTCGTCAGCAACATCTAATTTACGGTTGTTATTACCGTTATTATTGTTGTTATCGTTATTGTTGACATTGTCAGTTACATTATTATCGACATTGTCACGATTATTATTGACATCGTTAATATTTCTTGTGCCATTATCGTTCACCGGGTTGCGATAGTTAACATTTTCTGGTTCTAAATTATCACGTCTGCCCTCACCCTGGTTGGCCATTCCGCAGCCAGTCATAAGCAAAGGGATAAGAAGCATAGACGCAAGGACTTGTTTTTTTCCAAGCATGTGAATTCCTCCTTTATCACTTTACTTATAGGTTTTTCTAAATGGCTTTAAATATGCATGTAAATCTGAAGGAAATGCTTTCCCGGGAAATAAAACGGTTAATTTGTCTAATGAGGGGGAAAATATGAATACACTAAGAAGGAGGGATCATGTTGTTCAACCAGCGAAAAGGAATCAGCCCCGCAACATTGATTATAGGGTCAACTATGCTTATAGCTGCTTTATCACCTCAGATTCGCCAAAGAGTCGGCGGATTTATTACAGGTCAAATGAACAGACAGAATTCTGAAAATAAGATGTTTGATGCTTCTAATGTAGGTAATATGGTCAAACAAGTTTTTGGCGGCGGCAATAACCAGGAACGTTCACAAAATCAAAGCCAGCAGCAAAATGGCCGTCAGCATCAGAATGCCGGACAGCAGCAAACACAGCACCAGCAGACTCAAACTAGGCAAGCTGAGACAACAACGCAAAAAAGACAGCCGCATTATGCCGAACCCATTCATTTTGAACAAAGCGCAATGAATGTGATGGACGACAACACCATGATGGGAATACTTGAGGACTTAGAACCCGGCCGTTAAAAAACGTGTAATCCATGGCGGATTGCATAATGGTTCAAGTAGTTGATTTTATTGTCTTTTCAGGAGTTTTTTGCATTTTTCCGCCTGTTTTGAATTGGTAGCATTAAAAAAATCCTTCTTTCGTTCTATGAAGAACGCTTGAAGGATTTTTTTAATGCTGCCACTCTATCCGAAGCAATCTTTATCAATTCATTGTTAGTTCCCACATCAAAAGTTGAAAAGGACAGAACACTAGTTAACACTGTTACTGCGAATATAACCCGAGTGAGTTTCATTAATAATTTAATTTTATTTCTTGCTTCAACGCTCAACATATAATATTCACTCGAGCGTTAGAAATCCTGTCAGCAATATAATAACAAACAAGCCGAAGCCCATTTCAATATGTGTTTTTATGTTTCCACTTCTAGTGATTTAGTTCGTCTAAAAGATATCAGGTGAAGAAAAAAGAACCTTTTTAGGCTCTTTAATCATGATTTCCTTGAATCAAATTGGTTAGTATCTATTATGAGAAATCATCCACTCTTTTTCTTACTTTTTTACTTAGCTTAAAGCCGAACCTATTGATATACTCTTCATTTTTCGCCATTATTTGATAAGCCTCAATTATTGGCAGGATGCGAATTAAAATGTAGACACCAATAGCGATCAAAACAACACAAACCGGATAGTAGGCATTGAAACCTGAGACTATATGTTTTCTTTCAAGAAAAAAAGGAATTCCGCCTGCTACAATGGAACAAACACCAGCGACTATGATAGCAGCATACCTTTTTTTCATATCTTTATATCTCGCTGTCAGCTCTTTATGATGATTTTGGTCAAAAATCAGAGCCTCTCTCTTGAGCACCTTGTATTTATCTTCTACCGAGATCAATCCTGTCACAATAGCCCCAATGCCGAGTACAGCTATGATCATGATAAGGAGTGTATAGATGGCTGGTTCTTGTTTAAAAACCAAATAAGGGACAGTGGATAAAATAAGCAGGCTCAGTCCGAAAGAAACATATTTGGTAACTTTGCGTTCATGCAATAAAAAGCCGTCTGCCATTTCTCTGCTAACATAATATCCTTCTTTATTGTCACGACGCGGCTCAACAGAATCTTTTAACAAATAATCAATTGATACTTCGAAAATATTTCCAATCATTAAAAGCTTTTCGGTTTCAGGAAACCCTTGCCCATTTTCCCATTTGCTAATCGCCTGCCTTGTCGTGTTTACTTTTTCAGCTAAAGCTTCTTGAGACAGTCCTTTTTCTTTTCGCAACTTAAAAAGTTTTTCACCAAATGTCATAGTTAAGAACTCCTTTGCTTTGATGACTATATTGTATGAAAACAACGATCTTTGTTCTATCTTCCAGCAAATGCACTTTGTCAACTTACGGTTGCAACGATGTTATACAGTGTGTTTTTGCCTGTTCAGACCATGTCTAGAATAAAGTAGAGTAAATGTTTTCAAAAATAAACATCTAATTCCTGTTCCTTCTTTAGTATAGATAAACAATTCATTCTTTTCTACTATTTTCCATTCCTCTTAACTTGTTATGTAATGGTCATGAAAGAAGCATTGAAGTATGAAGGGCACCCGTATGCATGAGATGGTTCAAATCCGAAAACTGGATTTTGATTGTTCAGTGGTCTTTTGAGGAAGCTGGAATTACTCTTCCCAGAACAGCACAAGAACAGCATGAGGCAACAAAGAAACAGGTGGAACAGTTGCTTATTTCAGCGTGCAAAAAAATCACAATAGAATTCTTGAGGACATTATAAAAAGACCACCGTTGATGGTCCTTCACTTACTAACACACCCATTATTTCAACAAGACGGAAACATTAAATTACCATCTCTGAGATTGTTGAGATGCTATTATAACTTAAAATTTACAGTACCAAAAAATCGCAATTTCATTTGCTGTTGGAAAGTTGGAATAAAGCATAGTATCAACTGCACCTATTACAAAGTGGTTTTTTTCATAAAAATGACAAGCTGAAACATTAATATCTTGTGTTTCAAGCATAAGACCACTAAAGTTATTCTCCTTTGCCCACTCAATGGCTTTATTTAATAATGCTGTTCCAACACCATTTTTTCTATACTTTTTTGAAACAGCAATGTCCTCTATTAGTGCATATCCATTCCAATTAGAACGAATCTTAATCCGACCAATGCAATTGTTTTCAACATAATAAAAAAAAACAACTTTCCCCTCTTCTTCAATATAACTAACATCAATTTCATCATCTTCATATTTCTTGAAATAAGGCTCAGAAAATAGTTCTTCTTTATATTTCCAAACATTGTTTTCAAATGTAGGTATAATTCTACCTGAAACAACGAAAGGTTCGTTTGGTTTATTGAAATCTTTCATATTAAATTGATTCATTTTAATTATCATATCAATCTCCTTCCAAACGAAAACTTGTATTAAGAACTCTCAACTTCCATTATATGTTATTTGATAAATAAATCAATAACCGCTCTTAAAACAACAAACTTTGTGAAAACAGCACTTAAGACGTCCATCAACCTTTGTTTCCAATAATTTTTAGTAAGTGGAGTAAAAGCAAATCATAAAAAAAAGAACCCATGAAACCTTTATATTACAGGGTTCATGAGTTCTTTTATTGAAATGAACTATCAATCCTAGGCGGAATATACGTTGTTACGCTTCTTCTGCTTCAACCACTCTGGATTGATCATTGAATACCCCTGGATCAATTTCCTTCGTTACCTTACTCGTAATGAGACCAGATGTCATACTTCCGCTGACATTCAGAGCAGTACGCCCCATGTCAATTAACGGTTCGATTGAGATAAGTAAACCGGCGAGTGCCACAGGCATATTTAATGATGATAAAACTAGAAGCGCCGCGAATGTCGCTCCGCCGCCAACTCCGGCAACACCGAAGGAGCTGATGGCAACGACTGCGATAACTGTGATGATAAACACCGGGTCAAACGGATTTTGGCCGATAGTTGGGGCAATCATCATCGCCAGCATCGCAGGATAAATGCCGGCACATCCATTTTGGCCGATCGAAAGACCGAACGAACCGGCAAAGTTTGCGATTCCTTCCGGAACACCCATGCTTCTCTGTGTTTTAATATTCAGCGGCAAAGCACCCGCGCTTGACCGTGATGTAAATGCAAATACAAGTACAGGCACGGCTTTTTTCAAATAAACAATCGGATTCAAGCCACTGAGCGTCAGCAGCAGCAAATGAATAATAAACATTGTAATTAACGCGGCATACGAAGCAATTACAAACATACCTAGTTTTAGAATGCTGTCAATATCACTCGTCGCAATCGTTTTTGTCATAATGGCCAGCACCCCGTAAGGCGTCAGTCTCAAAATGAGGGTGACAACGCGCATGACAATGGCATAAACGGCATCAACCAGCTTTTTAAAGGTTTCTGCCTGTTCCGGCTGTTTACGTTTCACGCCGAGGAACGCCATTCCAAGGAAAGCTGCAAAAATAACGACAGCGATCGTTGAAGTCGGTCTAGCTCCTGTAAAATCTAAAAACGGGTTTCCCGGCAGCAGTTCAACAATCTGCTGCGGCAGCGTTTTCGCTGTCATATCTTCTGATTTTTGCTGAAGCTCCTGTCCACGTGAAAGCTCTGTATCCCCTTGGTCAACCTGAATCGCCTGCAGGTCAAAAGAAAGAGCGGACGCAATACCGACAGCTGCTGCTACAGCTGTTGTCGCAACTAAAATCCCGATAATCAAACCGCTGATTTTTCCGAGATTTTTTGTCAGCTTCAGCTTTGTAAATGCGCCGAGAATTGAAATAAAGACGAGCGGCATGACAACCATTTGAAGCAATTTGACATATCCGCCCCCGGCGATATTAAACCAGTCAGCTGTTTGAATGACTATATTTGAAGTCGGGCCGTAAATCAGCTGAAGCGCAAATCCGAATACAATCCCCAGCCCCAGCGCAGTAAATACACGTTTAGAGAAGGAAACATGTTTTTTCTGCATCACAAAAAGCCCTAAGATAAGTAAAAATAAAATAAATACATGTAATACGACTAGTAAAGTCTCCAAAGCAGGTAAACTCTCCCTTCGAATTTTCTCATATACTATATTACACTAATTCCGATGGGTCAAGTGCGAATTATTAAAACAATAAAATCCAAGTAAAAAAATCTTATATAATCCCTTATTTGTCCTTTTCTTTCCCTTCCATCTTTAGTACCTTATATTAGGGTGATAATATTTGCTGAAAGAGCTGTTTGTAAACTTGACCATTTTAATCACATTTAATTATCTCTTCACCCACCTGTTTAAAGATAGGCTGGTACATAAAAAAGACAGCGTATCCTTCCAAGCTGTTAAAGGACTGGCCTGCGGTTTCCTCGGGGTTATTCTGATGGTTTTTGGATTTACCTATCAGCATTCAATCATTGATTTTCGAAATATCCCTATTATGATCGCTGCTCTTTACGGAGGCTGGGTTTCAACGGCAACGGCCTTGGTTATGATCGGTGCAGGCCGCATGCTGATCACGATGAACACATCTGCACTATACTCGGTTATTATCATTTGTATTGCTGCCATCCCGTCACTCATTGTTTCTAGAAGAAAAAAAGTACAATTAAAACATGCTTTCTACCTTTTAATGATTACAAATAGCATGATCTCATTTTCCTTTTATTTTCTTATAGATTTACATTCATATGAACTTCACTTTTATTTTTGGATCATCTCAATAGCGGGCGGCATGCTCAGTTTATATATTATTGATCATGAAACAAATGCACATCTTCTTTTTAAACAATATAAGTTTCAGGCCCACTTTGACTTTTTAACAGGCATTTATAACCGAAGAAAGTTTGAAGAAATCACACAAACTCTGTATCAACAGGCGGCCAATACCCCGCATTTTCAATTCGCTCTGATTTATATGGATATCGACCATTTTAAAACCATCAATGACCAATACGGCCATCATGAAGGCGATCAAGTGCTGAAAGAGCTGGCTTCACGTCTGAAGCATAGTATCCGAAATACTGATCCTGCCGCACGGATTGGTGGTGAAGAATTTGCCGTGCTCCTGCCGAACTGTACGCTTAATAAAGCAGTCCAAATCGCGGAACGAATCAGGCGCGCTGTCAATGACGAACCAGTTAGATTAACAAACGGAGAAGAGCTGTCAGTGACGATATCACTGGGGGCCGCTCATTATCCCAATAATTCGGAACATCCAGAATCCTTGCCGATTCTTGCCGATCAAATGCTCTACAAAGCGAAAGAAACGGGACGGAACAAAGTATGTTTTTCAGAAAAAAAAGAATGAATTCAATGTTCGAATTCATTCTTCCAATCTGAAAGACGTTTTAAAGGCAGAAAAGCCGGAACAAGATCCCCTTGGTATTCCTTTTCTATAAATGCCGCTGTATCATCAGCTTGATAAAGTTCAAGAATGGTTTGCAGTGCTTCCCGATCTTGATCCTCCGCTCTGACAACAATCAAATTCATCTCTTCCTCTGACACTAGTCCGCCGCTCTTTATGGTGTGTTTTTTCGGGTTCAGCCCCGCTTTTTTTGCGTCAGATGGTTTCATGACAAATACATCGGCGCCGCTCACTGCATCCTGTTGCCGGACCGTTTTCAATTTCAGGTGTCTCGGATTATCTTTAATCAAATCGACTGAACCTGTTCCGTTAAATCCGTTTTTCAGCGTTAGCAAGCCCGCCTCCTGAAGCACCGTAAGCGCCCTGCCAAAATCGAACGCTTTATCCGGAACCGAAACAACAGCTCCGCGCGGTATATCTTGGATTCGGCCATATCGTTTTGAATAAATGCCCATAGGCGTTATGTATGTCGTACCAAGCGGTGCCAGCTTATGTTTGTATTTTTGGGTGAATGACTGAAAATATGAAATGGTTTGAAAAGCGTTAGCATCAATTTCTTTGTTCGCAAGCGCGATATCAGACTCCGCATAATCCGAAAAATGAATCAGTTGAATATCCAGCCCTGCCTCTTCCGCCTTTTCAGCAATATAGTTCCATATTGCCCTGTCAGACTCAGCAATTCCGATTTTGATCGTTTCATGTTCTCCTGACGGTGAGCATGCAGTGAATGAAACGAGCAGAACAAAAACAAAACTGCCTATAAGCCACTTTTTCATTGTGACCATACTCCTATCTATGTATTAGAGCATGCAAGCAATATCAGACATAAAAAACATACGCTCTCTTTAGTTGATAAACGTTGTCATTTGTAATATTGGTTAACTTTTACCTTACTCATATACAATAAGGTTGTCAATTCCTATTGCATTCTCTCCAGAAAAGCAGGAATATCTAAGGCAAACGTATGATCACGTATCGAGAAAGCAGATGAATTTCCGTGAATAAATATCAAATCGAAAAATAAATATGGTATTTTCCGAAAAAAGTTTCATTTAGCAGTTGTTTTTTCTGAAGATTACTGGTAGAGTAAAGGTAATTATTTTTGTTCGAACTATCTTTAAGAAGAAAGTTTTGTAAGAGTTTTCGTCTTGGAAGTTTGTTAAGAGCAAGAATAGTGAATTTAAGCGTTATGATCGCTTTAGGAGGAAATTTCATGTTAGAAGGTAAAGTAAAATGGTTCAACTCTGAAAAAGGTTTCGGATTCATCGAAGTAGAAGGTCAAGACGATGTATTCGTTCATTTCTCTGCTATTCAAGGCGAAGGCTTCAAAACTTTAGAAGAAGGCCAAGCTGTTTCTTTCGAAATCGTTGAAGGTAACCGCGGACCACAAGCTGCTAACGTAACTAAAGAAGCGTAAGCATAAATTGATATGCATAACTGCAGGTGCAAACCTGCAGTTTTTATTTCGATAAAAAAGCTGTTTTGCTTAAGCAAAACAGCTTTTTTCATTAGTTCGCAATATCCCGTTTCATGAAGATTCCGAAAGCGAGCAGAAGGAAGACAACAAAGTAAACTGCCAGCATGACAACAGAGAAAGTCATGGTCATCCCTTCCACTAACGGTGTCCCCTCTACATATTGAAGCAAATTAACATTGGCAAATAAAATATACTTCGCCCAGTCAAATTTCGCTGCAATAAATGCAGTGGCTGTAGTACCGGCAACCAACAAAAAGATGGAAAATCCTACTGCAAGAGAGCTGTTTCTGAATACAGCGGACAGCATAAATGCCATCGTTGCGATCATTAAAGCCGCAACAGATTCTGAGAGATACGTTTTTGCCAAATATCCCATCATGTTTTGCTCAAAGACATGGCCGTCCTTGTAGATTAAATGAACATTCGCAGCAGTATCGCCGCCTGTCCCGAAGAAGATCAGGCCTAATAAAGTAGAACCCATAAATAAAATAAACAGCAATAAGAACCCAAACAGGAGAACTGTAATATACTTGGAGAGCAAAATCTGAAAACGGCTGAGCGGCCGGATCATTAACAGCTTAATGGTTCCCCAATTAAATTCGTTCGCGACAATTCCAGCTGCGATAATAATGGTAAACAGTCCGGTAAGGATTGTAAAACCTGCTGAATCCGTTACATAAGACCATACAGTATAGCCAGTGTCATCAGGGATGTTATGTTCAATACGATAGTTGTTGAGTGTGATTGTTTCTTCATAGCCATCTTTCAGTGAAGGATTTTCTTTCATTTCCTTCTTCAATGTAGCATTTTCCGCTTGAAGCTCTTGTTTCCAATGGGGGTTTGATTCACCAGCAGAAAAATGATTCGCCAGAAATGCGTATCCAACCATTGTTAATCCCAGAATCCCGATCATCACCCATGTTCCGGCACGGCTGAAGATTTTGATCCATTCATTATAAATCAAATTAAACATGTTGAACCTCCTCTTTTGCTTCACCTGTCATTTCTAAGAAACGGTCCTCTAATGATTTTGTCACTACTTTGACTTCATAAATGCGGATTTGCTGCATCACCAGCAATTCAATGGCCGCCGGGACTTCGTCTTTAGACAGTTTGACTTCCACACCGTTTGTCTTGCTCACCAAATCATACTCCTTTAGAACAGAAGCGGCTTCATTCGGCTGTTCAACATGGAAGAAATATGTATCTTTTTCATCAGTGATTTCATCTTTTACATTTTGAATATCGATAAGCTTTCCTTTTTGCAGAATCGCAATTCGGTCACACATCAGTTCCATTTCCGACAGCAGGTGGCTTGAAACGATGACGGCCATTCCTCTTTCTCGCGTCAGCTTCTTTAAATGATCCCTGATTTCCCTGATCCCCGCCGGATCAAGGCCGTTTGTCGGTTCATCCAAAATCAGCACTTTTGGATCATGCAAAAGACATTGTGCCAAGCCAAGACGCTGTCTCATCCCAAGAGAATACGTTTTCACCTTGTCATGGATTCTGTCTGTTAAACCGACCAGCTCAACGACTTCATCAATTTTTTCCTTCGTGACGCCCTTGACCATCCTTGCGTATTGCTGCAGATTTTTATATCCGCTTAAGAATTTATAAAGCTCTGGGTTCTCTACGATCGCTCCAATATGCTTAATCGCCTTGGCATAATCCTTCTTAATTGATTGGCCGCAAATGAAGACATCACCTTGTGACAGCTTCATTAACCCCACCATCATCCGGATGGTTGTTGTTTTTCCTGCTCCGTTCGGACCCAAAAAACCGAATACTTCGCCTTCACGAATCGTAAAGCTCAAATGATCAATGATTGTTCGGCCTCTGATGTTTTTCGTCACATTTTTTAATTCCAATACTGTCGTCATCATGTTCCTCCTCTTTCTAGCAAACTTCCATTTTTGATTTAAACCATTGCAAAACAGACATGCCTTCCTGCTCACGAATATCTTCCACATCACGTTGAGCAACTTTTTCTCCATTTGCGAGTATGATTACTTCGTCAAGCAAGGTTTCAATTTCATCAATCTCATGCGTAGCGATCACAACAATCTGCTGCTCAAAATCAATGTATGACACCAGGCTGTTTACGATGGAGTCCCTGACCATCGGATCAAGCCCGGAAAAAGGTTCATCAAGCAAGATGACAGATGCCCGTCTTGCTAAAGCAAGAACGATTTTCAGCCTTCCCCGATTTCCTTTTGATAGCTTTTTGATCTTTTTTTTCGGATCAAGCTGCATTTCATTCAACAGCTTATAAGCTTGTTCTGTTTGAAAATCAGGAAATTGCGACTGGTAAAAGTTCACCATATCTTTAACAGTAAAATGCGGATAAAACATATCAAGCTCAGTGAGATAAGCCGTTTGACGGACCATATCTCTCGTAACCGGCTTTTCATCCGCTTTAACCAATCCTGAAGTCGGAAACAGAAGGCCGGCCATCATTTTTAAGGTCGTTGATTTGCCGCTGCCGTTCGGTCCGATCAGACCATAAATCCGTCCGGATGATAAGGTGATCGACACATCATTGACAGCGGTTTGGCGACCGTATTTTTTTGATACATGTTCTAAAGTGATTTCCATTTTAGCCTCCCTCAGTGAATTTTTTTATCCCTTCCACCATTTCTTCTTTCGTTAGCCCCAGCTCTGTCATTTGCTTCACAAAGCCTTCCAGCACTTCTCGTGTCAGCCTGTCTTTCAGCTCATCTACGATTTCTGCTTTTTCTGCAATAAACGTTCCTTGACCTCTTCTTGTCTCCACAATACCCAGCCTTTCCATCTCACTGTATGTCCTTTGAATTGTATTGGGATTTACCTTGGTTTGAATCGCCATTTCTCTTACAGAAGGAAGCTTGTCTCCTGGGAGCAGTTCCTTTCTGACCAGCCGATAAAAGATCTGGTCAGCGATCTGCAGATATATCGGTTTCGAGGATTGGAAATGATTGTCCATATTCACACCTCTACTTTACGATCAAGCAGTTTTGAAGCCGCGATGAGCAGCAAGATCGTGATGACAATAGCAATAGGAAACCCAAGCACGGACAGGTGTATCGGTTTTAATTCCAATCTCCAAACGTTGCGGAAGTGGAAATCAAAATTGCAATAGACTGTTACAGGCCAGAAATGCTTTTGAGATTCAACTAAAGGGCTTATGATGTATTCATCGAAGAAAAACCACACTGTGACCAACAGCCCCATCGCAGCCCATCGCATTCCGCGCCAGTTCTTAAGTGAGTGGAAAACAGTCCAAAACACAACTACAGTCACTGACATATATAACGAGGAAATAAGACCGTACATATTCAGCAATACCGTTGTACTTGTTATATCAACTTGATGCTCCAGCAGATTTTTCACAGAGAGCATATGATAAATCCAAATACCATAAGCGGTTAATGCCAATTGAATCAGAAATTGATAGAGCAAAGATGCTGCCAATTTAGAAGAAAGCAGCCAGAAACCGCCGTTTGGATTGTACAGCCAAAGCTGTGATTTCCCTTCTTTGTGAAGATGATAAAACACAAAAACAGGGGATAAGAAAAGCAGAAAAAAAGCAACTGCAACAAAGAAACCAAAAATGACAAGAGGTTCTTGCGTGCGAGAAGCTATGATATGGCCTGTCACAAATAAGAAAATGATTCCGCATATCCAGACTAGCAGCCATATTCTTGAAATTTTTATATCTTTCTTTAACAGACCTAAAAAAGAATCCATGTTTTTACCTCCCGGAAGCCTCTTTGGTGTATGAGTAACATAGTACACTAGATCAAAAGTGAATACAACATATTCCATGGATTTATTTGATAAAAAATCATAATACATACATAAAAACAGCAAAAAAAAAAAGCAAATCCGCCATGAGTAAACGGATTTGCCTTTTTCATTACTTCTTCTTATTTTTCATGGAGAGCAGCGCATCACGATAGCTGCTGTCCTGCATTTTGTCACGTTTCTCAGTGACCTCTTCCTCTGCCTGATTTTCATCAGAATGCTTAAACTTTTGCAGCGCCTGCCTGTAAATATCATCACCTATTGTGTCTCGTTTCTCTTTTGGAGAATCATTTTTCACAACAGCTGGCGTATGCTCAGCAGCCCTTGCTTCAGCTGGGTATTGCGCTTCGTTTTTTTCCTCTTCTGGAGGGGTGATTCTTTCGGTTGCTTCTTGCTTCTCGGGTCCAGGAGAGGCGTTGCGGACATTGAATGTAATAAGAGCCGCAATGACAATGACAGCAGCAATAATTGCTATAATAATGGCCATTTCAACCTCTCCTTACTGTCCTGCTGTTAGGTTTCCTGTAACTTGGGTGACGCGTCTTCCCAGAGCGCGTCCCAACTGAATACCTTCCTCAGACATTAACTCATCACTGTCAACCGGACAAGTGACGCCTGCTCCGTAATAAGAGCCGTACAGTGCGTTTTCAGGCACATTACCAGGCAGGCCGACAACAATCATGCCTTGATGGAACATCGGCGTGATCAAGTTGTGCATTGTCATTTCCAAACCGCCGTGAGTTGTTGCCGTTGTGCAGAAAACAGCGCCGACTTTGTTGATCAGCTCACCTTCGGCCCATAAGTAGCCAAGTCTGTCGATCCAAGCTTTAAGACCGGAGCTGATTGTTCCGAAATGCCCCGGGCATCCCCAAATAATCGCATCCATATCTTTCAGCTTGCGGATATCTGCTTGATCGACATGGTCGATCAATACCTCAGCCGCCTCGTTTTCTCTCGCGCCTTCAGCAATCGCTTCTGCAAGAACCTTTGTATGTTCACCTTCACTGTCATACACTACATAAATTTTCATTCAGGAAACCTCCTTGTACAGATTAAGATTCCTTCACTTCTTTAGGAGCCGGAAGCAATGAAAGCTCCTCTTTTTTCTTTTTCTCCGCACGAACTTTATCTTTTCTCACGTCACGCAAGAAAAGACTTAGAATCAAACCGAACACACAGAATATTGTTGCCCACATAAAGGCATCATTAATCCCCATAACGTTTGAATCAAGTGACGCATGTTTGTAAAGATGAGAGTAAACATACGTTTTCGCTGTGTCATAAGACATGTTCAGATTCACCATTAAATTAGAAACTGCATTTTGGAATGCATGGAGGAAGTTCGGGTCCGCCGTGCTTGTTTTATCTGCAATTTGTGAATAATGGAACGTCGTACGGTTTGTATAAATCGTCGTAATTAAGCTTGTACCAATTGATCCGCTGATTTGGCGAAGCGTGTTGCTCATCGCCGTACCGTGGCTGTTCAGACGGGCAGGAAGCTGGTTCATACCCGCTGTCATAACCGGCATCATTAAGAGTGACATACCGAATGCACGGATTGAGTAGATCAGCATGATGTGTGTATATGGTGTATCAATCGTTAATTGCGTGTATTGATATGTCGTCACCACTGTAACAAGAAGCCCGATAATCGCAAGCGGTCTCGGACCGAATTTATCAAACAAAATACCTGAGATCGGTGACATAATCAGCATCACGATCGCACCCGGAAGCAGAAGCAGACCGGATTGAAGCGCCGTAAAGCCGACCAGATTTTGGAGATAAATCGGTAACAGGAACATACCAGTGTACAATGCTACTGTAATAATAATATTAATGACACTTGAAAGTGAGAAAATGTCGTATTTAAACACTCTGAAATCAAGCATCGGATCATCATGGCGCAATTGCTGAATAACAAAAGCAACAATTGCAATGACGCCGATTATAACTGTAGACAGGACAATCGGATCGGTCCAGCCGTCAGAACCCGCTTCACTGACTCCGTATAACAAGGATGCGAATCCGACAATCGAGAGGATCGCTCCAAGTGTGTCGAGTTTGATTTTTTGCGGCTCCACCAGATTCTTAAAGATGAAGAAAGCCACGATGATAACAATTGCGCCGATCGGCACAAGTCCGTAAAACATGATGCGCCATGTGTAATGCTCAATAATCCACCCAGAAAGAGTCGGGCCGACCGCTGGAGCAAACATCATCGCAAGTCCGAAAATCCCCATTCCTTTCCCCCTGCTTTCAGGCGGGAAGATTAACAGAATGGTTGTCATAACGAGCGGCTGCAAGATACCTCCGCCCACGGCCTGGATCAAACGGCCGATCAGCATTACAGAGAAGTTAGGTGCGATACCGCAGACTAACGTACCGAGCGTAAAACAGAACATCGCGACGAGAAAGAGACTCCGTTGGCCGAACCGTGTAATCAGGAAGGCAGATAACGGAATCAATACGCCGTTAACAAGCATGTAACCTGTTGTCAGCCACTGAATCGTCGTTGCACTTACGCCAAATTCAGTCATTAAGTGCGGCATTGCGACGTTAAGCAATGTTTGGTTTAATATTGCCAAAAATAAACCCGCCATTAGCACAATCAGCAATGTCATAGGGCTTTTTGTATTTTTTTCTTTGCCTGTAGCCATCTAAGACAACCTCCTTTCATGGTTTGATGACTGATCTGTTTTACTCAGAAATCTTAACAGATGCATTCATACCAGGAAGCACCTTATCAGATGGGTTTTTGATTGAAATTTTCACAGGAACTTTTTGTGTTACTTTTGTGTAGTTTCCGCTTGAATTTGTAGATGGAAGCATATCAAAAGTTGAGTTAGTCGCATAGCCAATTTCTTCTACAGTACCGTCAAATGTTGTATCAGGATCTCCGTCAACTACTACGTCTACACTATTTCCAACTTCAACATCCGCAATATCTGTTTCTTTAATATTTGCTGTGATGTACAGGTTGTCCATGTCAATTGTTTGCGCAATTGTTGTACCAGCCTGTACGGTTTGTCCGTTTTTCACTTCGTTTTTCACAATTGTTCCATCCATGATGGATTTCACATCAACAGTTTGTTCACCTTTGATTTTTGCAACTGTGTCGCCTTTTTTCACTGTTTTTCCTTCTTCAAGATCCCAGTCGGATACTTTACCTGCTGCTGGAGCTGAGATAGCTGCCATATCGCCGGCTACTTTTGCTTCATCTGTTTTTACGTAGTTTGTGCTTTGATAATAGTAGTAAGCACCTCCGCCTATAATTGCAAGAACAACAATCAAACCGATAATGTTGGTCAGAATTAAACGTCCTCTGTTCATTTTGTTTTCTCCTTTCGTTTCATCCTCTATCATTTTGTGGAAAGCTGGTGAAAATATGTGAGAAGTTTTTAATTACCGCTTTTTTCTGAACAGCCTTCGGCAAGCTTCGTTAAGCTTCCGGCAAGCTTGCGCAAATACTGCAGCTGGGATGTGTCGAGCTTCTGATACAGGCTCGCACCCATTTTTGCATATTGCACAGCGGCTTTTTCTATCATTTCTTCCCCCTCTTCGGTTAACTGAATCATGACGATACGGCGGTCATCCGGACTGTCATATCGATTCATCAATTGGCGCTTATACAGAATATCTGTCATCCGCGTCACAGAAGCGGGCTTAAGGTCAAGCGACATCGCCAGCTTGCTTAGCGGGGTGCTTCCGCTTTGATGAATTTTAAACATCAGCAAATATTGAAGGACTGTAATATCAAAAGGCTCAAGCACAATCTCCAATATCTTCTTCTGTTTTTTATAGATCGACCGAGACGTATCGAAGAGCTGTTCAAAAGTGAGCAAAGCACGTTCTGATTCAGTCAACTCCTTTTCACCTCATTCCTCAATAATAGTTCACAAGATAAAATATTAATAAATGAAAGAAGATTTGTCAAAGGAAAAATTTCTTTTTCTCCCGTATTTTTTTCGCAACCGTTTTCTTACTTTTATTAAATAAAAAAAAGCCCTGAAACGGGCTTTTTTTTACGAAAATTGATGGCTTACGCCAGACTCTTCATTTCTGAAAAAGTTCTTCAGCGCCTGAAAAACATCAGACTTCTGTTTTAAAATATAGTACTTAAATTTCTCGTCTTTGACATTTTTGTATGCAGACATTAGCGTTGAATGCCTGTTGTATTGATTGACCTCGCCGTAGCAGAAAAGATTGGCCTTCTTCATAATATCATTGACCAGCTTCACACACCGCGCGTTATCCGATGTCAGGTTGTCACCGTCAGAAAAATGAAACGGGTAAATATTATAGCGGGCGGGATTGTACTTTTCATCAATCAGCTCAAGCGACTTCCGGTATACGGATGAACAGATGGTTCCGCCGCTTTCTCCCTTTGAGAAGAAGTCCTCTTCCGACACGACTCTTGCTTCCGTATGGTGGGCAATAAATTCAATTTCTACAGTCTCATATTTCGTCCGCAAAAAACGGGTCATCCAGAAAAAGAAGCTTCTGGCCATGTATTTTTCCCAAACACCCATACTGCCGCTTGTATCCATCATTGCTAAGACGACGGCTTTTGACTCGGGCTTTGTTATGTCATTCCATGTCTTATACTTCAAGTCCTCCGGGTAAATCGGATAGAACGACGGCTTCCCTGTCATCGCATTTCGTTTAAAAGCTGACATCATCGTTCTTTTCTTATCAATATTACCGGTTAACCCTGTTTTACGGATATCATTAAACTCTATATCTGTATGAATGATATTGTCTCGCTCTTTTTGCTGGAGGTTCGGAAGCTCTAATTCCTTAAAAAGCGCTTCTTCTAAATCCATTAATGAAACTTCTGCTTCATAATAATCTTCGCCTGCCTGGTCTCCGGCGCCCTGCCCTTTTCCGGGTCCCTGGTTTTTGTCTGATCCATCCCGGGCCACAACATCTCCAACCTGGCTGTCGCCGTCTCCTTGCCCTACGTGTTTATTTTTATCATAGTTATAACGGATTTTATACTCATCCAGTGAACGGATTGGGATCTTCACTACATCTTTTCCATTAGACATAATAATGCTTTCCTCAGTCACGAGGTCCGGAAGATTGTTTTTGATCGCTTCCTGCACTTTTTTCTGGTGGCGCTGCTGGTCATCGAAGCCTTTGCGATGGAGGGACCAGTTTTCCTCAGAAATCAAAAAATGGCCGCTGTCATTTTGGGACATGAATTCCCCTCCTTAACCATTTGTGGTCGTGATACATACGTATTCCGGCTTGTGCCAGATTATGAAACAAGTCTTTTGAAAAGATTTATATTCATCATATGCACAAACATACGGTTAATTGACAAACTATTTAGAAAATGGGACAAAATAACCCGCCCTATTCGGACGGGTCACGTTGCTTATCGGTTCAGCAGGCTGCCGACATATTTCAGCAGCTCATTGGCGCTCGTCGAGTTGTAGCCGTGCTCATCAATTAAACGGGCCACGACTTCATTTACCTTTTTCAGCTGCTGCTCATCCGGCGTTTTTGTTGAAGTCGTAATTTTAACGACATCCTTCAGATCAGCAAACAACTTTTTCTGAATGGCTTCACGCAGTCTTTCATGAGAATTGTAATCAAACCGCTTACCTTTTCTCGCATACGCCGAGATGCGGATTAAGATTTCTTCGCGGAACGCTTTTTTAGCGTTTTCCGAAATACCGATCTGCTCTTCAATTGATCTCATCAGCTTTTCGTCCGGATTCATTTCTTCTCCTGTCAAAGGATCCCGAAGCTTGTTTTTGTTGCAATAGGCCTCTACGTTGTCGAGGTAATTATCCATAAGTGTTTTTGCTGATTCTTCATATGAATACACAAACGCTTTTTGAACTTCCTTTTTCGCAATATCGTCATATTCCTTGCGGGCGGCAGAAATAAAATTCAAATACCGCTCCCTGTCCTCGCTTGAAATCGAAGGATGCTGATCAAGACCTTCTTTTAAGGAACGAAGAACATCAAGAGAATTAATCGATTCCATATTTTTTCTGATAATCGTTGAAGAAATCCTGTTGATCACGTACCGCGGATCAATTCCGCTCATGCCTTCATCATTATATTCTTTTTTCATATCCTCAACGTCGACAGAGTTATATCCTTCCACACTTTCCCCATCATACAGTCTCATTTTCTTGACCAGATCAATATCCGACCGCTTTGGTTCTTTTAACCGGGTAAGAATCGAGAACATCGCAGCGACCTTCAACGTATGCGGGGCAATATGAACATCCGCTACATCGCTTTCTGCGATCATCTTTTCATAAATTCTCTCTTCTTCAGACACTTTTAAATTATAAGGAACAGGCATTACAATGATTCTCGAGTGCAGGGCTTCATTCTTCTTATTAGAAATAAATGAGCGATACTCCGTTTCATTCGTGTGAGCCACGATCAGCTCATCAGCAGAAATTAACGCAAATCGCCCCGCTTTAAAATTCCCTTCCTGTGTCAATGAAAGCAAATGCCAGAGAAATTTCTCATCACATTTCAGCATCTCCTGAAATTCCATCATCCCTCGGTTCGCTTTATTCAGTTCTCCGTCAAACCGGTAAGCGCGCGGATCTGATTCTGAACCGTACTCCGCAATGGTTGAGAAATCAATGCTTCCCGTCAAATCGGCAATATCCTGAGACTTCGGATCAGATGGGCTGAATGTTCCGATTCCCGTACGCTTATCTTCTGAAAAGAAAATGCGCTCAACCTTCACATCCTCAATTCTTCCTCCGTACTCTTCCTCCAGCCTCATGACATTTAAAGGAGAAAGACTTCCTTCTATTCTTATGCCGTACTCTCTGTAAAAGTCATCTCGCAAATGATGGGGGATTAAATGTAGAGGGTCCTCGTGCATCGGGCAGCCTTTAATCGCATATACGGCACCATTATCCGTCAGCGTATACGCTTCGAGACCTTTTTTAAGCATCGTGACCAGCGTGGATTTACCGCCGCTCACAGGTCCCATCAGCAATAAAATCCGCTTTCTGACATCAAGCCGTTTCGCGGCCGGATGAAAATACTCTTCAACAAGACGCTCCAAAGATTCCTCAAGCCCAAACAGCTCGCGGTCAAAAAAGCTGTACTTCTTCCGTCCGTCAATCTCCTCTATCCCGCTGTCTTTTATCATATTAAAAACACGAGAATGAGCAGATTGCGCGACCATTGGATTTTCTTTAATAATCTCCAAATAATCGGCGAATGTTCCTTCCCATTTCAGCCGCTGCTCTTCCTCTCTGTACTGTTCAATTTTCTTTAATATATCCATAAGGACCTCCTCCATCATGTTTGATGCGCTATGCAAATAAGGTACTTTGATACAATCTATGCCGCCATCTCGTGATACATGCTTTGGTTTCTTAAAAATAAAGATACTTATACGGCGTTGACAAGGCAGACCGCGACCGTTCATAATAAAGAAAAATACAGAATCATCCAGACTCGGGCAGCACGGAAAAATTGAAGAGGGGGAGAGACGGTGAAAACAATCATCATGATGGGTGTCATTGTCACTTTTTTAGTATCAATTTTTACTGCAGGGTACGAAAGCAAGCCAGGAAAAGAATAAAAAAGGGTGCTCCTCATAAGAGCACCCTTTTTGTATAACAGAACAGTGTTTTACAGTTTTATTTTTTCTTTAACCTTTGAATGATGATCGCATTCGTATTTGTTTTTGTACTCAATTGTTCCGATGCTGCAGCCCGGCCCGATGATCACTTCTTTTCCCCTGACAACTGCCGCCTCGGTATTCTCCAAATAAACCTGATCTCCTTCTATAACATCGGCAATCAGTTTTGTATTCTTCCGTTTAAAAAAGCTCGCGCGTCTTTTCACTGTTATTGTTGTTCCGCCCATTTCCCGCACATAGCTTACATCATGGCTCAATCCAAGCTTAATGTCACCCGCATTCAATAATCCAAACACATCAACGCAGCCTGTGACATGGAACATTTCTGTTTCACAATCGCCTTTGACGCTAAGCTTCCCTTTCATATCGCACGATTCTCCAGTCATATTCCCGCCAATTTCAGTCAGGCCTTTCAAATTGAACCGATCAAATTGAAGTGAACCGCTCACTTTCATTGTGCCGTATACATTGATTCTGCCGGCTGTCAGATCGCCTTTAAACTCACTTTCTCCATACACACGCAGCCGATCAGTCTCTGCTTTCCCGAGAAAACATCCTGTTCCGAATATGCGGCAGCCCGCGGCAGACAGCCCTTCACCGACCACACCTTCTCCTTTGATGCTGACATGGTGATATGCGCCTCCTGCAGCGTGACCGGCGCCATATAATTTTAAATTTCCCAATTTTGTTGTCTCCATTACGACCCTCCTCACATCTTTGTGCATGTTTCTACCGATGCGCTCGGATCACAAGTATAGTCCCCGCTGTATTCCACGGTTTCAATCTGGCAATTCGGTCCGATTTTCACTTTATTTCCGCGCACGGTTTTCGCCTTTGTATTTGTCAGTTCAATCACGTCACCTTCGATCAGTTCAGCCGTTAAAACAGGCTGCGGCATCAGTCTGAGCATTGTCAGCATCCCTTTTCTCCCTGTCACTTGAAGGTGGCGGCAGCCGATCTCACGTACATAACTTTCACCGGCAGAAAGCTTAATGATTACCTGGTCAGCGTTTAAAAGCCCGCTGACTTTGCATTTCCCTTCCGATTGAAAGGTTTCCGTTTCACAATCCGCTTCCATGACTGCTTTTCCGCTAATGACAATGTCATCAGCCTTGACTGTACCGCCAAATGTTGATGATCCAGCAATCTTCAATTGTTTTGCAGATACCTCTCCCTCAATTAAACCTGTTCCGTTAATCCGAATAGATTCTGCTTCAACGTCTCCATGTATCTTACCTGAACCGCTGATGGTTACCGCTTTCGCTTTGACGCTGCCGTCAGCTTTTCCGGTTCCATTAAAAGAAAAAGTATCACACTCCACGTCCCCGGCGACTGTTCCGCTGCCGTTAATTTCAACTGATTGAAATGTTCCTCCCTTTGAACTTCCTGATCCGTTTATCACCAGCTTTTCCATTACATCCATTGATGGCCCTCCTGCATATATGTTGTTTTTAATTCCTCTGACGCCTTAGCTAAATCTACCCGTTCCACGACCTTAACGGACGATTCAAACAGAATGCTGTCCGCTGCAGCTGCTATAAAACAGGTTGTGACACCGAGCTTCCGCAGCACAATCAGCTCCGTCTGTTTCTTGATCTCTTCAGTATCATGCTGCTTTAACACCCCTGCAGCCATTCTTGCTTCTGCCAAGCTGACATTTCCGGACTGCAGCAGCCCTTCAAGCACATACAGCGAAAGAAGATCGCGGGAAGAAAAAACCGATTTCTCGCAGCCTTCTGAAAAGACATCAAGAGCAGTCCTTGAAATCAAACCTTTATGAATCAAATCATCAGCGGTCATGCTGACATCCTTCATTTTCGGCGACAGCATTTCCCTCATTTCATCCAGTGACAAATTTTCCTTCATCTTTTGAATCATTGAAATGCGTTTTAAAATATCCTCTCTCGGAAAAAACGTCTCTTGCCCTGTAAATGTGGACTTGCGAATAAACCATTCCTCAGGAATTAAGTTTTTCCGCTTCCACCGATACAGTTGACCGTAAGAAATCGATGTTTTTTCAAGTAATTCTTTTTTAGAGATTAATTGTTCTTCCATAGGTCCAGCTCCTTCGATGGATTCATTGTAACATAACACTGTTACGTTGTTAAGCCCAAATACAAAACAAAGCATCCCTAATAACATAAAAAACCCGCCCATCATTGATGAGCGGGTTTTTTCACTATTTTAAATCACGGTAATTTTGCTGGCGAAGCGCTTCATAAACGAGAATCGCCGCAGTGTTGGACAGGTTTAACGATCTAACGTGCTCAGTCATCGGAAGACGCAGGCAGCGGTCCATGTTATTTTGAATTAAATCCTTTGGCAAACCGCTTGTTTCTCTTCCGAACACGAAGAAATAATCCTCGTCAAGATCAGTGTAATCAAACGATGTATGAGGCTGCTGGCCGAATTTCGTGATAAAGAAAAACTGGCCTTTTTGATATTCCTCAAACAATTCTTCTAACGAATCATGATACACAACGTTCACAAACTCCCAATAATCGAGTCCGGCACGCTTCAGCATTTTATCATCCGTTGAAAAGCCGAGTGGACGAATCAGGTGGAGCGTTGTATTGGTTGCTGCACAAGTACGTGCAATATTCCCTGTATTAGCAGGAATTTCTGGTTGATATAAAACGACATGTAATGCCACAATGTTCACCTCTGTTTTTCTTATCCGCCCATCATTATATCATTAATTACTCTTTTGTCGTATCATCAAAAATATGAAAAAAGGCATATCGTATTGACGGCGTGTATGCCGTAGAATCCTCGTATGACCAATATCTCATCCGGCTGTCATAGGACTGGGCATTGACAAGCGGCATATTTCCTTTGTCCTTTGCCACGACAATCGTTGTGTGATTAAACCGGCCGTCACCTTCAAAGTCATAGCAAATCACATCGCCAGGCATCAGCTCTTCCGCAGATTTAACCCGCACTGCACGAAGGCCAGCCTTTGAATTCGCCAAATACATTTTCATAGAGTGAGCCACCGTCCAGCTGTAGCTCCAGGAACTTTGCTTCATCCACCAGCCTGATCCTCTGTTCGGATGGCCGCGCATCGGTGCGCCTCCAGCATGGAGACACTGAGAAATAAAATTCGTGCAGTTATCGCTGAAATTTTTATAAGCCGGATTGCGCTTGTTCCAAAATTTCTCGGCATATTGCACAGCGCCGAGGCGATCGTATTGAAAGGCTCTGCCAAACGCTTCCCTGTCCTCTTGAGAATAGTCAATAATACTGGTGCCTTCATGAAATCCAGCCGGTGTTTTCGCAATTTCCTGATCACTAATCAAAATGTGATCATAAAGAAAAGCGATCCGCTCCTCTATTTGCTCTTCCATATACAAGCTGTCGTCCTGCTCCTTATACACGTATTCGTAATGAATGGTATACGTAAGGCAGGTCGTTCCGTCATCCTCAACCCGTACATGATCAATGACGGCCTTTGCTTTCGCTTTTATAATGTCAACTTTACGTTTTTCCAGAAGCTTCTTCTTTCGCTCCATGACTTCAAGGTCTCCGACTTCAGACTCCTGTCTCATAGCATGCCCGTTAACCAGATAGCTCAGCCGCTCCTCCGCTAATTGTTCTAAAATGTGCTTCAAGCTCACCCCACCCGCCATACTTTTTTATAGAGAAAAAACACTTGGATGCATCTCAAGTGTTTTTTCCTTCTTCTCTATACGTATGTCAGGACAGGCCTTGTTTAGTCATGCCTGAAGCTTTTAGCAAATCAATGCCTTTTTCAATTTCCAGCTTTGCCTCTTCATCCTTCTCTTTTTCCAGCGCTTTTTCAAGCTCTTCCGCGTATGCGGGGTCTCCGATTTTCCCGATTGCCCATGCAGCTGTTCCCCTGATGACAGGACGCGGGTCCTTATGCATCAGTTCTGCCAATTCAGGCAGTGCGGAAGCATCCTTAAAGTGGGCAAGGGCGAGAATGGCGTTTCGCTGAATCGGTTTCTTCCCGCGCCAAGAACCTGAGACATGCCCGAATTTCTCCTTAAATTCACGGTTGCTGATGGTCAAGAGCGGCTTCAATAACGGTTTGGCTATCTCAGGGTCAGGCTCCATTTCCGGATGAAGATGAAAATCCTTCCCTTTATTAAGAGGACACACCGTTTGGCACGTATCGCATCCGTACAGGCGGTTTCCGATCTTTGTCCGGAATTCATCAGGCAAAAATCCTTTCGTCTGGGTCAGAAAAGAGATGCAGCGCTGCGCATTAAGCTGTCCCGGATTTACAAGCGCTCCCGTCGGGCAGGCGTCCAGACATTTCGTGCAAGAGCCGCACATATCTTCAATCGGCACATCAGGCTCAAAAGGTATATTCGTAATCATTTCTGCCAAATACACATAAGAGCCGTACTCAGGCGTTGTAATCATACAGTTTTTCGCACTGAATCCGATGCCGGCCCGTTCTGCAACCGCCCGATCAGACAATTCACCTGTATCAACCATTGACTTTGTTCTGATATCCTCATGCTTGCTTCTCAGAAATTCCTCCAGCAAATCGAGCTTTTCCCTCAGCACATCGTGATAGTCTTTGCCCCAGGAGGCTCTGCAAAAAATGCCCCTGCGCTCCGTTCTCGTGCTTCTCGGCGCATCCTTCATTCTGGAAGGATATGCGAGTGCAATCGCGACGATTGATTTCGCTTTCGGCAAAAGCAGCGTCGGCGTCACCCTTTTCTCAATATCGGGCTCTTCAAAGCCGGAAAGATAGCCGAGTGATTCATGTAGAATCAAACGGTCTTTTAAACTGTCAAAAGTATCAGCGGTCGTAAAACCAATCTTGTCCACACCAATGCTTTTCGCGTATTCAATTAATTCTTCTTTGAGCTGATAAACGTTCATGTTTTGCACAGCCTCCTTTCTTTGTGATAAAACAGTACAGGGTTTATAATAGGTTGATATCCCATAACTGGAGTGAATGCTTGTGAATTTCAAACTTGATTCTGTTATTACTGAACGTGCGGCCGGCTTACAAGCGGCGGCTGTGATTTATAAGAATATCGAAGTCAGTTCCTCTCCGCAAATGCTGAAAGGCAGGCTTCGCCTATTTCAAGAATCCCTGTTTTTCGACTATGCGGACGGCGGAATATCTGATGAATCCTTCGCCAAGGAATGGCAGGAACTTTTTAAACAGCTTAACCCTTCATTTGAGGGAGAAACAACCCCAATGGAGGACATGCTGATCCCGATATCCAAAGAACAGTTCATGGAAAGCAAGGATTCAGCCCATGACACCATCGATTTTTTTTCATTAAAATATTCTCTGCCCATTATGATTTATGATGCCGGCAAGCTTCATGAGCCAGTCCGCATCTCATTGGGTGAAAAAGAAAACATACTGCTTTACTCTGATCAAAACGGCATATTTGGCGATTTTAAAAAAAGCGTCAATCGCTGTCCCGTTATAGATGAGACCAAGAGCATGCTGCAAATCATCTTTTTCCCGCCAACGATTGAAAAAAACAGTGCTGTAAAACTCTTATCATCATTAACGAAAATGTTCGAACAAATTCACGGCGGCTCCCATACAGTACATTGGCTTACGTAAAAGAACACGAATAACGTGTTCTTTTTTACATAAAAAAACGCAATACTTCGTTTATCTGAGAAACGAAACACTGCGTTAATAACGTATGTATGGAGCGGGTGATGAGAATCGAACTCACGACATCAGCTTGGAAGGCTGAGGTTTTACCACTAAACTACACCCGCATTTGTGGTTGTCAGCAACAGTACCGCTCTGACTTTTCTTATATTACACGTTTATTGATTTTTCGTCAAGGAAATATGAAAATTTTGTCGAAAAAAAGTTTTATTTTTGTAAAGATGTTAAGTTTCATTTACATAATGTTAAGCATACTATACAATATATTCAATCGAGAATGTGAAGGGGACAGACGTCATGATGAAAAATAAAGTAAAAGAGCTGAGGGCACGTTTCGGCTTTTCTCAAGAAAAACTCGGGGAAACGGTCGGCGTCACAAGACAGACTGTGGCAGCTATCGAAAAAGGCGATTATGTTCCCTCACTGCTATTAGCACTGAAAATCTGCAAAGCCTTCTCCATGAAAATGGAGGATGTCTTTTGGTTAGAGGAGGAAAACTAAGATGAGCATGAAAACAAAAGCAGCTTTTCAACTTGTTCTATTTGGCCTTGCATGCTGGACGCTGATTTCGTACTTTGAAGCTTCAGAAGGCATTGCATCCTTTTTCCGCACAAAGAGCGGCGAGATGGTGTTTGAATTAAACCTCACCCCCTTTATTCTGTTTGTTGCGGTGTCTGCGGTTTATTTGTACTTACAAAAGAAAAGCCGCCCTGCTGCAAAAAAGCTTCTTCTGCCTGATGAATTTGAAGAGCAGGACGAAAGAGAGAAGATGATGACGGCAAAAGCATGCCGCGCGTCATATATCGCCGTCTACTTCTCGCTTCCTGCCGCAGCGGTTCTTCTCATTTTTTATCCGCTTTTTCAATCGCGCATTCCGTTTTTCCCTATTATTATTGTGTTTATCATCATGATCATCCAGCATCTATCCTACGTCATCTCTTTTAAGAAAAACGAAAAAAACTCCGGCGCGCTGTAATCGGCCGGAGTTTTTTCTTACCAGCTTGCTTTTTTCACACCGGGAATCTGGCCTTTATGGGCCAGCTCCCTGAAAGCGATTCTGGACAATTTAAACTTCCTCATATATCCTCTCGGGCGCCCCGTTACCATGCAGCGATTGTGGAGTCTTCCCGGTGCTGAATCTCTCGGCAGCTTGCTGAGTGCCTCGTAATCTCCTTTTTCTTTTAGCTCGCGTCTAATTGCAGCGTATTGTTCAACAAGCTGCTGGCGTTTTAACTCTTTTGCCACTTTTGATTTTTTAGCCAAGATATAGCCTCCTTTTCAAATCGAAACAATTACGATTTAAAATGTATCACGCACAATAAAAAAAAGCAAGCATACCGATTTGTAAAACAGACGGCTGAAAGCCGCCCGTTTCTAGTGATGCAATTCCACATCATACAGTAACGCATCTTGATACTTTCAAAATAAACAAATTGTAATGTATAGGATTTTCCCTCAGAATAATCTGCACTTACCGGACCAATCGTCTCAACTAACTTCCCATTTTGATAATGTTCGATATACATGTCGGCTGAAGAAATACCTTCACTGATATTGACGGCTACCGCAATGAATGACTGTGAAGCTGCAGCATCCATTCTGTTTTTTTCAAGACCTGAGATGTCCGCAGCTTTGATTTCCATCTGCTTTGAATGTCCGCATGCTCACAGCATAGCTAACAGGCAAATGACTGACGCGCTTATCAATGTGTTCAGAAAAATAGCCCCCTTTTTGAATACCATGTTCGGGGGGCTGTATTTTACTTAAACTGACGCATTTTTCTCTTTGACAAAATAAGTGTTCCCGACCGCTTCTCCCCTTTTGTTCTGAAGCTTTCTCGTCCGCTCATTTTCAAATGGCAAAAGCGGAAACACAAGCTCTGCAAAATAATACGCTTCTTCTAAATGAGGATAGCCTGAGAAAATAAACGATTCTATGCCGAGTGCCTGGTACTCTGTTATCCGATCGGCAATAGTCTGCGGATCACCGACAAGAGCTGTTCCTGCCCCGCCTCTTACCAGGCCGATACCCGCCCACAGATTCGGGCTGATTTCAAGCTTTGTCCGATCGCCTTGGTGAAGGACGGCCATCCGCCGCTGGCCTGAAGAATCGTATCGGCTCAAAGCTGCCTGCGCTTTGGCGATGGTCTCATCATCCAAGTGGCTGATCAAGCGTTCAGCCGCTTCCCAAGCGTCTTGTTCGGTTTCACGGGCAATGACATGCAGCCTGATGCCAAATCGAACGGATCTCCCCTCTTTTTCAGCTTGCTTTTTGACTCTCTCAATCTTTTCTTTTACTAGTTCAGGCGGCTCGCCCCACGTTAAATACACGTCTGTATGCTTTGCGGCTGCCTCAATCCCCGCCTGTGACGACCCTCCGAAATAGATGGGCGGATGCGGCGCTTGCTGCGGCGGGAAGAGCAGATTGCTGTTTTCCACTTTTATATGCTTACCTTCATAGGAAACCGTTTCTCCCTGCAAAAGTCTCCGCCAAACGGTTAAAAATTCGTCTGTCGCTTCATAGCGTTCATCATGGCTGATAAACAGGCCATCTCCAGCCAGCTCGTACGGATCGCCTCCTGCCACAACATTGATCAGCAGCCGTCCGTCTGAAATGCGGTCTAAGGTGGATGTCATTCTGGCTGCTAGAGAAGGCTGCATTAAACCGGGTCTTACCGCGACTAAAAACTTTAAGTCCTTTGTTTCTCCTGCCAGCGCCGATGCTGTAAGCCACGGGTCCTCGCACGATCTTCCCGTCGGCAGAAGAACGCCCGTATACCCCAGCCTGTCAGCCGCCTGCGCGACTTGTTTAAAGTAAAGATGATCCGCAGTCCGTCCATCGCTTTCAGATCCTAAATATCTCCCGTCTCCATGAGTCGGTATAAACCAAAGAATTTCCATATCCATCTCCCCTTCACGTATATTACCCTTCGTAACTGTTTCTCCATTTTAATAGTTTTCGTTCAAGCAGCCTGACAAAGGAATCCGTCAGCTTTCCAACCACCGCAAAGATGATAATCCCGGCAAAGACTTTGTTTGTTTGTGAAAACTGTCTAGCATCCATGATCATGTAGCCGACTCCTGAGCTGGAGCCCATCAGCTCTGCTACAACAAGTCCGAGCCATGCAATACCGAGCGATAAGCGAATGCCGAGCAATATATTCGGCAGAGATGCAGGCAATATCACTTTGGAAATCTGCTGATGCCATTTAAATTCAAGCACCCGGGCGACTTCAAACAGCTTCGCGTCAACGCCGCGGATGCCGTTAAATGTATTAATATAGACAGGAAAGAAGGCGCCAAGCGCAATCAGCAATATTTTAGATACTTCATCAAAACCGAACCATAAAATAAACAGCGGCGTAACCGCCAGATGCGGAACGGTTCTAAGCATTTGCAATGACGGATCAAGATACAGCTCCGTCCGTTTGGAGAATCCGGCCAAAATCCCGATGATCAACCCAAGCCCTGCGCCAAGCAAAAAACCAAGCGCCGCCCGATAGATACTGATTTGCAGATGGCCGAACAGCTCACCGGAAAAAACAAGCTCTTTAAACGTCAGGACGATCGTAACGGGCGTAGGCAGCACTGTAGCGGACACAACACCAAGGCCGCCGATGATCTGCCAGATGGCAATGATGACAACGGGCAGCAAAAGCCCCTTCATCCAGCCGTATTTCATCCTTCGGGGCTTTTTTTGCACCGCCTCCGCATTCGTTTTGGGCAGCGAGCCTGCAGCCTCTGCTTTCATCATTGATCACCTCCGGAGGAATTTTCCTTTAACGCTTTTTTAATAAATGTGTTATCCACAACCTCTTTCACGTCTATCTTCTTGTCTATCGCCTTTGTTTGATATTGAAAATCTGCTGTCTCCTGCTGCGCTTTCACAATGTCGTCACTGATAACCTCATTCAGAGGCTCAGTATTTTTCAGTACATTTTTGACGACCTTTTTATCGAGATCTTTAATGTTTGCATATAAGTCCGCGGCTTCATCCGGATGTTCCTTTTGCCACACAACAGCCTTATTAAACACCTTCAGAAAACGGACCACTTCGTCTGGATGCTCCTCTGAAAACTTTGTTCTTACTAGAGTAAATCCGGGTGAATATAAATCTGTGCTTTCCCCGTTCACAAGGATTTTTGCTCCATGCTTGATTGTTTCTAAAGACAAGTACGGCTCCCAGATGGACCAGGCATCAACAGATCCGTTTTCAAATGCGGAGGCTGCTTCATCGGGCTGAAGCTGAATGATCGTCACATCATTAGCTGACAAACCCACTTGATCAAGCGCTTTATACAGAAAATCAAAACCGCTGCTGCCTTTGGCGACTGCAATTTTCTTTCCCTTTAAGTCCTTGACGTCCTGAATGCCGCTGTTTTGATTCACAAGGATGCCGTTCGCCTTCAACCCATCCTGGGATAAACCGATTTCTTTAAAATCAATGCCTGCCGCCTGACCTGCGATCACAGGCGAATTGCCGACCTGAGAAAAATCAAGTTTGTCTGCCGCAAGGCCTTCGAATTGGGGCGGACCGCTTTGAAACTCCACCCATTTCACTTTAATGCCTTCTTTTTCAAATGCATCTTCAAACCAGTCTTTCTCCTTCGCAATCAAAAGCGGGCTTAAGCTTTGCTGAATACCGATTCGAATTTCTTTCAATGGTTTGTTGTCACCGCTGGCTCCATTTGCTCCGCAGCCTGCCAGCAGAAAAAAAACGGTAACCAATACAATGAGTCCTTTTTTCATTTCTGCTTCCGCCCTTTCTATATCCCTGATCCCTCAGCGTACTCTAGATCTTCTGTTTTCTCGAATTCCGACAGCACTTTCTGTCTGATCGCTTGGAAATCCGGTGTCGTGCGGTTTCGCGGATACGCCAGATGAATGGGCATCAGCTTATGGATGTTCCCCGGTTTGGCCTTAAGGATCGCAAGCTCATTTCCTAAATAAACAGATTCATCTATATCATGAGTGACGAGAATCATCGTTGTTTTTTTCCTCCGCCATATATCCAGCAGCACGTCCTGCAGGTGTTTTCTGGTAAAAGCGTCCAGCGCACCAAACGGTTCATCTAAAAGCAGCACCTCAGGCTCCCGCAGAAGAGCCCGTGCGATGGCCACTCTTTGTGACATACCGCCTGACAGCTCACGAGGATATGCTTTCTCCGATCCTTTCAATCTGACAATCTCGATCAGTTCATCCACCTTCTGTTTGACTTTTTGATCTTTCAAGTTCAAATCAGCGGCAATATTCTGCTCAACCGTCAGCCATGGAAAGAGGCGGTGCTCCTGAAAAATAAATCCTTGCTGAATACCCGGAGCTGTTACGCTGCGTCCGTTAATTGCAACACTCCCGTCATAATCAGAATCAAGTCCTGCAATAATCTTTAACAGAGTGCTTTTTCCGCACCCGCTCGGTCCGATGACCGTTAGAAATTCACCTGGTGCGATTGATAATTGAATGTTCTCCAAGACCGTTGTTTTGCGGCCCTCTTGAACGAATGCCTTTTCTTTGATGTTGATGGTCACAGCCACTTTTATCCCTCTCTTTCTGCCAACCCCGCCTTCTAAAAAAACAAAAAGGCCCCCATCTCTGTTCTTTATAGAGATGAGAGCCTTCGGCGGTCCGATCAGCTGCCCAATTGTTTTTTTGTTTGAATATCATGTTAATTCAAATTATTCCGATATGTCAACTCTTTTTTAAACGAGATTTTTGTCAGCCTTGTTTATCACTTACTCTGCTTGTTTCGCAAATAGAGAGGAAAAAATCATTTCTTCAAAAATATTTTCTCTCTCCTATAAGCTGTTATAACAAGGGTTTATCAACATTTTTAATACTATATATCCCTTAATAGAGATAACTATTTTATAATAATTATAAAATAATATTGACTTTTTACTTAGAGATGATATTATGTTTTTATAAATTCGAAGAGGTGATCACATGAGTTCAAATAAACTGACAACTAGCTGGGGCGCCCCGGTTGGAGATAATCAAAATTCGATGACAGCCGGTTCTCGCGGACCAACTTTAATCCAAGATGTACATTTACTCGAAAAATTGGCCCATTTCAACAGAGAACGTGTTCCCGAACGTGTCGTTCACGCCAAAGGAGCAGGCGCACATGGATATTTTGAAGTGACAAACGATGTAACAAAATACACGAAAGCCGCTTTCCTTTCTGAAGTCGGCAAACGCACACCACTGTTCATCCGTTTCTCAACAGTTGCCGGTGAACTTGGCTCGGCTGATACAGTTCGCGACCCACGCGGATTTGCTGTTAAATTTTATACTGAAGAAGGAAACTACGACATCGTCGGTAACAATACACCGGTATTCTTCATCCGCGATGCGATTAAGTTCCCTGATTTCATCCATACACAAAAAAGAGATCCAAAAACACACTTGAAAAACCCTACAGCTGTATGGGATTTCTGGTCACTTTCACCAGAGTCATTACACCAAGTAACTATCCTGATGTCTGATCGCGGAATCCCTGCAACACTCCGCCACATGCACGGCTTCGGGAGCCATACATTCAAATGGACGAATGCCGAAGGTGAAGGCGTATGGATTAAATATCACTTTAAAACAGAACAAGGCGTGAAAAACCTTGATGTCAATACGGCGGCTAAAATTGCCGGTGAAAACCCTGATTACCATACAGAAGATCTATTCAATGCGATCGAAAATGGTGACTTCCCTGCATGGAAACTATATGTGCAAATCATGCCTTTAGAAGATGCAAATACGTATCGCTTCGATCCGTTTGATGTTACAAAAGTTTGGTCTCAAAAAGACTATCCGTTAATCGAGGTCGGACGCATGGTTCTAGACAGAAATCCGGAAAACTACTTTGCAGAAGTGGAACAAGCGACATTCTCACCTGGAACACTCGTGCCTGGTATTGATGTTTCTCCGGATAAAATGCTTCAAGGCCGACTGTTTGCTTATCATGATGCACACCGCTACCGTGTCGGTGCAAACCATCAAGCGCTGCCAATCAACCGCGCACGCAACGAAGTGAACAATTATCAGCGTGACGGACAAATGCGCTTTGACAATAACGGCGGTGGGTCTGTTTATTACGAGCCTAACAGTTTCGGCGGTCCGAAAGAGTCACCTGAGGATAAACAAGCTGCATATCCGGTACAAGGAATCGCTGACAGCGTAAGCTACGATCACAATGACCACTACACACAAGCCGGTGATCTCTATCGTTTAATGAGCGAGGATGAGCGTGCCCGCCTTGTTGAAAATATCGTTAACGCCATGAAGCCGGTAGAAAAAGAAGAAATCAAACTTCGCCAAATCGAGCATTTCTACAAAGCGGATCCTGAATACGGAAAACGCGTGGCAGAAGGCCTTGGATTGCCAGTTAAAAAAGATGCTTAATAAAAATGCAAAAACCCGCTGTAAATAGCGGGTTTTTTATATTTTAGTGACGCACTGCCGTATGCTTCTCATCAATCTTCATATAAATTTCCTCCATCAGCTCCGCACTGTTCATAATCTCTCGTTTGTTTTTTTCAATCAGGAGCTCCAGCGGTAAAATCTGATTTCCGTATGTTTTTCGCTTCTTGAATCGTTTTCTCCCCTTCTCTTTTTTGATTCCCATCACTGTTCCCTCCTTTTTCATACAAAAAAGGCCCTTATCTAAAAGATAAGAGCCTTCGGTGTTCCGATCAGCAAATGCTGGAAATGTATATTAGCTATATTAAAACGTATTCCATTTCGCCTGTCAATCTATTATTTATACAGCTGGCTGCCTTGATTCACAAATTCTTTGGCTTTTTCTTTCATCCCCTCTTGAATCGCATCCCATTCTTCAATCTCTTTATCCTTCGCATAATCCCGAATATCCTGAGAAATTCTCATGCTGCAAAACTTCGGTCCGCACATTGAACAGAAATGAGCGGTTTTTGCTCCTTCAGCCGGCAGGGTTTCATCATGATATTCAAGTGCTCTTTCCGGATCAAGAGATAGATTAAACTGGTCTCGCCAGCGGAATTCAAAGCGGGCTTTCGATAACGCATCATCCCGTATTTGCGCTCCGGGGTGCCCTTTTGCAAGGTCTGCCGCGTGCGCAGCAATTTTATATGTAATGACCCCTTCACGAACATCATCACGATTTGGCAGCCCCAAATGCTCCTTCGGCGTTACATAACAAAGCATTGCTGTCCCATACCAGCCGATCATCGCTGCCCCGATCGCTGAAGTAATGTGGTCATAGCCCGGTGCAATATCGGTCGTCAGAGGCCCCAATGTGTAAAAAGGCGCTTCTTTGCAAATGTCCATTTGTTTATCGACGTTCTCTTTGATTTTATGCATCGGAACATGCCCCGGTCCCTCAATCATTACCTGAACATCATGCTTCCAGGCAATTTGCGTCAGCTCTCCAAGCGTCTCTAATTCAGCAAACTGCGCTTCGTCATTGGCATCAGCGATTGATCCGGGACGCAGACCATCCCCAAGAGAAAAAGCAATATCATACGTTTTCATGATTTCACAGATTTCTTCAAAATGAGTATACAGAAAGCTTTCCTGATGATGAGCCAGACACCACTGCGCCATAATCGCTCCCCCGCGTGACACGATTCCAGTTGTCCGTTTGGCAGTCAGCGGCACATACCGAAGCAAAACACCAGCGTGTATCGTAAAATAATCCACTCCCTGCTCTGCCTGCTCGATCAGCGTATCACGATAAATCTCCCACGTTAAATCCTCCGCTACGCCGTTTACCTTTTCAAGCGCCTGATAAATCGGAACAGTTCCAACAGGCACAGGGCAATTGCGGATAATCCATTCACGCGTCGTATGAATGTCTTTTCCGGTGGAAAGATCCATCATCGTATCCGCTCCCCAGCGAATGGCCCACGTCATTTTTTCCACTTCTTCTTCAATTGATGACGTAACCGCTGAATTTCCGATATTCGCATTAATCTTTACATGAAAATTCCGGCCGATAATCATCGGTTCGCTTTCAGGGTGATTAATATTTGAAGGAATGATCGCCCGGCCGCTTGCTACCTCATCTCTGACAAATTCGGGAGACACATGCTCGCGTATTGCGATAAACTCCATCTCTGGTGTAATGATCCCTTTTTTGGCATAATGCATTTGTGTGACATTTTGACCCGCTTTCGCCCGCAGCGGGTTCCGCTTTAGTCCTGGGTAGCTTACGTTTGGATTTGCTTTTTTATAACCGTTATCTTCTGGTTTTATAGCTCGTCCTTCATATTGTTCAACATCGCTGCGCTCCGTGATCCATTTTTGGCGGAGCGGCTTTAACCCTTCTTGAATATTAATGGTCACATCAGGGTCGGTATACGGTCCGCTTGTATCATAGACACGCACAGGCGCGTTTTCCTCTTCGCCGAACGACCCTGTCGTCGGGCTCAATGCGATTTCCCTCATCGGCACTTGGATGTCCGAAGAAGAACCCTCCACATACACTTTCTTGCTCCCCGAAAAACTCGACATAATGGAAATGTTGGCTTGCTGCACTGAATTGTTTTGCATTACTTATCCTTCCCCTCTCTTCGTTTGAAAGGACAAAATCAAGCCCATAACCAGCACAAAAAACCGGATTCAAATGAATGAACCCGGTTACAGTCAGAAAGAAACATATTATTGCCCAGCACGACAATAATAAAAACTATTCCTCTACTTCCCCACGCTGGTACGAACCAGATCAGGTCCAAAGGGTTAAGAAGCTTACCTTCTCTCTCAGCCCGAAAGCGGGCACCCCCAGTAACTATTAATTTCGGACTCATCTTAACATAAAACCAATCGAAAAAAAAGAGGAGTATAGAAAATATTCAGCTAATTCATCCCAAATAGTTGACCGGCAGCGGAGTTTCAGATATTTCATGATCACCCATCATCACCCGATATGCCTTTGCACCCGGTCTTGAACTCACTGTCTGAAACAGCTGATCATTTATGAAATGGAGAGCTGCTCCGTCGTCCGCCGCATAGCCATCGAACAAGAATTCGTTAGATATCAGCTGGTGGTATATCGGCCTTCGATCCTTTTCACCGTCATAATGAGGACAAAAGCTCCCTTGCAAAAAACCTAAACTTTTCATGCTTGTCAGCGGTCCGGCTGAATCTGTCACCCCTTCTTCAAACCAGCAGATCGCACCTGCACTTAAACCAGCTAAAATCACACCGTTCTTCCATGCTTCCCTGAGAATAAGATCCAGCCCCCACTCTTTCCACAGCACAAGCATATTCCTCGTATTTCCCCCGCCGACATAAATTATGTCCTTTTCCATAACAAAAGAAATTAAATCTGTTGACGACGGCTTAAATAAGGATAAATGAGACGGCACACAATCCAGTGTTCGAAATGCATCATAAAACCGCTGAACATAGTTTTGGGAATCACCACTCGCCGTCGGCAAAAAACAAACGCGAGGCGACTTCCGGTCTGATTGATTGATGATATATTGATCGAGGGACAAATTTTCCGGCTCCATCGAAAAACCCCCGCCGCCCATCGCAATAATCTGTTTCATCATCACACTCCCCAACAAAATTTATTGCTTATTATAGCATTTTGTATAGAAGCAAGAAACAAAGCCAAATACTTTCTTATCAGGAGCTGCTATAAAAACCAAAGGAGGTGGCTTGCTCATTGAACAAGGTCTTTGTCCCGAAGACATTTTTGATTTGTTAACAACAATAAAAACCAGCATTAACAAATACACTGTCGCAATAACAGAAGCCGAAAATCCCCACATCAGAAGAGCATTGCATGATCAATTAGATACAGCTGTCCATCTCCATGATGAACTGTCAGATCTTCTGTTGGAAAAAGGGTGGCTCTGGTGAGCAATTTCAAATCGATTCGCTTTTATCTTACAGCAAAGACCACAAAAAGAGACGGGATCTCAAAGATGAGATGCCGTCTCTTCCTTTTATTGCTCCACTCTTCTTAAAGCCTCGTTTACCGTTTCTTTTATAAACGTGTCTTCTCCGCTCAATCGGTCTAAACTGAGATCGCCGTTTCTCAGCCGTTCAGATATATTGTTTATATCCTCTTCTATCGTGATTTGCAGTTCACCAGCCAAAAACATTCTGTGTAATTCATTAGCAACCATACTTTCTTTATTCATTTCAATCCGCTCCTTTGCTTTCAATATTAATCATAGTCTGTCCCAAGGCCGGACGAATAATAGGAAAAAAGTATGAATCAAATGAATCTTTTTTCCTCCTTCTTACGTATACCTGTTGAGAAAAAGAAAAAGGGGAAGATTTAACATGTCATTTTTTAAGAAGCTTGCAGCAAGTGCCGGAATCGGTGCTGCAAAAGTAGATACGATTTTAGAGAAAGACGCATATTATCCTGGAGAGGAAGTGCGGGGTACTGTACATGTCAAAGGCGGAAAAATCGCTCAGGACATCCACTATATTGACTTACAGCTTAATACACGGTACGTCATTGTAAAAGACGATGAAGAGCACCGGAAATACGCTACAATTCATTCTTTCCGGGTCACTGGTTCATTTACCATTCAGCCTGGAGAACAGCATCAATTCCCGTTCTCATTCATTCTCCCACTTGATACACCAATCACTGTAGGGAAAGTAGAGGTCGCCGTGGTGACAGACCTTGACATTCAAGGCGGTATTGACAAGTCAGATCACGATCGAATTTTCGTTGAAGCGCACCCTTGGATTGAAAGTGTGCTGGAAGCAATCGAAAACCTGGGCTTCCGCCTTAACGAAGCAGACTGCGAACAAGCGCCTTACTTCCAGCGCCGCCTTCCGTTCGTTCAAGAATTTGAGTTCATTCCGACATCTGGCTACTATCGTCAGATGCTTGATGAATTAGAGCTTATTTTCCTTTTAGACGAAGACGGTTTAGACATTATTTTCGAAGTCGACCGCAGAGCAAGAGGACTGCGAGGATGGCTGGAAGAGATGTATAATGACGGAGAACAGCTCGTACGCGTCCGCTTCAGGCAATCAGAGCTTGAGGATGCAGAAGGGCTTGAAGAGGTGTTAGAAGAGATTTTAGACCAATACGCTGAGTAAATATAAAAAGGAGCCTAGTTTAGTTTAGCTTAGCTCCTTTTCTTTGATAAAAAATAAAAACCCGTTTCTCATAAGAAACGGGTTTTTCAGTATACCGGTGGTCGGGGTCGAACCGACACTCCAGAAGGAACACGATTTTGAGTCGTGCGCGTCTGCCAATTCCGCCACACCGGCAAGTTTTACGTCGTATCTAACCGACGAATATAAATATATCATGGATCTCTTAAAGTGTCAACGTATTTCAAAAAAGTTTTTTTGGAAATATAATAATAAAAAAGTGTTAAGAGACTTAACTAAACATAATGGCTCAAGCAGCTTTATGATCATATATCGGAACTTAGCTGCTTATGATAAATCAAAGCAATAAAAAAATGATCTACTCAAGTAGATCATTAATATGATTAGTTATAGTTTAAACACGCAAACACCAATTCAACTTACCAAGTAAGTAAAATTGGTGCCGAGGGCCGGACTTGAACCGGCACGGTAGTCACCTACCGCAGGATTTTAAGTCCTGTGTGTCTGCCAATTCCACCACCCCGGCAAAAGAAAGGCGACACCCGGATTCGAACCGGGGATAAAGGTTTTGCAGACCTCTGCCTTACCACTTGGCTATGCCGCCGTAATTGGAGCGGAAGACGGGATTCGAACCCGCGACCCCCACCTTGGCAAGGTGGTGTTCTACCACTGAACTACTTCCGCATCTTAAGGGACTTAATACATCATATGCAGTTGATATAAAAGTGAGACTGGGCTAGCTGGATTCGAACCAACGCATGACGGAGTCAAAGTCCGTTGCCTTACCGCTTGGCTATAGCCCAATGATAATATGGGGCGATTGATGGGAATCGAACCCACGAGTGCCAGAGCCACAATCTGGTGCGTTAACCACTTCGCCACAACCGCCATAATCTCAAGATGTCATAAATTTGGCAGGGGCAGTAGGAATCGAACCCACACCGGAGGTTTTGGAGACCTCTGTTCTACCGTTAAACTATGCCCCTATAAATGGTGGAGGGGGGCAGATTCGAACTGCCGAACCCTGAGGGAGCGGATTTACAGTCCGCCGCGTTTAGCCACTTCGCTACCCCTCCACATTAAGTTTTGAAAAAACAGTGCCGGCAAGAGGACTTGAACCCCCAACCTACTGATTACAAGTCAGTTGCTCTACCAATTGAGCTACACCGGCATAGGTGGTGGCTCGGGACGGAATCGAACCGCCGACACACGGATTTTCAGTCCGTTGCTCTACCAACTGAGCTACCGAGCCTTAGTATTTAAATGGCGGTCCGGACGGGACTCGAACCCGCGACCTCCTGCGTGACAGGCAGGCATTCTAACCAACTGAACTACCGGACCGTATTGAATTATTTTGGTTGCGGGGGCAGGATTTGAACCTGCGACCTTCGGGTTATGAGCCCGACGAGCTACCGAACTGCTCCACCCCGCGATGATAATGGTGGAGGATGACGGGCTCGAACCGCCGACCCTCTGCTTGTAAGGCAGATGCTCTCCCAGCTGAGCTAATCCTCCATCATATAATGACCCGTACGGGATTCGAACCCGTGTTACCGCCGTGAAAGGGCGGTGTCTTAACCGCTTGACCAACGGGCCCAGACTTTCAATTGTAATTATGTATAAGTATCAGTGGCGGAGAGCAAGGGATTCGAACCCTTGAGACGGAGTTGACCGCCTACACGATTTCCAATCGTGCTCCTTCGACCACTCGGACAGCTCTCCAATAATGGCTCCGCAGGTAGGATTCGAACCTACGACCGATCGGTTAACAGCCGATAGCTCTACCACTGAGCTACTGCGGAATGAAGCCTGCCTGGCGATGTCCTACTCTCACAGGGGGAAACCCCCAACTACCATCGGTGCTGAAGAGCTTAACTTCCGTGTTCGGTATGGGAACGGGTGTGACCTCTTCGCCATCATCACCAGACAATTTCAGTGACATTTAACATTATACTATGTATTCTTGAGGAAATCAAGTGTTTTTTTGAAAAAACTTATTCTCTCAAAACTAGATAACAGGTGTGACATCATGATTAGAAATTTGGTTAAGTCCTCGATCGATTAGTATCTGTCAGCTCCATGTGTCGCCACACTTCCACCTCAGACCTATCAACCTGATCATCT